>NZ_JOAG01000012.1 GCF_000725485.1 Nonomuraea candida | reverse complement strand
GCTCTGGGGTGGCCGAGGTGGGGCCGGGGCCGGCGGGGGAGGGGTGGAGGGCGGCGGAGATCCGGGCGAAGAGGTAGCCGAGCGAGTTGGTGGCCAGATGCAGCATCGCCGGGGTCAGGAGGCCACGGCGGCGACGCAGCTCGCAGAACAGCACGCCGGCCGCGGCCGTGGAGACCACGCTTCCCGCCACGACCCGTGCGGTGTCCAGGTGGGCGGGGGACTCGCCCGCCGTGAGGGCGCCGAGGGCGGGGTTGGCGCGGGCCATGTCGATGGCGGGCAGGATGTGCCAGAGGCCGAACAGGGTGGAGGAGACGGCCGTGGCGGCGACCGTGCCCCGCCTCTGGCGCACCATGGCGTACAGCGCGCCCCGGAAACCCACCTCCTCCAGCAGGACCGTGCCGAAGGGGACCTGAAGCAGGGCCTCTTCGAAGACGCGGGCGCGAGAGAGCGACAGGGCGCGCTCGTCGCGGAAGAGCGGCCTGGTGCGCGGCGAGGCTATGCCGACCGCGTAACCGGCGGCCACCGTCGCCGCCAACACGCCCCCGGCGATGGCCCCTCGGCGGCCGTGCTCGAACCCGAGCTCCTGCCACGACACCCCGGACCTGCGCGCCATGGCGACCAGCGCGGCCGTGGCGACGGTGGACGTCAGGGGGCCCAGACGGGGAGCGATCTTGTTGTTCAGGAGGTTGGCGGCGGTGAGCACGGCGATCGAGCGGAGCAGCACCCTTGCAGGCTACGTCGCGCCAGGCCCTCATGGCCCCACCGCCCACCGCCCACCGTCCACCGTCCACCGCCCACCGTCCACCGCCCACCGCTCACCGCACGGCGCTGAGTTGCCGCGGCGGGTCGGGCCGGCCGGTGCCGGGCACTGCGGGGTGCCGGGCACTGTGGGGTGCCGGGCAATGCGGGGGGCCGGGCAGGCAGGGGGTGGCGGGTCAGGAGGCCGCCGGGCGGCGCCAGCCTTCGGGGAAGCGGGTGCGGCGGCGTTCGTCGGGGGTGAGACCGCCCCAGATGCCGTCCGCCTCCCCGGCTCGTAAGGCGTAGGAGCGGCACTCCTCCAGCACCTGGCAGCTCGCGCAGACCGCCTTGGCGCGCGACTCCTGCAAGGGGGTGGGGGCGAGGGGGAAGAAGAGGTCAGGGTCGCTGGATCTGCATGCGCCCCGGCGCAGCCAGCCGATCTCCTCCATTGGCATGGGTCAAAGGTAGAGCCAGGTCATGATCGGCCACATCATCCTGGGGGTTGAGCCGCATGTACATCCGGCGGTTCGATCGGAGCCCGCTTCGTCAGGGTTGCCGGCATGGCGGTGGTGCGGGGTTCGGTGGGTCTGCTTCGTAGGGAGGGCACCGCCCCGGCGGCTCGGGGAATGTCAGATGTCCCACGTGTGCACGGGCTCGTTGGCGTGCATGCGTTCGATGTACTCCAGCGTCATCCCCCGCAGCGCCTCGTGCCGGTCGCCGGCGTCGCCGGTGTCGCCGGACTGCGCCCGTACCCGGGCCACCTGCCAGTCCGCCCCCGTGCGGCCGGACAGGCAGCGGCCCTCGATGACGGACAGCAGCCGGTCGGCGACGGGCCGGTGCACGCCCCACCTGGCCAGGCCCTCGTACGCCATGGGCAGCAGCCGGCGCAGGATCAGCTCGGACGCCGGCACCTCGCCCATCCCCGGCCAGTACAGCCGCGCGTCGAGCCCGTGCCGGGCCGCGGCGGCGAGGTTGTCGGCGGCGGCGCTGAACGACATGCGGCTCCAGACCGGCCGCTCGTCGTACGGCAGCACGCGCATCAGCCCGTAGTAGAACGCGGCGTTGGCCGCGACGTCGGCGACCGAGGGCCCGGCGGGCAGCACGCGGTTCTCCACGCGCAGGTGCGGCACCCCGTCCACGACCGCGTACACCGGGCGGTTCCACCGGTAGATCGTGCCGTTGTGCAGGGTCAGCTCGTGGAGCTGGGGGATGCGGCCCTGTTCGAGCTCGGCACGCGGGTCCTCGTCCTCGCAGAGGGGCAGCAGGGCGGGGTAGTAGCTGACGTTCTCCTCGAACAGGTCGAACACGCTCGTGATCCACCGCTCGCCGAACCACACCCGCGGCCGTACGCCCTGCGCCTTCAGCTCCGCCGGCCGGGTGTCCGTCGCCTGCTCGAACAGAGCGATCCTGGTCTCCCTGTGCAGCTCCCTGCCGAACAGGTACGGCGAATTGGCGGCCACCGCGACCTGGGCGCCGGCGATGGTCTGGGCCGCGTTCCAGTGGGCGGCGAAGGTGTCGGGGCTGACCTGGAGGTGGAGCTGCACGCTGGTGCAGGCCGCCTCGGGGGTGATGCTGTCGGCGTGGGTGTCGAGGTGCTCGACGCCCTCGATGGACAGGTGCAGGTCCTCGCCGCGGGCCGCGAAGATCTGCTCGTTGAGCAGCCGGTAGCGGGGGTTCGCGGAGAGCGCGCCCTCGCCGATGTCCTGCTCCCGCAGCGTGGGCAGGATGCCGACGAGGACCAGGTGACCGTCCTGTGAGCGGGCGCGTTCCTCGGCGTGGTTGAGCCGGGCCCTGACGTCGTTCTCCAGCCGGAGCGCCCCGTCGCCCGCCAGGTCCTGCGGCGCGATGTTGATCTCGACGTTGAACTGGCCCAGTTCCGTCGCCCAGTCCGGCTGCGCGATCGCGGCGAGCACCTGGGCGTTGCGCATGGCGGCCTCGCCGCGCGCGTCGACGATGTTGAGCTCGATCTCCAGGCCGGCGAGCGGGTGCTCGAATTCGAACCGGGATTCACGCAACATCTGGGCGAAGACATCAAGGCATCGGTGTACCTTCTCCCGGTATTTCCGGCGGTCGTCCCTGCTGAACACGACGACTGGCACGTCCCTGCCCATATCAGGAAATGTCGCACGGCGAAGCCGACTAGGCCAGAGCACGGACCAGACCAGAACACGAACCGGGCCAAGCCATGAACCGGGCCAAGCCATGAACCGGGCCGCGGCGTGAACCGGGTCAGAGCGTGAGACGGCCGGTCCCCGTCCTTGTCCACAGGGACGCCAGGTCATCCACAAGGAGGCCGACGCGGGCCGTCCCGGCTGGCTAGGGTGCAGGGATGCGCGTTTTGATCACCGGCGGGGCGGGATACATCGGGAGCACGGTCGCATCGGCCTGCCTGGACGCCGGCATCGACCCCGTGATTCTGGACAGCCTGGTGACGGGGCGGCGGGAGTTCACCGAGGGGCGGGTCTTCTACGAGGGCGACATCAGCGACGGCCCGCTGATCGACAAGATCTTCGCCGAAAATCCCGGCATCGAGGCCGTCGTCCACTGTGCGGCGCTCATCGTGGTGCCCGACTCCGTGGCCGACCCCGTCGGCTACTACCGGGCCAACGTCGCCAAGAGCCTGGAGTTCGTCGACCACCTGCTGCGCAACGGCCGCACCCGGATGATCTTCAGCTCCTCGGCGTCGATCTACCGCGCCGGCGAGGACCACACGGTGACCGAGGAGTCCCCGCTCGACCCCCAGAGCCCGTACGCGCGGACGAAGGCCGTCTGCGAGGGCATGTTCGCCGACATCGCCGCCGCCCGGCCCATCGAGATCCTCTCGCTGCGCTACTTCAACCCGATCGGGGCCGACCCGCGGATGCGCACGGGGCTGCAGCTCCGCCGTCCCAGCCACGCCCTGGGCAAGATGATCGAGGCGTACGAAGACGGCGTCCCGTTCCGGATCACCGGCACCGACTACCCCACGAGCGACGGCACCGGCATCCGCGACTACGTCCACGTCTGGGACCTGGCCACCGCCCACGTGGCCGCGCTGCGGCGCTTCGACGAGCTGGGGACCAGCGTGATCAACCTCGGCACGGGCCGGGGCACCACGGTCCGCGAGCTGGCGGAGGCGTTCAACCGCGTGGTGGACCGGCCGATCGAGGTCGTCGAGGCGCCGGCCCGGCCCGGCGACGTGGCGGGCGCCTACACCCGCAGCGACCGGGCCCGCCGCCTGCTGGACTGGCAGGCCCGCTATTCGGTGGAGGAGGGCATCAGGCACTCCCTCGAATGGGCGAGACTCCGCGACACCCGGCTCGCCTGACCGCCGTCGGACGAGGTGTGCCCAAGAGGAAGGCCCTCTCCCGCCGTTCGCAGGAGAGGGCCCGACCCGGCCTTTACGGCCGGTTCAGCCTGTGCGGCCGGTTCAGCCGGCGAGCCGGCCCAGCGGCACGTTCAGCTCTTCGAGCTCGGAGATCTCGTCCTCACCGTTCTCGAACTCGGTCGCGACGCCCTCGGTCGGCGCCTTGATCGACATGATGCTGCCCCAGCCGGAGTACCGGGTGTCCACGCTCACGGAGCCCTTGTTGCCGATGACGGACCCGGGGAACGTCGAGACGAGGCGCGTGGGCAGGCCCGCCGCGTTCACCTCGAGCTTCCACGAGATCGTGGCCTTCGCGGCCTTGGCGGACGGCTTGCTCAGCCAGGAGGAGCGCAGCCAGGAAGAGGTCTTCCAGACGTCGCCCAGCTTGACCTTGCCGGTGTAGCCGCCGCGGGTCGCCTTGGCGCTCTTGAACAGGGTCTTGAGGGTGGCGGGCTCGGCCACGTTGAGCGGCTGGCCGTACACGCCGGTGACGCCGCCGTTCGGGCCGTTGGGGGCCTTGAACCAGGTCTCGCCCTCCGGCAGGAAGGTCGACCAGAGGCCGCCGGACAGGTAGGCCGTGTTGCCGATCTTGATCGTGCGCTCCGGCGTGGCCATGGCCTTGATGAACTCGCCGCCCTCCTCCTCGGCCAGCTCGCCCAGCTCCGCCGGGAGGTTGAACTTGCCGGTGACGTCGGAGGCCGCGATGCCCGACTTCTTGAACAGCAGGCTGCCCGAGCGCCGGATCACGATCTCGCGCTGGCCGCCCATCTCGACCTTGGTGCTCTCGGTGAACGTCACGCCCTTGCCGGGGGCGAGCTGCTTCTTGACGGCGGCCACCGGGCTCTTGGGGGCCGCGGCCAGCGCCGGCGTGGCGGTCACCAGAGCGGCGGTCGCCGTTAATGCCACGCCCGTCAGGATTCGCTTCATGCGCATTCCTTAGTTATTGAGGGGAGTATTGATGTCCCAGGGCCCAAAGTGAGCCGTGGGGCGGCTCGGGGGGTCGTCGCAGACTACTGGAGTCTGCCGAGCGAGTTAAGAGAATTGTTCGGAATCTCCTGTGGGACCGAAGTGTCCGGCCCGAGCTCGTCGTAATCGACCACCTCGTCGGCGGGCGGCGCGACGACCTTGATCTTGGCGCCCCAGCCCGAGAAACGGGTCTCCACCGTGGAGGTGGTCTTTCCGAGCACGCCGAAGTCCATCAGGTATTCACTGCGGATCCCTGTGACCAGGCCCTTGGAGTTCACGCCCAGCGCGTAACCGATGCGCACAGAGCCCAGTCGCGGGTCGATCTTCTCGCCGTAGATCCGGCCGAGTTCCTTGAACGTGAGCGACCCCCGGTATGTCCCGCCCCTGAAACTCCCGGCCTTCGCGACGAGCGTCTTCAGCACCTCGGGCCGGAAGACGTCGAACGGCTGGTCGCCGGTGCGCGCGCCCGACTCGCTCGGGTAGCGCACCCACTTCTTGCCCTCGGGCAATTCCGCGCCGAACAATTCACCCTGCGCGTAGACGTGCCCGCCCACCGTGATCGCCCGGTTCGGCGCCGACGGGACCGCCGCGCCTTTCGTCCGGGTGCGTAGATCCGCGGCGACGACCCCGCCGTCACCGAAGCCGAATTCGCCGGTCGTCGTCGTGACCAGAGTGGTCGTCCCGTCCGTCACCATACGGGACGTCTCCGACACGCGGACCCCGTGACCGGCGGCGTACTGCTTCTTCAGCGCCTTCGCCGGGTCCACGGGCGCGGCCTGTGCCGGCGCGGCGGCCACGAGTGCGGCCGACGACGCCAGCGCCAGGCCGGCGAGAATTCGCATCATTGCTTTCCTTCGGCTTTGCGAGAGCGGGGAGCAAGCCTGCCATTCGAAGATCACGACCATATATCGAGTGGCGGGTCGTACGGCGACTAATCGGTGCAAATTCGGTGCAGGGTGGCGCCGCCCGGGAAGTGAGATCACCGTCACATAGCGGCAGAACCGCGACCCGATGACCTGGGCAGGTCAAGCTTCGGGCTAGGCTTCACTGGCGGAAACGCCCGGCACGCACCCCTGAGCGTAGGAGCTCTGCCGTGAGAGCAGCGAGGTACGAAGCCAACGAACGGCGAAGCGGACCCGACCGTCAGCGCAGTTGCCCGGGCCTTCGAACATCAGTCGGATAAGCAAGGACGGACCCTCGTGGACCTGTTCGAACATCAGGCGAAGGAGCTCTTCGCCGACTACGGCATCCCGGTGCCACGCGGCATCGTCGCCCACACGGTGGAGGAGGTGCGGTCGGCCGCCACGGAGCTGACCGGCCGCGTTGTCGTCAAGGCCCAGGTCAAGACCGGCGGCCGCGGCAAGGCCGGCGGCGTGAAGGTGGCCGACGACGCCGCGGACGCCGTCGCCAAGGCCGAGGCCATCCTCGGCATGGACATCAAGGGCCACACGGTCCACAAGGTGCTCGTCGAAGAGGCCAGCGCGATCGCGGAGGAATACTACTTCTCCTTCCTGCTCGACCGCGCCAACCGCACCTTCCTCGCCATCTGCTCCGCCTCCGGCGGCATGGACATCGAAGAGGTCGCCCACACCTCGCCCGACAAGGTCGCCAAGGTGCCGGTCTCGGCGCTGACGGGCGTCGACCGGGCCAAGGCCCGCGAGATCGCGGTCGCCGGCGGCCTGCCGGAGAAGGCGCTCGACGGCGCCGCCGAGCTGATCGAGAAGCTCTGGTGCTGCTTCGTCGACGAGGACGCCTCGCTGGTCGAGGTCAACCCCATGATCCTGGCCGCGGACGGCCAGGTGAAGGCCCTCGACGGCAAGGTCACCCTCGACGACAACGCGGCCTTCCGCCAGGCCGACCACGAGGCGCTGGCCGACAAGGCGGCCGAGGACCCGCTCGAGGCCAAGGCCAAGGAGAAGGACCTCAACTACGTCAAGCTCGACGGCAACGTCGGCATCATCGGCAACGGCGCGGGCCTGGTCATGTCCACCCTCGACGTGGTGGCCTACGCCGGCGAGGCGTTCCCCGGCAAGCCGTCGCCCGCCAACTTCCTCGACATCGGCGGCGGCGCCTCGGCCGAGGTCATGGCCGCGGGCCTGGAGATCATCCTCTCCGACCCGAGCGTCAAGTCGATCTTCGTGAACGTCTTCGGCGGCATCACCGCCTGCGACGCCGTCGCCAACGGCATCGTCTCGGCGTTCAAGCTGCTGGAGAGCCGCGGCGAGGCCGTGACCCACCCGCTGGTGGTCCGCCTCGACGGCAACAACGCCCAGCTCGGGCGGCAGATCCTGGCCGACGCCGCGCTCCCGCGGGTCGAGCTGGTTGACACGATGGACGAAGCGGCCAAGCGCGCCGCCGAGCTCGCTGCGGTAGGTGCGTGACCCATGGCCATCTGGTTGACTGAGAACAGCAAGATCATCGTTCAGGGCATGACCGGCGGTGAGGGCACCAAGCACACCCGCCGCATGCTCGCCTCCGGCGCCAAGGTCGTCGGCGGCGTCAACGCCCGCAAGGCCGGCACCACGCACGAGGGCCTGCCCGTGTTCGGGACGGTCCAGGAGGCGATGGAGGCCACCGGCGCCGACGTGTCGGTGGTGTTCGTGCCGCCGAAGTTCACCAAGGACGCCGTCAAGGAGGCCATCGACGCCGAGATCCCGCTCTGCGTCGTGATCACCGAGGGCGTGCCGGTCCACGACTCGACGGAGTTCTGGGCCTACGCGGTGGCCAAGGGCAACAAGACCCGCATCATCGGCCCCAACTGCCCCGGCATCGCCTCTCCCGGCGCCTCCAACGCCGGCATCATCCCCGCCGACATCACCACGGCCGGCCGCATCGGCCTGGTCTCGAAGTCCGGCACGCTCACCTACCAGCTCATGTACGAGCTGCGTGACTTCGGCTTCTCGACCGCCGTGGGCATCGGCGGCGACCCCGTCATCGGCACCACGCACATCGACGCCCTCCAGGCCTTCCAGGAAGACCCGGGCACCGACGCGATCGTGATGATCGGCGAGATCGGCGGCGACGCCGAGGAGCGGGCCGCGGCCTACATCGAGCAGCACGTCACCAAGCCCGTCGTGGCCTACGTGGCGGGCTTCACCGCGCCCGAGGGCAAGACGATGGGCCACGCGGGCGCCATCGTGTCCGGCTCGGCCGGCACCGCCCAGGCCAAGAAGGAGGCCCTGGAGAAGGTCGGCGTACGCGTCGGCAAGACCCCCTCCGAGACCGCCCGCCTGATGCGCGAGATCATGCAGTCCCGCTGAGCGGGCTCCTTTCGCAGGCCCCGCGCGGCACGTTCCGCGCGGGGCCTTCGCATGCCCGGGGCGGTTCGTGAAGGCCGCGGCAGCCGCGGTGGGGTGGCACGTGAAGCCGCGGCAGCCGCGCGGTGACATGGGGCGCGAAGCCGCGGCAGCCGCGCGGCGGGATGGGGCGCGAAGCCGCGGCAGCCGCGCGGCGGGATGGGGCGCGAAGCCGCGGCAGCCGGGCGGCGGGATGGGGCGGGGCTCCGAAGCCGTAACAGATGGACGGGCGATCCCGGCGCGTCAACCAAGCTTTGGTTGGGAAAGATTGAGAAAATCGCCTACTGTGACGGCGATTCTCGACCAGTTGCGCACCGCCCCCCGATCGGTGCTCGGCAAGCTCCCCGGGGTCTCGAGCGACGACGACGACTCCAGGCGGCCACTGCCCGTGTCGGGGATGCTGGCGGCCGCGCTCACGCTCGGCGTCGGGCTGGCCGCGCTCACCACGCTCACCCTGGTCGGCTGGATCGCCGCCCCGCGGGGCGCGCTGGGCGCCGGGCTGCCGGGCGTCTTCCGCACGGCGGCGCAGCTCTGGCTGGCCGCCCACCACGCCGGCTTCGCCATCCCCGGCGGGCGCGTCGGCCTGCTGCCGCTCGGGCTGATGATCCTGCCCGCCATCCTGCTCTACCGGGCCGGCCGGTGGATGGCCCGCGACGCCGACCTGCGGCTGCGGCTGCCCGCCCGGCTGCCCAAGAACAGCCCCAGGGAGCAGGCCGGGGCCCGCCGCCGGGCCCAGCTCGTGCTGGTGGCGCAGGCGGGGGTGTCGCTGGCGGCCCCGTACGCGCTGCTCGCGGGCCTGATCGCGCTCGTGGCGAGCAACGACGTCACCCAGCCGTTCATCGGCGAGGCGCTGCTGAGCCACTTCGTGCTGGCGTTCCTGGCGGGCTCGCTGGCCACGGCGCGCATGATCGGGCCCTGGCGGGTGATGCTGCGGCTGCTGCCCGAGCGGGTGCGCGCCCTGACGGTGGGCACCGCGGTCGCGACGGCGGTGCTGGTCGTGGCCGGGCTGGCGCTGGTGGCGCTCGCCGTCGTGCTCAACTTCGAGCAGGTCAGAGAGCTGTCCGAGGTGCTCGCGCCCGGGTTCGTGGGCGGCGTGCTGCTGGTGCTGCTCCAGCTCCTCTACCTGCCCAACGCCGTCGTCTGGGCCTTCTCCTACATCTCCGGCCCCGGGTTCGCGATCGGCGCCGACACCCTGGTCGCGCCCACGGGCGTGCAGCTCGGCACCGTGCCCAGCCTGCCGCTGCTGGGCGCGCTGCCGGAGAGCGGGCCGGTGCCGGCGTGGATGATGGCGGTGATCGCGCTGCCGTTCGCGGCCGGGGCCGTGGCCGGCGTGATGGTGGCCAGGATCTCGCCGTCGCCCTCCTATGAGGCGGCGCCGCTGTGGGGGTTCCTGACCGGGGTGTCGACGGGCCTGGTGGCCGGGGTGCTGGCGGCGCTGTCCGGCGGGCCGATGGGCGGCGGCCGGCTGGCCACGGTCGGCCCCTCGCCCTGGGAGGTGGCGCTGTCGGTGGCGCTGGAGGTCGGCGTGGCCGCGGGCATCTCCGCGGGCGTGACGAACCTGCTGCTGCTCAACAAGCGCGCCAGGACCCCGCTCGACAAGGCCGCGGCACCCGTGCGCAAGGCCGGCGCCGCGCTGGCCAAGGCGGCCAGCAAGGTCGGCCTGGCCGAGTCGGAGGTGCGCCCGCTGCCCGGCCACTGGATGGACGCCACCGAGGCCGACACCCAGGAGATCCCGGTCATCAGGGACGACTGGCAGGACGAGCACGCCTCCGCCGAGGCCGAGACGCTGGCCCAGGCCCGTCCGCGCCTGCGGGAGCCGGAGCAGGCGGCGCCCCGGCCGCCGCGCCGGGACATCGTGGACGAGTCCGACGATCGCGGCGGCCACGTCATCTACGTCGACCCGTACGCCTGGGACCGCGACTGACCGGCGGCTTCCGGAGCCGCCGGTCTTGAGGGCGCCCGGTCCAGGGCCCGCGGGCTGGTTCAGGGGCCGGGCGGTTCGACGTTGTACGTGCCCGGGGACCTGCGGCGCCTCTAGGGCTGCATGGCCCCGAGGACCTCCAGCACGTCGGCGGGGAGCTTGCGCTCGGCGGAGTTCCTGAACTGCGTGAAGCACTCGCCCTGCGCCGCCACCGTGCCCGCGCCCTTCATGCACTCCTGGTAGGCCGAGTATTCGTCCATGAGATAGAGCTGCATCACCGTGGCGCCGGCCGACAGGAAGAGGGCGAAGGCGGAGACGGTGATGCCGCCCACCGCCACGCCCGTCGGCTTGCCCGCGCCCTTCAGCAGCGGCAGCGCGCGGATCCCGGCCACCAGCGCGAACGCCGCCATGACCAGGCCCGCCAGCGGCAACATGAACGTCATGGCCAGCGCTGCGATGGACAACCAGATCGCTCGGCGGCCCGCGGACTCCGCGGGCTGCTGGCCTGCCGGTGCCTTCACCGGTGTCGACACCTGACCTCCTCTGCGTCGCCGGGCGATGAACAGATACCCTGTGACCCCCACCCTGTTTCCTCATTGGAGTGTGTGTGTCTAAGGCTGGGCGGCTCGTCGTCCTCGTCTCCGGCTCTGGAACCAACCTACAGGCCCTGCTGGACGCTTCCGCCGACCCGTCATACGGTGCTCGCGTGGTCGCGGTCGGCGCCGACAGGGAGGGAATCGAGGGGCTGGCCAGGGCCGAGAGGGCCGATGTCCCGACTTTTGTCGAAAAATTGGGCGATTATCGGACGCGGGCGGAGTGGGATGCCGCCATCGCGGCCAGGATCGCATCGTACGAGCCCGACCTGGTCGTCTCCGCGGGCTTCATGAAAATCTTGGGCACGCCGTCACTCGAAGCGTTCCCCCTGCTGAACACCCATCCGGCGCTGCTGCCGTCGTTCCCCGGGGCCCACGGCGTGCGCGACGCGCTCGCCCACGGCGTCAAGGTGACCGGCTGCACGGTGATTCTGGCCGACGCGGGCGTCGACACGGGGCCGATCGTGGCGCAGGCGGCGGTGCCCGTGCTGCCGGACGACGACGAGGCGGTCCTGCACGAGCGCATCAAGACCGTCGAACGACGGCTGCTCGTCGAGACCGTCGGCCGGATGGTCCGCGAAGGCTGGACGGTCAGCGGACGCACCGTCCGAATCGGTAACCACACAGGAGGGGAAACCACGTGACTCGCATCGCCATCCGGCGCGCGTTGATCGCCGTTTATGACAAGTCCGGGCTCGAAGAGCTGGCCAGAGCCCTCGACGGCGCCGGTGTGGAGATCGTCTCGACCGGCGGCACGGCCGCCGCGATCTCCTCCTACGGCGTCCCGGTGACGAAGGTGGAGCAGCTCACCGGCTTCCCCGAGTGCCTCGACGGGCGGGTCAAGACGCTGCACCCGCGCGTGCACGCCGGCCTGCTGGCCGACGTCACCAAGCCGCACCACGTGGCCCAGCTCGAAGAGCTGGAGATCGACCCGTTCCAGCTCGTGGTGGTCAACCTCTACCCGTTCCAGCAGACGGTGGCCTCCGGCGCCTCCGACGAGGAGTGCGTCGAGCAGATCGACATCGGCGGCCCGGCCATGATCCGGGGCGCCGCCAAGAACCACAACACCTGCGCGGTCGTGGTCGACCCCGGCGCGTACGGCGACGTGCTCAACGCGCTGGCCGAGGGCGGCTTCACGCTGACCGAGCGCAAGCGCCTCGCGGGCGTCGCGTACGCGCACACCGCCGCCTACGACGTGGCCGTGGCGAACTGGTTCGCGGGCACGTACGTGGCCGAGGAGGAGTTCCCGTCGTTCGCCGGGACGGCGTACGAGCGCAAGGCCACCCTCCGCTACGGCGAGAACCCGCACCAGCGGGCGGCCCTCTACACCGGCGGCACGGCCGGCGGGGGCGGGCTGGCCAACGCCGAGCAGCTGCACGGCAAGGAGATGTCCTACAACAACTACCTCGACGCCGACGCCGCCTGGCGGGCCGCCTGGGACTTCGCCGAGCCCTGCGTGACCATCATCAAGCACCAGAACCCGTGCGGCATCGCCATCGGCGCCGACGTGGCCGAGGCGCACCGCAAGGCCCACGCCTGCGACCCGGTGTCCGCCTACGGTGGCGTGATCGCCGTCAACCGCGCGGTCACCGCCGAGCTGGCCAGGCAGATCTCCGACGTGTTCACCGAGGTCGTGGTGGCTCCGGCGTACGACGAGGAGGCGCTGGAGGTGCTGCGCGGCAAGAAGAGCCTGCGCCTGCTGCTGTGCCCCGAGGGCCCGTCGGAGCCGACCGAGTTCCGCAAGATCAACGGCGGCCTGCTCGTGCAGACCGTGGACCGGGTCGACGCCGCCGGCGACTCGGCGGCGCAGTGGGAGCTCAAGACGGGCGAGCCCGCCTCGCCCGAGGTGCTGGCGGACCTGGAGTTCGCCTGGCGCGCCAGCCGCTCGGTGAAGTCCAACGCCATCCTGCTGGCCAGCGGCGGGGCGACCGTGGGCGTCGGCATGGGCCAGGTCAACCGCGTCGACTCGTGCCGCCTGGCCGTCACCAGGGCGGGGGAGCGGGTGACGGGCTCGGTCGCGGCCTCCGACGCGTTCTTCCCGTTCCCGGACGGGCTGGAGGTGCTGGCGGAGGCCGGCGTACGCGCGATCGTGGAGCCGGGCGGGTCCGTCCGGGACGAGCTGGTGATCGAGGCCGCCGAGAAGGCCGGCATCACCCTGTACTTCACCGGCACCCGCCACTTCTTCCACTGACGCGCGGCTTTCCGCGGGGGTCCGCCTCTTCCTGAGGTACGGCTCTGAGGTCCGCCTCCTGGGGGCGCGACCCTTCGGAGTACGGCCCTTAGGAGGTACGGCCCTTAGGAGGTGCGGCCCTTAGGAGGTGCGGCCCTTCGGGTACAGCCCTTCGGGGTACGGCCCTTCTGAGGTGCGGCCTTTGCTTATGTCGCCGATCGTAAAGATCGTCACGATAAGGGTGACATGTTAGATCATGTCGCCCTTATCCCATTTTTGCGTCAAGCATCCGTCTGCTCCGGCTAACCTGAACTCCTCC
This sequence comes from Nonomuraea candida, assembly GCF_000725485.1. GTDB lineage: Bacteria > Actinomycetota > Actinomycetes > Streptosporangiales > Streptosporangiaceae > Nonomuraea > Nonomuraea candida. The sequence continues at coordinate 327,063 of NZ_JOAG01000012.1, read as the reverse complement.
TCGCTTCTCCCACCTCCGGAGTTCCCCTATGGCGCTCGACGCGATCCTGCAGGCATTCGTCACCATGAACGGCCTGGCCACCAGCCCCTTCGTGCTCCTGGTCCTCGCCTTCATCGGCGCTTACCTGGGCGGCCGCGTCGTAGAGGTCATCCCCTACACCCGCCGCATCATCGAGCGCCGCGAAGCCCAGGCCGCCGAGCGCGAGTAACCGCACCCGAGCAGCAAGACCTTCGAAAGCCGTCATGAAGGGTGGGCGTGCCAGGCGAGGTTGGCTGCTCCGGCGAGGCTGGCTCGCACCCCCAGCACGCTGGGTCTGACCTCGACCGCCTGCACGAACGGCAGGCCGCTCACGTCGTCCAGCGCTTGGGTCAACGGGTCGAAGAGCACGCGGCCGGCGGCCGACACGCCTCCGCCGATGACGACTGCCGTGATCTCGACGGCCGCCGCGGTGGACGCGATCATGCCCGCCAGCGCCCGCGCGCCGCGTTCGAAGGCCGCCACCGCGACCGGGTCGCCCGCTGCGGCGTCCTGGGCGAGGGTGCGGGCATCTGCCCTGGCCTCTTCCGGGGCCGCTTGTCCGTCGTCCGGGGTGCCCGTGGCGGATCCGGAGTGAGAGGCGAGGGGAGATCCAGGCGAGGACGCGGGGGTGGCGCGGGAGGCGGCGCCTGGTCGCCAGCCGTTCTCCTGGGCCCAGCGGGCCATGTTGGGGCCGCTGGAGTAGCGTTCGACGCAGCCGCGGCCGCCGCAGGTGCACCGCTCGCCGTTGGGGTCGATGCTCATGTGGCCGACATGGCCGGCGTTTCCGGTCGGGCCCAGCAGGGGGACGCCGTCGATCACCAGGCCGCCGCCGATGCCCGTCGAGACGACGATGCCCAGCAGGGACGCGCAGCCGCGGCCGGCGCCGAGCCAGTGCTCGCCGAGCGCGAAGCACTGCGCGTCGCCCGCCAGCACGGTAGGGAGCGCGGTCAGCTCGCGCACCTCGTCACGCAGCGGGAAGCCACGCCAGCTCGGCATGTTGACCGGGCTCACGGTGCCCAGGGCGAGGTCGACGGGGCCCGCGCAGCCGATGCCGACCGCCCGGGGCGAGGGGCCGCCGTCCGTGACCTCCGTGATGAGGGCCGTCAGGGCGGACATGACGTCCTGCCCCGGCGTCGGCCGGGTGGCGGAACGCAGCAGGGAGCCGGCCTCGTCGACCAGGGCGGCGGCGAGTTTGGTGCCTCCGATGTCAATGGCGAGGACGCAGCTCATCAGCGCTCGCCGTGGTGGTCGGGACGGCGGCGGGGATCACCGGGGCGCTCCGGGCGCGCGCGGTCGGCGGGCGCTGCGGGCGGCAGGCGGAAAGGCAAGGAAGGACCTCCGTGCGCTCGTTGCTGGCCCCGGTTACATTAGGCCCTTCCGTGATCGATGACAACGATGTCATCGGCAGGCTGTGGATAACTCGGGGGTGACTGCCTGGCCTCTGTGGATAACCGGCTGCGGCGGTGGGCGCGGTGGGAGTGGTCCGGTGCGGGGAAGCCGGGGCGGCATGGAAGGATTACGGACATGAGCGCAGTGAAACTCGATGGCAAGGCCACCGCCGCGAAGATGAAGGCAGATCTCACGAAGCGGGTGGCCGCGCTCAAGGAACGCGGCATCACGCCGGGCCTGGGAACGGTGCTGGTGGGTGACGACCCGGGCAGCCAGATCTACGTCGCGGGCAAGCACCGCGACTGCGCGGAGGTGGGCATCGCCTCCATCCGCGTCGACCTGCCGGCCACCGCCTCCCAGGCCGACGTCGAGGCGGCCATCGACGAGCTCAACGCCTCGCCGGCGTGCACCGGCTACATCGTGCAGCTTCCGCTGCCCAGGCACCTCGACACGATGGCCCTGCTGGAGCGCATCGACCCGGCCAAGGACGCCGACGGCCTCCACCCGGTCAACCTGGGCCGTCTCGTCCACATGGTCGACGCCCCGCTGCCCTGCACCCCGCACGGCATCGTGCTGCTCCTGCGCGAGTACGGCGTGCCGATCAAGGGCGCGGAGGTCGCCGTGGTCGGCCGGGGCATCACGGTGGGGCGGTCGCTGGGGCTGCTGCTGACCCGCCGCAGCGAGAACGCCACCGTGACCCTCTGCCACACCGGCACGCAAGACCTGGCCGCCCACGTCCGCCGCGCCGACATCGTGGTGGCGGCGGCCGGCGTGCCCGAGCTGATCACGCGCGACATGGTGAAGCCGGGCGCGGCCGTGCTCGACGTGGGGGTCTCCCGCGTGGAGGGCAAGATCGCCGGTGACGTGGCGCCGGACGTCGAGGAGGTCGCCGGCTACCTCACGCCCAACCCGGGCGGCGTCGGACCCATGACCCGCGCCCTGCTCCTGTCCAACGTGGTCGAGGCCGCCGAGCGCCTGGCCGAGTAGCCTCCGGCCGCCTTTCCACGCCAGCCTCCGGGTCGCCTTCGAGCAGGGCGGTCCCGGGGGCTCTTTTCACGCCGGCCTCCGCCGTCGGACAGTCTCCGCCATTGAACGGTCTCCGCCGCCGGACGGTCGCGGGGAGACGTACATCCGTCATTTGACGGAGGACGTGGCCGGGGTGTCGCCCGAAGATGGTCCTCGAGGGCTCTGCCAAGAGCCCATCGAGGAGGGTCATGCCTGACCGACCGACGATCTGCCTGACGTTCGACTTCGACGCGATCTCGCTCTGGTTGGCGCGCGGGATGACCTCGCCGGGGCCGGTCTCGCGGGGCGAGTTCGGGGCGCACGCGATGCCGCGCATCCTGCGCATGCTGCGCGAGCGCGACATCACCGCCACGTTCTTCATCCCGGGCCACACCGTGGACGCCTATCCCGCCGAGTGCGCCGCCATCGCGGAGGCGGGCCACGAGATCGCCCTGCACGGGTACGCCCACGAGCAGGTCTCCAGGCTGGACCGGGCCGGCGAGCTGGCGGCGGCCACGCACGCCCGCGACTCCATCGTCAAGGTCACCGGCTACGAGCCCCGCGGCAACCGCACCCCGAGCTGGGACTTCACCAGCTCGACCGTGGAGGTGCTGCTGGAGCTGGGCATCGAGTACGACTCCAGCCTGATGGCCACCGACTACACCCCCTACTACGCGCGGCGCGGCGACATGGCCGACCCCGGCGGGCCGTACCGGTTCGGGGAGTCCACCTCGCTGGTCGAGCTGCCGGTGTCGTGGTCGCTGGACGACTATCCGCAGTTCGAGTACCTGCGCCTGGACACCGCCGTCATGCCCGGCCTGCGCGAGCCCGCGGCCGTCTTCCGCAACTTCCTCGACGACGTGGACTACCTGCTGCGTGACGAGCCGGGCGGGGTGTGCGTGCTGACCTTCCATCCACAGGTCATCGGGCGCGGGCATCGCCTGCTGGGCCTCGAACGCTTCCTCGACGCCTGCCTGGATCGGCCGCTGGCCTTCCGCACCTGCCTGGACACCGCCCGCGCCTTCCGCGAGCACGGCGCCTGACGCACGTCGGCACCTCGTGATGCCGGGCACATGCCGGGCACATACCGGGCACATGCCGGGCACATGCCGGGCGCCGGCAGGCGAAGGTCAGGCGTGCAGCGAGGCCAGGTCCGCCTCGATCCGGCCCGCCGTGGCCAGCAGCGGCGGCAGCAGGTCACGCCTGACGGCCTGGAGGCTCGTCCGGGTGGCGTGCGTGGAGACGTTCACCGCCGCCACCGTCCGCCCCGCGCGGTCCCTGATCGGCGCGGCGATCGAGCGCAGCCCCTCCTCCAGCTCCTGGTCCACCATCGCCCACCCGCGCCCGCGCACCTCGTCCAGCTCGGCCCGCAGCGCCGCGGGCAGCACGATCGTGTGCGAGGTCAGCCGCCGCAGCCGGGCCCGCCCCAGGTACGCCTCCAGCTCCCCGGGCGGCAGGGCGGCCAGCAGCACCCGGCCCATCGAGGTGCAGTAGGCGGGGAACCGGGTGCCGATGCTGATCGACACCCGCATGATCCGGGCCGTGGCCACCCGCGCCACGTAGACCACGTCCTCGCCGTCGAGCACCGCGACCGAGGCCGACTCCCGCACCTCGGCGGCCAGCCGTTCGAGGTGCGGGTCGGCCACCTCGGGCAGGGACAGGGCGGACAGGTAGGCGTAGCCGAGCTCCAGCACGCGCGGCGTGAGCGCGAACAGCCGGCCGTCGCCGCGCACGTAGCCGAGGTCGGCCAGCGTGATCAGGAACCGCCGGGCGGCGGCCCTGCTCAGCCCGGTCGCGCGGGCCACCTGGCTGAGCGTCAGCTCGGGCTGCGCGGCGCTGAACGCGCGGATCACCGCGAGCCCCCTGGCCAGCGACTGGACATGATCGGCCATGGTGATCCCCTTGACAGCAGCCGGTAAAGGCGTAGCTTCCGCGATACGGGGTTGTTCGGCCAGAGAATACCTGTGCGCATAGCGAACAGAAAGAGGAGCAGCCGTGCGTCGCGCTCTCTTGATCCTCGCCGTCCCGCTCGCCGTCTCACTCGTCACCGCCTGCGGCGGCGCCCAGCCGGCCGCGCCCGGCCGGGGCCCGGGAACGACCGGCGCGGGAACGACCGGCACGGAAATGACCAAGGTCAACGCCGGCGTGATCGCCATCGTCGACACCGCTCCCATCCACCTCGGCAAGGCCAGGGGCTTCTTCGCCGAGCAGGGGATCGACCTCACCATCACCCCCGTCGCCGGCGGCGCGGCGGCCGTCTCCGGGGCCGTGAGCGGGCAGTTCCAGTTCGCCTTCGCCAACACCACCTCGCTGCTGACCGCCAAGCAGCAGGGGCTGGACGTGAAGGTGGTCGCCAACGGCGTCTCCTCCACCGGCGAGCAGGGCGAGGACTTCAGCGCGGTGCTGGTCGGGCCGGACAGCCCGATCAGGACGGCCAGGGACCTGGCGGGCAGGAAGATCTCGGTCAACCAGCTCAAGAACATCGGCGACACGACCGTACGCGCCTCCGTACGCAAGGCCGGCGGCGACCCGGGCGGCATCGAGTTCGTCGAGCTGCCCTTCCCCGACGCGCCCGCCGCGCTGCTGGGCGGCCAGGTGGACGCCATCTGGGTGGTCGAGCCGTTCGTCAGCCAGGCCGTCAGCCAGGGCGCCCGGCCCGTGGCCTGGAACTTCGCCGACGCCGCCCCCGACCTGACCGTGGCCATGTACTTCACCACCGGCCGCACCGACCCCGGCCTGACCACCCGGTTCACCATGGCGATGCGCAAGTCGCTGGAGTACGCCGACACGCATCCCGAGGAGGTGCGGGAGGTGCTGAAGACGTACACCAGGATCGTGCCCGAGGTGATCGCCCGGATGCACCTGCCGAAGTGGCCGGTCGAGGTGAACCGGGCGTCCGTGCAGACCATCGCGGACCTGGCGCTGGGCGACGGCGTGCTCAAGCAGCGGATCGACGTCTCGGCGCTGCTCCCGTGACCCGCGCGGACGGCTCCTGGTCCCGGCTGGGGCACGGCGCCGCCGGGCTCGGCGGCCTGCTGCTCCTGATGGAGGCCGTGCCCAGGCTGGGCCTGGTGGACGAGCGCTTCCTGCCGCCCGCCTCGCGGATCCTCGCCACGCTGGCCGGGGAGCTGGCCACGCCCGGGTTGTGGATCGCGCTGGGCCAGACCATGCGCGGCTGGGCGGCCGGCCTGGCGCTGGCGTTCGGCGCGGCGGTGGTGACCGGGGTGGTCATCGGCGTCGTGCCGGGGCTGCGCGCGCTGACGAGCTCGACCGTCGAGTTCCTGCGGCCCATCCCGTCGGTCGCGCTGGTGCCGCTGGCCACGCTGCTGTTCGGGCCGTCGCTCGGCTCGACGCTGATGCTGGTGGTCTACGCGGCGTTCTGGCAGGTGCTCATCCAGGTCCTGTACGGCGTGGCGGCCGTGGACCCGGTGGCCTCCGACACGGCCCGGTCGTACGGGCTGTCGGCCTGGTCGCGGATCAGGCGCCTGGTGTGGCCGACGGCGCTGCCGTACGTGATGACCGGGCTGCGGCTGGCGGCGGCGGTGGCCTTCATCCTGGCGGTGACGGCGGAGCTGGTCATCGGCAGCCCCGGCCTGGGCGCGCAGATCCAGGTGGCGCAGAGCAGCGGCGCGGTGCCCACCGTGTACGCGCTGATCGTGCTGGCCGGGCTGGTCGGCATCGCGGTGAACGCCGCCGTGCGGCTGCTCGAACGCCGGGTCCTGGCCTGGCACCCCGCCGTGCGCTCGGAGGTGCCCGCATGAGCGCCACCGGACCGCCCGGAGACGCGCGGCCCGCCACGGCGGCCGGAGACGTCCGCGTGAGAGGCGCGGGCGCGGCCGGGGACGCGCGGCCCGGCGGTGGCGTCCGCGTGCGGGTCTTGGGAGCGGTCAGGCGGGTGGTGTGCCTGGTGGCGCTGCCCGCGCTGCTGGTGCTGCTCTGGTGGGCGGTCAGCGGCAGCTCGTTCTACCTGCCCGGCCCGGCCGCCGTGGGCCGGGCCTTCGCCGAGACCTGGTTCTCGGCGCGGCTGCTGGACGACGTGCTGCCCAGCGTCGGCAGGCTGCTGGCTGGCTACGCGCTGGCCGCGCTGCTCGGCGTGGGCCTGGGCGTGCCGATCGGGTCGTCGCCCCGGCTGCGCGCCACGCTGGAGCCGGTGCTGGAGTTCTTCCGCGCCGTCCCGCCGCCCGTCCTGGTGCCGCTGATCATGCTGCTGGCCGGCATCGACACCCCGATGAAGGTGCTGGTCATCGTCTCGGGCTGCGTCTGGCCGATCCTGCTCAACACCGTCGAGGGCGTGCGCGCGCTGGACGAGGTGCTCGCCGACACCTGCCGCATGTACGGCATCAGCGGCATGTCCAGGCTGCGCTGGTTCGTGCTGAGGGGCGCGAGCCCGCAGATCATGACCGGGCTGCGGCAGGCCCTGTCCATCGGCATCATCCTCATGGTCATCAGCGAGATGTTCGCCAGCTCCAGCGGCCTCGGGTTCACGATCGTGCTCTTCCAGCGGCAGTTCCAGATCGCCGAGATGTGGAGCGGCATCCTCCTGCTCGGGCTGCTGGGGCTCGGGCTGTCGCTGCTCTTCCGCCGCCTGGAGCGGTGGGTGCTGGCCTGGTACCACGGCAGTGGAGCCGCCCGTGCTTGAGATCCACGACCTGCGCAAGGTGTACGACGGCCGGGGCCGCCACGTCGAGGCCATCGCCTCGGTCACGCTGAGCGTCGCCGCCGGGGAGCTGGTCTGCGTCGTCGGCCCGTCCGGCTGCGGCAAGACCACGCTGCTGCGCGCGGTGGCCGGGCTGCTGCCGGTCAGCGGCGGCGAGGTGGCGGTGGACGGCCGGCGCGTGACCGGGCCGCCGCCGGGCACGGCCGTGGTCTTCCAGGAGTACGGCCGCAGCCTGTTCCCCTGGATGACCGTGCGCCAGAACGTGGAGCTGCCGCTGAAGGAGAAGGGGCTGCCGGCCGGCCGGCGGCGCGCGCTGGTCGCCGGCTCCCTGGACGCGGTCGGGCTGGCGGACGCGGCCGACGCGCATCCGTGGCAGCTCTCCGGCGGGATGCAGCAGCGGGTGGCGATCGCCAGGGCGGTGGCGTACGAGCCGAAGGTGCTGCTCATGGACGAGCCGTTCGCCGCCGTGGACGCCCAGACCCGGGCGGACCTGGAGGACCTGATCCTGCGGCTCTGGCGGGACCTGGGGATGACCGTGCTGTTCGTCACCCACGACATCGACGAGGCCGTCTACCTCGGGCAGCGCGTCGTCGTGCTGTCCGCGTCGCCCACCACGGTCATGGAGGACCTGAAAATCGACCTGCCGGCCGCCCGCGACCAGCTCACGACGCGCTCACTGCCCCGCTTCGGCGAGCTGCGCGGCCACGTCTACCGGCAGATCCAGCGCGCCAGGGCACACCATGACGACGCCCGGGGGACGCCATGACGACCGCCGGCCAGGCCATGCGTGCTCGGGACGTCATGACGACCGCCGGCCGCGCCGTGGGCCGCCGGCCGCGCGAGGGGGCGGCATGAGGACCGTCAGGGACGCCGTCTTCGGCGTGCTGCGCCGCCACGGCATGACCACGATCTTCGGCAACCCCGGCTCGACCGAGGTCCCGCTGCTCACCGGGCTGCCCGGCGACCTGCGGTTCGTGCTGGCCCTGCACGAGGGGTCCGTGGTCGGCATGGCGACCGGCTGGGCGATCGGGCGCGCGGCCCCCGCGCCGGTCGTCCTGCACACCACGGCCGGGCTGGGCAACGCCGTCGGCGCGCTGGCCACCGCCAGGGAGAACCGGGCGCCGCTGGTGGTGATCGTCGGCCAGCAGGACCGGCGGCACCTGGCGCTGGAGCCGTTCCTGGCCGGGCGGCTGGCCGGGCTGGCGGGCGACTACCCGGTACGCGTCGACCAGCCCGTACGGGCCCAGGACGTGCCCGGCGCGGTGGCCAGGGCCGTGCACGAGGCGGTCACGTTCGGGGGGCCCGCGCTGGTCGTGGTGCCGATGGACGACTGGGCGGCGCCCTTCGAGGAGGAGACCATGGCGGCGCCCGCCCGGCTGCTGCGGCCCGCCGGCGTGTCCTCCGGCGACCTCGCGCCGCTGGTGGAGCTGCTGGCCGGGGCGCGCAGGCCGGCGATCGTGGCCGGGGCGGGCGTGGGCGCCGGCTGGGACGCGCTGGTCGGGCTGGCCGAGCGGCTGGGATGCCCGGTGTTCCAGGAGTCGTTCGGCGGGCGGGCCGGGTTCCCGCAGGACCATCCCCAGTACCGTGGCGTGCTGCCCGCCGACCGGGGCCGGCTGCGGGAGCGGCTGCGGCCCTTCGACGTGGTGCTGGTGGTGGGGGCGCCGGTGTTCCGCCAGTACCCGTACGCGCCGGGCCCGCTGGTCGCGCCGGGCACCGTGGTCGCGCTCGTCACGGACGACCCCTCGGTGGCCCATCGCAGCCCGGCCGACCTGGCCTGCCTCGCCTCCCCCGAGGCCGTCTGCACCCACCTGACCACCCTCCTGCCCCCCGGCCCAGAACCCACCGGCCCAGAACCCACCGGCCCAGAGCCCGCCGACGCGCCGCCCGCCGACGCGCCGCCCGCCGACGCGCCGCCCGCCGACGCGCCGCCCGCTGGAGGCGAGCCACCGGCGGAGGGGGTGCCGTTGCGGCCCGCCGACGTGTTGCGGGAGCTGGCCGCCCGGTTGCCGCGCGACGCCGCCCTCGTCGAGGAGACGCCGTCCTCCCGCCCCGACCTGCACCGGCTCGTGCCCGCCAGGACCTCGCTGGGCTTCGTGTCGGCGGCCATGGGCGGGCTGGGCTTCGGCGTGCCCGCCGCCGTGGGCCTGCGGATGGCGCTGCCGGACCGGCCCGTCGTCGCCGTCGTGGGCGACGGCTCCGCCCTGTACGGCGTGCACGCCCTGTGGAGCGCCGCCCACTACCGGGCGGGCGCGCTGTTCGTGGTGCTCGCCAACGGCCGGTACGCGGTCATGGACCGCCTGGCCGACCGGCACGGCGGCGGCGCGGCGCCGTGGCCGCCGTTCACGGAGGTGGACCTGGCCGCCCTGGCGAGATCGCTCGGCTGCCCCGCCGTCCGGGTCGAGTCCACGGGCGACCTGGCGGCGGCGCTCGACGAGGTCATGCCCACGCTCGCCACCCGCGAGAGCCCCCTGCTGCTGAACGTGGTGGTGGGCGTGGACCCGGAATTCCAGCCCTGAGGAGGCACCATGACGTTCCTGGACCCCAAGATCTGGACGGGCTCGATCTTCGACGGCGGCTGGACGGCCTCGCGGGCCGGTGACGCGCCCGTCGTCGAGCCCGCGACCGGGGCCGAGCTCGGCCGGGCCGGCGTCGCGGGCCCCGGCGACGTGGCGGCGGCCGCCGTACGCGCCCGGCGGGAGCAGCCGGCCTGGGCCGCGACGCCGTACGAGGAGCGGGCCGCGCTGCTGCGGCGGGCCGGGCGGCTGTTCGAGGAGCACGCCCAGGAGATCCAGGACTGGATCGTGCGCGAGTCGGGCGGCGTGCCGGGCAAGGCCGCGTTCGAGACGCACGTGGCGGCGCAGGAGTGTTACGAGGCGGCGGCGCTGGCCTCGCAGCCGCTCGGCGAGCTGCTGCCCACGGCGCGCAGGCGGCTCAGCTTCTCGCGGCGGGTGCCGGTCGGGGTCGTGGGCGTGATCGCGCCGTTCAACTTCCCCCTCATCCTCGGCATCAGGTCGGTCGCCCCGGCCCTGGCGCTGGGCAACGCGGTGGTGTTCAAGCCGGACCAGCGCACGGCCGTCTGCGGCGGGTACGCCGTCGCCCGCGTCTTCGAGGAGGCCGGCCTGCCCGGCGGCCTGCTGCACGTGCTGCCCGGCGGCCCCGAGGCCGGCCGGGCCCTGGTCGAAGACCCGAACATCCCCGTGATCTCCTTCACCGGCTCCACGGCCGCCGGGCGCAAGGTCGGCGAGGCGGCGGGGCGCCTGCTCAAGCGGGTGCACCTGGAGCTGGGCGGCAACTCGGCGCTCGTGGTCCTCGACGACGCCGATCTCGGCCCGGCGGCGTCGGCGGGCGCGTGGGCGTCCTTCTTCCACCAGGGGCAGATCTGCATGACCGCGGGCCGGCACCTGGTGCACGAGGCCGTGGCCGAGGAGTACGTGGACCGCCTGGCCGCCAAGGCCACCGGCCTGCCGGTCGGCGACCCCGCCACCGGGCAGGTCGCGCTCGGCCCGCTCATCGACGCCGGGCAGCGGGACCGGGTGCACCGGCTGGTCACCGAGAGCGTGTCGGCGGGGGCGCGGCTGGCGGCCGGCGGCACGTACGAGGGGCTGTTCTACCGGCCGACGGTGCTGGCGGGGGTGCCGGCGGGCGCGCCCGCGTACGCGGAGGAGGTGTTCGGGCCGGTGGCGCCCGTGACGACGTTCTCGACGCTGGAGGAGGCGGCGGCGCTGGCCCGCGACAGCGAGTACGGGCTGTCGCTGGGCATCCTGACCCGGGACGTGATGAGGGGGCTCGCCCTGGCGGACCTGGTGCCGACGGGGATCGTGCACATCAACGACCAGACGGTGGACGACGAGGCGGTGGCCCCGTTCGGCGGGGTCGGCGCCTCCGGCACGGGCACCCGCTTCGGCGGGACCGGCGCCAACGTGGCCGCCTTCACCGAGACGCAGTGGGTCACGATGCAGGGCGACATCGCCCCCCACCCGTTCTGACCCGCCCGGCCCCCGTCCGGGCGGGCGGGCGGCCGGATGTCAGTGATGGTGGTAGCGGGCGATGGCGGCGCGGGTGGCGCGGATGGCGGCGTCCGCCGTGTCGTAGCGGCGCTGCGCCAGCCCCACGAAGATGCAGTCCACGATCAGCAGCTGGCTGATCCGGCTGGCCAGCGCCCCGGGCCGGAAGGCCGTCTCGCGCCCCGCCGACACCAGCGTGTGGTGCGCCAGCCCGGCCAGCGACGACCGCGGGTTGTTCGTGATGCCCACGATCACCGCGCCCGCCTCGGCCGCCGTGTGGGCGGGCACCAGCACGTCGGGCGTCTCGCCGCCGCAACTGATGGCCACCGCCACGTCGCCTTCCCGCAGCAGCGCCGCGCTGGTCAGCGCCAGGTGGGCGTCGCTGAAGGGATGGCTGGACAGCCCGATGCGCAGCAGCTTCTGCGACATGTCCGCCGCCACCAGCCCCGAGGCCGCCACGCCGTACACGTCCACCCGCCGCGCCTCCGAGATCGCCGTGACGACCTCGTCGAGCCGGTCGGGGTCGAGCTGGGCGGCGGTGTCGGCCAGCGCCTCGGACTCGGCCCGCGCCACCTTGGCGATCACGTCGGTGAGCGGGTCGTCGGGGGCGAGGTCGCCCGGCACCAGCCGCTCGGGCTCCTTGGCCACGGCCGCGGCCAGCGCGAAGCGGAGCTGGGAGTAGCCGGAGAAGCCCAGCGCCCGCGCCGTGCGCACGATCGTCGCCTCGCTCGTCCCCGACACCGCGCTGAACTCGGTGATCGTGCTCCGCACGACCAGCCCGGGATCGTCCAGGATGAGCCGGGCGATGGACTGCGCCGCCGGGGTCAGCGAGGGCAGCACGGCGCGCACGGCGGCGACCGGGTTGGCGGGCTCGACGCTCATCGCACCAGCCATTCGGCCGCGGCCTGGGCGGACACGCGGGAGATGCCGTGCGTGGCGATGTGGGTGACGCTGTGAGCGGCGCCTTGGGTGTCGCCGTCGGGCGGCGCGGGGATGCCGGTGTCCACCACGATCAGGTCGGGCCGCGCGGCCAGGGCCTTGGCCACGGTGTCACGCACCCAGGCGTGCCGGGCGGCGTCGTGCACGACCAGCACCACCGGCCGGTCGTCGAACGCGGGCAGCTCGCCCTCCCGCTCCATGCGCACCCGTTCGGTGTTGGGCAGCAGGGCGGCCAGGGCGGCGGCGAGCCCGGTCACGACGCCGGGGTCCACGGCCTGGTTGAGCCGGGTGTTGACCTCGACGACCAGGGGCGCGCGGTCCAGGACGGCGGTGCCGGTCGTGGTCAGCGCGGCGCGGGCGGCGCGCAGGCCCACGCCCTCGTCGATGTCGGCGCGGGCCCGCTCGCGCAGCTCGGCGCGGCCGGCGTGCCAGTCGGACAGCGCCCGCACCCGTCCGGCCGCCTCGGCCAGCCGCTCCTCGGGCAGGCTGCCGTCGCGCACGGCGGCCACGATCGTCGCGACGATCTCGCGCAGGCCGTCCTCGGTGGTCAGGCCGAGGCAGATGGCGTCCACGCCGGCGGCGAGCGCGCGCACGGCGATCTCGCCGGGGGAGAACATGGCGGCCACCGCCCGCATCTCGATCGCGTCGGTGACCAGCATCCCGTCGAACCCGAGCTCGCCCCTCAGCAGCTCGGTCATCACGGTACGGCTGAGCGTCGCGGGCATCGCCGGATCGAGCGCGGGCACGAGCAGGTGGCCGGACATGATCGAGCGCACCCCGGCGGCGATCGCGGCCCGGAACGGCGGCAGGTCGCGTCCGGCGAGCACCTCGCGCGAGGCGTGCACGGTCGGCAGCGCCAGGTGGGAGTCGGTGACAGTGTCACCGTGGCCGGGGAAGTGCTTGGCGCAGGCGGCCACGCCCGCGCCCTGCACGCCCTTGACGTAGGCGACGGTGTGCCGGGCGACCAGCTCCGGGTCGGGGCCGAACGAGCGCACGCCGATGACCGGGTTGGCCGGGTTGGCGTTCACGTCGGCGGAGGGGGCGTAGTCGAGGGTGATGTCGGCGTCCGCGAGCATCCTGCCGATCTGGCGGCCCACCTGCTCGGTGAGGTCCACGTCGTCCACCACGCCCAGCGCCCGGTTGCCGGGGAAGGAGCTGCCGGCCACGACCTCCAGCCGGGTGACGGCGCCGCCCTCCTCGTCGATCGCCACGACGGTGCCGGGGTGCTCCGCCCGGATCTGGCGCACCAGCCGTGGGCTGACGGCGTTGCGGGCGAACAGGACCACGCCGCCGAGACCCTCGCCCAGCGCCCGGCGCAGCCAGTCGGGGGCGGAGGTTCCGTCGAACCCCGGGTGGAGCACCGTCATCGCCAGTCTGTACAGGTCACCGCTCATCGGCATTTTCCTTCACAGTTGTTGATCTGAAGGTAATTTTCTGTCATCGTCGGCCTCGACACAACCACTTCCGAGAGGCCACCCCCCATGCCCAGCAGAAGGACTCTCCTGAAGGGTCTCGCCCTCGCCGCTGCCGCTTCCGCCGTCCCGCTGCCCGCCTTCGCCGACGCCGGCCACGTCCCGCCGCTGCGTCAGATGCGGGGCATGTGGATCGCGTCAGTGGTGAACATCAACTGGCCGTCCAAGCCGGGGTTGAGCGCCGACGAACAGAAGGCCGAGTACCTCGCCTGGCTGGACGTGGCCGTGCAACGCAAGCTGAACTCCGTGTTCGTGCAGATCAGGCCGACGGCCGACGCGTTCTGGCCGTCGCCGTACGAGCCGTGGTCGCAGTATCTGACCGGCACCCAGGGTCAGGACCCCGGTTACGACCCGCTGGGCTTCGCCGTGGAGGAGACGCACAAGCGGGGCCTGGCCTTCCACGCGTGGTTCAACCCGTACCGCGTGTCGATGCAGGCCGACCCGGCGCGGCTGCACCCCGACCACCCCGGGCGCAAGCACCCCGACTGGATCGTGCCGTTCGGCGGCAAGCTCTACTACAACCCCGGCATGCCCGAGGTGCGCAAGTTCTGCCAGGACGCGATGATGGACGCGGTCACCCGCTACGACATCGACGGCCTGCACTTCGACGACTACTTCTACCCGACCAACACCACGGCCTTCGACGACGCCGAGGAGTTCGCCCAATACGGCGCCGGCTTCCCCGACCTGGCCGCCTGGCGGCGCAACAACGTCGACCTGATGGTGCAGGAGATGCAGCAGCGGGTGCTCGCCGAGAAGCCGGAGATCGCCTGGGGCATCAGCCCGTCCGGCATCTGGCGCAACAAGGGCACCGACCCGCTCGGCTCCGACACCAACGGCGGGCAGTCCTACGACAACCTGCACGCCGACACCCGCGGCTGGGTCAAGAAGGGCTGGCTCGACTACATCGCGCCGCAGCTCTACTGGTACATCGGGCAGCCGCCGGCCGACTACTCCAAGCTCGTGCCCTGGTGGTCGGAGGTCGCGAGCGGCACCAAGACGTTGTTGTGGATCGGGCAGGCCGCGTACAAGGCGGGCGACCCGGCCCAGGCGCCCGAGTGGCAGGTCCCGGACGAGCTGTCCCGGCACCTGACGCTCAACCGCGACCACCCCGAGATCGGCGGCGACATCTGGTACAACGCCAACGACGTCAAGGTGGACCGGCTCGGCTCCGTCTCGACCGCGGTCAGGGACCACTACCAGCGGCCCGCGCTCGCGCCCGTGCTGCCCCGGCTGGCCGGCGGGAGGGCTCCCTCGCGTCCGGTGGTGGCCTACGCGCGGCGCGGGCACGGCGGCGTCGAGGTGCGGGCGGTGGCCACCGGCCGCGACGAGCCGTTCCAGTTCGCGATCTTCCGCTTCGACCGGCCCGCGCGCCAGAGCGCCTTCGCCGACGCGCGCAACCTCGTCGCGGTCGTGCCGGGTGACCGGCAGATCCGCTGGACCGACCCCGACGGCAGGCGCGGTGACCACTACTACGCGGTGGCGGTCGACCGGGCCAACCGGACGAGCAGGCCGAGCAACGGGTTCCGGGTGATCTGAGGGCGCCGCCCGGATGATCGGACCGAGGGCGTGCTACGCCCGCGCACGTCGCCGGCCGTTTTCCTGACCGGCGACGAGCCCGGCGCGCGCCCTCGGGCGTTCACCGCTGCTCGGATCCGCGCCCCGCGAGGGGCGCGGCGGACGCTCGGGGCCCGATGCTGCCGGAACCCCTCGCCGAAGCCCCGGTCGCGATCCGGTTCCCGAAAGCCCCGCTTCCGAGAAGCCTGCCCCTTGCCGAAGCCCTGCTCCGTGCGGAGCCCGGCCTCTGCGGAAGCCCGCTCCTAAGAAGCCCTGCGCCCAGCCGCCGATGGCTGCTCGGCGCCCGCTCCCGACGACCGCTGTGGCGGAACCACCGGGGTCGGGCGCACGAGACCGAGCGCGACGACCTCGTTGGCCAGCCGGGTGCGCCGGTTGGTGCCCTCGGGAATCCGGAACTTCTGGTAGAGCCGCAGCAGATGCTGCTTGACCGCGGCCTCGGTCACGACCAGGTCGTCGGCGATCTCGCGTGCGGTCGCCGGAGCGACGAACGCCTCGTCCGACAGCGCCGGCCTGCAGAGCGAGGTCAGCACGTCGACCTCGCGCCTGGTCAGCTCGGGCGCCGCCGCCCTGCGCAGCTCGACCTCGGGGGTGAAGTCCTCTCGCGGGACTCCACCGATGCGACCCCGCGCCGCGCCGAACGAGACGACGTCGCCGTCGTCAAGGACCCTCCGGGCGATCGGCCTGCCGTTCACCCGTGTGCCGTTCCTGGACAGGCCCAGGTCGACGACATACAGGTAGGGTCCTCGTCTGACGAACTCGGCATGGAGTCGAGACACGCTGGGATCGGTGAGCCGGATGTCAACACCCCGGCCCCTTCCGACCGTCGTGATCTCGGGGCGCAACGGGACCACCTCGCCAGTGTCCTCGATGCGTATGAACGGCCCCTCCACGGCAGTTCCTCCCCAGGTAGCCCGCCGTAACTATTACTACAGCTCCGGCTTACCCAACCGAGGGGATGCGGAATCTCCTTTGCCGAAAGGAGAATCCGTCGTGAAATTGGTCTGGACCTTTACCGGCGATTTTGCCTGCTCACGGGTAGACTTCGGACGAAGATAAGCGGAGGAAACACTCATGGCGGACAAGCCCACGAAAGGTCTGGCCGATGTCGTCGCGGCGTCCACTGCGCTGAGTGACATCGACGGAAAGGCCGGTCGCCTCTTCTATCGTGGATTCGACATCCACGACCTGGCCGGCCGCGCGACGTTCGAGGAGACCGCGTACCTGCTCCAGCGGGGGAAGCTGCCCACGCGTGCCGAGCTCGACGCCTACGGCGCCGAGCTGGTGCGAGGCAGAGAGCTGGGCGCCCTGGTGTCCGCGAACATCGCCGAGATCGCCGAGAAACAGAAACCCATGGAGGCGCTGCGCTCCCTGGTGTCGCTGTCCGGCGCGGACGATCCGGACAAAGACTCCATCGCGCCCGAGGCCAACCTGCGCAAGGCCGCCCGGCTGGTCGCGCAGCAGCCGCTGCTCGTCGCCCGCTACCACGCCGCCCGCACCGGCGCCGAGGCTCCCGAGCCCGACCCGTCGCTGAGCATCGCCGCGAACTTCCTGCTCCAGGTCACCGGCCGCACTCCCGATCCGCGCGAGGTCGAGATCTTCGACGAGTGCCTGGTGCTGCACGCCGACCACACCATGAACGCCTCCACCTTCGCCGCCCGCGTCTGCGCCGCGACCCTGTCGGACATGCACTCGGCCATCGTCGCCGCGATCGGCACCCTCAAGGGCCCGCTGCACGGCGGGGCGAACGAGCAGGTCATGAAGACGCTGGAGTCGTTGTCGCCCGGCGGCGTGGCGCAGGCCGTGCGCGACAAGCTGGCCGCCGGCGAGAAGATCATGGGCTTCGGCCACCGCGTCTACAAGACCGAGGACCCGCGCGCCACGCATCTGCGTAGAATGTCGGCCGAGCTGGGCGAATCCAGCGGCGACGACACTTACTACCGGATGTCCAAGGAGATGGAGGAAGTCGTCTTCGAGACCAAGGGCCTCTACCCCAACGTCGACTTCTACGCCGCCTCGGTCTACCACTACCTGGGCATCCCGACCGACCTGTTCACGCCGGTCTTCTCCATCAGCCGCATGTCCGGCTGGACCGCTCACGTGATCGAGCAGCACGCCGACAACCGGCTGATCCGCCCCGACAGTGAGTACATCGGTGAGACCGACCAGAAGTGGAAGCCGATAGACGAGCGATGAGCCTGGGCCGGAGAGAGCGAGGCACGATGCCGACACAGGCCCGTGCGCATGCGGCCATAAGCAGGGCGCGTTGAGCCAAGGGACCGAACGCGAGAGCTGGGGGCCGTACCCGCTGATCCTGGCGGGTGCGGCCGTCGGCGTGCTCGTGATCTTCATCGCGAACCCGCGCTGGGGCGGGTTCGTGCTGGGCGGCGTCATCATGGTCGCCGCCGCGCTGCGCTTCGCCGGCTACGGCGGCCAGCTCGCGCTCAGGAGCAAGAAGAACGACGTCATCACGCTGTCCGTGTTCGGATTCGTGCTGGTCCTGACCTCGCTCTTGCTCTACAACAACGAGCTGAAGGCGCTCATCCTGTCCCTTTTCGCCCCGTGACCTGACGGTCCGATAGCCTCAACGCATCCATTCATTGAAGGGGAACCATTCGCATGCCCAAGATCAAGGTGGAGGGCCCCGTCGTCGAGCTTGACGGCGACGAGATGACCCGGATCATCTGGCAGTTCATCAAGGACCAGCTGATCCTTCCCTACCTCGACGTCGACCTGAAGTACTACGACCTCGGGATCGAGCACCGAGACGCCACGGACGACCAGGTCACCATCGACGCCGCGAACGCCATCAAGAAGTACGGCGTCGGTGTGAAGTGCGCCACCATCACCCCGGACGAGGCGCGCGTCGAGGAGTTCGGCCTCAAGAAGATGTGGAAGTCCCCCAACGGGACCATCCGCAACATCCTCGGCGGCGTGATCTTCCGCGAGCCGATCATCATGTCGAACGTGCCGCGGCTCGTCCCCGGCTGGACCAAGCCGATCGTCGTCGGCCGTCACGCCTTCGGCGACCAGTACCGCGCCACCGACCTGAAGATCCCCGGCGAGGGCACGCTCACCCTGACGTACACGCCCAAGGACGGCTCCGAGCCGATCGAGCTCGACGTGTACGACTTCCCCGGCGGCGGCGTCGCGATGGCGATGTACAACCTGGACGAGTCGATCCGCGACTTCGCCCGCGCCTCGATGCGCTACGGCCTGGCCCGCAACTACCCGGTCTACCTCTCCACGAAGAACACGATCCTCAAGGCCTACGACGGCCGCTTCAAGGACATCTTCGCCGAGGTCTACGAGACCGAGTTCAAGGACCAGTTCGAGCAGGCCGGCCTGACCTACGAGCACCGCCTCATCGACGACATGGTCGCCGCGGCGCTGAAGTGGGAGGGCGGCTACGTCTGGGCCGCCAAGAACTACGACGGCGACGTCCAGTCCGACACTGTCGCCCAGGGCTTCGGCTCGCTCGGCCTGATGACCTCGGTCCTGATGACCCCCGACGGCCGGACCGTCGAGGCCGAGGCCGCGCACGGCACCGTGACCCGCCACTACCGCCAGCACCAGCAGGGCAAGCCCACCTCCACCAACCCGATCGCCTCGATCTTCGCGTGGACGCGTGGCCTGGCCCACCGCGGCAAGCTCGACAACACCCCCGCGGTGTCGGAGTTCGCCGACAAGCTGGAGCAGGTCTGCATCGAGACCGTCGAGGGCGGCCAGATGACCAAGGACCTCGCGCTCCTGGTCGGCGGCGACGCCAAGTGGCTGACCACCCAGGACTTCCTGGCGGCGCTGGACGAGAACCTCAAGAAGAAGATGGCTTGATCGTTCCTTCCCGCGAAGGGCCGTCCGCTGCCGGGCGGCCCTTTTCCATGTCTTGACCGCGGGTGCGGCGTGGTGCAGTTGATCACGTGGGTAAGAGCCAGCTCAGAACGGTCGTACACGTTTCGGGGGGTTCGGATGCGACTGCGAATTCTGAGTGGGCTGGGGGCGCTCACCGCCGCCGCCATCCTGACGGGCTGTGACTCTCAGCCCGAGACCACCAAGCTGGCCACCAAGAAGGTCGACGCCGCCGCCAAGGCCAAGGCCGACCGGGCCGCCAAGGTCGCCAGGGCCGCCAAGGTCAAGGCGAACGAGCTGGGGCAGATCCCGGTGCTGATGTTCCACCGGATCGTCCCGAAGCCGCAGACGACCGACGACAGGTCGCCGCAGCAGTTCCGGGCCGACCTGGAACGGCTCGTACGGGAGGGATACGTGCCGATCACGGCCGCCGAGATGGTGGCCGGCAAGATCGACATCCCGGCGGGCAAGCACCCGGTCGTCCTGACCTTCGACGACTCCTCGCCCTCGCAGCTCACCCTGAACGAGATGGGCGTCCCCCAGAAGGACACCGCGGTCGCGATCCTGAAGGAGGTGGCCGCCAGGAACCCGGGCTGGCCGGCGAAGGCCACCTTCTACGTCACGCGCGACATGTTCGGTAAGACCGTGCGCGAGGAGCAGGCGCAGGCCCTGCTCTGGCTCAAGGACAACGGCTTCGAGATCGGCAACCACACCCGTGACCACCTCAACCTGCGGGGCCGCTCGCGCCAGCAGGTCGAGGAGCAGATCGGCACGATCGCCAAGCAGATCGGCGCCCTGTCCTACACCAAGCCCACCACGATCGCCCTGCCGTACGGCAACCAGCCCACCAAGAAGGACTGGGCCATGCGCGGCAAGCTCTACAACCACCAGGGCGCCTTCCTGGCCGGGTACACCCCCGCGCCGGCGCCCTTCAGCAAGTCGTTCGACCCGGCCGGCATCCCGCGCATCAAGGTCATGGAGAAGAAGGGCGACTGCGCCCAGTTCTGCTCCGAGGCGTGGCTCGACTGGCTCAAGAAGAACCCGGACATGCGCTACACCTCCGACGGGGACGTGCGCACGGTGGCCTATCCGAAGTACAAGGCCCCGTACATGCGCAAGGCCTTCGCCGCCTGGAGTCTGCCGTACTGACGGCGCGCGGAGGCGGGGTCAGGACCGCCGGGTGAAACGGAGGCGGGGTCAGGACCGCCGGGTGAAGCGGAGGCGGGGTCAGGACCGCCGGGTGAAGGCGATGCCGGCCCGGTGGAGGCGGTCGATGAGGGGCCGGCCCATGGCCGAGGCCGTGGTGAGCTGGCCCGCGCGGTCGGGGACGTCGTCGAAGGCCAGGCAGAGGGCCGACTCCGCGAGCATCTTGGCGGTCTCGTCGTAGCCGGGGTCGCCCCCCGACACCTCCGTGACCACCCGCTCGCCCCCGCCCTCGCCCAGGAACGTCGCCTTGAACCAGCTCCTGGCCCGCTGCTCGGGCGAGGGGCCGTCGCCGGGCCGCAGCCGCTCCTGGAGCAGCCGGCGCGCCGGAGGGAGCTGCGCGAGCACCGCGAACGCGCCCGCGCCGGCCGCCGTGGCCAGCGCCCGGGGCAGGGTCCTGACCGCGTAGTGGTGGCGGTAGGTGAAGCGGGGGCCGTAGCGGTCGAGCAGGCGGGCGGAGTAGCCGACGATCAGCGGATCGACCGTGGGCAGGGGCAGGGCCCAGCCGCCGCCCACGTGACGCGGGCCTCCCGGCAGCGAGCTGACCGTGCGGCCCCGGGGCGGGACCTCGGCCGCGCGCCGCCGGGCGCCCTCGGCCACCGTCTGGCGCGCCCGGCCCAGCACCGACAGCGCCGAGGCCAGGGTGCCGCCCGACGGGCGCATGCTCGTCCGCAGGAAGCCGCTGACCTTGAGCGGGACGCCCTCGGGCAGTTTGGTGACCGTGTGCAGGACGCCGAGGTCGAACGGGATCGAGTCGAAGCCGCAGGCGTGCACGAGCTTGGCGCCGCTCCTGAGCGCGCGGTGGTGATGACGCACGTACGTCCGGTCCACGAACTCCGCCTCGCCCGTCAGGTCCAGGTAGTGCGTGCCGGCCTCGGCGCAGTTGGCCACCACGCCGTCGCCGTGCCGTACGTACGGGCCCACGGTGGTGGCTAGCACCCGCGTACCGCGGGCCAGCGCCGCCAGGGAGGCCGGGTCGGCGGCGTCGGCGACCAGGATCGGCACGTCCAGCCCGAGCCGGGCCAGCTTGGCCCGGTCGCGCCCGGCCACCGCCCAGCGCACGCCGGGGCCCGCGGCCCGCGCGAGGTAGGCGGCCGTCAGCGCGCCGGTGAACCCGCCGGCGCCGAAGAGCACGATGTCGAAGGGGCGTTCCACGATCCAGAGGTTCGCGCGGAAGCGGTCGCGGCGCAAGGAGGCCCGGAAAGCGGCGAGAGGCGAAGCCGTGGTTCCGGAGGGGGCGAGAGAGGAAGCCGTGGTTCCGGAGAGGGCGAGAGAGGAAGCCGTGGTTCCGGAGGGGGCGAGAGGCGAAGCCGTGGTTCCGGAGGGGGCGAGAGGCGAAGCCGTGGTCCGGGAGGTGGAAAGAGGCGAAGCCGTAACGTGCCCAAGCCTTAACAGATCCCTGTGAAGTTGCTGAGCGTCGTAAAGTTTGCGTCGATGGGGTTCAGTACACGTGGGGATGACGAATGCCGCAAATCTCGCCGCTGGTCGCCGGCGATCCCAGCGAGCTGGGGTCCTTCCGGCTGTCCGGACGGATCGGGGAAGGTGGCCAGGGCATCGTCTACCTGGGCGTCAACGACGACGGTGAGCGGGCCGCGATCAAGCTGCTGCACGTCAAGTTCAGCGGCGACACCATCGCCAGGTCCCGCTTCGCCAGAGAGCTGAGGGCGGCCAAGCGGGTCGCGTCGTTCTGCACGGCCCGGGTGATGGAGGCCGACCTCGACGGCGACACCCCCTACATCGCCAGCGAGTACATCGACGGCCGGCCGCTGCGGGAGGTCGTCGAGAGCGACGGCCCGCTCACCGGCACGGCGCTGCACCGGCTGGCCATCGGCACCGCCACCGCGCTCACCGCCATCCACCATGCCTCGATCGTGCACCGCGACTTCAAGCCCGACAACGTGCTGATCGCCGCCGACGGGCCGCGCGTGGTCGACTTCGGCATCGCCCGCATCATCGACTCCACCGGCACGATCACCAGCCGCGCCATCGGCACCCCCGCCTACATGGCGCCCGAGCAGATCGCCGGCGACGAGATCGGGCCCTACACCGACGTGTTCTCGTGGGGGGCCACCATCTCCTTCGCGGCCACCGGGAAGGTGGCCTTCGAGGGCAAGTCCATCGCGACGGTGCTCAACCGCATCCTCAACCACGAGGTCGACGTCGACATGATGGAGGAGCCGCTGCGCGGGGTGGTGCGCGAGGCGCTGGCCAAGTCGCCGGCCGAGCGGCCCTCCGCCGACCAGATCCTGCTGCGGCTGCTGGGGCAGTCGTCGGCGGTGGGGGCCTCCACGGCGGTGCTCACCAAGGGCGTGCAGGTGGCCGGCGACGAGGACACCACGCCGTTCCTCCGCGTCTCGCCCAGGTCGCTCACCGGCCAGCAGGCCAGGACGGGCCCCGGCGCGTCGCCCCGGCCCGGCGCCACGGGCCCGGCTGCCGCGCCGGCCTCAGGCCCCGCCCCCGCCGCTTCGGGCGGGGCAGCCGGGTCCGGTACGAGCGCCGCCCCTGGCACGGGGCCGGCTCCGGACGTGACCGGGCCGGAACAGTATCGGACCACGGACCAGGAGCAGCCCGGGACCACGGGCCAGGGGCAGCACGGGAACACCGGGCAGAGCCGGCACGGGAACACCGGGCAGGGGCGGCAGGACCGTCAGCACACGCTCGGCCGGCAGGCCGTGACGACCCCGCCCGCCCCGGCGGGGCCGCACGGGTCCACGGGGCCGCAGGGGTCGACGGGGCAGCACGGGTCCACGGGGCCGCAGGGGTCGACGGGGCAGCACGGGTCCATGGGGGCCCACGGTTCCACGGGGCCGCACGGGGTGGCGACCGGGCCGGGGAGCGGGCCGGTGCCGGCCGCAGGGGATGGGGCGCCGTACCCGGAGCACGAGCCCGCCGGAAGGCGCAGGCGGGCCAAGGTGTGGCTGGCGCTGGCCACCTCGCTCGCCCTGGTCGCCGCCGCGGCCGTGGCGCTGTTAGTGAAGAACGGCTGGCAGGGCCTGCCCTTCGGCGACGGGGCCGGCCCGGGCTCGGAGAAGAGCCCGCCCGCCGCGCTGTCCACGGTGGTGGACAGGGTGGCGAGCACCGGGAAGATCGTGATCGGCGTCAAGGGCGACCTGCCGGGCGTCGGGCTGCAGAACGGCGACGACTTCCAGGGCTTCGACGTCGACATCGCCAGGCGGATCGCGGCGGAGCTGGGGGCCGAGCGGACGACGCTCGTCCGGGTCAGCAGGGACGACCGCGACGACGCCCTGGCGGAGGGCAAGGTCGACCTGGTCGTGGCCACGTACTCGGTGGACAGGAGCAAGGTGACGTTCGCGGGGCCGTACTACCTGGCGCACCAGGACGTGCTGGTGCGCGCGGGCACGGGCATCGACGAGCTCGGCGACCTGAAGGGCAAGCGGATCTGCGCGCCCAACAGCCCGTCCGTCGGCCTGGTCCAGGACCGGGTGGCGGTCAAGCCGGTCGTGGCCGGCGACTACGCCGCCTGCATGGACCTGCTCAGGAACGGCAAGGTGGACGCGGTGCCCGGCGACGACCTGATCCTGGCCGGGTTCGCGGCCCGCGAGCACATGCGTTACAAGGTGCTCGGCGCCAAGCTCACCAACGAGCGCTACGCGGTGGGCATCAAGGCCGGCGACGTGAAGACCTGCAAGGCGGTGTCGGGCGTGATCGCCGACCTGTACGCCAAGGGCTTCGTCGCGGAGCTCATGACCAGGCACTTCGGAAAGGTGGACTTCGAGGAGGAGCTGAAAGTGCCCGCGATGGAAACCTGCTGATGACGAGCGGGTAACATCCCAGGCGTCAACGATTCTTGCTGGGAGTTAGGGGAAGGCCATGGCGTCGTCAGCCACTGTGCCCGTCAAGGTGACCGTCACCGGAGCCGCCGGCCAGATCGGCTACGCTTTGCTGTTCCGTATCGCGTCGGGGCAGCTGCTCGGCGCCGATGTTCCGGTCAAGCTCAGCCTGCTGGAGATCCCGGCGGCGGTGAAGGCGGCCGAGGGCACCGCGATGGAGCTGGACGACTGCGCCTTCCCGCTGCTGTCGGGCATCGAGATCACCGACGACCCCAACGTCGCCTTCGCCGGGGCCAACGTCGCGCTGCTGGTCGGCGCCATGCCGCGCAAGGCCGGCATGGAGCGCGGCGACCTGCTCGGCGCCAACGGCGGCATCTTCGGCCCGCAGGGCAAGGCGATCAACGACCACGCCGCCGATGACATCAAGGTCCTGGTCGTGGGCAACCCGGCCAACACCAACGCGCTCATCGCCCAGCAGAACGCGCCCGACGTGCCGGCCGACCGCTTCACCGCGATGACCAGGCTCGACCACAACCGCGCGCTGTCCCAGCTCGCCGCCAAGCTCCAGGTCCCGGTCACCGAGATCAAGAAGATGACGATCTGGGGCAACCACTCCGCCACGCAGTACCCTGACCTGTTCCACGCCGAGGTCGGGGGCAAGGTCGCGGCCGAGCAGGTCGAGTCCGAGTGGCTGAGCGGCACGTTCATCCCGACGGTCGCCAAGCGCGGCGCCGCCATCATCGAGGCCCGCGGCGCCTCTTCGGCCGCCTCGGCCGCCAACGCCGCGATCGACCACGTCCACGACTGGGTCAACGGCACCGACTGGACCTCCGCGGCCGTGGTCTCCGACGGCTCCTACGGCGTGCCGGAGGGCCTCATCTCGTCGTTCCCCGTACGCGCGGCGGGCGGCAAGTTCGAGATCATCCAGGGCCTCGAGATCGACGCCTTCTCGCGCGAGCGCATCGACGCCAGCGTGCGCGAGCTGGAGGAGGAGCGCCAGGCGGTCAAGGACCTGGGCCTGATCTGACCCGAGCTCGAACGACGCGCGCTCCCGGCTGCGGGAGCGCGCGTTTCGCTTTCCCGGCGCGGCCCGCCGTCACTCCTCCTGAGGCGTCCCCGGGAGGTGCGCGTCTGGGCCGGGCGCCTCCGGGCTGCTCGCCTCCGGGCAGGACGTGGGCCGGGTGACCGGGGCGGGCGCCGGGGTCGCGAAGACCACGCCGGCCGCGGCCAGGAGGCTGGCCATCACGACGAGGGCGCAGAAGACCAGCTTCGTGACCCTTGGTGAAAAGCTCCTCACATTTCGGTATCACAGCACATATTCGCGCCGCGCATGGCTCATTCGCCAGAAAGCGCTCCCCAGGCGTCCGAAACGATGTCGCGCAGCGACGCGCGCTCGGCCTTCCACCCCAGCTCCCGCTGGATCTTGGCGGACGAGGCGACGAGCACGGCCGGGTCGCCCGCCCGCCGGCCTTCGACGACGGCGGGGATCTCGTGCCCGGTCACCTCGCGGCAGACCGAGATCACCTCCTGCACGGAGAACCCGGTGCCGTTGCCCAGGTTGTAGATCCGGTGCTCGCCCGGCGTGGTCGCGTCCAGCGCGAGCAGGTGGGCCTTGGCCAGGTCGGCGACGTGGATGTAGTCGCGCACGCAGGTGCCGTCGGGCGTGGGGTAGTCGGTGCCGAACACGCTCACCGACGCCCGCTCGCCGGTCGCCACCTTCAGCACGTTGGGGATGAGGTGGGTCTCGACGGCGTGCCGCTCGCGGTAGCGGCCGTAGGCGCCGGCCACGTTGAAGTACCGCAGGCTCACCGCGCCCAGCCCGCGCTGGCGGGCGTAGGCGCTCAGCGCGGTGTCCACGGCCAGCTTGGAGGCGCCGTAGGGGTTGGTCGGGCGCGTCGGGTCGCCCTCCTCGATCGGCGAGCGCTCCGGCTCCCCGTACGTGGCCGCCGTCGAGGAGAACACGATCCGGTCCACGCCGTGGTCCCGCATGGCGTCGAGCAGCCCCAGCGTCCCGCCCAGGTTGTTGTCCCAGTAGCGCCCCGGCTGCTGCACCGACTCGCCCACCAGCGACCTGGCCGCGAAGTGCAGCACCGCCTCCACGCCGGCCAGCGCCTGCCCGGCCTCGGTGATGTCGGCGCGCACGAAGCGGGCGCCCTCGGGGACGGCGTCCTCGTGCCCGGTCGACAGGTCGTCGAGGACGGTCACGTCGTGCCCCGCCTCGACGAGCTGGGCGGCGACGACGCTGCCGATGTACCCGGCGCCACCGGTGACCAGTAGCCTCATGTGCACTCCTGTTCAAATATGTTTGATTTTGTAAGGCTTGGGGTTCAGCATACGCGGGAAACCCGACGAGTACGCTGCCAACCACAATGTTTGACACCGTCGCGGCCAACATCGCCCTGGTCCTGCTGTTCATTCTGATCGGCGGCTTCTTCGCCGCCGCCGAGATCGCGATGGTCTCCCTGCGCGACAGCCAGGTCCGCAAGCTCTCGCAGCGCGGCCGGCGGGGCGAGCGCGTGGCCAAGCTGGCCAGAGACCCCAACAGGTTCCTGTCCGCCGTGCAGATCGGCGTGACCGTGGCCACCATGTTGTCGGCCGCGTTCGGCGCCGACCGGCTCGCCGCGCAGTTCTCGCCCGTGCTGGAGGGCTGGCGGGTGCCGGCCGCCGTGGCGCCCGTGCTGTCGCTGGTGCTGGTGACGCTGGCGATCTCGTATGTGTCGCTGGTGCTCGGGGAGCTGGCGCCCAAGCGGCTGGCGCTGCAGCGGGCCGAGGGGCTGTCGCTGTTCGTGGCGCCGTTCCTGGACCGCATCGCGGCCCTGTCGCGGCCGATCATCTGGATGCTGTCCAAGTCCACCGACGGCGTGGTCAGGCTGCTCGGCGGCAACCCGAAGGCCGACAGGGAGGAGGTCACCACCGAGGAGCTGCGCGACATGGTGGTGGGCCACACCGACCTGACGGCCGACGAGCGCAAGCTCATCGCCGAGGTGTTCGCCGCCGGCAAACGGCAGCTCAGGGAGGTGATGCTGCCGCGTACGGAGGTCGAGTTCATGGAGGCCGACACCCCGCTGAACGAAGCCGCCCGCCTGGCCGCCACGCTCCCGCACTCGCGCTTCCCGGTCTACCGGGAGACCTACGACGAGGTGATCGGCTTCGTGCACGTCCGCGACCTGCTCGACCCCGAGCTGATCGGGCGCGCCGAGCCGATCAGCGCCGTGGTGCCGATCAGGACCGCCAAGTTCGTGCCCGCCTCCAAACGCCTGCTCAGCACCCTGAACGAGATGCGCGACGAGGGCCAGCACCTGGCGATCGTGGTGGACGAGTACGGCGGCACCGCCGGCATCGTCACCATGGAGGACCTGGTCGAGGAGCTGATCGGCGACATCAGGGACGAGTACGACGTCGAGGAGGACGTCGTCATCCTGCCCGCGGGCGAGATCGAGATCGACGGCCTGACGAACCTCAACGACTTCGCCACCGAGACCGGCATCCGCCTGCCGGACGGCCCGTACGAGACGCTGGCGGGCTTCGTCATGGCCATGCTGGGGCACGTGCCGGCGGTCGGGGAGCGGGTGGAGTTCTCCGGCTTCGAGCTGGCCGTCACCGAGCTGGACGGCCGCCGCATCGCGCGGGTGCGGGTGAAACGCCGACCGGCCGCCGAGTCGCTCCCCGACCAGGATTCCTGACACAATTGCCTGCTATGGCCAGACCTCGTGTATTCTCCGGCATCCAGCCCACCGCGGACTCCTTCCACCTGGGCAACTACCTGGGTGCGTTGCGCCAGTGGGTCCCCATGCAGGAGACCCACGACGCCTTCTACTGTGTGGTCGATCTCCACGCGCTGACCGTGAGCCCCGAGCCCGCCCAGCTGCGCGCCCGCACCCGCGTGGCCGCCGCGCAGCTGTTCGCCTGCGGCCTCGACCCGGAGCGCTCCACCGTCTTCGTGCAGTCGCACGTGCGCGAGCACACGGAGCTGACGTGGATCCTCCTCTGCCTCACCGGCATGGGCGAGGCGGCCAGGATGACGCAGTTCAAGGACAAGGCGGCGAAATACGGGGAGAGCGCGGCCGGCGTCGGCCTGTTCACCTACCCGATGCTGATGGCCGCCGACATCCTGCTCTACCAGGCCGACCAGGTGCCCGTCGGGGCCGACCAGAAGCAGCACCTGGAGCTGACGCGCGACCTCGCCCAGCGCTTCAACCACCGCTTCGGCGACACGTTCACGATGCCCGAGCCGTTCATCCCCAAGGAGGTCGAGAAGATCACCGACCTCCAGGACCCGACGGCGAAGATGTCCAAGTCGTCCTCCAGCCCGCAGGGCATCCTCGACGTCCTGGAGCAGCCGGGGCCGCTGCGCAAGAAGATCATGCGCGCGGTCACCGACACGGGCTCCGAGGTGCTCTTCGACGAGACCAACAAGCCGGGCATCTCCAACCTGCTGCGCATCCAGGCGGCGCTGACCGGCACGCCCATTCCCGAGCTGGTCGCCCGCTACGAGGGCCAGGGCTACGGCACGTTCAAGAAGGACGTCGCGGAGGCCGTGGTCGAGACGTTCTCGCCGATCAGGGAGCGCACGGAGAAGCTGCTGTCCGACGAGACCGAGCTCGACCGCCTGCTGGCCATCGGGGCCGAGCGCGCGGCGGCGGTGGCCAGGGAGACCATGGCCGTCGTGCGCGAGCGGGTGGGCTTCCTGCCCAAGCTCTAGCCTTCCTGGCCACGAGGGGCCGGTCACGCCGATCACCCGGCGCGACCGGCCCTTTTCCGTGCCCGGCACCAACCCCCGCCGCCGTAGCAGCCGCAAGCCGCCACCGCACCCGGCCCCGCCACCGCACCCGGCCCCGGACCCGCCACCGCATCCGCACCCGGACCCACGCCGGAGCCGGGCGGGACCCGGGCACCCCCGCGACAGGGACCCCGGTACCGCCCGGAGATCGTCCCGGCGGCCGATGATCGGCCCCGCCGCGGCCAGCAGGCTGGAAGGGCAGGTCACGGAGGGAGGCGGCACGGTGGTGTGGATGGCGTGGCGGACGGTGCGCAGGCATCCGGGCAGTGTGGCGGGCGCGCTCGTCAGCCTGGTCGTCGCGGCCACGATGGTCAGCGCGCTCTGGTTCGTCATCGATTCGGCGAACGCCCGGCAGGCCCCCGTCGAGCGGTATGCCGGCGTGCCCCTGGTCGTCGGCACCGGCATGGTCGCGGGGGCGATCCCCCCCGAGCTGGTCACGGCCGTGCGCGCGCTGCCGGAGGTGGGCGCGGCGGTGCCCGAGCTGACGTTCGCCGTCGGCGGCGTCGACGCGGACGGCCCGGTCTGGGGGCACGGCTGGTCGAGCGCGGTGCTGACGCCCTTCCGCCTGAGCGCGGGCCGGCCGCCACGGGGCGCGGGCGAGGTGGTCGTGGACGCGCGCCTGGCGGGGGCCGGCGTGGGCGACCGCGTCGCGCTGGAGGTGGCCGGCGTCGTACGGACCTGCCTGGTCGTGGGCGTGGCGACGGCGGCGGCGGAGCCGCGTCACCAGACGGCGCTGTTCTTCGCCGACGACCACGCCGCCACGCTGGCCGGCCGCGGCACGGGCGGCGACGCGCTCGGAGTCTTCCCCCGGCCGGGGGTCGGGACGGCGGCGCTGGCCGCGGCGGTGTCGCGGGTCGTGGCGCCGTACGAGAGCGCCGGGGTGCGCCTGGCCACCGGCGCGGCGCGCGGTCTGGAGGAGGGCACGCCCGCCGGCCCGCAGACCGGCCTGTGGTTCCTGCTGGCGATGACGGCGCTGGTCGCGACCGGTATGGTGGCCGCCGCCCAGGGCCTGTCGGTACGGCGGCGCGGCATGGAGATCGCGGTCCTGCGCGCCCTCGGCGCCCGCCCCCGGCAGATCCGCCGCATGCTGCTCGCCGAGGGGCTGCTGCTGTCGGCGCTCGCCACGGCGATCGGCCTCCCGCTGGGCATGCTGGCCGCCCCCGTGGTGGCCGGCCGGTTCCGTGACTTCGGCAACCTGGGCGCGGCGTTCGAGCTCGGCTACCGCCCGGCGCCCATGGCGTGGACGCTCGCGTTCACCCTGGCCGTCGCGCTGGCGGCGAGCCTCATGGCGGTGGCGCGGGCGCTGCGCGTCCGGCCGGGCGACGCGCTCGGCGAGGCCCCGCAGGAGGGCCGGCGCGCCGGCCGGGCCAGGCTGCTGAGCGGGCTGGCGCTGCTGGCCGTGGCCGCCGCGCTCACCGCGCTGCTGCTCGGGCGCGTGACGGACTTCGGCGGGCCCGTCGGGACGATGGCCGCGCAGTTCCTCATGATCGCCCTGGTCGTGGCCGCCGCCGGGCTGGTCGCGCCGTGGGTCGTGCTGAGCGCGGGCCGGCTGGTACGCGCCGTGATCGGCCGCGTGTCCCCGGTGGGCGGCTTCCTCGCCACCGCCAACGTGATCTTCAACCACCGCCGGTTCGCCGGCGCGGTCGGGGCGATCGCGCTCGGCATGACGCTGGTCGGCGTGGTCGTCGGCACCCAGCTCTTCTACGACTGGCGCGCGGCGGCGTGGGCGGCCAGGGAGGTGCGCGCCGACCACGTGCTGCTGCCCGCGCACCCGGCCGCCGGCCTGTCGGAGGAGGTGCGGCGCGGGGCCCAGGAGCGCGCGGTCGGCGTGCGCTCCATGCCGGCCACGCTGAACGGCAGGCCCACGGACCTCACGGTGGCCACCGGCGACGTCACCCGGGTCCTGGACCTGGCGCTGCCGCACGCGCCCGGCGCGGGCGAGGTCGCGCTCGACGCGTCGCTGGCGGGCAGGAGCGGCGCCCAGGTCGGCTCGCGGCTGCGCGTGCGCCTGCCGGGGGCCCGCGAGGACGACCTGCGCACGGTGACCGGCATCTACCCGGACACGCCGGAGCTGGCGTCCATGCTGGTGACCACCGTCGGCGACGGCGCGGCGCGGCTGGGGCGGGGGCCGTACCAGAAGGTGTACGTACGCGGCGCGCTCGCCCGCCCCACCCCCCTGGCGCTGACCAAGCGGGACTACGTCTGGCACACCGCCCGCGAGCACGCCGCGCGCAACCGCGCCCTGCCCTACGTCTCCGTGCTCGTGGCGCTGTTCGGCCTGGTGGCGGCCGTCAACGGCCTCTGCCTGGCGCTGCTGGACCGCGGCCGCGAGTTCACCGGCATGCGCCGGCTGGGCCTGCGCCGCGCCCAGATCGCCCGCATGATCTGCTGGGAGAGCCTGCTCACCGTGCTCCCCGTCCTCCTCCTGGCCCTGGCGGCCACCGTCTGGACCACGCTGGTGCACGCCGTCAGCGAGCCGGGCGGCCCGGCGGCCCTGGCCTCCTTCATCCCCTTCGACTGGCTGGCCTCCCTCGGCGGCGGCGCGCTCCTGGCCGCACTGGCCGGCTCGCTGCTCGCCGTACGGGCCGCCATGCGCAACCAGGAAAGGCAGGGTCTGGCATGACCGAACCCGCGGTACGGCTGAACCAGGTCGG
The DNA here is from genome assembly GCF_000725485.1 of Nonomuraea candida. GTDB lineage: Bacteria > Actinomycetota > Actinomycetes > Streptosporangiales > Streptosporangiaceae > Nonomuraea > Nonomuraea candida. The sequence continues at coordinate 295,727 of NZ_JOAG01000012.1, read as the reverse complement.
CAAGGTCTACGGCACGGGCCCGTCCCCCGTGCACGCGCTCAAGGACGTCACCCACGACTTCGCCCGCGGCTCGTTCACCGCGGTCATGGGACGGTCGGGATCGGGCAAGACCACGCTGCTGCAGTGCGCCGCCGGGCTGGTGCGGCCCACCTCGGGCGCGGTCAGCGTGGGCGGGCGCGACCTGGCGGCGCTCGGGGAGAACGAGCTGGCCGCCCTGCGCGGGGAGCGGATCGGGTTCGTCTTCCAGTCCTACAACCTGCTGCCCGCGCTGACCGCCAGGGAGAACATCGAGCTGCCGCTGCGGCTGGCGGGCCGCAGGGCCGAGCCGGGGCGGGTGGCGGAGCTGATCGCCAGGACCGGCATCGCCGGGCACGTGGACCGGCGCCCGCACGAGCTGTCCGGCGGCCAGCAGCAGCGGGTGGCCATCTGCCGGGCGCTGGTGGCCGGGCCCGACGTCGTCTTCGCCGACGAGCCGACGGGCAACCTGGACAGCGCGGCCGGACGGGAGATCCTGGCCATGCTGCGCCTCGTCGTGGACACCCTGGGGCAGACGGTCATCATGGTCACCCACGACGCGCAGGCCGCCACCCTGGCCGACACCGTGCTCGTCCTGAGCGACGGCCGGGTGGCGGACGTCGTCGCGGGCGCCGCGCTCCGCCACGGCCCGCCGGGCCTCACCAGCCCGGCCCCGTAGCCGGGCGGCCGGTCCCCGATGCTCGCGGGTGCCCGGGATGACCGGCCGGTCCCGTGGCGGGGGCGGCCGGTTCCCCTTGCTCACGGCGTGCCGGGGGTGACCAGGCCGGCCTCGTAGGCGGCGATGACGGCCTGGGCGCGGTCGCGTACGGCGAGCTTGCCGAACAGGTCGCTCACCCGGTTCTTCACCGTCGAGACCGACAGGCCCAGCTCGCCGGCGATCTGCGTGTTCGACAACCCGCGCGCGATGAGCTCCAGCACCTGCCGCTCGCGCTCGGTCAGCGCGGGCAGCTCCGCCAGGGACGGGGCCGCGCGCGGGCGGGCCGGCCGCACGAACGTCTCGATCAGGCCGACCAGCAGCCGGGGCGCGACCGCCGCCTCGCCCCTGTGCACGGTCCTGATGCCGTCGATGAGGTCCTCGGGGGTGGAGTCCTTGGGCAGGAACCCCGACGCGCCCGCCCGCAGCGCCGCCACCACGTGCTCCTCCAGGTCGAACGTGCTCAGCGCGAGCACCTTGACCTCGGGCAGCTCCCCGGTGATGCGCGCGGTCGCCGCCACGCCGTCCAGCTCCGGCAGGTAGAGGTCCATCAGCACCACGTCGGGCCGCAGCGCGTGGCACTGCCGCACCGCCTCCAGCCCGTCGGCCGCCTCGCCCGCCGTGGTCAGGCCCGGCGCGGTCTCCAGCAGCAGCCGCAGCCCGGTGCGGACGATGGCGTGGTCGTCCACGAGCAGTACCTTGATCACTTCGCCTCCGGCAGCGGGATACGGGCGTGCACCACGAAGCCTCCCTCAGGCGCGGGCCCGGCGCGCAGCTCGCCCCCGCACAACGACACCCGCTCGGCCATCCCCGCCAGCCCCAGCCCCATCCCGACGCCTCCCGCCCCGGCCCCGGCCCTGACCCCACCGGCCACCGCCCCACCGGCCACCGTCCCACCGGCCACCGTCCCGGCGGCGCCGGGGCGGGTGCGGCCGTCGTCGCTCACCTCCACCTCGACCAGCCCGGGCCGGTACGCCAGCCGCACCCGCGACCGGGCCCCCGCCGCGTGCTTGCGGGTGTTGGTGAGCGACTCCTGCACGATGCGGTAGACCGCGTGGTCCACGGTCGTCGGCAGCTCCACGGCCGTCCCCTCGACCTCCAGCGCGGCGTCGCCGGACTCCGCGACCAGCGCGGGCAGCCGCGCCACCCCCGCGCCCGACTGGTCGGCCACGGGCTCCCCGTCGGCGCGCAGCACGTCGAGCAGGTGGCGCATCTCGGCCATCGCCCGGCGGGCGGTGTCCTCGCCGGTGAGCAGCGTGTCGCGGGCGCGTTCGGGGTCGATCGGGATCGTGCGCCTGGCCACGCCCATGTAGAGGCCGATCACGCTGACGTGGTGGGCGATGACGTCGTGCAGCTCGCGGGCGATGCGGCGGCGCTCCTCGCGTACCGCGATCTCGGCGGCGAGCTGCTCGCGGCGGTGGGCCAGCTCCACGCGCAGGCGGACGATGTGACCGGCCGCCACCGGGAGCGCGGGCGTCAGCACGACGGCCAGCACCGCGGGCATCGGCCCGGTCAGGGAGAGGCCGGCGAGCAGCACGCCGGCGGGCACGGACAGCGCGCCCACCACGAGCGAGACCCGGCCCGGGGCGTGCCGGCCCACGCTGTAGAGGGCGATCAGCATCGCGCTGACCGGGGCGTCGTACTCCGGCGGCCGGGTGCCCGCCGCGTAGAGGAGCGTGACGAGCACCGCCACGACGACGGGGTGGCGGCGGCGCAGCGGCATCAGGGCGGCGCCGGCCAGGGCGAGCAGGACCACCTTGACGCCCAGGCCCCAGTGGGCCAGGCCGAGCTCCGCCGCGAGCACCACCACGACGGGCACGGCGCCGGCCGGCCCGGGGGAGAGGCGCCACGGGGCCCCGGCCCGGCCCGGGCGCGGCAGTCGTTCGCGCAAGGCCCCGGCGATCACCTGTCCAATGCACCACACCGGCACAGGACCGCGCAAACCGCCGGGGCGGAGGAGAGGAGGGGCGGAGGGAGGAGGAGGGGAGGAGGGGGAGGGGGCGGCGCGGGCGTGGGGGCCGCGCCCGCGTCGACCGCCCGGCCTTCGGGCCCGTGGAGGCGGGCCCGACGGTCAGGCTCTCCGGGCCGCCCGGTGCACGCGCAGGAGGGCACGGAGGGCGGCCAGGCTGGGTCTGGTGACCCGGGTCTCGTCGCGAACGGCGGTCCACCCGGAATGGTCCCTGTGGAAGGACCATCCGGGGAACTCGCGCGTCGCCTCCTGCTGGAGGCGTTCCATGACGAAATCAGCACTGGGCGCTCTGGTCATGGGACGCAGAGTGGCATCGCCATACCTGACCGTGACGAACTCCGGCGCAGGATCTCCCCGTTCGCATCGGGCGAACTCTGAGTTCGCGAAAGGGAAGGCGTTTCAGATGGGGATGTCGTGCCGCTCGGCGAGATGACGCACCTCCGACGCCCAGGACGGCCGCGCCCGCCGCGCCAGCGACCGGACCATCTCTCTCAGCAGCAGCTTGTGGTCGAGCTCCTCGGGGCATTCCCGCTCGATCCGCAGGAGATGGAGCAGGCTGGCGGCGTCGTCGCCCAGGTCCTCGCAGGCGCGGGCGACGTCGCCGAGATGGGTGGCGCGCCGCTCGATGGACGGCGTGCGCCGCAGGTCGATGTCGTCGGCCACGTGCAGCACCGCCTCGGGACGGCCGACGTCGTTCTCGATGCTGGCCATGTGGATGGCGACGTTCGTGGGGCCGAAGAAGGCCTGGTCGTAGACGGCGGAGGCGTCCTCGACCCGCGCGGCCAGGCGCGCCGCGGGGCCGCGCACGCGCTCCCTGGCCGCGTCGTCCTCGCCCATGCGGGCCTCACCGATCGCGGCGAGCAGGTGCAGCGCGCCGAGCGCCTTGATGTGGCGCTCGTCGCCGTCGCCGGCGTGCGGTTCGAACAGCTCGATGCCGCGCCGCGCGACGTCGTACGCGATCTGGTGCATGTCGTCGGACAGCATCGACTGCCCCAGGTTCCAGTACGCCCACGCGACCATCAGCGGGTCGCCCGACTCCTCGGCGAAGCGCATCGCCCGGTCGGCCGCCAGGTGCGCCAGGTCCACCCGCCGCAGATGCTTCAGCACCCCCCTGGCCAGCAGGTACGCGTCGGTCGCCACGTTGTACGACTGCGGCGTGTGCTCCAGGGCCAGCCGCTCGGCGTCGGTGACCAGGGACGGCAGCGCGGCCATGAGGATCGAGTAGCGGCGCGTGGAGGTGAACCAGGCGTTGCGGGCGGCCGCAACGCGCTCGCCGAGCTGCGCGGCGTCGGGCGGCTCGATGTCGGGCCCCAGGGAGCGGCTGGTGAACAGGGCCCGCTCGATGTCGCTGATCTGCGGCCTGCTGGGCTCGTGGGAGTCGCGCGGGGTCTCTCCTAACAGCACCGCCGTGCGTACGCCGAGCACTTTGGCGATCTCTCGCAGCAGGGGCAGCGAGGGGGTTCGTTTGCCGTGCTCGATCAGCTCGATGTGCCTGGTGGTGCAGCCGGACTGCGTGGCCAGCGCGGTGGTGCTCATGCCACGTCGTTCGCGCTGGAGCCTGACCATCTGCCCGGTGCTGATTTCGGCCATGGGCGTGGCGCCTCCTGGATCGGTCCCAACTCCCACAGGCTAGGGCTCCCGATGTGCGCCTGCCATGGTTTCCGCCCTGCTCAGGGGCAGGCCAGGCCCGGTATCGGCGGTATGCCCACCGATACCCGTTGTGTCGCTCCGGCGGTGGCGGGGCCAGGGCGGGCCGGAGGATGATCGTCGCCCCCGGCCCGGGGTAGGGGGTTCCCGGGAGAAGAGGGTGAGATGACGAGCCTGACGCAGCGCGTGGAGTCGGTGAAGTCCTGGTGGCGCGGCAAGCTGGACTCCTGGCGGGTCCGCAGGCTGTCGCTCGACCACCTCATCCGGGCGGGGCAGCGCTACCAGCTCCAGTACGGCGACCGGCTGGCCGGCGCGGTCACCTACTTCGCGTTCCTGTCCTTCTTCCCGCTGGTGGCCCTCGGCTACGCCGTGCTCGGGTTCGCGGTGGCGACCAGCGAGCCGACCCGCAGCGCCCTGGAGCAGGCGATCGCCGAGCGGCTGCCCGGCATCGCGGAGCAGCTCAACCTCAAGGTCATCGCCAGGGCCAAGGAGACCGCCGGCATCATCGGCCTGCTCGGCCTGCTCTACGCCGGGCTCGGCGCGCTCGACGCGCTGCGCGGGGCGCTGCGCGAGATGTCGATGACCACCACGCCGCCGCTCAACTTCTTCGTCGGCAAGCTGCGCGACCTGGCCTCGCTGCTCCTGCTCGGCGTCACGGCGATCAGCTCGGTGCTGGTCGCCGGGTTCGCCACGACCGCCACCGACAAGGTCATGCACTTCCTGCTCGGCAGCCAGTCCGCGCTGGCCGGCCTCGGGTTCAGGGTGGCGGGGGTGGCGGCGAGCGTGGGGGCCGACTGGCTGCTGTTCATGATCCTGCTCGGCTGGGTGGCGCGGCCGACCCAGCCGCTCCGGGTGATCGCCAAGGGGGCGCTGCTGGGCGCGATCACGTTCGGGGTGCTCAAGCAGGTCGCGACCCTGCTGCTGGCCACCACGCTGGGCAACCCGGTCTACGGGACGTTCGCCGTCATCGCCGGGCTGCTGGTCTGGATGAACTTCTCGGCCCGGCTCGTGCTCTTCGTGGCCGCCTGGACGGCCACCTCGGGGCTCTGCCCGCCGCCGTCCCCGTCCCCGATCCCGGCCGGGGAGGTGAACGGCCCGGCGGGCACGGGCCCGGCGCCCCGTCCGGCCCACGCCCCCGGGCGGCCGGACGCGTGACCGCGCAGCGGATGCGACGCGCGTACGCGCAGCGGGTGCGACGCGCGTACGCGCAGCGGGTGCGCGATCAGGCGGGTGCGGGCCGGACGCGGGCGGTCAGAGCGTCAGAGGCGTGAGCGGCCGCGTTTGCGGCGGATGCCGTAGCCCAGCCAGAGCAGCCCGAACAGCAGGCCCCCGCCGATCACCAGCGAGCCGACCGTCTTGGTGGAGTCGGTCTGCTTGGCGGCGGCCGAGTCCAGCAGCGGCGGTTGCGCGGCCGGCGTGACCGAGACGCCGGGCGAGCTTCCTGCTCCCGGCGCGCTCGTGGCGGCGGGCGCGGCGCCCGGCTGGTGCGGGGCGGCCTGCGCCGTGGCGGGCAGCGGGTCCACCAGCCGCCCGACCGGGGCGGCCTTGCCCCGTACGGAGAAGCCCCAGTTCAGCAGGTCGGCCACCTCCTCCCAGAAGTAGCCCTCGTGCCGCATGATGCTCACCACGATCGTGTGCCCGCCACGGGTGGCCGCGCCGACGAAGCTGGCCCGGGCCTTCGACGTCCAGCCGTTCTTGACGCCGACCGTGCCCTCGTAGCGCCAGAGCAGCTTGTTGTGGTTGCTGATCTCGTAGTGCCCCTTGGGCGCGGGGAACTTGGCGGTCTTCGTGCTGATGTAGCGGCGGAAGTCGGGGTTGGCCAGCCCGGCGCGGGCGATCAGCGCCAGGTCGTACGCCGAGCTGCTCTGCCCCGGCTGGTCCAGGCCGCTGGGCGTCTTGGCGACCGTGTCGTACGCCTGCAGCCGCTTGGCCTCGGCGTTCATGTCGAGCATGGTCTTGGCCACGCCGCCGTTCGTCTCGGCCAGCGCCATGGCGGCGTCGTTGCCGGACGACATCATCAGCGCCTTGAACAGGTCGTCGATCTTGTAGGAGACCTTCGGCGACAGGCCGACCGCGCTGCCCTCCTGGTTGCAGGCGTTGTGGCTGGGCCGGATCTTGCGGTTCTTGTCGAGCTTGGGGATCAGGGTGAGCGCGGTCAGCGTCTTGAGCGTGCTGGCCGGCAGGTAGCGCCCGTGGGCGTCCTTGGCCGCCAGCACCTCACCCGTGTCGACGTCCGCGATGACGTACGAAGTAGCCTTGCTCTTGGGCGGCTTCTTCACGCCTTCGGGCGCGACCAGGCCGCGGCTGCCCAGCGCCTCGCCTCCCACCGGTGTCGTCGGTGCGGCGTGTGCGGTGCCGCCGGTGAGCGAGACCGCGGCGATGAGTGCCGTGACCGGCACGAGTTTCGTCCACATGGCGGTCTCAGCGTAGCTCCGTGTTAATGCACATGTGGCGACACATCCCCCGAAGATCCACGTTCGATGCTAGAGAGGTACATGTGTCACGAAAGATCGCCGGATTCCTCATCATCCTGGGCGCGTTCATGATCTTCGAGTGGGTGAACCTGGGGTTTAACTTGGCCGACGGCCATCCGACCAGCTTCTACGTGGTGCACGGCATCCTGATCGTGGTGAACGTCATCCTCGGCGTCGTGCTGGGGGTCATCGGCTGGCGCGGTTTCTCAGCCGCCAAGGGCCGCAAGGGGAGCGCCGGCTGAGGCGGTCGTACGGGGAGCGCCGGCTGAGCGGTCGTGAGGCGGCGCCGGCCGAAGGGCGTGAGGGGGCGCCGGCCGAAGGGCGTGAGGGGGCGCGGGTCAGGGGCCGCAGAGCAGGCGGCGGGTGAGCGCGTGCAGCTCGTCGGCCTCCTCGCGGGAGTCGCCGATCGAGGTGAAGCCCAGCTTGCCGTGCTCGGGGATGGCCCCGAGCAGGTGGAAGACGTTCCCGGTACGGCGTGCCGCGTCGAAGCCGATGCCGAGCCGCTCCGCCGTCCGCATCACGTCACCCGGAGTACGCCCCCGGAGGCAGGCGGAGGCGCAGTTGTCGGTCGCGGTGTAGTACTTGGGCCGGTTTTCGGACATGAGCAGACCGGTGGCCGAATCGTATTTCGCCCCCGTCGTCAGCACGGCGGCGCCGAACGGGTGCGTGGTGCCGCCGATGCGCAGGTTGATCTCGCACAGCAGCGCCGCGTACCCGGCGTCGGCCTTGAGGGCGAAGAAGTCCATCCCGAACAGCCCGATCACGCCCCGCTCGGCCAGCACCCGCGCGATCCTGATGGCGGAGTCGCCCACCTCGGCGCGGTACTCGGGCGCCGCGGGGAACGTGCAGCCCTGGTAGACGTGCCCGTTGGGGCCGCCGAGCACCTGGTCGTGCGTGGCCAGCACCCGGGCGTCGCCGCCGGGCGTGACCTGGACGAGCGCGCTGGGGTGGTAGAGCGGGCGATGCTCGATGAACTCCTCGACCACGCCGCCGCGCTCGCGGAGCTTGGCGGTGAAGCTGCCCCAGGTCTCGCCCTCGGCGGAGAAGCTGGTCAGCGACCTGTCGGCCTTCGTGACGACGGCGTTGCCGAGCCCGGAGTAGCCGTCGTTCAGCTTGACGATCACCCGCTCGCCGGGCAGGGCCTCCATGGCCTCCTCGACCTGGAGCACCGAGCGGACGTCGGCGAAGCCGCGCGCCATCGGCACGCCGGCCTCGTGGCCCACCTCCCGCGACCCGCTCTTGGAGCCGTAATAGGACAGGGACGTGGCGGGCCCGTAGAGCGGGACGCCGAGGAGCGCGGCCAGCTCCTCCTCCAGCTCGCTGAGCACGAACGGCACCATCCAGGCGTCGCCGTCGATCGCCGAACGTAACTGCTCCAGGACGTCGGGACGGTCGAGCAGGGTCCTGGTCAACGGCTGGGACCAGGGGTCGTCGAGGCTGATCAGGGTCAGCCGCTTGGCGGCGTCGTCCGGGTCGGGCAGGAAGGCGAAGTAGTAGTCGACGATGTCGGGATCGACCGGCGCGGAGGAGAGGTAGACCACCTTGACCCCGGGCTCGCGCAGCGTGAGCAGCAGGAACAGCAAGCGCTCCTCGTAGGACCTGGCTCCCGTGATCCGGCGGAGCTCATCCTGCGGAAGGGAGAGCGAGGGCACGACCACCAGGGTCCCCTCGCCCGGCTCAAAGATGCTCAACCCAGCACACTTCTCCCCGAACGGGATTTTAGTGATCATACAGCGAGTGAAACACGCATTCTTCTCAAATGCAGCAATCGCCAGAGTGTGATGACCATGACAGAAGGTGACAGGATTCGGAATCACTGACCACGTTTGAACTGGCAGCCTCGGGTCACGATCTACTGATCCCTTGTGACTATTTCCGGATCAGCCGTATGTGTGCGGAGCGCGACTTTCCGGTGGTTACGGGCCTGCCGTCGGCTAACTTTTGGGGTATCTGTCGGCGCGCAGTCGCGCGGGAGCGATAAAGTCGAAGCATCGCCATCGGGCTCACGGCCGACCGCTGTGCTCGCGGGCTGCGGCGGCACTCGCGACCGATGACCGCATGGGCCCGGGCTGACGATCTCGCGCACCGAAACCAGCGGGTGTGTCTTTGGCCCGCCGAGCGGCCGTTCGACCGGGTGGTCGCCGCGGGATGGAGAGTATTTACAGCGCAGCCGCGATGGCCACGCACGTTTGCGGGGCGCGCGGCACAGGACGGGACGGTGACATATGCGGGGACGTGAGCTGCGGGGGGAACTCGACGCGTTCCTGGCGGAGAATGAGCAGGAGCTGGTGGCATTCCGCCGCGACCTGCACATGCACCCCGAGCTGGCCTTCGCCGAATATCGCACGACACAGCGGATCGCCGAGCGGCTCACGGCCGCCGGCCTGCGGCCCTCCGTGCTCCCCAGAGGCACCGGGCTCATCTGCGACGTGGGCAGCGGCGACGGGCCGACCGTCGCGTTGCGGGCCGACATCGACGCGCTGCCGCTGCAGGACGAGAAGGACGTGCCCTATCGCTCGACCGTGGCCGGCTCCTGCCACGCCTGCGGGCACGACGTGCACACCACGGTCCTGCTCGGCACCTCGCTCTTCCTGGCCCAGCAGGCGGCCGCGGGGCTGCTGCCGGGCCGGGTGCGCCTGATCTTCCAGCCCGCGGAGGAGCTGCCGGGCGGCGCGCTGGAGGTCATGGCCCAGGGCGGCATCAGCGGCGTGGACCGCATCTTCGGCCTGCACTGCGACCCGCGGGTGGACGTGGGGCAGGTCGGGCTCAGGTCCGGCCCGATCACCTCGGCCTGCGACAAGATCGTCATCAGGGTCACGGGCCCCGGCGGCCACACCGCCCGCCCCCACCTGACCGCCGACCTCGTCTTCGCCCTGGCCAAGATCCTCACCGAGCTGCCCGCGGCCCTGTCGCGCCGCGTCGACCCGCGCTCGTCGCTGAGCCTGGTGTGGGGCAAGGTCGTGGCCGGCTCGGCGGCCAACGCGATCCCCGACGACGGGGTGGCCGAGGGCACGGTGCGCTGCCTCGACGAGAACGCCTGGCACGCCGCCCCCGACCTGATCAAGACCCTGCTGGAGTCGGTGGCCGGCGCCTACGGCGTCGAGGCCACGATGGACTACACGCGCGGCGTGCCGCCGGTGGTCAACGACGAGGTCAGCGTCGAGATGCTGGCGGAGGCGGCCGAGCGGGCGCTGGGCGCGGGCGCGGTCGTGCCGACCGAGCAGTCGCTCGGGGGCGAGGACTTCGCCTGGTACCTGGAGTCGATCCCGGGGGCGTTCGCCCGGCTCGGCACCCGGTCGCCCGACGGGGTGACGTACGACATCCACCAGGGCACGTTCGACGTCGACGAGAAGGCGATCGCGATGGGCGTGCGGGTGATGGCCGCCACGGCGCTGACGGCGCTGTGGGAGGTCGGGCCGCTCGACTCGATCACCACCGCGATGGCCTGACACGACACGCCGGGCGCCGCGCCGCGGCGGACCCCGCCGGCATGCACGCCGGCCGGACGTCATACAGCCCGCGCCGGCCTGCACGCCGGCGGCAGGACGCCGTGCACGCGGCCCGCCCGCACAAGCGGGGCGGGCCGCGTGCCGTCTCAGCGGGGTCTGCCGGGGGCGGTCAGCGGAGCCGGCCGAAGGTGACGGGCAGGTGCAGGGACGACTTGCCGGGGGAGACCGTGATCCGGGTGCCCGGCGGGTAGCGCAGCGTGTAGTCGCGATCGGTGGAGATGATCACCAGGCCCAGCCGGTGGCCCTTCTTGAACACGTAGTCCGTCGGCTGGAAGTCCCAGGTGAAGGTGTAGTCCTTGCCGGGGCGCAGCGGCTCCGTCCGGTCGGCGCGGTGGCGGTTGCGGACGTCGATCCAGCCCCTGGTGACGATCTTGTAGGGGGTGCTCGCGGTGCCGAGCTGCCTGAGCGTGGTGCAGCCCGTGTCGCCGGGCACGCCCTGCCCGTAGCAGTAGGTCTGGCCGGTCGAGACCAGCGTGCCGTTCGGGCGCACGTCCGTGCCGTAGTCCACCAGCAGCGCCGTCAGGTACGGCGACGCGCCGTCCTTGACCGAGGCCCGCACGGAGACCGTCGGCGTCCCCGCGATCCGCACGTCGGCGGGCAGCGCGCCGGTCGTGTAGGCCAGCCGGTTCGGGTCGGCCCCCGTCGCCTCCACGAGCTGCTCGGCCGTCCTGTCCTTCTGGTCCACGAACGACTCGGGGGCCGTGTGCCGGCGCGGCGTCAGGCCGAGCGTCGAGCCGGGGCCCGGGTGGAGCGGCACGGTGACGGTGCCCGGCGGCGGCCAGGAGCGGTGCCGGGTCCACTGGCCGGCGGCGATCTCCACGTCGGCCTGCGGCTCGCGCATGACGCCCGAGTCGATGCCGTGCAGCCAGTGGTCGAACCAGCCGTGCAGCTGGCGCAGCCACTCGGCGGTGCGCAGGCTGAAGGGGTTCATGTGGGTGCCCTGGTGCAGCCAGAGCTTGCGCGGCACGTCCCGCTTGGCCAGCGCGTACCACCACTGGGCGAAGTGCTTGGTCTTGACGTTCCAGTCGTTGAGGCCGTGCACGACGAAGACGCTGGCCTTCACCTTGCGCACGTCGTTGAGGTAGTTGCGCTCGTCCCACAGCGGGCCGTAGTCGCCGGTGACGCGGTCCTGGGCGGCGGTGATGCCGTCGATCAGCGCGCCGCACGCCTGCTGGCCGTTCTCCCTGGTCAGCACGTATTTCGCGAGCACGTCCAGGTCCTCGCCCTGGAACCCGCCAGGGGCCAGGACGCCGCCGTTGGCGCGGTAGTAGTCGTACCAGCTGGAGATGGCGGCGATCGGCACGATCGTCTCCAGGCCCGCCACGCCGGTCGCGGCCACCGCGTTGGGCAGCGTGCCGTTGTAGGAGACGCCGATCATGCCGACCTTGCCCGTCGACCAGGTGGCCGTGACCGGGTTGCCCGCGGCGTCGAAGCCCTTGGCGCGGCCGTTCAGCCAGTCGATGGCGGCCTTGGGGCCGGCGGTCTCGTTGGGCGCGCCCGAGGTGGGGCAGCCGGTGGCGCGCCCGCTGCCGAGGTTCTCCACCAGCGCGACGGCGTAGCCGCGGGGCACGAAGTAGTTGTCGTAGTAGCCGTCGAAGGGCCCGGCGTCCTGCCGGGCCGACAGGGCGGTGAGCGCGGGCAGCGGGACGCCGTTCTCGTCCACGTCCACGGGGTGGTTGGCGACGTCGTTGCCGCCCGCGTAGTACGGGCTCGCCTCCATGATCACGGGGACCTTGAGCCCCTGCTCGGTCTCCTTGGGCCGCAGGATGTCCACGGCGACCCGGTCGGGGGCGCCGTCGTGGTCGCTGTCGGTGCCCGCCACCTCGACGAACACCGTCTGCTCGATGGCGTCGGCCCGGGAGAAGACGGGCTGGGTGGCGTTGTCCGCGATCGTGATGGCCGGGGTGGCTGAGGTGGCCGGCGGGCCGGGCGGGGCGGCGGTGGCGGGCGCGGTGCCGGCCAGGGTCGCCACGAGTAAGGCGGCCAGCGGCACGGAGAGTGCTCTCCAACGGTGCATGCGGGACTCCGATACGAAGATTTCGACCGTTCGCTGGGAATCTCCGTCACGATCGGCCCTGGGGCAAGGGGTGATCGACCACCAAAGTTGGGCAAATCTTTCCGCCGAGTGTCCTGTGTGACTGGATCGCGATTCAGGTCACGGTCGCGAGTGATGTCGGTAACGGAGCGGTTGCGACCCTGTGTCCCAGTTTGGTTGTCCCTGGTCAAGCAACTATCTTCCGTGCAGGTGCCGTACGTTTCTTCGCGCCCGCGATGAGATTCGGCGGCGGGGAAATGGAAGGAGTCGCCTTGCTCGGCAAGCGATTCAACAGGGTGGCGCTCGGCTCGGTCGCCGGCGTCATGCTCATGGCGGCGGCCGCGTGCGGCGGTGGCGGTGGGGGGACCACGGCCGGCCAGGAGCCGACGGGCGGCACGAGCGGCGAGGCGTCCAAGGGCGCGCTCAAGGTGGGACTCGCGTTCGACATCGGCGGGCGCGGCGACAAGTCGTTCAACGACTCGGCCTACGCCGGCCTGGAGAAGGCCAAGACGGAGCTGGGCGCCGAGATCAAGGAGATGAGCCCGTCCACGGACGGCTCCAACCGCGGTGACCTGCTGCGCCAGCTCGCCGACGCGGGCTACAACCCGATCATCGGCGTCGGGTTCGCCTACGCCGAGGACATCAAGAAGGCCGCCGAGGAGTACCCGGAGGTCCAGTTCGCGGTCGTCGACTCGGCCTCCAACGCCCCCAACGTGACCGGCCTGCTGTTCGCCGAGGAGCAGGGCTCCTACCTGGCGGGCGTCGCCGCCGCGACCAAGGCGGAGAGCGGCCACGTCGGCTTCGTCGGCGGCGTCGAGAACGACCTGATCAAGAAGTTCGAGGCGGGCTTCGTGGCGGGCGTGAAGTCCGTCAAGTCGGACGCCAAGATCGACGTGACGTACCTCACCCCCGACGGTGACTTCTCCGGCTTCAAGGCCCCCGACAAGGGCAAGGTCGCGGCCGAGAAGATGTACCAGAGCGGCGCGGACGTCATCTACCACGCCTCCGGCGACTCCGGCCTCGGCGTGTTCCAGGCGGCCGCGGCGGCCAAGAAGAAGGCCATCGGCGTCGACTCCGACCAGCGGCAGACGGTCAAGGAGACCGACCTGCAGTCGGTGATCATGACCTCGATGCTCAAGCGCGTGGACGTCGGCGTCTTCGAGTTCATCAAGGCCTTCCAGGGCGGCGCCAAGGGCGGCACGAACGTCACGTACGACCTGAAGGTCGACGGCGTGGGCCTGGCCACCACCGGCGGCGAGATCGACGACATCAAGGACAAGCTCGACGCTGCCAAGAAGGACATCGTCGACGGCAAAATCACGGTTCCTGCCAAGCCGTAATCGGGGTAGAAGAGACAGCTGAGGGCCCGGAGTCCCCACTTCGGGCCTTCTGTCTATGCCGCCCCCCTGTAGGAGAGGCGAAATGAGTGCTGACACCCTGGCCACGGCGAAACCCGCCGTAGAGCTGGAGGGCATCACCAAGCGTTTCCCCGGCGTCGTCGCGAACCACGACATCCGCATCACCGTCCGGCCCGGCACGGTGCACGCCATCGTCGGGGAGAACGGCGCGGGCAAATCGACCCTGATGAAGATCCTGTACGGCATGCAGAAGCCGGACGAGGGCACCATCAGGGTCAACGGCGCGGAGGTCAGCTTCCGCACGCCGAGCGACGCCATCGGGGTCGGCATCGGCATGGTGCACCAGCACTTCATGCTCGCCGACAACTTCACGGTCCTGGAGAACATCGTGCTCGGGGCCGAGCCGAAACGGGCCGGCCTGCTGGACACGGCCGCCGCCCGTGCCCGCATCAACGAGCTGGCCGAGACCCACGGCCTGCGGGTCGACCCCGACAAGCTCGTCGAGGACCTCGGCGTCGGCGACCGCCAGCGCGTCGAGATCCTCAAGGTCCTCTACCGCGGGGCCCGCATCCTCATCCTCGACGAGCCGACGGCCGTACTGGTGCCGCAGGAGGTCGAGGAGCTCTTCCAGAACCTGCGCGAGCTGAAGGCCGAGGGCCTGACCGTCATCTTCATCTCGCACAAGCTCGACGAGGTGCTCGGCATCGCCGACGCGATCACCGTGATCAGGCGCGGCACCACGGTCGCCAGCGTCGACCCGGGCGAGGTCACCGCGCGGCAGCTCGCCGAGCTGATGGTGGGCAGCGAGCTGCCCACGCCCGAGACCCGCGAGTCCACGGTGACCGACGTCGTGACGCTGAAGGTCTCCGGGCTCACCATGGAGGCCGACGGCCACCGCCCGGTGCCCAAGGGCGCCTCCGCCGAGGCGTACGTGGCCAAGCTGCGCGAGGAGGGCAAGCGCCTGCTGCTCGACGACGTGTCGTTCGAGATCCACCAGGGCGAGATCCTCGGCATCGCGGGCGTCGAGGGCAACGGCCAGTCCGAGCTGATCGAGGCCATCATGGGCATCCGCCCCGCGCACGGCCTCATCGAGCTGACCGGCCGGGACATCACCTCCTGGTCCACGCTCAGGCGCAGGGAGTCCGGCATCGGCTACATCCCCGAGGACCGCCACCGCCAGGGCCTGCTCCTGGAGGCGTCGCTGTGGGAGAACCGCGTGCTCGGCCACCAGACCAGGAAGCCCGCGCGCAGGGGCATCTGGATCAACCGGAAGGCGTCCAAGGCCGACACCGAGCGCATCGTCAGGGAGTACGACGTGCGCACGCCAGGCGTGGACACCCTGGCCCTGGCCCTGTCGGGCGGCAACCAGCAGAAGCTGATCGTGGGCCGGGAGATGAGCGGCGCGCCCGCGTTCCTCATCGCCGCCCACCCCACGCGGGGCGTGGACGTCGGCGCCCAGGCCGCCATCTGGGACCACCTGCGCGACGCGCGCGCGGCCGGGCTGGCGGTGCTGCTCATCTCGGCCGACCTCGACGAGCTGATCGGGCTGTCCGACGCGATCCAGGTCATCTACCGGGGGCGGCTCGTGGCCGCGCTCGACCCTTCCGACATCACGCCCGAGCGGCTGGGCGGCTACATGACCGGCGCCATCGCCGGCACTGAGGAGACGTGATGCCCGCCGGGCTCAACCGGGCGCTGCTCACCGTCGCCGGCGCCATCGTCGCCGTCATCCTGGCGATCGCGATCTGCAGCGTGGCGATCGTCGCCGCGGGCGGAGGCCCGCTCGACGCGCTCGCCGCCTTCTTCGACTTCGGCGCGACCGAGCGGGCGCAGTCGAACGGCGTCGCGGCCCTCATCGACCGGGCGATCCCGCTGTTCATCGCCGGCCTGGCGGTGGCCATCGGCTTCCGGATGAATCTGTTCAACATCGGCGTCGAGGGCCAGTACCGGATCGCCGCCATCTGCGCGGCCTACGTCGGCTCGACCTTCACCGCGCCGGGGTGGATCCAGATCTCGGTGATCATCATCGTCGCGGCGCTGGTCGGCGGCTTCTACGCGCTGGTCCCCGCGGTGATGAAGGTCACCAGGGGCGTGAACGAGGTCATCGCCACGATCATGCTGAACTACATCGCCATCAACCTGGCCTCCTACCTGGTCAGGGGCCCGTTCAGCGGCCAGAAGGAAGGCGACCTCACCACCACGACCCCGCCGCTGCCCGAGTCGGCGATGTTCCCCGACCTGAACTTCGTCTTCGACTGGTTCGGCATGGTCCGCCCGACCCGCGCGGGCGGCCTGTGGGGCTTCCTGCTGGTGGCGATCGTGCTGGGCGTGGTGGTCTGGCTGGTGCTGGAGCGCACCCGCTTCGGCTTCAACGTCAAGGCCAGCGGCCTCAACGGCCCCGCGGCGCTCGCCTCGGGCGTCGCCCCCAAGACGATGGTCATCGCGGCCATGGTGATGTCCGGCGCGGTCGCCGGGCTGATCGGCCTGCCGGAGATCCTCGGCGACCGGGGCGCCTACAACTCCAACTTCACCGCCGGGCTGGGCTTCCTCGGCATCGCGGTGGCACTGCTCGGCCGGAACAAGCCGGCCGGCATCGCGATCGCCGCGCTGCTGTTCGCCTTCCTCGACCGGGCCCAGGGCGCGCTGCAGGAGGCGCACGTGCCGGCGTCCGTGGTCACGATCATCCAGGGCGTGATCGTCCTGCTCGTCGTGATCGCCAACGAGATCACCAAGCGCCTCGCGCTCAGGCTCGAAGAGCGCCGGGCCGCCCAGCAGCTCGCCAGGAACACACCGGTTGAGGTGACAGCATGACCCGGGTCGGCAAGTACCACCTGGCGCTCGTCGGCGTCGCGGCGCTCATCCTGCTGCTGTCGCTGGTGCGGATCATCACCGGCCAGAACGACATCACCTCCTCCGGCACGTTCGGCGCCGCCCTGATGCTGGCGGTGCCGATCGGGCTGGCCGGGCTCGGCGGCCTGTGGGCCGAGCGGGCCGGCGTGGTCAACATCGGCCTCGAAGGCATGATGGTGCTCGGCACCTGGTTCGCCGGCTGGGCCGGATACCAGTGGGGCCCCCTGGCCGCGCTGGCCGCCGGGCTGCTCGGCGGCGCGCTCGGCGGCCTGCTGCACGCCATCGCGACCGTGACGTTCGGCGTGGACCACATCATCAGCGGCGTGGCCATCAACCTGCTCGGCCCCGGCGTCACCCGCTTCCTGTCGGAGGTGCTCTACAAGGAGGGCACCCAGGCGAACGAGGCCGGCGCGGGCATCACCACCTCACCCGCCGTCACCGGACGTACGTGGGAGCCCAGCCTGCCGATCCTCTCCGACGGCCCCGACCTGCTCGGCAAGCTGGAGAGCACGCACTGGTTCCTGCTGTCCGACGTGGCGGGCGTCCTGCGCGGCCTGACGCACAACGTCAACGTGCTGGTGATCCTGGCCGTGCTGCTGCTGCCGCTGACCTTCTTCGTGCTCTGGCGCACCGCCTTCGGCCTGCGGCTGCGCTCGGCCGGCGAGAACCCGTGGGCGGCCGAGTCGCTGGGCGTGAACGTCTACCGGATCAAGTACATCGCCGTCGTCATCTCCGGCGCGTTCGCCGGGCTGGGCGGCGTGTTCCTGGTCTTCATCTCCGACAAGTACGTCGAGGGCCAGACGGCCGGGCGCGGCTTCATCGGCCTGGCTGCGATGATCTTCGGGAACTGGCGGCCGGGCGGCCTGGCCGTCGGCGCCTCCCTGTTCGGCTACACCGAGGGCCTGCGGCTGCGCAGCGGCGAGGCGATCACCTCGTTCTTCCTGTTCGGAGCCGTGCTGCTGCTGATCTACCTGGGCCTGCAGATCCGCCGCCTGACCTCCTCCGGCCGGCCCGCCGAGCTGGCGGCCAGTGGCGCCAGGCAGTACACCCTGATGGCCTGCGCCGCTCTGGGCGCGGTCATCCTGTTCTGGCTCTGGCTGACCGTCGACCAGCTGCCGAACGAGTTCGTCTTCATCACGCCACACGTGCTCACGCTGCTCGTGCTCCTGGTCGCTTCGCAACGCCTGCGGATGCCCAAGGCCGACGGCGTCAGCTACCGCCGGGGGGAACAACATTGAACATCGACTGGGACGGCCTGCGCGACGAGGCGGCCGAGGCCATGCGGCACGCGTACGCGCCGTACTCGAAATTCCCCGTCGGGGCGGCGGCGCTGGTCGAGGACGGGCGCGTCGTCACCGGCTGCAACGTCGAGAACGCCTCCTACGGCGTCGGGCTGTGCGCCGAGTGCGGGCTGGTCTCGGCGCTGCAGCGCTCGGGCGGCGGCCGGCTGGTGGCCTTCACCTGCGTGGACGGCCACGGCGAGCTGCTGATGCCGTGCGGGCGCTGCCGCCAGCTCCTGTACGAGTTCGGCGGCGAGGACCTGCTGGTCGAGACCGAGGACGGGCCCAAGCGCATGGCCGAGATCCTGCCGTACGCGTTCGGGCCGCACGACCTCAGCAGGAGCGCGTGAGTGGACGCCATCGAGTGCGGCGGGGGTGCGTGAGTGGACGCCATCGAGGTCATCCGGGCCAAGCGGGACCGGAGTGAGCTGAGCACGGCGCAGATCGACTGGGTGATCGACGCCTACACGCGCGGCGAGGTGGCCGACGAGCAGATGTCGGCCCTGGCCATGGCGATCCTGCTGAACGGCATGGACCGGCGCGAGATCGCCGACTGGACCCAGGCCATGATCCGCTCCGGCGAGCGCATGGACTGGTCGGCCCTCGACCGGCCCACCGCCGACAAGCACTCCACGGGCGGGGTCGGCGACAAGATCACGCTGCCGCTGGCCCCGCTGGTGGCGGCGTGCGGCGCGTACGTGCCGCAGCTGTCCGGACGCGGGCTCGGGCACACCGGCGGCACCCTGGACAAGCTGGAGTCCATCCCGGGCTGGCGGGCCTCGCTCTCCAACGCCGAGATGCTGGACGTGCTGCGCTCGGCCGGGGCCGTGGTGTGCGCGGCCGGCTCGGGCCTCGCGCCCGCCGACAAGAAGCTGTACGCCCTGCGCGACGTCACCGGCACCGTCGAGTCGATCCCGCTGATCGCCTCCTCGATCATGTCGAAGAAGATCGCCGAGGGCACCGGGTCGCTCGTGCTGGACGTGAAGGTCGGCTCGGGGGCGTTCATGAAGACCGTGCCGGCCGCCCGCGAGCTGGCCGAGACCATGGTCGCGCTCGGGACGGACGCCGGGGTGCGTACCGTCGCGCTCATGACCGCCATGGACCGGCCGCTCGGCCGGGCCGTGGGGAACGCGCTGGAGGTCGCCGAGTCGGTCGAGGTGCTGGCCGGCGGCGGGCCCGCCGACGTGGTCGAGCTGACCGTGCGGCTGGCGCGCGAGATGCTGGCGGCGGCCGGGATCTCCGGGGGCAAGGACCCGGAGAAGGCGCTGGAGGACGGGTCGGCCATGGACGCCTGGCGGCGCATGATCACCGCCCAGGGGGGCGACCCGGACGCGCTGCTGCCCAGGGCGGCCGAGACGATGACCGTCGAGGCGCCGTCGTCCGGCGTGCTGGCCCGCCTCGACGCCTACGCCGTGGGCCTGGCGGCCTGGCGGCTCGGGGCCGGACGGGCGCGCAAGGAGGACCCGGTCTCGTTCGGGGCCGGGATCGTGCTGCACGCCAAGCCGGGCGATCTGGTGCGGCAGGGGCAGCCGCTGCTGACCCTGCACGCCGACGAGACGTGGCGGTTCGAGCGCGCCCTGGAGGCGCTGGAGGGCGGGTACGCGGTCGGGGAGACCGCCGGCGAGCAGCTCCCCCTCGTCATCGACCGCATCACGGCCGGGTAGCACCGCTCAAGAAGTGAGGGCCGGGGCTTCGGTGAAGACCTCGGCCAGCACCGCCCGCTGCGTCGGCAGGGCCTCGGCGTGGCGGGCGCGCCCTTCGTCCGTGATGCACACGAACACGCCCCGGCGATCGACGTCGCACACCCCGCGCGAGACCAGCGACGCCTTCTCCAGCCGGGCCACCACCCGCGACAGCGCGCTCTGGCTCAGGTGGACCTCATCGCAGAGCTCCTGGATGCGCAGCTTCCTGCCGTGGTGCACCATGCGGTCGAGCACCTCGAACTCGCTGGGCCCGAGCCCGTGCCGATCGCCCAGCTCGCGCTCCAGCGCGCACATGGCCTTGGCGTGCTTGGCCAGGACGTATCGCCAGGTGTCGACCACGAACTGCTCGTCCATGCCGGGGAGAGTACCACCTCGGAAAAACTCATGCAACAGCATTAAATGCACTTGCATTAGATGCGTCTGCATGTAATGTTCTGCCTCATGTCTTCTTCCTCATCCCGGCGGTGGGCGGCGCTCGCCGTGCTCTGCGCCGTGATCTTCTTGGACGCCCTCGACGTCTCGATGGTGGGCGTCGCGCTGCCCGCCATCCAGCACGACCTGGGGCTCAGCACCTCTTCCTTGCAGTGGGTGGTCAGCGGCTACGTGCTCGGCTACGGCGGTCTTCTGTTGCTCGGGGGCAGGACCGCCGACCTGCTCGGGCGGCGCAGGGTGTTCCTGGTCGCGCTGGGCGTCTTCGCCGTCGCGTCGCTGCTCGGGGGCATCGTGGACGACGGCGCGCTGCTGATCGCGGCCCGCTTCGTGAAGGGCGTGGCCGCCGCGTTCACCGCCCCGGCCGCCTTGTCGATCATCACTACCACCTTTCCCGAAGGCCCTGAGCGCAACAGGGCGTTGAGCATCTTCACCGCCTGCGGCGCCAGCGGTTACTCGCTGGGGCTGGTGCTGTCGGGCCTGCTGACCGAGATCGGCTGGCGCTGGACGCTGCTGATGCCGGTGCCCGTCGCGATCATCGCGCTGGTCGCCGCGCTGAAGGTGCTGCCCCGGGGGTCGGAGGAGCGCGCCGAGGGCGGCCACGACCTCGTCGGCGCCGTGACCATCACCGCGTCGATGCTGCTGCTGGTCTTCACCGTCGTGCAGGCGCCGGAGGCCGGCTGGGCCTCGCTCCAGACGATCGGCTCGCTCGTGGGCGTGGCCGCGCTGCTCGGCCTGTTCGTCCTCACCGAGCTGCGGGTCCGCCACCCGCTGGTGCGGCTGGGCATCCTGCGCTCCGGCCACATCGTCCGGGCCAACCTCGGGCTGCTCATCCTCATGGGCTCGTACGTGGCCTTCCAGTTCGTGGCCATGCAGTACTTCCAGAACCTGCTGGGCTGGTCCGCCCTCGGCACCGCCATGGCGTTCCTGCCCGCCGGCCTGCTCGTCGCCCTCACCTCGACGAAGATGGGCGACTTCGCCGATCGGTTCGGCACCGGCAAGCTGATCGTGGTCGGCGCCGCCGCGCTGGCCGGCGGGTACGCCGTCTTCCTCGGCATCGACCGCACCCCCAGCCTGGGCGGCCTGGTGATCCCCGGCATGGTCCTGCTGGGCATCGCGTT
This sequence comes from Nonomuraea candida, assembly GCF_000725485.1. Taxonomy (GTDB): domain Bacteria; phylum Actinomycetota; class Actinomycetes; order Streptosporangiales; family Streptosporangiaceae; genus Nonomuraea; species Nonomuraea candida. The sequence goes on along the minus strand of NZ_JOAG01000012.1, from coordinate 274,622 downwards.
CGCCCTGTCGTTCCCCTCGCTGAACATCCAGGCCACCAACGGCGTGGACGACGACGAGCAGGGGCTGGCCTCCGGCCTGCTCAACACCTCCGGGCAGGTGGGCGGCGCGATCGTGCTGGCCGTGGTGACGGCCGTGCTCACCTCGGGCGGCGGCGAGACGCTCTCCATCGGCTCGCTGCGCGCGGCGATCGTGGTCTCGCTCGTGCTGGCCCTGGTCGGGCTGGCCATCTCGGCCACGGGACTGCGGGCCCGCAAGCCGGCGCCGGTGGTGGACGAGCGGGACGTGAAGGCGTACGAGGTCGTCTGACCTCCATGGGGCTCCGCCGGCCGGGCGGGGCCCCATGGCCTTTGGCGCTGTCGGCTTATTGGTGGGGCTGCTCGTATATATGGGCCTTGTCCGTTGATCGGGGGATAAGTCGGTCGGGGGGCGTGGGGGGCCGGGGGGAAGGCCGGGGGAAGGCCGGGGAAAGGGCGCAACGAGCGGCCGTGACGCGGCTTGCAGGGCCGTACGCTGGGCATCTACCGGGCATGCGCCCGTCATCCCCGCCCCGCGGCCGGCCGTCGCGCGCCCGCGTGGCCGTTCCGCTGGCCTGCCTCGCCACCGTGCTCACCGCGTGCGGCACCGCCCCGCAGGCCACCCTGCCGCAGGCCACCGCGACCGAGCCCGCCACCGAGACCGCTTCCGAGCCCGCTCCCGGTACCGGCTCCGGGAGCGGGTCCGCCTCAGAGTCGGCCCCCGGGTCGGCTCCCGGGTCGCCCGCGCCGGGGCCCGACATCCCGACCAGCACCGCCGAGGTCGACGTCGACCGGTCGGGGATGGAGCCCGCGGTTGTGACGTCCGTACGGTACGCCGCCCACGAGGCGTACGACCGGCTGGTCGTGGAGCTCAAGGGCGGCATCCCCGGATACAGCGTGAAATGGGTGGACGAGCTGGTCCAGGACGGGTCGGGCCGGGCGATCGACGTGCCCGGCGGCGCGTACCTCCAGCTCACGCTCTTCCCCGCGAACGCCCACGACGACGAGGGCCGGTCCACCTGGGCGGGCGGTCCCGTCTACGAGGCGAACCTGGACAACCTCACCGGCGTCGTCAGGACCGGCGACTTCGAGGGCAGGGTCGGCATCGGGCTGGCGCTGGCCAGGCGGACCGCCTTCCGGGTCACCGAGCAGGACTCCCCGAACCGGCTGGTCCTCGACGTGGCACGCTGAGGCCGTGGCACCCCGGATCGTGCCGCCTCGGGCTCGTGGCACGTCGACATCGGGGCAGGTCGGGTCGTGGCAGACTGGCGTCGTGGTGAGAAAGATCGAGGGCCCGGCCCGCATCCCCGTACCCGGCGGCAAGCTCATCGACGAGCACGTCGGCCGCGTCAACAGCGGCGACGAGGCCGTCTCCATCGCCCACATGACCGCGCCGCCCGGCTGGGAGGAGCCGGCGCAGACGCCGTCGTTCACCGAGTACACCGTGGTCCTGCGCGGCACGGTGCTCGTCGAGCACGACGGCGGCACGACCCGCGTCGGCGCCGGGCAGTCGGTGGTCACCTCGCCGGGGGAGAAGGTGCGTTACAGCGTGGGCCCCGAGGGCGCCGAGTACATCGCGGTGTGCCTGCCCGCCTTCTCGCCCGAGTCCGCCGGCCGCGACTGAGACCACGCAGGGGCGCGCACAGGGGCGCACAGGGGCGCACCGGGGCGCGGTGTCCCTCGCCCTCCCGGCCGGGTTCGGGGAGCGGTCCCGAGCCATAGCGGTGGAGGTGGGTGGTGCTCATATCATGGCCAGATGAGCCCCACCCTTGACCAGATCCGGCGGGCTCCCAAGGTGCTGCTGCACGATCACCTCGACGGCGGGCTCCGCGCCGAGACGATCGTCGAGCTGGCCCGGGAGACCGACTACGGCCGGCTGCCCACGGAGGATCCCGACAACCTGCGCCAGTGGTTCGAGGAGGCGTCCGACTCGGGCTCGCTCGAACGCTACCTGGAGACGTTCGACCACACGGTCGGCGTCATGCAGACGCGCGAGTCCCTCGTCCGCGTGGCCGCCGAGTGCGCGCAAGACCTGGCCGACGACGGCGTGGTCTACGCCGAGGTGCGCTTCGCGCCCGAGCAGCACACCACCAGGGGGCTGAGCCTCGACCAGGTGGTGGAGGCGGTGCTGGAGGGCTTCGAGCAGGGCTCGCGCGGGCGCGGCCTGCGGGTCGGCACGCTGCTGACCGCCATGCGCCACCAGGCGCGCTCCAGGGAGATCGCGGAGCTGGCGGTGCGCTACCGCGACGGCGGCGTGGTCGGGTTCGACATCGCGGGGGCCGAGGCCGGCTACCCGCCCACCCGGCACCTCGACGCCTTCGAATACCTGCAGCGGGAGAACGCCCACTTCACCATCCACGCCGGCGAGGCGTTCGGGCTGCCGTCGATCTGGCAGGCCATCCAGTGGTGCGGCGCCGACCGGCTCGGGCACGGCGTGCGCGTCATCGACGACATCTCGGTGGCCTCCGACGGCACGGCCAAGCTGGGGCGGCTGGCGGCGTACGTCCGCGACAAGCGCATCCCGCTGGAGATGTGTCCCACCTCCAACCTGCAGACCGGCGCCGCCGCCTCGATCGCCGAGCACCCGATCGGGCTGCTGCGGCGGCTGCACTTCCGGGTCACGGTCAACACCGACAACCGGCTGATGAGCTCGACCAGCGTGTCGCTGGAGTTCCACAAGCTGGTCGAGGCGTTCGGCTACGGCTGGGACGACCTGCAGTGGTTCACGGTCAACGCGATGAAGTCGGCGTTCCTCCCGTTCGACGAGCGGCTGGCGCTGATCAACGGCGTGATCAAGCCCGGCTTCGCCCAGATCAAGTGGCAGCCGTGAAACAGACCTACCGCTCCAAGACCGCCTTCGTGCTGGCGTGGGTGTGGGTGGCGTTCGTGGCGTTCAACGTCTACGACCTGATCGCCCGCTTCAACGGCAAGCCGTCGCTGGTGGCGCTGGCCGTGCTCGGGGCGCTGACGGCCCTGGTGTACGCGGTCGCGCTGCGCCCCGCCACGGTCTTCACCGAGGAGGGGCTGGTGGGGCGCAACCCGTTCCGCACCACGGTCGTGCCGTGGGCCGCGATCGACGACGTGACGGTGTCGCACGCCATCAACGTCCGGCACGGCGACGACCAGGTGCTGCGGTTGTGGACCCCGATGAGCAGCGCGCGCGAGCGGGCCAAGGCGGAGCGGCGCGGGGCGCCCAAGGCGGAGCGGGGGCGTTTCCGGACCGAGCCGACGCTGGCGCGCGGCGAGCAGGCGGCCATGGAGGCGTTCTCCGGCAAGACGCACGCCGACTGGGTGGGCGACCAGATCCGCGAGCGCGCCGAGTCGGCCCGGCGCCGCGACGACGCGCCGGCGCCCGCCCGGGTGAGGTGGTCCTACGACTCGATCGCGGTGCTGGTGGTGGCGGTGGCGCTGACGGTCGCCGCCATCGTCGTCGCCTAGCCCGGCCTCCGGGCCGGTCCCGTCTGAATCCGGTTCCGTCAAGCGGCCCGTCCCGCCTGAATGCCGGTTCCGTCAAGCGGCCGGGCCCGCCTGATGCCGGTTCCGTCAAGCGGCCGGGCCCGCCTGATGCCGGTTCCGCCGAGCGGCCGGTCCCGCCGTACGGCCGGGGCCGCTGCTCACGGGGTCGGCTTGGCCCTGCTGCTGACGAACTCGGCCATGCCGGCCTGGGCGATGCCCGACGCCTCCACCCGCTCGGCCGCCTCGGTCTCCGCCTGGAAGGCCCGCTCCACCTCCGCCGGCGGCGGGCGCAGCAGGGCCAGGTGCACGGCCGTGGCGGCGCCGGGGGCGGTCCAGCGGCGCACGCGGGCGATCGCCGCCTCCACCAGCTCCTCCGGGGCCACGATCTCGTCCAGCAGGCCGACGTCCAGGGCGTCGGCGGCGCTCAGGCGGGCCGCGTCGAGCACCAGCCGCAGCGCCCGGCCGCCCAGGAGGCGGGGCAGCAGGTAGCTGGAGGCGTTCGAGATCGACAGGCCGATGCGGTTCTCCGGCAGGAAGTACTCCGCCGACGGCGTGCCGAGGCGGGCGTCGAAGCAGAGCGTCCACTCGGCGGCCCCGCCCACGGCCAGGCCGTTGACCGCCGCGACCACCGGGACGCGCGTCTCCAGCACGGCCCTGGTCATGTCGTGGAACGAGGCCACCTCCGCCACCAGCGACCGGCCGGCGGCCTCGCGGAGGTCCTCGCCGGCCGAGAACGCCCGGCCCGTGCCGGTGACCACGATGCCCCGGGCGCTCGCGCCGTGCTCGCGGACGGCCGCCGCGAGGTCCACCCGCATGGCCGCGGTGAGGGCGTTGAGCTTGTCCGGGCGGGCGAGCGTGATCACGGCCACCTCGTCGCGTACGGTCACGTCGATCATCGGGATTCCCTTTCCACGTGGATGGCCGGAGCGGCGCGCTGGTCGCGCCGGAGGCCGAGGAGGTGGCGCTTCTCGATGCGGGCCGACGGGGTGAGCGGGAACTCCGCGACGAACTCCACGTACGCCGGGACCTTGAAGCCGGCCAGGCGCTCCCTGGCGTGGTCGGCCACGCTCATGGCGGTCCCGGCCGTCGGCTCGTGGCCGGGGCGGAGCTGGACGAACGCCTTCGGCAGCTCGCCGAACAGGTCGTCGGGGATGGGCACCAGGGCCGCCGACAGGACCGCCGGGTGCCCGGCGAGCACCCGCTCCACCTCGGCGCACGAGATGTTCTCGCCGCCCCTGCGCACCATGTCCTTGATCCGCCCGGCGTGCCGGAGATGGCCGCGCTCGTCGCGTACGCCCAGGTCGCCCGTGTGGTACCAGCCGCCTCTGAAGGCGTGGGCGGTGGCCTCGGGGTGGTTCCAGTAGCCCTTCATCATGGGCACGCCCCTGACCAGGATCTCGCCGGTCTCCGGGTCGAGGCGGACCTCCTTGCCGGGCGGCGCGAGCCCCATGGCGCCGGTGCCCACCGTGTCGTCGGCGTCGAGGGGCATCACCAGGTCGGCGCCGCTCTCGGTGGAGCCGTACAGCTCGCGCCACGGCGCGCCCCAGCGCTCCTCGAACGCGGCGTGCAGGTCGGGCTGGATGCCGGAGCAGAGCACCACGCGCATGCGGTGGTCGCGGTCGTGCGGGTGGGGCGGCTGCTTGTGCATCAGCAGGGGCATGGTGCCCAGCACGTACGTGAGCGTCGCGCCGTGCCGCCGGGCCGAGGCCCAGAAGCCGGAGGCGGAGAAGCGGGGGAGCACGACGAGGGGCACGCCGCCCAGGAGCGCGAGCACGGTGACCCACTGCGGGTCCAGGTACGAGTACGCCTGCGCGATCATGATGACGTCGTCGTCCCGGAGCCGGACCTGGTCGGCGACGACCCGGGCGGTCCTGAGCCAGTAGTCGTGGGTGAGCATGCAGGCCTTGGGGAAGCCCGTAGTGCCCGACGTGTACTGAAAATTCGTGACGTCGTCGGGCTTGGCGTGGAAGGCGGGGGCGCGGTGGCCGCCGTCGTCGAGGGCGTCGAAGAGGTGCGCCGTGCCGGGGACGCGGGAGGCGTGCCCGGCCGTGGTGACCGTGGCCACCGCGCCCGAGTCGCGCAGCACGTGCGCCAGGTCGGCGGCCCGGTAGCGGACGTTCACCGGCACGGTCACCGCGCCGGCCTTGAGCGTCGCCAGCCAGGTCAGCGGCCAGCCCGGCACGTTGTCCATCATGATCGCCACCCGGTCGCCGGGCCGTACGCCCTTGTCGGCCAGCGCGCCGGCCAGCCGGTCGGAGCGCGCGTCGGCCTCGGCGAAGGTCAGGGACGCGTCGGGGAATCGGAGGAACTCGCGCCCGCCGTACGCGCTAGCGGCGTGCCTCATCAGGTCGGGGATCGTTTCTGGCATCCGGCGGCTCCCACGGGAACTCGGGCAAGAGGCAGAAATCGGCCAGGGCGACGGGCTGGGCCGGGGCTCGGACGGCGGCCAGGCCGATCGCGACGAACTCGGCGCACACCTGCTCCAGCGTGGAGTCCCCGTCGGGGCGGTACCACTCGCTGGTGCCGGTGCACATGGACATCAGGGCGAGCCGGGTCAGCTTCTCGTCGGCGACGCGGAAGACGCCCTGGATGACGCCGTCGGACAGCGCGTGCTTCCAGTGGGCCTCGTACGCGTCGCGCAGGGCGATGATCTCGTCGTGGGCGGCGGAGCCGGGGGTCAGGGAGCGCAGCTCGCCGTCCATGACGCGGGTGGTCATCGGGTTGCGGGCGTGGACGGCGGTCAGGGAGCTGATCAGCAGGGCCAGGCGGTCCGCGGGCCGTTCGTACGGGGCCAGCATGCGCTCGGTGGCCTCGATCAGCCCCCGCTGGGCCGTCCGCATGAGGTCGGCCAGCAGGGATTCCTTGCTGGTGACGTGGTGGTAGATGCCGGCGTTGGTCAGGCCGACCGCCCGGGCGAGGTCCCGGATGCTCGTCGCGGCGTAGCCCTGCCGGGCGAACAGCAGCACGGCCGCCGTCCTGATCCGCTCGCCGGCGTTCGTGTCGCGGTCGGTGAGTCGTGGGATGGTCAAGGGGTCCGCCCTACCGAACGTTCGGTCGCCCGTCTTGAACCGAAAAGTACCCCAAGGCGTAAAAAATCGCCATAGGTTGACTCTGACACCGTGTCAGGCCCTACACCTTGAGAGGCCATGTTCAGCATCGGAGACTTCGCCAGGCTGGGACTGGTGTCCGTACGGATGCTCCGCCACTACGACGCCATCGGCCTGCTGCGCCCCGCGCACGTCGACCCGGTCACCGGCTACCGCTCCTACCAGGCGGAACAGCTCGCCAGGCTCAACCGGATCGTCGCCATCAAGGACCTCGGCTTCACGCTGGAGCAGGTGCGGGCCATCCTCGACGAGAAGGTGAGCACCGAGGAGCTGCACGGCATGGTGCGCCTGCGCCGCGCCCAGCTCGAAGCCCGGATCAACGCCGACCTGGCCCGGCTGCGCAGCGTCGAGGCGCGGCTGCGCACGATCGAGACGGAGGGGCACATGGGCACGGCGGAGGTCGTGCTGAAGAGGCTCGACCGGATCCGCGTCGCCCAGCTCTCCGCCAGGGCCGCCAGCTACGAGGGCGAGGACATCGGGCCGGTCATCTCGCCCCTGTTCGAGGAGCTCTGCCGGCGGGTGGACGCGGCCGGCGTGCGGATCCTCGGCCCCGGCATCGCCCACTACCTCCAGGAGGACGACGGCACCGTGATGGTGCACGCCTGCCTGCCGGCCAACGTGTCGCCCGGGGGACACGACTTCGACGTCGCGGACCTGCCCGCCGTCGAGACCGCCGCCACGATCATCCACCGCGGGCCGATGGAGGAGGCGGGGCCGACGTTCCAGGAGCTGGCCCACTGGATCGAGGAGCACGGCTACCGCGCCCTCGACCTGCCCAGGGAGGTCTCGCTGCACGTTCCCGAGGACCGCGCGGAGTGGGTGACCGAACTGCAGATCGAGGTGGTCCCGTGCTGAACGGGGAGACCGCGCCGGGAGGGCCGGTGGAGACCGCGCGGCGAAGGCAGGCCGAGACCGCGCCGGGAGGGCCTGCCTGGGCCGGGCCGGAGGGGCGCGGGGTGGCCGAGATGGAGCGGCACCGGGTCGAGCTGACCGGCTACTGCTACCGGATGCTGGGGTCGGGGTTCGAGGCCGAGGACGCGGTGCAGGAGACGTTCGTCCGGGCCTGGCGCACGTACGACCCGGGGCGCGGGCCGCTGCGCCCGTGGCTGTTCCACCTGGCCACCAACGTCTGCGTCGACATGCTGAGAGGCCCGCAGCGCCGCGCCCGCGCCATGGACCTGGGCCCCGCCGCCGTCCCCGGAGCCGCGCTGGGCGAGCCGCTGCCCGAGAACCGCTGGGTGCAGCCCGTCCCCGACGCCCGCGTTCTCGACCCCGCCGACCTGGCCGTGACGAGGGAGACGGTGCGGCTGGCGTTCGTGGCCGCGCTGCAGCACCTGCCGCCCCGGCAGCGCGCCGTGCTCATCCTGCGCGACGTGCTGAAGTGGAGCGCCGCCGAGACCGCCGCCCTCCTGGGTGCCACGGTGACCTCGGTCAACAGCAGCCTGCAACGCGCCAGGGCCAGGCTGCCCGCCTCGGACCCCCTCGACGCCGCGGTGGACGAGGGGCTGCTGGCGCGGTACGTGACGGCGTTCGAGCGCTACGACGTGGACGCGCTGGTGTCGCTGCTGCACGAGGACGCGACGTCGTCCATGCCGCCGTTCACGTGGTGGCTGCGGGGGCGCGAGGACATCCGGGCCGTGCTGCTGCACTCCGACGCGCCGTGCGCCGGGTCCCGCCTGGTGCCGACGCGGGCCAACGGCTGCCCGGCCTTCGGGCAGTACCTGAACGGGGAGCCGTTCGCGCTGCTCGTCCTGGAGGTGTCCGGGGGCGTGGTCGTGGGGGAGACCACCTATCTCGATCCGGGGCTGTTCCCGTTCTTCGGGCTGCCGATGAGTTTCGGGGCCGCGCTCCGTACTGAGGGGTGAAGGAGGAAACAGAACATGCCACAGATCGTCGAGTTCCCCGGGCGCCCGTACGTGGGGGTGCGCCGTACCATCACCATGACCACCTTCGGGCTGGTCGCGGATCGCATCGGGGAGATCATCGGCTGGCTCGCCGAGCGCGGCGCGCACCCCGCGGGCGCGCCTTTCCTGCGTTACGAGAGCATCGACCTGGCCCGCGACCGGCTGGTGGTGCAGGCGGGGGTGCCGGTGGCCGCGCCGGTGGAGGGCGAGGGCGACGTCTTCGCCGACACCCTGCCCGCGGGCCGCTACGTCACCGTCTCCCACCACGGCCATCCCGACCAGCTCTTCGGCGTCGTCGAGGCGACGCTGAAGTGGGCCGGGGAGCAGGGCCTGACGTTCGACCTGACCGAGAAGGACGGGACCGAGCACTGGGGCTGCCGCCTGGAGCTCTTCCAGACGGACCCGCGGGTGGAGCCCGACCCGCACAAGTGGGACACCGGCCTGCAGTTCCGCCTGACCTGACCCCCACGGTACGGACGAAAGCCGCCTGTGCGGCCGGAACAGCGTGCGGCCCGGGCCCTGGAGAAGAATCCGGGCCCGGGCCGCGGCGCGTCCGAAGGCGGTCGTGGCCGCCGGCGGCTCAGCGCCAGACGTCGAGCAACCGCTCGGGAGTGATGTGCGTGACCCCGTCCACCTCGCAACCGCTGCGGGAGACGGCATAGAGGGGCGTGGAGGTGTCGGCTCCCGGCATCTGCGCCCGGTGCACGATGAGCTCGCTCAGGTCGTGATGGTCGAAGGGCCGGTTCTCCTGCCACTTCACGGACCCGACGAACATGATCTGCTTGGCGACCGGCTCCCGATCGGCGCCGACCAGATCGATCTCCGGGTTGTTCGTCCGCGTCCAGTACCCCCCGACCGCCCCGGTCTCCTCGGGCAGCCCGTCCATCCGGCGCAGAGACTCCTGAATCAGCGGCTCGACGGCCAGTCCCCGCCACGACGTCCACGACCGGCGAATTCGCGCCAGCACCATGTCGCCCCGGCCGCGTTCAATGTCGGTCAGACGGGGCCCGATAAACGAGATCCAGAACCGCAGGTGCGAGTCGATCACCCGGTAGCGCGAGTCTCGCGAGGGGCGCGTGGACAGAGGCCGCTCCAGGGCGATCAGGCGTTTCTCCAAGAGAAGCTGGAGCGCCCGGTTCATCGTAGCCCGAGGGATCTCCTGAGTCGCGGCCGCTATGTTGGAGTGCGTGCGCTGCCCCGACCCGATGGCGTTGAGCACCTGGTGGGCGTGAGCCTCAGGCGGGAACTCCGCGGCCAGAGCGCGCTCGCCGCTGACGACCATGGCCGAGAGCGGGTCGCGGACCGCCTGTTCCAGGTAGGTCCAGAGCGAGGCTCCCTTGGGCCACTCCTCGCAGATCATCGGCAGTCCGCCCGAAACCAGATGGGCGTCGATCGCCTCGGCTGGAGGCAGGTCGAGCGCCTGCGCGAGGGTGTCCGGTGTGAGGGGGTCGACCACGAAGTCGGCGGCGCGCTGGTAGAAGGGGCGCTCGTAGGTGTTGATCGCCTCCATCATGGACAGGTCCGAGCCGATGAGCAGGAGCAGCACCGGCCGCCGCGAGAACTCCCTGTCGAAGAGCTTCTGCAGCACGCCTTCCAGCGTAGGGTCCGTCTTGATCAGGTAGGGCAGTTCGTCGATGACCACGATGCTCGGAGAGTCCTCCGGGAGTGCGCGAGCCAGGAGGGAGAGCGCCTCGTGCCACGACTCCGGCCGCTTGCCGGCGAATGAGGACGCCCCCGGCAGGTTGGACGAGCACGCGTCCTCGGCGAAAATGCGCAGTTCCTGGCCGGTCGAGAAGCCGGTGGCCGTGTAGTACATGTGCGGCACCTGGGCCTGCCGGATGAACTCCTCGGCCAGACGCGACTTTCCGACACGGCGGCGCCCCCTCATGAGGAGGGCGCGTCCCGGCCGATCGAACTGACGGCGGCCGGTCTTCTCCAGCGCGCGCTTGAGGGTCGCGAGCTCGCGACGTCTGCCGATGAAAGGTTCCACGGCTCCCCCAGTTAGTCTCACGGATGAGACTAACTGAGATAGAGGTATCGAGGCATGAACTTTGTGAACTTAGTCCTCGCGTTGGTCTCACGGATGAGACCAACGCTCCGTGGAACATCCACATGTGGTTCAACCACCTCTGGGTGTTCCACGGAGCGTTACAGCCCCAGGTGGGTGGTGAGGTCGGTCTTCAGGGTGGTGAGGTGGTGGCCGGCCTGGGTTCGGGCGTCGGCGGGGGTGATGGTCACCGGGACGACGACCTCCAGGTAGCACTTCAGCTTGGGCTCCGTGCCGGACGGCCGCACGACCACGCGGGCGTCCCCCGACAGCAGGTAACGCAGGCCGTCCGTGGGCGGCAGGCCGCCGTCGCCGCGGGCCAGGTCGTCCGCGCGCTCCACCGTGCGGCCCCCGAGAGCCGCGGGCGGGGCGGCGCGCAGGCGGGACATGGCGGCGGTGATCAGGGACAGGTCGGCCACCCGGAACGACAGCTGGGCCGTCGCGTGCAGGCCGTAGCGGCGGGCCTGGTCGTCGAGGAGGTCGAGCAGCGTACGGCCGTCGCGCTTGGCCGCCGCCGCGATGGCCGCCACCGTCAGGGCCGCGCCGATGCCGTCCTTGTCCCTGACGGGCAGGCCGGCGTCGGAGCCGACGCTGTAGCCGATGGCCTCCTCGTAGCCGAACACCAGCCCGGGGCCCGCCTTGATGATCCACTTGAAGCCCGTGAGCGTCTCGCCGTAGCGGACCCCGTGGGCTCTGGCGATCTTGCCGAGCAGGGTGGAGGAGACGATGGTGGTGGCCACCATGCGGTCGCCGGAGGTGTGCGTGATGACGTGCTCCGCCAGCAGGCCGCCGATCTCGTCGCCGGTCAGCATGCGTACGCCGCCGCCCGGCAGCGGCACCCCCGCCGCGCACCTGTCGGCGTCGGGGTCGTTGGCCAGCACCAGGTCCGCGCCGAGCTTGGTGGCCAGGGCGGCGGCCAGGTCCATCGCCCCGGGCTCCTCCGGGTTGGGGAAGGCCACGGTGGGGAAGTCGGGGTCGGGGTTGCGCTGCTCCTCGACCGCCATGGGGCTGTCGAAGCCGGCGGCCAGGAAGGCGCCCGTGAGGGTGGCCCCGCCGACCCCGTGCAGCGGCGTGTAGGCCACGCGCAGGTCTCTGGCGTCGCCGAGGGGCAGGGACGTCACCGCGTCGATGTAGTCGTCGACGATGCCCTCGCCCAGCTCGGTCAGCGTGCCGGGGGAGTGCAGCGGCAGCTCGTCCACGCGGCCCACGGCGTCGATGGCGGCCGAGATCTCGCTGTCGATCGGCGGGATGATCTGCGAGCCGTCGCCCCAGTAGACCTTGTAGCCGTTGTCGCGCGGCGGGTTGTGGCTGGCGGTGACGGTCACGCCGGCGTCGGCGTCGAGGTGGCGTACGGCGAAGGCCAGCACCGGCGTGGGCAGCGGGCCGGGCAGGAGCGAGGCGTGCAGGCCCGCGCCCGTCAGCACGGCCGCCGTGTCGCGGGCGAACACGTCGGACTTGTGGCGGGCGTCGTGGCCGATGACGACGTGCTTGCCGGGGCCGAGCACGGCGGCCAGGCCGGCGGCGGCGCGCATGACGGTGACGCGGTTCATCCGGTTGGGGCCCGCGCCCAGCTCGCCGCGCAGGCCCGCGGTGCCGAACTCCAGCTTGGCGCCGAAGCGCTCGGCCAGGGCGGCCAGGTCTTCCCGCTCGATCAGCGCGGACAGCTCCGCGCGGGTGTCGGGGTCGGGGTCCTGCGCCAGCCAGCGGCGGGCCTCCTCCAGCAGCCCCGCCCGCCCACCGGCCTGCCCTTCGCGCCCGCCGGCCCGCCCCGCCGCCTGGCCGGCCTCCTCGGCGCGGTGGTCGCCGGGACGGTCGCCGGGGCGGTCGTCAGGCCCGGTCACAGCCGGTCCACGGCCTTGGCGAGCAGGTCGCCCATGCGGGTGGCCGTGGCGCGGCCCACCTCCAGGACCTCCTCGTGGTTGAGCGGCTCGCCCGACAGCCCCGCGCCGGGGTTGGTGACCAGGGAGACGCCGAGCACCTCGAGGCCGGCCTCGCGGGCGGCGATGGCCTCCAGGACCGTGGACATGCCCACCATGTCGCCGCCCAGCGTGCGCAGCATGCGGATCTCGGCGGGCGTCTCGTAGGTGGGGCCGCGGAAGGCGACGTAGACGCCCTCGGCCAGGGTCGGGTCGATCTCGCGCACCAGCGCGCGCAGGCGGCGCGAGTAGACCTCGGTGAGGTCGATGAACGTGGTGCCGGTGATCGGGTTGGCCCCGGTCAGGTTGATGTGGTCGCTGATCAGGACGGGGTCGCCGACGTTCTGCGTCTCGGGGCGCAGCCCGCCGGCGGCGTTGGTGAGCACCACCGTGCGCACGCCGGCCGCGGCGGCCGTGCGCACGCCGTGCACGACCGCGTCGACGCCGAGCCCTTCGTACAGGTGGGTGCGGCCGAGGAAGATCAGCGCGTGCCGGCCGGCCGGGGTGCGCACGACGCGGATCTTGCCGCCGTGTCCCGCCACGGCGGGCGCGCGGAAGCCGGGCAGGTCGGTGAAGGGGATCTCCTTGACCGTCTCGCCGATGGCGTCGGCGGCGGGCACCCACCCCGACCCCATCACGAGGGCCACGTGGAAGGTGTCGAGGCCGGCGGCCGCGCGCAGGGCCGTCGCGGCCTCGGCGGCCAGGGCGTATGCGTTGTTGGTCACAGCTCAGTAGTTTAGGAGGAGCCTGTCCAGGACCCGCACCCCGAACTGCAGCGCGTCCACCGGCACCCGCTCGTCCACGCCGTGGAACATCGAGGCGAAGTCCATGTCGGCGGGCAGCCGCAGCGGCACGAAGCCGAACCCGCGCACCCCCAGGTCGGCGAAGAACGTCTTGTTGTCGGTGCCGCCCGACATGGAGTACGGGATCGCCCGCGCCGCCGGGTCCTCGGCCTTCAGCGCCGCGATCATCGACTCCACCAGCACCCCGTCGAACGAGGTCTCCAGCGCGATGTCGTGGTGGATGAACTCGCGGCGCACCTTCGGCCCGAGCAGCCCGTCGACGGTCTTGAAGAACTCCTCCTCGGCGCCGGGCAGGAAGCGCCCGTCGATCACGGCCGTGGCCTGCCCGGGGATGACGTTGGACTTGTAGCCGGCGTCGAGCTGGGTCGGGTTGGTGGTGTTGCGCAGGGTGGCGCCCACGAACCGCACCAGCGGCCCGATCCGGTCGAGGATCGGCTGGGGGTCGTTCTCGTCGAACGGGATGCCGAACGCGTCGGCGACCTCGGTGAGGAACCGGTGGACGGTCTCGGTGTAGGTCAGCGGCCACTCGTGCGCGCCGATCCTGGCCACCGCCCTGGCGACCTCGGTGACGGCGTTGTCGCCGTTCAGCATCGAGCCGTGGCCGGCCGTGCCGTCGGCGATCAGCTTCATCCAGGCCAGGCCCTTCTGGGCGGTCTCGATGAGGTAGAGCCGCAGCGACGGGTCCACCTCCAGCGAGTAGCCGCCGACCTCGCTGATGGCCTCGGTGACGCCCTCGAACAGCCCGGGGTGGTGCGCGGTGAGGTATTTGGCGCCGTGGACGCCGCCGGCCTCCTCGTCGGCCAGCCAGGCGAAGACCAGGTCGCGGCGCGGCCGGCGGCCCTCGCGCTTCATGGCGCGCAGCACGGCCAGCATCATCGCGTCCATGTCCTTCATGTCCACCGCGCCGCGTCCCCAGATGTAGCCGTCGCGCACCTCGCCCGCGAACGGGTCGACCGACCAGTCGGCGGCGTTGGCCGGCACGACGTCGAGGTGACCGTGCACGAGCAGCGCGGGCAGGGACGGGTCGGTGCCCTCGATCCGGGTGACCACGTTGGCGCGGCCGGGCTCGCTCTCGATGTAGGTCGCCTCGACCCCCACCTCGGCCAGCCGGGCCATGACGACCTCGGCCGCGGCCCGCTCGCCGGGGCCGCTGCCGTCCCCGTAGTTGCTGCTGTCGACGCGGATGAGCTCCACGCACAGGTCGGCGACTTCCCGCTCGGCAGGGGTCATGGTGTCTTCTCCATCGTGAGCAGTCCGGACTTGTGAAGGTGGCCGCGCTTGTAGGCGCGGGTGATCAGGGTGAGGTCGACGTCGGTGATCTCGTCGTGGCGGCCGACGACGCCGGTCATGAAGCGGTACAGGGCGGCCTCGTGGGCCGCCACGACCTGCACGATGAGGGAGTGTGTGCCCGTCGTGGCGGCGCAGTAACGGACGTTGGGGTGCCCGGCCAGCTGCTGTCCGACCAGGTCGAGGCCGTGCGGCCGGACCTTCAGCCAGAGCATGGCCTCGACCTCCAGGCCGAGCAGCGCGGGCTCCACCTCCGCGCGGGGCAGCAGCAGGCGCCGCTCGATGAGCGAGGTGACCCGCCGGCGCGCGGTCGGCACGGAGACGTCCAGCCGCTCGGCCACGGTCGTGAAGGCGATCCTGCCGTCGGCGGCCAGCAGCTCGGCGATCTCCTGCTCCAGGGGTGACAGGCCCTCCTCGTCGGGCAGGCATTCGGGCGGCGGGCCGGGCCGCAGCTCGGCCAGCTCCCGCTCGGTGAGGTACGGGGCGTGCCACTCGGCCACGGTCCTGAACGTGTGGAGCACGACCTGGGTCTGCGTCTGCAGGACCCCGTCGATGTCGGAGACCTGCGCGGAAAGGATGCGGTGCAGGTCCTCGCGGGACGGCGAGACCAGCTCGCAGCCGATGTCGGCGGCTCCGGTCAGCGAGTAGACCGAGCGGGTGTCGGGCCGGTCGGCCAGCGCCTTGGCGACCTGCGCCGCCGTGCCGGGGCGCACCTGGACGTGCAGGTGCACGGGCCGCCCGTGCCCGGTGCGCAGGTCGTCGTAGATGGCCGTGACCCGCACGACCCCGTCGGCGATCAGCCGCTGCAGCCGCCGGGCGACCGTGCGCTCGTGCTCGCCCACGGCGCGGCCGATCTCGCCCCAGGAGGCGCGGGGGCTGACTTGCAGCGCGGCCACGAGCCGCCGGTCCAGAACGTCCACCTGCACCCGTTTCAGTGTCGGGATTGTAAATATTGGCCGAGATATTTGACTGTTTCGGTCGTCCGAATGCACAGTAAGCCATCTCCGCACTTGTCAGCAAAGGAGCCCTCGTGGCGACCTCCCCTGTGGCTCAGTCACCCCTCGGCATCCCCAAGAGCCGCGGCCGCCAGCTCATGGCGGCCAGCATCGGCAACGTGGTCGAGTGGTACGACTGGTATGCCTACACCTTCCTCGCGACGTACTTCTCCGAACAGGTCTTTCCGAAGGGCTCGGGCAACAGTCTGGTGCCCCTGCTGAGCTCGTTCGCCGTCTTCGCGGTCGGCTTCTTCATGCGGCCCCTGGGCGGCCTGCTCGTCGGCGCCTTCGCCGACAGGTACGGCCGCAAGGCCGCCATGACGTTCACCATCGTGCTGATGGGCGCGGGCTCGCTGCTCGTCGGCCTGACCCCCACGTACGCGGCCGTCGGACTGCTGGCGCCGATCATCCTCACCCTGGCCAGGCTCATCCAGGGCCTGTCGGTGGGCGGCGAGTTCGCCGCGGCGACCACGTTCCTCGTGGAGTCGGCCCCCAAGGGCCGCCGCGGCCTGTTCTCGAGCTTCCAGTACGTCAGCACCACCATCGGCCAGCTCCTCGCCTCCGGCCTGGCCGCGCTGCTGGCCACCATGCTGGCCTCGGCCGACATGAACTCCTGGGGCTGGCGGGTGCCGTTCTTCGTGGGCGCGGCGCTGAGCCTCGTGGGCCTGTGGATCCGCAAGGGCGCCGACGAGACCTCGGCCGTGGCGGAGGAGATCCAGCGCGGCGAGGCCAGGCGGCCCAAGCTGTTCGACTTCCTCAAGCACCACCCGAGGTCGGCGGCCACGATCGTGGGCATCACGATCGCCGGGACCGTCGCGTACTACACCTGGACCAGCTTCCTGCCCACCTACGCGCAGATCACGGTGGGCTTCGACAAGGCCGACTCGCTCCAGATCGGCACGATCTCGCTGGTGTTCTTCATGATCCTGCAGCCGCTGGCCGGCATGCTGTCGGACCGGATCGGGCGGCGGCCGCTGCTGATCGCGTTCGGGCTGGGCTTCCTCGTGCTGCCCGTGCCGCTGCTCGGCCTGCTCACCGACGCCTACGGCAGCCTGCTGGTCGTGCAGCTCATCGGCATGGTCTTCCTGAGCGGCTTCACCTCGATCTCGGCGGCGGTGAACTCGGAGCTGTTCCCGACGCGGGTGCGGGCCGCGGGCGCCGGGTTCCCGTATTCGCTGACCGTGGCGATCTTCGGCGGCACCGCCCCGCTGATCGGCACCGCGCTGCAGGAGGCGAAGAACCCCGGGCTCTTCCCGTGGTATATGTCGGCGCTGGCGCTGATCTCGACGCTCGTCTACCTCTTCGTGCTCAAGGAGACCAAGGACCAGCCGCTGCGCTGACCGGCCGCCGCCGCCCCCGCCTCACCCGGGCGGGGGCGCGCGGCGTCAGCCGTCGTACGGGGTGGCGCGCGGCGTCAGCCGCCGTAGGACGTGCAGGGGCGCTGGCGCAGCTCCTTGACGTAGTCGTCGGGGGCGCCGGCCCGCTCGGCCGCCTCGGCCAGGCTGCCCAGGTAGCGGGCCGAGGGCAGGCCGCCCTCGTAGCCGTCGAGCACGTAGAACCAGGCCAGCACCTCGCCGTCGAGCGTCTGCACCCGCATGCGCACCTTGTGGTACGCCCCGCGCACCGCCCCCTCCCACTGGTCGAGCGAGAGCTCCTCCCAGTCGGGCACGTCGTAGAGGACCACGAACACGTGCTCGTCGGGATCCTCGACGATGGTGGCGACCGCGCCCTCCCAGGCCAGGTCCATCCCGCCGAACGTCAGCCGCCAGCCGGGCAGCCAGCCCACGCCCCAGACCGGCGAGTGGGGGGCGCGCATGGCCATCTGCTCCGGGTCCATGTTCGTGCCGTATGCGCCGTAAAGTCGGAGGTCGCTCCGCTTCCCCGTGTGATCTGAAGGCCACGCCACGATCTACCCCTCTCGCCGGCTGCCGCTTCGTCATCCAGCTACCGCGCCATCCTGCCACGCTGGGCAGCCGTGCCGGTCCATCGGATCGGGGGTGGCGGGCCTCGTGTCATCCGGCCCGCGTAAGAGCCGGCCGGCGGGGAGGCGTGATCTCGGCCCCGTTGCAGCTTCTCGCGCGCCGTGCGGGACAATGGGACACGTGACGAGGATCGTGATCATCGGCGGCGGACCAGGCGGCTACGAGGCGGCGCTGGTGGCCGCGCAACTAGGCGCGCAAGTCACGATGGTCGAGCAGGACGGCCCCGGCGGCGCGTGCGTGCTGACCGACTGCGTGCCGTCCAAGACGCTGATCGCGACCTCCGTGCGCAAGCAGGCGCTGCTCGACGCGGCCTCGCTGGGCGTGTCGTTCTCCGGCGGGGCCGACGGCGACGCGGGGGTGGTCGGCGTGGATCTGCCGCTGGTCAACAAGCGGGTCAAGGAGCTGGCGCAGGCGCAGTCGGCCGACATCGCGGCGCGCGTCGAGGCCGAGGGCGTGGAGATCGTCAAGGCGCGCGGGCGGCTGGTCGACCCGCAGGTGGTGCGCGCCGGTGACCGTACGATCAGGGCCGACGTGGTGCTGGTGGCGACCGGGGCGACGCCGCGCGTGCTGCCCGGGGCCGAGCCCGACGGCGAGCGCATCCTCACCTGGCGCCAGCTCTACGACCTGGAGGAGCTGCCCGAGCACCTCATCGTGGTCGGCTCGGGCGTGACGGGGGCGGAGTTCGCCGGGGCCTACCGGTCGCTGGGGGCGGAGGTCACGCTGGTCTCCAGCCGCGACCGGATGATGCCCAACGAGGACGCCGACGGCGCCGAGGTGCTGGAAGAGGTCTACCGGCGGCGCGGGATGAACGTCATGGGCCGCTCGCGGGCCTCCTCCGTCAAGCGCACCGACGACGGCGTGGTGGTCACCCTGGAGGACGGCCGCACGGCCGAGGGCTCCCACGCGCTGATGACCGTCGGCATGATCCCCAACACCGCCGGCATCGGGCTGGAGGAGGCCGGGGTGCAGCTCGACCGGGGCGGCTTCATCAAGGTCGACAAGGTCTCGCGCACCTCCGCGCCGGGAGTGTACGCCGCCGGTGACTGCACGGGCGTGCTCATGCTGGCCTCGGTCGCGGCCATGCAGGGCCGGATCGCGGTCTGGCACGCGCTGGGCGAGGCGGTGCAGCCGCTGCGGCTGGCCACGGTGGCCTCCAACATCTTCACCGACCCCGAGATCGCGGCGGTGGGCGTGGCCCAGCGGGCGATCGAGGCGGGCGAGATCGAGGCCAACGTGGTCAAGCTGCCGCTGGCCACCAACGCGCGGGCCAAGATGCAGGGCTTCAACGACGGCTTCGTCAAGCTGTTCTGCCGCCCGCACACCGGGATCGTGCTGGGCGGCGTCGTGGTGGCGCCGCGGGCCTCCGAGCTGATCCTGGCCGTGTCGGTGGCGGTGCAGCAGCGGCTGACCGTCGACCAGCTCGCCCACACGTTCGCCGTCTACCCGTCGTTGTCGGGGTCGATCACCGAGGCGGCCCGCCGGCTCATGCAGCCGGGGGTGTCGATCTAGTCCCCGGCCGCTCTTCCAGGGCGCGTGGTGCTTCCGCACCGCGCGCCCTTTTTTCGTGCCGCCGGGCCGCCGGGCCGGCGGGCCGCGGGGGAGGCGGGCTCTGGGGACGGGTCGCGGAGGCGGGCTCTCGGGACGGGCCGCGGAGGCGGGGATAAACCGTTGACGTTTGTTGGTATGGACAGCAAACTAATTCACGAGTTTGGCGCCCCGTCCGAAGGAGCTTCCATGCCCTATCGCCCTCCCCTGGTCGCGCACGAGTACTTCGTCGCGGACCCGCCCGAGCTGCCGGTGCGCGCACGCGGCGAGGGCGGCCTGTCGGCGATCACCACCGCCGAGCTGGTCGCGGCCGACGGCGGGGAGGTGCTGCTGAAGGCCGTCACCTCGGCGGACGAGACGCTGGTCGTGCAGGTGGGCGTGGCCGGCGAGGGGGTCATCAGGGTCCGCCTGTCGGAGGACGCCACCGCCAGGCCCCGCTCGGAGCGGGCCATCGCGCTGGTCTCGCCGCGCACGTACCAGGGGGCGCGGGCCGAGGTCGCGCCGGACGGGCCGATCCTCATCGACGCGGGCCCGCTGCGCGCCGAGATCAGCCTGGCGCCGTGGCACCTGCGCTTCACCGATGCCGCCGGGGCGACGCTGGTGGAGCAGGACCGGGGGCACACCGACATCAGCGGCCGGCTGCGCACGCTGCCGTTCGGCCGCTCCAGCGCCGCCGGTACGCCCGTGGCCTATCACGAGAGCTTCGCCGCCGCCCCGGACGAGGCGTTCGCCGGGTTCGGCGAGTCGTTCACCCGGCTCGACAAGCGCGGCCAGCGGCCGGTCATGTGGAACTTCGACGCCTTCGGGGCCGAGTCGCAGCGGGCGTACAAGAACGTGCCCCTCTACCTGTCGAGCAGGGGCTACGGCGTGCTGGTGGACAGCGGCGCGCCCACCGAGTTCGACGTGTGCCAGTCCACGCACAGCGTCGTGCAGATCGTGGTGCCCGACGACGTCATGGACTACTACGTGATCGCCGGGCCGACGCCCTCGGAGGTCCTGGACCGTTACGACCTGCTGACCTGCCGGCCCTCGCTGCCGCCCAAGTGGGCGTTCGGCACCTGGATCTCCTCCGGGTTCTGCGTGGACAGCCAGGAGCGGGTGCTGGCCCGGGCGCGCACGATCAGGCGGCGCGGCATCCCGTGCGACGTGCTGCACCTGGACACCTACTGGCAGGCCGACGGGCACTGGTCGGAGCTGAAGTGGGACGCCGAGAACTTCCCCGACCCGGACGGCATGCTGGCCGAGCTGGACGGGATGGGGTTCAAGGTCTGCCTGTGGATGAACCCGTATATCTCCCACCTCAGCCCGGCGTTCCGGGAAGCCTCCGCTGCCGGATATTTCCTGAAGAATCAGGATGGGGAGACCTACGTCGCCGACTGCTGGCACGGCTCGTTCCCGGCCTGCGGCATCGTCGACTTCACCAACCCGGCCGCCGTCGAGTGGTTCAAGGGCCTGCTGCGCCCGCTGCTGCGCCAGGGCGTGGCCGCCTTCAAGACCGACTTCGCCGAGGGCGTGCCGGCCGACGCGGTGGCGTTCAACGGCATGCCGGGGGCCGACCTGCACAACGTCTACACGCTGCTGTTCAACGACGTCGTGGCCGAGGTCACCCGGGAGGTCCACGGGCACAACCTGGTCTGGGCGCGGTCGTCGTACCTGGGGGGCCAGCGGCACAGCGCCCAGTGGGGCGGCGACACCTACACCAGCTACGCCGCCATGGGCAGCACGCTCAGAGGCGGGCTCGCGCACGGGCTGTCCGGCGTGCCGTTCTGGAGCCACGACGCCGGCGGCTTCACCGGCCGGCCCACCGACGACCTGTACGTGCGCTGGACCCAGTTCGGCGCGCTCTCCCCGCTGCTGCGGCTGCACGGCACCACGACCCGGGAGCCGTGGGAGTTCCCCGAGGTCGAGGCGGCGGCCGTGGCCGCGCTCAAGCTGCGCTACCGGCTGATGCCCTACATCTACTCGGCGGCCGTCGAGGCCGCGCGCACCGGCGCGCCGATGATGCGCGCCCTGTGCGTGGACTTCCCCGACGACCCGGTGGCCTGGCAGGCCGACCTGCAGTACCTGCTCGGCCGTGACCTGCTCGTCGCGCCCATGACCGCGCCCGAGGGCGCCAGGCAGGTCTACCTGCCGCGCGGCCGGTGGGTGGACTACTGGACGGGCGAGGTGCTCGACGGCTCCCGTTACGTCACGGTCGCCAAGCCGCTCGACCAGATCCCCCTGTTCGTACGGCACGGCGCGCTCATCCCCGTCACCGCGCAACGCGACACGGTGGACGTGCCCGCCGAGATCACCCTCGTCGCCTTCGGGGGCGGCGACGGGACCGTGGAGGTCCACGACGCGGACGGCGTGACGATCGCCGTCGCCACCAGGGACGGCGCGGACCTGCGGGTCGCCGTCACCGGCCCGAAGCGCGTCACCGGGGTCGAACTGGCCCCGGTGGCCGGAGCCCCCGCGCGGGCCGTCATCTCGTAACACCCCCTGGAGGGATCATGGTCAGAATGAGAAGCGCCGCGGTGCTGGCCGCCGCCGCGCTGGCCCTGTCGGCGTGCGGCTCGGGAGGAGACTCGGCGGCCCCGGCCCCGGGCGGCTCCGAGCCGCGAGTGCTGAAGCTGTGGCACTACGAGTCGGCCGACAGCGCCATGGGCAAGGCGTGGGCCGAGGCGATCAAGAAGTTCGAGGCGTCGCACCCGAACGTGACCGTCACGTTCGAGGAGAAGGGCTTCGAGCAGATCCAGAAGACGGCCGGCATGGTGCTCAACTCCGACGAGGCGCCCGACATCATGGAGTACAACAAGGGCAACGCCACGGCCGGGCTGCTGTCGAAGCAGGGCCTGCTCGCCGACCTGAGCGAGGAGGCCGCCAAGCGGGGCTGGGACAAGCTGCTGCCCGGCGGCCTGCAGACCACCGCCAAGTATGACGACCGGGGCGTGATGGGCTCCGGCAAGTGGTACGGCGTGCCCAACTACGGCGAGTTCGTGATGGTCTACTACAACAAGGAGCTCTTCGCCGAGCACAAGGTCGAGGTGCCGGCCACGTTCGAGGAGTTCACCGCCGCGCTGGACACGTTCGTCAAGGCCGGCGTGACCCCCATCGCCAACGCCGGCGCCGAATACCCCGCCCAGCAGATCTTCTACCAGCTCGCGCTGACCAAGGCGCAGAAGCCGTGGCTCGCGGCCTACCAGTCCTACCAGGGCAAGGTCGATTTCCACGGCCCCGAGTTCACCTACGCCGCCGACACCTTCGCCGACTGGGTGAAGAAGGGCTACCTCGCCAAGAACTCGGCCGGGCTGAAGGCCGAGGACATGGGCGTGGCGTTCATGAACGGCAAGTTCCCCATGATGATCAGCGGAAGCTGGTGGTACGGCCGCCTCGCCTCCGAGATCAAGGACTTCGAGTGGGGCCACTTCCTGTTCCCCGGCGCCACGATGTCGCCCGGGTCGAGCGGCAACCTCTGGGTGGTGCCCGAGAAGTCGGAGAACAAGGACCTGGCCTACGACTTCATCGACATCACCATGAGCAAGGACATCCAGAACCTGCTCGGCAACTCCGGCGGCGTGCCCGTGGCCGCCGACCCGGCCGCGATCACCGACGCCAGGAGCAAGGAGCTGATCGAGACCTTCAACAAGCTCACCGCCGCCGACGGCCTGGCCTTCTACCCCGACTGGCCCGCGCCCGGCTACTACGACGTGCTGGTGGCCGGGGTCCAGGAGCTCATCAACGGGAGCAAGACCTCCGCCGAGGTGCTGGACGGGCTGGCCAAGCCGTATGAGGACAACCTCGCCGACCTTGGCAACTAGATGAGGGTGCGCACGAGGGGATACTGGCTCTACCTGATCCCCAGCCTGCTGCTGTTCGCGGCCGTCATCGTCGTGCCGTTCCTGATGAACGTGGGGGCGAGCTTCACCCGCTGGTCGGGGGTGGGCACACCCCGGTGGATCGGCCTCGACAACTACGCCAGGCTGCTGGAGGACGAGCGGTTCTGGGAGTCGTTCCAGCACAACGTGGGACTGATCGTGGCCATGGCCGTCGTGCCGACCGCGATCGGCCTGGTGCTGGCGGCGGCCCTGTTCGACTACATCGGCAAGCGCTTCGGGCCCCGCACGGCCTCGGCGCTGCGCGCGATGTACTACCTGCCGCAGGTGCTGCCGGTGGCGGTGGCCGGCGTGGTGTGGGGGTGGATGCTGCACCCGTCGTACGGCGCCGTCAACCAGATCCTCGGCCTGGACCTCGACTGGCTCGGCGACCCGGACCTGGCGCTGGCCACGGTCATGGCGGTCATGGTCTGGTTCCAGCTCGGCTATCCGGTGGTCATCTTCATGGCCGGGCTGCAGCGCGTGGACCCGGCCTACCACGAGGCGGCCGAGATCGACGGGGCCTCGTGGTGGCGCAGGTTCTGGCACATCACGATCCCGCAGATCCGGCCGGAGATCTTCGTGGTGCTGCTGACCTGCACGATCGCCGCGCTGAAGGTGTTCGGGCCGATCTTCGTGCTGACCCGGGGCGGGCCGGGGAACGCGACGATGGTGCCGTCGTACTTCTCCTACCTGAACTTCTTCCAGAAGAGCAACGTCGGGTACGGCTCGGCCATCGCCACCGTGCTGGCGCTGATCATCATCGTGGTGACGTTCCTGTTCCTGCGCGTGCAGGAGCGTGAGTCATGAGGGGGCCGGGACGCTGGGCGGTGCTGTTCGCGCTGGTCGTGCTGGCCGTCGTGATGATTTTCCCGTTCCTCGTCGTGGCGATGAACGCGGTCAAGTCGCCGGCCGAGTACAGCTCCCAGGGGCCGCTGAGCCTGCCCGACGGGCTCTACCTCCAGGGGATCGTGGACTTCTGGAACCGGGTGGAGTTCGGCACGAAGCTCTGGAACAGCTTCCTGATCAGCGCGTCCGTCTCGGTGCTGGCGGTCGTGCTGTCGGTGCTCAACGCGTACGCGCTGGGCATCGGCCGGGTCAGGGGGCGGCTGTGGATCCTGGTGCTGTTCCTGGTGGCCAACACGCTGCCGCAGGAGGCCCTGGCCTACCCGCTCTACTACCTGGCCAAGGCCGCCGGCCTGTACGACACCCAGCTCGCGGTGATCATCGTGATGACCGCGATCCAGGCGGCGTTCGGCACGTACCTGCTGAGCGCGGTGCTGGGCCAGTTCCCGAAGGAGATCCTGGAGGCGGCGGCGATCGACGGCGCGGGGCGGCTGCGCTCGTTGCTGCGGATCGTGGTGCCGATCAGCCGGCCCACGCTCAGCGTGCTGCTGATCTTCTTCTTCATCTGGACCTGGAACGAGTTCTTCCTGCCGCTGATCTTCCTGATCTCCAACGACACCCAGACCGTGCCCGTCGCGCTCGGCGTCCTCCAGGGCGAGAAGTACATGGACGCCACCATGTCCAGCGCCTCGGCCCTGCTCGGCATCGTGCCCGCGGTCGCCTTCTTCCTGATCTTCCAGCGCACGCTGACCCGTGGTGTCACGGTCGGCGCCATCAAGTGATGGAGAACCCTTTGATGCGAAAGATCCCGCTGTTAGCGGCCTTGACCCTCGCCGCCTCGCTGCTCACCGCGCCTTCCGCGCACGCCGAGGCGTACCCCTTCCAGAACCCGGCCCTGCCGCTGGAACGGCGGGTGGACGACCTGCTCGGCCGGCTCACGCTGGACGAGAAGCTGAGCCTGCTGCACCAGTCGCAGCCGGCCATCCCGCGCCTGGGCATCGCCTACCACAAGAACGGCACCGAGGCGCTGCACGGCGTCGCCTGGTCCAACCACCTCAACGACAACTGGAACCAGAAGTTCGCCAGCGGCACCGTGTTCCCGCAGGCGGTGGGCCTGGCCAGCACCTGGGACCCCGAGCTGATCAGGAAGGTCGGCTCGGCCGTGGGCGACGAGACGCGCGGCTACAACGCCGCCGATCCCGTGCTGTGGGGCCTCCAGGTGTGGGCGCCGGTGGTGGACCTGCTGCGCGACCCGCGCGCGGGCCGCAACGAGGAGGGCTACTCCGAGGACCCGCTGCTGACCGGCGCCATCTCGACGGCGTACGGCAAGGGGCTGCAGGGCGACGACCCCTTCTACCTCAAGACCGCGCCGGTGCTGAAGCACTACCTGGCCTACAACAACGAGAACGACCGCAGCCTGACCTCCTCCAACCTGACGCCCAAGCTGAAGCACGAGTACTACGAGCCGGCCTTCAAGGCGGCGATCTCGGCCGACGCGGCGACCGGGGTGATGGCGTCGTACAACCTGGTCAACGGGCGGCCCAACCACGTCAACCGCGACCTGGACACCGTGGTGCGATCGTGGACGGACAAGACGCTCTACCACCCCAGCGACGCCTGGGGGCCGCACGCGCTGACCGACCTGGAGAAGTACTACGACGACAAGCCCGAGGCGTTCGCCGCCGTGCTGAAGGCCGGGCTGGACAGCTTCACCATCGACGGCAGCGACCTCGGGCCGATGCTCACCAACCTCAAGGCCGCGCTCGACCAGGGCCACCTCACGGTCGCGGAGGTGGACGAGTCGGTGCGCAACGTGCTGAGCATCCGGACGCGGCTGGGGCACTTCGACCCGGACGGCGGGCCGTACAAGAAGATCACCGCCGATGTGATCAACAGCGCGGCGCACCAGCGGCTCAACCGCGAGACCGCCGGGAAGGCGGCGGTGCTGCTGCGGAACTCCGGCGTGCTGCCGCTGCGCGCGCCGAAGTCGGCGGCCGTGGTGGGCCCGCTGTCGGACAAGCTCTACCGTGACTGGTACTCCGGGCAGCTCCCGTACCAGGTGACGCCGCTCGACGGGATCAAGGAGCGGGTGCCCGGCGTCACCACCGGCGAGGGGCTGGAGCGGATCGCGCTCAAGCACCTCGACTCCGGCAAATACCTCGCCGCCACCGGCACCGGCCCCGACGACAACGCGGCGCTCACCGGCGCCGCGTCCGACGCGGCCGCGCAGTGGGACCTCACCGACTGGACCGGCGGCGTCTCCACGCTGCGCAACGCGGGCAACGGCAGGCTGCTCGGCGGCGACTGGCGCTCGCTGGACACCGACGACGCCGAGCCCGACGGCTGGTACGTCTCCCAGCAGTTCGCCCTGGAGGAGCAGCCCGACGGCAGCCATCTCATCCGCTACGCCGGGTTCGAGACCGTGGAGGGCTGGTTCGGCCTGCCCGACGCGTACGTGGGCGTCACCGACGGCACGCCCGGCCTGGTGCCCAGAGCGCAGGCGGCCAGGTTCGGCAAGGAGATCGTCTCCGACGGCGTCGCCGCGGCCGCCGCGCAGGCCGCCCAGGCGGAGGTCGCGGTCGTCGTGGTGGGCAGCCACCCGTTCGTGGCCGGGCGCGAGTTCCGCGACCGCGACGATCTGCGGCTCGGCGCGGGCCAGCGGCGGCTGATCGAGGCCGTGCGCAAGGCCAACCCGCGCACCGTCGTGGTGCTGGAGACCAGCTACCCCGTCATCGTGGACGCGCCGACGCTGCTGTGGACCACGCACGCGGGCGCGGAGACCGGGCACGCCGTCGCCGACGTGCTCTTCGGCGACGTCAACCCCGGCGGCCGGCTCACCCAGACCTGGCCGGCGAGCGACGACGACCTGCCGAGCGTGCTGGACTACGACCTGACCAAGACCGGCATGACGTACCTGTACGGCAAGGACAAGCCGCTCTACGCCTTCGGCCACGGCCTGAGCTACACCACCTTCGGCTACCAGGGCCTGCGCGTGCGCGGCGACACCGTGAGCGTCAAGGTCACCAACACCGGCCGGGTCAGGGGCGACGAGGTCGTCCAGCTCTACACCCACCAGCGCGACTCCCGCTTCGAGCAGCCGGTCAAGCAGTTGCGCGGCTTCCAGCGGGTGACGCTGGAGCCCGGCGAGACCCGTACGGTGAGCTTCACCCTGAAGCGGCCGGACCTGGCCGTCTGGGACCACACCAGGAACAGGTGGGTCGTCGAGCAGGCCACCCATGACGTGCTCGTCGGCTCCGCCTCCGACCGCATCCGCCAGTCCACGACGCTGCGCGTGCCCGGCGAGACGGTCCCCGTGCGCGACCTGACCAGGACGACCCGGGCGATGGACTTCGACGACTACGCGGGCGTCGCCTTCGCCGACGAGAGCAAGGTGAGCGGCGAGGTCGTCGCGGGCTCGGCGGGCGACTGGCTGGCCTTCACCCGCGCCGCCTGGGGCGCGCGCCTGACGGCCGGGGTGGCCTCGGCGGCCGGCGGCTCGTTCGAGGTGCGGCGCGGCTCGCCGACCGGCCCGCTGCTCGCCACCGTGCAGGTGCCCGCCACGGGCGGTGTCTACGAGTACGGCACCGTGACCGCGACGGTGCGGGCGGGCACCGGCGACCTGTACCTGGTGTTCAAGGGCGACCTGCGGATCAGGGACTTCGCGTTCACCAGGTCGTGATCAACTTCCGGCAGACTCTGCGATCCACCCCCGCGCTCCTGGAAAGGGAACTCATGCAGCGGAAGATCGCAGTCGCCGTCGTGGCGGCCATGAGCGTGTCCATCACCGGGCTCATGGCCGCCACCCCCGCCGGGGCCGCCCCGGCCGACCCGGTCAAGGTCCTGCAAGGGACGCTGAAGCCGGGCAAGGGGGTCAGGTTCAGCGACGTCACCTCCCTGGTGGCCGACTCCGAGACCACCACGTTCCTGCGGCGCACCGGGAAGTGGCAGTTCGGCAAGAAGGGCATCGCGGCCTCCGACATCACCGCCGACGCCAAGAGGTACTCCGGCGGCGTCTTCAACCGCCTGTACGCCGTGGACGGCGGCCGCACGATCTGGATCGGCGGGAAGAGCTGGACCAGCCACCGGACGGACGTCTACACCCCCGAGGACGGCAAGTTCACCAAGGAGCCCCTGGGCTCGACCGGCGCCTACACCGGCACCTACGGCCAGCTCGTGAACCCGGCCGAGCCGGCCACGCTGAAGGTCCTGCTCAAGGGCGAGAAGAAGGGCCGCATGTACTCCGGCAAAATCGGCTACGCCACGCTGGCGAAGGTGTCGCCGTGGTTCCGGGCGAGCCTGCCCTTCGGCGGGGACGCGGACACGATCCTGACGTACGAGCTCACGCTCGGCGCCGACAACCTGCCGCACAAGCTCGTCACCTCGCGCCAGGCCGTCGACAACGTGCCCACGGACGGCCGGTTCAAGACCGTGACCAGCTACACCGGATGGGGCTCGAAGGTGAGCGTCGCGCCGCCGCCGAAGGATCGGATGCGCTGACGCGGTCGCGCCGGCCCTGGTCGGTTCTGATCGGGCCGGGGCGGCCATGTTCCGCACCCTCTTCCGGGTTGCCCTTCATTGGATAGTGGTGTTATCTAGAGCTAGGTAGTTCAGCTATCCAATGGAGGGGATCATGACTGTGATCGTCCTGCTGGTCGCCACCTTGGCGTTCCGGCTGCTCGGCAGGTTCGGCGTGCGCCGGTTCGACACCTGGCGCGTGAGCGCGGCCCACGGGCTCGCCGTCATGCTCGTCATGACGGCCAGCGCCCACTTCGCCCCCGCCGACGTGACCTTCATGCCCAACTACGCCGACATGGTGGCCATGGTGCCGTCATGGGTGCCGTTCCCCGGCTTCGTGGTGTACGCCAGCGGCGTGCTGGAGCTGGCCGGGGCGGCGGGGCTGGTGCTGGAGCGGACCCGGCGCGCGGCCGGTATCTGCCTGGCGCTGCTGTTCGTGGCCCTGCTGCCGGCCAACGTGCAGGCCGCCGCGCTCGGGCTGGAGGACGTCGGGTCGCCGCTGTGGCAGCGGATCCCCGAGCAGGTCCTCTACATCGCGGTCGCGCTCTGGGCGGCGGGTCTCGGCCGGTCCCCGGCGCGCCGGCCGGTCGCGCCGGAGAGCCCGAGCGCGGTCTGAGCGGGCTCCACGGCCGGTGGTTAATTCGTCGTCCGTCCAAACTATTGACCTCCGTCGCGCCTGTGTGTGAGCCTGCTGGGTGAAAGCTCATGCGCGAAGGCGCGGCGACGGTCAGGGTCGGTGCACTCTGCTCGTGCATGGCGGTCATCTGACGCCTCTGGGGCGCCCTCCGGCGTGCCCTCCGGAAAGGAAGAGCCGCGCATGCGAAGAAGGTTGTTCGTGCTGCTCGCGACCGCCGCCGTGCTGCTGGCGGCGGCCGGCGTGCGGATGTCGCCGGTCTCGGCGGTCGCCTCGGACCCGTACACGTACAAGAACGTCAGGATCGACGGCGGCGGCTTCGTCCCCGGCATCGTCTTCAACCCGACCGAGCGCAACCTGATCTACGCCCGCACCGACATCGGCGGCGCGTACCGGTGGAACCAGTCCACCAGGTCCTGGACCCCGCTGCTCGACTGGGTCGGCTGGGACCGCTGGGGCTACAACGGCGTGATCAGCCTGGCCACCGACCCCGTGCAGACCAACCGCCTGTACGCCGCGGTCGGCATGTACACCAACTCCTGGGACCCCAACAACGGCGCCATCCTGCGCTCCACCGACAAGGGTGACACGTGGCAGGTCACGCCGCTGCCGTTCAAGCTCGGTGGCAACATGCCGGGCCGCGGCATGGGCGAGGCGCTGTCGGTGGACCCGAACGACAACCGCGTCCTGTACCTCGGCGCGCCCAACGGCAACGGCCTGTGGCGCAGCACCGACTACGGCGCGACCTGGTCGAAGGTGACGAGCTTCCCCAACCCCGGCAACTACGCCCAGGACCCGAACGACCCCAACGGCTACCTCAGCCACCGGCCGGGCGTGGTGTGGGTGACCTACGACAAGCGCTCGTCCGCCGCAGGCACCGCCACCAGGACCATCTACGTGGGCGTCGCCGACAAGGACAACACGGTCTACCGCACCACCGACGGCGGCGCCACCTGGTCGCGGCTGGCCGGGCAGCCCACCGGCTACATCGCCCACAAGGGCGTGCTCGACACCGTCAACGGCTACCTCTACCTCGCCACGAGCGACACCGGCGGGCCGTACGACGGGGCCAAGGGCGACGTGTGGCGCTACGCCACCGCCACCGGCGCCTGGACCCAGATCAGCCCCGTCCCGTCCTCCAGCGCCGACGACTACTTCGGCTACAGCGGCCTGACCATCGACCGCCAGGACCCGGCCACGATCATGGTCGCCACGCAGATCTCCTGGTGGCCGGACGTCATCTTCTTCCGCTCCACCGACTCCGGCGCGACGTGGACCCGCGTGTGGGACTGGACCTCCTATCCCAACCGCTCCTTCCGCTACAAGATGGACATCAGCGCGAACCCGTGGCTGACCTTCGGCACCAACCCGCAGCCGCCCGAGGTCACGCCCAAGCTGGGCTGGATGACCGAGTCCCTGGAGATCGACCCGTTCGACTCCGACCGGATGATGTACGGCACCGGCGCCACCATCTACGGCACCGAGGACCTCACGAAGTGGGACTCCGGCGCGCAGTTCACCATCAGGCCCATGGCCAAGGGCCTGGAGGAGACCGCCGTCCTCGACCTGATCAGCCCGCCGAGCGGCGCGCCGCTGGTCAGCGGCCTGGGCGACATCGCCGGCTTCCGCCACACCGACCTGGACGCCGTGCCGCCGATGATGTTCACCTCCCCGAACTTCACCTCCACCACCAGCCTGGACTACGCGGAGAAGGCGCCCTCGATCATGGTCAGGGCGGGCAACTTCACCGACGCCGACCGCCCGAACGACAGCCACGTGGCCTTCTCCACCGACGGCGGCGCGAACTGGTTCCAGGGCACGGAGCCGGCCGGCGTCAACGAGGGCGGCACGGTCGCCGCGGCGGCCGACGGCTCCCGCTTCGTCTGGGCCCCCAAGGACGTGGCCCCCGTCCACTCGGTCGGGTACGGCACCTCCTGGCAGCCCGCCGCCGGCCTGCCCACCGGCGCGATCGTGGAGTCGGACCGGGTCAACGCGAGCACGTTCTACGGCCTCAGCGGCGGCCGCCTCTACGTCAGCACGAACGGCGGCGCCTCCTTCACCGCCACCGCCGCCACCGGCCTGCCCGCCAGCGGCAAGGTCAAGGCCGTGCCCGGCGTCGAGGGCGACGTCTGGGTGGCCGGGGAGGGCGGCATCTGGCACTCGACCGACCGCGGCGCCTCCTTCACCAAGCTGTCCGGGATCACGAACGCGGTCAACGTCGGCTTCGGCAAGGCGGCGCCCGGCGGGACGTACCTGGCGGTCTACGCGGTCGCCACGATCGACGGCGTCACCGGGCTGTACCGCTCCGACGACGGCGCCTCGACCTGGGTGCGCATCAACGACGACAAGCACCAGTGGGGCAACATGGGCGAGGCCCTGACCGGGGACCCGCGCGTGTACGGCCGGGTCTACCTGGGGACCAACGGCCGGGGCATCATCTACGGCGACCGCACGGGCCCGCCCGTCACGGTCACCCCGACCGTCACCCCGACGGTCACCCCGACCGTGACGCCCACCGTCACCCCGACCGTCACTCCGACGGCGGGGACGGGGTGCGAGGCGACGTACAAGGCGGGCAACTCCTGGCCAGGCGGGTTCCAGGCCGAGGTGGGCGTCAAGAACACCGGCACCTCCTCGATCACCGGCTGGAAGGTGACCTGGACCTGGCCGAACGACCAGAAGATCACCCAGATCTGGAGCGCCACCCAGACGCAGTCGGGCAAGAACGTGACCGCCGTCAACGTCGGCTACAACGGCACCCTGGCCGCGGGCGCGACGACGTCGTTCGGCTTCAACGGTAGCCATTCCGGCACCAACACCCCACCCACCACCCTCACCTGCACCCCGGCGTAAGGGAAGGGCCTGGGGAGGCGCCACCCGCGCCCGGGAGCCCGCCACGAGCGCCTCCCCGACGAGGCCGAACCTGTCTGGGGGGCGTGCTCCCGGGTAGCAGTGCGCGCATGCACACACTGGTCAAGAGCCTGATCGCGGGCGCCGCGGGCACCAGCGCGCTCAACCTCGCCTCATACCTCGACATGGCCGTCCGGGCCCGGGGCGCCAGCAGCACCCCGCGGCGGGCCGTGGCGAGGCTGAGCGACCTGGCCGGCGTGAGCCTCGGGGAGGGCGAGCGGGCCGACCACCGCAAGGAGGCGCTCGGCGCGCTGCTCGGCTACACCACCGGCGCGGGCGCGGCCCTGTGCTACGGGCTCCTGACCTCCCGCCGGCGGCCGCCGTGCCCGGCCGGGGTGCTGGCGCTGACCGCGCTGGCGATGACCGGCTCCAACGCCCCGCTGACCGCGCTGGGCGTCACGAACCCGCGCGAATGGCCGGCCTCGGCGTGGGTCTCGGACCTGCTGCCGCATCTGGCGTACGGAGTGACGGCGTACGCGGCGTACGAACTGCTGCGCTCCTGACCGTCCCCACCCGGGCGCGTCACCGGCGACCGCGCCACCCGCAGGCCGCGCCACCCGGAGGCCGCGCCGCCACCGGCGACCGCGCCACCACCGGAGGTGGGCCGCCCCGCCGCTCAGCGGTCGGTGCCGCTGCCGCTCACCTGGTCCCACGCGATCGCCTCGATGCGATCGAGGTGCTGCTCGCCCCACTCGCCGAGCGGCCCCATCGCCGCGTTGAGCGAGTGGCCGAACGGGGTGAGCGAGTACTCCACCTTCGGCGGGACCTGGTGATAGACCTCGCGATGCAGCAGCCCGGTGCTCTCCATCTCGCGCAGTTGCAGGATCAGCACCCGCTCGCTGATGCCGGGGATCGCCCGCCGCAACTCCCCGAAGCGCAGCGCGCCGTCCTGCAACGCGAAGAGGACCAGCCCCTTCCACTTCCCGCCCATCACGGCGATCGCGGCGTCGAGCCCGCAGGTGAACGTGCGCTTCTTCGTCTCGCTCATGACTCCACACTGACATTTATGTGAGTACCCGGCAAAATTGTCGGTACTTGAGTAAATGTATGCGCAAGCACCAACATGGGGGAGGGCGCCCACGCCACCACTCTCTATGACTGGAGCACGCACATGACAGCAAAGCACCCGGTGACCGTCATCGGGCTGGGCGCGATGGGCACGGCCCTGGCCGGGGCCTTCCTCGGGGCCGGCCATCCGACCACCGTCTGGAACAGGACCCCCGCCAAGGCGGCGCCTCTCGTCGCCAGGGGAGCGGAGCAGGCGCAGGACATCGAGGCGGCGGTTTCGGCCGCGCCGCTGGTCGTCACCGCCCTGACCACCTTCGACGACACCCGCGACGCCCTGGCACCGGCCGCCGCGGCCCTGCGCGAGCGCGCCCTGGTCACCCTGAACAGCGGCTCCCCGGCCGGCGCCCGCGACATGTCCGCCTGGGCGCTCGGCCACGGCGCCCGCTTCCTGGCCGGCGCGGTCAAGAACGTGCCCTCGGCCGTGGGCGACCCGGAGACCCTGCTCTACTACAGCGGCGACAAGAGGGTCTTCGACGCGTACGAGCCGGCCCTGAAGGTGCTCGGCGGCGACACCGTTCACCTGGGCGACGAGCCCGACCTGGCCGCCCTGTACGAGATGGCGGTCGGGGCCACCCTGCTGCCCGCCCTCACCGGCTTCTTCCAGGGCGCCGCCGCCATCCAGTCCCGGGGGCTGGAGGTGAGCAGCATGGTGCGCTTCGCCGGCAAGTGGCTGGACATGATCAAGTCCCTGCTGCCGGTGTACGCGAGGGAGATCGACACCGGCGACTACTCCGACGCCGCCTCCTCGGTGAACCTCTTCCTGGCCGGCGCCGCCCACGACGAGGACCTGACCAAGGAGACGGGCGTGGACACGTCCTGGCTGGCCCCGCTCTACGACCTGCTCCGCCGCGCCGCGGAGTCCGGCCACGGCGACCACAGCATCGCCGCCCTCACCGAAACCCTCAGAACCTCACCCCCCTCCACCCCGGACCGGGCGTGAAACCACGCCGAGAGCCCTCTCGCCGGAGGCAGGGTCAGCCCTTGATGGCGCCGACGATGACGCCCTTGGTGAAGTGGCGTTGCACCAGGGGGTAGAGGATCAGGGCCGGGATGACGGCGATGACGACGATCGCCATCTTGATGGCCAGGGTGGGCGGGGCGTCGCCGGTGACGCCGGCCGTGGCGGCCGGGAGGGGGTTGGAGTCGACCACGTACTGACGCAGGATCAGCGCCAGCGGCCACTTGCGGGTGTCGTCGATGTAGAGCATCGCGTTGAACCAGGAGTTCCAGTAGCCCACGGCGTAGAACATCGCGACCACGGCCGTGACCGCCTTCGACATGGGCAGCACGATGCGGAACAGGATGCGGAACTCCCCGGCCCCGTCGATGCGGGCGCTGTCCAGGATCTCGCCGGGGATGCTCATGAAGAACGAGCGCAGCACCACCACGTTGAACGCCGACACGGCCGTCGGCAGGATGAGCGACCAGTACGAGTCCTTCAGCCCCAGCCCGCTCACCATCAGGTACACCGGGATGATGCCGGGGAAGAACACGAACATCAGCAGCACGCTGAACAGCAGCGGCCGGTGCAGGAACGAGCCGGGGCGCGACAACGAGTACGCCCCCAGCACGCTCACCCCGGCGCTGATCAGCGTGCCTGCCACGGTCACGCCGGTGCTGACCAGGACGGCCCGGCTGACCACCGTGTCGGAGAAGATCTGCCGGTACGCCTCGAACGTGATCCCGTCGGGCACCAGCACGAGCCCGCCCGCCGCGTTGACCGTGGCCGACGAGCTCAGGCTGGTCAGCACGATCGTGTAGAGCGGGCCGAGCACGGCCACGAGGATCAGCGTGATCAGCGCCCCCTTGCCGAACTGGCCGGCCGGATGGCGCCGCTCCTCCCAGGGCGCGAGCCCGGCCGGGGCGCGGCGGGCTCTCGATGTCAGGGCCGTCATGTTCTCGAATACACCCCTCGTTCGCCGAGCGCGTGCGCCACCCGGTTGGCGGCGATGATGAGCAGCAGCCCCACCACGCCCTTGAACAGCCCGGCCGCCGCGCCGTACCCGAGGTCGCCGGTGCGGATGCCCGACCAGTAGACGAACGTGTCGAACACCTCGGACGCCTCGCTGCCCACGGCGCTGCGTTGCAGCATGAACTGCTCGAAGCCGACGTTCAGGGCGTCGCCGAGGCGCAGGATCAGCAGCAGCACGATCACCGGGCGCAGCCCCGGCAGCGTGATGTGCCACATGCGCCGCCAGCGGCGGGCGCCGTCCACGGCGGCGGCCTCGTACAGGTTCGGGTCGATGGTGCTGAGGGCGGCCAGGAAGATGATCGCGCCCCAGCCGGCGTCCTTCCAGATGGTCTGTGAGGTGAGGAGCAGGATGAAGGTGTCGGAGTTCGTCATCCAGTCGACGCCCTCGTGCCCGTTCTCCCGCAGGACCTGCGCCAGCAGGCCCGCCCCGCCGAACATCTGCTGGAAGATGGCCACGACCAGCACCCAGGAGAAGAAGAACGGCAGGTAGACCACGCCCTGCACGAACGCCCGCAGCCGGGCCGAGACGATGCTGTTGAGCAGCAGCGCCAGCATGATCGGCACGGGGAAGTAGAAGACGAGCTGGAAGGCGGTGATCGACAGCGTGTTGGCGATCGCCCGGA
Organism: Nonomuraea candida; assembly: GCF_000725485.1. GTDB lineage: Bacteria > Actinomycetota > Actinomycetes > Streptosporangiales > Streptosporangiaceae > Nonomuraea > Nonomuraea candida. Next base: position 239,143 of record NZ_JOAG01000012.1, on the reverse strand, counting down.
GGAACTGCGGGTCCTGGAAGAGCAGCGCGAAGTTCGTGAAGCCGATGACCGGGCTGCCGAGGATGCCGCCGGTGTACGGGTTGTAGTCCTGGAAGGCGATGACGTTGCCGAGCGCCGGGACCCACCAGAAGGCCACGACGACCAGCAGCATGGGCAGGTTCATCGCCAGCAGCGGCCAGTCCCTGCGGAGCTTGGCCCGCCAGGTCGGGCCGGCCGCCGCCGTGATCGAAGAGCTCACAGCCTGCCGTTCTCGCGCGCGGTCTTCATGTAGAACTCGCGCGCCTCGTTCCCGCCCTGGTCCTGCCACTCCTTGACGATCTTGGGCCACTCGGACACGGGGCGCTTGCCGCGGAAGATCTCCTGCATCTTGTCCTCGGTGGGCACGGTCAGCCCGGCCATCCGGGACGGCTTCTCCACCCGGATGCCGACGAACGGGTCGTTCTCCAGCAGCTTGGACGCCTCGGTCTGCCAGTCGTGCTGGGCCTGGACGAGGCCCTCGTACTGGCTCATCGCGTTGGCGTTGGGCCGTCCCGACAGGAACATGTAGGTGGGCGCCACCTCCTTGCGCCCGAGCGCGGTCTGCTTCACCTTGCCGTCGTCGATCGTGTAGTGCTTGCCCTCCACGCCGTTGTGGACCAGCTCGTACTCCTGGGTGCCGAACGGCGCCGAAGTCCAGTTGGACAGCGCGAGCAGCTCGCGGGTGCGGGCGTCGCCCAGGCCCTTCCTGATGAAGACGAACATGCTGGCCGGCTCGTTGCGCCACATGATCGTCTTCCCGCCGGGCCGCGCCGGGTACGGGTCCACGATCTGCATGTCGAACTTCGGGTTGTCGGGCTGGAAGCGGCCCAGGTTCTCGTGCCAGGCGCCCAGGCCGTCGCGGTAGATGACCATCTGGCCGCTGCCGAAGATGCCCTTGTTGTCGGCGTCCTTGTTGGCGACGACGTCGGGGTGCACGTAGCCGGCCTCGAAGAGCTTGACCATGAACTCGATGGCGGCGGCGAACTCCGCGGTCTCGTACTTGTACTCCAGGGTGCCGTCGCTCTTCTTGCGCCACTCGCGCGGCGCGCCGAAGGCCCGCTGCATCTCCTGCTCCATGCCGCCGCCGAAGGCCCAGCGCTTGCCCTTGGCGTCGGTGATCGCCTTGCCGAGCGCGAGCAGGTCGTCGCCGCTCTTGGGGTGCTGCAGGCCCAGCTCCTGGAGGATGTCCTGGCGGACGAAGGTCGCGAACGGGTACGGGTCGTTCTGCCAGGGGATGCCCTGGAGGACGTTGCCGAAGACGCCGTACTGCCAGGCCGCGGTGTCGTAGTTGGCCAGCAGGGGGAACTCCTTGGCCTTGTCGCCGGCCAGGTAGGGCGACAGGTCGGCGAAGAGCTTGTTGGCCGCCTCGGTGAAGTGGCCGATCTTGATCAGCTCCCATTCCGGCACCATCACCATCTCGGGCACGTCGCCGCTGGCCAGCAGGGTGCTGAGCTTCTGCCCGTAGGTGTTGCCGTCGGAGATGTTGAAGCGGACGACGCCCCCGAGCCGCTCGTTGACCGTGTCGTAGTAGGAGTTGCTGCCCAGGCCCGGCGGCACCGTGCCCCACAGCGGCGTCATCGCGGCCACCTCCTTGCCGCTGGTGAGCGGCTTGGCGGTGACGGCCTGCACCATGGTGGCGGGGCGGGTCAGGAAGCCGGGCTGGACGAACTCGGCGCCGGGCAGGTCGGGCTTCAGCCCGGGGATCTCGAAGGGGATCCGCGTGGGCACGAGGCTCTTGAGCTTGTCGGCCGCGACGGCCGTGCCCTTGGACACCTGTCTCTTCTCGGCGCAGCCCGCTGCCAGGACGCTCGCGCCGACCAGGCCGAGGAATCCGCGGCGAGTCGTGGACGTGGGCATGGCTCGCTCCCTTCTCGGAGTGGGGGATGGCCTCCCGGCACGAACCCCGCTGCCTGCTGTGGACCGCCGCACGCGGCCACCGCTACAATTAGTTGGTATTCCAGCCAAACAAATTAGTAGACTGTCGCAGCAGCCACAAGTGAGCGCGGTGGTCACAGGTTGGTGAAGGGAGCCCGTGATGCGGCATGCTGGGGTCATCTCATGGCGGGAACGGGGCTGATATTGATCACTTCTACGACCGGCCCTCAGCCGGCCGACTTCGCCGACGTACGGGCCACCAACCTCGCGGTCGTGCTGCGCTTCGTCCGCGAGCACGCGCCCTGCTCGCGCGCCGACATCGCGGCCTCCACCGGGCTGAACAAGGCGACGGTCTCCAGCCTGGTCGCCGACCTCATCGACCGGCGGCTGGTGCGCGAGACCGGGCTGACCGAGAACCGCGTCGGCAGGCCGGCCACGATGCTCGTGCTCGACGGCTCGCCGTACGCCGCCATCGGGGTGGAGATCAGCGTCGACACCGTGTCCGCCGTGGCGACCGACCTGGCGGGGGAGCGGCTGCTGACCTGGCGGCGCGCGTTCTCGGGGGGCGGGTCCGTCAGCCAGGGCGTGGCCGGGGTGGGGGCGATCATCAGGCGGGTGGTCGGCCGGATGGCCAAGGAGGAGCGCCAGGTGCTGGGGCTGGCCGTGGCCGTGCCGGGGCTCGTCGACCGGCAGGGCAGCGTGCGCGTCGCGCCCAACCTCGGCTGGCACGACGCCGACCTCGGCGGCGACCTGGCCAAGGCGCTGCGTGATCCGGGCTTTCCCATCCAGGTCGACAACGACGCCAACCTCGCGGCCCTGGCCGAGCAGCGCTTCGGCTCCCACGCGGGCGCCTCCGACCTGGTCTACCTCAGCGGCGCGATCGGCGTGGGCGCCGGCGTCATCCTCGACGGGCGGCTGCGCCGGGGCGGGCGCGGCTTCAGCGGCGAGATCGGCCACGTCCAGCTCGACCCCGACGGCCCCGCCTGCCGCTGCGGCCGGCGCGGCTGCCTGGAGGCCATGGCCGGCATCGGGGCGGTGCTGCGCAAGGACCCGTCGCCGGCGGAGGTCCAGGTCGAGGTCGAGGAGGTCGTGCGCCTGGCACGCGCGGGCGACCGCGACGTGCTGGCCACGCTCGCCGCCGTGGGCGGCAACCTCGGCAAGGGCGTGTCGGTCCTGGCCAACCTGCTCAATCCCGAGGTGGTGATCCTCGGCGGCTACTACGTCCCGCTGGCCCCGTGGCTGCTGCCCGCCGTCCGGGCCGAGGCGGCGGCCGGCGCGGTCGCCGCGGAGGCGGGCGGCTGCCAGGTCGTGGCCTCCACGCTGGGGCACGACGCGGCCGCGCTCGGCGGCGCGGCGCGGGTGCTCGACTCGGTCGACTCGGGAAGATTGCCGGGAGGATTGTCGCGAATCCCTTGACCTTGGTCACAGGGACGTGCACCCTTCAGTCAATCCACCGAAATTTCCGCGTAACTTCCCCAGGCCGGTCGTCGAAGCGCTTCGACACTCTCAGAGGGATGATCATGCAACCACCCCCCTTCCGCGACCCAGCGGCCCCCCTTCGAGACCGGATCGACGACCTGCTGGGCAGGCTCACCCTTGAGGAGAAGGTGGGCCTGCTGCACCAGTACCAGGCGCCGGTCGAGCGGCTGGGGCTCGCCGCGTTCCGCACGGGCACCGAGGCGCTGCACGGCCTGGCCTGGCTCGGTCCGGCCACCGTCTTCCCCCAGGCCATCGGGCTGGCCTCGACCTGGGACCGCGACCTCGTCCGCCGGGTCGGCGCGGCGACCGGCGACGAGGTGCTCGCCTTCCACCACAAGGACCCGGCGGGGGCGGGGCTCAACGTGTGGGCTCCCGTGGTCAACCCGCTGCGCGACCCCCGGTGGGGCCGGAACGAGGAGGGCTACTCCGAGGACCCGTGGCTGACCTCGGTCATGGCCACGGCGTACGCGCGCGGGCTCAGTGGGAGCGCTCCCGAAGAGGACGGCGAGACGCCTGGTGGGAGCGCTCCCAGGGTGCTCAAGACCGCGCCGACGCTCAAGCACTTCCTCGCCTACAACAACGAGACCGACCGCTGCACGACCTCCAGCAACCTGCCGCCCCGCGTGCTGCGCGAGTACGAGCTGCCGGCCTTCCGCGGCCCCATCGAGGAGGGCGTGGCGGTGGCCGTGATGCCCTCGTACAACCTGGTCAACGGCCGGCCGGCGCACCTCAGCCCGCTGATCGGGCAGGTGCTGCGCGCCTGGGCCCCGGACGACCTGCTGGTGGTCAGCGACGCGTACGCGCCGGGCAACCTCACCACGCTCCAGGGCTACCACGACACCCCGCCCGAGGCGTACGCGCACGCGCTCAGGGCCGGGATCGACAGCTTCACCCAGGACGACGACCGCGCCGGGGCCACGCTCGGCCACCTGCGCGACGCGCTCGACCGTGGGCTGCTGGCCGAGGAGGACGTGGACACCGCCGTCCGGCACGTGTTGTCGATCAGGTTCCGGCTGGGTGAGTTCGACCCGGCGACGCCGTACGACGAGATCTCCGACGGCGTGGTCAACTGCCCCGAGCATCAGGCGCTGGCCAGGGAGGCGGCGCGGTGCTCGTTCGTGCTGCTGGAGAACGACGGCCTGCTGCCGCTGGGCGACGACGTGCGCACCGTCGCGGTGATCGGCCAGCTCGGCGACGCGCTGATGGAGGACTGGTACAGCGGCACCCTGCCCTACGCCGTCACCGCCCGCGCCGGCCTGTCCGAGCGCCGCGAGACCGTGTTCTGCGAGGCCGTGGACCGGGTGACGCTGACCGCCGACGCGGGCCCCGTCACCGCCGACCCGGCCGGCGGGCCGCTGCGCGCGGGGGCCGCGGAGCCGGGCCTGTTCGACCTGCTCGACTGGGGCGGCGGCGCGTACGCGCTGCGCGCCGTGGCCACCGGCCGGTTCGTCTCCGTGGACGGCACGACGCTGGTCAACGACCAGCCGGGGCCGAACGGGTGGGAGGTGCGCCAGACGTTCCGCATCGAGGAGCGCCCGCGCGGCACCCTGGCCCTGCGCCACATCTCGACCGGCTGCTACGTCGCCGCCGGTCCGGACGGCGTCCTGGGCCTGGTGGACGACGCCGACCAGGCCGCCTGGCTGGCCATGGACGTGGTGGTCAGCGGCGCCGGCGAGGCCGCCCGCGTGGCCGCCGCGGCGGACGTGGCGGTCGTGGTGGTCGGCGACCACCCCCTGGTCAACGGGCGCGAGACCGAGGACCGCACCACCCTGGCGCTGGCCCCCGCGCAGGACGCCGTGGTGCGGGCCGTGCGCGCGGCGAACCCGCGTACGGTCATGGTCGTCTCCAGCGGCTACCCGCTCACCTGGACCGAGGACGAGCTGCCCGCGGTGTTGTGGTCGGCGCACGGCGGCCAGGAGTACGGCCACGCCCTGGCCGAGGTGCTGTTCGGCGACGCCGACCCCGAGGGCCGGCTCACCCAGACCTGGTACCGCTCCGAGCAGGAGCTGCCCGACCTGCTCGACTACGACATCATCGCCTCCGACGCCACCTACCAGTATTTCCGCGGCGTCCCCCTGCACCCCTTCGGCCACGGCCTCAGCTACACCACCTTCGGCTACGACGACCTGCGCGTCCGGCAGTCCGGCGGCGTCGTGCACGCCGAGGTCACGGTCACCAACACGGGCCCGCGCCCCGGCGTCGAGGTCGTGCAGTTCTACACCCACCAGCAGCGCTCGCGCGTCAAGCAGCCGCTGCGCCGGCTGCGCGGGTTCGAGAAGGTGCGCCTGGCGCCGGGCGAGAGCCGCCGGGTCGCGCTCCGCCTGCCCGTCTCCGAGCTGGCCTTCTGGGACGTGACCAGGAGCCGGTTCGTGGTGGAGCGCGCGCCGCACCGGCTCATGGTCGGCCGCAGCGCCACCGACCTGCGCCTGAGCGCCCGCTTCGAGGTCGAGGGCGAGGTCATCCCGCCCCAGTCGGGCCTGCTGCGCGGGGCCGACCACGACGAGTACGACGCGATCACGTTCGTCGACGAGACCAGGGTGGACGGCGACGCCGTGCGGTCCGAGGTGGCGGGCGCCTGGATCCTGTTCCGCGAGGTGGACCTGACCGGCGTCACGTCCTGCGTGGCCGAGGCGGGCAGCACGGAGGGCGGCATGATCACCATCCGCCGCGGCGACCCGCTGTACGGCCCGGCGCTGGCCACGTTCCCGGTGCCCAGGACCGGCCGGTACGACTATCACTCCGTCGCGGCACCCCTGGCCGGCGCCGGCGGGGTGCACGATCTCTACGTGGTCTTCGAGAACGAGGGCGTGACGCTGGTCCGGATCGGCTTCGGAGCGGCGGCTTGAGCGGGCGCACGGTCACCATCGCGCAGGTCGCCAAGCACGCGGGCGTGGCCGTGAGCACGGTCTCCTACGTGCTCAGCGGCAAGCGCACGATCTCGGCCGACACCAGGCGGCGGGTGCTCGACAGCATCAGCGCCCTCGGCTACCACCCCAACGCCGGCGCCCGCGCCCTGGCCAGCAAGCGCTCCAACGTGATCGCGCTGGTGCTGCCGCTGCGCGCCGGCATGCACGTGCCGGTGCTGATGCGCTTCGCCAGCTCCGTCGTCACCGCCGCCCGCCGCTACGACCACGACGTGCTGCTGCTGACCGCCGACGAGGGCACCGAGGGCATCCTGCGGGTGGCCGCCAGCGCGCTGGTGGACGCCCTGGTGCTGATGGACGTGGAGCTGGACGACCGCCGGGTGCCGCTGCTGCGCGAGCTGGCCGAGCCGAGCGTGCTGATCGGCTTCCCCGCCGAGCCCGCCGGCCTGACGTGCGTGGACCTCGACTTCGCCGCGGCGGGCGCGCGCTGCGTGGAGCACCTGGCCGAGCGCGGCCACGAGGAGATCGCGCTGCTCGGGGCCCCGTCGGTGGTGTACGACCGGGGCACCGGCTTCGCCACCCGCACCCGCGAGGGCTTCGTGGCGGCCCTGGGCGACCACGGGATCAAGGGCGTCGCGCTGCCGTGCGAGGAGACGTTCGACGAGGTGTACGAGACCGTGCGCGACCTGCTCCTCGACCACCCCGGCCTGTCGGGGCTGGTCGTGCACAACGAGGCGGCGGTGAGTCACGTGCTGGCGGCGCTGCGCCAGCTCGGGCGCCGGGTGCCGCACGACGTGGCGGTGGTGGCGATCTGCCCCGACGACGTGGCCGAGCGGGCCGGGCCGCCGCTCACCTCCGTGCTGATCCCGGCGGAGGAGGTGGGCAGGGAGGCCGTCCGGCTGGTCATGGAGAAGCTGGAGGGCCGCACGGTCCCCGACGCCACCCTCCTGACCCCCCTCCTGGCCGTCCGCGCCAGCACCTGACCCCCTCCCGGCCGCGCCCTTCTGACGCCCTCCTGGCCCTCTGCGGAGCTTGCGGGGGGTAAGCACCGCAAACCCGCCGTGTGCCAGTTTTTAAGCTGTATGGGGTTCCCTGTCTGCTTTTCCCGGGCAGGCTCGCGGAAAGCAAGGGGGAATCACTATGAGCACGTCCATCCAGCCGGCGGCGACCGCCGGTCAGGGAGGCGGTGGCGGACCGTCAGGTCTCGCCGACGTGATCGACACCATCCTCGACAAGGGCCTCGTGATCGACGCCTACGTGAGGGTGTCACTCGTCGGCATCGAGATCCTGACGATCGACGCGCGGGTCGTCATCGCCAGCGTGGACACCTACCTGCGCTTCGCCGAGGCCGCGAACAGGCTGGACATGTCCAAGAGCGAGAAGGGCCTGCCCGAGGTCGTGGCGGAGGCCAAGGGCGTCCCGAGCAAGGACAAGACCCAGGAGGTGATCCAGGGCGTGGTGGAGGCGGCGGGCCCCGCGCTCTCGCAGCTGACCGGCAAGCAGCAGGACCCCGCGGCCGCGGCGAGCGAGCCGGACACCGAGACGAGGGTCGAGGTGGAGCGCGAGCACCAGGGTCCGCCGAAGAAGAAGATCCGGCCGCAGCGAGAGGAAGGGTAGAGCACGATGGGACGCTCCACGAACGTCTCCGGCGCCTCCGTGCCCCAGCAGCCCACCCGCAAGAACCAGAATCTGGCGTTGTACGTCTACGGCATCGTGCCCTCGGGCGCCGAAGTGCCGTCCGGGCAGCAGGGCCTGGGGGATCCGGCGGGCAAGGTCAAGCTCATCGAACAGGGTGACATCGCGGCCCTCGTCAGCGACATCGACGTGGACCAGCCCCTCGGCCGGCCCGAGGACTTCTACGCGCACGAAGGGCTGCTCGACGCCATGGCCGCCGCCGGTCCCGTGCTGCCGTTCCGGTTCGGCGGGGTGCTGACCAACGCCGACGCCGTCGTGGAAGAGCTGCTCACGCCGCACCACGACGACTTCGCCGCCGCGCTGCAGGAGGTCAAGGGACAGGCCGAGTACGTCGTCAAGGGCCGCTACGTCGAGCAGACCGTGCTGGCGGAGATCCTCGCGGAGAGCCCCGAGGCGCGGGCCCTGCGCGACGCCCTGCGGGGCAAGTCCGAGGACGCCACCAGGAACGAGCGGATCAGGCTGGGCGAGATCATCAACGCCTCGATCGCGGCCAAGCGTGAGCTGGACACCAACCTGCTCGCCGACGCCCTGTCCGGGCTGTTCACCCAGGGGGTCGTCAGGGAGCCCACGCACGAGCAGGACGCCGTGCACCTGGCGCTGCTGGCCAAGACCAGCGACCAGGGGCGGCTCGAACAGGCGTTGAAGGACTTCGGCGAGCGCTGGGAGGGCCGCGTGGAGCTGCGGCTGCTGGGCCCGATGGCTCCCTACGACTTCGTCGTCTCGCAGGCGTGAGAGGTGCTGAGCCATGGGGCTGCTGGGCACCCTCTTCACGTGGCCGGTGTCGGTGCCGATCAAGACGCTGATCCGGCTCGGCGAGCTGATTCAGGACCAGGTGGATCGCGAGACGCACAATCCCGCGACAGTGCGCAGGAAGCTGGAGGAGATCGAGGCGATGAGACAGGCGGGCGAAATCTCCGAAGAGGAGGAGCGCGTGGCCGTGGAACAGGTGCTGCGGATGGCGACCCGGAGGTGAAGCGATGAGCGTCAGAGGGTCGGGCACCGAGGTGCCGCGCGTGCGCCGCAAGTTCCGCACCGGAGAGCACCCTGCGCGGGAGGAGGACGGCCGGCCGTCCTCCACGGAGGGCTCCCCGGCGAGCCCGACGCAAACGGCGGAGCGGCCGGCGGCGGACCAGCCGCCGGCGGCCGAGCGGTCGCCGGATCGGTCGGCGGATCGGCCGCCGGAGCGGCCGGCGGCGGGGCGGGAGCTGAACGCGGCGACGGCGGGCGGGGCAGGGCAGCGCCACATCGCCGACCTGACCACGAAACCGATCGAGGGCATCACCTCGGTCCAGCCGGAGGAGAACGGCTGGACGGTGAACGTCGAGGTGCTGGAGGACCGCCGGATCCCCTCGTCGGGCGACATTCTCGCCCTCTACCAGGTACAGCTCGACAAGGAGGGTGGCTTGCAGTCCTATCGGAGGATCCGGAGATACAAGCGGTCGAACGCCGAGTACGGCGAGGTGCTGTGACATGGACAGGATCGCGTCGTCGTCCGGCCCTGTCGCCCGGCCCGCCTACGGAGCGGCCTCCGGCAACCGGGAGCCCGCCAACCTCGGTGACATCCTGGAGCGCGTGCTCGACAGGGGAGTCGTGATCGCCGGGGACATCCGGGTCAACCTGCTGGACATCGAGCTGCTGACGATCAAGCTGCGGTTGCTGATCGCCTCCGTGGACACCGCCAGGGAACTGGGCATCGACTGGTGGGAGCACGACCCGTACCTGTCGGGCAAGGACCGGGAGCTGATGGAGGAGAACCGCCGCCTGCGCCGCCGCCTGGCCATCGCCGAGGGGCGGGAGGGCGTCGATGCCTGAGCCCGCCCGGGCGGACGCCCTCACCTACCTGTACGCCGTGGCCCGCGAGCCGCTGCCGTCCTGCCCCGCCGGAGTGGCGGGCTCGGAGGTGCGCACCGTCGCCCGCGCCGGGCTGGTGGCCTACGTGAGCACCGTGCCGCCGGAGCGGTTCGGCGAGGAGCCGCTGCGGCGCTCCCTGGAGGACCTGGACTGGCTGGCGGAGACGGCCCGCGCCCACCATCGCGTGGTGGACGCCGTGGCCGCCCTCACCACGACCGCGCCGATCAGGCTCGTGACCGTGTACGAGGACGACGCGCAGGTGGCCGAGCTGCTGGAACGGCGCGCGGACGCCTTCGGGGAGCTGCTCGACCGCGTCACGGGCCGCAAGGAGTGGGGCGTCAAGGCCTACTCCTCCCCGCCCGCCTCCTCATCACCCGCCTTCTCATCACCCGCCGCCGGCGACCCGGTCAAGGCGGCAGCCGAGCGGCATGCCGCACAGCCCCGGTCCGGGAGCGGGACGGCGTACCTGCAGCGCCGTCGCGCCAGCCTGCGCGGCCGGGAGCAGGTCCGCAGGCAGGCGCTCCAGCGCGCCGACCACATCCACCGCGCGCTGTCCGCCCTCGCCGTGGCCGGGCACCGCCACCGCCCCCAGGACCCGCGCCTGTCGGGGCGCGACGACTGGATGCTGCTGAACGGCGCGTACCTGGTGGACGACGCCAGGGCCGACGAGTTCACCGCGCTGGCGGCCACCTTCGGCGGCGACGGCGTCGAGATCAGGCTGACCGGGCCGTGGGCGCCCTACTCGTTCACGGTCATGGAGCAGGTGTGAGCCGCGACGTCCTGGCCTACGAGCTGCTGCCGCCCGAGCGGGTGGCCCTCGTGGACCTGCTGGACCGCCTGCTGGCCGGCGGCGTCGTGCTGACCGGCGAGCTGGTGCTGTCCATCGCCGACGTCGACCTCGTGCACATCTCGCTGCGCACCCTGATCGCGTCGGTGGACGAGCTCCAGGGAGCCCCGTAGATGGACACGCCGCGCTGGCGCATCGCCGCCGACTCCGACACGGTCGAGCGCGACCTGACCCGGCTCGTCCTCACGATCGTCGAGCTGGTACGCCAGCTCGTGGAACGCCAGTGCGTCCGCCGCATGGAGCAGGGCGACCTGACGGACGACCAGATCGAGACCCTGGGCGTCACCCTGATGCGCCTGGAGGAGGCCATGGGCGACCTGTGCGAGCGCTTCGGCCTCACCCCGGCCGACCTCAACCTCGACCTCGGCCCCCTGGGCACCCTGCTGCCCACCGCCGACTGACCCGCGCCACGCACTGTCACGTCCGGGTCCGGATGTCCCGACCCTGCCGCGTCCTGGCGCAGACGTCCGGGCCCCTGCCGCGTCCGGGCCCCCTGCCGCGTCCGGGCTCAGGCGTCCCGGTCGTGCAGCAGGTGCCAGGGCAGGACGACCGGGGTGACCGGAACGTCGCCGGCGACCAGCCGCGCCACCAGCGCGCCGAGGTCTGCCGGCACCACGGGCTCGTCGAGCGGCCCGGCCAGCTCGTCCGCCGTCCACCAGCGGAACCGGTCGGTCGCCGCCCGCTCCTCCTCGTCCATCCCCGAGGTGTCCACCACCAGCCCGGACACGCGCAGCATGAAGTAGGAGTCGTGGGAGCGGAACCGCCGCCCGCCGAGGGACCAGCCGCCCTCGCTGGTCGCCACCACGGGGCCCAGCGCCTCGGGGGTCACCGCGTGGCCCAGCTCCTCCCGCAGCTCCCTGGCCGCGGCCTGCCGGGCGCTCTCACCCGGGTCGACGCCGCCGCCCGGCGTGAACCACGCGTACGGCGGGTTCTCCACCTGCAGCAGCAGCCCCCGGTAGAGCAGGACGCGGCCGGCGGGATCGATCAGCAGCACCCGGGCCGACGCCCGCAACTCCACCCCGCTCACGCCGTCGCCTCCGTGGTGCCGGAACCCAGCCCCGCTCACGCCGTCGTACCCGTGGTGCCGGAACCCAGACCCGCTCACGCCGTCGCCTCCGCGATGATGGCCCAGCGCTCGTGATCGCGCCAGGCGCCGTCGATGAACTGGAACCTGGGCGAGAAGCCCTCGCGCCGGAAGCCGACCCGCTTGACCAGGTTGAGCGAGGCGGTGTTGGCGGGCTGGATGTTGGCCTCCAGGCGGTGCAGCTCCATCTCGCCGAACGCGTACCCGACCAGCAGCCGCAACCCCTCGGTCATGTAGCCGCGGCCGGCGGTGGAGGCGTAGGCCGAGTAACCGACGATGGCGCTCTGGTGGGTGCCGCGCAGGATGTTGTTCACGTTGATGCGGCCGACGATCGCCCCGCTGTCGCGCAGGCAGATCAGGAAGCCCTCGTTCGCGGGGCCGTCGAACCTGGTCAGATAGCGCTCGAAGTCCTCGTACGTCCTGGTGACCGGGGGGCCGGGCAACCAGCGGGCGAACAACTCGGCGCTCTCCTCGTGCAGCGCCGCCAGCTCGTCGAAGTCCCCCAGGCTGAGGTAGCGGATGGCCACACGCGACCCTTCGGCAAGATTCATATCACCAGAAACTTTCACGGTCACGGGCCTCGAATCACCCGCGCCGGACAGCGGGTGCGTCATCGAATGACTTTGCGCCAACCGGCTCTGGCGACGCGGATCGCACCGTCCGGTTGAATGAACACCCGTGCTCCGTACAACGGCAGCGCTCCGTTGAGCAGCCAATATTCACGGATGTCGTCGAGGATGTCCCAGAGCCGGAGCGGACCTGATTGATGGACCTCTGGCAACTCGGCGCCACGTGCGCAGGCCCGCGCCCAGGAACCACCCGGATGCACCAGCAAAGCCGTCCGCCGCCCGTCGTCGTCCTCCTCATAGGCATGCTGGATTCCGCCGGAGGTCATGACCTCCAGCATGGATCTCAGCTCCCACGCGCTGCCGGCGTCCACGACCGGGTAGCGGCCCCGGCTCACCTGCTCGCCCGATGCCCCTTGCGCGAGGCCGAACAGCTCATCCTGCCGGGGCGGATAATCACCACCGGAGCGCGTGGGCATGAACATCGCCCAATCCCGCGCGATGTGCCCCACGGCCCTGCCATCCGCTGTCTTCGTGGCCGTCACGATCAACGAGGTGTTCGCGATCACGGTGACGAGCCGTCCACCTGGCTTCAGCGCCGTCAACCAGCTCGGCGGGATCGGACGTACCGACACCATCGAAACGATGCGCTCGAACTCCCCCGGCAATGGGCCGGTCGCGTCGCAGGCGACGACCTGGGGATGCAGGCCGATGGAACTCAGACGTGCCGAGGCTGCCTCCACCAGGTACGGCTCCACGTCGATGCTGACCACACGGTTGTCACCGAGCAGCCGCGACAACAACGCCGCGCTATAACCCGATCCCGTCGCGACGTCGAGCACCCGCGCCCCGTCATAGACCTCACTGTGCCGCAGCATCCGGACCACCAGGCTCGGCAAGGTGGCCGATGACGTCGGACGCCCGGACACGATGTCGCCGGGCTGTGCGTGATCGGCGTGCCGGCCCGCGACTTCCGTGATCAGCGTCTGGTCGCTGTACGCCGCCGCGAACCAGCTCTCCTCGTCGCCGGTGCCGTCGTGCACCTCCCACTGTCCGAACTCGGCCCCTGGAGGCGTGTCCCACCAGCGGGGCACGAACAGATGACGGGGTGTGGACGCGACCGGCCCGCGCCAGCGCGATCCCGCCGGTGTCACCCCGGCCGCGAGCTGTTCGGCGTACACCTGCCACGTCATATGTCTCCCTACAGATCAGGATCGCAGTAGGACGGATCGCACGCCTCGGTCTCCGCGGGCGCGCAGTCCGAGCCGTCCCCTGTGCTGGGCTTGCACTCAGGGTTGCACGCCATCGTGTGAGGCGACGGTGGAACAGCGGCGACGAGCCGCCGCCACAGATCCCCGCGAGGAGGTCGCCCAGCGGAGCCGCCTTCACGTTGCCCGCTGACATCCACCGCGCCATGACACACGGCCACACCTCACCGTCCGGGCTGACCGCGACCTTGGTTCGTCCGCACTTGCCGCAGAGCTGCCCCACATCGGGCGACGTCGTCGTCCCGCGACCTATGCTCCTGACGCGATCCGTGCCGATCCTGGTGATGCCCAGATTCTTCAGATCGGCGATGGCTCCTTCCACTCGTTGGTCGGGGAACATCTCGACAATTGCCGCTCGAATCGGGATGTTGCGGCGCACTGCCTCCACGATGTTGGCTCGCGTACGGGCATGGCTGCCTGGACGCGTCGTTATCCGGTCATGCATTTCCGGATCATCGCTGTAGTAACTGGTCGCGAGGGAGACACCGGGCAGGGCGAACAGTTCCTCCCACCACGAGTTACGGATATTGAGCAGATTGGAGAAGACCTCCACGGACGAGCCCACGTCCACCGCGTGCCGCAGAAGCGAGGGGAAAGCAGGGTGAATGGTTGCCTCTCCTCCGATGAATTGGACCTGTGTGATTCCGAGGTCCGCCGCCTGGGTGATGACGTCCGACCAGTCAGCCGGTGTCATGCTTCCGTGCGTTCCCAGAGGTCCTGAGCTGGCATAGCAATGTCAGCACTGGAGAGAGCAGCGGCCGGTCAGTTCGAGTTCGGCTACCTTGATCATCATTGGCTTGCTTTCCTTCGGGAAGCCTTACGCTCTGAAGGCCGGTCCTTCCGATCTCGGTGGACGGCTCAGTATCCGACCGGCGGTTGGACCGTACGTAAACAGAGCCCGTTTGTCTACCGTTGCAGTCGGTGACAAAGCTGTGTCCCGGGCCGTCCCTCGGAGAATAGTTATTCGATTTCTCCGTAAATGCACCACCAAGGGCGTCCATGAATCCAGGAGGCTTGAGGGACGGCCGTTGTTGCGTCTGGTCGACGATCAGCGCGGCGCTCTTGCTGATGGCGGAGAGGGGAGGAAAGTGGCAATGCCGAGAACTCGCTTCAGCAGCCCTTGGCCGTCCGCTCGGTCCGTCGAATGTGGCCCAAGCCGTCCGCCGCGCACAGTCTCATCCGGTGGCAGAATTCTCACAACATGAACGCCCCAGATCGCGAGCGGACTGGCCGCAATCTGGGGCATTCACGTTGCTTGCCCGAAGCCGGTCAACGTTGGGGGCCCGGGGGCCGGGAGGTCCCCAACCAGGGGGTGTGGGGAAGCTAGGCTCCCCGCGGCCGTCCCCGCCACGCCGGGTGCGGGGTTCAGGTGAGGGCGAACAGCCGGTGGAGGGCGTCGTTCAGGACGGCGCCGGCGCGCGGGCCGGCCGTTTTCGCCGCGTAGTGCAGGGTGGCGACGGTGATGCCGGCCTCGGCGGCGACGTCGCGCGTGCGCGCCCCTTCGAGACCGGAGCGCACCATGGCGCGATAGCCCGCCGCGATCAGCCGGTCCCGCCGCTCCTCGGCCCTGGGGCCGGGCTTGGCCCGCTTGACCGTCATATGCCCTCGCCGCCGTGTTCTATCACTTGATAGAAAGCCGGAGGCCGGTGCCGACATGACAAAAGCCCCAGATCACGACTTTCGTCATGATCTGAGGCTCTGGTCGTCAGTTCAGACCGGCGTCAGCCAGCAGCGGGGACTACCAGTCGCCGCCGCCGAAGTCGCCACCGCCGAAGTCGCCGCCGCCGCCGCCGAAGTCGCCCCAGCCACCGGCGTCGCCGCCGCCGCCGAAGTCGCCGCCGCCGTCGGCGTAGCCCTCGGCGTAACCGGCGCCGTAGCCGCCGTAGCCGAAGCCGCCGCTGAGCATGCTGCCCATCATGGTGCCGATGAACATGCCGGTCATGACGTCGCCGAAGCCGCCGTAGTAACCGTAGGCGTAGGGCTGGTAGGCCGGGCCCGCGTCGTAGTAGGGCCGGCGCTGGCCGTCGATCATGACCTCGCGCATCTGCGGGTCGAAGCCGCGCTCGACCGCCTCGGCGTCCATCTTGCAGGCCGGCACGTCGCGCACCGCGCCACCGGGCGGGGCCCAGCGGACGTCACGCACGGACGGGCCGTGCTGCGGGTTGAAGAAGCAGGGCGCGCGCCGCTCGGGCACGGGCTCGTTGTTGACCTTGGCCTTCACCACGGCCAGCGCGTAGCGGCCGTCTTCGAGCGTCTGGGTGACCTCGCGCACCTGGTCGGCGCGCTGGACGTTGTCGAGCTGCGTCTTGGCCTTCTCGTAGGAGTCGAGAGCCGTCTGCCACTCGTCGATGTGGGAGCCGCCCTGGCCGGCCAGCGTCACGTCGGTGTCGAGGGCGGTGATCTCCTCGCCGAGCTTGGTGACGTCTTCCTCGACGGTCTGCTTGACCGCGGCGAGGTCCTTGGCCTCCTGGATGGCGCGCTTCTTCTTCTTGTTGCTGGAGTAGAGGAAGTAGCCGCCACCGCCGACGAGGACCAGCGCGCCGAGGGTGATCAGGGCGGCGGTGCCGCCGGCGCCGGGGTTGGCCTGGCTGCCGGAGTCGAGGGCGGAACGGTCGCCCTTGACGGCCATGTCGACGCGGTTGGTGAAGTCTTTCATGCCGGCGACGACGTCACCGCTGTTGGCGGTGGTGGACAGCTTGGCCAGCTGGCCCGCCAGGCCGGGCCGACGGATGGAGTCGGAGGCGGCGTAGAGCGTCGTGCCGTCGAGCACGGCATAGGTGGACGAAGGGCCGCTCTGGGCCTTCATCGCGGAGTTGAGGCTGGACATGAAGGACGCCACGTTGGAGTCGTTGATCGTGCCGTCAGGCAGCGCGACAGCGTAGATCTTGCTGCTCGCCCCCTCCAGCGCGTCACGGATCTCACTCTGCTGGACGGTCGTCAGTGGCGAGCCCGGCTGAACGTAGAGCGGGTCCCTCTTCCATGACGAAACGACCGAGTTGGCATCCGGGGGAGCCGCCGCGTTGGCGGCAGGGGACAGCGCAAGAACGACGATGAGACCGGCGATCAGAGCCGCGAACGCGGCCCCTGCTCGGCGCAGCGAATGGGTCATTGGCAGCAAGCCTCCTTCGCCCTTGAGGACGAATGGGCGGTCGGCAAAGTTCCTCAATCGCACGCTACCCGTCCGGGGACGTGCAAGAGCACATCGGAGCCGAAAGGTCGGCCCCGTTTGTGCGACGACCGGGTCGATCACCGGTCAAGGAGCCGTCACGTCCCCCCTGCACGCCCCCAACGTGCGCGTCCTTGACCACACAGTGGGCGAATCCATCCCAAGGGCGGGCGAACCGCCCCAAGGATGGGCCCTGATCAGGTGTCCTTGATCTCGCAAATGGTGGCGCCGGAGGTGACGGTCTGGCCGATCGCCGCCGTCAGCCCCGTGACCGTGCCCGACTTGTGGGCCGCGAGCGGCTGCTCCATCTTCATGGCCTCCAGGACGACCACCGTGTCGCCCTCGCTGACCACGTCGCCGTCGGAGGCCACGACCTTGACGATCGTGCCCTGCATCGGGCTGACCAGCGCGTCGCCGCCGGAGGCGGACTTCTTGGCCTTGCCGCCGGCCCGCCTGGGCGCCTTGCCCGCCGCGGGCGCGGCGCCGGACGTGCCCAGCCCCGCCGGCAGGACCACCTCCAGCCGCTTGCCGCCGACCTCCACCGTCACCGTCTCCCGGCCGGCGCCCTCGTCCGCCGCGACGTCCCCGTCGTACGGCGGCACCGGGTTGTCCCACTCCGTCTCGATCCACCGCGTGTGCACCGAGAACGGCGCCGACGTGAACGCCGGATCGGCCACCACGGCCCGGTGGAACGGCAGCACCGTCGGCATCCCGGTGATCTCGAACTCCGCCAGCGCCCGCCGCGAGCGCTCCAGCGCCTCCTGCCGCGTCCGGCCGGTCACGACCAGCTTGGCCACCAGCGAGTCGAACGTCCCCGGGACCGTCATGCCCGCTTCGTACCCGGCGTCGAGCCGCACGCCCGGCCCCGAGGGCGGGCGCATGGTGGTCAGCGTGCCGGGGGCGGGCAGGAAGTTGCGCCCGGCGTCCTCGGCGTTGATCCGGAACTCGATCGAGTGGCCGCGCAGCACCGGGTCGCCGTAGCCGAGGGTCTCGCCGTCGGCGATCCGGAACATCTCGCGTACGAGGTCGATCCCCGAGACCTCCTCGGTGACCGGGTGCTCGACCTGGAGCCGGGTGTTGACCTCCAGGAAGGAGATCGTGCCGTCCTGGCCGACGAGGAACTCGCAGGTGCCGGCCCCGACGTAGCCGGCCTCCTTGAGGATGGCCTTGGAGCTGGAGTAGAGGGTGGCCAGCTGCTCCTCCGACAGGAACGGCGCCGGCGCCTCCTCCACCAGCTTCTGGTGGCGGCGCTGCAACGAGCAGTCACGGGTGCTGACCACGACCACGTTGCCCTCGCGGTCGGCCAGGCACTGCGTCTCGACGTGGCGGGGCCGGTCGAGGTAGCGCTCGACGAAGCACTCGCCGCGCCCGAACGCGGCCACCGCCTCGCGCACGGCCGACTCGTACAGCTCGGCGACCTCCTCCAGGCGGCGCGCCACCTTGATGCCGCGCCCGCCGCCGCCGTACGCGGCCTTGATCGCGATCGGCAGCCCGTGCTCCTCCGCGAACGCCACCACCTCGGCCACGTCCGCCACCGGGTCCTTGGTGCCCGCGACCAGCGGCGCGCCGACCTTCTGCGCGATGTGCCTGGCCCGCACCTTGTCGCCGAGCGCGGCGATCGCGGCCGGCGGCGGGCCGATCCAGATCAGGCCCGCGTCGATGACGGCCTGGGCGAAGTCGGCGTTCTCGGACAGGAAGCCGTAGCCGGGGTGCACGGCGTCGGCGCCCGAGCGGCGCGCGACGTCGATGAGCTTGCCGATGTCGAGATAGGTCTCGGCGGGCGACTGCCCACCCAGCGCGTACGCCTCGTCGGCGAGCCTGGCATGCGGGGCGTCGAGGTCCTGGTCGGCGTAGACCGCCACACTGCCGATACCCGCGTCCTGGCACGCGCGGACCACCCTTACGGCGATCTCGCCGCGGTTGGCGATCAGAACCTTCCGCACCGACCTCAGTCCTTCCTGCTAGGGGTTCAGCGGCCCAGGTACGCGCCGCCGTTCACATGGAGCACCTGCCCCGTGAGGTGACCCGCACCGGGGGAGGCCAGAAAGACAACGGTCTCCGCCACGTCCGCGGGGCTGCCGGGGCGGCCGTTGCGTGTGTTCTCCACCCGGGCCCTGATGCCCTCCTCGGTGAGGCGGCCCCTGAAGAACTCGGTGTCGAGGACGAGGCCGGGGGAGACGACGTTCGCGGTGATGCCGCGGGGGCCCAGCTCGGCGGCCAGGTCGGCGGTCCACGACTCCAGGGCGGCCTTGGCGGCGCCGTACGAGCCGGAGCCGGTGCCCCTGGCGGCGATCGAGCCGATCGAGACGACCCGGCCGCCCTCGGCCAGGCGCGGCGCGAGCGCGGTCGTGACGAGCACGGCCGACATGAGGTTGGCGTTGAGGTTGGCCCACCACGCCTCGGCCACGTCCATCAGCTCGCCGGACTGCCTGCGGTCGATGTTGGTGTTGCCGCCGGCGTTGTTGACCAGCACGTCCACCCGCTCGGGCAGGCTGCCGAGCGCCTCGCGCACCGCCACGGGGCTGGCGGCGTTGAACGCCGCGCAGGACACCTCGGGGCCCGCGGCCGCGGCGTTCAGCTTCGCGGCGGCCTCGCGCAGCACGGGCTCGCGGCGGCCGGTGATCGTGACGCGGTCGCCGAGCGCGGCGAAGGCGCCGGCGATCGCGTAGCCGATCCCGGTCCCGCCGCCGGTCACCACGACCTCGCGCATGACGCCCCCACGCGATCCGAACATTCCTCGGGTAGACCATAGCCGCTCGGCATAACGGCGGCGACGGCCGGTGCCCCTTCCTTAGGGTGAGGGCGCTTTCACAGGTTCCCAGGAGGTAGGCATGGGTCAGAGCATGCTCGGCGGAGACCCGCAGGAAATGCAGCAGATGTCCACCCAGTTCACGCAGCAGTCGGAGGCGGTCCGCACCACGATGACCGCGCTCGACCGCGAGGCCTCCAAGGTCGGCACCGCGTGGACGGGCCCCGGCGCGCAGCGTTTCCAGCAGGCGTGGCAGAACTACCGGACGGCGTTCCAGCGGATGACCGAGGAGCTGCAGGAGGCTTCGCGGGTCATCGGCCAGTACCGGCAGAACATCGAGTCCGCCACGAAATGAGCAACGGGAGAGGCCCTGGCCGAGGCGCCGGGGCTTCTTTCGTTCGGCTGCGTCCGGCATTCGTCCGGCGCCGGCGCCGGCGCCGGCGCCGGTAACCGGTAACCGGTAACCGGTAAGCCGGTTGATCGGGCAGGCTACGCTTTTCCGCCATGATTGGTCGCGCCCTCGTGGCGAGCGTGCTCGCCCTGCAGATCCCCCTGGCGCCCGCCGTCGTCCCCGCCTCCACCTCCGGCAGCTCCATCTCCGTCATTGGAGCCTCCGCGAGCGCCGGGACCTCCTCTTCCGATGCCGACTGCTCGCCCGAGCGCGGCACCATGCAGGTGGGCGAGTCGTGGGCGCAGAAGCGGATCGACCCCCGCCGCCTGTGGTCGTTGTCCACCGGCGCGGGCGTCAAGGTGGCGATCATCGACAGCGGCGTCGAGCTGGACCATCCGCAGATCCGCCTGGCGGGCAAGGCCGACCTCACCGGCACCGGCTACCGCGACTGCGTGGGCCACGGCACCGCCGTCGCGGGCATCATCGGCGCCCAGTACACCGAGGGCGTGCTGTTCTACGGGATGGCGCCGGCGGCGCGGCTGCTGTCGTACAAGCAGACGAAGTCGGAGCGGGACGGCGACCCCAAGCTGCTGATCGCCGCCATCAAGGCCGCCGCCGACCACGGGGCCTCGGTCATCAACGTGTCGATCTCGACCACCGACCAGCCCGCGCTCAAGGCGGCCGTGGACTACGCCCTGGCCAAGGACGCCGTGGTGGTGGCCGCGGCCGGCAACATCGACAAGGAGGACGGCACCTCCGTGCCCGCCTACCCGGGCAGCTACGAGGGCGTGCTGGCGGTCGGCTCGGTGGGGCCGAACGGGTCGCTGTCGGACTTCTCCAACCTCAAGACACCCGTCTCGGTGCTGGCCCCCGGCCAGGACGTCACCTCCACGTGGCCGGGCCGCTCCTACAACAGGGACCTCGACGGCACGAGCTACGGCACCCCGTACGTGTCCGGGCTGGCGGCGCTGATCAGGGCCCGCTTCCCGCACCTCGACCAGGCCCAGGTGCGCCGGCGCATCATCGCCACGGCCGACGGCGCCAGCGGCGACGGCAAGGGCGCCGGGATGATCAACCCCATGCTGGCCCTCAGCGCGGTGCTGCCCTTCGAGCCGGCCGACGCGCCCGTGGTCGCGCCCCCGCCGCCCGCCGCGCTGCCGCCCGGCACCGTGGCCAGGCCCGCGCCCGTGGACCGGGACGCGGTCAACCTGGCCCTGCTCGTCGCCGGGTGCGCGCTGGGGGTCGCGCTGCTGGTGGCCGTGGCGCGCGCGATGATCCCGATGGGCCGGCGCCGGGGATGGCGGCCGGGGCGGGCCGATTGATCGACTTCACTGGATCTGCAAGGAAAAGGCCGCGTGAATTGTCGGGTAAGCGGTGAAACGCCTGATGTTTGTGTGACAGATCTGATTGAATGTCGTTCGATCATGCTCTGTTGGTGAAAGGTTAGGCATGCACCCTTTGCGCCCTGGTGATCCAGAGCGGATCGGCGCCTATGGCATTGTCGGATTGCTGGGAGAGGGCCCGAGGGGAGAAGTCTTCCTCGGACGGGAGTCGGACGACGCGCCCCTGGTGGCCGTCAAACTGCTCCCCGCCGTGCCGGAGCCCGGTCCCGACGCGCTGACCGACCACCTCGGAGCCAAACGGGTCTCCAGCTCGTACGTGGCCAGGGTCCTCGACGCCGGGTTCCTCGACGACCGGCCGTACATCGTGCGCGAGCACGTCGAAGGCAAGAGCCTGGCCCAGACGGTGGCCGACGACGGGCCGCTGACCGGGGACGCGCTGGAGCGGGTCGCCGTCGGCATCCTGACCGCGCTGTCGGCCGTGCACCTCACGGGGCTGACGCACCGCTCGCTCACCCCGCACAACGTCATCCTCGCCGCCGAAGGGCCCAGGGTCACCGACGCCGCCGTCGGAGAGCCGGCCGGCGAGCCCGGCTACCAGGCTCCGGAACAGCTCGAAGGGCTGCAGTACGGCCCGTACGCCGACGTGTACGCCTGGGCCGCCACGGTCGTGTTCGCCGGGACCGGGCGGCCGCCGTTCGCCGACCGCGAGGCGGTGCTGAACGCCGAGCCCGAGGTCGGCATCGAGACCGAGCCCATGCGCAGGGTGCTGCTGTCGGCCCTGGCCAAGGAGGTCGGGCAGCGGCCGACCACGTACAGCGCGCTGATGCAGGTCCTCGGCGACGCGAACGGGCCCCGGCCGGCC
The DNA here is from genome assembly GCF_000725485.1 of Nonomuraea candida. Taxonomy (GTDB): domain Bacteria; phylum Actinomycetota; class Actinomycetes; order Streptosporangiales; family Streptosporangiaceae; genus Nonomuraea; species Nonomuraea candida. Next base: position 217,085 of record NZ_JOAG01000012.1, on the reverse strand, counting down.
GCGCCCCGGCCGGCCGCGATCGCCGCGGGCCCGATCGAGGGCGTCCCCGTCAAGGCCGTCCCCCACCAGCCGGACCCGGCCCGCCCCGAGCCCCCCAAGCCCACCCCGGCCACCGCCGGCCCGGCGCAGTCCGGGCCGAACGCCGCCGGTCCGGTTCACTCCGGGCCGAACCAGGCCGGCCCGGTTCCTGGTCCCGGGATGCAGGGACCGCCGCCGCCCGGGATGCCGGGGCCGGTGATCCAGGGGCCGCCGCCCGTGCCGGGTCTTCCGGTGCAGGGCGCTCCCATGCCGGGCCCGATCGTGCCCGGCCCGGGAATGCAGGGCCCCGGGGCGCAGGGTCCGGGAATGCAGGGTCCGGCGATGCAGGGCCCGCCCCAGCAGGGGCCGGTCGTACCGGGGCCGCAGGGGCCGCCGCCGATGCAGGGCATGGCCATGCCGCCCGCGCCGCAGCAGCCCGAGTCGGGCATGTGGGGCCCGCCGGAGCCCGAGCCGCACCCGCCGCACCACATCAGGCTGGAGGTGACCGCGGCGCCCGGCGGGGCCGCCCAGACGCCGCGCCGCGGCTTCCCGGTGGCGCTGATCGCCGCGCTGGCCGCCGTCACGCTCATCGCGGTGGTCGGCCTGTGGGGCGCCAACCGGTACGTCAAGCTGCAGCAGGTCAACCCCGCCGCCGCGGCGGCCGAGGACAACGCGATCGGCGTGCCGGTCCCGGCCAGCGCCTCGGTGACCCCGGTCCCGCAGGGCTCCAACCCGGTCGGGACCAACCCGCAGCAGGCGCAGCCCGAGCCCACGGTCCCGTGGGCCACCTCGGCCGCCCCGGACGACTCGGAGGTCGGCCCGCTGGTGCTGCCCACCGAGTGGGCGTCGAACTCGCCGGCCGTGCCCGAGCTGACCACGGCGCCCACCACCCCGGCCCCGCTCCCGTCGCAGCCGGTCGTGGTGCCGACCACGCCGCCACCGCCGCCCGCGACCACCGCGCAGCCGAGCCCGACCAGGAAGAAGAGCAAGCCCACGGCGACCGTCACCAAGACGGTGCCGCCGAGCAAGACGCCCACCCAGGAGCCGACCAAGGAGCCCACGAAGGAGCCCACCCAGGAGCCCACCAAGGAGCCGACGAAGGAGCCGAGCCGGGAGCCGGAGCCCACGCCGACCAGGACGACGGCCAAGCCCACGCCGACCAGGACGACGGCCAAGCCCACGCCCACCAGGACGACCGCCAAGCCGACGCCGTCGAAGACGTCCGCGGCGCCGGTCAGGAACCCGCACACGCCGACGTCGGTCTGCGGGCCGGGCTTCAGCGTCCAGCGGTCCAGCCCGTTCTCGGGCGGCGTGACGTACCAGCTCTGGAACAACAGCACCGGGCAGAACTGCGCCGTCACCATCAAGACCGCGGACGTCGGCAAGAGCACCCCGGTCGGCGTCACCCTGGACGTGCAGGGCGGCGGCAGCGCGTCGGACAACGGCAGCTTCGAGTACTACGCGGGGCCGGTCAAGCTGGCCGCGAAGGGCAAGTGCGTGAAGGTCTCCGGCTACGTCGGCTCGGGGCGCACCAGCACCGGCTACGCCAACTGCGGCTGACCCTTCTCCCGGGCCCGGACCAGCCGTCCGGGCCTGGCCCGTCGCCGGCGGGCGCGCGCTGGTCAGTAGCCTTCGTAATCGGCGCCGTTCTGGAGCTTGACGATGCCGGGCGCGTTCGACACCGACCCGTACTCCGAGATCGCCCACCGCACCCCGGCGATGATGTTGTGCACCGGGTTCCAGATGTCGTTGTACCCCTTCAGCGAGTACGCGTTGAAGGTCGGGTCGATGGTCTGCATCAGCCCCTTGGACGGCGTGCCCTTGGCGGCGTTGGAGTCCCAGTTGTTGATGGCGTGGGGGTTGCCGCTGGACTCGTGCTGGATGATCACCGCGATGTCATCGGGGTTCATCTTGGAGCGCGGCACGCCGTGCCGCTCCAGGATCTCGATGGCCTGCCTGATCCACGCCTGCACCTCTCCCGACGGCTTGACGGCCGGGGGCGGGCCGCTCGACCCGTACCCGCCGAAGCCGCCGCCACCACCGCCGCCGCCACCGCCACCGCCGTCGCCGATCTGGCGGCCGGTGCCGCCCTGGGTCTGCAGCGAGGTGCGGTCCCGCTCCTGGTAGGCGGGCTCCGGCTCCCAGCCGGTCGTCTTCCCCCGCTCCGGCGTGAACGTCTGGGTGGACACGTCGGGAATGCCGAGAAAGCTGAGCCCGCGCTCGCCCAGGAACCGGTTGATGTCCTCCTTGGCCTTGCGCACGGCCTCGGCCGCGGAGTTCACCCACGGCCGGGCGTCGGCCTTGGCCCGGGTGACCAGCTCGGCCAGCTTCGCGTCCACGTCCTCCTGCGTGGCGTCGGGATGCTCCCTGCGGTAGGTGGTCTCGTACGCGGCGGCGTTGGTGGCGAGGTCGCGGCAGATCGAGGCGATCTCGGCGTGCGACTCGCGCAGGGCGCCGGCCACCGTGCCGAGCGAGGAGGCGGCGCTGGACAGCGCGGACTTCAGGTCGCCCGCCGCGACCTGGTACTTGTTCATGTACGTGTCGAACTGGTCGGCCGCGCGCCCCTTCCAGGCGTCGTCCACGACCTGCACGGCCGCCGACAGGTCGCGGGCGAACTCGTCGACGTCGCCCGACACGGCGCGCCACGCGGTCGCCAGGGTGTCGATGGCGCCCGGGTCGCCCTTCACCTTCCGCAACATCTCGTCGAGCTCCGCGCCGCCCGGCAGGTGCCCGACGCTCATGAGGTGGCCCTGTGCGCCGCGCGGAGGTTCTCCTCCACGGTGTTCAGCGCGCGCTCGGTGTCGGCCAGCTTCCTGCGGGCCTGGTCCATCTCGCCGAGGATGGCGTCCCAGACGTCGTTCGCGGCCGTGGCCAGGCCCCCGGACTCGGCCAGGTCGCCGAACGTCTCGGCCTTGACCGGGGTCCGGTTGTTGCGTAGCTCCCCGGCGTCGTCGTAGGTGATCTCTCCCGGGTTGCGGTCCACCAGAGTGGCCAGGTAGTTGCCCGCGGCCGCGCCGATCGCCGTGCGGCACCTGTCCAGCGCCGAGTAGTGCGCCTCAAGATCTGCCATCGCGGTTCCCTCTCACGATCACTTCTGGCCCGGCTCGTCCGCGCCCAGGAACGCCGTCTGCATCAGGCGCGAGCCGTGCCGCCGGTCCACGAGCTGGCCGCGCCCCGGGGGGAGGGGCTGGGGCCGGATGTTGCCGAACAGCATGCCCTCGTCCTTGTTGCCGGACAGGAGCAGCGCCGGCGTGGCCATGTCCTTCATCCGCTGGATGACGGGGTCGAACATGGCCCGGCCCGCGCCGCCCATCTGGCGGGCGAGCACGAGGTGCAGGCCGATGTCGCGGGCCTGCGGCAGCAGCTCGACCAGGGGGAGCAGCGGGTTGGACGAGGTCGCGACGAGGTCGTAGTCGTCGACGACGACGTACAGGTCCGAGCCCGTCCACCAGCTGCGCTCCCGCAGTTGCTGCGGCGTCAGGTCGGCCGGGGGCAGGCGGTTGAGCAGGGCGCCCCTGGCGTCGTTGATCAGCTCGGCGGCGGCGGCGCTGGAGGCGGCGTAGCCGATGCGGTGCTCGGTCGCGGCGGAGTCGAGCAGCGCGCGCCGGTAGTCGATCACGATGAGCATGGCCTGGCTGGGCTGCTTCCTGGCCACGATGCCCTCGGAGATGAGGCGCAGCAGGTTGGACTTGCCACTCTCGTTCTCGCCGAGCACGATGAAGTGCGGGTCGGCGTCGAAGTCCAGCGCCACGGGGGCCAGCGCGGTCTCGTCGATGCCGATCGGGATCCGGTCGGGGTCGTCCGGCAGCGCGGCGGCGGGCAGCACGGCGGGCAGCAGCCTGACCGGCCGCGCCGGCGGGCCCTGCCAGGATTCGCGGACGGCCTGCACCAGCCCGCGCGCCCCGGTTGCCAGGTCCGCGGCGTTCTGCACGCCGTCGATCCTGGGCAGGGCGGACAGGAAGTGGAAGCCGTCCTTGGTCAGCCCGCGTCCCGGCGTGCCCTCGGGCACCCCGAGCGCCTTCTTCCTGCTGATCTCCGACTCGTACGCGTCGCCGAGCTTGAGCTCGATCTTGGTGCCGAGCAGGTCGCGGATGCTGGGCCGGAACTCTGACCACTTGTTGGACGCGGCCACGACGTGCACGCCGTAGCCGAGCCCGCGCGCGGCGATGTCGGTGATGACCGGCTCCAGCGAGTCGAACTCCTGCCGCAGCGTCAGCCAGCCGTCCACGACCAGGAACACGTCGCCCCAGCCGTCGCCCTCGATCGTGCCCTCCTCGCGCAGCCGACGGTAGGCCGCGATGGACTCGATGCCGTGCTCGCCGAAGCTCCGCTCGCGCTGCTCCAGGATGCCGCTGACCTCGGCCACGGTGCGGCGCACCCGGTCGCCGTCGAGGCGGGCGGCCACGCCGCCCACATGCGGCAGGCCCTCCAGCGAGGACAGCGAGCCGCCGCCGAAGTCGAGGCAGTAGAACTGCACCTCGCGCGGGTCGTGCAGCAGCGCCATGCTCGCCACCAGGGTGCGCAGCACGGTGCTCTTGCCGCTGCGCGTGCCGCCGGCCACGCCGACGTGCCCGCCGCCGGTGGACAGATCCAGCCAGAACGGGTCACGGCGCTGCTCGAAGGGCTTGTCGATGATGCCGACGACCGCCTGCAGCCGGCCCCGGCCCTGCCAGCCGGCCGTGGTGAGCCCGTGCTCGGGGGTGACCGACAGCGGCGGCAGCAGGTGGGCCAGGGTGGGCGGTTCGGCCAGCGGGGGCAGCCAGATGCGGTGCGCCGCGGGGCCGTGCCCGGCCAGCCGGCCGACCACCACGTCCAGCAGGCTGCGCTGGTTGCCGCCGGCCGGCTCGTCGTCCTCCGGCTCCTCGTCGGTGGCGACCGGGGTGGTGACCTCGGGGAGCGGCACGTGGGCGGGGCCGTACTCGACGACCTCGCGCACGGCGGCCGGGTCGCCCGGCACGGCGCCCTGGGCGGGGTCGTCGTGGTGGGCGCCCGAGACGTAGGCGGCCTTGAACCTGGTCATGCCGGTGGTGTCGAACTTCAGGTAGCCGTTGCCGGGGGCGGACGGCAGCTCGTACGCGTCCGCCACGCCCAGCACGACCCGGCTCTCCATGGCCGAGAACGTCCGCAGGCCGATCCGGTACGACAGGTGCGTGTCCAGCCCGCGCAGCCGCCCCTCCTCCAGCCGCTGCGAGGCGAGCAGCAGGTGCACGCCGAGCGAACGGCCCAGCCGGCCGATCATCACGAACAGGTCGACGAACTCCGGCTTGGCCGCCAGCAGCTCGCTGAACTCGTCCAGCACGATGAACAGCGTCGGCAGCGGGCGCAGGTCGGCGCCCTGCTCGCGGGCGCGCTCGTAGTCGCGCAGCGAGGCGTAGTTGCCGGCCGCGCGCAGCAGCTCCTGCCGCCGCACCATCTCGCCGTGCAGCGCGTCGTGCATGCGGTCGACCAGGGGGAGCTCGTCCTCCAGGTTGGTGATGACGGCGGAGACGTGGGTGAGCGTCTCCAGGCCGAGGAACGTGGCGCCGCCCTTGAAGTCGACGAGCACGAAGTTGAGGATCTCGGGGGAGTGCGTGATGGCCAGCCCGAGCACGAGGGTGCGCAGCAGCTCCGACTTGCCCGAGCCGGTCGCGCCGATCACCAGGCCGTGCGGGCCCATGCCGCCCTGCGCCGACTCCTTGATGTCCAGCTCGACCACCCGGCCGTCGGCGCCGAGGCCGATCGGCACGCGCAGCCGGTTGCGGCCGGCCCTGGGCTGCCAGGTGACCGCGGGCTGGAGCCGGGCCGCGTCGCCCACCCCGAGCAGGTCGGTCAGTGTGGTGTTGGCGCCGAGCACGTCCTGCGCCTCGCCGCCCGAGCCCACCGAGGCCCGCAGCGGCGCGAGCTGCCTGGCCAGGCCCTCGGCGCGCGGGTAGTCCAGCTTGTCGGGGTCGCCCAGCCGGGTGGCGGACCGCTTGCCCGCGTGGTCGATCTTGACCATGTGGAAGCCGTCCGGCTGCACCTCCAGGCGCAGCGTGCCGGCCTCCTCGACCGGCCCCGTCGAGTCCGACAGGTCGATGACGGTGACGCCCTGGATGGCGTCGGTGCCGAGCTGGGAGTCGTGCGGCACCTGCCCGCCGTCCACGATCACCACGTAGTACGGCAGCGCCTCGGCCGCCGAGCCAGGCCGGAACCTGGCCCGCTCCTTGAGCTCGTCGCCCACCAGGCCGTCCAGCCACGCCAGGTTCTCGGCCATCAGCCGCACCTGGCCGGCCGCGTCCATCTCCTCGGGGTGCAGCGCGTGCGGCAGCCACTTCACCCAGTCCCAGTGCGGCATCCACTCCTTGCCCGCGCACACGAGGATCCGCATGTCGTCGGGGGAGTGGAAGGTGACGAGCTGGGCGATCACGGCGCGCACCAGGGCGCGCGCGGCGCGGGGGTCGCCGCCGAGCCGGATGCGGGCGAAGGAGTTGAGCGCGACCGAGATGGGCAGCCCCGCGACGGTCGCGTGGGCCCGGACGAACCGGCGCAGCGCGCCGGCGGTCAGCGCGTCCAGGTCCTCGATGGGCTTGGAGTCCGGCGGGATGAGCTGGACGGCCAGCTTCTGCACGCCGGCGCCCAGGCGTACGGTGGCGAAGTCCTCGTCACGGGGGCGGCGCTCCCACAGGCGCGGGCCCATCGCCACCCACCAGAGCGTGTCGGGGGCAGGGCCGCTCCACTCCAGCGCCTCGCGCTGCTGGACGGCCGCCTTGCGGACCCGCTTGCGGATCTGGGACAGGTAGCGGAAGTAGTCGCGGCGCAGGCCGTTGAGCCGGTTCTTGCGCTCGCCCGCGTTGCGGCCGAACTGGCCGATGGTCATGCCCAGCATGGAGACCGCGAACAGGCCGCTGGCCACGTACATGATGGGGCTGGAGTTGCCGCCCGCGGTGAACATGAGCGCCATGGCGGCGCCGCCGGCGAGCATCGGGACGTACATGAGGACGCCCATGAGCCCGGCGGGCTGCACCTCCGGAATTTCCGGCGGCGATTCGAGGAGGATTTCCCCGCGCGGTGGTTTGGGGCTGGGACGGCGCTCGGGACGTCGTACGACAACAATGCTCACGGACCGGACAACCCTCCTGTCACCTGAAACACTTTCTTACCAGACCTACCGTCCCTATATGTTCGGCATGTCGGATTTTGCCAGCCGGACCTGGAGTGGCCGTGACCTCGCTCGCCCATCAGCCGATGCAGCCGATGCGTCCCACGCCGCCGGGAGCGATGCCGCCCGGTGCGGTGCCGCCGGGAGCCGTGCCACCGGGAGCCGTGCCACCGGGAGCCGTGCCGCCGGGGGCGCCGCCGCCCGGGATGCCGCACCCGCAGGCGCAGCCGGCGCCGCGCACGCCGCTGGCGCCGCTGTGCCACGTCACGATCGTCGCGCCGCGCCGCCGCGTGGACCTCGCGCTGCCCGCCGACATCCCGCTGCCCCACGTGCTGCCCGGGCTGCTGCGCGCGGTCGGCGAGGGCGGCGGCGACGCCGGCTCGCCCGGCTGGGTGCTGCAGCGGCTGGGCGGCGAGCCGTTCGACCTCGGCCAGACGCTCTCCTCCCTCGGCGTGCTCGACGGGGAGCTGCTGTACCTGCGCCCGCGCGAGGCCACGCTGCCGCCCGCCCTGTACGACGACGTGGCGGACGTGGTGGCCACCGGCGTGAAGGAGAGCAGCGGCACGTGGGAGTCCCGCCACACCAAGGCCATGGGCACCGGCGCGGCGGCCATCCTGCTCGCGCTCGGCGTCCCCGGGCTGGTGCTGTCGGGCAGCGCGCCGCTGGGCATCACCGTGGTCGCGGGCATCCTGGCCGTGCTGCTGGTCGGCGTGGGCGCGGCCCTGTCGCGGGCGGTGGGCGACTCCTCGGCGGGCGCGCTCGTCGGGTACGCCGCGCTGCCGTACGCCTTCGTCGCCGGCCTGTACGGCCTGGTCAGCGGCTCCACCCTGGCCGGGGTCGGCGCGCCGCACCTGCTGGCCGCGCTCACCTGCACGGCGCTGGTGGCCACGATCGGCGGCACGGTGATCGCCGACGGCGTGGCGGGCTTCCTCGGCACGGCCATCGCCACGGTGGTGGGCGCGATGGCGGCGGCCGTGGTCATGGTGTTCGGCGTGCCCGCCGCGGGCACGGCCGCCATGGCGGTCACCATCCTCATCTCCCTCAGCCCGCTGATCCCCTCGTTGTCCTTCAAGATCGCCCGGGTGCCGCTGCCGACCCTGCCCACCAGCGCCGAGGAGCTGCGCGCCGACAACCAGCGGCTGGACAGCGAGGGCGTGCTCGCCCGCACCGCCCAGGCCCGCAGGTACGCCACCGGCATGGTCACCGGGGTGGCCATGACCGCGATCGCCGCCCTGGTCTACCTGGTCACCACGCCGGGCTGGATGGCGCTGGCCATGGCCGTGGTGCTCTCCCTGGTGATGCTGCTGCGCGCCCGGGTCTTCCACGGCGTCGGGCAGCGGCTCTGGCTGCTCGGCACCGGGCTGGCGGGCCTGGTCGCGGTGGCCGTCGAGCTCAGCGTGGGCGCGGGCACCGTGGCCGCCGCCGCGGTCGCCATGGGCCTGCTCTGGCTGGCCATGCTGGTCGTCGGGCTGGGCCTGTGGCTGCCGTCCGGGCGGTTGTCGCCGTTCTGGGGCCGGGCCGGCGAGATCGTGGACGTGATCCTGCTCATCGCGCTGTTCCCGCTGGCGCTGGGCGTGCTCGACGTCTACATCTGGATCCGCGGCCTGGCCGGCTGACCCGCCCGAGCGGCCCGGGAGGCAGCCACAGGCCCGGCGTCCGCCAGGCGTCCGGCCGCCACCAGGCCCGGCGTCCGCCAGGCGTCCGGCCGGCGCCGGAGCCCGGGGCTCAGTAGTCGTCGCGGGGGTCGCGCTCGCTCAGCCGGCGCAGCCGGTCGTTGCGCTCGATCGTCTCCGCGCCGAACAGCTCCCGGAACTCCGCGAACTGCCGCTGCACGTCCTCCAGCGCGGGCGGCGTGGCCCCGGCCGCGCCCAGCAGCTCGCGGGCCTGCCGGTCCTGGTCCTCCTGGGCCCCCCGTACGGCCTGCACGACCTCCTCCGCCAGGGCGGCGACGTCCAGGCGGAGCACGCGCGGCGCGAAGGTGACGCTCTGGAGCCGGCCGTCGGCGTCCACCACCGCCCTGGTCAGGCCGCTGCGGCTCTCGCCCTTGCCGATGACGTGCCGCAGCTCCGCCGAGGCGTCGGCGAGGCGGAGCAGTTCGCGCTCGTTCTCCTTCAGCAGGTTGTCGACGTCGTGCTCGCTGAATTCCATGAGGTGCAGGCCACCGGGAGCCGGTTAACCGGAGGGGATCGGGGGCTGTCGATTCGCTGAACCCGCTGTGAAGATCACGGCAATTCGCCCTTTCTTCGCTAAAGGTGCACAACAATCGCGTTTGTGTCGAATAATCAGGCAGCTCCGGGCCAGGAGATCTACGTCACGTCGTCCACCATCGCCCACACCCGCTCGCGGATGGACGAGGAACTGCTGCCGGCCATGACGGACATCCACGGGTTCCAGCCTTTGACGGCCGTGGACGGGCTCGGCTTCGGCGTGATCGGCGGCCTCGCGATCGCCCCCGCGTACGAGGAGTTCCGCCGCTGGCTCGACACCACGTTCAGCGACGCCGAGGAGGCCGTGCGGAGCTGCTCGGCCACCCTCGACCGCTGCCGGCGCAACTGGCGGGCCGCGGAGGAGGCGAGCATCGTGAGGTACCGGGGCTGATGGGCACCCCCGGCCCGAGGGCCCGCGCCAGGACCACACCGAACCGGCCGGTGCCGGGCAATCCGGCCCCGCCGCAGGCGGTCTCCGCCTGGCGCAATTCGTACCTGCCCTCGCTCGGCGACAAGGCGCTCGACGTGCTCAAGAGGGCCGGGAAGCTGGCCGCGGGGCTGTCGCCGGCGATCGCCGTCGCGGGCGGGATGCTCGCCAACGAGCCCGGCATGGCCTCGGCCGCCAGCGTCCTGGACAGCGGCATGTCCTCGCGCCTCGACGACGGCATCAAGCAGCTCCTCCCGCAGTTGCTGAACGCGGCGCGCGAGGGCTGGATCGCCATGGACCGCGACGAGTTCGAGCGCTGGATCTGGCAGTTCCACCGGGAGATCGGCGCGCTGCGCAACGTCATCTCCAAGGGCGGCGGCATGCTGGACGAGGTGGCGGCGTCGTACCGGAGCTTCTGGACGTGGGTCCTGCGCATGGGGTTCGCCGCGCTCGGCCTGATCGTCGTCGCCAAGGGGCTGCAACGGGTGCCCAACACCTCGGTGTGGGGGCTGCTGCTGGAGCGGTACATCACCGCCGAGGTGAACATCGCCACGCTCTTCCTCGCCACCTCGGTCGCCACCACCCTGAAGGAGGGGGGTGACGTGCTGTCGACGATGGTGAAGAAGCACCACCAGTTCGGCTACATCACCCCGGGCGGCGACGCCGCGATCGACTTCAAGTCGGTCACCATCGACGCCGACGCGTTCCCCTCCTACGCCGAGCCCAACCCGGGCACCGGCCTGCCGCCCGGCTACCAGGGCTTCGACTGGATCGCGATGAAGCGGACGATCACCCCCGCCGACCCGGGCCCGGGCTCCGGCTCCCCTTCGGGCCCCGGCGCCGGCACCGGCCCCGGTTCCGGCCCTGGCTACGGTTCGGGCGCCGCTCGTGGGGCCGGTCCCGGGGCCGGGCCCTGAGGATAGGGTTTGAGGCCCAGGAGCTTCCGGGCGTTATGTGAGGTGTGTGGGAGATGGAGCGGGAGTTCGGCGCGCTGGACTTCGACAGGATTCTGCGCAACGCCGACGCGCAGATGGCACGGGTCGGCGAGGTGCGGGCCTCCCTGGTCACGATGGTCGGCCGGGCGCAGGACGAGGACGGGCTCGTCACGGTGGAGTTCGGCAACGGCGGGCTCAAGGACCTCACCCTGCACCCGAAGGCCATGCGCCTGACCTCGGGCGAGCTCGCCGAGCGCATCAAGCTCGTCTTCGACGAGGCCGTGGCCGACCTGCAGCGGCAGATGAGCGGGATCATGGAGGAGACGTTCGGCGCGGAGAATCCGCTGCGGTTCGGCGCCGACCCCGAGGGCGCGATGGAGCAGGTCCGCGAGACGCAGGCGGCCTACGACCGCACCTACGAGGACCTCATGGGCCAGCTCGACCGTATCCGGCAGCGTCTGGAGGGCTGACCCGCCCCGGCCGCGAGAGGCCGGCCCCTCCCACGAGCTGAGAGGCCGGCCCTCCGATGAAGAGAGGCCGGCCCTCCGATGAAGAGAGGCCGGCCCTCCTGCGAGCTTCGGCCGACGAGCTCCGGCCGGAGCCCCCGACGAGCTTCGGCCGGAGGCCCTACCGGAGCTTCGGCCGGGTGATATCCCGGGGCGTTTCAGCCGAGCTTGTCCGGCCCCGTGACGATGGACACGGACCACATGTCGCGCTCGGAGTCGTAGTACTCCCGGGTGTGCTCGTCGCTCTCGCCGGACAGCGGCGCGGCCCCGCCGGGCGGGTAGGCCATGAAGCCGGAGCCCGTGCCGGTCACCCCGCCGCCCCTGAGCACCGCCGGGGTGGCCGCCGCCGCCGGGCTGTTCGTGCCGTACCACATGCCGCCGTTCGGCTGGTTGCCGTACGGCGTGCCGGTGACGGGGTTCGTGAGCGTCGGGGGCGGAGTCGTGGTGGTGGCCGGGTTCCAGGCGTTCGGGTTCGTGCTCGTGCCGGGGTTCGCCGAGGTGCCGGGGCCGGGCGCAGGGGTGTTCTCCGCGAGCTGGGTGCGGTCGTCGCCGATGACCGCGGGCACGTCCTGCGGCTGGTCTCCGGCGTCCTGGTCCTGGCCGGCCGGCTGCTCCTGCGAGGAGTCGCCGGGCTGCCGGGGCGCGGACGGGTCCTGCGGGTCCGTGCTGCCGGGCTGGTCCTGGTCCTGGCCGGGGGTGGTCCCGTCCGGGTCCTGCGGCTGGACGGGCCGCTGCGACGGGTCGGTCCCGCCGTCCGCGCCGCTGCCACCACTGTTCCCGGCGCCGCTCCCGGCGCCGCCCGTGCCGCCGGCCCCGCCGGAGCCACTGCCCGAGCCGCCCGGGCCCGTGCCGCCGGCCCCGCTGCCGCCGCCGTTCCAGTACGTGGTCTCGCCGCCTCCCGACCGGCTGCCGCTGCCGACGTCGACCGCGCCCTGCTGCTGCAGGCTCACGTCCATCACGGTGATGTCCGGCAGCCGGAAGGCGAGGCCCTCGGCCATGCTGGAGTTCAGCCGGGCGATCTCCTCGTTCAGGCTCTTCAGGTGCCGTCTGGCCGCCTCGTCGGGGGTGAAGATCGGCTCGTTCGAGGGACCGCCGGTCATGCCGCCCCCGTCGCCTTCGAGCACCGGCGGCGGGGTGTAGCCCGGCTGCCCGGTCCCGAAGCCCGATCCGCCGTTGGCGCCGTAGTTGCCGCCGTTGTGCGTCATGCCGCCGCCGGCGTTCTCCAGGATGGTGTCGGCGGGCATGGTGGCGCGGTACTGCCTGACCTGCTGGGCGTACTGCTCCATGGGCGCGCCGGTGTCGTGCATGGCGGCGCCCAGGGCGCCGGCGCTGGCGTACAGCAGGCGCAGGCTCTCCAGGGCGGTGGTGGCGCCCTCGCCGCGCCACACGCTCGACAGCTCCTCGGCGGCCCGCATGAGGGCGCCCTGGACGCCGTCCTCACCGCGGATCAGCTTGGCCGCGTTGACGAAGCTCTTGCCCGCGGACTCGATCCGGTCCGGGTCGGCCTCGTTCAGCCAGCTGACGACCTGGTCTCGCGTCGTCCCCTCGCCGGGGTCGTTCTCGCCGAGGTAGTCGAAGATCCTGATCGGCTCCCAATGGTCGGCCATCGCTCAACCCCGCCGCTTCTCACACACTGCTGTCCCGATGGAATGTCTCATAGTTGGTGATCGCCTTCTCCACGGCGTCCGCCCACTTCTCGGCGTACTCCAGGAGCTGGCCGTAACTGCCGCCGAACACCTCGCCGGCGTGCGAGATGTTGTATCCGAAGCCGCTGGCGACCTCCCACTTCCCGGCCGCCTCCGGGGCGAGGTTGCCCAGCCCGGACACCTCGCCCACGGTCCCGGGGCCGCTCCACGTGGCGCTCATCGAGGCGGGCGCGCTGCCGCGCAGCGACTCCAGCGCCGTGCGCAGCCGCCCGACGACCCGCCTGAGCTCGGTGTGGTCCACGTACGGTCCGCGGCCGTCGTCGTCGCCGAGCCCGGGGAAGTCCCTGGGCAGCTCCAGGCCGGGGGGTGCGCTTGCGCCGTTGTCCGCGGGACGGCTCATGCCTTGCCTTTCGACTCACCGGTGATGTAGGCGTTCGTGGTGGGCACGTCGCTCGTGAAGTACGAGTCGTCCTCCCAGAGCCACGTCGTCCTGGTCGTCTCCGACTCCTCCTCCTTGCCCGCGGCCGTCCTGGCGCCGGTGGGAGGGATCATCGGGATCATCGGGAACCGGTTGCCCGAGCCGCGCCCGCCCGCGCCGGCGGCGGCGCTGCCGGGGCCGCCCCCCGGGTACGCGGCGCCGTACGGGCTGCCGATCCCCGTGGCGCTCTGGTTGCCCGGCGACGCGTTGCCCGCGCCCGGGTTGCCGAAGGCCGGGCCGTTGTGGGCGGGATTGCCGAACGCCGGGTTGCCCCCGGCCGGGTTGGCCAGGGCGGTCGGGTCGGGCAGGCCCGCCAGGGAGGTCGCGGGCGCGTCCGGGCCCGTGCCGGGAGCGCCGGGGACGCCGGGGAGGTTCGCGCCGTCGGGGCCCTGGCCGCCGGGCAGGCTCCCGTCGGTGCCACCGGCTCCGCCGGCCCCGCCCGTCCCGTCCGCGTTCACGCCGGGGAACGAGCCGGGACCCGAGCCGCCGGGCAGCGCGCTCCCCGGGAAGGCGCCCCCGTCGCCCACGCCGGGAATCCGGTGCAGGCTCGGATCCGTCAGGCCGTCCTGGCCCGTCGGATAGCCCAGGCCGTCGAGGCCGGGGTCGAAGGACTGGTTGAGGCCGGCCGGCGTCGTGCCGTCGAACCCGGGCCCGGTGCGCGGCATCTCCGGAAGCCTCGGGTCGAGCTGGCCGAACTGCGGGATGTCCGTCCTCAGCTCCGCCGGGAACGCCTGGTTGTTCTGATGGGTGGCCTGCGTGAGCAGCTTGATGTGCTCCTTGGCGGCCTTCCTGTCCTTCTCCTCCTTGGAGTCGCCGACGAGGTTGCCGAAGGGCCCGTCGGTGAACAGGGCGGTCACGCCGCCGGCCAGCGTGCCCACCACGGCGCCGATCACCATGCCGGGCGGGCCGCCGATCGAGCCGCCGATGGTCCCGACCGCGCCGCCCTGGAAGGCGCCTTCGAGGACGGAGACGTCCCGGTCCGCGGAGGCGGGCAGGTTCTTCCCGCTGAACACCGACAGGGTGTGCGCCTGGAGGAGCAGCGCGGGGGCGACCCCGGACGGGTTGGCCGGGCACTGCTCGGCGTCGGGAGGCTGGTTGCTGATCGTGGTCGACACGTCGGCGGCGGCGCCGCGCAGCCGGCGCAGCGCGGCCTTGACCGTCTTGGAGTCGTTGCCCGTCGTCCAGTGCTCGTCCAGCGCCCGCAGGTGCCGGTCGAGCACCTGGACCAGGTTGTCCAGGCGGCGCTTGGCGGTCAGGAGCTCCGAGGCGGCCTCGCGCAGCAGCTCGGGCTTGTTCTTGGCCAGGTTCTCGCGCAGGAGGTCGAGGTCGGCGTACTCGACCTCGCTGGTGTCGATCTCCTGGCGGATCGGCTGCTGGTAGTCGGCCATCAGACCTGCACCGACTGGGAGTGGCCCTCGCTGTCGAGCTCGACGCCGTCGTAGTTGCGCAGCGCCTGCTCCAGCAGCTCGATGACGGACTGCACCTGCGTGACGATGTTCGTGTACGACCCGGTGACGGCGGTGATCGCCTGGTGCGCGCTCGTCTGGAACCCCGCGGCGGCCGGCCAGTAGCCGGTCATGGCGTCGTAGTCACTGCGCAACTGCACCACCGGCGAGCCCTGCGCGAAAACGGGTCTGGCGTCGCCGCCGTCGCCGCCGGTCGCGCTGTCGGGACTCAGCAGCGCGAGGGCCTCTTCCAGGTCCGTCCTGGCGGCCCTGATCGCCCGCCTGCTGAGGTTGACTCCACCCTCGTCGCCCATGATCCCCCTTCGCTCTCAGGGCCCCACCGGTATCAACCGTGTCCGAACTCGCTCCTACTTCGGGTTCAGCATGATCGAGTTGATCCGGTCGACCTCCCTCATGTTCATCTGCGTGATGTTGATGTTCGTCTTCAGCTCGTGGATGACGGTCGACATGTGACCCGCCTCGCGCTGCCAGATCGCGCGGACCTCGTCGAAGACCTTCTTGGCGTCGCCCTCCCAGAGCGCGGCCTTGGCCAGGAGCTGCTGCTCCAGGGTTTCGAGCGTCTCGATCATCTCGTTGAAGGCCTTCTGGAAGTCGGCCTCGCCGGCGTCCAGACCGCTGTAGTTGAGCTTGGTGATGTCGAACATGTCTTCTGCGGGCATCATGGCCTCCTGTCGTGAGTGGGGCGAAGTGTCAGCGGGCGGGCGGCATGGCGTTGATCAGCGCGTCGATCTTGTTGACCGCCTGCACGCGCTCCTCGTTGAACGCCGCGTAGTTCCTGTTGCTCCCGCCGATGTTCTCGGCCAGCGTCTGAAGGCTGGTGAGGACCACGTCGAACCGCTGGTGCCACAGCTTGTGCACGCGGTCGAAGGCGTGCTCGGACTGGCCGACCCAGCTCGCCTTCAGGGTCACGCCCGCGGTGTCGAGGTTGCGCTGGATGGTGCGCAGCTTCGTCGCGGCCTCCTCGATGTGGTTGACCGCTGCGATGAGATCGGACTGACTTACTTGTGCCTGCTCTGCCACAGGTGCTCCCTCCCTTGGTGGCCGGCTGACCCAGCCGACACGTCATGTCAGGCTATTTGGTCACATTAGTGAACATCTGTCCCTAGCGTCGCACGTGATCGAGTTAATTTTCCATAGCACTGGGGCGGATCGGAGGTGTATCTCGGTATACGGGCAAGTTTGGGCTCCTGGTGGGAGTTGGGCCTGCCGTCCGAATGTCGGCTGTACGACGCCGGGAGGGCTGGCGTAACTTATGGGACGTACGTGACAAGGGGGGCGCGTGTCCAACTCATCCACGTCCGGCAGTGATCCCTTCGCCAGCGCCTTCGGCAACGCCGGCAGTGCGTTCGATCCCCGGACCAGAGATCCCGAGTTCAAGATGAGGCACTCCAGCGTCAGGACGCTGGGCACGAACGTCAGCGGCTACGGGGAGGGCCTGGAGCAGCTCAGCGGCCAGACCCGGGCCATCGACCTGCACACGCTGACCTTCGGCGTCATCGGCGGCGGGCTCAACGTGGCCCACCGCAACGCGCGCGACAGCGCGGCCGATGCTCTGCGGCAGGCCAGGGACGTGCTGGACTCGTGGCGGCAGACGCTCAAGGCCGCCGCCGACAACACCGAGGCGGCCGAGGAGGCCAGCAAGACCAAGGGCGGCGGCCCCGACATGCCGCAGATCAAGAATCCCGGGGGCGGGCTGGGCGGCCTCCCGTCCGGCGCCGGGCTGGGCGACCTGCCCAAGAACGGCGGCCTGGGAGACCTCGGCAAGGGGATCAAGCCGGCCGGCCTGGACCCGAACGAGTTCAAGCCGGACGACCTGCGCCCCGATGACCTGAACCCGAATGATCTGGACCCCAACGGTCTGGACCCCAACGGTCTGGACCCCAACGACCTGGATCGGAACGGGGTGAACCCCGACGACCTGGACCTCGATCGGCCGGACCCCGGCGACCTGAACCGGCCGGACCTGACCAACCCGGATCTGCAGACCCCCGACCTGCGGCAGCCCGGCCTCGACACCCCCGAGGTGCCCCGGCCGGACCTGAGCGGCCTCGACAAGCCCACCGGCACCGACCTGGCCGGCCTCAACCCCAACCTGCCCAACCCGGCCGCCCCTCAGGTCCGCACCCCCGAGACCCCGGCGTTCGACCCGCGGCTCGCCACGCCGCGCACGGCGGTCGGCCCTCCCGACGGCGGCTTCGGCAGCCCGAGCTCCGCACCCGCGGCCTCGGGCCCCGTCTCGCCCGGCAGCATCGCCAAGGCGCTGAACACGGGGGTCCCGCCGATGTATCCGCCGATGGGCATGGGCGCCACCCCCAACCAGGACGGCAAGGACCGCGACCGGGGCGCGCACGCCGGCGAGGACGAGAGCGTCTGGGGGCTGGACGAGGAGGCTTGGTCCGGGACGATCGGCAAGGAAGAGGTGTAGGCGGGCGACATGGCAGGCTACGAGAACTCCATGGCACTCTTCACCGGCGCGCTGGGGACGGCGACCGTGGCGGCCATGGCCATGCCGTACGCGTGGCCGATCGTCGGGCTCATGTCGATGGTGAACGGCGACCCGGCCGAGCAGGACCGCGGGTCCGACCAGTGGCTCAACCCCAACTCGGTCAACACCTGGCCGGCGTCGAACTCGTCCGGATCGCCGCTCCTGCGCCAGACGGCGCAGCAGGAGTGGCGTCCGCCGATGCCGGCCAACCCGACGCCGGAAGGCGGCCAGAGCGACATCGCCTTCCTGCGCGCCGAGCTGAAGCGCCTGACCAAGGAGATCGGCGAGTCCGGCGACTGGGCGGGCGAGATGTACACGGCGTGGATCGAGAAGGTCAACGTGCTCGACGGGCACCTGGCCAAGCTCGACGACAACAGGATCGCCTGCGGTGAGACGCTCAACTGCTCGGCCCAGGCCTACCACGCGGTCCTGATGTTCTGGGTCGGGATGGCGGGGGTGCTGGGCGCGTGCGCGGCCTTCGTGACGGCGGCGCGGATCTCCGTCGTGGGCGCGGCGTCCGGCGAGGCGGCCGCGATGCGCGCCGTGCTCTCCCTCCACCAGAGGGCGACCGCGGTGTTCCAGCAACACTGGAAGCTGGTGCTGAAGGTCTCCCTGCTCCTGAACACGGCGGGCATCGCCTACAACCAGTTCGCCCAGGACCTCCCCGGCATCCAGGCGGTGCCGACGGCCAAGCCGAACCTCGTCGAGGCCAGGACGGCGTGGGACCCGCTGCAGATGACCATCGGGGAGGATCAGCAGGCCGCGCTCGAGTCCGGTGCGCTCGAGAAGCCGTCGTTCCTGCCGGAGTTCGGCTGGTGACCCGCCGGCGCCCGCGGCGGGTCCGGGGTGACCCGGGGGCGCTTGCGTCGGGTTCGGGGTGACCTGCGGGCGCCTGGGGTGGGCTCGGGGTGGCCTGCGGGCCCGCCGGTCGGCGCGCCCTATCTGCCGCCCACGGGCAGGGGCACCATGGCCGCGGCCGGGTCGAGCGCCGGGCCGCGCGGGATCGCGTGCATGATGCCGGCCGGCACGGGGGCGACGTCCGCGGCGTCGTAGCCCAGCCTGCCCAGCACGTCGGCCGAGGGCAGCGGGTGGCGCACGCCCTGGTCGGTGATCAGCGACAGCGCGCTCGCCACCGCGCCGAGCTGGCCCTCGCCGGGCAGCACGCCGGCCACCACGGCGCTGCCCGGCGGCAGCAGGACCTGGTCGTACTGGCCCTGCACGGCCGAGCCGGACGGCGTGGGGATCGCCATCGTGCTGCCCACCGTCACCTTCGCCGCGAGCGAGCCCGCCACCGTGTCCGGGTAGACCGTGCACAGCGGGGCCGAGCCCGGCACGTCGATCACCCGGGGCATCGTCTGGGGCAGGGTGGGGTCCAGGGGGGTCTGGCGCGAGGGTGAGGCGTTGGCCGAGGCCGCGTCGATCGGGATGGCCTGCGCCGGGCGCTTGCCGTAGGCCTTCTTGCTCACCGGGTCCTCCAGCAGCAGGCGGGCCTGGGCCTCGGAGATCGGCGCGAGCCCGTCGTTGAGCAGCACGTACCAGCGGGCCGGGGTGCCCGGCAGCGGCGGCACCGTGAAGACCTGGCCGACCCGCGCCGTCACCTTGCCGCCCGCGCGCACCGCCCGGCCCCGGTCGGCGACGTCGGGGCCCTTGAAGTCGTGACCGACCGGCAGCGCGTTCAGCCACGCCGCCGGGACCTGCCGGGGCCGGGCGTTGAGCGCCCGCACGCCGTACTGGTTCACCCGCATGCGGCGATCGCCCCAGATCAGCCAGCTCTGCTGCCCGTCGGTGACCACCATCGCGTCCCGGCCCACCGGCCGGCCGCCGACGTCCTGCCCGCCGACCAGCGTCGTGTACGACTTGCGCCCGCCCGTGCTGTTGTCCGGCCCCTCCAGGACGCACACCGACCAGGGCGCCTTGACCAGCTTCTCCTTGGCGGGCAACGAGTCGGGCGCCCCGGCGATGCCGATGAGCGGCCCCCGCGCGAACTCGGCCAGGGACGCCGCCGTCACGCTGCGGGTCTTGATCTCGGCGGTGTCCAGGATCAACCGCGCCGAGACGTAGTTGGCCACCGGCAGCAGCCGCCGCTGCTGCTCGCTGTAGACGAACTTGGCGCCGCTCTCCTCCTCGACCAGCAACTGCCCGGGGTCGGTCAGCTTGGTGGCGTTGCCCGGCCGCACCAGGCCCCAGATGCCGAACACGGCCATCACCAGGATGGCGATCAGGATGCCGCCGAAGGTTGCGATGTTCTGCCGGCGCATCGGCGACTCCGGCACGTCGGGCTCCGCCTGCAGGAGCGCCATGCCGAGCCGCTGCTGCATCAGGCGGTGGGCTTGATAGAGATCCTTGTTGGTCTGCATGGCACCTCCCCGGCTCCGGACCCGCGCATCAGCATATTGGCCCCGGTGTGACCGGTGGCTCCTCGCGTACCACCGGTCACACCGGGGTCAGCGTCAGCCGCAGTGCTCGAACGGGCTGTCGTACTTCTGGCCGCCGATCGAGCCGCCCCACTTGACGCAGGTCTTGGGCGCCTTGGCCTGGACCGGGCCGGCGTAGTACTGGAAGCTGCCGGAGTCGATGCCGCGCTTGTGGCCCTGGACCTCCAGGTAGGCGGTCATGGCGGCCTTGCCGGAGGTCTGGTTGCGCAGGGTGACCACGCAGTTCTTGGCGCTGGCGGCCGAGTAGAGCAGGACGACGCGGCCCTGCGAGCCGAGCGCGGCCGAGTCGATCTGCTTGTAGCCGGCGCCGCAGACCTGCTCCGCCGTGTACGGGTTCGAGCCGCCGCCGTTGCCGCTGCTGCTCCTGCTGCTGGGCGTCGTCGAACCGCCGCCGCCGCAGTTCTTCGAGGTGACCCACCCCTTGGGGTAGGCGAACCGGGAGCCGTTGAACGAGGCGGGCAGCGTGGCGCCGGCCGAGTTGCGCAGCTCGAAGTGGAGATGGGAGATGATGCCCTTGTACTTCGCGGACGTATTGCCCAGCGTGCCGATCTTCTGGCCCTGCGCCACCCTCGCGCCGTTGGCGACCGAGCGGGAGTTCAGGTGGGCGTAGAGCGTGACCGTGCCGTCGGCGTGCCGGATCTTCACGACGTTCCCGAAGCCGTCCGTGGTGCGGTACTCCGACATCACCACCGTCCCGGCCGCGGCCGCCACGACGGTCCTGCCGCGGTCCGCGTTGCCGTCGCTCGGCGTGCCGTTGAAGTCGATCTCCCACTGCGACCGGTGCTTGGAGCTCAGGCTGGCGTCACCGTACCAGCGCTCGTCGCAGGGGAAGGGGAGCTGGTACTTCACGGCGGCGGACGAGGCGTTCGCGGTCGTCGAGGTGTTCGCGGTGGCCGAGGCGTTCGCGGCGCCGGTCATGACGAAGGGGACGGCAGCGATGCCGCAAATGCCCGCTATAAACGTTTTCTTGCGCACGGGCAGCTAGATTGCCATCCCGATCAAGGGCCCGGCTAGATCTTTCGCGTACTGTTCACTTGACGCGGCGTCAGGCGCCGTCCGGCAGGGCCGCCTGCACGGGGGTGATCGTGCCGGTCGTCACCAGGAGCCCGCGCCCCTGCGGCCCGCCCCCGGCCCCGCGCGGCAGCCGGATGGAGAACAGGTCGCCGTCGGTCTGCCCCTGCACGTTCAGCAGCACCCCGGTACGCGACTTGCGCGCCTCCGCCACGAACCCCCGGTAGGCCACCGCCAGGTCTCCCGTCGCCCCGGCGATCAGCAGCCCGTGGTCGCCGTCCCGGCCCGTGCGGATCACCTCCTCCAGCGCCGTCCCCAGCGGGCCGTCGGGGTTGACCAGCTCGGCGTCGTCCACCACCACGACGTAGTGGGGGTGGTCGGCCACCAGGTCGGCCAGGCCGGTGGCGTCGCCGTCCAGCACGGCCAGCGCGCCGTCCAGCTCCCGCAGCGGGCTGCGCCTCGGCGCGACGGCGACGACCGGCGTGCCCCGGGCGATCAGCGACCGGGCGGCCGTCACCAGCACCGAGGAGCGCCCCGAGCGGGACGGCCCCGCGATCACCGCTCCCGGGCCGTGCGCCTGAAGGTCCAGCCCGAGCGGCGCCAGCGCGTCGCCGCCCGCGCCGACCAGCGCCCACAGGGGCGACGGCGGCTCGAAGCCGGGATCGAGGGCCAGCGTCTGCCCGGCGGTGACCCGCAGGGGCAGCGCGTCCACCCGCAACGGCGGCGACCCGCCCCACCGCCACGGCACCCGCCCCGCCCCGAGCCCCTCGCCGGGGCCGCCGGACGCCGGCGCTGGTGCGGTTCCGGCGGCGGCGCGGGCCAGGGACTGGAGGGCGGCGACCTGTTCGGGCCCGGCCGGGTCCTCGGCCAGCAGGGCGATGTGGTGCTCCACGATGCCGTGCTCGCCCAGGGACAGGGCCCGCCCCGGCGGCATGGACGACGGCAGCCCCTTGAGCGGGAAGCCCGCCAGCCCGTAGTCGGTGGCGTCGGACAGCCGCAGGAGCAGGCGGTCGTCGAAGACCGTCGAGACCTGCCCGAGCAGCCCGGAACGATCGCTGGTGACCACCCCTCTGAACCCCACCGCCGCCCCTTCCCGCAGGAGCTGCAGCAGCGCCTCGATCAGCCGCCCGTAGTCGTAGCCCTCGAACGCGGCGACGAAGCCCTCCCACCGGTCGAGCATGAACACCAGCCACGGCAGCCGGTTGCCCGCCTGGCGGTATTCGGCCAGCGACGCGTGCCCGGCCTCGGCCAGCAGCTGCTGGCGCCTGCCGACCTCCGTACGCAGCCGGGTCAGCAGCCGCTCCACCCGGTCGAGCTGGTCGCGGGTCACCACCGCCCCGCAGTGGGGCAGGGCCACCAGCGGCAGCAGCGCGCCCGAGCCGCAGTCGACGGCGTGCAGGTGCACGTCCTCAGGGGAGGCGTGGGCCGCGATCGAGCCCGCGATCGTGCGCAGCGCCGTCGATCTGCCGCTGCGCGCGGCCCCGGCGATCAGCAGGTGCCCGCCGTGCGCCACGTCGAGCGCCAGCGGCTGCCGGTCCTGCGCCCACGGCCGGTCGGTCACCCCGAACGGCAGCGGCGCCACCTCCCGCACCCCGCCGGAAGGGGCGGAAACCCCGCCGGACGGCCCAGGCACCCCGCCGGACGCGCCGAAGACCTCTCCGGACGGCCCAGGCGCCTCTCCGGACGGGCCGGGGGGCCCGCCGGCGGGCAGGTCCAGGACGAGCCGGGCGGGGAGCGGGTCGAGCCACGGGCTCGGCTGCGCCGGCACGCCGGCCAGCCGGGCGGCCTCGATGAGGGCGTCGGCGACGAGCGTGAGGTCGGTGGTCGTGGAGTCCTCCTCGTCCGCCCGCGGTGGCGGCGGCAGCGCCTTGCCCAGCGCGCGCCACTCCACGTCGAGCACCCGCAGGTTCCCCCCGGCCGGACCGCCCGCCCCGCCGCCGGGCTGGACGGGGCTGCGACCCCCGACCCGGGCCGTCTGCACGGCGACCGCCGCCCCCACCCCCGAGCGCACGTAACACCGGCCGGGCGTGGACTTGGAGATGTGCGCCGCGTCCGGCGTGTCGATGACGTCGGCCGACTCGGCGGGCTCGGTCACCCGCAACGCGATCCGCAGCGAGGTGTTGGCCTGGATGTCGGCCGTGACCACGCCGGCCGGCCGCTGGGTGGCCAGGATCAGGTGGATGCCCAGCGACCGCCCCCTGCGCGCGATGTCCACCAGCCCGGTCACGAAGTCGGGCAGCTCGGCCACCAGCGCGGCGAACTCGTCGATGATCAGCACCAGCCGGGGCAGCCCGGGCCCGGTGTAGTCCTCGATATCCTTGGCCCCGGCGGCCAGCAGCAGCCGCTCGCGCCGCCGCAGCTCGGCCGCCAGCGAGTCGAGGGCCCGCTGTGTCAGGTGCCCGTCGAGGTCGCTGACCATGCCGACGGTGTGCGGCAGGCGTACGCACTCCTTGAAGGCGGCCCCGCCCTTGTAGTCGATCAGCACGAACGTGAGCTGGTCGGGCCGGTTGGCCACCGCCAGCGAGCAGATCAGGGTCTGCAGCAGCTCCGACTTGCCCGCGCCGGTGGTGCCGGCGATCAGCCCGTGGGGGCCGTCGAGCCTGAGGTCCACCGAGAACGGCCCGTCGGGGCCGACCCCGATCAGCGCCTCGGTGCTGCCCTTGTCGTCCCACCGGGCGGCCAGCGCGGCGCCGGAGGGGACGGTCATGCCCATGAGGTCGAGCAGGCGCGCGGCGCCGGGGAGGTTGCCGCCGGGATCGTCCCTGCTCACGTCGCGGATGGGGGCCAGCGCCCTGGCCAGCCGGTCGCACCAGGTGGGGGAGACGAGGTCGCCCAGGACGGGCCCGAGCACGTCGAGGCCGCCGCCGCGCAGGTCGACCAGGCCGTCGGAGCCGCACGCGGCCACGGTCTGGCACTCCTCGGGCAGCAGGCGCTGGTCGTCGTCGACGGCCAGGGTGTAGACGCCCGAGCGCGGGCCCTGGCGCAGCACCTGCGGCATGCCGGGCAGGCCGCGCAGCACCTGCGCGCCGTCGAGGATCACCAGCACGTCGTAGGGGCGCACGTCGTAGGAGGAGAAGGCGGGCTTCTCGGGCCCGCCGAGGTCGTCCCAGCCGGTGGGGATCTTGCCCAGCTCGGGGATGGCGGTGTTCTGGCGCTCGTCGATGAGCGCGGCCAGCTCGGAGACCCGGCGGGCGGCCGAGTCGGGGTCGGCGCCGACCAGCGCCACGCAGTCCTCGCCGGCCCGCGGCGCGCAGTGCGGCAGCCAGCGCAGCCAGCCCCAGCACCGTTCGGCGTCGGGGTGCGCGGAGACCACCACGATGGCCAGGTCGCGGGGGCTGTGCAGGGTGGCGGCCTGGGCGACGAGCCAGCTCGCCAGGCTGGTGGCGGCCGGGCGGGGCCCGGTCACGCCGGCCACGCCCAGCCGCCGCATGGGCAGCGCCACCGGCACGGCGCGGCAGATCGGCGGGGCGATGGGCCCGCCCTGCTCCTCCGACAGCTGCAGGTCGGCGGGCAGGTCGGCGAGCCCGACCCGGAGCCTGAGCGCGTCGGCGTCGTGGATCCTGCGCTCCCACAGCCGCCTGCGCGGCCCGGTGGCCGTGAGCAGCACCTGGGCGGGGTCGGGGGTGTCCTCCCTGCGCGCGGCCTCGTCGGCGGCGCGGGCCCGCTCGACGGCCTCGTCGTAGGCGCGCACCTGCTCCTCGTGCTCCTTGACGGCCTTCTTGTGCTGCTTCTTGCCGTGGCGGCGGTCGCTCCACCACTGGCCGATCATGATGATCGGCGTCATGAGGGCGACGAGCAGGTAGTACCACTGCCGCAGCGCGATCGCCAGCGTCAGCCCGAGCACGGCGGGCAGGAACGCGGCCAGCAGTTGCAGCCGCATCCCCTCGTTCCTGGTCGGCGGCTTCGGCCGGACGAACGTGCGCTCGGGCTCGGGCCGCCGCAACCTCGGCGGCCGGTTGTACGCGACGCCGCCCTCGCCGCGCGGCGCCAGGTGCGCGTCCCTCGGCTCGATCGAGGTCAGCACGAACACCGAGGAGCCGCAGGTCAGCACGGCCTGGTCGGGCCATTCGACCGGCTCGGTGAGCGGCCGCCCGTCGAGCTCGGGGACCTCCTCGTAGCCGGCCGCCAGCTCCGCGGCCCGCCGCTCGGCCGTGCGCGCCGTCAGCTCGGCCACCTCGTCGGCCCAGCGCCCCTTGAGCTTGAGCTTGGGCGCCTCGCCGGGGGGCTGCCAGGCCCGCTCGACGGTGATGGCCTCCGGCGTCACGCGTACGGTCGCCGCCTCCGGGGCCAGCGCCGGGTCGGCGACCGCCACGGAGCACATCGGGTCGGAGCCGATGACGTGCACGCCCAGCCCCAGCCGGTGCACCGCCCCGGCGGCCGGCCCGCCCACCACGCGCACCTCGGCGACCCCGCCGGGCTCCTCGACCACGGTGGCCCTGGCCAGGCGGGCGTCGAGCGTGACCTTGTCGCCGTCGCGCAGCACGGCGGCGACCGGGGCGCCCGGGTCGAGCGGCCGGCCGTCGCGCCACAGGGCGGGCGGCCCCATGTCGGAGCGCTCGGGCCGGCGCGGCCGGGGCACGCGGGGCCCGGAGCCGCCGGACGGCGGGCCGTAGGGCGCCCGCGCCTTGGGCAGCCTGACCACCTCCGCCAGCGCTCCCCGGTCGGCGAGCGCCTCGCTCAGCCTGGCCACCGTGGCGTCGTCGTCACCGTCGATCACGACGTCACGATCGCCCTGCCCGCCGATCACGGTGAGCATGATCCGCATGGTGCCGTCTCCTCGGTCGACTTCGGGCGCCAAAGTAGCGTCACGGGCGCGGCGGGGCGGGCCGGTTGACGGCAATGGCATGGGCGGCGCTCACATCCGCCGCGCATCCCCGAAGAGCTGTGAACAGAGTGCCGAAAGGTATTTATGTGGCGACTAATCGGAAAATAGCGGGCCCGTCAACTTGATAGAAACAATAGGCATCGATTATTTCCGCTTGACATCATGTCACCTGCGAAACGAGCATGGGTCCCCGAATTCCGCCCACCTCGCCATGACATCCCCCACATAATGGCGTGAATTCCGCAATTCGCTTCGGGAGCCCCCCACCCATGAGGACCAGTGAAAAACCTGCCGTCAACGCGGCGGCGGGGTTGTCCGGCCCGGCCTCGCGCAAGCTCCCCGTCCCGCCCAGGGAACGCAAGCCGGCCCTGGCCGCGCTGGCCGTCCTGCTCATCCTGGGCGGCGCGCTGGCCACGACCCTGCTCGTGCTCAACACCGGCGACCGCGTCTCGGCCATCCGCGTCACCCAGCAGATCGGCGCAGGTCAGAAGTTCACCCCGGAGGCGATCGAGGAAGTGAAGATCGCCGACACCGGCGTCGAGTTCGTCTCCTGGTCGCAGCGCCAGCAGGTGCTCGACAGCTTCGCGGCCGTCACCATCCTGCCCGGCACCCTGCTGACCAACCAGATGGGCGTGCGCGCCAGCAGCGAACTGGGAGAGGGAAAAGCCACCGTCGGGCTGTCGCTCAAGCCCGGGCAAATGCCCGCGGGAGTGACGGCGGGCGATCGCGTACAGGTGATATTCGTGCCGAGCCGGTCGAGTCAGGGAGAAAGCCGCGTGCTCGCCGCGAGCGCGCTCGTCTTCGCCGCGGGCGACAGAACGAGAACGGGCGGCTCCGGCCAGATCACCGTGGTCGTGAACGCGCCGGCGGCGCCGGAGATCGTGGCCGCCGCCTCCAGCGGAGAGATCGCGGTGGCCGAGCTGCCGGGGGCGCGCTGACGTGGCGCTGATCGTACTGGCCGCGGACAAGGGCGCGCCGGGCGTCACCACCGCCGCCACGGCGCTGGCGGCGGTCTGGCCGCGCCCCGTGCTGCTGGCCGAATGCGACCCGGCCGGCGGCGACCTGGCCTACCGGCTGCCCGCCGCCGGCGGCGGCGTGCTCAACCCCGGCAAGGGGCTGCTCACGCTGGGCGCCACCGCCCGGCGCGGGCTGGAGGCGGCGCAGATCCACCAGCACACCCAGAAGATCGTCGGCGGGCTCGACGTGCTGGTCGGCCTCACCCACGGCGAGCAGGCGGCCGGCCTCACCTGGTTGTGGGGCCCGCTGGGCAGGTCGCTGGCCGCCATCCCGAACGCCGACGTGATCGCCGACTGCGGCCGCCTGGGCGGCCACCCGCAGCTCACCGACCTGATCGCCGAGGCCGAGCAGGTCGTGCTGCTCACCAGGGCCACCCTCGACCACGTGGCCCACCTGCGCGAGCGCCTCCAGCTCACCAAGGCCCACGGCGTCGTCGTGATCGCCGACCCGCGCAACTACCGCGGCTCCATCGAGGACGTGCGCAGGATCGTCGGCCCCACCGTCCAGTACGTGCACGGCCTGGCCTACGACCCCAAGGGCGCCGAGCTGCTGCGCGGCCAGTGGGGCGGCCGCCTGGACCGCTCGCTGCTCATCCGTACGGCACGCGACCTGGCGGGAAGGCTGGTGAGCCACCGGTGATCGACCACGCTCTCGTCAAGCACTTCAGGCAGGAGGTCGGCGACCGCCTGGCCCACCAGCGCCGCCTCGACCAGGCCAGCGGCCTGCCCCCGATGACGGGGGAGGACGAGCGCCAGTTCGCCAGGGCGCTGATCTCCCAGGTGCTGGAGGAGCACGCGCGCAGCGAGATCGGCCTCGGCCGCACCCCGCCCACCGTGGAGGAGGAAGAGGCGCTCGCGGCCGGCATCCACGCGGCGCTGTTCGGGGTCGGCCGGCTGCAGCCGCTGCTCGACGACCCCCAGGTCGAGAACATCGACATCAACGGCTGCGACCGGGTGTTCGTCAGCTACGCCGACGGCCAGGAGCTCATGCAGGACCCGGTCGCCGAGTCCGACGAGGAGCTGATCGAGCTGATCCAGATCCTGGCGGCCTACTCGGGGCTGTCCAGCCGGCCGTTCGACACCGCCAACCCCCAGCTCGACCTGCGCCTGCCCGACGGCTCCCGGCTGAGCGCGGTCATGGACGTCACCGTCAGGCCGGCCGTGTCGATCCGGCGCGCCCGCCTGGGCAAGGTGTTCCTGTCGGACCTCGTGGGCAACGGCACGATCAGCCCCGACGTGCGCCGCTTCCTGTCCGCCGCCGTCGCCGCCCGCAAGAACATCATGATCGCCGGCTCCACCAACGCCGGCAAGACCACGCTGCTGCGCGCCCTGGCCAACGAGATCCCGCCCGGCGAGCGCCTCATCACCGTCGAACGCGCCCTGGAGCTGGGCCTCGACCAGTTCCCCGAGCTCCATCCCAACGTGGTCGCCTTCGAGCAGCGGCTGCCCAACTCCGAGGGCCAGGGCGAGATCTCCATGGCCGAGCTCGTCCGGCGCTCCCTGCGCATGAACCCCAGCCGCGTCATCGTCGGCGAGGTGCTCGGCGACGAGATCGTCACCATGCTGAACGCGATGACGCAGGGCAACGACGGCTCCCTGTCGACCATCCACGCCAACTCCAGCATGGAGGTCTTCAACCGCATCGCCACCTACGCCCTCCAGGCCGGCGAGCGCCTGCCCATCGACGCCACCCACATGCTCATCGCGGGCGCCATCGACTTCGTCGTCTTCATCGAGAAGCGCAACGACTACCACCTGGGCGGCACCCTGCGCCGCTACGTCTCCAGCATCCGCGAGGTCAACGGCTGCGACGGCCGGGTCCTGTCCAGCGAGGTGTTCGTGCCGGGCCCCGACGGCGCGGCCGTGCCGCACGCCCCGGTCTCCTGCCTGGAGGAGCTCATGGCCCACGGCTACGCGCCCGGGGGGTGGTGAGGCCGATGCCCTTCACCTTCGAGCCGCTGGCGCTGCTGGCGGGCGCGGCCGCGGGCGGCGGCCTGTTCCTGTTCGCCCTCGCCCTGTACGGCCTGCGCCCCCGCCCCTCCCGGCCCAAGCGCCACCTCGTCAAGCTGATGACCACCCGCGCCGCCGTGGCCGCGGTGGCCGCCGGCCTGGTCCTGGTCGTCACCCAGTGGCCGGTCATGGCGGTCGGCACGGTGCTGCTCGTGTTCTCCTGGCGCGGCCTGGCCGGCGGCGCGGCCGAGGAGCGCGCCGCCATGCACCGCCTGGAAGGGCTGGCCGCCTGGACCGAGTCGCTGCGCGACACCATCGCCGGCGCGGCCGGGCTCGAACAGGCCATCCCGTCGTCCATCAGGGCCGCCGCCCCCACGCTCAGGCCGCACCTGCGGGCCCTGATCGACCGCCTGCACACCAGGATGGCGCTGCCGGAGGCGCTGGCCCGCTTCGCCGACGAGCTCGACGACCCCTCGGCCGACCTCGTGGTGGCCGCGCTCATCCTCAACTCCAAGCTGCGCGGGCCCGGCCTGCGCGACGTGCTGGGCGCGCTGGCCGTCTCGGCCCGCGAGGAGCTCGACATGCGCCGCCGCGTCGAGGCCGAGCGCCGCTCCACCAGGCGCAGCGTGCAGATCGTGGTCGTCACCGCGCTCGTCTTCGCCGGGGCGCTCGTCCTGTTCAACCCCGAATACGTCGAGGAATACTCCGACGCCCTCGGCCAGGCCGTGCTCGTGGTCGTGGCCGGGCTGTTCGGCGCCGGGTTCGCCTGGATGCGCCGCCTGGCCCGCTTCGACAAGCCCACCCGGCTGCTCATGGGAGGAGGCGGCGGCGATGGCTGAGCGCGCGCCGGGAGAGGTGGCGGCGATGGCTGAGCGCGCGCCGGGAGAGGCGGCGGCGATGGTCGCGGTCGCGCCGGCCGGAGGACCGCTCGTGCAAGGGGGTGGCGGCGATGGTTGAGGGCGCGCTGGCCGGCGGGCTGCTCGGGCTGGGGCTGTTCGTCCTGCTGCGGGCGCTCTTCCCGGCCCGGCCGGGGCTGGTGGCGCGGCTGCTGGCGCTCGACGCCGTGCGCGAGGACGCCGGCGCGCCCCGCATCCAGCTCGTGCTGCCCGAGGAGGAGGTCGGCGCGTTCCGGCGCGGCCTCGGCGCCCGCCTGGCCGGCCTGTACGGCGCCCGCGGCTGGGAGGCCAGATCCGTCAAGGCGGACCTGGCGCTCGTGGGCCGTTCGTTCGAGGCGTTCCTGGCCACCAAGGTCCTGCTGGCGGCCAGCGGCCTGCTGGCCTTCCCGCTGCTGCTGGCCTGGCTGGTGCTCATGGAGTGGGGCGCCTCCCTGGCCGTGCCGTTCTGGAGCGCCGTGGTCGTGGCCGTCGTCTTCTTCTTCCTGCCCGACCTCCAGGTCAAGAAGGACGCCGCGGCCAAGCGGCGCGACTTCCGCCACGTCGTCGGGGCCTTCCTCGACCTCGTCTCCATGAACCTGGCCGGCGGGCGCGGCGTGCCCGAGGCCCTGATGATGGCCGTCTCGGTCAGCGGCGACCAGCCCAACTGGGCGATGGCCCGCATCCGCGACGCCCTGCGCGGCGCCAGGATCGTCGGCATCACCCCGTGGCAGGCGCTCGGCCAGCTCGGCGAGGAGATCAACGTCGACGAGCTGCGCGACCTGTCCGCCGCGCTCGGCCTGGTGGCCGACGACGGCGCCAAGGTGCGGGCCTCGCTCACGGCCAGGGCGGCCACGCTGCGCCGCCGCGAGCTGGCCGAGATCGAGGGCCGGGCGGGCGAGCGTTCGCAGTCGATGCTCGTGGCGCAGCTCCTGCTCTGCGCCGGGTTCGTGATCTTTCTGAGTTTTCCCGCAGCCATGAAGATGTTGGGAGTCTGATGAACCACCCCTGGATCGTCTACCTGCGCGCCTACCTGGGCGTGCGCGTCCACCATGCCCGCACCGCGCCCACCAGGGGCGCCTCCGCCGTCGAGTGGGTGATCATCACCGCCATCATCGCCGGCGTCGCCCTCGGTCTGGCCACCCTGATCAGGAACCTGGTCGAGCAGCAGCAGGGCGAGCTGGAGCAGACCTTCGGCGGCGGTGGCGAGGGCGGCGGAGGCGGAGACACTCCGTGACAACCCGGTCGCCCGGCCGGGTGCGGCGGGGGCGGGGCGAGCGCGGCGTGACGGTGATCGAGCTGGCCTTGCTCATGCCGGTCATCCTCGCGACCGTGCTGCTCATCGTGCAGGTCGCCCTCTGGTTCCACGCCCGCGAGGTCGCCGAGGCGGCGGCCAGGGAGGGCGCCCGGGTGGCCAGGGCGGCGCCGTTCGACTCGGGGGCCTGGGAGGGCGAGGCCACCGGGAAGGCGACCGAGATCATCCGCGCCGTCGGGCCCCGGCTGCTCCAGGGCGCCACCGCCACGACGTCGGAGAAGGAGCCCGACGAGCGCTTCGTCACGGTGACGGGCAGCGCCGTACAGGTCATCCCGCTCCTGCCCGATCTCGCCTTCACCGTCACCGCCACGGCGGGCGGGCCCGTCGAGTGCTTCCGCCCCGACAACGGAGGCGAGGACTGCGAATGAGGCGAGTACGGGGCGAGCGGGCCGGGGGAGCTGAGCGGGTCCGGGGCAGTGGGCGGGCCCGGGGAGCTGAGCGGGCCCGAGGGAGCGAGCGGGGTTCCATGGCGGTCGAGACCGTCATGCTGGCCCCGGTCTTCCTGCTGTTCCTCATGTTCCTGGCCGGGGCCGGCGTGCTGGTGGAGTCGCAGGGGCGGGTGAACGGCACGGCGCGCGACGCCGCCCGCGCCGCCTCCGTGCAGCGCTCGCTGGACGCCGCCGAGGCCGCCGCCGAGGCCATCACCACGAGCGCGCTGCAGGGCCGCTGCCGGTCCTCCGCCGTCTCCCTGGACGCCTCCGAGTTCCGGCAGGGCGGCCAGGTCCAGGCCGAGGTGACGTGCGAGCTGGACCTCGCCTTCCTCGGCTTCGGCGGCACCAAGCGGCTCACGGGCACGGCCGTCGTGCCGATCGAGCAGTTCAGGAGGATCGATGAGGTCCGGTGAGCGCGGGTCGATGGCGGTGTTCACCGTGCTGTTCTCCGTGGTCGTGTTCCTGCTGGCCGGGCTGCTGGTGGACGGCGGGTCGGCGATCAACGCCCGGCTGCGCGCCGCCGACGTGGCCGAGCAGGCGGCCCGGGCCGGCGCCGACCGGCTCGACGAGGACCACCTGCGGGCGACCGGGGAGACGCGGCTGCTGGACGAGGCGCAGGTGTGCGCCAGGGCCGAGGAGATCGTCGCGGCCCAGGGCGACGACGGCGTGCGCGCCGGCCAGTGCACGGTCGGCCAGGGGCAGGCGCAGGTAACCGTCACCGTGTCGGTCCGGTGGGAGGCGTTCTTCCTCGGCGCCATCGGCTTCCCCGGCTCCGAGATGACCGGCGAGGCCACCGCCGCGCCCGAAGCGAGATAGACCGAATCCGGCCACTCGATGGCTGCGGGGACGTCCGAGACACGACGCTGGACCAGGGGAGAGGAGAGGCGATGCCGCAGCGAGAGCCGCCGCGTCCACACGGACGGCACGTGCCCGTGCGTCCCGTGCGCGTCCCGGCCAGGCGCAGCTTCGGCGACGTGCTCGCCGGGATCGGGGCGCTGGTCGTGCTGGTGGCGCTGGTGGGCGGGGTGCCGTACGCGCTGCTCACGTTCGTCGGGCCGCCCGTCGGGCCGGAGCTGCTCGACCCCGGCGTGTGGACCGGCCGCGTCGGCCCGAGCACGATCGTGGCGGTGCTGGTGCTGCTGGTCTGGCTGGCCTGGTTCCAGCTCTTCGTGTGCGTGCTGGTCGAGGTGTACGCCGGGGTCCGCCGCGTCGGCATGCCCGCCCGCGTGCCGCTCTCCGGAGGCATGCAGTTCCTGGCCAACAAGCTCGTCTCGGCCGTGCTGCTGCTGTTCACGGCCGGGGCCATGGTGGCGCCGCTGGTGAAGCTGGCGCCCACGCCCGCCGCCCCGCCGGTCACCGCGGTCGCGTACTCCGCCCCGATCGTCGAGCACACGCTGGAGACCCCCAAGACCAAGAAGGTGTACGTCGTCCAGCCCCCGCACGGCCGCCACCACGAGAGCCTGTGGGAGATCGCCGAGAAGTGCCTGGGTGACGGCCGCCGGTATCCGGAGATCTACCGGCTCAACCAGGCGAAGGAGCAGCCGGACGGCAGCCGCCTGCGGATGGCCGACCTGATCAGGCCCGGCTGGGTGCTGGACATGCCGGAGGACGCCAAGAACGTGCACATCGTGCCCGCCGACCAGCCCCGCTCGCAGACGCTGCGCGAGCACCCCGGCAGGGCGCAGGTGGACCGCGACGCCGGCCGCGACGCGCGTACCGGGGAGAAGGGCGAGCAGGGCGGCAAGGGCGAGCAGGGCGGCAAGGGCGAGCAGGGCGGCAAGGGTGACAGGAAGACCGACGGCAAGGAGCTGGAGACCCCCGGCAGGGGCGAAACCGAGCCCCGGCGGCCCGGAGAGCAGCAGATCGACCAGCAGCCCGTGGTGCGGGAGAGCCAGGACGGCGACCTGCACCAGTACCTCGCCGCCGCCTCCCTGGCCGCCGCCGGGCTGCTGCTCGTGCTGGCCAGGCGGCGGCGCGAGCAGCTCTGGCGGCGGATGTTCGGCCGCCGGATCGTCCGGCCGCGCGACGACGCCGCCCAGGCCGAGGTGGCGCTCCGGCTGGGCGGCGACGCGCCGGGGGCCCGCGTCCTGGACGTCGGGCTGCGCATGCTGGGCGCCGAGCTGGCCGCCCAGCACCGCACCCCGCCCATCGTGTACGGGGCCCACCTGTCGGCCCGCAACCTCGACCTGTGGATCCATCCGCCCGACGAGGACCCGCCCGCCCCGTGGACGGCCACGGACGGCGGCCAGATCTGGCGGCTGCCCGCCCACGAAGGCCGCCTCCTGCCGGACCCCGCCCCCCAGCCCCGCCACGGCCGCCCCCCGTACCAGGCGGATGCGGGCGGGCACGCGCGGGCGGGCGGGGCGTACCAGGCGGGCTTCGGCGGGCAGGTGCGGCAGGGCGGAGCGCCGTACCCGGGGCTGGTGTCGATCGGGACGGACGCCGGCGGCCGGGTGCTGATCGATCTGGAGGCCGCCCAGGGCCTGATCAACGTGCGCGGCCCGCAGACCACCGCCGCGCTGGCCGCCATCGCCGTCGAGCTGGCCACGAACCGCTGGTCCGACCGCATGCGCATCACGCTCGTCGGCTTCGGCGCGGAGCTGACCGCCATCGCGCCGGGCCGCATCAGGGCGGTCGGCGGCCTGGCGGAGGTGCTGCCCGAGCTGGAGGCGGGCGCGGCCCCGCGCGAGGAGGTGCTGACCGGGCGCATCACCGGCGGCTCCCGCACCGCCCACTACCTGCTCTCCGCGGTCGCGCCCACCCACGAGGAGGCCCGCCGCCTGGCGCTGCTGGCCCGCAGGGACACCGCCGGGTACGTGGTGGCCGGCGAGGTGCCGCACGCCACCTGGACCCTGGAGATCGGCGAGGACGGCAAGGCCAGGATCGCCGAGCTGGGCTTCGAGGTGGACGCCCAGCTCCTGCCCCGCCGCCACTACCGCGCGCTGATCGAGCTGTTCCGCACCGCCGACCGGCACGAGGGCGAGGCCATCCCGGAGCCCGAGCCGCTGGAGGGCCTGCATCTGCCGGCCGTGGAGGTCAGGATCCTCGGCCCCGTGGAGATCGACGGCCTGCCCCCGCTGGAGGAGGGCCGGATGGAGCTGGCGACCGAGCTGCTGGTGTACCTGGCCACGCACGTGGGCGGCGTGCATCCCGTGGTGCTCGGCGGCGTGTTGTGGCCGCGCGGCGTCCAGGACATGGTCAGGGACGCCACGATCGCCAGGGTCGCCGAATGGCTGGGGCCGCGGCACCTGCTCACCGACGAGGCCGGCCGGTTGCGGCTGGGGCCCGGCGTCCGTACGGACTGGGCGGTCTTCCGCGAGCTCGTACGCCGCGCCCAGGCCGACTCCTCGGCCCGGGCCGTCCTGCTGGAGAAGGCGCTCGGCCTGGTCAGGGGCCCGTTGCTGGCCGGCCGCCGGCCCGGCGGGTACTCCTGGCTGGCGGCCGACGACCTGGAGTACGACGTGAGCGCGGCGGTGGCCGACACCGCGCACCAGCTCTGCGAGATCCGGCTGGCGAACGGCCAGCCGGACGCGGCCGTGGCCGCCATCCGCGCGGCGTTGCTGCTGGCCACCGACGACGAGGCGCTCTGGCGCGACCTGCTGCGGGCCACGCACGCCACGCAGGACACCGTGCGCCTGCGCGCCGTCGTCGAGGGGCTGGCCAGGCGGGCGGCCTCGCACCCGTACGGAGGCGGGATGGCCCCCGAGACCGAGGCGTTGAT
Organism: Nonomuraea candida; assembly: GCF_000725485.1. GTDB lineage: Bacteria > Actinomycetota > Actinomycetes > Streptosporangiales > Streptosporangiaceae > Nonomuraea > Nonomuraea candida. The sequence goes on along the minus strand of NZ_JOAG01000012.1, from coordinate 182,224 downwards.
CGAGGAACTGCTGCCCACGTGGCGCATCCATGTGGTGAGGGAGTCGTCGGCATGAGACGTGAGACGCCGAGACGGGCGGTCCTGGCTCGCGGCAGGCGAGCGGTGGCGCTGGTCGCCGGCGCGGGGCTGCTGGCGGCGGGTTGCGCCGCGCCCGAACGGCCGTACCGGCCGCAGGAGGGCGCCCCACCGGCCGCGCCCGCCGCCCCCACCGGCCCCGGCGACGGCGCCGGGCGGCCGTCCGACGGGACGGAGACCGTGCGCGTCGCCGACGGCCTGCGGGCGCGCATCGAATGGCCCGCGAACCCCGACCCGCTGCTCAAGGTCATGGTCGACCAGTACGTCGGCACCCGCCGGGCCGTGGCGGAGGGCCGGCGCGTCTACAAGGAGGGCCTCGAACTCGACGCCGCCGTCCAGGCGAGCGACTGGGTGGCATCCTTCGCCGACGAGCGGTGGACGATGCGCGGCGTCGGACGCCTCTACAACCTGCGGGTCAGCGCCCGGGTGGGCAAGGGCGCCCAGGTCGACGCCTGTGTCGACGAATCGGGGATCAGGATGGTCTCCTCCCGCACCGGAAGGGCCATCAGCCCGCAACCCGCGTGGCTGCGCACCCCCTACGGCCAGAGCGTGGCCGCCCGCCGCGGCGACGACGGGGTGTGGCGCATCAGGACGTACGTCGATTCCAGAGAGAGATGCACCCGATGAAACCTTGGCTGGCGGCGTTGCTCATCGCACCGCTGCTCCTCGATCCCGACCCGGGCCCCGGCGGGCAGACCACCCAGGAGAAGATCCAGTCCGGCAACACGGTGGGGTGGCAGGGCAAGCACACCAACGTCGTCGTCTCCGGCGACGTCGGAGGCGGCAAGAGCGACGGCTACCGCATCCCGAGCCCGTGCTGGTACGAGCCGGGCCCCACTCCCGAGGAGATGCTCCGGCAGCGCGACTCGGGCCGGGACGCGGCCAACCGCGCCCGGATCGACGAGGAGGGCCATCAGGCGTTCATCCAGCAGTTCAGGGACAAGCTCGGCGAGGACGGGCGCTGGTGGCTGCCCGCGCTGAACGAGGCCGACCCGAACGGCGTGGCCTGCTGGACCAACCTCGAACAGTTCATCTTCGTGCCCAACGGCACCACCCCGCCGGCGGGCATCACGATCGCGCAACTGGCGCAGATCGCCCGGGCCGCGCTGACCGTGCCCGAGCCGGCCGTCAAGCTGAACCCCGACGCCAAGAGCTACGTCAACCTGCCCACCTGGGTCTGGCTGGAGGGCATCGGCACGCCCCGCCGCAGCGTCACGGCGGAGCTGCCCGGCGTCATGAGCGTGACCGTCGTCGCCACGCTCGACCGCGTCGAGATCGACCCCGGCACGACGCCCGACCGGGCCAAGGTGACCGACAGCGGCTGCGGGACGACCGGCAGGCCGTACACGAAGAGCGGCGAGTTCGCCTGCGGCGTGCAGTACCTGCGCTCGTCGATCGACCAGCCGCGCGAGAAGTACACGCTCGGCGTCACCACCGTGTGGCAGGTCGACGCGCAGGGCCAGGGGCAGGAGGTCACGGTCGAGTTCGCGCCCGTGCAGCTGGAGACCACCCGGGACGTCCCGGTCGGCGAGATCCAGAGCAACGTCCGCCCCTGACGCGGGTCCCGGCCTGAAGAGAGCCCGGGCCGGGAGTTTTCGGGACGCTTGAGGGCCTTGGGACGCCGTGAGGGCCTTGGGGTGCCTCAGGTGATGACGGCGGCGAGCGGGGCCAGCTCCGGCTGCTCCGCCGCCTCGGCCAGCACCTCCTTCAGCACGCTGTCGTGCGTGGGCCCGGCCCGCTCCAGCAGCTCCCGCCCGTCGGGCGTGACCTCGGAGTAGATGCCGCGCCGGTCGTCCTCGCACAGGTAGCGGCGCAGCAGCCCGCGGTTCTCCAGCCGCGTCACCAGCCGGGTGGTCGCGCTCTGGCTGAGCACCACCGCCCTGGCGAGCTGCTGCATGCGCATGTGCCAGCCGTCCTGCCTGGCCAGCACGTCGAGCACGGTGTACTCGCTCACGCTCAGCCCGTGCTCCTTCTGCAGCGCCTTCTCCAGCCGGTCCTCGATCTTGGCGTGCAGCGCCGCGAGCGTGCGCCAGCCCTGGGCGCGCGCCTCGACGGCGTCGTCGGAGATGGCCATGGTGACAGCCTCCTCGGCATGCTTGTATGGTGACTTAGTCGGCGTGTGCAAATAATGTCCACGCTTACTAACGTCGTTTGAGGAGTATTCTATGCCTCTCGCCCTGTTCGCCCTCGCGATCAGCGCCTTCGGCATCGGAACCACGGAGTTCATCATCAACGGGCTGCTGCCCGAGCTGGCCAGGGACTTCGCCGTCACGATCCCGGCCGCGGGCCTGCTGGTCTCCGGCTACGCCCTCGGGGTGGCCGTCGGCGGGCCGCCGCTGACCATGCTCGGCGGGCGGTTGCCGCGCAAGACGATGCTGCTGTGGCTGATGGTGCTGTTCGTCGTGGGCAACCTGCTGTCGGCGCTGGCCCCCTCGTACGGCGTGCTCATGGTCGGCCGGTTCCTCGCGGCCTTCGCGCACGGTGCGTACTTCGGGGTCGGCTCGGTGGTCGCCGCCGACCTGGTCGCGCCGCAGAAGCGGGCCAGCGCCATCGCCCTGATGTTCACCGGGCTCACGCTCGCGAACGTGCTGGGCGTGCCCCTGGGCACGTGGATCGGGCAGTCGTTCGGCTGGCGGGCCACGTTCTGGGTGGTGGTCGTGATCGGCCTGGTCGGGTTCGCCGGCGTCCTGGCCCTGGTGCCGCGTCAGCCCCGGCCCTCGGGAGGCGGCCTGCGCAGCGAGCTGGCCACCTTCCGCAAGGCCGGCGTCTGGCTGGCGCTGGCCATGACCGTCTTCGGCTTCGCGCCGGTCTTCGCCGTCATCACGTTCATCTCGCCGATCATGACCGGCGTCGGCGGCTTCTCGCCGGGCGCGGTGCCGGTGGTGATGGCCGTCTTCGGCGTCGGCCTCGTGGCCGGCAACCTCATCGGCGGCAAGCTCGCCGACCGGGCCGTCATGCCCAGCATCTACGGCTCGGTGGGCCTGCTCACGCTGCTCGCCGTCGTGGTGGCGCTCGTCTCGTCCAACCAGATCGCCTTCATTGTCGCGATCACGCTGTTCGGCGTGGCCGCCTTCGCCACAGTCCCGCCGCTGCAGACCCGCGTCCTGGACGCCGCCGCCGGCGCCCCGACCCTCGCCTCGGCCGCCAACATCGGCGCCTTCAACCTGGGCAACGCCATCGGCTCGTTCGCCGCGGGCCTGACCATCGACGCCGGCCTCGGCTACACGGCCCCGGCCTGGACGGCCGTCGTGCTCGGTCTCGCGGGCCTCGGCGCCGCCGCGCTCGCCGGCGCCCAGGCCCGCCGCCTCGTCCCCGCCTGACCCACCCCCCGGGCCGGCCCGCCACCCGGCCGGCCCGGAGGCCAGGGTCAGTCGAACAGCTCCTCGACGGTGGAGGCGGTGACGGCCCTGTCGATCCAGGTCCCCAGGGTCGCCAGGTCACGGCACTTGAGAATGCGCTTCTCGGTCTCGAACGGAACCGGGATCTGTCGGACGTTCAGGATCCTGAGGAGAGCCTTGGCTTCGCCTCTTGCCGCACCTCGCGCCTCACCGTATTCGACGGCCTCGCGGATGATCGGATTCCTCATCGCTTCTTTGATACCGATGGCCACTTTCAGCTCCTTGAACAGCTGAACGTCGACGAGTCTGGACAGGCTGAACCCGGGGCCGGCTCGCCATACTGCCGGCCCCGGGTTCAGGGTCAGTCGAACAGCTCCTCGACGGTGGAGGCGGTGACGGCCCTGTCGATCCAGGTCTCCAGGGTCGCCAGGTCGTCGCACGCGAGGATGCGCTCCTGGGTTTCGAACGGAACCGGGATCCGCCGCCTGTTCAGGATCCTGAGGACAGCCTTGGCATCGCCCTTGGCTTCACCGTATTCGACGGCCTCGCGGATGATCGGATTCCTCATGGCTTCTTTGATGCCGATAGCCACATTGAGCTCCTTGAACAGCTGGACGGCGTCGGGTCCGGACAGCATGGCGTATACAAGCGCAGCATAACTCGGCTGCCCTTCCAGCGGATGCTGCTCGGCATCGAGCCACGTCCGCAGCACCTCCAGGGCCTCGTCCCCGCCGCGGATGCCGTACGCGATGGCCGAGAGCGCCGCGAGTTCCGGGTTGGCGTACGCCTCGTGGAGATCGGTGACCTTGGGCACGTCGTGCAGGTCGGTGACACACGGGTGGAGCACCCAGTCCGGATGCCCCATGTGGATGGGTCTGGCGCAGGCCACGGCGGTCTCCCTGTTCACGCAGAACACGAGAAGCACCACAGGGCACTTCTGGCGAGCCCGAAGCGTGGCCATGTAGACCGGCCAGGACCATTGTTTGTCCTTGTCGAATCGTCGCTGCACCTCCAGCACCACGGCCGTCACCGGCTTGCCCTGGTGCAACAGGGTGACGACCGAGTCGGCCCGGAACTCCGTCGGCTGGATGTCGGTGAAGTCGCAGTTGCCCAGCTGGGCATCGTCGAAACAGGGCACCTCGATCTTCATGTTGGTCAGCAGCGAGACGACCAGGCTCGGACGGTTGCGTACGAGTTCGAGCAGGTACTCATGTTCTAATGTCGGCGTCATGCCGAGCAAGTTACCGAAGGTAGTCAGTCGATTTCATTCAGTTATTGATACCTCCGCTTTCGTGGGCGATCAGCCACTCTTTCACTGGTACGCCGTAGTAATACCCGCCATATCCCCCGCCAGCCGGCAACACCCGATGGCAGGGCACGAAGGGGGCGATCAGGTTCTGCGCGCAGGCCGAGCCCGCGGCGCGGGCCGCCGTCTTCGGCATTCCCGCGCGTTCGGCCAGCTCCGCGTACGACACGGTCGTCCCCGCCTTGACCTCCCGCAACGCGGCGTGCAGCCGCTTGCGCGTGGGCGAGCCGGGCTGCGAGACCGGGACGGCGTCCAGCGCGTGCAGGTCGCCGTCGAAATAGGCGCGGGTCGCCTCGGCCGCGAGACCGAGATCGTCCACGACCTCCAGCCCCTCCGCCTGCAACGCGGGCGTGAGCCGGACGAACATCTCCGTCGGGTCGGCGGTGAACCCGGCCGCGACCAGCACCCCCTCCCGGGACAGCAGGGCCAGCGGGCCCACCGGCGTCGGTACGAGCTGAGCAGCGATCATGAGGAGCTCCAGAGGTGCAGGGCGGCGTACGCCCGCCACGGGCGCCACCGCTCGATGTGGTCTTCGGGAATGCCCAGGGCGGCCATGCGCTTGTGCAGCACCAGGTCGGCCGTGGGCCAGGCGTCGGGGTCGCGCAGCGCCCGCAGGGCGATGTAGCCGGCCGTCCACGGGCCGATCCCGCGGACCTCCAGCAGCCCCGCCACCGCCTCCGCCGGGTCCATGCCGCCGTCCAGGTCGAGGTGGCCGTGGGCCAGGCGGGCGGCCAGGTCCTTGATCGTGGCGACGCGGCGGCCGGTCAGGCCCAGCCCGGTCAGGTCGGCGTCGAGGAGGCGGGCGGGGCCGGGGAAGAGGCCGCCGGGCGCGCCGGCCCTGGCGACGATCCGGCCGAGCAGCGTACGCGCCCCGGCCACCGAGATCTGCTGGCCCACCACGGCGCGCACGGCCAGCTCGAACCCGTCGAACGCCCCCGGCACCCGCAGCCCCGGCCGCGCCGCCACCAGCGGGGCGAGCGAGGTCTGGCCGAGGACGTCGGAGATGGCCCGCGGGTCCGCGTCCAGGTCGAGCAGGCGGCGGCAGCGGGCCACGACGCGGGCGAGCTGGCGCGTGTCGTCCACGGCCACGTCCAGCGCGATGTGGTCGGGGCGGGGCGTGAGCGTGATCGTCCCACCCGGCACGGCCCTGCGGTACGACGTGCCGTCCGCCACCTCCAGCCCGGGGATCGCCCGGGAGGCGAGGAAGGCGAAGACGCCGTCCGCGTCGTACGGCTCCCGCCGGTGCAGCCGCAACCGCAGCGCCGCCGGCGGCCCGGCCACCGCACCGCCCGCCGCGCCGGCTGTCGCGTCGGCTGTCGTGCCGCCCGCCGCACCACCCGCCGCGCCGGCTGTCGTGCCGCCCGCCGCGCCGGTCGCCGCAGCGCCCGCGGTGACGGCTGCCGCGCCGGCCTTCGGGCCGGAGGTGCGCGGGGCCGGGGTGGGGCGGGGGCCGGAGGTGGCGCGCAGTTCGCTGGGCGTGAAGCCGTACGTCTCCCGCATCGTCGCGTTGAACTGCCGCACGCTGCCGAACCCCGCCGCGAACGCCACCTCCGTCACCGGCAGCCCCGTCTCCGTCAGGAGCTGCTTGGCCAGCAGCAGCCGCTTGGTCCTGGCCACCGCCAGTGGCCCGACGCCCAGCTCGGCCACGAACAGCCGGTGCAGGTGCCGCTCGGTGATGTGCAGCCGCCTGGCCAGCCCGGCCACGCCCTGCTCGTCCGCCGCGCCGTCGTCGATGAGCCGCAGCGCCCGCCCCACGAGGTCGCCGCGCAGGTCCCAGCCGGGGTCCCCGGGCGACAGCTCGGGGCGGCAGCGCTTGCACGGCCGGAACCCGGCGGCCTCGGCCGACGCCGCGTGCCGGTAGAAGCGCACGTTGCGGGAGGAGGGCGTACGGGCGGGGCAGATCGGACGGCAGTAGATGCGCGTCGTCGTCACCGCCGTGTAGAAACGACCGTCGAACCGGGCGTCCCTGGAGGAGACGGCCCGGTAACAGGAGTCGAAGTCGAGTTCCAGTGGCGACATGCTTCCGACAGTATGCGCTCCCCAAGGGGACCCACTGGCGGAAATCAGACACCACCGTCACACCCGGTTCCGCCGCCGCGGGCGGGTCCTCGGCCCGGGAGCGCGGCGGCGGTGGGTGTGCCTATTTGGACGAGACTCCCACCCCCAGGTCGAACTCCCGGTAGACCCGCGCCCAGAACCCGTCACGCAGCCACACCCGCGCCTCCGGGTAGGGCCGCAGCGAGTGCCCGAGCTCCTTCTCCGCCTCGATCAGCAACTCGGTGTCGATGACGGTCGGCAGGATGGGGCCGGGCAGCAGGTCGCGGATGTTGTCACGCCCGCGCGTGAGGATCCACTTCTGCGCGACGTGCTCGCCCACGTCCTCCACGCGCGGCCGGCTCGGGCCGAGCTTGGCGACCTGGCCGGGTTTGGCGTGCGGTTTGACGGGAGCGCGCCCGGCGAAGACCTGGGCGGGCGATGGGGCGGCGGCGGGCGGAGTGACCGGAACGGGTTGCGGAGCACGGCTGAAAAAGGGTCTTAGGAAATCGGCGGTGATCACTTCGACGGTGTCGGACTCCCACACCAGGCGCTCGGCCTGGTTGGTGCCGTAAGGCGGTTCGACGCCCCACAGGTGGATGCGCACGCCGTACGCCTGCGCCGCCTCGACCGCCGGAACCATGTCCTCATCGCCCGCCAGCAGGATCGTGTCGGTGACCGCATGATGCCTGGCCAGTGCCTCCAGATCGCTCCGGATCTGCGCGTCGACGCCCTTCTGCTGGCCACGGGCGTTCAGGTTGCCGAGGCGCACCTTGACCCACGGAAGCTGAGCGATGACCCGCTGGTCGACGGTAGGCACGCGGTCACGGGCTGCGTCATACCAATAGATCCGCAGAAGTTCGCCGGAAATACGTTCCTCTGCATGTTTCTGTAGACTCTGGATGAGCTCATCGGCGGCCACCCGATATTCCTTGCGCTCCTTCGCACCGAGCAGCACTTCGCCTGCCGCAGCGTACAGATAACCGACATCCACTAGGACGGCGTACTTGGCTGCCACAGGATGCGGCATGAGGTCTGGGATGGCCATGTCGTCCTCCAGGCCGCGGTGTTAGTTGATCGGCTGACTATATACGCCTACTTTCTCTAGATAGTCCCAACTCCCGGGGAACTTGACACCCGATTCGCAGGATCTATCTAGGGCAGTGCGCTCATCCGCCATGCCGACTTCCCTGGTGCGACAGGCTTACGCATAGCTCTAGCCGGGTTTCGCCATGTTTGGCGGCGTGGTTCGGGAGGGGTGCGCGGTTCGGCGGGCGGGCTCTGCCGGGCCGCCAGGACTGCCGTCAACGCGGCGATCTCCTCGGGCGTGGCATCCCCGCGGACAATACGCAGATGAGCCGTCATAGCGGGATGTTCCCATGCTTCTTGGGCGGAAGGGATGCCCGCTTGTTCCGCAGGGCCCGCAGCGCCCTGACGACCTGGGGCCGGGTTTCGGACGGCCGGATCACCGCGTCGACGTAGCCGCGCTCCGCCGCGATGTACGGGTTGGCCAGCGTGTCCTCGTACTCGGTGACGAGCCTGGCGCGCTCGGCGTCCGGGTCGGCGGCGGCGGCCAGCGTGCGCCGGTGCAGGATGTTGACCGCGCCCTGCGCGCCCATGACCGCGATCTGGGCGGTCGGCCAGGCCAGGTTCACGTCCGCGCCCAGGTGCTTGGAGCCCATGACGTCGTACGCGCCGCCGTACGCCTTGCGCGTGATGACCGTGATGAGGGGGACGGTGGCCTCGGCGTAGGCGTACAGGAGCTTGGCGCCGCGGCGGATGATTCCGTTCCATTCCTGATCGGTGCCGGGCAGGAAACCCGGTACATCAACAAAAGTCAGGATTGGAATATTAAACGCATCACATGTTCGAATAAATCTGGCAGCCTTCTCGGATGCGTTGATATCCAGACATCCGGCGAAATGCATGGGCTGGTTGGCCACCACGCCCACCGGCTGGCCGTCCAACCGGCCGTACCCGACCACGATGTTCGGCGCGAACAGCGCGTGGACCTCCAGGAACTCCCCGTCGTCCAGCACGTGCTCGATCACCCGGTGCATGTCGTACGGCTGGTTCGGCGAGTCGGGGATCAGCGCGTCCAGCTCGGGGTCGGGCTCCAGGTGCGCGGCCGCCTCGTAGACCGGGGCCTCGTCCAGGTTGTTCGACGGCAGGTAGGACAGCAGCGCCTTGACGTACTCGAGCGCGTCCTCCTCGTCGGCGGCCTGGTAATGGGCCACGCCCGACCGGGTGTTGTGCGCGTGGGCCCCGCCCAGCTCCTCGAACGTGACCTCCTCGCCCGTCACCGTCTTGATCACGTCGGGTCCGGTGATGAACATGTGCGAGGTCTGGTCCACCATCACCACGAAGTCGGTCAGCGCGGGGGAGTAGACGTGCCCGCCGGCCGCGGCGCCCATGATGAGCGAGATCTGCGGGATGACGCCGGAGGCGTGCACATTGCGCTTGAAGATCTCCGCGTACAGGCCGAGCGCGACCACGCCCTCCTGGATGCGCGCGCCGCCGCCCTCGTTGATGCCGATGATGGGGCAGCCGGTCTTGAGCGCCAGGTCGAGCACCTTGACGATCTTCTCGCCGTACACCTCGCCGAGCGAGCCGCCGAACACGGTCACGTCCTGCGAGAACACGCACACCTGCCGGCCGTCGATCGTGCCGTGCCCCGTGATGACGCCGTCGCCGTACGGCCGCCGCTCGTCCAGCCCGAACATCGTGGAGCGGTGCCTGGCGAACGTGTCGAACTCCACGAACGAGCCCTCGTCCAGCAGCGCCAGCACCCGCTCCCTGGCGGTCATCTTGCCCCTGGCGTGCTGCTTCTCCACGGCCGCCGCGGAGCCCGCGTGCAGCGCCTCGTCGAGTCGCCGCCCCAGATCGGCGATCTTCCCTGCGGTGGTGTGGATGTCCGGCTCTTCGGGCGATTCTCCCGGCAACGCCTCGGCAGTGGTCATGCGCGCAAGGTTAACCCTTCCTCCTAGAGTGGAGCCATGACGGACGCGGTTCGCACCCATGGCCTTCTCAAGCGATACGGGCAGCAGATCGCCGTCGCCGGGGTCGATCTCGTCGTCCCCGCAGGCAGCTTCGCGGGTCTGGTGGGCCCCAACGGCGCGGGCAAGACGACCACGCTCAGCATGATCACCGGGCTGCTGCGTCCCGACGGCGGCTCCGCCGAGGTGGACGGCTTCCACGTCTGGCGCGACCCGGTCGAGGTCAAGGCCCGCATCGGCGTGCTGCCCGAGGGGCTGCGGCTGTTCGAGCGGCTGTCGGGCCGCGAGCTGCTCCTCTACAACGGCAGGCTGCGCGGCCTGCCCAAGGCCGACGTCGAGCGGCGCGCCGGCGAGCTGCTGGCCGTGATGGACCTGACCGCCGCCGCCGACAAGCTGGTCGTCGACTACTCCACCGGCATGCGCAAGAAGATCGGCCTGGCCGCGGCGCTGCTGCACAACCCGTCGGTGCTCTTCCTCGACGAGCCGTTCGAGGGCGTCGACCCGGTCAGCGCCAACACGCTGACCGAGGTGCTGCGGCGCTTCACCGCCTCCGGCTCCACCGTCATCTTCTCCAGCCACGTGATGGACCTGGTCGAGCGGCTGTGCGACTGGGTGTCGGTGATGAGCGGGGGCCACATCGTGGCGCAGGGGCCGCTGGCGGACGTACGCGGCGGGCGCAGCCTCAACCAGGCCTTCCTCGAACTCGTCGGCCAACCGGCCAACGGCGGCGGCTCCGACCTGAGCTGGCTCGGCGCCAGACCGGCGGCCCCGGCAGCCCCGTCTCCTGCGGCCTCGCCCGCGTCGGCTCCGTCCCCTGCGGCCCCGGCTCCGGCGGCTCCGCCCGCGGCCGAGCCGCCCTCCGAGGCGGTGTGATGGCCACCGTCGCGCTCTTCGCGCAGCTCAAGCTGCGCCTGCTGGCCGGCAACCTGCGCGGCGACCTCCAGCGCAAGCTCGGCTTCGTCTTCACCCTGGTCTCCGCCGCGGGGCTGGCCGCGCTCGGCTTCTTCCTCATGAGCCTGCTGCGCCTGGCGCCCCCGGACATCGCCTCCTCCCTGGTGACCGTGCTCTTCTCCGCCTTCCTGTTCGGCTGGATGGTGGTGCCGCTGATGGCGTTCGGCCTGGACGACACGCTCGACCCGGCCAAGCTGGCGCTGTTCCCGCTGGGCACGCGGCGGATGGCGATCGGCATGTTCACCGCGTCCGTCACCGGCGTCTGGCCGGCGGCGATGCTGATCGTCACGTTCGGCGCGCTGGTCGGGCTGGCCTCCGGCGCCGGCTGGCTGCTCGGCGTGCTGGCCGTGCTGCTGCAGTTCGGGCTCTGCGTGGTGACGTCCCGGCTGATCACCACGTCGCTGTCCAGCGCGCTGCGCACCCGGCGCGGCCGTGACGTGCTGGCCGTGGCGGCGCTGCTCGTCGTGCTGCTCTCCCAGCTCCCCAACCTGCTGCTGAACTCCGGCTTCCGCGACCCCGAGGCCATGCTGCACCAGCTCGCCGGCGTGCTGCGCTGGACCCCGCCGGGCATGACGGCCCACGCCATCTCCGACGGCGGCCCGGTCGCGCTGGCCGAGCTGGCCTTCGTGGCGCTGCTCGTGGTGGCGCTGGCCTGGTTGTGGATCAAGGCGCTCGGCCGGGCCCTCGTCACGCCCGACGTCTCCACCCAGGCCGCCTCCGTGCGCAGGGAGCGCGGGCTGGCCGACCGGCTCCTGCCCGACGGGCCGCTGGCGGCGGTGGTGACCAAGGAGCTGAAGTACTTCCGGCGCGAGCCCCGCTACCGCGTGGGCTGGTTCAGCGCCGTCCTGGTCACGGTCGTGCTGGCGTTCTCGCTGAGCAGGACGACCGAGGGCGGCGGCGGGTCCGGCGTGCCGATCGCCCTGGCCGCCGTCGCCGCCCTGATGATCGCGCTGCAGTCGGGCAACGCGTTCGGCATCGACGGCCGCTCCCTGTGGATGAACGCCGTCGCCTTCGGCTCCGAGCGCGCCCTGGCCACCGACCTGGCCGGGCGGCACCTGGCCAACGCGGTGGTCGCCGTGCCGCTGCTCGCCGTGATCGCCGCCGCGGCCGGCCTGCTCGTGGGGGAGCCGGGCGCGATCGCGCCCGCCATGCTGGCCGGGTGGGGCACGCTCGGGATCGCGCTCGGCGTCGGGTCGGTGACGAGCGTGGTGCTGCCGTACACGGTGCCCGAACGGATGAACGCCTTCAGCGGCGCCGCCCCGGGCCAGGGCGGGCTGGCCTTCGCCTCCTCCCTCGGGGCCATGATGGGGGTCGGGCTGCTCGCGCTGCCGTTCGTGGTGCCGCTGTTGTTCGGGCTCACCTGGGTCTGCGCGCTCGCGCCGTGCTACGGGCTGCTGGCGGAGACGCTCGGCCGCCGGCTGGCCGCCAGGATCGGCTTCGCCCGCACCCCGGAGCTGCTCGCGGCGGTGTCAAAGCCCACCTGAGCAGTGGTCTAGTCCAATAACTGAGACCGGTCTACGGCGTCGTGAACCGACTCGCTACCCTTCGAAACATGATTGACCAGGGGCTCGAGCGTCGCAGTGCCGCCGTAACCGAGATGCCGGACGAGCTACGCCACGATGTGCGTCTGCTCGGCAAACTGCTCGGCCAGGTCCTGGCCGAGCAGGGCGGCGAAGACCTGCTGGCCGACGTCGAACGTCTGCGCAAGGCCGTCATCGCCGCGCGCAAGGGTGAGATCTCGGCCGACGTGATCACCGAGATGGTCGCCGGATGGGAGATCGAGCGGGCCGTGGCGGTGGCCCGCGCGTTCACCTGCTACTTCCACCTGGCCAACCTGGCCGAGGAGCACTACCGCATCCGCACCTTGCGCGAGCGGGACGCCGAGGGCAGGGTGCAGCGAGAGTCGCTGGCACAGGCCGTACACGAGCTGGGCCACGAGCGGGTCGGCGAGCTGCTGGAGGGCCTGGAGCTGCATCCCGTGCTCACCGCGCACCCCACCGAGGCCCGCAGGCGCGCCGTCGTCACCGCCATCCAGCGCATCAGCGGCCAGCTCACCGAGTACAACACGCCGGGCCGCGGCGCGTCCGAGCGCGCCGAGAGCAAGCGGCGCATGCTGGAGGAGATCGACCTGCTGTGGCGCACCGCCCAGCTCCGCTCCACCAAGCTGGACCCCCTCGACGAGGTGCGCACCGCGATGGCCGCCTTCGACGAGACGCTGTTCCGCATGGTGCCGCAGGTCTACCGCTCGCTGGACGCCGCGCTCGACGAGCGCACCGGCACCCGGCCGCCGCTGGCCAGGCCCTTCATCCGGTACGGAAGCTGGATCGGCGGCGACCGTGACGGCAACCCGAACGTCACCTCCAAGGTCACCCGCGAGACCATCAAGATCCAGTCCGAGCACGTGCTGACGGCCCTGGAGACCGCCTGCTCGCGCATCGCCCGCACGCTCACCTCCTCCGCCCAGTTCGCGCCCTGCTCGCCCGAGCTGGAGTCGGCGCTGACGGAGGCCGTGCACGCCCACCCCGACGTCGTCTCCGAGCTGGCCACCCGCTCGCCGCGCGAGCCGCACCGGCAGTGGCTGCTGTTCGTGGCCGCGCGCATCGCCGCCACCCACCGCCGCCACCTCGACCTGGCCTACCGCTCGCCCGCCGAGCTCCTGGCCGACCTGCGGCTGGCGCAGGAGTCGCTGGCCGCCTCCGCGCCGCGCCAGGCGTACGGCGAGTTGCAGCACCTCATCTGGCAGGTCGAGACGTTCGGCTTCCACCTGGCCGAGCTGGAGGTGCGCCAGCACTCCCAGGTGCACGCGGCGGCCCTGGCCGAGCTGCGGGCCGGCGGCGAGCTGTCGGAGCGCACCGAGGAGGTCCTGGCCACGATCCGGGTGATCGGCTGGATCCAGGAGCGCTTCGGCGTCACCGCCTGCTCCCGCTACGTCGTCTCCTTCACCCGCTCGGCCGAGGACATCGCCGCCGTGTACGAGCTGGCCCGCTTCGCCCTCGGCGACCGCGCGCCCGTGCTCGACGTGGTGCCGCTGTTCGAGTCCGGCCAGGACCTGGCCAACTCGCCCGACGTGCTGACCGGCATGCTCGACATCCCCGAGGTCCAGCGGCGGCTGGCCGACACCGGCCGGCGCATGGAGATCATGCTCGGCTACTCCGACTCGGCCAAGGAGCTCGGCCCCGCCGCCGCCACGCTGCGGCTCTACGAGGCCCAGGAGGCGCTGACCGCCTGGGCCGCCGGACACGACGTGCGGCTGCGCATGTTCCACGGCCGCGGCGGCGCCCTCGGCCGGGGCGGCGGCCCGGCCAACCGCGCGGTGCTGGCCCAGGCCCCCGGCTCGGTCGCGGGCCGCTTCAAGGTCACCGAGCAGGGCGAGGTCATCTTCGCCCGCTACGGGCACATCGCCATCGCCCGCCGCCACCTGGAGCAGGTCGCCAACGCCGTCCTGCTGGCCTCCTCGCCCACCGTCGGCGCCCGCACCGCCACCGCCGCCGAACGCTTCCGCGGCCTGGCCGAGCGGGTCGCCACGGCCTCGGAGCGGGCCTACCGCGGCCTGACCGAGGCGCCCGGCTTCCCCGAGTGGTTCGGCCTGGTCAGCCCGCTGGAGGAGATCGGCTCCCTGCGCCTCGGCTCCCGCCCGGCCCGCCGCGGCCTGGGCGCCCCCCGCTCCCTCGACGACCTGCGCGCCATCCCCTGGGTGTTCGCCTGGGCCCAGACCCGGGTCAACCTGCCCGGCTGGTACGGCCTCGGCACCGGCCTGGCGGCCGTGGACTCCCTGGACGAGCTGCGGGCGGCGTACGCGGAGTGGCCGCTGTTCAACGTGATGCTGGACAACGCGGAGATGTCGCTGGCCAAGACCGACCGCTCGATCGCCGAGCGCTACCTGGCCCTCGGCGGCCGGGAGGACTTCACCCGGCAGGTGCTGGAGGAGTACGACCGGACCAGGGAGCTGGTGCTGCGGGTCACGGGCCACACGCGGCTGCTGGAGAACCGCAAGGTCCTCTCGCGCGCCGTCCAGCTCCGCGACCCGTACGTGGACGCCCTGTCCCACCTCCAGCTCCGCGCCCTGCGCGCCCTGCGCACGGAGACCCTGTCGGACCAGGAACGCGACCGCCTGTCCACCCTCCTCCTGCTGTCCGTCAACGGCGTCGCCGCCGGCCTCCAGAACACCGGCTGACCACCCCCGCGCGGGAGGCGCCCACCGGCCGCCTCCCGCGCGCTGACGTGATCAGCCGAGGGTGCTGAAGAAGGTGGTCATGTCGGTGGTGAGGGTTTCGGTGGCGGAGTGGGCCGTGTAGTGGCCGCGGGCCGGGGCCGGGAGGGTCTTCCAGGAGACGATGTTCGCGTGGTCCCGCTCGGCGAAGCGGCGGATCGAGGCGAAGTCGCCCTCGGCCATGGCCAGCGCGATCGGCACGGTCGTCGGCTCCTTGGGCTGCTCGGCCCGCGCGTTCTCCCAGTAGAGCCGCAGGGCCGAGCCCGCCGTGCCGGTGAACCAGTGGATCGCCGCGTTCAGCAGCACGAAGTCGTCGTCGAGGTCCTCGTCGAAGAGCTGGGCCAGCCAACCCACGAGCCCGGCGGGGGAGTCCATGATCGCGTGGGCGAGCGTCTGCGGCTGCTGGGCCTGAAGGATGTTGAAGGCGCCCTTCTCCTTCCAGAACCAGTCGAGCACGGCCAGCCCGGCCTGCTCCTCCTCGCTCAGGTCCGCGAACTCGGCCGGGTCGCCCGACGGGAACGAGAACAGCTGCGTGACGTGCACGCCCACGACGTGCTCCGGGTCGATCCTGCCCAGCTCGGGGGAGATCATCGAGCCGCCGTCGTTGCCGGCCGCGCCGTAGCGCTCGTAGCCGAGCCGGGCCATCAGCTCGGCCCACGCCCTGGCGATGCGCTGGTTGTTCCAGCCCAGCTCGCGCGTCGGGCCGGAGAAGCCGTAGCCGGGCAGGGACGGGATGACCAGGTGGAAGTGGCGCGAGAGGGGCTCGATGGCCCTGAGGTATTCGGCGATCGTGCCGGGCCAGCCGTGGGTGAGGATCAGCGCGAGCGCGTCCGGGTCGGCGGAGCGGACGTGAATGAAGTGGATGTTCTGGCCGTCGATCTCGGTGGTGAAGTGCGGGTACGCGTTCAGCCTCGCCTCCTGCGCCCGCCAGTCGAACCCGGCGCGCCAGCGGGAGACCAGGCGCTTGACCCGCTCGACGCTCACGCCCTGGTCGGCGCCGGGGATCTCGTCGGCGAAGCGGGTCAGCGCGAGGCGGGCCTGGAGGTCGTCGAGGTCGGCCTGCGGGATGTCGATGGCGAAGGGGGTGATGGCGGGGGCGGCGCTCATGCGGGAACTCCAGGATCTGTTCGGATCGGAACGCTTCGTTCTGTTCCAATAGTAGCAGAACGGAATGCTTCATTCCAATAGGAAACCGGGTCAGGCGGAGACGCGGTCCGCCCCCGCGTACACGTTGCAGCGCTCGCCGCGCAGGAAGCCCACCAGTGTCATCCCGAACTCCCTGGCCAGCTCCACCGCCAGCGACGACGGCGCCGACACCGCGCACACCACCGGCACGCCCGCCGCCAGCGCCTTCTGCATGATCTCGTAGCTGGCCCGGCCGCTGACCATCAGCACGTGCTCGGCCAGCGGCAGCCGCCCCGACAGGGCGGCCCAGCCGACCAGCTTGTCCACGGCGTTGTGGCGGCCCACGTCCTCGCGCGCCGCCACCAGGCGCCCGTCGGCCGAGAACAGCCCGGCGGCGTGCAGCCCGCCCGTCTTGCCGAAGACGCCCTGGGCCGCGCGGAGCGCGTCCGGCAGCGTGTAGAGCAGGTCGGGCGTCAGCTTGAGCAGCCCGCGCGGCACGGTCGCGCACCGCAGGCGCAGCGCCTCCAGGCCGGCCGAGCCGCACACGCCGCACGCGCTGGAGGTGACGAAGTGCCGCTCCAGCGCGGGCAGGTCGGGCACGGGGCCGCGCAGGCGCACCGTCACGGTGTTGTAGCGGGCCTCGGGCGGGAGGTCCTCGTCGGTGCAGTACGCGATCGACGCCACGTCCTGCGGCCCCGCCAGCCCCTCACCGGCCAGGAACCCGGCCGCCAGCTCGAAGTCGTGCCCCGGCGTGCGCATGGTGATGGCCACGGTCCTGCGCGTGCCGTCGGGCGCCGCGAGGCGGATCTCCAGCGGCTCCTCCGTGGCCAGGTCGTCACGCCGCTCCCGGGCCGCCGGGCCGGACAGCTCGGTGATCCGGACCCGGGTGGTCGGCCCGGGGCGGGTCTTCACAGCGCCTTCAGGGTGGCGACGGCGTTGTAGTCGGGGATGCGCGCGTCGGGGGAGCGCCGCGCCTGGTCCAGCAGGACGTTGCCCTCCGGCCAGTGGATCTGCAGGTTGCCCGGCATCAGCGGGGCGCGCAGCACCCGGCCCTGATAGGTGCGCTCGCCGGAGCGCAGCTCGACGCGGGCCCCGTCGGGCAGGCCGAGCCGGTCGGCGTCGTACGCGCTCATCAGCACCGCCTCCCTGAGTGCGCCGTTGAAGCCGTCGCGGCGCTCGTGAACCATGCTGTTGAACTGTTTGCCCCGTCTGGTGGCCACCATGAACGCCCCGTCGGGCCGCTCCAGCGCCGGCGGCTCGACGGCCGAGAACCTGCCCCGCCCGCCGGGCGTCTGGAAGGCGCCGCCGGCGAACAGGTGGCGCCCGCCGTACTGGACGTTGTCGCCGAATTTCGCCAGGCCCGCGATGCCCCGGTAGAAGGGCACCGCCCGCTCGATCTCGGCGCGGATCTGCGGCGTGCCAGAAAAGCGGACTTTTCCCGAAATTTCGGGACGAGTGTGGGCGGCCAGCTCGCCGAAGATCTTCCACTCCGGCCACGCCTCCCCGATCCGCGGCCCCTCCACCTCGGGCGAGAAGATGATCCGCCGCTCCGTGGAGGTCTCGGTCACCCCGCCGGCCATCTCGTAGCGCGTCTGGGCGGGCAGCAGCAGCACGTCGCCCGCCCCCGGCACCAGCATCTGCGACGACAGCACGATGTCGATGTGCACCCGCAGCCTCAGCCGCGACAGCGCCTCCCGGCAGTAGCCGGGGTCGGGCAGCACCTCCAGGAAGTTGCCGCCGGAGGAGATGAGCGCGTCCAGCTCGCCCGCGTGGGCGGCGTCGATCATGTCGGTCGCGGTCAGGCCGGGCGTGTCCGGCACCTCGAAGCCCCACATCCCGGTGAAGGTCGCGGCGTTCTCGGGGGTGATCGGCAGCCCGCCCGGCAGCCCGGTCGCGTACGCCCCCATCTCCGCCCCGCCCTGCACCCCGCTGTGCCCCCGGATCGGCATCAGCCCGCACTTGTCGCGCCCGAGGAAGCCGCGCGCCAGCGCCAGGTTCACGATCGCGCGCACGTTGTCCTCGCCGTAGCTGTGCTGCGTGATGCCCATCGACCACACCAGCACCGCCGACCTCGCCTCGGCGAGCAGCCTGGCCAGCCGGAGCATCTCCGCCCGCGAGGCCCCCGACAACGACTCCAGCCGCTCCCACGACTGCCCGGCCAGCGCGCGGCGCACGTCGTCGAAGCCCGTCGTGTGCTCGGCGACGAACGCGTCGTCCAGCCAGTCGTTCTCGATCAGGTGCTTCAGCACGCCGTTGAGGAAGCCGATGTCGCCGCCCACGTTCACGCCGAAGAACTCATCGGTGATCTTCGTGCCGAACACCGCGGACTCGGCGTTGGACGGCACCCAGTACCGTTCCATCCCCGGCTCGCGGTAGGCGTTGACCATGACCACCCGGGTGCCGGCCTTCTTGGCGTGGTAGAGGTACTTCATCGCGACCGGCTGGTTGTTCGACGGGTTCGAGCCGATGAACACGATGAGGTCGGAGCCGATCCAGTCGGCGTACGAGCAGGTCGTGGCCGCCGCCCCGATCGTCTCCTTGAGCGCCACCGTGGAGGGCGAGTGGCAGATGCGGGCGGCGTTGTCGACGTTGTTGGTGCCGAGCGCGCGCACCGCCTTCTGGGCGGCGTAGTAGTTCTCGTTGGGCACGCCGCGGCTGGTCAGATAGGCCCCCAGGCGGGCGCCGCGCAGCCCGCCGGCCGCCACGCGCAGCGCCTCGTCCCAGGAGAGGCGGGTGAAGCCGGGCTCGCCCGCGCGCCGCAGCATCGGGTACGGCAGCCGCCCCAGCTCCCGCAGCTCCGCGCTCTTCCTGCCCGCCAGCCCCGACACGTCGCGCAGCAGGGAGACGTCGAGGGCCGGCATGGTGTTCAGGGGCAGCAGCCGCAGCCTGATGTTGCACAGATGGATCTCGTCCATCGTCCAGTCGCGCATGCCGTGGGTGCCGAGCGCGCATCCGTCGCACGTGCCCTGGTTGAGGATCCGCCAGGCGTAACGCCGGTTTCCCTTGACCGACTTGAAGGCCTTCCACAGCTCAAGGTAGTTGTTCGGCTTGCGCAACCCGAGTCCGAAGGGCCGCCACGAGGCCCAGTTCCGGGGGTCCAGACGCTTGCTCATCCACCCATCTTGCCCCTTCGCCGGCGTGCGCCCGCCGCGCGGGGGCGGCGCTGCCGGAACGTGCCATCGGGGAAGATGGGGGGATGCCCCACTCCCGCTACTCCGACCTCGACCGCCCTCCGCTGTCCGAGGCGGCGCTCAACCGCGCCCTGGTCCACCCCGGCTCGTTGTGGACGGGCGTCACCGTCGTCGACAGCACCGGCTCCACCAACGCCGACCTGGCCAGGGCCGCCAAGGACGGCGCGCCGGAGGGCACGGTGCTGGTCGCGGAGGCGCAGCAGGCCGGCCGCGGGCGCCTGGGCCGCTCCTGGTCCGCCCCCGCCCGCTCCGGCCTGACCTTCTCGATCGTGCTGCGGCCCGCCGTGCCGGTCGCCGCCCAGGGCTGGCTCTCCCTCCTGTACGGCGTCGCCGCCGCCTCGGCCGTACGCCGCCTGGCCGAGGTCGAGGTGGGCCTGAAGTGGCCCAACGACCTGCTGATCGACGAGCGCAAGCTGGCCGGGGTGCTGGCCGAGCGCTCCGACGACGCCGTGGTCATCGGCATGGGCATGAACGTCACGCTCCGGCCCGAGGAGCTGCCCGTCGAGACGGCCACCTCGCTGGCCATCGAGAAGGCGGCCTGCCTCGACCGCGACCCGCTGCTGCGGGCCGTGCTCAGGGAGGTCGAGAGCCACTACCGCGACTGGACCGAGGCCGGGGGCGACGCGGACGCGTCCGGGCTGCGCGCGGCCTACCTCGCCGCCAGCGCCACCGTCGGGCGGCAGGTCAGGGTGGAGCTGCCCGGCGGCCGGGCGCTGACCGGCCGGGCCACCGGCGTGGACCACGCCGGGCACCTCCAGGTGGAGTCCGGCGGCGAGCGCCACACGCTGAGCGCGGGCGACGTCGTGCACGTCAGAGCGGTGAACTGACCGTTCGGGCGTCGGCGTAGCCGCGGGGCGGCGATGGTGGCACGATTTGGCCATGACCCTTCCCGACCATCATCTGACGCAGGGTGAGCGGCGCGTCCGGTCCTTCCACCCTCACTGGAAGCGGCTCATCGTCCCCTTCATCGCGCTGTTCCTCATCGCCGCGGCCTCGGGCGCGGCGCTGTACTTCATTCCCGGTGACTTCGCGTACGCCTCCTACGCCAGGATCGCGGTCGTCGTCATCGGGCTCGTCCTGCTGACGATCTGGTCGTTCGTGCCCTACCTGCAGTGGAAGAACACGGGCTACGTGCTCACCACGCACCGCTTCACGATCAGCACGGGCGTGCTCAACAAGTCGACCGACGAGATCCCGATCACCAAGGTCAACACGGTCAGCTCCGACCAGACCCTGGCCGAGCGGCTGCTCGGCTGCGGCACGCTGACGGTCGAGTCGGCGGGCGACCGGGGCGAGATCGTGCTGCGCGACATCCCGAGGATCCAGGACGTGCGCACCGACCTGTTCCGGCTCGTCGAGGACGCCTCCGACGGCGAGGCCGACGGCCGCTGATGGGAGTTACCGGGGCGCTGAAGTAGCCTCCTTCGGGTGAACGAAGCCCGTCCCGCCCGCCCGTCCGCCGAGGAGATCGAGCGGCTGCTGGTCGGCCTGCCGCCCCGCCACACCCGGGCCGAGGTCGCCGCGGAGAGCGGCGTGCCCCGCGAACTGTCCGGCCGCATCTGGCGCGCGCTCGGCTTCGCGCAGCGGGCCGAGGACGCCGTCGCGTTCACCGACGCCGACGTCGACGCGCTGCGCCGGGTGCGCAACATGCTCGACAGCGGCCTGCTCGACGAGGAGACCGTGATCCGCATGGCCCGCGCCCTGGGCCAGACCACGGCCAGGCTGGCGCAGTGGCAGGCCGAGATCATGATGGGCCGGCTGCTGCCTCGCGAGCCCGCCGAGATCGATCTGACGGCCGTGCTCGACATGGCGCGGCGGCTGATACCCGACTTCGAGCACGTGCTCATCCACGTCTGGCGGGCCCAGCTCGCCGCCGCGGGCACCCGGCTGCTGGCCATCGCCGACGTCAACGACGAGCTGGTGCCGACCAGGGTGCCGATGGCGGTGGGGTTCGCGGACCTGGTGTCGTTCACCCGGCGCAGCCGCGAGCTCGACGAGAAGGAGCTGGCCGAGCTGGTCGAGGGGTTCGAGTCGCGGGCCTCCGACGTGGTGGCCACGTACGGGGCGCGGCTGGTCAAGACGCTGGGCGACGAGGTGCTGTTCACCGCCGCGGAGCCGGAGCAGGCGGCGGCCGTCGCGCTCGACCTGGTGGCGGCCGAGGAGCTGCGCATCGGCATGGCGTACGGGCCCGTGGTGCCCATGATGGGCGACGTCTTCGGCACGACCGTCAACCTGGCCGCCCGGCTCACCGCCATCGCCCGGCCGGGCACGATCCTGGTGGACGAGGAGCTGGCCGGCGGGCTCGGCGGGCACGAGCTGCACAAGATCCGGCGCCGTCCGGCACGGGGTCTCGGCGTGGTGCAGCCCTATGTCTTGCGGAGATCATCCTCCTGACACAAGATGACTGGCATGCCGTACGAAGTGCAGGGCGTCATCGCCCGGGGCAAGGGCCAGGAAGTTTCGCTGGAGACGGTGCTCGTACCGGACCCGGGTCCGGGCGAGGCGGTGGTGAACGTGCAGGCCTGCGGGGTGTGCCACACCGACCTGCACTATCGGGAGGGCGGGATCAGCGACGACTACCCGTTCCTGCTGGGACACGAGGCCGCGGGCACGGTGGAGGCGGTCGGCGCGGGCGTCACCGAGGTCGCGCCCGGCGACTTCGTGATCCTCAACTGGCGCGCGGTGTGCGGCCAGTGCCGCGCCTGCCTGCGCGGCCGGCCGTGGTACTGCTTCAACACCCACAACGCCGCCCAGAAGATGACGCTCGAGGACGGCACCGAGCTGTCGCCCGCGCTGGGCATCGGCGCGTTCCTGGAGAAGACGCTGGTCGCGGCCGGGCAGTGCACGAAGGTCTCGGCCGAGGCGCCCGCGCAGGTCGCGGGCCTGCTGGGGTGCGGCGTGATGGCCGGCATCGGCGCGGCCGTCAACACCGGCCAGGTGACGCGCGGCGACAGCGTGGCGGTGATCGGCTGCGGCGGCGTCGGCGACGCGGCGATCCTGGGCGCCTCGCTGGCGGGCGCGGCGAAGGTCATCGCGGTCGACGTGGACGACCGCAAGCTGGAGTGGGCGCGCGGCTTCGGTGCCACCCACACGGTCAACTCGCGGGCCGCCGACCCGGTCGAGGCGATCCGCGACCTCACCGGCGGTCACGGCGCCGACGTGGTGATCGAGGCGGTGGGCCGGCCGGAGACGTACGAGCAGGCGTTCTACGCCCGCGACCTGGCCGGCACGGTGGTGCTGGTCGGCGTGCCGACCCCGGAGATGCGCATCGACCTGCCGCTGCTCGACGTGTTCGGCCGCGGCGGCGCGCTGAAGTCCTCCTGGTACGGCGACTGCCTGCCCAGCCGCGACTTCCCCATGCTGATCGACCTGTTCCTGCAGCACCGGCTGCCGCTCGACAGGTTCGTCTCCGAGACGATCGCGCTCGACCAGGTCGAGGAGGCGTTCGCGAAGATGCACCGCGGCGAGGTGCTGCGCTCGGTGGTGGTGCTGTGATCGACAGGGTCATCACCTCGGGCACGTTCTCGCTGGACGGCGGCACGTGGGACGTCGACAACAACGTCTGGCTCGTCGGCGACGCCCGCGAGGTCGTGGTCATCGACGCCGCCCACAGCGCCGCGGCGATCGCCGAGCGGGTGGGCGGCCGCACGGTCCGGGCCATCGTCTGCACCCACGCGCACAACGACCACATCAACGCCGCCAGGGAGCTGGCCGGGCTGACCGGCGCGCCGATCCGGCTGCACCCGGCCGACCAGGTGTTGTGGGAGCAGGTGTACGGGCCGGAGGTGACGTACGAACCGCTGGCCGACGGCGAGAAGCTGGCCGTCGGGGGCTGCGCCCTGCACATCCTGCACACGCCCGGCCACTCGCCCGGCGCGATCTGCGCCCACGCGCCCGAGCTGGGGGCGGTGTTCAGCGGTGACACGCTGTTCAAGGGCGGGCCGGGGGCGACGGGGCGCTCCTACAGCTCGTTCGAGACGATCATCGACTCGATCAGGGAGCGGCTGCTGACCCTGCCGCCGGAGACGGTCGTGCACACCGGCCACGGCGACTCCACCTCGATCGGCGCGGAGGCGCCGCACCTGGAGGAGTGGATCGCGCGGGGACACTGAGCGGAGCGCGGTGACACCGGGGAAGGTCTGGGGCAGGACGACACGCCCGGGCGCCGACAGGCGGGGATAGGGGAGTGTGACCCACCCAACGTAGGCAAGCCTTACCTCAGTGGGCTACTGTTAGGTGTGCCTAACCTCATGGGCGCCCCTCCTGCTTGAAAGGCCTGTCCCCGGATGTACGTGTGCATATGTCGTGCTGTGACCGAAAATGAGGTGCACGACTGCATCGCGGCCGGAGCGACGAGCGCCAAGCAGATCCGCGACACCACTGGTGCCGGTGGGGACTGTGCCCGTTGTGTGCGGAAGATCTGTGCGATCCTGAAACGGTCTGAAGAATTGACGACCGCATAGCCGGATAGCGACGAGGGGCCCGTTCATGCAGGGCGACAAGCAGATCATCGAGCTGCTCAACGAACAGCTGACCGCCGAGCTCACCGCGATCAACCAGTACTTCCTGCACGCCAAGATGCAGGAGAATTGGGGATACACCAAGCTCGCCGAGCACACCCGCTACGAGTCGATCGACGAGATGCGCCACGCCGAGCGCCTGACCGATCGCATCCTCTTCCTGGAGGGCCTGCCCAACTATCAGCGCCTGGGCACCCTGCACATCGGCCAGACCGTCGAGGAGCAGTTGCGCGCCGACCTTGAGGTGGAGATGTCGGTGGTGGAGCGGTTGCGCCCGGCGATCCAGCTCATGCGGGAGAAGGGCGACATCACCTCGGCCAACATCTTCGAGGACATCCTGAAGGACGAGGAAGAGCACATCGACTACCTGGAGACGGAGCTGGGGCTGATCCGCAGCCTCGGGGAGCAGCTCTACCTGGCCCGCTACGCCGAGCCGCCGTCTTCCGACGACTGACCTCGTTCCATCCGTCCATCTTCGCCGACGCGGGGGGCCACCGGCCTCCCGCGTCGGCCGTTTCCGGGGCCCGTCGAGGAACACGGCGGGCCCTCGGGATCGGAACGGTCAGGAGCGGGCGGGCGGGCCCGATCGGCGGCACTGGAAGGCGTCGAGCGACGGTCGCAGCCGGCGGTCGCGAGAGCGGGCGGGTGGTGCGGCACCCGGCCGGGCATGATCATCCGATGAATTCTCGCCGGAAAACGGCGGTGCTTTAATCACGACCTACCGTATTTTCACGGTGTTTGCCCAGGTCAATGGATAGGTCAACGACGAGTCAAACCGCGCGCTGTGCCCGGGAAACGATCGCCTAAGGTCCTACGATCGCTTCATGACCTGCGTACTTCTCGCCGAGGATGACACCTCGATTTCCGAGCCACTCGCGCGCGCCCTGCGCCGCGAGGGCTATCAGGTCGAGGTGAGTCCCGATGGCCCGCAGGCCCTGGAGAGGGCCCTGTCGGGCGGCATCGACCTGATTGTTCTTGACCTTGGCCTGCCAGAGATGGACGGTCTGGAGGTCGCCCGCCGGATCCGGGCGGAGGGCCACGGCACTCCCGTCCTGATTCTGACCGCACGCGTAGATGAGGTGGACACCGTCGTCGGCCTCGACGCGGGCGCCGACGACTACGTGACGAAACCGTTCCGCCTCGCCGAGTTGCTGGCCAGAGTGCGCGCCCTGCTGCGCCGCGGCACCTCGGAGACGCCGGTCGTGCAGGGGGTGCGCATCGACGCCGACTCCCGGCGCGCCTGGATGGGGGAGAAGGAGCTGCACCTGACCACCAAGGAGTTCGACCTGCTGCGCGTCCTGGTCCGCGACGCCGGCAAGGTCGTCACCCGCGAGCAGATCATGCGCGAGGTGTGGGACACGAACTGGTGGGGTTCGACCAAGACGCTCGACATGCACATCTCATGGCTGCGACGCAAGCTGGGCGACGACGCGGCCAAGCCGCGCTACATCACGACGGTCCGGGGGGTCGGCTTCCGGTTCGAGCGCGAGTAGATGCGCCGCCGACTGCTCTCCTCCACCCTGGTCGTCGCGGTCATCGCGGTCCTGCTGCTGGGGGTCCCCCTGGGCGTCGTCGTCAGCCGCCTGATCGTCGATGAGGCGGCCCAGGAGCTCGGGGCGGAGGCCAAGCGTCTCGTGGGAGAGGTGGAGTACGCCCGCGTCCAGGAGACGCCGCTCGACCCCCAGCAACTGGAGCAGAAGTACCCGGGCCGGTTCATCCAGATCTGGGAGCGCGGAACCCCCCTCAACGTGACCGTCGTCGGCGAACCCCCGGCGTCGGGTCACCTGATGACCGAGGACGCGCAGACCAACACCGGTGTCTACGTACGGATCAGCCGCGACCGCGACCAGGTCGAGCAGGACGTACGAGCCCGCCTGCTGCTCATCGTGGCCCTGGCCATCGCCGCGCTGGCGGTGGCCGTGAGCCTGGCCGTCGTGCAGTCCCGCCGCCTGACGCTGCCCCTGCAGGACCTGGCGAAGATCGCCGAACGGCTGGGCTCGGGGGACGCGCGCCCGAGCAAGCACCGCTACGGCATCCCCGAGCTGGACCGCGTGGCCCAGGTCCTCGACCGCAGCGCCACCCGCATCTCCGACCTGCTCACCCGCGAGCGCGAGTTCGCCACCGACGCCTCCCACCAGCTCCGCACCCCGCTCACCGGGCTCACCATGCGCCTGGAGGAGATCGTCGCGTCCTCCCACGAGCCGGAGGTCGTGCGCGAGGAGGGCGAGGCGGCGATCGTCCAGGCCGAGCGGCTCACCGCCGTGATCGACGAGCTGCTGGCGGCGGCCCGCCGCCAGCGGCACGCCCAGGCCGAGCCGGTCGCGATCGACGAGGTGCTCGTCCAGCAGGTCACCGAGTGGGACCCGGTCTTCCGCGAGGCGGGCCGGGAGCTGCGGCTCGAAGGCTCGCGCGGCCTGAAGGCGATGGCCACCACCGGCGGCTTCGGCCAGGTCATCGCCTCGCTGCTGGAGAACTCCCTGCGCCACGGCGGCGGCGCCGTCACCGTCACCACCACCTGCGGCGACAGCTACGTGGTCATCGAGGTGGCCGACGAGGGCCCCGGCATCGCCGACGAGATCGCCCCCAAGATCTTCGAGCGGAACGTCAGCGGCGGCGGCGGCACCGGGCTCGGGCTGACGCTGGCCCGCGCGCTGGCCGCGGCCGACGGCGGCAGGCTGGAGCTGGTGCGGCGCAGACCGGCGACCTTCGCCATCTTCCTGCGGCCGGCGGAGGACGACAGCAGGAACCGGGTGGTCAGCGGTCCTGCCTGACGCCGCCCTCGGGCAGCTCGACCGGGATCGGCTCGGTGGCCTCCAGGAACACCCACCGCTTGTACGACCAGTAGCGGAACAACGTGCCGAGCCCCACGCCCACGATGTTGGCGATGTTGAAGCTGAGCGTGTCGTGCAGGCCGAGCGTGTAGGTGGTGAAGCCGATCGTCAACATGCCGAACAGCAGTGCGATGCCGTTGAGCAGGAAGAACAGGAAGTATTCGCGGCCCAGGCCGCTCTGCTCGCGGTGCCGGAAGGTCCAGAACCGGTTGCCGAGGTAGGCGAAGGTGGTGGAGATCGTCGTCGCCACGACCTTGGAGGTCAGCGGCCCCAGGTCGAACACGACGTTGCAGAGGTTGAGCAGGCTCGTGTCGATGACGAAGGCGACCGCCCCGATGCTCCCGAACTTGGCCAGCTCGTGCACAAGGGAGGAGAACCGCTGGTAGAGGCGCTTGGTGAAGTTCACGTCTCTGCTCGGTCCCTTCCTTCGTCGAGCTTGACGCCCCCAGCGTACCGGCCAGGTCGGAGCAGGGGTGTCGGACGGGTGAACAAAACCCCCACAAAGAACAACTCTCGAAAAATGGCCTTAAGTGGGGTATAAGCGGGCCGGCGGCGCCACGCCGCCCGCCGCTGCCGTCGCATCGCACGCCGGACCGCACACCGCTGCACGCCGGATCGGGTGCCGGGCGCGCCCCGGGCCGGGCGCGGGCCGGGTGCCGTGGCGTGCGGGGTCGCGTCGGGGGAAGTCGGTCCGTCCCGGTAAGCTCACCTGGCGTGAGTTCTTACAGCCCCATCGGTCCGGTCGTCGGCATCGTCGGCGCCGGTCAGCTCGCCAGGATGTCGCAGCCGGCCGCCATCGCGCTCGGCATCGAGCTGCGGGTGCTCGCCAACGACCCCGCGGAGAGCGCGGCCAGGGTCATCGTCGACACGCGCGTCGGGGACTATCGCGACCTCGGTGACCTCCGGGAGTTCGCCAAGGGCTGCGCCGTGATCACGTTCGACCACGAGCACGTGCCCACCGAGCACATCCGGTCCCTGGCCGCCAACGGCTACGTGGTGCACCCTGGCGCCGACGCGCTCGTACACGCCCAGGACAAGGCCGTCATGCGCGAGCGGCTGACCGCGATCGGCGCGCCCTGCCCCGCCTGGGCCCGCGTGTCGTCCCTCGCCGACCTCGCGCGCTTCGCCGACGAGCACGGCTGGCCGGTGGTGCTGAAGGCGGTGCGCGGCGGCTACGACGGGCGCGGCGTGTGGGTGTGCCGGGCGCCGGAAGACGCGGCCGAGGTGCTCGCGTCCGGGCTGGAGCTCATGGTGGAGGCGTTCGTGCCGTTCGAGCGGGAGCTGGCGGTGCTGGTCGCCCGCTCGCCGCACGGGCAGGGCGTGAGCTACCCCGTCGTGGAGACCGTGCAGCAGGACGGCATCTGCGTCGAGGTGATCGCCCCCGCGCCCGGCCTCGACCAGGAGGAGTCCGCGCAGGCCCAGCGCATCGCCCTGAAGATCGCCAACGAGCTGGGGGTGACCGGGCTGCTGGCGGTGGAGATGTTCCAGACCGCGCAGGGGCTCGTGGTCAACGAGCTGGCCATGCGCCCCCACAACAGCGGCCACTGGACGATCGAGGGCGCCACCACCTCGCAGTTCGAGCAGCACCTGCGGGCCGTCCTGGACCTGCCGCTGGGCTCGCCCAGGATGACCGCCCAGCACGTGGTCATGGCCAACCTGCTCGGCGGCGACGAGCCCGACCTGTTCAAGCGCTACGAGCACGTGATGGCCCACGACCCCGGCATCAAGCTGCACTTCTACGGCAAGGAAGTGCGCCCCGGCCGTAAGATCGGCCACGTGACGGCCATGGGCTCCAACCTCGACGAGGTCCGCGCCCGCGCCCGTCACGCCGCCGTCTACCTCACCACGGGGGAGTACACGTGAAAGAGCGCCGCCCGATCTCCGCGCTGCCGATCCGGCCGGACGCCGGCCGGCGGCTTGGAGCCGTCGTGACCATGACCGGGGAGGCGTCGTGACCGTCGGGATCGTCATGGGCAGCGACTCCGACTGGCCGGTCATGAAGGCCGCCGCGGAGGCGGTCGCCGAGTTCGGGGTGCCGTTCGAGGCCGACGTCGTGTCGGCGCACCGCATGCCGGACGAGATGATCGAATACGGCCGGCAGGCGGCCTCCCGCGGCGTCAAGGTGATCATCGCCGGCGCCGGCGGGGCCGCGCACCTGCCCGGGATGCTGGCCTCCGTCACACCGCTGCCGGTGATCGGGGTGCCGGTGCCGCTGAAATACCTCGACGGGATGGACTCCCTGCTGTCGATCGTCCAGATGCCGGCCGGGGTGCCGGTCGCCACGGTCGCGGTCGGCGGGGCGCGCAACGCGGGGCTGCTGGCCGTGCGCATCCTGGCCACCGCCGACGACGGGCTGCGGGAGCGGATGGAGGAGTTCCAGGCGCGGCTGAAGGCGCAGGCGTACGCCAAGGGCGAGAAGCTCCGCGCCGAGGCCGCCGAGCTCTGACGGCTGCTGACGCCTTCCGGCCGCCTCCGTGACCTGCGTCCGGGGGCGGCCGTGAGGTCTTACGGGGTCAGGGGCGGCCGAGGGCGCGGTAGTGCCAGCCCGCCGAGCGCCACATCCCGGCGTTGAGCGCGTTGCGCCCGTCCACGATCCGCCGGGCGGCCACCACCGCCCCCAGCTCCACCGGGTCGAGCTGCACGAACTCCTGCCACTCGGTGAGCAGCAGCACCACGTGGGCTCCCCGAACCGCCTCGACGGCCGACTCGCCGTAGTTCAGCTCGGGATGGGCCTTGCGGGCGTTGTCGAGGGCGATGGGGTCGTAGACGGTGACCTGCCCGCCCTGGTGCCCGATCGTGACGGCGACGGCGAGCGCGGGGGAGTCGCGGATGTCGTCGGAGTTCGGCTTGAACGCCGCCCCCAGCACGCCCACGGTGCAGCCGTGGAAGGAGCCGCCGGCCAGCTCTCTGGCCAGGTCGACCATGCGGGCCCGGCGCCGCATGTTGATGGCGTCCACCTCGCGCAGGAACGTCAGCGCCTGGTCGGCCCCCAGCTCGCCGGCCCGGGCCATGAACGCCCGGATGTCCTTGGGCAGGCAGCCGCCGCCGAACCCGAGGCCGGCGTTGAGGTAACGGCCGCCGATGCGGTCGTCGTACGACAGGGCCTCCGACAGCAGCCCGACGTCGGCGTGGGCGGCCTCGCAGACCTCGGCCATGGCGTTGATGAAGGAGATCTTGGTGGCCAGGAACGCGTTGGCGGCCGTCTTGACCAGCTCGGCGGTGGCGAAGTCGGTCACCACGATCGGCACCTCGCCGAGCGGTTCGTACACCTCGCGCAGCCTCTTCTCCGCCCGCTCGCTGCGCACGCCCAGCACGATGCGGTCGGGGTGCAGGGTGTCCTCGACGGCGAAGCCCTCCCGCAGGAACTCGGGGTTCCAGGCCAGCTCGGCCTGGCTGCCGGCCGGGGCGAGGCGGGCCAGCTTGTCCGCCAGCCGCTCGGCCGTGCCGACCGGGACGGTGGACTTGCCCACGACGAGGCACTCGCGATCGAGGAGCGGGGCGAGGAACTCGACGGCGTTGTCGAGGTAGGTGGTGTCCGCGGCGTACTCGCCGCGTTTCTGCGGCGTGCCCACGCAGACGAAGTGCACGTCGCCGAAGGCGGCGACCTCCTCGTAGGAGGTGGTGAAGCGGAGCCGGCCGGACTCCAGACCGCGGCGGAGCACGGGTTCGAGGCCGGGTTCGTGGATCGGGAGCTCGCCGGAGTTGAGCCGGCGGATCTTGTCAGCGTCGACATCCAGGCCCAGGACCTCGTACCCGAGATCCGCCATGCACGCCGCATGAGTGATCCCGAGGTAGCCGGTCCCGATCACCGTGACGCGATATGGCACGAGTGAGCTCCTTTCGATCGCGCAGGCATGCTACCGGCCCCCGCTACCTCCTACGTGCCACCTGCATCTCCGCGCAAACCGTACCGGCTGGTAACAAGATGGTCGGACGTCCTAGTATCTGAGGCATGAGCTTCCCTCTGTACGCGCCCGCCGAAGAGCACGACATGCTCAGGGAGACGGTCCGCGCCCTGGCCGACGAGAAGATCGCACCGCACGCCGCCGAGATCGACGAGACCGAGGAGTTCTCCTGGGACGTCTACAAGGCGCTCGTCGCGGCGGACCTGCACGCCGTGCACGTGCCCGAGCAGTACGGCGGCGCCGGGGCCGACGCGCTGGCCACGGTCATCGTCATCGAGGAGGTGGCCCGCGCCTGCGCGTCGTCCTCCCTCATCCCCGCCGTCAACAAGCTCGGCACCGTCCCGCTGCTGCTCTCCGCCTCCGAGGAGCTCAAGTCCCGCTACCTGGCGCCGGTGGCGCGGGGGGAGGCGATGTTCTCGTACGCGCTGTCGGAGCCGGAGGCGGGCTCGGACGCGGCGGCCATGAAGACGCGCGCGGTCGCCGACGGGGACTCGTACGTGCTCAACGGCACCAAGATGTGGATCACCAACGCCGGCGTCTCCGAGTACTACACTCTGATGGCCGTGACCGACCCGTCGGCCGGCGCGCGGGGCATCTCGGCGTTCGTCGTGGAGAAGTCGGACGAAGGCGTCTCCTTCGGGCCGAAGGAGAAGAAGCTCGGCATCAAGGGCTCGCCCACCCGCCAGGTCATCCTGGACAACGTACGCATCCCCGCCGACCGCATGGTCGGCGCCCCCGGCACCGGCTTCAAGACGGCCCTGGCCACCCTCGACCACACCCGCATCACCATCGCCGCCCAGGCCCTGGGCATCGCGCAGGGGGCACTGGACTTCGCGATCGGCTACGTGAAGGAACGCAAGCAGTTCGGCCGCCCGATCGCCGACTTCCAGGGCCTGCAGTTCATGATCGCCGACATGTCGATGAAGCTGGAGGCGGCGCGGCAGCTCACGTACCACGCGGCGGCGAAGTCGGAGCGCGCGATGGCGGGCGAGCCCCAGAAGGACCTGACCTTCCTGTCCAGCGCCGCCAAGTGCGCCGCCTCGGACGCCGCCATGGAGATCACCACGGACGCGGTGCAGCTGCTGGGCGGGTACGGCTACACAAAGGACTTCCCGGTCGAACGCATGATGCGCGACGCCAAGATCACCCAGATCTACGAGGGCACCAACCAGATCCAGCGCATGGTCATGGCCAGGCAGCTCCTCAAGTAGGAGCCCGATGGGGTTCGGGGGCTAACTGCGTGGTCATCGCGAAGGGGGCGCTTCGCGCACGGAAGCTCAGGCAGTGACATTGGGGGGGGGGCGCGGCCCCCAACCCCCAGCTCCACTGGCAAGGTCCTCTCGTGGGGCGCTTCGCGCGTGGGGTTCGGGCTGTGACATTGGGGGGCGCGGCCGCCCAAACCCCCAGCTCAAACCCCGCTGGCGCCGCCTCGTCAGCCGGAACGGCGCGGATCAGCGTTTTACCGAGGAGGTTTCGGCTTCTGTGCCGCAGTTCCAGCCGGCCGACCTCCACCGAGGCCGGCAGCTCTTCACGGGCCGCAGGAAGCGCCGGGACTGCTCGGTCTGCTCGTGGGCGTCGAAGGCATCGCGGTCCCGGTACAGCTCGTAGAAGATGCGCTGGAGCGGCTGACCGTCCACCCGGTGTGAGGCGTACACGATCGTTCCCGGCTCGTGCCTGGCTTTTCTCATGCACGGCAAAAGCCCAGCACCGTAGCCTGAGGGTGTCGACGCTTCAGGAGGTGCCGGGCTGATGTACGACGAGACTGCCATCGGGGCCCGCCTGCGGATTCTGCGACGCTGGCGAGGCATGAGCTTGGTCGAACTCTCCGGCCAGGCAGGCATGTCCAAGACCCACCTGTCCGACATCGAGCGCGGTATGAAGGCGCTCGACCGGCGCTCCTACATTGCGAACCTCGCGACCGCCCTGCGGGTGTCCGAAACGGACATCGTTGGCGGCCCACACCTGACCGCAGACCCCGTGCAGGCGGAGCCACACGCGGCCATTCCCCGCATCCGGGAAGCCCTGATCACGAACACGCTGACCGCGCCGGCGGCCGACGGGGCGCGAGCGTTGCCTGACCTCGTGGCCCAGGCGGTGCGGTTGGACCGCAGCACGTACAAGTTCAGGGAAGCCGGGGACGTCCTGCCCGCGCTCATCGACGAACTCCACGTGCACGTCTCGGCACCGGCAGACGAGCGAGCACACCGGCTGGCCCTGCAGACTCTGATCGAGACATTCCAGACCGCGACGTTCATCTGCAAGGACCTCGGGTATGCCGATCTGGCGCACATCGCGGCCATGCGCGCCATGGAGGTCGCGGGTGTTCTGGACGACCCCGTGAGCCTTGGGAAGGCCGCGTCCCTCCGTATCCACACGATGCCCACCACGTCGTGGCGTGCCCGGCTCAACGTGGCCGAGGCGGCGGCTGACGCACTGGAACCCCACGTGGAAACCTCGTCCGTACCTGTTCTCGGCATGCTCACGCTGGCCGCCGCACTCTCGGCCACCGTCGCGGCCAACACGTCCCGGGCAGGTCACTGGCTTGACGAATCCGAAGCGCTGGCCAGTCGGGTGCCCGACACCCCAGGAGAGAACTGGGGCGCGTTCAGCGCCACGAACGTCGGTGTGTGGCGCGTCGCGCTGGCGGTTGAGCGTGGCGAGAGCGGCGGGGCCGTACTTGATCTGGCCCGGGGCGTCGACGAAACGAGGCTGGCGGGCAGGCGCGGGCGGCACTCCGCGTTCCTCGCCGACGTCGGTAGGGGCCTTGCCCGGGATCCTCGCAAGCGCGAGCAGGCAGTCCAGTGGTTGCGCAGGGCCGAGACCGTCGCACCACACAAGATCCGCAACGATCCCCGGGTGGCGAATACCGTGGCAGTGATGCTGGAGCAGTCCCGGGCCGGGGCTGTGGGTCGCGAATTGCGGGGCATGGCCGCGCGCCTGGGGATTCCGCACTAAGTCCACGGGATTCCGCTCCAGCGGAATTTCTCCGTGACGGTCTGCATACAGTCTGTGGTCATGGAGACCGACACGGCCGCTCTCAGCGCCCGAGAGCACCTGGATCGGCTACGCGCCGAGCTCGCCGAACGCGGCTGGGAATCCGAGATTCGTGGCACCAGGGAGAACCCGTACCTGCGCGTCGCCAACCCGTCTGACCCTGGTCTGAACGGGATGGTGGCCGCCCGTGGGGACCTCTTCCGCTGGACGTGGGGGCCGGTGCTGGGGCCCATCAGGGACGCTTCCGTGGCCGCCGACGTGATCGTCACCGTACTTCGCGAGGTCGGCCCATGAGCAGGCGCGAGGTCGGCCACCGTGGACACGGGACCGCCGCCACGCCGCAGGCCCCCGCCTGGCTGGTCACCGCGCTGCGCCCGTTCTTCGAGTGGACGGCGCAGGCGAGTGCGCACCGCTGCTGCGGAGGCATTGCCATCCGGTTGATGGGCGGCGCGCCATGACCGCCGGACGGACCGGGAAGTGCCCACCGTGGTGCACCTCGACGCACATCGAGCATGAGCAGCATCACGGCATTGTGTCCGTGGTTCCCCTGGACAGGCCCCTGAGGCAGGCGAAGACGGTGTGGGCCGACCTTCTGCAGGCCCTGGACGATGACAGGCCCGAGGTGCACGTCGGTCTCGGCGGGACGCACATCGTGCGGCTCGCGCCGGACGACGCGGTTGACCTTGGCTGGGCGCTTCTGGAGCTGGGGCTGATGGGGCGTGAACGATGACCGGCCCCGGCGGGCCCAGGCCGGGCCGCAGCCCCCACAACCCCCTGGGTTTCGGATGCGGGGCGAGGCTGCGCCTGGCCGTGGAGGGGTGGAGCGGATGACGACGACAGCACCGCATGCCCGCGCCGGGCATGGCGAACAGCAGGTGGAGCGGTACGTGCCTGAGCAGAGCGGTTATGACCCGTCCTGGATCGACCACAAGGAGCCGGTCACCGTGCGGGACATCCGGCTGTTGCATCGGCAGGCGCTGGATGCCGGTTGCGACCCGGAGGCCCTGAGGCGGGGTTTGGAGGCCGCGGTCCGGGAGGCGGGCGGGATCGAGGAGCTTGCCCGGCGGTGGAGGGCCGGGACGGACGACGACAGGCAGCGGCTCCGCGACCTGGTGGCCCGCTATCCGGACCTGGCCCGCGAGGCTCTCGGCGGCGGCGAGGTCGCCTGAACGGCCCGGCGCTTGACAGCGCGCCGGGGCCGGGGCCGCCCCTGGAGGGCTCGGATCGCGCCGCAGGACTCGCGTCCCGTCCTGGCGCCGCTGCGACCGAGCCAGTACGCACTCCGGGGGCGGCACTCTCACCGACCGGGCCGGTACGCACTCCGGGGGTGGCCCCCACCGACCGGAGGAGAACGATGGAGTTCGTGCAGGTGCCGCTCTGCGAGCCGGCATGGCGCCGGGCTCCCAAGAACCCCCGGCGGGCCGGTCGTGGCCGGTCTCTGCCGGGTCTCACCCCTCTTTCCTGTCCGCACATTCCGAGAGGAAGACCCGCATGGGTGGCAAGCACGAAGACCCCGGCAGCCCGAAGACCAAGCCGCTCCAGCCCGAGCCCGGCACGCCCGACCACAACCAGGAGTCGCAGGGGCAGCACGGCAAGCCCAAGGAAGGCGGCAAGCCCAAGGAAGGCGGCAAGTGAGGGACCAGGGCGGGCTCGTTGAGGGCCTGGCCGAGTACGTCGCCGGGCTCGGCAACCCGGGCTGGGTCGTGGACGCCTTCCGGGCGGTACCGCGGCACCGGTTCGTTCCCGGGGTGGCGCTGGCCACCGAGGGCGAGCCGTACGTCATCGACCTGGACGACGACCCGGACGCCTGGTGGCGGGCCGTCTACTCCCGCCAGGCGATCGTCACGCAGCTCGACGACGGGGCCACCGACCTCCGGGCCGGGAAGGGGGACTACACGTCCTCCTCCTCGGCGCCGGCCACGGTCGCCGAGCTGCTGCGGCTGCTGGACCCCGAACCCGGGGACCACGTCCTGGAGGTGGGGACGGGCACCGGCTGGACGGCGGCGCTCATCTCCCACCTGGTCGGCGGCCACGGCCGGGTGACCTCCGTCGAGGTGGACGCGGCGGTCGCCGGGCAGGCGGCGAAGAACCTCGCCGCGATCGGGTGCTCGCCGGTCCTGCTGGTGGGCGACGGCGCGCTCGGCTGCCCGGACGGGGCGCCGTACGACCGGGTGCACGTCACCTGTGGTCTACGGCGTGTGCCGTACGCGCTGGTGGCGCAGGCCCGGCCGGGGGCGGTCATCGTGACGCCGTTCGCGCCGGGCGTCGGCGAGCGGTTCGTGGCGCGGCTGCGGGTGCTGCCCGACGGGACCGCCGTGGGCCGGTTCCCGGGCTTCGCCTCTTATATGTGGATGCGGTCGCAGCGGCCGCCCGCCGTCCCGGACGACGGCGGCGGCCGGACCTCCCCGTCGCGGGTGCACCCGCGCGTGATCGGGCGCGCCCCCGCCGGGGCGGACCTGGCCATGTCGGCGCTGACCGGGCTGAACGCTCACGTGGGCCGGGAGGAAGACCGGTACGTGGTGTACGTCTACGATCCGGCCGACCCGGGCCACTGGGCGGCGGCCGTCCACCAGGACGGCGAGCGGGACCACACGGTCCACCAGGTGGGAGACCGGCCGGTGTGGGACGAGCTGTGCGACGCCTACTTCCAGTGGGCGTCCTGGGGAGAGCCCGACCACGACCGGTTCGGCCTGACGGTCACGCCGGACGGCCAGTCGCTCTGGCTCGACACGCCCGGCCGGGTGCTGCGGGCCTGACCCGACGACGCCCCGCCGGCCAGAGGGCAGGCGGGGCGTTCCGCTGGGAACCCGACGAATGAGGTCCAAGTCGTCATATCCGGTGGCGACGAAGGCGCGCTCCTGCAGCTGGCACCGCGACCACCACGAGCCCGAGTCGAAGGTAGCGGCTCGTCACGAGGGCGGTGGAAGCCTGGCGTTTCCTTCCTTGATGTCACGTTAGTTTGCAGGGGTGCGCAGAGACGAACTGCCGGGCGGAGGCCTGAGGCTGAGCGTGACCGAGCCTGCACTTCCGCGAATGCGGATCGAGGTCGCTGGTCCGAGCCGGTTCTGGGTGTGGCAGGAGACGCGGCCGCTCTTGCTGGCCCAGGTGGCGCGCTGGAAGTACGGCGTGCACTATCTGCGGCTGCCTGGGGCCGTCCCGGTGCTGCCGCCGATCACCGCGGTGTCAGCGCGGACGGCGCCGTCGTGGCCACACCGGTACGCATCCTGGCTGGCCGGCGCGCCAGGACCGTTGCACGCCGGCTGGTGGAGCCTGCGTCCATGGCGGCCACCGTGGCCAGAGTCCGTCTGGCGGAGCGAGGTCGCTGACGCTGATCCAGTCGGGTACCTGGACTGGCTCGAAGGCTGGCAGGGTGTGCTGCCGATGCGCCGGCTGCCTGCCGTTGACGAGGGCAGAGTGAAGGCTTACCGCAAGCTCGCCCAGGAAGGGCTGCTGCCGCCGCTGCTGCTGTGGTGGATCAGCGGCCTGGACGGCCGGCTGCTGCTGGACGGGCACGCCCGCCTGGCCGCGGCTCTTGCTGAAAGGCTCATCCCACCCATGATCAGCCTCTACCTCGCTCCCTCGCCCGGACGGATCGATGAGGAGATCACGCACGCGATGCGGCAAGATTCCGTCATCGCGGATCAACTGGAACACGACCGCCGGGCCGGTGTGGACAGTGGCGCCCGAGCTCGACGGCGACATTTCGCCGACGTGTACGCCTCTGTTCCCAGCGAACGTGAGCGCACGCGAGCCTGGCCCCTGCCGGGTGGTGTGCCTGTCTGGCAGGACGCCGCCGCCGCGGCACCGCCTGGCTGGCCAACCGATCCTGACTAGCTGAGGAAGTGCTGGGCCGGCCCCTGGACGAGCCGGGACCGAGCAGATTCTTCCGGGGCTGCCGCGTCACGAGGAGAACCTGTCGCGCCGGCTCCTGAGCCCGGCGGGGGCCGACCTTTCCGCTCTCCGCCGCTGCGTGACCAAGGTCCTGCACGCCTAGCTCCGTCCGGCTCTCCCACCTGCCGGATTCCCGGCGTGACGGCCTCTCCTGGCTTGGGCGGACGGGAGGCTGCTTGACGCGGTTGGCTAATGGTATTAGCCTTCTAGCTATGAAGGTGAGCCTGGAGGCGAAGATGACCGAGTTCCTGACTGTCGACGGTGGGCAGCTCGCGTACGAAGTGGCGGGGGAAGGGCCGCTGA
Organism: Nonomuraea candida; assembly: GCF_000725485.1. Classification (GTDB taxonomy): domain Bacteria; phylum Actinomycetota; class Actinomycetes; order Streptosporangiales; family Streptosporangiaceae; genus Nonomuraea; species Nonomuraea candida. The sequence goes on along the minus strand of NZ_JOAG01000012.1, from coordinate 144,554 downwards.
TCGTGCTGGCCCACGGCATGGGTGATGGTCGCAAGGCGTTTCGCCACCTGACGCCGCTGCTGGTCGAGGCCGGGTACCGGGTCGCCGCCCTGGACATCCGGGGGCATGGCGAGTCGAGCGCCGAGTGGCCCTCGTACACGCGGACGGACGTCGCCGGTGACATCGCCGCGCTCGTCCGGCACCTGGGCGGGCCGGCCGTCGTCGTGGGGCACTCGTTCTCCGGCGGGGCCGCGACCATCGTGGCGGCGCGGCACCCCGAGCTGATCAGCGCTGTCGTCGAGCTGGGGCCGTTCACGCGGGCGCAGAAGGTCGACGTGGGCGGGCTGCTGCGCAACGCGTCGCACCGGAGAGGGATGCTGCGGCTCATGGGCGCCGCGCTGTTCAAGAGCGTGGGCCTGTGGAAGAGCTACCTCGACGTCGCCTACCCCGGCGTCAAGCCCGCCGACTACGACCCGTACGTCGCCGCGCTCGAAGCCGATCTGCGGCGGCCGGGCCGGATGGCCGTGGTCGCCACGATGGGGCAGTCGGCGCCCATCGACGCCGGTGAGCGCCTGTCCGGCGTCCGGAGCCCCGTCCTGATCGTGATGGGCGCGCAGGACCCCGACTGGGCCGACCCCGTGGCCGAGGCGAACGGGATCGTCGCCGGCATGGCGCCCGGCGTGGGGAGCGTCGCCGTGATCGAGGGGGCCGGGCACTACCCGCACGCGCAGTACCCGGCCGAGGTCGCCCGGGCCATCCTCGGCTTCCTCAAGGGCTGAGACGAGACGGGGAGGCGGAGACATTGATGGCAAGGGCGGCCCTGTCCCGGGACGCGGTGGTCGAGATCGCGTTGGGGCTCGTCGATGACGAGGGGGAGCGAGGGCTGACCCTCTCGGCGGTGGCCGGCCGGGCGGGCGTGGCCACACCGTCCCTCTACAAGCACGTGCGCAACCTCGCCGAGCTGCGGGAGCTCGTCTCCATCCGGATCATGAACGAGCTGGCCGACGAGGCGGGCGCGGCGGTCCTCGGGCGGTCGGGTGACGAGGCGGTCCGGGCGCTGATGCGGAGCTGGCGCACGTACGTCGTGCGCCACCCGCGCCGCTACTCGGCCATGCTGCAGGTCCCGCATCCGGGCCTGGCCGAGGCGGGGTCCCGGCTGCTCGGCATCGTCCTGGCGGCGCTGCGGGCGTACGGCCTGGGCGATTCCGGGGCGATCCACGCGGCCCGCTGCCTGCGCGCGGCGATGCACGGGTTCTCGGTGCTGGAGGCGGAGGGCGCGTTCGGGCTGCCCGAGAAGCTGGACGAGAGCTACGACCTGCTGATCGACATGCTGACCTCCGGGCTGGGCACGGACTGATCACCAGGCCGCTCGCGGCCCGGACGGTCGTCTGCTTCACCTCATCACTTGACGGCGTAGGTCCGGAGGATCGTCTGCTTCACCTCCGCGCCCGCCGAGTCGGTGGCCGTGGCGCGCAGCGAGACGTATCCGGTCGAGGGCGGGTTCGGGATCCGGGCCAGCCCGTCAGACTCGCCGGCGCGCGTGACGGGGACACGGCGCCAGGTTGTGCCGTCGTCGTACGACAGTTCCAGGCGGACCGAGCGGAGGGCGGGCTTCGGGGCCGAGCCGGGGTTGTGCTCGATCCACAGGGGCACGCGGGTCACGGTGCCCGGCCTGGCGCGGTTGTGGTCGTCCAGCCCTTGAGGGGCGAAGCGGACGGCCATCAACGGCAGCGGCCGGGCCTTCGGGGCCGAGGCGGAGCGGAACGTCCACTCCGAGTGCACCTTCGTGGACAGCTCCGACTGCCGGGCGGCCGACGCGGTGAGCGTGTAGTCGCCCGGTCCGGCGGGAACGTCGGCACGGAGCTCGCAGGTTCGTGCGAGGTCGGGGAGCATGCACCCGGCCAGTTGGGCCGTGGCGAGGGGCTTGCCGTTCAGGGCGAGGGTGGCCGTGCCGGTGGCGGCGCCGTCCGAGCCGCTCCGGCCCCGGGCGCCGTCGGCGAACAGGCCGGCCCCGGAGAAGGTGAGCCGGTCGCCGGTGCGGCTGCCCGCCGGCAGGGAGAACGACGGGCCGGTCACGGCGGCGTTCCAGACCTCGGTGGTGTGGCCGCGCCTGGCCACCTTCGCCTCGCCCATCAGCAGGGCCGGCCCGGTCTTCAGGCCGCTCTCGAACGTCAGGCCGGGCGTGCGGTACTGGACGAGCGTGCCCGGCAGCGCGATCTCGTCGAGCACGGGCCACAGGGAGGTGCCGGGAAGGTCGTGGAACACCAGTCCGATCAAGGGCCGGCCGGTGGGCTGCGTGCCGGTCGCCCGGTAGGTGGTGGTGATCTCGGCCAGGTCCCGGCGCCTGGCGTGGTAGACGGGGTTCGCGGGGAGGCCGCCGGTGTGGTGCATGGCCAGGTTGTAGACGTACGGGTGCCGGCCGGCGGCCCGGCTCGTCCAGGTCGTGCCCAGGGTGTAGCTCAGGCCGGGCACGTCGGCGGGAATGACGAACAGCTCGCCGTTCACGTCGATCCCGCCCTGGAAGCCCCAGACGTACCAGGCTCCGTGCACCAGCCCGTACTGGCTGACCGGCCTGATCGCGGCGTCCGGGTCGTCGATGGAGACCGCGGTCGGCCGGCCCTGCCGGGCGTCCACGGTGAGCTCCCGGTCGGCCCCGTCGACGGTCAGCGGCTGCACGGCGGTCGTCTCCGAGGACTCCGCACCGTTTCTCTCCCGGATGGAGACGTGCAGGTGCCACTCGCCCTCGGGCAGCCGGAGTTTGGCCGTCGCGCCGATGAAGGGCACGAAACGGCTCTCGCCGGTCTTCGCGTCATAGACCTCGCTCGCCATGGGGGCGACCGGCCGGCCCTGCCTGCCGATCGTGGTGACGGTGACGTCGTAGGACTCGGGCTCGACGTACGCGCCGGCCGGCGTGCGGATCGCCTGCCCGCCGGAGGTCGCGGTGATCATGCCCGGGTAGTCGCCCGGCGTCCTGCCGCGGGCGTCGATCGTGAGGGTGACGGACGCCTCGCCTCCGGCCGGGACGTCGAGCCGGTCGGCCGCCGGCTTCAGGACCTCGCCCTCCGCCGACAGGGCGAGGGTGACCGGGGTGTCGCCGGTGTTCTCGTACGTGATCGTCCTGGTGGCCACGGGCTCGCCGTCGCCGCCCCAGGGGAAGACGGCCCACACGCTGGACTGGCGGGCGACGACCGGCTGCGCCAGCGTGCGCGGCAGGTCGATGAGGCCGGCGCCCTGCTGGTACGGCGTCGCGCCCTCGGCGGGGATGGCACTGCCGATCAGCGCGGCCTTGAGCCGGGATCCCGTCCAGCCGGGATGACGCTGGGCGAGGATGGCCGCGGCGCCGACGACGTGCGGGGCGGCCATCGAGGTGCCGCTCATCGTCGTGTACGCCCCGGTGCCCGCCTCCGCCGCCATGATGTCCACGCCGGGCGCGGTGACGTCGGGCTTGATCGCGTGGTCGTGCGCCCGGGGGCCGCGGCTGGAGAAGTGCGCGAGCGCGCCCTTCTTGTCCACCGCCCCCACGGTCAGCGCGGCGTCGGCGCTGCCCGGGCTGCCCACGGTGCCGCTGCGGCCCTCGTTGCCCGCCGCCACGACGAACAACGTGCCGGTACGCTCCGACAGCGTCTCCACCGCCTGCTCCAGAGGGTCCACCTCGGGGCCGTCCGGGGCGCCGAAGCTCATGTTGACGGCCTTGGCCCCGAGCTCCACGGCGGCCCACTCCATGCCCGCCAGGGCCGCCGACTCGGTTATGCCGCGCATGCCGCCGACCTTGCCGATGGCCAGCCTCGCCTCCGGCGCCACGCCCCGGTACTTCTCGTCCCGGCCCGCCACGATCGAGGCGACATGGGTGCCGTGACCATGGTTGTCGTGCATGTCGGGCTCTTCGCTGAAGTTCCGCTCGTGCGCCACCGCGTCCTTGAGGCCGGGATGGCCGGCGTCATAGCCGGAGTCGAGCACCGCGACGGTGACGCCCGCCCCGGTCAGCCCCTGCTGCCACGCCTGCGGCGCGCCGATCTGCCTGACGCTCTCGTCCAGCGCGTACGACCTGCGCCCGTCCAGCCACAACTTCGTCCGCCCCGCCGCGAGCGCCCGGGCCCCGCCGCCGGTCAGCTCCTTCCACGCCCGGGTCGCGCCGGCCTTCGGGACGCGGGCCGCGCTCATCCCGAGGCCGGCCATCGCCCGCACGCCCACGGCGTCGGCCGGCGCGGGCGGCTGCCCCTGCTCGGCCTGGGAGATGACGGGGATGTCCGGTCTGTCGGCGTCGCCGTAGTGCCATTCCAGGAGCTGGGTCACGTCGAACAGCCGCGGGTCCAGCGCGCCCTGGGCGATCAGGGGCAGGGCGTCGGACGGGATCACGTGCAGGTGCCCGTCGCGTACCCGGCTGGTGAAGCTCACCTCCCTGCCCGGGCCCGGCTCCACCCAATGGGAACGGCCGGTGACCAGGACCCGGTCCCCGGTGATCAGGGTCACCGCGTTCGCCCGGCCGGGGCCTCCTGGGGGAGCCGGAGAGGCCGGGGGTGACGGAGAGGCCGGAGGTGACGGAGAGGCCGGGGGCGAGGCGGTCGCCGGGTGGGCGGCGAGCGCCGTCATGGCGGAGAGGGCGGCGACGACGAGTGCGCCTAATTTCAGTTTTCTGCTCACGTAAAGGCGAATGTCGGGCTTTTGGGGTCTGTTTCACGCCAAAGCGCGCGGCGTGCGGAGGGCCCCCTGGCGGGGAGCAGTGGGACTTCGAGGATGAGGCGGAGGTTCGGCGCAGGCTGCCGCGGATCGCGCGGCACGGTGGCATCTGACCCGGTGTCCGGGGTGGGGCCCGTGGTGCGTGGTGGGCCGATAAGGTCAGAGCGCGCAAAAACGATCAGATGGGGTCAAACGGAAACGTGCTTCGGACCCTGATCGGCAGGCTCGCACGACAGGAGAGACGATGATGTATCCCCCGTCCGGCTCCGGGCCGGGGTTCCATCCCCCTCAGCCGCCCGCCGGGCACCCCCACCCGTACGCGCCTGGGCAACCGCACCCGCCTGGGCAACCGCACCCGCCTGGGCAACCGCACCCGCCTGGGCAACCGTACGCGCCGGTCCCGCAGGGCGGGCCGCCTCCGTACGGGCAGCAGTACCAGCAGCCCTACCAGCCCCAGCAGGCGCAGCCGCCCGGGCGGCCGCCGCGCAGCGCGTGGCGGGTGCTGCTCGGGCTGGTCGTCGGGGGGTTCGGGCTGCTGGCCGTGGTCGGCGGTGGCGCGCTGGTCGCGCACGCGTACAAGAACAGCCGGCAGGAGATCCACAACCCGGAGTACTCCCGGCAGTTGTGGCGCAACGTGCCCGTCGAGACGCTGTTCCCGCCGCGGCTCGGCCGGCAGCGGCCCGAGAAGCCCTACTCCGCCCCGAACGACGAGCGCGGCTGGACCAGGGCGGCGATCTCCACCGACACCTCCTGCCAGAAGGCGCTCTCCGGCGCGCTGGCCCGGGCGGTGGCCGAGCGGGGGTGCGTGGCGGCCATGCGCGCCACGTACGTGGACGACACCGGAGGCACCGCCGCCACCGTGGCCCTGATCGCCTTCCGCGACGGGGATGTGCCCCGCACCGACCTGCCGGACGTCGTCCGCGAGGCGCAGGACCGGCCGGACCACGCGGTGCGCGCGCTCGCCGCCCCCGGCACCCGGTGGAACGACTCCGCGCGCACCGGCAACGGCGGCTGGACGGTCGGGGACGCGCCCCTGTTCGTGGCGGTGACCGCGGGACCGGCGGACGGGCGCAGGCCGGGGCGGCTGCCCGAGCCGTGGGGCCGGCGGGTCTACCACCAGCAGGAGGACCGCGAGGCGTGGGCGTACACGGCGGAAGGGCTGGCCAAGAGCCTGGCCACCCGGGTGTACGCCGAGAACCGGAAGGTGGGGCCGTGATCCGCGGGCTGACGGGCGCGTGCGCGGCCGTGGTGGCCGCCGCCCTGGTCGCATCCGCGTCCGTATCCGCCGCCCCGGCCGTCGCCGCGTCCCCTCGCGATGGGAACCGGCAGGTCACGTCGGCTCCGAAGGGCTGGGAGCAGCAGGTGATGAGGGTGCCCGCGGCGCAGCGGCTCGGGCAGGGCAAGGGCGTCACCGTCGCGGTCCTGGACACCGGCGTCGTGCGCGACCACCCGGAGTTCAAGGGCCGCGTGACCACCGGGCCCGACTTCATCGGCGGGGGAGCCAGGCCGGGCCAGTCGTACTGGGGCGATCACGGCACCGCGATGGCCTCCAGCGTGCTGCGGGTCGCCCCGCAGGCGAAGGTGCTCTCCGTACGGGTGATCTGGGACGACGAGGACCCGGCGCGCAAGCGGGCCGAGGCCGCCGCCAAGGCCGGCCCGACCGCCGAGGACGAGGAGAGCCTCAAGGCGGCCACCGCGCTGGCCAAGGGCATCCGGTACGCCGCCGACCAGGGCGCCCAGGTCATCTCCATGTCCCTGGGCACCGACGAGTGGGGCTTCGGCGACGGCTACGAGGAGGACACCGCGGCGGCCGTCGACTACGCCCTCGGCAAGGGCGCGGTCCTGCTGGCCAGCGCCGGCAACGGCGGCTCCACCGACCCGCTGGAGGTGGACGCGAACAACGTCGTCTCCTACCCGGCGGCGCACCCCGGGGTGATCGCGGTGGCGGCGATGGGGCCGGACGGGGCGCGGGCGACGTTCTCCCAGGTGCATACGTACACCACGATCGCCGCGCCCGGCGTGGGCATCTACGCCGCCGACAACCGCGGCGGCCACCGCCTGGCGAACGGCACCTCGCCCGCCTGCGCGCTCGCGGCGGGCACCGTGGCGCTGATGTTGTCGCGCAACCCGGAGCTGACGCCGCGGCAGGTGCGCGACATCCTGGTGCGGACCGCCAGGAAGCCGCCGTCCGGCTACAACGTGTTCCTCGGCTTCGGGCTGATCGACGCGGCGGCGGCGGTGAAGGCGGCCGGCGCGGCCGGGGACGCCGAGGCCGAGGCGGCGCCGTACAAGGGGGAGAAGTACTTCGGCGACGGCCCTGTCGCCCCGCCGACCAGGAACCCGCCGATCGACATGGTGTACGTGGGCATCGGCGGCACGGCGGTGGCGGTGGGGCTGGCCTTCCTGTTCGGCGCGGCGCTGCTGCTGCGCCGCCCCCGCGCCCGGGGGCCTGCCCCGCGCGGCGGCGGGTGAGCGGGGGCGGCGGCGGACGTCGCAGAACCCGGCACGCCTAGAGAAACACGGCACACCTGGCGGAACCCGGCACGCCTATCGGGGCCCCTGGCGAACCAGGCGGGACCCGGCACACCTAGACGAACGGAGCGTCAATGCGGTCGAACACGCCCACGCCGGCGGAACTGCTCGACGAGGTCGAGCCGCTGTCGCACGTCCGGCGGTGCCGTCGCCTGGCCGGCTACGCGCGGGAACGGGCCGGGCGGCCCGAGCCGGCGGAGCTGCTGGCGGGCCTGGCCCGGCTCGGGCAGTACGAACGCGTCCTCGCGGTGCTGCTGGCCACGGCGGCGCGCGACCTCGGGCACCTGACCCGCGCGATGTCCGACCCCGACCCCGAGGTCGCCCGGTACGCGACCCTCCACGCGATGAGGCTCGGCGCCCCCGACGACGCCGTCGCCGAGATCGTCCGCACGGCGCCCGCGCAGCAGCGCAGGGTCGTCTACCACGCCATCAGGCGGACCGGCCGGCGCGAGCTGGCCGAGCGGCTGATCGACGAGGTGCGGGCGCGGTGGGGCGACGAGGAGGCGGCCGGCCTGCTGCCGGCCTGCGGGGCCGGGGCGGTCGCCGCCAGGCTGGCCGCGCTCGGGCACGCGGTGCCGAACTGGAAGTCCCTGGCCAAGCGGCACCCGATGGTCGTGCTCGGCCACGTCGAGACGGTGCTCGCCGAGTCGCCGCGCTACCTGCGGCGGGGATGGTGGCAGGCGTTCGCGCCCGGTGTCGAGGTCATCGCCGGGCAGGCGCCCGAGCGGGTGATCGCGCTGCTCGAACGCTTCTGGACGCCCGCGGTCCGGCGGTGCGCGGGCCTGCTCCTGGACGCCGACCCGGCGCGTACCCTCGCCCTCTACCTGGCCCCGGGACGGCAGGCAGAGCTCAGGACCCTCCTGCGGCGGCGGTCGGTGCGGCGGCGGCTGGCCGCGCTCACCGACGCCCGGCTGGGCGAGGTGGGCCGGGCGGTGCGCGACGACGAGCAGGCCGTGGCCGACCTGCTGCTCGCGGTGCCGCCCGGCCGCAGGGACGCGCTGTTCACCGAGGTCATGCGGGGCGCCGACCTGTCCCGGGCGATCCACTCCGAGCGCCTGCTGAACGTCCTGCCGCTACGCCGCCGGGTCGCCGAGGCCCGCCGCATGCTCGGGCTGCGCGCCGTCGCCGAGTCGCCGCGGCGCACGCTGGAGGTCACCGCCTTCCTGCCGTACGACGAGGCCGAGCCCGTCCTGCGTGCCGCCACCCGCCGCTCCGACGCGCTCGACCGCGCCCACGGCTACAGGCAACTGATCGCCTGCGCCGGGCGCAGCCGCGATCCCGCCGTCCTGACCCGGCTGACCGGCGCGCTCGGGCGGCTGCGCAACGAGCAGGACCCGGTGCGCCAGGCCGCCGTCGAGGCGCTGGCCGGGCTGCCCACCCGGCTCTTCCGCGCCGGGCACGCGCCCTTCCTCGACCGGCTGGCCGAGGACGCGACCGCCGCCAGGGACTGCTCCCACTCCACCCGCTACCGGCTGGCCCGCCTGGCCGCCCGCGTCTTCGAGCAGGGCGCGCGGCAGGACGACGCGGCCCTGCTGGAGTGCGCGCTGCGGACCTTCGAGCGGCTGGCGGATCACACGGGGACGGTCTCGCTCGGCCCCCTCACCCACGTGCTGCGGCGCGGCCAGGAGGCCGGGCTGGTGCGCAGGCTGGCGCCGTACCTGGAGGCGGAGGCCGACCTCGACCGGCACCGGCTGGCCTTCCTGCTCGCCGACGCGCTCGACCGGCGCGGGCACGACCTGCCCGAGCTGCAGCGGGCGCTGGAGCGCGGGCTCGGCGCCGTCCGCGACGACGACGCGGTGCGGGCGATCGAGCTGTGGCTCGGGCCGTCGCGCACGCGGGACGAGCGGGTGGCGCGGCTGCTGGAGTCGGACCCGTCCGTGGTGACGGTTCCGGCGGTGTTCGGGGTGCTGGCGTGGGAGCGTACGGACCTGCTCGACGTCGTGCTCGGCAGCCGGGAGCCGGTGGGGCGCTTCGCCAAGGGCGGCGTGCGGAAGGTGCCGCGCGCCGGCCGCGAGGCCGTGCGGCGGTGGACGCCCCGGCAGCGGGCGGCGTACGCGCGGCTGCTGGAGGGGGCCGCACGCAACGGCGGGCTGCCCGCGTACGAGCGGGCGCTGGCCGTGCGGGAGCTGGGCGAGGTGCCCGGGATCGAGGCCGAGCGGTTGTGGCCGTACCTGGACCGGGATGAGGCGCTGCTGCGGCGGGCGGCGCTGACCGCGCTGCCGTGGACGGCCCGGCCGCAGGACGTGCTGGCCGACCTGCTCTCCTACGCGAGCGGGGACGACGCCCACGTGGCGGTGTACGCGGCGGCGCGGGCGGCCGGGTTCGTGCGCCCGGACGAGCTGGTGGCGGCGCTGGAGCCGGTGCTGGCGGGCGGCAAGGTCACCGCGCGCAAGGAGGCCGTCCGGCTGCTGGCCCGGCACCGCGCGCCCGGCGCGATGGCCCGGCTGCGGAGCCTGTGGGAGCAGGAGGGGCAGCACAAGGACGTGCGCGTGGCGGTGGCCGCGTCGATGCCGGCGCTGCTCGGCGAGCCCGCGGCCTGGGAGCTGCTGCGGGAGGCGGTGGCGGAGGGCGGCGACGTGGCTGCGCCGGTGCTGAGGAAGAGCCCCCTGGACGTGCCGGAGGGGGCGCGGGCGGCGTACGGGGAGCTGGTCGTCGCCGCGACGCGGGCCGGGGACCGGGAGACCCGGCAGGCCGCCGTCCGGGCGTTGCCCCACTGGGTGGCGTACGCGCCGCGGGCCGTGTCCCGGCTGGCCGAGATCGTCTGCGACCTCGGCGAGAGCGCGACGTGGGGGGACGCCGCGCTGGGGCTGGTCGAGGGGGCAGGTTCGGGGTTCGGGCGGGCGGAGCTGCGGCGGGTCGTCGACGTGCTCGCCGCGGCCCCCGGCGAGCCGGACGCCGGCCGGGAGCGCGACCGGCCGGCCGCCCAGCGGCTCGCCGGCGTCGTGCTGGCGCTGCGGGAGACGCACGGCCAGGAGCCGGAGGCGATGGCGGCGCTCGTGCCGGAGGTGGCCGGGCGCCTGCCCGGGGACCTGGCGGCTGAGCTGCTGGCCGCCACCGTGGACTGGCGGTCGCCGCGCGAGGTGCTGGCCCGGCTGGCGCGGAGCGTCCCCGGGGTGCTGGCCGCCGTGGAGGCGGGCCGGCTGCTCGCGGAGTCGGCGGAGGAGACGCCCGCCGAGCACGTGCTGCCGCACGCGCGGTGGCTGGCGGGCGAGGGCGAGACGGGCGCGCTGCTCGCCACGGCGCTCGCCGCGTCGTGCGGGCCCCGCTCCGGATGGGCGGAGCCGTGGCGGGAGCTGCTGCGCCGGGTCCGTACGAGCGGCTTCCCCGAGGCGGCCCACCAGGCGCTGCGGGTCAGGACGGCCGAGGAGTGACGCGGGAGGTTCGGCGGCCCTTCACTGGCAGTTCAGGAAATTGTCAGATATCAGCATAAAGCGGGTATAGCGTCACCGTTTGATCAACGCACCTCGAAGACGGGTACCGCACCATGCGCAAGGTCCTGACGTTCACCCTCGCCGCCACCCTCGCCGCCACCTCCGCCCTCGCCCTCCTCGCCGCCCCGGCCGCCGCCACTCCCGCGGACCGGCCTCATGACCTGCCGCCCGAGATCTACGGCGGCGCCTGGACCGCCGGGCACGTCCAGGGCATGGCCATCGACCAGCGCAAGGGGCACATGTACTTCTCCTTCACCAACCTGCTGGTCAAGACCGACCTCCAGGGCAAGCTGATCGGCTCCGTCACGGGCTTCACCGGGCACCTGGGCGACCTCGACTTCAACACCGAGGACGGCCGGGTGTACGGGTCGCTGGAGTACAAGGCGCAGGAGTCGTTCTACATCGCGATCTTCGACGTGGACCGCATCACCACCCCCGGCATGGACGCCCAGACCAGCGACGTGGTCAAGACCGTGTACCTGAAGGAGGTCGTGGCCGACTACACCGCCGACATGAACGGCGACGGCGCCTTCGACGGCAACGTCGGCAACACCCCCGACCACCGGTACGGCTGCAGCGGCATCGACGGCGTCTCCTTCGGCCCCGCCTTCGGCAGGAAGCACGGCAGGCAGAAGCTGACGGTCGCCTACGGCGTCTACGCCAACGCCGGCCGGTCGGACAACGACCACCAGGTCCTGCTCCAGTACGACATCCGGCAGTGGAAGAAGTACGAGCGGCCGCTCACCGAGAGCGCCCCGCACAAGAGCGGCCCCGAGCGGGTGGACGGCAAGTACTTCGCCTACACCGGCAACACCACCTACGGCGTGCAGAACCTCGAGTACGACGAGCACACCGGCAACTGGATGATGGCCGTCTACAAGGGCACCAAGCCGCAGTTCCCGAACTACACCTTCTTCATGGTGCACGGCGGCGACCGGCCCAGGACGGGCGAGATCGCCGGCCAGCCGCAGCCCGAGCGCGGCAAGCTGCTCACGCTCGCGCCGGGCGGGCTCCAGGACCCGGCGACCGGCGTGCGGGGCTGGCAGATGACCGGCGAGTACGGCCTCGTCTCGCTCGGCCACGGCCGCTACTACGTGGCCAAGGCCGGCAAGGTCACCGAGGACGGCGTCTCGAAGCACACCGCCCACGCCCAGCTCCACCGCTGGACCGGCCAGGCGCCCACGCCCTTCGAGCGCGTCGGCTGACGCGCGTCGTGCCAGGCCGGACCGGTCAGGTGGCCTGCGGGCGGCGGGCGCGGACTGTTAGGGTCGTTCCTTCTTGCACGAGTAAAGAATCCTGCATGGGAGGGTCATGCGGACCGCAGGGAAGACCACAGTCGTCACGTCGGTGCTGGCGGGGGTCGCCGTCGCGATGGCACCCGCCGCCGGGGCGCAGGCGGCTCCGGCCTGGTACGCCTATCACGGGCAGACGGCCCAGCAGAGCATCGAGCGGGTCAACGAGCTCAAGGACAAGGGTTACCGGCCGATCACGGTAAACGTTTCGGACGGCGAGCGCTACGCCGCCGTGTGGGTCAAGGACGGCTCCTCCAGGGAATGGGGCATCTGGCAGGGCATGTCCGCCGGCGGCTTCCAGAAGCGGTTCGACGCCGCGGTCAAGGAGGGGGCGCAGCCGGTCTCCGTCTCCGCCACGGGGCCGGCCGACTCGCCGGTGTTCACCGCCGTCTTCGAGAAGAAGGGCGGCGCCTTCCTCACCAGGTCCGGCCTCACCCCCGCCCGCTTCGGCGCCGCCAACAAGCAGGCCCTGGCCAAGGGGCTGGCGCTGACCTCCGTGGACGCGTACGGCACGCCGGGCGACATCCGCTACGTGGGCGTGTGGACCGCCAACACCGGCGGCGCCTGGTACTACACCTACGGCAAGAGCCTCAAGCAGCACGAGGCCGAGGTCCACGCCAAGAAGGCCAAGGGGTTCCGGCCGGTCAGGGTGGCGGTGGCGCCCGACGGCACGTACGCGGCCGTGTGGCGCAAGGACGGGGTCCGCTCCTGGGCCCACTACGTCGACATGAACGCCTCCGGCTACCAGAAGCGCTTCGACGAGCTGAAGAAGAAGGGGCTCGCGCCCGTGCAGGTCAACGCGGAGAACGGCAAGTACGCCGCCATCTGGCAGTAGCCCTCCGCGTCACGGGCGCCGGAGCCGGGCCTTCCCGGGGGCTATCTCCTCAGGACGCGGACGTCGCCGGTGGTGCTGCGGACCACGATCTTGCGGGCGCCGTCGCGGTCGTTCGTGACCTCGGAGCGTTCGCTGCCCTCCCTGCTCGCCGTCGTCACCGCGTACGCGCCCGGCGGCACTCTCGCGGTCACCCTTCCGTCCCGGGACTGCAGGTCGAGGGTGGCCGGCGGGTCGGTGAAGGCCAGGTCGATGGAGCCGTCCCAGGTGCGGCCCCGGACCTGGCCCGACCTCAGCCCCTCGCCCTTGATCGAGCCCTCGCTGCGCAGCCGCAGCCGCCCGGAGGCGTTGGTGACCTGGATGCGGTCCCGGCTGACCGCGTCGACGTCCTGGGTGAGGTCGTTCAGGATGATGCCGTCGGCCGCGTCGATCGACAGCCGCACGCCGGGCGGGACCTTGACGTGGTAGCGGGCGCCGCAGTCGCCGAAGACCAGACTGCAGTCGGCGCTGAGCCGCAGCGTGCCCTCGCGCAGGGACCAGGCGGGCCCGTCGGCCGCCCTGCCGCGCACCCACCGCTCCACCTGCACGGCGCCGCCCGTGCCCGGCAGGACGCGCACCCCGCCCAGCGAAGCGTCGATCTTCAGGTTCGTCCCCGTGAAGGGGAACGACTGGGCGGCGTGGACCTCTTCGGCCTTCAGGTCCACGCCGCAACCGCCGGTGACTGCCACCAGGAGTGCCGTACCTGCCACGACTGCCGCGATCTGCCTCATGACGACGATCGTGACCGAACGCCGCCTTCCGGCCATCGACCGTCCGGACGAGTCGACGCCCGCCCGCATCGGCCATTCGGTCACCCGCGCGCCCTGTAGGGCGCGCCCGCGTCCTACAGGGCCGACAGCAGCGCGGTCACCTGGCCCAGGGGGTCGGGGCCGATCGGGCGCACCGCGACGGAGTCGGCGCCGGCCGCCCACAGGGCCTTGACGTGCGCCGCCGCCTCCTCGGCGGTGCCGGACGCCATCGCCACGTCGGCGGGCGCGACCCCGAGGAAGCCCGCCTGCCCCTCCACCGCCGAGCGCGTCACCTCGGCGGTGCCGGACCCGATGTGCAGGAACGTGAACACCACCAGCTCGTGATCCTCGCCGCCGCCGATCCGCTCCCGGACCCCGGGCAGCTGCTCGGGCCCGACGCCCTCGGGGATGATCGTGCCCTGGGCCACGCGGCCCGACAGCGCCAGCGAGCGCGGGCCCTTGACCCCGGCCAGCAGGGGCGGCGGCTCGGCCGGCGGGTGCACGAGCGCCACCTCGTCCAGATGGACCGAGGTGCCGTGCAGGGTGACGGCACGGCCGCGCAGCAGCTCGCCCACCGCCGTGATCGTCTCCTCCAGCAGGCCGAGCGGCGACGGGACGGCGGCGCCCACCTGCCGCATCCACTCCTGCACGCCGTGCCCGATCCCGGCCGCCAGCCGGCCCGGGTGCACCCGCGCCAGGTTGCCCAGCTCCATCGCCAGCAGCGCCGGGTTGCGCAGCGGCGCCGGGGCGATGCCGAGGCCCACGCGCAGCCGGGAGGTGACGGCCAGCGCCGTGGCCGCCGACGAGATGCCGCCGGTCCAGCCCAGGTCCTCGACCACCCACAGATCGTCGACGGAGGTCTCGTCGAGCGTCCGGGCGAACGGGATGAGCTGCTCCGGCGGCAGGTCCCGGTCGTACATGACTCCAAGCCTCATGATGCTCTCCAGTAGTAGCGGAACAGTCGGCCGACTTCCGAGTATCCGGCACGCAGGAAGGCATCGGCAGTGGGGACGTTCGCGACATCGGTGGCGGCCACCACGCGCTGCACGCCGGCCTCGGCGAGCGTGCGGGTGCCCCGGGCCAGCAGGTCGTCGACGTAGCCCTTGCCGCGGTGCTCGGGCACCACGCCGATGTAGGCGATGGAGTTGTCGTCGGGGGCCACCAGGCCGACGGGCTCCTCGTCCAGGTGGGCGATGACGAACCAGTCGGGCTTGCCCTTGCGGCTCATCAGGTCGTCGTACATCCAGCGGGCCTCCTTCTCCGCGCCCGACGTGGCCACCTCGACCCGCGTGTCGTGGTCGAGCGAGCCCTCCGAGACGCGGACGAGCACGTCGATCACCTCGGCGGGGGACATGCGGCGCGCGGGCCGGTAGGTCAGCCTGCCGGGGTCGGGCGGCAGGTCGCTGCCGGCCGCCCACTCCAGCAGCAGCCGCTCCACCTCCATCGCGAACCCGGCCTCGATCAGCGCCTCGTGCTCGACGGCACGGTCGACGACGGGGTCGAGCCCCGGCTTGAGCGGGATGTCGTGGATCGCCTTGGTCAGGCCCATCGCGGTCATGCTGTGGCGCAGCAGCCCGGCGGCGGCGACGGGGTCGGGGCCGGGGTCGAACTGCCAGACGATCGCAGGCTCCGAGCCGGGGAAGGGCGCCCAGTAGGCCAGGCGGGCCTGTCCCTCCGCGAAGCACCACTCAGGACGGGTCCTGCCCTCGTCGAAGGCGGACCTGAGCTGGGATCGCGCGGGCTCGGGGAACTGGTCGAACAACGTGAAAGCCTCCGCAGGTGAGGGGGCTCTCCCGCGACCGCAGAGCGTCGAGGGGAGGTGTGCCCGGTGACATGACCATTTTCGCGCACACCTCTTACCGGCCGGGCCCCGCCGGGACCACGCGACCGGCCCGCCCCGGCGCATGAGACGGGACTCCGCCGGACCGCGCGACCGGACCCTGCCGGAGCCGCGCGGCGGGTCGTCGGGCAGCGTCCTCCGGGGCCGGGGGCGTCAGGCCGCGTCCTCGGGGCCGGGGCGTCAGGCCGCGTTCTCCAGGGCCGCGCGGGCCTCGCCGAGGGATTGGCTCGTCTCGAAATGCCGGTCGAGATTGGTGATCGTCAGCAGATGCCGGATCATTCCCGGCGCGAGCACCAGGATCATCCGGCCGTTCATCCGCTGCACGTGGTTGAGCGCGGCGACGAGCACCCCGAGCCCGACCGAGTCGCAGAACGGCACCTCGGTCAGATCGAGGACCAGAGCGAGGGGGTCGGCGGCGGCCAAGGCTTGTTCGAGCTCCGCCCGCAGCCTGGGCGCGCCCGCCACGTCGAGGTCTCCCACGACGTGCAGCACCGTACAGGGCTCCTCTCGCCAGCACCTGACCACCATGGGCCTCACCTGCCCGACGCCTAGATAATTATGCCTATTTCTTACATATGTTCTGCATTGCCGTTTTGGTGGTTGGTGTAACACTCGGTTGGGCGGATGGGGTGCCGGCCGACTTCTGTTGCCGGATTTTCGGCTGGTCGCTGCCCAGGATCAGCTCGATGCCCTCGACGTCCACCTCGCGCAGCTCCGCGCCGGGGATGGCGGCGGCCACGACCCTCGCCTGCGCCTCCAGCCCCTTGCCGTAGCGGATGAACGTCTTCTCGTAGTCCTTCTTGGTGGTGTTGCCCGGCTTGCCGGGCACCTTGAACCCGTACGCGACCAGCGCCTCCTTCGTACGAGCCGCCAGCCCCGTGATCATCGTGCCGTTCTTCACCTTCAGCGTGATCTCGCCCGGCGCGGTCGCGGGCGGCTTGGCCGACGGCTTCGCGGAGGGCTTCCCGGAGCTGGAGGCGGAGGGCGCCGGCTCGGTGAGGTCCTGGTCCGCCTCGATCCGGTCGAACATGGCACGGGCCGCCTGCTTGTCCCACAGCACCGCCGACTCGCCGGTGGGCGTCTTGAAGTTCACGTCGGCCAGCGGCACCTCGGCGAACTTCACGTCGTCCAGCGAGACGTCCCTGAGCTGATTGGCCAGCCCGAGCAGCCCGTCGTCGGGATCGACCTTGACCGTGCTCAGCGTCGAGTTGACGAACGCGGTCAGCTTGGCCGGGTTGGCCAGCGTGTCGGCGCTCAGCGCCCGGTTGAGCAGGGCCGAGATCACCTGCTGCTGCCGGTCGATGCGGTCGAGGTCGGAGCGGGCCGTGGCGCGGGTGCGGGCGTAGCCGAGCGCGCGCACGCCGTCGAGCTGATGGGTGCCGGCCGGCAGGTTGAGCGCGATCCTGGTGTCGTTGATCGGCACGGGCGTGCAGACCGTGACCCCGCCGAGCGAGTCGACGACGTCGATGAAGCCCAGGATGTTGACCTCGATGTAGCGGTTGATCTCCAGTCCGGTGGCCGCCTCCACGGTCTGCCTGGTCAGCTTGGGCCCGCCGAACTGGTACGCCGAGTTGATCTTGTGGTCGCCCTTGCCCGGGATCGTCGTCCAGGTGTCGCGCGGCAGGCTGACCACGGTGACCTTCTTGTGGTCCTCCGACAGGTGGATGACCATCATCGTGTCGGTGCGCTGGCCGGACTCGCGGCCCAGCTTGAGGCGGTTCTGCTCCTGGCGGGTGAGGTCGTCGCGCTTGTCGACGCCGACCAGCAGGATGTTCTCGGCGCCACGGGAGGACGCGGGCGCGGTCACCCCGGCGTCGACCGTGCCGATCTGGCGCGGCGTCGCCCACACCACCCCGGTCGTGACCAGCACCCCGATGGACAGGAAACCGGCGATCAGGATGTTGCGCCGCCTGGCCCTGGCGCTCCTGCGCGGTTTGCGGGCGCGGACGGGCGGGAGCTTGACCCCGCCGTAGGCGTCGCCGCCCACGAGCACGCCGTCGTCCTCCTCCTCGCCCGGGTCGCGCATGCCGTCCCCCCTTTGTCGCCCCGGCGGATGGGCTTTCGATTGCCCTCCTCCCGTGGTCGTACAGTAGCGTGAGCCCCGCCATGAAGCAGTTCCCCGACTCGCCGCACGCGCCCGCGGAGACGCGCGGCTGGCCTCCCATCTCCGTCGTCATGCCGGTCCTCAACGAGGAGCGGCACCTCCGCGAGGCCGTCGATCAGGTCCTCGCCCAGAACTACCCCGGCGAGATCGAGGTCGTCCTCGCCGTGGGTCCGTCCCAGGACCGCACCCAAGAGGTCGCCGACGCCATCGCGGCGGCCGACCGGCGGGTGACGGTGGTGCCCAATCCGACGGGCCGCACCCCCAACGCGCTCAACGCGGCCATCGCCGCCTCACGCAACGGCATCATCGCCAGGGTCGACGGGCATGCCATGCTGCCCTCCGACTACCTGCGGGTGGCCGTCGAGACGCTGGCGGAGACCGGCGCCGACAACGTGGGCGGCATCATGGCGGCCGAGGGGGTCACCCCCTTCGAGCAGGCCGTGGCCTGCGCCATGACCTCCAAGATCGGCGTGGGCGCCGCCGCCTTCCACGTGGGCGGCACCCCGGGCCCCGCCGACACCGTCTACCTCGGCGTCTTCCGCCGCTCGGCGCTCGACCGGGTGGGCGGCTACGACGAGCACTTCCAGCGCGCCCAGGACTGGGAGATGAACCACCGCATCCGCCAGACCGGCGGCCTGGTGTGGTTCCAGCCCCGCATGCGCGTCTCCTACCGGCCCAGGCCCAACGTCAAGGCGCTGGCCAAGCAGTACTTCCACTACGGCCGGTGGCGGCGCGTGGTCGCGCGGACCCACGAGGGCACGATCAACCTGCGCTACCTCGCGCCCCCGGCCGCCGTGCTGGCGATGCTGCTCGGGCTGGTCGTCTCGCCGTTCCTCCCGCTCGCGCTGATCGTCCCCGGCGGCTACGCGGTCGCCATCGTGGCCGGCTCGGTGCTGACCGGCGGCGGGCTGCCCGCCGCGGCCAAGCTGCGGCTGCCGCTGGTCTACGCGACCATGCACTGCTCGTGGGGCTGGGGCTTCCTGACCAGCCCGAAGAAGCTCGCCCGGCCCGAGCGCTAGTCTCCCGTCGCCCGCCCCCACCCCGCCGCACCCCGGCGGGGTGCCTACCCCCGGCGTGCCGGCGGAGAAGGCGGTCAGTCGGCGGAGAAGGCGGTCAGCCGGCGGAGAAGGCGGTCAGCCGCCGGAGAAGACGCGCTCGACGGCGGCGTTGAAGCGGGCCATCGCGTCCGGATACTCCGGCCCGAGCAGATAGCTGCGCAGCTTGACCCTGGCCCGCGCCAGCGTGTCCTCTCCGTCCAGGAACCCGGCCAGCTCGGCCAGGGCCGCGCCGAGCAGCACGCCGGCCTCGGTGCTGGGGTAGCGCTCGTGGAAGGCGCGCTCGGGCAGGCCGGCCACGTTCGTCACCGCGTACGGCTTCTCGCTGGCCAGGAAGTCGGTCACCACGCTGGAGATGTCGGTGATCAGCAGGTCGCACTGGTTGAAGCAGTCGTACAGGTGCGGCTCCGGCCCGGTGACCACCAGGTGCCGGATGCGCGGCTCGGCCCCGTCCGCCCGCGACGGGTGGCGGGCCTTCGACTTGGCCAGCTCGGCCGCCTCGATCATGGCCACGATCTTCCGGTGCGCCCGCGTGGCGCTCTTGTCGCGGTGCCCGGTGAGCGGGTGCGGCTTGTAGATCACCCGCAGCGCGGGCCGGTGGTCGAGCAGCGCCCGCACGATGCGCGGGCCCATGGTGACCAGCGAGGTGTGGAACAGGTCGTCGTTCCACCCCTCCCAGGTCGGGGCGTACAGGACGGTCCGGAACGGCAGCCCCGGCCCCTCCGTCGAGATGCCTTCGAGCTGCGGCCGCCCGACCTCGTGGATGTTCTCGTCCCTGACGCCCACCTTGGCCCGCCGGTAACGGTCGCGGCCCGCGGGCCCGGCCACCCACACCTCGTCGTAGACCCGCGAGAACGGGTTGAACGACGCCTCCTTGTCGCTGTCGCCGTGATTGAGGAACACGCTGCGCAGGGTCGGGATGCGCAGCATGTGCACGTTCCTGCCGACGTTGGCGACGTACAGGCACAGCCGGGCGTCGGTCAGGGCGCGGAAGCTCATCAGGTCGGCCGACGACGGGATGCACACCATCGGCAGCCGCGTGCCCTCCAGGTGCCGGGCCATGCCCCGCTCGCGCAGGACCACGATCGCCCGCCTGGACAGGCGCTCCAGCGTCGGCAGCCACATCCTGGCCTGGTAGGCGGCGGCCGTCGCGCCGGAGAAGTACAGGATCACCTCCGGCCGGTACTTCTCGATCTGCTCGCCCACGACCTCCAGGACCCGCTCCCGGTCGGTGAGGGGGGCGGCGCGGCGGACGTACGGGATGAGGGCGAGCGCCCCCGCCAGCCCCGCCGCCAGCGCCAGCCCGGCGCCCACGGCGGCGGGCACGACGCCCAGCACCGCCCCGAGCACCGGCAGGCCGTCCAGGTAGAGGAAGGGCACGCTGCCGGCGTCACGCAGCCGCCCCGGCGGCAGCTTCGGGATGCGCAGGGCGGAGACGTCGAGGTTGCGGGTGGTCACCGGCATCCGGCTGAGCATCTGCCGCAGCCGCAGCGCCAGGCCCGTGTGCAGGGCCCGCACGGCGTGGATCGCGAGCATGCCGGCGGCGACCGCGGCGAACCACGGCGAGTCGGCCCCCGCCGTCCGCGCGATCAGCAGCAGCGCCATGGTCTCCCTGGCCGCGAAGCGCAGCGTGATCCCGAGGTGCACCTTGGCCAGCAGCTCGGGCAGCGGCCTGGCGGCGCGGGTGGCGGCGTACTCGACGGCGTACGAGGCCGCCGCGGCCACCCCGAACACCACCGGCGCCGGCCAGAGCGCCGACACCAGCAGCACGGGGTAGCAGCCCAGTAGCGCCGCGATCACGATGAGTCTCCTCATGCGATCGCACGGTAACAAGCGTCAGGTCAAGCGCCGTCCACGCGAACGTCTATGACGTGCCCGGTTAGGCCGGAGATGAGGATGTCCAGCGACGTCTGAGCGACCACGAGCGGAGAGGCGCCGGTATTGACGCAGTTGACCCGGATGCCGTCGGCCGCCCACTCGGCGGCCAGCGCCCGCGTCAGCGCCGCCACCGCCGCCGCGCCGGACTCGCGGGCGGCGCCGGAGCCGGGCGGGACCGCCAGCAGCAGGCTGCCGCGCCCCGGCCGCAGGTGGGGGCGGGCCGCGCGGGCCACGTTGAGCGCGGCCAGGTGATGGGCGGCGACCGCCTCGGCCGACGCGTCGCCGCTCGCCCCCGCCGGCGCGCCGGTGCGGGCGGGCCCGCCGGCGAGCACCACGTGGTCGGCCGGGCCGACGTCGTCCAGCGCCTTGGCCACCGAGTCGAAGTCCTCGGCCCGCACGCCGCCGGCCCGGCCCAGGACGTGCACCTTCGCGCCGTACGCGGCGGCCTCCCGCACAAGAGCCTCCGCGGCGGACACTCCGGACGCGCCGGAGGCGCCGGCCGCTTCGGACGCGCGGACACCGGCTGCTTCGGACGCGCCGGGCGCGGCGTCCACGCCGGCATCCGCGCCGGGCTCGGCGCCGACGACGACGATCACCTGGCCGGCCAGCGCGCTCCTGTCGCCCGGGGGCACCTGGACGGGCAGCCGGAAGAGCAGCTCCGCGATGTGCAGGTCGGCCGGGTGGGTGACCTTGATGTTGTGCTCGCTGCCCGGCACCAGGTGGATCGGCACCTCGGGCAGGTAACGCAGCACCACCCCGCAGTCGTCGGTCGCGGGCAGCCCGGCGAACCCCGGGTCGGCCATCGCCCGCTCGTAAGCCTTTCTGATCACCGACAGCCGGAAGCACTGCGGGGTCTGGCTGCGCCGCAGCCGCGACCGGTCCAGCACCTCCCCGATCACCTCCCCGCCCGCCTGACCGCCTCCCGCCTGACCGCCGCCCGCCTGACCGCCGGGTGCCGGGGCGGCCACCAGGACCGTGTCAGAGCTCGGGATCGCCACGTTGACGGCCTCGTGGGTCTCCAGGGCCCTGACACATTCCGTGATGATCCGGGGCTCCAGGAGGGGGCGTACAGCGTCGTGCAGCAGCACATTGCACTCTTCCTCGCCCAGCGCCCGCAGCGCCCGCCAGGTGCTCTCCGTACGGCTCGCGCCGCCGTCGACCACCTTCCTGACCTTGCGGTAGCCGCCCCGGGCGACGATCTCGCGCACCCGGTCGGCGTATCCGGGCGTCATGAGCACCACGATCTCGTCGATCTCGGGCGCGCCCTCGAACACGGCCAGCGAGTGCTCGATGATCGTCCTGCCCGCGACCTCGACGAGCTGCTTGGGCGTGGCGAGCCCGACCCGCTGCCCCACGCCGCCCGCGAGGAGCACCCCTACCGACCGCAGCCGTGAATCCATACCGCGAGCGTAACGGTCCCGGTCCGTGATATCGCGTTGACCTGTCGCTACGCTGTGTCTACGCACCCCCCCAGTCCACGTGCTCCACCCCGACCGGGAGGAGACCGGAGCTTTGCCCGACTCACTCACCCGCGAGAACGCGACCCTCTCGGCCGTGCTGCTCGCCACGACACCCGCGTGCAGGCTCCACAGCGGCGACGGCACGCTGCTCGACCGGCTCGGCGACCAGCTCGCCCGGCTGCCCGTCCGCGAGGTCCAGGTCGTCGGCTCCGCCGGCGGCCTCGGCGGCGACCTGCGCGGCGTGGCCAAGATCGCGCGCACCGCCGCGGGCGCGCTCGCCGTGCTGCCCGCCGACCTGGTGACGCACACCGAGGCGCTGGCGGTGCTGCTGGAGCATCCCGCCCGCAGCACCGGCGCGCTCATCTCCCACGACGTCACCGGCGGCCCCCTGCGCCCGCCCGTGCGGGTGGAGGGCGGCCGGGTCGTCGCGGCCGGCAGCTCCTTCCACCTCGTCCCCGAGTCGAACGCCACCTTCAGGGGCGTGCTGCAGGTGGGCGAGGCCGACCTGACCGCGCTCGCCGACGTCGCCGAGGAGCTGGCCGAGCTGGCCGACACGGGCAAGCTCGGCCCCGTCACGCCCGTCGAGACGGTGGACCTGCTCCTGGTCGGGCTGGTCAGGTCGGGCGTGCGGGTGCGCGCGGCCGGGATCGGCCCGCTGCACGCCGACCGGGTGATCGGCCAGGACGCCGCCGACGCCGCGCTGGCCAGGCTGTCGGAGGTCGACGAGGCCAAGGTCCGGCTCGACACCTCCGTCAAGGAGGACGACGGCTTCTTCGCCACGTTCTTCGTCTCCTCCTGGACCCGCCACCTCATCAAGCCCGCCGTGCGGCTCAAGATCGAGCCCAACACCGTCACCGGCGTCTCGGCGGGGCTGGCCCTGCTGGCGGCCGTCTGGTTCGCGGCGGGCACGCCGGGCGGGCGGCTGGCCGGGGCCGCGCTGCTGTACCTGTCATTCGCGCTCGACTGCCTCGACGGGCAGCTCGCCCGCTACACGCGCACGTTCTCGCCGCTGGGCGCCTGGGCCGACGGCATGTCCGACCGGCTCAAGGAATACGCCGTCTACGTCGGCCTGGCCTTCGGCTTCGGCGGCACCGAGATCTGGTATCTGGCGGTCGCCGCGATGATCGCGCAGGTCGTCCGGCACGCCATCGACTACTCCTACGCGGGCGCGGTCGCCGACGCCGCCCGCGTCGGGGCCATGTGGGGCCGCCCGGCGCGCTCCCTGCTGGAGTCGCGGGACGTGCGGCGGGCCCCGGGCGGCGTGCTCAGGTTCGCGCAGCGGCTGGAGCGCGACACGATCGCGCGCTGGCTGAAGAAGATCATCGTGCTGCCCATCGGCGAGCGCATGGCGCTGATCGCCGTCACCGCCGCCGTCTGGGGCGCGCGGGTCACGTTCCTGTCGTTGCTCTGCTGGGGTGGGGTGGCGGCCCTCTACCAGCTCGCCGGTCGGATCGCGAGGTCTTCGAGGTGATTTCGGTTCACATGTCGCCCGTCCCCACCAGCACGGTCGTGGCCTACCGCGACGACGGGCCGCTCTCGCGCGCCATGGGGCTGCTGGTGGCCGGGCAGCTCCCGCCGCTGCCGCCGGTGCTCGCCGGCACGTTCGTCACGGGCGTGCTGCTGATGCTCGGCGTGGCCGGCACCGACGGACTGGCGGTGTTCGCGCCCGCCGTGACGCTGCTGCTGGCCGGGCCCGGCAGCACCCACCCCCACGACGGCAGGTTCGACTGGCTCGTGCCGCCGATCCTGCGGCTCATCGAG
This sequence comes from Nonomuraea candida, assembly GCF_000725485.1. Taxonomy (GTDB): domain Bacteria; phylum Actinomycetota; class Actinomycetes; order Streptosporangiales; family Streptosporangiaceae; genus Nonomuraea; species Nonomuraea candida. The sequence continues at coordinate 120,925 of NZ_JOAG01000012.1, read as the reverse complement.
TACACCTTCATCGCCGCCTGCGGCTTCGCCCACGACGTGCACCCCGTGCTGATCTTCCTGCTGCTGGGCGCGCTCGCCTTCCACCACTACGACCTGCTCTACCGGCTGCGCCAGCACGTCTACCCGCCGGCCTGGCTGGCCACGGCCGGGCTCGGCTGGGACGGCCGGATGATGGTGGTCTCGCTGGCCGCGCTGTCGGGCTGGCTGACGGGCGGCTACGTCGTGCTCGCGATCTACCTGTGGGCGTTGTTCGGCTGGGAGAGCCTCACGTGCTGGCTGGCCGCGCCCCGATCCGGGGTGGAAGCAGCCGATATGGGAACGCAAGACTAACGCCGGATTACCCGCACGGGGGCCAAAGGCGAATACTCTTTGGGCCATCGGAGTCATGCTCGACTGAGGAGTGCACGTTGCTGGGAATGGTTCTGGCCGCTGGGGCCGGACGACGCCTGCGGCCGTACACCGACACGCTGCCCAAGGCGCTCGTGCCGGTTGACGGCGAAACCACGATCATGGACATCTCGCTGCGCAATCTCGCCGAGGTGGGCCTGCGTGACGTCGTGGTCGTCGTCGGTTACGCGGCGCAGGCCGTACACGAGCGGAAGGACGCCCTGGAGGAGCGCCACGGCGTCAAGCTCACCCTGGTGCACAACGACAAGGCCGAGGAGTGGAACAACGCCTACTCCCTGTGGTGCGCCCGCGACTACTTCGCGCAGGGCGTGCTGCTGGTCAACGGCGACACCGTGCACCCGGTCTCGATCGAGAAGACGCTGCTGTCCGCCCCCGAGACCAGCGACGTGCTGCTGGCCGTCGACAACGTCAAGAAGCTGGCCGACGAGGAGATGAAGGTGACGCTCTCGCCCGAGGGGGCGCTGCGCCGCATCACCAAGCTGATGGACCCGGCCGAGGCCTACGGCGAGTACATCGGCGCCACCCTCATCAGGCCGGGCGCGGCCGACCGGCTGGCCGACGCGCTCAAGGCCACGTTCGAGCGTGACCCGCAGCTCTACTACGAGGACGGCTACCAGGAGATGGTCGAGCGCGGCGAGCTGATCCACGCCGCGCCCATCGGCGAGGTCGACTGGGTCGAAGTGGACAACCACGACGACCTGGCCAAGGCCCGCACCATAGCCGTCCACTACTGAGGGAGCGCGGATGCCGCTTCTCGCGAGGATGTTGCCGGCGCCCCTCACCATGGACGTCAGGCGGGGCGCCGTGGCACAGCTCGGCGCCCTGCTGGCCGACAGCAGGGTGGCGACCTCCGGACGCGTCGCCGTGGCCGTCGGCCCCGGGCAGGGCGACCACATCGAGAGCCTCATCGCGCCCACGCTGGGTGAGGCCGAGGTGTTCAGGGTGGCCGACGGCACGGTCGACGCGGCCGTCTCGCTCGGCGCCGACCTGCGCAAGGCGGCCTACGAGGTGGTGGTGGGCGTCGGCGGCGGCAAGACGATCGACGTGACGAAATACGCCGCCTCGCTGGCCGGGATCCCGATGGTCGCCGTCGCGACCAACCTGTCCCACGACGGCATCTGCTCGCCCACGGCCTCCCTCGTGCACGAGGGGGGCAAGGGCTCCTTCGGCGTGCCGATGCCGCTGGCCATCCTGGTCGACCTCGACTTCGTGCACAACGCGCCCGAGTCGCTGGTGCGGGCCGGCGTGGGCGACGTGGTGAGCAACCTGTCGGCCATCGAGGACTGGCAGCTCGGCAACGTCGAGCGCGGCGAGCCCATCGACGGGCTGGCCTGCTCGATGTCCCGCACCGCCGCCGAGGCGCTCATCGGGCGCACCGACTCCATCGAGTCCGACGCGTTCCTGACCGTGCTGGCCGAATCGCTGATCCTGTCCGGCATGTCGATGGTCGTCGCCGGCTCCTCGCGGCCCGCGAGCGGTGGAGATCATGAGATCCTTCATGCCGTGGATCAGCTCTTCCCCGGCACCTCCAACCACGGCGAGCTCGCCGGCATCGGTGCCGCCTTCTGCTTCTTCCTCAGGGAGGACGGCGCGCGTGTCAAGCAGGTGGTCGAGTGCCTGCGCCGGCACGAGCTGCCCGTCGTGCCCGCCGACATCGGGCTGAGCGCCGAGCAGTTCGCCGAGGTCGTCGCGCTGGCCCCGGCCACCCGCCCCGGCCGCTACACGATCCTTGAGCACCTGCGCATGCAGGACTCGGAGATCCGCGATCGGGTGGGGGACTATGTCCGGGCCTTCGGTAGCTGAGCTGCGCCGGGTGGCCCAGCCACCCGGCCACCTGGAGCGCAGGAACGGCGAGCACTGGGCGGGCGTGCTCTACATGCGCCGGCTGTCCATCTACGTCACCTGGATGATGGCCAAGACCTCCGTCACGCCCAACCAGCTCACCTGGGTGATGACGGTGGCCGGGGTCGCGGCCGGCTTCGTGCTGGCGCTGCCCGGGCTGTGGGCCGCGGTGCTCGCGGCCCTGCTCGTCCAGGTCTACCTGCTGCTCGACTGCTCCGACGGCGAGCTGGCCCGCTGGACGGGCCAGACCTCGCTGGCCGGCGTCTACCTCGACCGGGTCGGCGCCTACTTCGCCGAGGCCGCGGTGCTGGCCGGGCTGGGCTGGCGCGCCTCGGCCGTCCTGCCCGACTGGTACACCGTGCTCGGCTTCGCCGCCGCGCTCGGGGCCATCCTCATCAAGGCCGAGAGCGACCTGGTGGAGGTGGCCAGGGCCAAGGGCGGGCTGGGCGCGGCGAGCGACGCCTCGGCCGGGCAGTTCCGCTCCGGGCTGCTGGGGCTGGGGCGGCGGGTGCTCGCGGCGACGAAGTTCCACCGGATCGTGCAGCCGATCGAGCTGTCGCTGCTCGCGCTGGGCACCGCGCTCATCGACGCGGTGACCGGCGAGATGACCGCCACCCGGGTGCTGGTCGTGGCCTGCGCGGTCGCCGCCGCGCTGCAGACCGTGCTGCACCTGATCAGCATCATGGCATCGAGGCGACTTGCTTGATCCAGGCCGGAACCGGAGGCGTCTCCCGTCCGTCGTATTGATCGGACGTCCGCCGTTCGGTGGGGGTTCATTGCCGGTTCCGATACGCTTAGCTTCACCATTTCCAGACCACGCAGACCAGCAGACTCGGTGATCATGAAAGAATGCTCCGCTCGTGCTCTCAACGCGTCAGGACAGTGATTCGTTGAAGATCTCGTGCGTCATCCTCACCATGGGCAACCGGGTCGCGGAGCTGAACCGGGCGGTCGAGTCCGCGCTCAACCAGGTCGACGGCGACGTCGAGGTGGTGATCGTAGGCAACGGTGCCGACGTGCCCGAGGTGTCGGCGACGCCACCCGAGGGATCGGCCGCGGTCGTGAAATCGATCCGGCTCGACCAGAACACGGGCATCCCCGCCGGCCGTAACCGGGGGGTGGAGGAGTGCTCGGGCGACGTCGTGCTCTTCCTCGACGACGACGGCTGGTATGCCAACCAGAAGGTCGTCGCGCACGTACGCGAGCGCTTCGCCACCGAGCCCGACCTGGCCGTGATCTCCTTCCGGATCATGGACCCTGACGGCGGCAGCGGCCAGCGCCGCCACGTCCCGCGCCTGCGCGCGGGCGACCCCCAGCGCTCCTCCCCGGTCACCACGTTCCTGGGCGGCGCCTCGGCGATCAGGCGCTCGGCCTTCCTCCAGGTGGGCGGCCTGCCCGAGCGGTTCTTCTACGCGCACGAGGAGACCGACCTGGCCTGGCGGCTGCTGGGCGAGGGCTACCGCATCGAATACGACGCCGAGACGGTGATGTACCACCCGCAGGTGCCGCCGACCAGGCACGCCGAGTTCCACCGGCTCAACGCGCGCAACCGGGTCTGGCTGGCGCGCCGCAACCTGCCGTGGCCGCTGGCGTTCTTCTACCTGACCAACTGGGTCGTGCTCACCGTGATCCGCGAGCGCGGCTCCTCGCGCTCGCTCAAGGCGTGGTTCGCCGGCTTCTTCGAGGGGCTGCGCACGCCGGCGGGCGAGCGCCGTCCCATGGCCTGGAGCACGGCCTGGCGCATGTTCAAGCTGGGCCGCCCGCCCATCGTCTGAGCGGCCCCCACGTGCGACTCAGACCTCGCGGGCGGCGCCGAAGCTCATCTCGGCGTGCGAGATCGTGGTGCTGAACAGCGCCCGCTTGGGCAGCCCCAGCTCGCTCAGCTCCTTGGCGATGGGATGGTTGCCCAGCCTGATCAGCGCGCCGCTGGGGCGGATCCGCGCGCCGCGGGCGCGTACGGACCAGGGGATGCGCCGCGTCACCCCGTCGCGGTGCGTGTAGGCGTCGAGCGGCGCCATCGCGGTCGCCCCCGGCATGGGCAGGCCCGGTTTGACCAGCAGGTCGAGCACCAGCCGGCCGTCCTTGCGCAGGATGCACCTCTTGTACGGCGACGACAGCCGCAACTCGATGTCGGCCAGCTCCTTCGGGAACCCCCACAGGGCGCGCCCGGCCTCCAGCGTGAACGCCTGGTCCACCGGCAGCCAGTGCACGAAAACCCCGGCCCGCCGCAGCTCCGCCGGCCTCGGAGGGCCGGACGAGCCGGGCGGGCGCACCAGGAAGGCCATGCCGAACTCGTGATAGGTGTCGAGGTCGCTGTCGCGATAGTCCACGAACAGCAGCACGCAGACGGCCTTGCCGGGCAGGACCTCGGCCACGTCGAGGCCGGAGTAGGCGATCACCGCCCTGGCGGCGTCGGCCCGGACCGGGTAGGCGGCGCTGCACACCTCGGCGTCCCGCACCCGCACAGGCATGTCCACCGTCCGGCCCTGGATCAGATGTGATGCCATGCCCCCAGTACATCAACAGGCAGGCCGTGTGACCATTCCCGACCCGGTTGCGTCTATGTGTGACGTGACAATCGAAAGGATTCGGGGGGCGTCATCATCGAGGAGCTTTATCGCGAGCACTGGCCGCTCGTGTGCGGGTTCCTCCTGCGCAGGACCCGAGACCCGCATCTCGCCGAGGACCTGGCCCAGGAGACGTTCGTCAAGGCGACCAGGGCCCTGCTGGGCTGGCGGGGCGAGAACCCGGCCGCCTGGCTGCTCACCATCGCGCGCAACGTCCTCATCGACCACCTCCGGCGCGTCCGCCGCGAGCTGGACCTGCCCGACGCCGACGAGCTCGGCGTGCCGGCCCTCCACGTGGCCGCCACGGACGTGCGTGACGCCCTGGAACGGCTGCCCGAGCAGCAGCGCAGGCTGCTCAAGCTGGTCTATTTCGAGGGATTCTCGCTGGTGGAGGTGGCCGCGATGACCGGCAGGACGCACAGCTCGATGAAAACGGCCCTCTGGCGGGCCAGGAACGCCTTCGCCGACGTCTATGGAGCTTCCCATGACTGATGACTTTCCGGAAATGCCGGATTTCGATCCCAAGCGGACCCGGCGGTCCGTGCGGCGCGGGCTGGCCAGGACGACCAGCAGCGTCCTGACCGTCCTGCTGGCCCTCGCGCTGGTCGCCACGCACGGCTCGGCGCTCGTCCAGCAGCGCGGCGACCGGGAGAGGCGCATGATGGACGTGCTCGGCACCGCCTTCAAGCTGTACAACCCGGCCTACCAGGTGACCGTCGGCGCGTGCTGCGAGACCACGCCGGTGTCGATGTCGTTCGAGGTCGGCGCGAGCCCGACGCGCGCCATCGGCGGGTTCTGGCCGGGCGGGGGTGACACCTACCGGATCACCCAGGACTTCTTCGGCCGGGTGTCGGGCCACCTGCCCCTGGGACACACCGCCAACACGCGGCTCTCCCTCGCCCTGTTCGGCATGGGCGGCAGCCTCGCCCCCAAGGAGCAGGTCCGCAAGGTGCTGGGCCGGCTCCCGGAGCGGCTCAACACCCTGGCGGCGGTCGAGTTCGCCGCGCCGCTCGACGAAGCCGGCCTCATCGGCTTCCTGAAGGAGGCGAGGACATGTCCCGACAAGGTGGTCTACGAGCGCAGGACGGGGTCGCTGCCCATCGTCTGGGGTGACACCTTCTGGAGCCCGCCTCTCGCGGAGGGCGAGGAGGACACGTTCGGGGAACGGGCGTGCGGCGAGCAACTGGCCGACTTCCGCGCCTGGGTCGGGCTGCTGCGCGAGCACGACGACGCGAACCTGCGCAGCTTCGACCTCTCCCTGGCCCGGCTGCGCAAGGCGGCCGGCGACGGTCTGGCCTATGGTTACGTGGACCAGCTCTCCTCGGTCGCCGAGCTGCGGAAGCTGATCGAGGACCCGCGCGTGCGCACGATCCGCCTGGCCGACGTCACCTTCGACCTGGACCGGCCTTAGACGGCCAGCGCGTGGGTGGTCACGCCAGCCCAGGACTCGGCGCGGCGGACGAAGGCCGCGGCGTGGTCCGGCCAGTGGTGGCGCAGCCGCGCCTGGGCGTGCCCCAGCGCGCCCAGCCTGGCCCGCCGCGCCGGGTTCTCCTTCAGGTCCAGGACGGCGTTGAGCACGGCGTCCACGTCCAGCGGCACCACGAGCCCGCAGCCGGCCTCCTCGACCAGCGAGGCGCCCTGCGGGGTCGTGATCACCGGCAGGCCCCGGCCCATGTAGTCCATGATCTTGGTGGGCAGCTCCCGGACCGTGTCGTCGGCCAGCGACAGCCCGGCCAGCGCGCCCTCGGCCATGCGCAGCGCGTGCCGGTTGGGCACGTACCCGAACCAGTCGAGCAGGCCCACCCGCTGGGCGTCGCGCAGCAGGGGCCGCACGTCGCCGGCCGCGGCGCCGATCAGGTCCAGCCTGATGCCGTGCGGGACGAGGCGCTCGGCCAGCCCGATCAGCTCCGTGACGCCGCGCTCGGCCGACAGGCGGCCGATGTGCACGACCCTGGTGTCGCCGGGAGGGGGCGGGTCGGCCGACACCAGGGTCGCTTCGGGGACCACGGCGGGCGTGATCACCTGGTGGCGCCTTCCGGCGCGGGCCAGGCGCTTGGGCGGCACCTGCTCGCGGACGTCCCAGACGACCGGAGGGCGGCGGTAGGGCAGGGCGCGCAGCAGCCGCTGGTCGTGCACGATCAGCAGGTCCGCGCCCCGCAGGCCGCGTCTGAGCGCGCCGCGCGCCCGGCCGTAGGAGGCCTGGCGGGGCACGTCGATCGCGGTCAGCCCCATGGCGGGGGTCACGTTGTAGAAGGTGAACGGCGCGACGTAGGTCACCTCGTGGCCCGCGTCGAGCAGCGCCCGGATCTGCCGGTGCATGATCCGGGCGTCCTCGGGATGATGGACGGTCGTGGCGACACATGCGCGCATGTGTCGATGCTCCGCGCTAACCAGGTCAAAGGCGTTAATGCGGGTGGAACGGCTGCTTAACTTCGGGAGGGGCGGCGATAGAGCCAGGTCAGGCGCGGCTCCAGCACCCACTTGAAGACCGTGCGGGTCTCCGGCAGGCACAGGATGATGGCCAGCGCGAAGCAGCTCGCGCTGATGGCCAGCACGCCCAGCGGCCCGTAGAGCCACGGGAACGACAACCAGCCCATCTCCTTGGCGATCAGCACCGGGATGCCGTGCAGCAGGTAGCAGTAGAGCGTGCGGGTGCCGAGGTCGGTGTACCAGGTCTCCTTCCTGGGCACCAGCGCCAGCACGGCGAAGCACATGGCCAGCGCGCACACGAGCAGCCCGACGCGCAGGCCGAGACCCATGTACCAGGACAGGTCGAGGTCCTGGTAGCTGTTCTTGTAGTAGAACGGGCCGAGCTTGGCCATGGGCGCGATGAAGATGGCCACCGCCGCCGCGCCGAGGATGATGAAGACCGAGACGACCTTGATCCAGCGCCGGTTGAGCAGCTCGAAGTGCTCGGGCTGCAGCACCAGGCCGATCACGAAGAAGGGCAGCAGGCCGAAGAACCGGTCCATGCTGAAGTCGCCCGAGATCTGCGAGAACCCGGCGAACAGGTAGATCGCGATCGCCACCGGGACGGGATATTTCATCCGCTTCCACACCGGGGTGGACAACCGCCAGAACAGCAGCGCCAGCAGGTACCAGTTGAGCCAGGCCGGGTCGATGATCGTCAGGCTCCACTTCTGCCCGAGGGCGAAGCGGAGCGCGGCGTAGCCGACCTCGACGATCACGTACGGCACCAGGAACGTGTCGACCAGCTTGTTGGTCTTGGCGTTGGAGTTCCAGAAATTCCTGGACAGGTAGCCGCTGATCACCACGAACAGCGGCATGTGGAAGACGTAGATGAAGATGTAGGCCGCCCGCGCGGAGTCGGCGGCCAGGGTGGGCACCAGGGAGTGCCCGATCGGCACCAGCGCGATCAGGATGAACTTGACGTTGTCGAGGAACGGGTCGCGCTTGCGCTTGGCGGGCTCGGCCTGCCGCTGCGGCTCCGGCTGCTCCTGACCCCGCTCGCCGGACGCCGGGGCCGCGGTCACCGCCGCCTGCGGCGCGGTGAGCTCGCCGGGGGCGACGCCGGGGACAACACCAGGGGCGACACCCTGGGAGACGCCGGGGGCGACACCGTGGGGATCTGTCGACTCACTCCAGAACGCCTCCTCCGGCAGCGGCCACCGCGCTCCCGTGTTGGCGGGTCCTTGCTCCTCCGGGCTGCGCGGGGGCGTGGCCTTTGGGGAGAATCTGGTGTCAGACACTGGGGAGTCGCTCAGCTTCGCTCGGGGCCGGGGAAGGAGACGGCATCACGCATCCGAAACCTCCCGGGGCCCCGTGTCGCGCTTCGTCGCCGACCCGCAACAGACTATCCGCCCGCGCGGGTCCTGTCGCTCGGAGTGACGCAGAATGCCCGGTTACACAGGGAACTTGGAGCCTCAGGTGCACACGTTCTTCTGCTCGGAGGCGGTGATCGTGTCCTTGTTGACGCTGTCGGGCAGCTTGGTCACCTTGACCGAGTCGAAGTCCTCGCCGACGACGAGCTGGACGATCGGCGTGCCCTTCGTCCCGGCCCCCGCGGTGACCGCGGCCGTCGTGGACGTGTACGGCTGCGCGCCGACGGCCTTCACCTTGCCCGCCGCGGGCTGCGGCTTGGGCAGCACGGAGCCGGCCAGCGCGTCGGCGTAGTCGGGCGCGGTGTCGATCGACTTGGCGTAGCGGATCTCGCTCTTGGCCAGGCTCGCGCCGCCCGTGGCCTCGTAGTTGCCCACCCCGACCACGTTGAAGCCCTGCTTGGCCAGCTCGTCGGCGACCTCGCGGGCCTTGCCGACGGTCTTGGTGCCGTTGAGCACCTGCACCTTCACCTGCTCGGGCTTGAGCGTGACCTTGGGCCTGGCGCTGGCGCTGGCGCTCGGCTGGGCGGTGACCGTGACCTCGGTGTCGGTCCTGATCGAGGTGAACAGCTCGTTGGCGTCGGGCTGCTTCCAGACCACCCGGTTCGGGTCCTCGGGGTCGGGCCCCCACGGCACGGTGGTGAACTTGACCCCGCCCGCGGTCATCTCCCTGGCGCTCAGCGCGATCTGGATGAGCTGCTCGGTGTCGTTGGCCAGCTCGGGGTCCATGGTGACCGACTGGCCCGCCGCCGAGATGAACTCCCTGAGCCGGCCCACGTCGGTGAGCAGGTCGGTGCTGGTGGCCTTGGCCACGACCTTGCTGAGGAAGATCTGCTGGCGCTTGATGCGCTGGATGTCGCTGCCGTCGCCGTATTTGCGCAGGCGCACGTAGCCGAGCGCCTTCTCGCCGTTCAGCAGGCTCTTGCCGGGCGGCAGCACCAGCTTGGAGGCCTTGTCGTTGACGCCCGACTTCAGGCAGATCTCGATGCCGCCCAGCGCGTCGACGATGTTCTTGAAGCCGCTGAAGTCGACCTCGACGAAGTGGTTGATGCGGATGCCGGTGAGCGTCTCGATGGTGGACATCGTGCAGGCGATGCCGCCCGTGTTGTACGCCGAGTTGATCATGTCGCGGCGGGGGGGCATCTCCTGCTTGGTGGTCTCGTTCTTGCAGCGGGGGATCTGCACCATCGAGTCGCGCGGGAAGCTGATCAGGCGGGCCTTGTCCCTGTTGGGGGAGATGTGCATGAGGATGATCGTGTCGGTGCGCTTGCCGCCGGCGTCGGCCGTGCGGGCGAGCTGCTGGCCGTAGCGCGCGTTGCCCGCGCCCGCGCGCGTGTCGGAGCCGACGAGCAGCACGTTGAGCGCTCCGGTGTCGGGCGGGCGCGGGTTGATGATGTCCTTCTTGGCGTCTTCCTGGTTGATGTTGCCGAAGGCGTCGCGATAGGCGGTGTACGCCGTCAGCGTGCCCCCGACCATCACCGTGGTGAGGCCGATGCTGACCCAGGCCAGCACGCGCATCTTCGTCTGGCCGTTCTGCCCGCCGCCCGAGCGGTGGCCGCGCGGCGGCAGGTCCTCCGGCGGCGGTGGCGGCGGCGCGGCGGCGGCCGCCCTGCGGGCCATCCTGCTGCCGGGCTGTGTGACGGCGGTGCGGCGGTCCTGCGTGGAATCGACTACCGGCACGCTCCTGTAGTCAGTCATACGTCCCCTAGCCTCACTCCTTGTGCCGCCGGCTCGGTCGCTCCGCGCCACGAGACTAGGTCACGCACGGCGTGCCCCGAGCCATGATCGCGGGGAACGACCGTGACCCAGGCGTGATGTTTCCGCGGCAAAGCATACTCAGACCCGGACAATGGGTGGAATATCATCGCCAACTCTTTCTAGCTCCCGGACTGTCGTCGCACGTCAGGCCTGATGCTCAGAGCCGCCGCCAGGCAGGCCAAGGGCACGGCCGGCAACACGTACCGGTAGTCGAACTCGGCGGCCGCCGCCGGTGTGATCAACAGCACAACGGCCGTCGACCAGGGCACCAGCCACGCGGGAGCCGCAGCCGGAGTCGCGGTCGCAGCCGCGCGCGGTCCGCCGCGCCTGCGGAGCGCCGCCGCCACCGGCGGCACGAGCAGCACCCCCAGGAGCGCCAGGCCGGGCAGCCGCACCATGCTCTGGTAGGCCCGCAGCCATCCGGAGTACGGCTCGACGATCTCCGTGCCGATCGCACCTTGCTCATAGAGCTTGGCATATTCGGCGCCGACCTGTGCGGGATAGCGGCCAGGCGGTTCCGGCGGGGCCGCCGGGAACTGGTAGTAGCCGTAGATCTCCGCGTCGGGGTAGACCGGCCGGTCCCAGCGGAACGTCCTGCCCAGCTCCGCCAGCACCGAGGCGGCGTAGTCGAGCGGCTGCCTCCTGATCGCCAGCATCGCGAACCTGCCGGCCAGGTCGTCGTTGGCCTTCGAGAACGTGATGCCGGGCAGCAGCACCAGCGGGGAGTCCTCGGCCCAGATGTACTCCTGCGAGGGCGGGCGGCGGTCCGGCGGGCGCGGGTCGCACAGCACCCTCAGGTCGGGCGGCGGGTCCATCCGGGCGCAGTCGGCGAAGGACATCGTACGCGCGTACAGGAAGACGCCGTTCGCGCCCACCAGGCCGACCCGCTGGTAGGTGGCGTGGAACCAGGCGGCGTAGGCCACGATCGGCACCAGCGCGGCGGCCACCAGCAGCCCCGTCCACCTGATCCGGCGGCGCAGCACGAACCAGGCCGCCAGCACCACGATGAGCGGCTGGCCCACCGTCCTGGTCAGCGTGGCGGCGGCCAGCAGCAGCCCGATCGCCACCACCGTGGCGGGCCTGCGCGTGGTGCTCAGCGCCACGGCCGCGACGACCAGGAACATGAACAGCGTGTCCGAGACGAGCAGGTGCTCCAGCTCCACCTGGTACGCGTCGAGCAGCACCGGCACCGCGGCCAGCGTCGCCGCCCACCTGGGGGCCCGGCGCGCGGCCCGGTAGACCAGCACGCCGGTGGCCAGGCCGAGCAGGTGCTGGACCGCCGCCACCGCCAGGAACGAGTGCAGGGGCTCCAGCAGCTTGAGGAAGATCGAGTAGCCGGCCGGGCGCACCAGGTCGGGGCGGGGCCTGAAGACGGTGACGATGTAGGTGTAGGAGTCGGGGAACCACAGGGCCGGGCGATAACCCAGCATGGCCAGGACGCGCAGGGCCGTGCCCAGCGCCAGGACGGCCAGGAACCAGCGGTGCCCGCGCAGCCGGCGCGCCCATTCCCGCGGCAGGCGGCGCAGGCCGCTCCGCGCGGGCTCCGGCTCACCTGGCGCCGACCCCGCCTGTGGTCGGTGGCGCCGGTCGGTCCGCGCGGGCTCCGGGTCACCTGGCGCCGGCCCCGCGTGTGGCTGGTGGCGCCGGTCGGTCGCGGGGTCCGGCTCGCCTGGCACCGACCCCGCCCGCATGTCCTCCCGCTCTTCCGGCACGTCGGTACGCTACCGGCGATCGCCCGCCGCCCGCGCCTCCGTCCCCACCGCCCCACCCGCCCGCGCCGGCGGGCGGGCGAGGTGGACGGAGGGCGGGCCCGGGTTGGATACGCTCGCTCTCCGATGGAACTCGATCGACCCGGCCGGGTGCTCGCCGCGCTGTCCGTGCTGCCCGCGCTGGCGGTGGCGGGCTGGCTGCTCGCGGGGCTGCCCCTGCTGCTGCTCGGCCGGTTCGCGCCGGCGCCCGCCGCGCTGCTCGGGCTGCCCGTGATCGCGCTGCTGTGCTGGGCCGGCACCCGCCGGCTGCCGGGGGTCACGGCCGCCCCGTGGCAGGTCGCCGGGGTGGTCGCCGTCGCCCTCGGGTCGGGCGTGTTCAACCTGGTCATGCACAGCGAGCAGCTCGCCGTCAGGCGCGATCCGGCGACCTACGCCCAGTACGCCGCCTGGATCGCCGGCCACGGCTCGCTACCCATCCCCACCCAGGCCGAGGCGTTCGGGGGCCCCGACCCGGCGCTCGACTTCGCCGGCGTGGGCTTCTACGCCGTGGACGGCGGGGTGGTGCCGCAGTTCATGCCGGGCCCGCCGCTGCTGTTCGCGATCGGCAACTGGCTGGGCGCGCCGTTCGCGGTCCCGGCCGTGCTGGGGGCGCTGGCCGTGCTCACGGTGGCCGGGGTGACGGCCCGGCTGGCCGGCAGCCGGTGGGCGGTGGTGGCGGCGGGGGCCTTCGCCGTGTGCATGCCGATCCTCTACACCTCGCGCACCACGTTCAGCGAGATCCCGTCGCTGATCCTGCTGTTCGGCGGCCTCGCGCTCACCCACGACGCGCTGACCTCCCCCGCCGCCTCGGCCCGGGACAAATGGATGAAGGGGCTGCCGGCGGGGCTGGTGTTCGGGCTGGCCGTGCTGGTCAGGGTGGACGGGCTGCGGGACGTGCTGCCGGTGCTGGCGTTCGCGGGCGTGCTGATCGCGATGCGCCGCTTCCGCCGCCCGGAGGGGGTGGTGGGGCCGCCGCTGCTGGCGGGGCTGCTCGTGGGGGCCGGGATCGGGCTGCTGGCGGCGTACACGCTGGCCCGGCCGTACCTCTCCTATCTGTCGGGGTCGGTGCGGCCGCTGCTGGCCATCTGCGCCGGCGTGCTCGTGCTCACCGCCGCCGGCACGGCCGCCGCCCCCGCCCTGGCCCGCCTCCGCCTGCCCGGCTGGGCCCCCGGCGCGGGGGCGGGGCTGGTCGTGCTGGTGATGGCCGCCCTGTACGCGCGTCCCTGGTTCCAGACCGTGACCCGTGTGCCGCAGACCCCCGAAGACGCCCGCACGGCCCAGATGATCGCCCAGATCCAGCGCGCCAACGGCCTGCCGATGGACGGTCACCGCCTCTACTTCGAGAACTCCCTGCACTGGGTGGCCTGGTACGTCGGCCCCCCGGCGATCCTGCTGGCCACGGTCGCCGCCGCGCTGCTCGTCCGCAGGATGCTGCGTGACGGCGCGTCGTTCGAGTGGCTGCTGCCCCTGGCGGTCGTGGGCTGGACGACGGTCACGACGCTGCTGCGGCCCGAGATCACCCCCGACCATCCGTGGGCCGCCCGCCGCCTGGTCCCGGTGGTGATCCCGGGCATGATCCTGCTGGCCGCGTACGGGCTGGCCAGGCTGCGCCGGCTCTCCGACCGGCACGGCCCGCTCGTGCTGCGCTGGGGCATGGCGGCGGCCGTGCTGCTGGTGATCGTGCCGCCGGCCGTGACGTCGATCGGCACCGCGTTCACGCCGGTCGAGCGGGGCGAGGCGGCGGCCGTCGCGGCGATGTGCGCCAAGCTGCCGCCCGACGCCTCGGTGCTGTCCGTGGAGCGGGTCACCGGCGAGCGGTTCACCCAGGTCGTCCGGGGCATGTGCGGCAGGCCCGCGGCCCTGGTGGAGCGCGGGGGCGCGGGTGACCTCGCGCCGGAGGACGAGGTGCGCCGCCTGGTGGAGCGCGTGCGCGCGGCCGGCCGGGTGCCGGTGGTGCTGGGGGCCGAGGCGGGGCAGGTGTCGCCGTACGGGCCGGCCACGCAGGTCCTGAAGCTGGTCACCCGGCAGGACGAGCGGTCGCTCCTCGAAGCCCCCGACGGCACGTGGTCGTTGCGGATGAACGTGTGGATGGCGGTCGCCTGACCCGGTTCGCGACAGTCGTGCCATGCCGCGCGAAAGCTCCGGCGCGGGCCGCCGGCCTGGCCGTGTTCCAGATGCCGGTCGTCGCATGGGGCAGACTGGTGAGGTGATCCCGGAATCGGGAGCTCCCGCGGGGTCGATGTGGACCCGCCTTTGTGCGGGGCAGAGTACCCTCGACCCCCGTGAGCACGCTTGAGACCCCCAAGAGTGGAACTGCCGTGGAAGAAGCGCCGTACGTCACGATCGTCCTGCCCTGCTACAACGAGCAGGATCATGTCATCGACGAGGTGGAGCGCATCACCAAGGCGATGGACTCAAGCGGCTACACCTATGAGCTGGTCGCCGTCGACGACTGCTCGACCGACGCGACGCTGGAGAAGCTGCGCGAGGCCGCTCCACACTACCCCCACCTGCGCATCCGCGCCTTCCACCGCAACGGCGGCTCCGGCACCGTGCGGCGCATCGGCACGCAGGAGGCCAGGGGCGAGATCGTCGTCTGGACCGACGCCGACATGTCCTACGCCAACGAGCGCATCCCCGAGCTGGTGCAGATCCTGGAGAAGGACCCCACCGTCGACCAGGTGGTCGGGGCGCGCACCAGCGAGGAGGGCTCGCACAAGCTGCTGCGCGTGCCGGCCAAGTGGGTGATCCGCAAGGTGGCCGAGATGCTGGCCGGGCAGAAGATCCCCGACCTCAACTCGGGCCTGCGGGCCTTCCGCAAGTCGGTGGCGCGGCCCTACCTGCGACTGCTGCCTCCCGGGTTCTCGTGCGTCACGACGATCACGCTGTCGTTCCTGATGAACCAGCACGACATCTACTACCTGCCGACCGAATACGCCAAGCGGGCCGGCAAGTCGAAGTTCAGCTTCGTCTCCGACGCCTACCGCTACATCCTCCAGGTGCTGCGGATGATCATGTACTTCAACCCGCTCAAGGTGCTCATGCCGCCCGCGCTGTGGCTGGTGGGCATCGGGTTCGTGAAGGGCGTCTGGGACATGATCCGGCACCCGTTCTACTTCCCGGAAAACACGGTCATGATCTTCCTGTCCGGGCTGCTGATCGGCTCCGTGGCGCTGCTGGCCGACCTGATCGTGCGCTCGCGGGGAGAGTGACGTTGCGCATCGCGATCGTCGGCCCCACCTACCCGTACAAGGGCGGCGGGGCCCAGCACACCACCGAGCTGGCGCACCGGCTGGCGGCGCGCGGGCACGACGTGGTGATCGAGTCGTGGCGGGCGCAGTACCCGTCCTTCCTCTATCCGGGGCAGCAGACGATCTCCGCGCCCGAGGGCACGCCCTACCCGAGGACCGCGCGCCGGCTCGACTGGCGGCGGCCCGACGGCTGGCTGTCCGCCGGGCGGCGGCTGCGCTCGGCCGACCTGGTGGTGCTGGCGGTGCTGAGCCCCGTGCAGGTGCCCCCCTACCTGGGCATCCTGTACGGCATCGGGCGCCGGGCCAGGACGATCGCGCTCTGCCACAACGTGCTGCCGCACGAGCGCAAGCCCTACGACGAGCCGCTGATGAAGGCGCTGCTCAAGCGGGTCGACGGCGTGCTGGCCCACTCCGAGCAGCAGGCCGGGCTGGCCAGGGGGCTCACGGGCAAGCCCGTCAACGTGGCGGCGCTGCCGCCGCACCTGCCCTCGACCTCCGGCGAGAGGTCCGCCGAGCCGGTGCGCCGCAGGTTGCTGTTCTTCGGCATGGTGCGGCCGTACAAGGGGCTGGACCTGCTGCTGCGGGCGCTGCCCGAGGGGATCGGGCTGACGGTCGCGGGCGAGTTCTGGGGCGGGCTGGAGGAGACGAAGGCGCTGATCGCGGAGCTGGGCCTGGGCGACCGGGTGGAGCTGCGGCCCGGATACGTGCCGGCCGGGGACGTGCCCGGGCTGTTCGCCGCCGCCGACGCGCTCGTGCTGCCCTACCGCAGCGCCACGGCCAGCCAGAACGTCTGGCTCGCGCACGAGCACGGCGTGCCGGTGATCGCCACCCGGGTGGGCGCGCTGGCCGACCACGTCACCGACGGCGTGGACGGGCTGCTGGTCGAGCCGGGCGACGCCGGGGCGCTGCGGGCGGCGATCGAGCGGTTCTACGTCTCGGGGGAGCCCGAGAGGTTGCGGTCGGGGGTCAAGGCGGTCGATCCCGAGCCGTTCTGGTCGGCGTACACCGAGGCGCTGCTCGGCGCCTGACGGCCCAGCAGGAACGCGATCCCGGCCGCCGCGGCGTCGGCCAGCGTGAACGCCAGCCGCGACACGATGGCCACCGCGAGCGCGGCCGGCGTGCCGATGACCGGGCCGAGGGCGAGCACCAGCGCGCCCTCCCTGACGCCGACCCCGGCGGGCACGACCACGGTGAGGATGCCGGTGGCCCAGGCGAAGGCGTAGGCCCCGGTCGCCAGCACGTAGAGGTCGGCGCGGCCGGCGACCAGCCAGATGTGCACGCCGTACACGAGCCAGCCCAGCAGCGTCCACGCCACCGCCACGACCACCGTGCGGCCCGGCAGCACGCTCTCCAGCGGCTCCTTGCGCGCCACGCGCAGCGCCAGGTTGAGACCCCAGGTGAGCACCTTGGGGTGCAGGCACACGACGATCACCGGCACGAGCAGCCCGATGTACCACGCCTGCCGCACCGCCTCCAGCGTGCCCAGCGTGGCGGCGGCGATCGAGATCGCCACCCCGAGGCTGATCACCAGCCCGAGCGAGATCGTCGCGAACGTGCGCCGCGGCGGGCTCCCGTGGTCGCGCCCGAGGTCCATCATCGCCGCGTACGCCCACACCGCCCCCGGGATGTACTTCCCGAGCTGCCCCACGAACATGATCCGCCCGGCGATCCGCACCGGCACCCGCGTGCCGAGCCCCGCCAGGATCTCCCGCCAGGCCAGCAGCATGCAGAACTGCCCGGCCAGCACGGCGGCGAACGACCCGAGCACCGCCCACGGCGACATGGCGGCCACGGCGGTGGTGGTCTCGTGCCAGTTCACGGCCAGCCCGTAGCCCAGGAAACCGAGCGCGACCAGGGCGAGGACGATGCGGAGCAGGCGGCGGAACATTGGCTCAGGTTACGCGTGGTCCTCCCGGTGAGGCCAGCTGCTCGTGGGTCCCGGCCGCCGTACCGGAGCCGCGTTTGACGTCGGAGTGGCGCGGAGGTCGGTACGGTGGGGAACCGTGGTGAAGCAACGGGTCGCGCAGCTCGAATACTCGGAGTTCCAGTCCGCCATGCTCGACGAGGCGAAGCGGCGGCGGAAGGCGGCGAAGATCATCGCGGTGCTGGAGCACTTCCACGGGCCGCTCGCCGGGCTGACGGTGGGCGACGTGGGCTGCTCGGCCGGGTTCATCGCCGACGAGCTGGCGCAGGCCGGGGCCGGGCACACGCTGGGCATCGACATCGACGTGCCCGGGCTGCGCAAGGCGGCCGACCGGTTCGGCGAGCGGGTGGCGTTCGTGTGCGGCGACGGCACGGCGCTGCCGTTCCCCGACGGCTCGATCGACGTGCTGGTGTTCAACCACATCTACGAGCACGTGGTCGACCCCGACGCGGTGGTGGCCGAGATGCACCGGGTGCTGTCCGACGACGGGGTGCTCTACCTCGGGCTCGGCAACCGGCTCGGCGTCATGGAGCCGCACTACAAGCTGCCCTTCCTGTCCTACCTGCCGCCCGCGCTGGCCGACCGCTACGTCCGGGCGTTCGGGCGGGCCGACCACTACTACGAGCGGTTCAGGACGCGGCGCGGGCTGCGCAGGATGCTGCGCGCCTTCCACGTGTGGGACTACACCTTCCCCGTGCTGGCCACGCCGACGAAGTTCGCCGGGGGCGAGCTGTTCCCCGGGCTGCCGGGCAAGGTGGTCAAGGCCGTGTTGTCGCGCATGCCGCGCGAGCTGCTCAGGCTGCTGCTGCCGGTCGTGCCGACCTACCTGTGGGTGGCCACCAAGACGCCGCGCCGCCCGGTGGGCGCGCACCTGCCGCAACCTCCCGAGCGGGTGCGCCCCCTGTGAGTCCCCGGGAACCGGCCGTGAACGAACCGACAGCGGACGAACCGGCAGCGCACGAACCGGCGGCGGGCGAACCGGCGGCGGGCGAACCGGCAGCGGGCGGAGGTGGCGCCGAGGCGGTGGGGCGGCGGCGGCCGGTCGGTCGCCGGCTGATCAGATACGGCTTCCTGGCCGTCGCGCTCGGCTTCGGCGTCTACGCGGTGGCCGCGCAGTGGGACGCGGTGGTGGCGGGGTTCGCGAAGCTGTCGTGGCAGGCGCTGGCCGGCTCGCTGGCCGCCGTGGTCGCCGCGCTGCTCGGCGCCATGCTCACCTGGCGCACGCTGCTGGCCGACCTCGGCTCGCCGCTCAGGCCGCGCCCGGCGGCCAAGGTGTTCTTCGTGGGCCAGCTCGGCAAGTACATCCCCGGCGCCGTCTGGCCCGTGCTGGCCCAGATGGAGCTGGGCCGCGAGCTCGGCGTGCCGCGGCCGCGCAGCGCCGCCGCGTTCTTCCTGATGATGCCGATCCAGATCGCCACCGGCCTGCTGGTCACGCTGGTGACGCTGGGCTGGGACCGCTACGGCTGGCTGCTGCTGCTCATCCCGCTGCTGCTGGTCCTGCTGGAGCCCAAGGTCATCAACGCCGTGATCGGCTACGCCCTGCGCCGGCTCAAGCGCGAGCCCCTCGAACGCCCCCTCACCCGGCGCGGCATGCTGACCGCCCTCGGCTGGGCGCTGGCCGGCTGGCTCGCCTACGGCGTGCACCTCTACTTCGTCGCCCCCCAGGGCGGCCTGATCTTCGCGATCGGCGCCTTCGCGCTGTCGTGGTGCCTGGGGATCGTGACCTTCGTCATCCCGGCGGGCGCGGGCGTCAGGGAGCTGGCCATGGTGGCCGTCCTGGCGCCCCAACTTGACGCCGGTGCCGCAATTGCGGTCGCACTTTCGTCCCGCATTGTCATCATCGTGGGCGATCTGGTCTGCGCCGGACTGGCGGGAATTGCGGCGCGTCGCGACTCGGTGTGATTTGGACCACGATTTAGGGGAGGCTGGTCATAAGCTGAACTTTAGAGGGGGACGTACGGTCCCACGTTGATCTTGAGGGGAGAAGATCTTCGTAATGCCTCGAGTGCTCGTCGATGCGGCGGCGGTCCCCGCGGACCGCGGCGCGTTGATCAGATATGTGGACGGGCTCGTGGCCGCGCTCGACCGGGCCGGCGCCGACCTGTCAGTGGTCTGCCAGCGCGCCGAAGCGGAGCGATACCGGCGCCTGGCGCCCTCGGCCCGGGTGATCCCCGGGCCTGTCGCCATCACCAACCGGGCCACCAGGCTGGCATGGGAGCAGACGGGCCTGCCGCTGCTCGCCCGCCAGGCCGGCGCGGAGGTGATCCACGCTCCCTACTACTCCATCCCGCTCGGCTCGGGCCTGCCGACCGTCGTGACGGTGCACGACGCCACCTGGTTCACCGAGCCCGAACAGCACGGCTCGCGGGCCGCGTTCTTCCGCGGCGCCACCCGCACGGCCGTGCGCCACGCCCGGCGCGTGATCGTGCCGTCCAAGGCGACCAGGGACGAGCTCGTCCGCGTGCTGTCCGCCGACCCCACCCGCATCGACGTCGCCTATCACGGCGTCGATCTGGCCCAGTTCCATCCGCCGAGCGAGGCGGAGATCCGCCGGGCCGCGCTGCGGCTGGGGCTGCACGGCCAGCCCTACGTGGCCTTCCTCGGCGCGCTCGACCCGCGCAAGAATGTGCCCAATCTCATCCGCGGCTTCGCCGCCGCCGTGAAGCGGCTGGAAGAGCCGCCCGCGCTGGTGCTGGGAGGCGGGGTGCACGAGGACGACGTGGACGCC
The DNA here is from genome assembly GCF_000725485.1 of Nonomuraea candida. Classification (GTDB taxonomy): domain Bacteria; phylum Actinomycetota; class Actinomycetes; order Streptosporangiales; family Streptosporangiaceae; genus Nonomuraea; species Nonomuraea candida. Next base: position 100,860 of record NZ_JOAG01000012.1, on the reverse strand, counting down.
GCCTGCCGCGAGGTCGAGGCCACCGTCAGGGTCATCAGGCCCGGCTACCTCGGCGCGCCCGACCTGCCCGGGTTCCTGGGCGGGGCGCTCGTGGTGGCCTTCCCCTCGCGCGGCGAGGGGTTCGGCCTGCCGGTGCTGGAGGCGATGGCCTGCGGCGCGCCGGTGCTGACCACCTACCGCACGTCGCTGCCCGAGGTGGGCGGCGACGCCGTCGCCTACACCGAGCCCGACGCCGACAGCATCGCCGCCGCGCTGGGCCAGCTGCTGGCCTCCCCCGAGCGCAGGCGCCAGTTGCGGGAGGCCGGGCTGGCCCGGGCCCGCGAATTCACCTGGGACGCCTCGGCGGAGGCGCATCTCAGCTCCTATCAACGCGCCATCGAATAGTTCGGTAACCTCACGGAGTGATGGAGAGCTCTTTGCCAGACCTCGAGGCGATCCTCCTGGTCGGGGGGCAGGGCACGCGCCTGCGTCCGCTGACACTGGGCACGCCCAAGCCGCTGCTGCCGACCGCCGGGGTGCCGTTCCTGGCCCACCAACTGGCCCGCGCGCGAGCGTTCGGCGTGCGCCGGATCGTGTTCGCGACCTCGTACAAGGCGTCGATGTTCGAGCCCGCCTTCGGCGACGGGGCGGCTTTCGGGCTCTCGCTCGAATACATAACGGAAGAGACGCCGCTGGGCACCGGCGGCGCGATCCGCAACGCCGCGGAGGCGCTGACCGCCGGTCCGGACGACCCGGTCCTCATCCTCAACGGCGACATCCTGTCCGGCCACGACATCGGCGAGCAGATCCGGGTCCACCGCGAGCGGCAGGCCGCTGTAACGCTCCATCTGACCGAGGTGGACGACCCCTCCCGGTTCGGGTGCGTGCCCACCGACGAGGCGGGGCGGGTGACGGCCTTCCTGGAGAAGACGCCCAACCCGGTCACCAACCGGATCAACGCCGGCTGCTACGTGTTCACCCGGTCGGTGATCGACTCGATCCCGCGTGACGAGGTCGTCTCGGTCGAGCGCGAGACGTTCCCCGGGCTGATCGAGTCGGGGCAGCTCGTGCTCGGCTACGCCGACCGCACCTACTGGCTCGACGTCGGCACGCCGGCCGCCTTCGTGCGCGGCTCGCGCGACCTGGTGCTGGGCCGCCTGTCCTCGCCCGCGCTGCCGGGGCCGACCGGCGAATACCTGGCGCTCGAAGGGGCCAGCGTCTCGCCCGAGGCGAAGGTGCGGGGCGGCACGGCGGTCGGCGCGCGGGCCGTGGTCGAGGCCGGGGCCTCGGTGGTCGGCTCGGTGCTGAGCGACGACTGCGTCATCGAGGCCGGGGCCGTGGTGACCGACTCCGTGGTGGGCTACGGGGCGCGGGTCTGCGCGGGCACGGTGGTGCGCGACGCCGTCATCGGCGACGGCGCGATCGTGGGGCCGGGCAACGAGCTGCAGCACGGCGTGCGCATCTGGCCGGGCGTCGAGCTGCCCGAACGGGCGCTGCGTTACTCCAGCGACGTCTGACGGCCTCCGGCGACGTCTGACGGCTGGCGTTCGGCGCGTTTCGCGCAGCGGTCCGGTCCGGCCCGAGCAGGGGAGGTGTCGGGGCAGACTGGACGCGTGATGGAGCGCAGGTGGGTGCCCGGATGGCCGCTGGACGTGGGGCTGGCCTTGCGGCCCCACCAGCGCGGCGGCGGCGACCCCGCCTGGCGGCGGACCGCCGACGGCGCCGTCTGGCGCACCACCAGGACACCCGACGGGGCCTGCACGCTGCGGGTCAGCGTGCGGGGCGGCGAGGTGTACGGGCACGCCTGGGGGCCGGGCGCCGGCTGGGCCCTGGAGACGCTGCCCGCGCTGCTCGGGGCCGGCGACGACGTCTCGGGCTTCCGCGCCGAGCACGAGGCGCTGGCCGAGGCCGCCAGGAGGCACCCCGGCCTGCGGATCGGCCGCACCGGGCGGGTGATGGAGGCCCTCGTGCCGGCCGTGCTGGAGCAGAAGGTGGTCGGGCGGGAGGCCTGGCGGGCCTGGCGCTGGCTGCTGGCCCGCTACGGCGAGCCCGCCCCCGGCCCGGCCCCCGAGGGCATGCGGGTGGTGCCCGAGGCCGAGGTGTGGCGGCAGATCCCGGCCTGGCACTGGCACCGCGCGGGCGCCGAGGCCGTGCGCGCCAGGACGATCGCCACCGCCGCCTGGCACGCCGGCAAGCTGGAGGCCGCCGCCACGACGCAGGAGCTCGACCGGCTGCTGCGCGCGCTGCCCGGCATCGGGGTGTGGACGTCGGCCGAGGTGCGCCAGCGCGCCTTCGGCGACCCCGACGCGGTCAGCATCGGGGACTTCCATCTGGCCAAGCTCGTGGGCTACGCGCTGACCGGGGAGAAGACCGACGATCAGGGGATGATGCGGCTGCTGGAGCCGTACACCGGGCATCGGCACCGGGCGACCGTCTACGTCGCGCTCAGCGGCCTGCCCCCGCCCGCGCGCGGGCCCCGGATGCCAGCGCGCGACTACCGGTCGTTCTGAGCCGTGGGGGCGCCCCGCCCGCGTCGCGGAGGCGGGGCGCCGCTCCGCGGGTGAAGGGTCAGGTCAGCCCGCGCAGGGTCGTGGCCAGCAGCTCGGGCTCGCGCAGCGGGATGTCGTGGCCGGCGCCCGGTACGCGTACCACCGCCTACCACGCCCCTGAGTGCGGCCGGTGAACTCAGCCCGTCGTACTGTGCCCCTATGAGTTCTGACTCCGCGCTCCGCCGCGCCCTCGCCCGCGCCCGGGACGGCAAGACCCTTGACGTCACCGAGGCGACCGTCCTCCTGCACGCCCGTGACGGACACCTCGACACGCTCCTCGACCACGCCTCCCGCGTCCGCGACGCCGGGCTGCGGGCCGCCGGGCGCGAGGGGGTCATCACCTACAGCAGGAAGGTGTTCATCCCGTTGACCCGGCTGTGCCGGGACCGTTGTCACTATTGCACGTTCGCGACCGCGCCGAACAAGCTGCCCGCGCCGTTCCTGAGCCCCGACGAGGTGCTGGAGATCGCCCGGCAGGGGGCGGCGATGGGGTGCAAGGAGGCGCTGTTCACGCTGGGGGACCGGCCGGAGGACCGCTGGCACCAGGCCAGGGAGTGGCTCGACGCGCACGGCTATGACGACACCTTGTCCTACGTGCGGGCGATGGCGATCAGGGTGCTGGAGGAGACCGGGTTGTTGCCGCACCTCAACCCCGGGGTGCTGAGCTGGCGTGACCTCCAGCGGCTCAAGCCGGTGGCGCCGTCGATGGGGATGATGCTGGAGACGACGTCGCGGCGGCTGTTCGAGGAGAAGGGGCAGCCCCACTACGGCTCGCCGGACAAGGACCCGGCCGTGCGGCTGCGGGTGCTGGAGGACGCGGGCCGCACGAACGTGCCGTTCACCACGGGCATCCTGATCGGCATCGGCGAGACCCTGGAGGACCGGGCCGAGTCGATCTTCGCCATCCGGCGGGTGTCCAGGGAGTACGGCGGCATCCAGGAAGTCATCGTGCAGAACTTCCGCGCCAAGCCCGACACCGCCATGCGCGGCCTGCCGGACGCCGATCTGCAGGAGCTGGCCGCGACCATCGCGGTGGCCCGGCTGGTGCTCGGCCCCCGCGTACGTCTCCAGGCCCCGCCCAACCTGGTGGACGCCGAGTACGAGCTGATGATCCGGGCCGGCATCGACGACTGGGGCGGCGTGTCGCCGCTGACGCCCGACCACGTCAACCCGGAGCGGCCGTGGCCGCAGATCGACGACCTCGCGGCCCGTACCGCGGAGGCCGGCTTCCGCCTGCGCGAGCGCCTGACCATCTACCCCGAGTACGTCAGGGCGGGGGAGCCCTGGCTCGACCCGCGGCTGATCGCCCACGTCTCGGCCCTGGCGGACCCGGAGACCGGGCTGGCCCGCGAGGACGCCGTCCTGGAGGGCCGCCCGTGGCAGGAGCCCGACGGCGGGTTCGCCGCGTCGGGGCGGGTGGACCTGCACGTCGAGGTGGACACCACGGGCCGCACCAGCGACCGGCGCGACGACTTCGACCACGTCTACGGCGACTGGGACGCGCTGCGCGAGCGCCTGGGCGGCACGGCCGCCGCCACGCCCGGCGACGTGCGCCAGGCGCTCAGGCGGGCCGAGGCCGACCCGGCGGGGCTGACGGACGCCGAGGCCGTCGCCCTGCTCGGGGCCGAGGGGGAGGCGCTGGACGAGCTGGCCGCGATCGCCGACGCGCTGCGCAAGGAGGCCGTGGGCGACGAGGTCACCTACGTCGTCAACCGGAACATCAACTTCACCAACGTCTGCTACACCGGCTGCCGCTTCTGCGCCTTCGCCCAGCGCAGGACCGACGCCGACGCGTACACGCTGAGCGTGGAGCAGGTCGCCGACCGGGCGGAGGAGGCGTGGGCGGCCGGCGCGACCGAGGTGTGCATGCAGGGCGGCATCCACCCCGACCTGCCCGGCAGCGCCTACTTCGACATCGCCAGGGCGGTCAAGGCCAGGACGCCGGACATGCACGTGCACGCATTCTCGCCGATGGAGGTCATCAACGGCGCCAGCCGGATGAACCTGCCCGTCCGCGACTGGCTGGAGGCGGCCAAGGAGGCGGGCGTGGACTCGCTGCCGGGCACGGCGGCCGAGATCCTCGACGACGACGTGCGCTGGGTGCTGACCAAGGGCAAGCTGCCGGCCAAGGAGTGGATCGAGGTCATCACGACGGCTCACGAGGTCGGCATCCCCACCACCTCGACCATGATGTACGGGCACGTGGACAACCACCTGCACTGGGTCAGGCACATCAAGCTCATCAGGTCGCTGCAGGAGCGCACCGGCGGCTTCTCGGAGTTCGTGCTGCTGCCGTTCGTGCACACCAGCGCCCCCATCTACCTGGCGGGCGTGGCCAGGCCGGGGCCGACGGCGCAGGAGAACCGGGCCGTGCACGCGCTGGCCAGGATCCTGCTGCACGGCTCGATCAGCAACATCCAGTGCTCCTGGGTCAAGCTCCAGGACGACCTGTGCCGCCAGGTGCTCCAGGGCGGGGTGAACGACCTCGGCGGCACGCTGATGGAGGAGACGATCAGCAGGATGGCCGGGTCGGAGAACGGCTCGTACAAGACGATCAGCGAGCTGCGCGCGATGGTCGAGGTCACCGGCCGGCCGGTCAGGCAGCGCACCACCGAGTACGGCGTGCCGGACGCGGAGCGGCTGGCTGCCTCGGCCGCCAGCGACGGCGTCTGCCAGAGCGTCAGAAGGGTCCTGCCGCTGGCTTAGTTGTAACGTGTTCTAACAAGCACTTGCGCCCGCCCCGCGAGGCGCTGGGAGAATCGTCACTCCCCCGGAGAGAGGGTCCACCGTGCGGTTGGGTCGACATCGCGCAGCGCTCTCCCCCGAGCAGCGCCGCAGGAAGGCGCTGCGGCGCGGCATGCTGGCGGGGCTGGCGGCCGTGGCCATCGTCGCGGCCGGCGGCGTCGTGATCTTCGGTGGCGGCGGCGTGCTGTGCAGCACACGAGAGCCTGTTCTGGTGAACGTGGCCGCCGCCGTCGACGTGGCCCCGGCGGTCATGGAGGCGGCGGGCCGGTTCAACGAGTCGAAGACGGCCGCGGGCGGCCGGTGCGTGCTGGTCCAGGTGACCGAGCAGCCGCCGGCCACGGTCCTGCGCACGCTCATCGGCGACCGGGCGGGCGTGCTGGACGAGCGGCCCGACGGCTGGATCGCCGACTCCTCCGCCTGGATCAGGCTGGCCCGCCAGCAGGGCGCCAGCGCGCTGCCGGCGGAGGAGAGCGTGGTGGCGACCTCGCCGCTGGTCTTCGCCACCCGCGCGTCGCTGGCCCGGCGCTTCTCGGTGGGCGACACCGAGATGAACTGGCGGATGGTCTTCCCCTCGACCGTGCGCGGGCGGCTGACGCCCAACGCCGACGAGCCCGACGTCGTCCGCGTGCCCGACCCGTCGCTGGCCGGGGCGGGCATCGCGACCGTGGCCGCCGCCAGGGACGTCGTCGGCACCGGGCCGGACGCCGACAAGGCGCTGACCGCGTTCGTCCGGTGGGCGCAGGCCGGCTCGGCCCCCGACTACCGCAGCATGCTGGCCGCGGTGGACGACCGCACGTTCTGGCAGCGGCCGGTCGTCATCGTCCCCGAGCAGTCGGTGTGGAACCACAACCTGCGGCCCTCCGCCGACCCGGTCGTGGCCCTGCACCCGCGCGAGGGCACGATCAACCTCGACTACCCGTACGTCGTCACCGCCACCGACCCCGACGTCGCCGAGGCGTCGGCCGCCTTCGCCGGCTGGCTGAAGGGCCCGCGGGCGCAGGAGATCGTGCGGCGGGCGGGGTTCAGGTCGGGCGACGGCGCGCAGGGCCCGATCTCGCGCGGCCCGCAGGTCCCGGCCGCCGCGCCGCGCACCCGGTCGTCGGTGTCGGCGCAGGACATCGACGAGGCGCTGCGCGCGTGGAGCAGGCTGGCCCCGCCGACCAACATCCTGGTGCTGGCCGACACCTCCAAGCACATGGCCGAGCCGCTGGACGGCCGGACCCGGGTGAACGTGGCGCTGGACGCGGCCAAGATCGGCCTGCGGCTCTTCCCCGACTCCACCCGCATGGGCCTGTGGGAGTTCGCCGACAAGGCCGGCGGCATCAGGGGCTACCGCGAGCACGTCGGGCTGGGCCCGATCAACGAGCCGGAGACCGGGCAGGTGATCCGCAGGAGCCGCCTCGACCAGCTCACCAGCACGATCACCGCCCATCCCCGGCGGGACAGCTCCCTGTACGACGCGATCCTCAGCGGCTTCCGCGAGGTCACCACCGAGTACCGCGAGGAGATGAACAACACGCTGCTGGTGATCACGGCGGGCCGGGACGACGGCAAGGGCTCGGACCTGGCGCAGCTCCTCGACCGGCTGCGGCGCGAGTGGAACCCGGACCGGCCCGTGCAGATCATCGTCATCGCGTTCGGGAAGGTGGTGGACCGGGAGAGCCTGGCGCAGGTCACGGCGCTGACGAACGGCTCGCTGCACGAGGCGCGGGAGCCGGGGGAGATCATCGACGTCTTCCTCGCGGCCCTGGCGCGCCGCCTGTGCCACCCCACCTGCAAGCCGACGACCTGAGGAGGCGCGCCTCAGGCGGGCTACGGCGTGAGGAAACGCTCGGGGGTGCGGCGTGAGGAAACGCTCAGGGGTGCGGCGTGAGGAAACGCTCAGGGGTGCGGCGTGAGGGGACGCCGTGCGGGTGTCCCCTCACGTCGGGGTCACGCGCGCTGCCAGAGCGCGGGGACGTTCGGCGGCTCCCAGCCCGCCAGCGCGGTGTGCGACTGGAGGCAGCGGTAGGTGGCGCCGTTGTAGGTGACGGTGTTGCCGGGCGTGTAGGCGGTGCCGGCCTTCCACGTGCCCGAAGGCGTCGTGGTCGTCGGGGTCGGCGTGGGGGTGGGCGTGATGGTCGGGGTGGGCGTCGGGCTCGGCTGGCCGTTGCCGCCACCGATGTTCAGGTCGATGCAGGAGTAGAAGGCGTTGGCCGTGTCGGAGATGTTCCAGATGGCCAGGACCTTCTGCCGGCCGGAGAAACCGGAGAAGTTGACGGTGTGGGAGATGGTGGGCGGCGGCTGCTGCCCGTTGCCGCTGAAGACGGCCACCCGGGTGTTGCCGATGTAGTACTCGTAGTTCAGCGTGGCGTGCCGGGCGGTGAACGTCCAGGTGAAGGTCACCGAGGTGCCCACCGAGGCGACCGGCCAGGGCTTGCTCTCGTCGCTGAGCTGCGCGAACTGCCCGAGGTTGGCGTGGCAACTGCGCAGGCCCTTGGGCCCTTCCACGCTCTGCGGCTCGTAGATGATGTTGCCGCAGTTGGACACCTTGCCCTGGGCGCAGTTGGCCTGACGGCTGGGCGGCGTGAGCACGTAGCCGTGCGCGAACGCCGGGGTGGTGTTGAACACCGTGGTGGCGACCGCCATCACCACCACGGCGACTAACGTGAGGGTCCTTCTCATGAAGTGCTCCTCTACATGGGGGGATGCCTCCAATGTAAAGGAAAGTTTCCTAACGGTAAACGCCCGGTTCACTCCCGGTCAGCGCGTGAGAACGAAGTCCCCCGGGTCGCGCGGGGCCCGCTCGCGCGGCGGCGCGGCCGCGTGGCCGATCGCCACGCAGCCCATCGGGTCCCAGCTCTCGGGCAGGTCGAGCACCTCGCGGACCACCGGCCGGCAGAACATCGTGGACGACACCCACGCCGAGCCCAGCCCCTCGACGGCGAGCTGGATGAGGAAGTTCTCCACCCCGGCGCCCGTCGCCACGACGAACATCTCCCGCTCCGAGGCGTTGCGCCGGTCGTCGCGGTAGGTGTGGGAGCCCTCCATCACCAGGCACGGCACCACCAGGTAGGGCGCGTTGCGCAGCACGTCGCCGCGCCTGATCCGCTTGGCGATCGACTCCTCGGAGAACCCGTCGCCCCGGAGGTCGTCGATCCACGCCTGCCGCATCGCGTCGAGCAGCTTGACCCTGGTCTCGGGCGACTCCAGCAGCACGAACCGCCACGGCGTCGTGTGGTGCGGCGCGGGCGCCGCGATGCCCGCCGCGACCGCCCTGCGCACCGCCTCGGGATCGACCGGGCGCTCCGAGAACTCCCTGATCGTCCGGCGGGCGAAGACGACGTCGCGCGAGCCGTACCGGAACAGGTCCTCGTCGGCCGGTCGCACCAGGGGCGCGACGCCGGGGCCGTCGTCCTCGGTCACCAGGTGGGACAGCCCGCGCACGATCGCCGCGGGCACCCCGCCGAGCTTGCCCTTGACCAGCTCGGCCGCCGCCGCGATCTCGTCGGCCAGCGCCGTGACGGTCGCGCTGAGCGGGTTGCCGTAGGAGTCGGAGGCGCCGCGGAAGTCGTCGAGCGGCCGCACGCCGGCCGCCCCGATCGCCACGTCGGTGAGCCCGTTGCGCCACGGCCGCCCGAACGTGTCGGAGACGATCACCCCGACGCGCCCGCCCAGCCCGGCCCTGATGCGCCGGGCCGAGGCGTCGGGGTCGAGGGGGAGCAGCAGCACCGTGCCGGGCTCGGTGTTGGAGGCGTCGACCCCGGCGGCGGCCATGACGAAGCCGTGCCTGGTCTGGCTGATCACGGTGTCGCCGCGCCTGGCGACCACGCGCTCGGTCTCCTCCTCGATCGCCCGCGTGCGGTCGGGGGCCTGCCGCACCCGGCCCTCGGCCTTGCTCACGATCTTGGAGGTGACCACCACGATGTCGCCGTCGCGCAGCCCGGCGCCGGACAGCAGCGCCGCGATGTCGTCGCCGGGCCGGACCTCGCCGACGCCGGTCACGGGGATCACTTCGACATGGGTCACTTGGCCAGCTCCTGGGCGAGGTCGAGGGCGGTGCGGGCGATGTCGGCGGCGGCGCCGGCGTCGTGCATGAGGATCGGGCGGGCGACCACGCGGACCCCGTCGAGCGCGACCCCGGCGTCCTCCTCGGCCACCAGCCAGCCGTCGATCAGCTCCGAGCCGTAGAGCTCCAGCACGGCCTGGGCGGTCGTCTCCACCCCGATGGCCGTCAGGCAGGCGTCGGCCATGCCGCGCAGCGGCGCGCCCCCGATGATCGGCGAGACGCCCACCACGGTCTTGGGCAGCAGGGCCTCGCGGATGCCGGGGACCTGGAGGATCGTGCCGATGCTGACGACCGGGTTGGACGGCGGCAGGATGACCACGTCGGCCTGCTCGATGGCCTCCAGCACGCCCGGGGCCGGCTTGGCGGAGTCGACCCCGACCAGGGCGAACGACTGGGCCGGCACGGAGGCGCGCAGGCGTACCCACCACTCCTGGAAGTGGATCGCGCGCTTGCCGCGCTCGTCCTCGATCACCACGTGGGTCTCGCAGCGGTCGTCGCTCATCGGCAGCAGCCGCACGCCCGGCTGCCAGCGGGCGCAGAGCGCCTGGGTGATCTGCGAGAGCGGGTAGCCGGCCTCCAGCATCTGGGAGCGCACGATGTGGGTGGCGAAGTCGCGGTCGCCCAGCCCGAACCACTGCGGCTCGACGCCGTACGCGGCCAGCTCCTCCTTGACGACGTGGGTCTCCCCGGCCCGGCCCCAGCCCTGCTCCTCGTCGATGCCGTTGCCCAGGGTGTACATGACGGTGTCGAGGTCGGGGCAGACCCGCAGGCCGTAGAGGGTGATGTCGTCACCCGTGTTGCCGATGACGGTGATCGAGGCGTCGGGCGCGGTGGCGCGCAGGCCGCGCAGGAATCGGGCGCCGCCGATGCCGCCGGCGAGTGACACGATGTGCATGCGGCCCAGTCTTTCACCGGGCCCTGACTTCCCTGTCTCGGGACCTGTTTTGTGCCTTTTGTTGGGGGTGTACTTCCAGGTATAGGGCGATTTGTTAGAGAAGAGGTTGCTGGGACTCCCGGCAGCGGAGTCAGTGATGTGGCAAACTCCCTTCGGGCTAAAGGGTCCGATGGGGGTAGTTGTGAGCAAACTTGACGTCGCCCGGCTGAAGGAGCCGGCCGCCTGGATCATGCTCGTCACCGGGTTGATGAACGTGGTGCTGGCGATCGGCCACGTGCTGATCGGGTCGTCCGGCTCGTCGTCCTTCACGGAGCGCGCGGCCTCGAACTTCTCGGGCCTGACGAGCCCGCTGCTGACGGCGCTGCTGCTCGGCTCCGTGCTGCTGGTCACCAAGGTGGGCGAGCCGTCGCCGAAGGCCAAGCCGATCACGTACGGCGCCGCGGGCGGCCTGCTCCTGGCCACGGTGTTCGGCATGCTGGCGCTGCTGTCCGGCCTGTTCGCCGGCGCGGGCGCGCGCGCCACCATCGAGTACGTGCTGCTCGGCGTGCCCACGCTCGCGCTGACCGCCATCGCGCTGGTCTACCTGCTCCCGCAGGTGCTGCCCGAGCGGCCGGCCGCCCAGGTCTACCACGGCCAGTTCGGCCCCCAGGGCGGCTTCTTCGGCGAGCAGCCCCAGCAGCAGCAGTACGGCCCCCAGGGCCAGCCCCAGCCGGGCCCCGGCTACGGCGGCCCTGGCGGCCCCGGTGGCCCCGGCGGTCCCCAGCCCGGCTTCGGCCAGCAGCAGCCCGGTTTCGGCGGTCCCCAGGACCAGCAGCAGCCGGGCTACGCACAGCAGCCCCCCACGGGCCAGGGCTTCGGCCAGCCCGACCAGCAGCCCGGCTACGGCCAGGCCCCGGCCGACCAGCAGCCGGGGTACGGCCAGCAGCCCCCGTCGGGCGTGCAGGACCCGCAGCAGCCCCACGGCCAGCAGCCCCAGCAGGCCCCCGGCTACGGCCAGCAGCCGCCCTCCACCCCGGGCTACGCGCAGCAGCCGCCCTCCACCCCCGGTTACGCGCAGCAGGCCCCGCAGGCTCCCGGCCACGACCAGCAGCAGCCCGCGGCCTACGCCCAGCAGCCGCCCTCCACCCCCGGGTACGGCCAGCAGCCCCCCAGCTTCGGCGGCGCGCCCGAGCCGCAGGCCGCGGCGGCCTACAGCCCGCAGCCGCAGATCCGGGGCGCACTGCCCGCCGCACCCTCCGACCAGCAGCAGCCCGAGCCCGAGCCCTACGCCCCGCAGGGCTACGGCCAGGGATACACCCCGTCGGACACCTCGCCCGCGACCGCCACGATGCCGCCGGTCCAGGAGTACACCACCCCGCCGGCCGGCGAGTACACCCCGGCCCCGTACGTCCCGGCCGACAGCCAGCCGAACCTGTACGGTCAGCCCAGCCCGAACCCGTACGCGCCCCCCGCGAACGATCAGGCGTTCCCGGCGGCGGCCGCGAGCGAGCAGGCCAACCCGTACGCGCCGCCCCCGGTGAACGAGCAGGCCAACCCCTACGCCCCGGCGTCCGACCCGTACCCCACGGGCGAGACCGCGCCGAACGTGCCCTACCCCCCGGCCCCGGAGCCCCAGTTCGGCCAGCAGCAGCCGTCGTACTACGGCCAGAGCGCCTTCGACCAGCAGCAGGGGGCCCAGCAGCAGCAGGCCGGCCAGCCGTTCACCGGCTACTCGGGCCAGGAGTACGCCGCTCCGCCGGCCTACCAGGAGCCCGACCCGCCCGTGGACCCGCGCTCGCAGCAGCTGATGGACGCCTACCAGCAGGCGGAGACGTACCAGTCGAGCGCCGGCGCCCCCGAGTACGGCGCCCAGCCCGCCGCCAGGCCGTACGACGACCCGTTCGGCCACCCGCAGCAGCCCGCCCAGCCCCAGCACCAGGCCCCGCAGCAGCACCAGCAGCAGCACGGTGGCTACGAGCCGCAGCAGGGCCAGTACCAGCCCACCCACCAGGCCCCGCAGCACCAGCAGCAGCCCCAGCAGCACCAGCAGCAGGGCGGCTGGCCGGAGCAGCAGGGCGAGTCGACGATGCGCCTGGACCCGGCGCAGTTCGGCGGGGGCGCCTTCGGCGACCAGCGCGGTCCCGGGGACGACCCGATCGACCCAACAGCCATATACACCCCCAACGAGCCACGCAGGTAACGGACCGGCAATGAACGGCTAGAGAGAAGGTGGGCCACGGGCGGGCGTCTATCCCGCCCTGGTACGGTTCCGACCGCTGACAGCGTTGAACGAGCCAGGCCGATGCCCTGCCCGTAAGGCGTCGGCCCGGTGCGAACTTGACATGCCGAGCACACCGGGGCGAGATCTGGTCTTTCCCCGGATAGCTGCATGCCGCTTGACGGCACGTGCGGCACACGCGTGTAATTACAACCATGTTGTTACGCCTTCCCGTGGGTGGGTAGTAAGGAAGGCGTCCATGGGGGGCTCCATTGCGGGCGGGCGGCAGGGAGGTGTGCAGTGACCGATCCGGTCATCGCACAGGATCAGCTTGACGCTGAAGAACTCGGCTGGCAGGAGCGTGCGTTGTGCGCGCAGACTGATCCGGAGGCGTTCTTCCCGGAGAAGGGCGGCTCCACCCGAGAGGCCAAGAAGGTCTGCCGATCGTGCGAGGTCCGTGCCGAGTGCCTGGAATACGCACTCGAGCACGATGAGCGGTTCGGCATCTGGGGTGGGTTGTCCGAGCGGGAGCGCAGACGGATCAAACGCCAGGCGGTGTAGTGATAAGGGGGGAAGGGGTCACGCGGTCAGCCGTGTGACCCTTTTCGCATCTTCTGAACGGCTTGCGCATGTATCGTGGGGCCGCCTGATCATCGCCCGGGCCGACGACCCCCAGGAGCCACCCGCCCATGTCCCGACCCCACGTCACCGCGATCGTCGTCGCCCACGACGGTGCGCGCTGGCTCGGGGAGACGCTGCGCGCGCTGGTCAGCCAGAGCCGCAGGCCGGACCGGGTCGCGGGCGTCGACAACGGCAGCAGGGACGGCTCGGCCGACCTGCTGGCCCAGGCGCTCGGCCCCGGCAACGTGTTCTCCCTGCCCCGCTCCACCGGCTTCGGCGAGTCGGTCGCCGAGGCGCTCGCGAAGCTGCCGCCGGCCGGGCGTGACGAATGGATCTGGCTGCTCCACGACGACTGCGCCCCCGACCGGCGCGCGCTGGAGGCGCTGCTGCGCGCGGCCGAGGAGGACCCCAAGGCCGCCGTGCTCGGGCCCAAGCTGCTCGACTGGCTCGACCGCAGGCGGCTGCTGGAGATCGGCGTGACCGTGGGCCGCACCGGGCGCAGGGACACGGGGCTGGAGCCGCGCGAGTTCGACCAGGGGCAGCACGACGGCACCCGCGAGGTGCTGTCGGTGTCCACCGCCGGGATGCTGATCAGGCGCGACGTGTGGGAGCAGGCCGGCGGGCTCGACCCGTTCTTCCCGCTGTTCCGCGACGACCTCGACCTGTGCTGGCGGGTGCGCAACGCCGGGCACAAGGTGCTGGCCGTGACCTCCGCCGTGGCCTGGCACGCCGAGGCGGCGGCCCGCCGGCGGCGGCGCATCGCGGTCAGCGGCGACCATCCGCGCCGCCTCGACCGGCGCAACGCGATCTTCGTGGTCATGGCGAACCTGCCGTTCCGCGCCATGCTCTGGGCCCTGCTGCGGAACGTGACCGGCTCGGCCTTCCGCACGCTGCTGTTCATCGTCAGCAAACAGCCCGCCAACGCGCTGGACGAGGTCGTGGCCATGGCCTCGATCCTGGCGCACCCCTTCCGGCTGATGCGCGCCCGGCGGGCCCGCCATCACGGCCGCAAGAACGGCTACAACCGGATCAAACGGCTCATGACCCCCCGGCGCGCCGCCTACCGGCGGGTCACCGACATGGTGCAGAGCTTCCTCGCCGGCCAGGGCCCGGTCGACGCGGCCGGCCGGCACCACCACTCGGGCGCCGCCTCCGAGGGCGAGGACGCCGCCCCGCCGTCCGACACCGGCGCCTTCCAGCGCTTCCTCGGCCGCCCCGGCGTCATCCTCATGTTCGCGCTGACCGTCGTCTCCCTGGTCGCCGAGCGCTCGGTCCTCGGCGGCGAACGGCTCGGCGGGGGCGCGCTGGTGCCGGTGACCGGCGACGCGGGCGACCTGTGGGCGTTCTACGTCGAGGGCTTCCACGACGTCGGGCTCGGCTCGACCGCCCCGGCGCCCCCGTACGTGGCCGTGGTCGCCGCGCTGTCCACGCTCGCGTTCGGCAAGACGTGGGTGGCGGTGTCGGTGCTGCTGCTGGGGTCGGTGCCGCTGGCGGGCGCGACCGCCTACCTGGCCACGCGGCACCTCATCCCCTCGGTGCCCGCCCGGGCGTGGGCGGCGGGGACGTACGCGCTGCTGCCCGTCGCGACCGGGGCCGTCTCGGGCGGGCGGCTGGGGACGGCCGTCGTCTTCGTGCTGGTCCCGGTGTACGCCTGGCTGCTCGGGGTCATCCTGCTGTCTCCCGACCCGCGCCGGGCCCGGCGGGCCGCGTGGGGGCTGGGGCTGATGCTGGCGGTGGGGACGGCGTTCGTGCCGCTGACGTACCTGCTGGTCGCGGTGCCGGCGGTGCTGGGCGCGCTCGCCGTCACCCGCACGGTCGCGAACGCTGTCGCCGGCGACAGCACGGCCATCGGCTCCCTCGTCGGCACGGACAGCGGCGCCGGCCAGGACGGCCCGCCCGGACGGCGCGGCTCGCGCGGTCCTGGCGGGCTGCGCGGGCTCAGCGCTCTGCGTGGTCTGGGCGGCCCGCACGGCGTGTCCGTGCTCATCGCGCTCGCCCTGCCGCCGGTGCTCCTGCTGCCCTGGTCGGCCGGGCTGGTGACGGACCCGGGCCGGCTGCTCCTGGAGGCCGGGCTGCACGACCCGGCCCTGGTGGACCCGTCCCTCGCCCCCGAGTCGCTGGTCGCCCTCAGCCCGGGAGGGCCGGGGCTGCCGCCGTTCTGGGTGACGGCGGGCCTGCTGGCCGCCGCGCTGGCCGCGCTGCTCATGCGCCGCCAGCGCCTGATCGTCGCCGTCGGCTGGGGCGTCGCCCTGTACGGCATGCTGGCGGCCGTCCTGGTCAGCCGCATCACCGTCGCAGGCGCGCCCGCCTGGCCCGGCGTGCCGCTCGCCGTCGCCGGGACCGGGCTGGTGGTCCTCGTCGGCCTGACCGCCCACCGCCTGGCCGAACTGCGCGCCGGGGGCGGGCTGCGGCGGCTGGGAGCGACCGCCGTGGCGGCGGTGGCGTTCAGCACGCCGCTGCTGGCCGCCGGATTCTGGATCGTCGACGGCGTACGCGGGCCGCTCGTCGGCAACGCCCCCGACGTGCTGCCCGCGCTCGCCGCCGCCCACTCCACCCAGGGGGAGCGGACGCTGGTCATCGAAGGGTCGGCGTTCACCGTGCTGCACGGGCGTACGCCGCTGCTCGGCGAGGCGGAGCTGCCCACCGGATCCGAGGCGCGCGCCCGGATCGGCGGGGCGGCGCAGGGCCTCATCGGCGGTCGCGGCGGAGACGCCGCCACGCTGGCCCAGCAGGGCATCGGGCTGGTGGCCGTGGCGCCGCCGGTCACCCCCGAACTGGCCAGGACGCTCGACTCCCAGCCGTCGCTGGAACGCATGAGCCTGTCGGAGGCGGGCGGCCTGTGGCGGCTGGCCGAGCCGGTCACCCGCGTGCCGGCCCAGCCGGTGAGCGTCCTGCACACGCCGTGGTTGTGCGTCCAGGGCGCGCTGGTGCTGGTGGCGGCGCTGATGGCGGCGCCTGGCCGGCGCCGGCAGGAGAGCGCGGAGGCGCCCGCGATGGCACTGGCGGGCTCGCGATGAGGAAGCCGAGAGCGGGCAGCCGCCGCAAGACCCGCGGCGCGACCGACCCCACCCCGCCGCCCCCCACCTCCGTCGACCAGTCCCCCACCGCCCTCGCCCCCGAACCTTCGGCGGGTCCCGCCTTCGACGCCGCGCCTTCCACGGGCCCGGCCTTCGGCGGTGCGCCTTCCACGGGCCCGGCCTTCGGCGGTGCGCCTCCCACGGGCCCGGCCTTCGACGCCGCGCCTCCCACCGGCCCGGCCTTCGGCGGTGCGCCGTCGCCCGGTCCGGGCACGGGCAGCCCGGCAGCGCGAGGCCGGTCGCTGTTCGAATCGGGCGTGGCCGGCTCGGGGACGCCGGGTCAGCCGCCGTTCGGGACGGGCGCGGACGATCCCGGGACGCCGGGCCGGCCTCCGGGCGGGAGCGGGGCCGCCGGGGAGCGCGGGCGGCGGCATCGGGGCGGGGGCCGGGCCGGGACGTTCCTGGAGCACCGGTTCGGGCTGCTGTCGCTGGTCGTCGTGTCCCTGCTCGTCACGTACGCCATCGCGTACGTCACCAGACCCACCCCTGCCCCGCCCCCGCCGGCCACCCCTATGAAGGTCGCCGTGGAGTCGGTCACCGCGGTCTGCCCGGGGACGAAGGGCGAGCAGGTCAACGTGTACCTGCCGGGCTCGCTGAACAGCGAGACCATGGAGGACGGCAAGCCGTACGTCACCACCGGCCCCGGCGGCCTGGAGGCCGGCTACCTCACCCGCGTCACCAGGGGCGCGGGCCGCGGCCTGGCCGGGGTCCGCTGCACGGAGCCCGCCGCCGAGACCTGGCTGGTGGGCCCGGGGCCGGCCAACGCCGAGGTGCGCCTGCACCTCACGAACGCCGACAAGGCGGCGGCGCTGGTGGACGTCCAGGTGTACGCGGCCGAGGGCCGGGTCTCCGGCGACGCCGGCATCGGCCTGGAGATCGCGCCGGGGGAGCACAGGGAGATCGACCTCAAGACGCTGGCCCCGTCCGCCGACGTGATGGCCCTCAGCGTCACCACCGCCTTCGGCCGCGTCGCCGTGGCCGCCAGGACGACCCTGGAGACCGGCGGCGTGGACTGGCTCCCGCCGGCCGCACTGCCGGCGACGCGCATGGTCGTGCCCGGCATCCCCGGAGGCGGCGGCGTGCGCAGGCTCCTGATCGCGGCCCCCGGCGAGACGGACGCCGTCGTGCAGATCAAGGCGGTGAGCGAGGAGGCCGAGTACGCGATGAAGGGCCGGGAGACGCTGGACGTGCCCGCCGGCAGCGTGGTCGCCCTCGACGTCACCACCGGCGTGGCCGGCTCCGCCGCCGCCCTCGTCCTCACCTCGCCCGCCCCGATCGTGGCCGGCCTCGTCTCGACCGGCACCGGCACCCGCCCGGACGTCGCCTTCACGGCCGGCACCCCGTCCCTGGAGCTGGGCAGCGCCGTGGCCCGCAACGCCACCGGCTCCCAGCTCCTCCTGACGGCGCTCGGCGACCGGCCCGGCAAGGTGCGGGTGCAGGTGATGCCGGGGAAGGGAACGGCTCAGGAGCCGTTCGACGTGGAGATCCCCGCCGGTCGCACGCGGGTGGTGAAACTCAGGGCGAAGGGCGACTTCGCGGTGGTGGTCACGCCGGTGTCGGGGGAGGTGTACGGAGGCCGCCTGGTGGCGGAACGGTCGAGCTCGGGCGTCCTGCTGACCACCCAGCCCCTCTCCCCGGCCCGCACCTGGACCCTCCTCCCGCCCCTGACGGACAGCCCCCGCGTCGTCCTCCCCTGAAGCCCCGCTCGCCGCCCTCCCCGGACGCGACTCCGCCTATCACAAGCCCAGCTCACGGGCCACAAGATGACACATTGTGAATAGTCGAACACCTTATGCGTTCGAACACATTAGCCTGTCGGGCGTCGATCAACCCCGGCAGGAAGGTCCGTATGTCGATCACATGGGCCGTCACGTTGGTGACGGCTGCGAGCTTGGCCGCCGCTCCGGCGGGATGCGCCCCCGTGGGCGTCGGCTCCAGTCACCCCGAAGGCGAGCACGGCTGCCAGAACTCCTGGAGGCCGCCGGTGGCCGTGCGGTTCGCCATCGCGGCCCCGAAGGTCAGGGCCACCCTTCACGTCACGTGTGACCGCAAGGTCATCGCCCACTTCATGGCGAGGATCTCGATCGAGCACAAGGATGGCTTCTTCGCGGACTGGTATGAAGTAGCGCACGACTCCTACTTCGATCCGCCGGGCCTCGGCCATTCCTACGTGCTGCTGGCCCCCGTCTGCCGAGACGGGCTCTATCGCGCGAAAGCCTCCATAGGCGGCCAGTTCGTCAACGGGGAGGCCTTCAAGGTGACGGAGGAGACGAGCAGTGCCCGCGTGGACTGCGAGCGCCCCGAGCCGGTCACCTAGAACGGTGCGGCCGGATCTCCCCGGTATGAGCAGCGAAGGTGGTTGAGCGGGTTCGGCGGCACGACCCCGGCCGCCCAGCACATGGCGGTCTGCGAGTCACCGATGGGGATGTTCGCGGTGGTGTAGACGGGTGGGGTGGTGAGAGGGTCGGCGTCGCCGGGCCACACGCCCCACCCCTGCTGCCACCAGGCGACCCGCCACAACTGCTCCTCGCGCCGCTCCGACAGGAACTCCTCCTCGTCGAAGGGCTCGGGCTTCTGCCACCACCACCGGCGACGGCTCGGCTTGTAGGAGAAGCGCGGCCCGTCGCCACCCTTGCGTCCACGCCTGTGACGGAACATGCCCACAGCATCGCAGAACGTGGCCGCCCTCACCGCCGCTTCGCCCGCCCCCGGCGACGCCGGAATGCGGATGCGCCGGGAGCCTCCCGGATGCGAACCCGGGCCAGGCGGGCTCGCCGCCGTACGTGACGTGATCAGCGGCGGTCGTCGTAGCCCGGGTCGACCGTCTCGGGGGCCAGGCCCAGGAGGGTGGCCACCTGCTCCACCACCGTGTCGTGGACCATCGCGCCCAGCGTGTCCCTGTCTCTGGCACGGGCCTCCAGCGGGCGGCGGTAGACGACGACGGACGCGGGGGACTGGCCGGTCGCGGCGTCCGCGCGGCCGAAGGGGATCGGGTCGGAGTTGAGGCGGGGGCCGTCGCCCAGCTCGCTCAGCGGAGGCACGTCCTCCACCGCGAACTCCACCGCCGAGAGCTGTTTCTCCCAGCGCGGCCTGAGCCGGTCGACCGCGTCGAGCACCAGGTCGTCGAAGCGTTCGCTGCGGGACTTGGCCATGGGGACGTGGGAGGGGGCGAGCGGGCCGCGGAGGCCGCGACCGTGGCGATCGCGCCGTCGGGGACCGCGCTTCTGTGTCACGTCAGCAAGTGTACGGGGCCGGTCCCGCCATCCTTGAGAGGCGACGCCCCGGCCGGCTCTTGGGCTTCTGCGCCGGCTTCCCCGGGCTTCCTCCCCGGCGGGTGTCCTGGCGCGCGGGGCGGTGGTGGGCGGGTTCGCGGTGGAAGGGGTGCTTCCGGGGGGAGCGGGAGGGGGGCGGAGGAGGGAGAACGGTGGGGAGGGGATGGGAGGTTCATGGGGTGGGGGAGGATTGAGCTGGTCAGGCGGCGGGGAAGCCGGGGAGGGAAGTGCCGGGGAAGGGGAGGAGGCTTCGGGGCATGTGGGTGGAAAGCCTGCGACAGGTGTCCGAATTGTGGCGACACGCTCGTTAAGAGCGCTCAGGTAGTGGCGCCTCGCACTCTTACCAGATACGGTCCCTCCGTGAGCCCCGTCCGCCGCTGTTCCCGCACCGCCTGCAGCCAGCCTGCCGTCTTCACGCTCACGTACGTATACGCCGACTCGACCGCTGTTCTCGGCCCCCTGGCGACGTACGCGGAGCCACACTGTTATGACCTGTGCGCCGAACACGCCGAGAGGCTGACCGCTCCCCGCGGCTGGGAGGTGGTGCGGCTGCCGACGGACGGCGCCTCGCCCAGTTCCGACGATCTCGAGGCGCTGGCCAACGCGGTCAGGGAGGCGGCGCGGCCCACGTCGCCCGGCGGCGGTGAGCCGGTCGGGCAGGGCGTCGAGGTCGGCCGTCGCGGGCACCTGCGTGTTCTGAGATCGGCTCAGCAGCATCGCGACCGGTAGGCTCCTGGTGTAAGGCGGAAACGACCTAGGGGCGGAGCTGGAGAGTGGGCGACCTCGCCAAGATCTTCAAAGCGTACGACGTTCGCGGGGTGGTGCCCGACGAGCTGGACGAGCCGACCGCCGAGGCCGTGGGGGCGGCCTTCGTCGAGGTGACAGGGGCCGAGTCGGTCGTGGTCGCGCACGACATGCGCGAGTCCTCGCCGCCGCTGGCCGAGGCGTTCATCAGGGGCGCCCGTTCGCGCCGTGCCGACGTCGTGCACGCCGGTCTGGGCTCGACCGACCTGCTCTACTACGCCAGCGGCAGCCTCGGGCTGCCCGGCGTGATGTTCACCGCCAGCCACAACCCCGCCCGCTACAACGGCATGAAGATGTGCCGCGCCGGCGCCGTGCCGATCGGCGGTGACACGGGGCTGACGGAGATCCGCGACAGGGCGGCCGAGCTGGTCGGGGTGACCGCCACGCCGAGCGGGTCGCTGATCGAGAAAGACCTGCTCACGGGCTACGCCGGCCACCTGCGCCGGCTGGTCGACCTGAGCGGCGCCCGGCGGCTGAAGGTGGTCGTCGACGCCGGCAACGGCATGGGCGGGCACACCGTCCCCGCGGTGTTCGAGGGCCTGCCGATCGATCTCGTGCCGCTCTACTTCGAGCTCGACGGCAGCTTCCCCAACCACGAGGCCAACCCGCTGGAGCCACAGAACCTCCTCGACCTGCAGCGGGCCGTCGTCGACAGCGGCGCCGACCTCGGGCTGGCCTTCGACGGCGACGCCGACCGGTGCTGGGTGATCGACGAGCGGGGCCGGTCGGTCTCGCCGTCGGCGATCACGGCGCTGGTCGCGGTGCGCGAGCTGGCGAAATATCCGGGCTCGACGATCATTCACAATCTGATCACGTCGCTCGGCGTGCCGGAGATCGTGCGCGAGCACGGCGGCGTGCCGGTGCGCACGCGGGTCGGCCACTCGTTCATCAAGGCCGAGATGGCCAGGTCGGGGGCCGTGTTCGGGGGCGAGCACTCGGCCCACTACTACTTCAGGGACTTCTGGTTCGCCGACTCGGGGATGCTGGCCGCGCTGCACGTGCTGGCCGCGCTGGGTGAGCAGGACCGGGCGTTGTCGCAGGTCGTCGCGGCCTACTCGCGCTACCACGCCTCCGGCGAGGTCAACAGCACGGTGTCCGACCAGGCGGAGGCGCTGCGGCGGGTCCGGGAAGCGTTCGCCGGGCGCGGGGAGTTCGACGAGCTCGACGGGCTGACCGTGAGCGGGTCCGGCTGGTGGTTCAACCTGCGGCCCTCCAACACCGAGCCGCTGCTGCGGCTGAACGCCGAGGCGGCCGACGAGAGCAAGATGACGGCGATCAGGGACGAGGTCCTCGCCATTGTGGGAAAGGTGTCAGAGTGAAGATCGACGACTGGCTGCTTGAGATCCTGGCCTGTCCCGCGTGCAAGGCTCCGCTGCGGGCCGAGCACGAGGCCGAGGAGCTGGTCTGCACGGGATGCGGGCTGATCTACCCGGTCAGGGACGACATTCCGGTCCTGCTCGTCGACGAGGCCAGGAAGCCGTGACCTGGGAGCCGGAGCGGCTCGACGACCAGCGTCACCTCGGCGAGGCCGATCCTGGCGGCATGCTTCCGGCCGTCGCCGCCTCCGCGGCGCACATCCGCACCGGCTACCGCAGCGCCGTGGAGGCGCGCGTCGACCGGCTGGCCGGGTTCGGCCGCCCGCGCGCCATCGTGGTCGCCGGCATGGGCGGCTCCGGCCTGGCCGGTGACCTGCTGGCGGCGGTCGTCGGCAAGGGCGCGCCGCTGCCGATCGTGACCCTGCGCTCCTACCAGCTCCCCGGCTGGGTGGGCGCCGCCGACCTGGTCGTCACCGTCTCCGGCTCCGGCACCACCGAGGAGACGCTGTCGCTCGCCACGCAGGCGGTGCGGCGCGGCTGCACGCTGCTCGGGGTGGGCCCGGCCGGCTCCCCGCTGGAGGCCATCGCCACGCAGGCGTCGGCCGTCTACGTGCCGGTGCCGGTGAGCGGGCAGTCCAGGGCCGGCCTGTGGCTGCTGAGCGTGCCCCTGATCGTGGCGGCGGCGGAGCTGCGGCTGGTGCAGGCCGACGCCGACCTGTTCGAGCGGGTGGCCGGGTCGCTGGAGGACATGGCGCACCGGTGCCGGCCCTCCAGCGAGTCGTTCATCAACCCCGGCAAGTCGCTGGCGATGGACCTGGCCGAGAGCGTGCCGATGATCTGGGGATCGTCGCCGGTCGCCTCGGTGGCGGCGTACCGGCTGGTCTGCCAGCTCGGCGCGAACGCGAAATATCCCGCCATATTCGGTGAGCTGCCCGAGGCCGACCACCACCAGGTGGCGGTGTTCGACGGGCCGCTGGCCGAGCGCGACATCTTCGCCGACACGGCGGCGCGGTCGCTGCGCCTCGTCATGCTGCGTGACGTCGAGGAGCACCCCCAGGTGACGCGGCGGCGCGAGGCGTCGCTGCGGCTGGCGCGCGAGCGCGACGTGCCGGTGACCGAGCTCACCGCCGAGGGCACGCATCCGCTGGAGCGGATGGCCTGGCTCATCGGGCTCGCCGACTACGCCAGCACCTATCTGGCGCTGGGATACGGCATCGATCCGAGCTCGGCGTCGGCGATCGCTGAGGTAAAGGCGAGGATTTCCCCATAGGATCCCTTCCGAGCCTTTTTACATGATCTTTATGTCTGGAGAACGCCGGTGAGTGCGAGCGGTGGAACAAAAGCGATCATTGCGGCATTGACCGCGAACTTGGCCATTGCCGTGGCCAAGTTCGTGGCCGCTTTCTTCACCGGGTCGTCCTCGATGCTGGCGGAGGGCATCCACTCGGTCGCCGACTCGGGCAACCAGGTGCTGCTGCTGGTGGGCGGCAAGCGGGCGGCCAGGGCCAGGACCAAGGAGCACCCGTTCGGCTACGGCCGCGAGCGCTACTTCTACGCGTTCGTGGTGGCCGTGGTGCTGTTCACGATCGGCGCGGCGTTCTCGCTCTACGAGGGCGTGCACAAGCTCTCCGACCCGCACAGGGTGGAGGCGCCGATCTGGGCGTTCGGGGTGCTGATCTTCGCGATCATCGCCGAGGCGTTCTCGTTCCGCACCGCGATCAGGGAGTCCAACGCCGTACGCGGCAAGCAGTCGTGGGTCGCCTTCATCCGCCGCTCCAAGTCGCCCGAGCTGCCCGTCATCCTGCTGGAGGACCTGGGCGCGCTGCTGGGCCTGATCTTCGCGCTGTTCGGCGTGACGATGGCGGTCATCACCGGCAACGGCATCTGGGACGGCGTCGGCACCATCATGATCGGCGTGCTGCTGGCCGTGATCGCGATCGTGCTGGCCGTCGAGACCAAGTCGCTGCTGGTCGGCGAGGGCGCCTCGCCCGAGGTGGAGGAGCAGATCCGGGTCGCGCTGGAGAACGCGCCCGAGGTGTCGCGGGTCATCCACATGCGCACGCTGCACCTGGGGCCCGAGGAGCTGCTGGTGGCGGCGAAGATCGCGGTCGAGCACGACGACACGGCGGCCGAGGTGGCGCGCGGCATCGACGAGGCGGAGCAGCGCATCCGCGAGGCCGTGCCGATCGCCCGCGTGATCTACCTGGAGCCCGACCTCGACCGGCAGCGCAGCGCCTCCGCCTCCGGCTGACCGGCGATCCGCGCCCCGCACGGGTCCCGTGCGGGGCCGCGGGGTTCCACCAGGGCTTTCCGCGCAGGACCGAAGCGTCAGCGGTGGCGCAGGAGGCGCAGGGCCTTCTCCTTCTCGAAGTCGAGGGCCCGGCGCGGCACCTGGATGCGGCCGATCCGCACCCCCAGGTCGCGCACGGCCGCCGCCACCGTCGGCTCGCTCAGCACCCGCAGCGCGAACGCCAGCTCCGCCGGCGAGACGTCGAAGCGTTTCTCCAGCTCCACCCCCTGCGCCACGGCGGCCAGCTCCTCCGGGCCGAAGCGCCGGTGCGCCCCCTGCTCGCGTACGGGCGGCAGCAGGCCGAGGGCCTCCCGGTATCGGAGCATTCGTGGGGACATGCCGAGCCGCCTGGCCGCTTCCGTGATGCGCATCCTTACATTCTTACGTCAATTTCGCTGTTTGCGAGATGCGCCCTCGTACGAGCGCCGCCTAGACTCGTCCGCGACAACCACCCGTGACGCGAGGGGAACCCCGATGGACTTCAAGGTCGCAGACCTTTCACTTGCCGACTTCGGCCGCAAGGAGATCCGGCTCGCCGAGCACGAGATGCCCGGCCTCATGGCGGTTCGCAAGGAATACGCGGCCTCCCAGCCCCTGCGGGGCGCGAAGATCATGGGCTCCCTGCACATGACGATCCAGACGGCCGTCCTCATCGAGACGCTGGTCGCCCTCGGCGCCGAGGTGCGCTGGGTGAGCTGCAACATCTTCTCCACCCAGGACCACGCCGCCGCCGCGGTGGTCGTCGGTCCCAACGGCACCGTGGACGACCCGCAGGGCGTGCCGGTGTTCGCGTGGAAGGGCGAGACGCTGGAGGAATACTGGTGGTGCACCGAGCAGGCGCTCACCTGGCCTGACGGCGACGCCCCCAACATGATCCTCGACGACGGCGGCGACGCCACCCTCCTCGTGCACAAGGGCGCCGAGTACGAGAAGGCCGGCGCCGTGCCCCCGGCCACCGCCGACGACCCGGAGGAGTGGCACGTCATCATCGACCTGCTCACCCGCACGGTCGGCGCCGACAAGAAGTGGACCCGGATCGCCGAGAGCATCAAGGGCGTCACCGAGGAGACCACGACCGGCGTGCACCGCCTCTACGAGATGCACAAGAACGGCCAGCTCCTCTTCCCGGCGATCAACGTCAACGACTCGGTCACCAAGTCGAAGTTCGACAACAAGTACGGCTGCCGCCACTCCGTCATCGACGGCCTCAACCGCGCCACCGACGTGCTGATCGGCGGCAAGGTGGCCGTGGTCTGCGGCTACGGCGACGTCGGCAAGGGCTGCGCCGACGCGCTGCGCGGCCAGGGCGCCCGCGTCATCGTCACCGAGATCGACCCGATCTGCGCGCTGCAGGCGGCCATGGACGGCTTCCAGGTCACCACGCTCGACGAGGTCGTGGGCATCGCCGACATCTTCGTCACCTGCACCGGCAACTTCAACATCATCACCGCCGAGCACATGGCGAAGATGAAGCACCAGGCGATCGTGTCCAACATCGGCCACTTCGACAACGAGATCGACATGGCCGGCCTGGGCCGCATCGAGGGCATCGTCAAGAACAACATCAAGCCCCAGGTCGACGAGTGGGTCTTCCCCGACGGGCACTCGATCATCGTGCTGGCCGAGGGCCGCCTGATGAACCTGGGCTGCGCGACCGGCCACCCCAGCTTCGTCATGTCCAACTCGTTCACCAACCAGGTGATCGCGCAGATCGAGCTGTTCACCAAGACCGCCGAATACCCGATCGGCGTCTACACGCTGCCCAAGCACCTCGACGAGAAGGTCGCCCGCCTGCACCTCGACGCCCTGGGCGTCAAGCTCACGGAGCTGACGAAGGAGCAGGCCGCCTACATCGGCGTGCACGTCGAGGGCCCGTACAAGTCCGACCACTACCGCTACTGATCCTCTTCCGAGCAGGGTCGCGGCAGGCTCCGGGAGGCGGTCGCCCGCCTCCCGGAGCCTGCGCCTTTCTTCTTGAACGGCAGTTCCATCCGGTACGGCAGGCCGGGTGACCCGCACGCGCCGACGTCGCCTCCGTCCGTCATGGCCGGTCGTGAAGGCTCACGGGCCGGGCGCCGTGACGAGCGTCATCCTGGCCGTCTCCTTCGCTTTAAGGTTGGCCATGGACCTCAGGGAAAGCGGCGAGCGGCAGATCTCCTGGGCCGCCCGCTCGATGCCGGTGCTCACGGCGATCGGTGAGCGGTTCGCGCTGGAGCGGCCGCTCGACGGGCTGAGGATCGCGGCCTGCCTGCACGTCACCGCCGAGACGGCCGTGCTCATGGGAGCGCTCAAGGCGGGCGGCGCCGAGATCGCGCTGGCCGCCTCCAACCCGCTGTCCACCCAGGACGACGTGGCCGAGGCGCTGCGCTCCTACGACATCGCGGTGCACGCCCGCGCCGGGGTCGATCGGGCGACCTACTACGGGCACATCCACCAGGCCCTCGACGTGGGCCCCGACCTCGTGCTCGACGACGGCTGCGACCTGGTGAACATCCTGCACACCGAGCGCACCGACCTGCTCGACGGGGTCAGCGGCGGCTGCGAGGAGACCACGACCGGGATCATCCGGCTGCGCCAGATGGCGGCCGAGGAGGCGTTGCGCTTCCCGGTGGTGGCGGTGAACGACACCCGTACCAAGCGCATGTTCGACAACCGCTACGGCACCGGCCAGTCCACCCTCGACGGCATCATGCGGGCCACCAACACCATGCTGGCCGGACGCACGGTGGTCGTGGCCGGGTTCGGGTTCTGCGGGCGGGGGGTGGCCGAGCGGGCCAAGGGGTTCGGCGCCCGGGTGATCGTCACCGAGATCGACGCCGTGAAGGCGCTCGACGCCACCCTCCAGGGCTACGAGGTGCGCCCGATGGCGCAGGCGGCGCTGATCGGCGACCTGTTCGTCACGGTGACGGGCAACCGCGACGTGATCAGGGCCGAGCACCTGTCGGTGATGAAGGACGGCGCGATCCTGGCCAACGCCGGCCACTTCGACGTGGAGATCGACGTGCGGGCGCTGGACGAGCTGGCCCACGAGGTCCACCGGGGGGTGCGCCCCAACACCGACGAGTACGTCCTGCCGGACGGCCGGCGGCTGCTGCTGCTCGCCGAGGGCCGCCTGGTCAACCTCACCGCCGCCGAGGGGCATCCGGCGGCCGTCATGGACATGTCGTTCTCCGCGCAGGCCCTGGCCGTGGCGTGGCTGGCCGGCGAGCGCGCGAGCCTGGCCCCCGGCGTCTACGACGTGCCCGGGGAGATCGACCACGAGGTGGCCCGGCTCAAGCTGGCCGCGGCCGGGATGAGCATCGACGTGCTCACCGCCGAGCAGGAGGACTACCTGCACTCCTGGCGCGTGGGCTCCTGACCCCGGCTCAAAGGGTGACCCGGCTCAGAGGGTGGCCCGGCTCAGAGGGTGGCCCGGATCTCCTGACCGGTTCAGGGGGTGGCCCGGATCTCCTGGCCCGCTTCAGAGGGTGGCCCGGATCTCCTGCATGCGGCGGATCTCGGCCGACTGCTCCACGCTGACGTCGGTGGCCAGCTCCTCGATCTTGATGTGCGACCCGCCGGTCAGCACCCGCTCCGACATCTTGATCGCGCCGAGATGGTGGTTGATCATCAGCTCCAGGAACAGCCGGTCGAACTCCTTGCCCTTGGCCGCCCGCAGCGCCTCCATCTGCGCCGGCGTCGCCATCCCGGGCATGCCCTCGTGCCGGGCGTGATGGCCGGGCACGTCCTGCTCCTGCTCCCGCAGCCAGGTGGTCATGTACTGGATCTCCGGGCCCTGGACGTCGTGGATCCGGTCCGCCAGGCCCTTGAGCTTGGCGGAATCGGCCCGGGCCGGGGCGAGCAGCGCCATGTCCACGGCCTGCCGGTGATGCAGGATCATGTCCCGTACGTACGTGATGTCCGCCGCGTTGGCGGTGGGCGAGGGGACGGCGGTGGCCGCCTCGGCCGGTGACAGCGTCCTGGCCTGCTCACCCGGCCGGCCCGGCGCGAGCACGGGCGCCGTCGAGTCGGCCCGGGGAGCCTGCGGCGTGGTGCTGGAGGTGCAGCCGGAGAGGGCGGCGAGCAGACCCGCGACCAGGCCCACGACGACGAAGAGTGCAGCGCGCACTCAGCCTCCTGACTGACTTTGCTCCAGATTGCGCACTCTAAGGGAAATTTCTACCAATTGAAAGAGGTCGAACCGCAACAAAATCTGACACGTTGGACGCTGGCCTGCCAGGCCAAGAAAGGTGAAGATAACTAGGATTTATGCCCCCTTTATAGGAGGTTCCTGAGTGTTCACCCCCCGCAGGGCCCTCGTCCTGGCCGCGGCGCTCGTCGCGCTGGCGGGTGTCATGGCGCCGGCCCAGGCTGCGGACATCCCGGCTCCGGGCGAGATCGTCATGAGCCCCAACATCAAGCACGTCACCAACGTGCCCAAGCCCGAGGCATTGCCCGACATCCACACGGACATGGCCTTCCAGGGCAACTATGCCTATGTCGGCAACTACTCCGGGTTCTCCATCTACGACATCAGGAATCCGAAGAGAACGTCGCTGGTCAGCTCGGTCGTCTGCCCCGGCGGCCAGATGGACGTCAGCGTCTACGGCGACCTGCTGTTCGGCTCCGTGGACTCCTCGCGCAACAACGACTCGTGCAGCAGCACCGGGCAGAGCGCGACGATCAAGGAGTCGTGGGAGGGCATCCGGATCTTTGACGTCTCGAACAAGGCCAACCCGACCTACGTCAAGTCGGTCGAGACCAACTGCGGCTCGCACACGCACACGCTGGTGCCCGACCGCCGGCGGCAGAACGTCTACATCTACGTCTCCTCCTACGGCCCGAGCGACACGTATCCGGACTGCAAGACGCCGCACGACCTCATCTCCATCATCAAGGTGCCGCTGCGGAACCCGGCGGCCGCCTCGGTCATCGCCACGCCCAACCTGTTCCCCGACGGCGGGTTCCCGGGCGTGCCGGGGCAGTACCCGGACGGCAAGGCGGCCACGAGCGGCTGTCACGACATCACGGCCTACCCGGAGAAGGGCATCGCCGCGGGCGCCTGCATGGGTGAGGGCGTCCTGCTCGACATCCGCCACCCCGAGCGGCCCAGGGTCACCGCGACCGTCCGCGACGAGGTGAACTTCGCCTTCTGGCACTCGGCCACCTTCAACAACGAGGGCACGAAGGTCGTCTTCACCGACGAGCTGGGCGGCGGCGGCGCCCCGACCTGCAACGAGGCCATCGGGCCGAACCGGGGCGCCAACGCCTATTACGACATCGTGCGCGGGCAGCTCCAGTTCAGGAGCTACTTCAAGATCGCCCGGCACCAGGACGACCGCGAGAACTGCGTCGCGCACAACGGCTCGCTGATCCCGGTCAAGGGCCGCGACATCATGGTGCAGGCGTGGTACCAGGGCGGCATCTCGGTGGTCGACTTCACCGACTCGGCCAACCCGCAGGAGATCGCCTACTTCGAGCGCGGCCCCGACGACACCGCGCCCGCGCTGTCCGGCGGCTTCTGGTCCGCCTACTACTACAACGGCTACATCTACGGCTCGGACTTCAACCTGGGCCTCGACGTACTGAAGATCAACGACTGGCGGACGAACAAGGCCAACGGCGTCAGGATGCGCGACCTGAACGCGCAGACGCAGGCGTCGTACCCCGAACGCGGGCACGGCCACGGCTACTGATCCATCGGGCGGCGGGGATCCGGACCGGGTCCCCGCCGCCCGCCTTTTCGCATCCGGCGTCCACGTTCCGGACCGGATCAACGTGATCAAGGAGGCACCCGAGTGTCATCAAGGCGCCGTTCCATCGTCGTGGCGGCCGCGGCCTTCGTCTTAGCGCTGGCGGGTATGCCCGCGCAGGCCGCCGACATTCCGCCACCCGACGCCGTGGTCATGAGCCCCAACATGACGCACGTGCTCAACGTCCCCAAGCCCGCCCCGATCGCCGCCACCATCAACACCGACATCGCCTTCCAGGGCGACTACGCCTACGTCGGCAACTACGGCGGCTTCTCCATCTACGACATCAGCAACCCGCGCAAGGCGAAGGTCGTCAGCTCCGTCGTCTGCCCGGGCTCGCAGATGGACGTCAGCGTTTACGGCGACCTGCTGTTCGCCGCCGTGGACTCCTCGCGCAACAACGACTCGTGCAGCAGCACCGGGCAGAGTGCGACGATCAAGGAGTCGTGGGAGGGCGTCCGCATCTTCGACGTCTCCGACAAGACCAATCCGCGCTACATCAAGGGCGTCGAGACCGACTGCGGCTCCCACACCCTGACCCTGGTGCCGGGCAAGGGCCGTGACCGGCACAGGAACGTCTACATCTACGTGTCGTCGTACCTGCCCGAGGCGAACTTCCCCGACTGCCGGCCGCCGCACGACAAGATCTCGATCATCAAGGTGCCGCTGCGGAACCCGGCTGCCGCCGAGGTCGCCGCCACCCCGGTCGTCTTCCCCGACGGCGGCAACGAGACCCAGCCCGGCCTGCTCGTGCCGACCAGTGGCTGCCACGACATCACCACCTTCGCCGAGAAGGACATCGCGGCGGGCGCGTGCATGGGCGACGGCGTGCTGTTCGACATCTCCGACCGGCTGAACCCCAAGGTCACCGCCAGGACCACCGACCCGAACTTCGCGTTCTGGCACTCGGCCACGTTCAGCAACGACGCCAGGAAGGTCGTCTTCACCGACGAGCTCGGCGGGGGCGGGGCGGCGACCTGCAACGAGGCCACCGGGCCGAACCGCGGGGCCGACGCGATCTACGAGATCAAGCGGGGCAAGCTCGTCTTCAAGAGCTACTTCAAGATCTCGCGCCACCAGGACGACAGCGAGAACTGCGTCGCGCACAACGGCTCGCTGATCCCGGTCAAGGGCCGCGACATCATGGTCCAGGCGTGGTACATGGGCGGTCTGTCCGTCATGGACTTCACCGACTCCGCCAACCCGAGGGAGATCGGCTACTTCGAGCGCGGTCCCCGCTCGGCGGGCGGCGGCGGAGGCATCTGGTCCGCCTACTACTACAACGGCTACATCTACGGGGCCGACTTCCACGAGGGCCTCGACATCATCAAGATCAACGACCCGCTGACGGACGGCGCCAGGCACGTCCGCACCGACCGGCTGAACGTGCAGACGCAGGAGTCGTACCGAAGCTGGGGCCACGGCTGACGGGCCGGCCATGGTGACGCGCCCGCCCGCTGACCGCGCTCACTGAGGCGGCGCGAACCCGCCCGGGGTCGCCTTCGGCGGCTCCGGCGCGGGTGCGGCCGGCGGACCCGGCTGCGGGTGCGCGACCGGCGGCGGCGCGTACGGCCCAGGCTGAGGCGGTGGCGGCGCGTACGGTCCGGGCTGAGGCGGTCCCGGCTGGGGCGGCGGTGGCGCGTACGGTCCAGGGTGAGGCGGCCCCGGCTGGGGCGGCGCCATCCCGTACGGTCCCGCCTGCGGCTGGGCCGTCGGGGGCGGGGCCATCGCGTGAGGTCCTTGCGGGGGCGCGGCGCCCATGCGCCGGGCGAAGCGCTCCTGCTCCCGCCGCCGGCGCTCGGCCAGGACGGCGCTCAGGTAGGCGTGCGCCGGCACCCCCGCCGGAGCCGCCGGCGAGACGAAGGCCGCCACCTGGGTCGCGATCCGCGCCCCCATCTCGTGCTGCACCTGGGGCGACAGGTCGTGCCAGCGCGACAGGTACTGGCGGGCGGCCTGCGACACCTCGTCGGGCAGCTGGGAGAGCTCCAGCGTGGCCGCCCAGGCCGCGAGCTGCGGCGGCATCGCGATGAACTGCCCCGAGTCGCGCGGCGCCCGGTCGGAGATCACGATGGTGCCCGCGAACACGTCGCCGATCCGCTTGCCCCGCTGCGAGACCAGCGACGCGATCAGCGCCGGCGCCCCCGAGAGCAGCCAGAACTCCAGCACCCCGGCCAGCCCCCGGAACAGCGCCTGCCTGAACCGCTCGGGGCTGCCGTCGTCGCTGACCACCCGCAGCCCGAGCGCCAGCTTGCCGAGGGTGCGCCCCCTGGTCAGGGTCTCGCAGATCACCGGATAGCCGACCAGCGTCAGTACCACCAGCACGATCATGACGGCGGCGAACATGGCGGGGTCGGTGACGGCCGCGAACGCTCCTAAGAGCGCGTAGGCCGCGAGCAGCACGGTGAACTGCACGGCCATGTCGATGATGATCGCCAGGGCCCTGGTGGGCATCTGCGCCACCCGCACCTCGACGACGACGGCGTCGCCGGTCACAACCTCTGACATATGTGGAGCCTAACGGCTATGCGCAGGTGATTGAGCGGCCAGAATGTTCGGGTGGACATCGATGCGTTCGTCACGGCACACCGCCCCGTATGGGACCGGCTCGACCACCTCGTCAAGCACCGCTCGTCACTGACGGGCACCGAGGTGGACGAGCTGGTGGAGCTGTATCAGCGGGTGGCCACGCATCTGTCCATCGTCCGCTCGTCGTCCCGGGACCCGATGCTGGTCGGGCGGCTGTCGGCGCTGGTGGCCCGGGCCAGGTCGGCGGTCACGGGCGCGCACACCCCGGCCTGGCGGGAGCTGACGCGCTTCTTCACGGTGTCGTTCCCGGTGGTGGCCTACCGGGCGCGGTGGTGGTGGCTGGCGAGCGCGCTGGCGTTCCTGGTGGTCGGGTGGGTGATGGGCGCGTGGGTGGCGGCCAACCCCGACGTGCAGGCGGCGATCGCGACCCCCGACGAGATCACCCAGCTCGTCAACGAGGATTTCGCCGACTACTACTCGGAGAACCCGGCCGCCTCCTTCGCCAGCCGCGTGTGGATCAACAACGCGTGGGTCTCGGCCCAGATGATCATGTACGCGGCGCTGCTCGGGCTGCCGATCCCGTACCTGCTCTACGTCAACGCCGAGAACGTCGCCGTCTCCGGCGGCCTGATGGCCTCCCGCGACAAGCTGGACATCTTCTTCGGGCTGATCCTGCCGCACGGCCTGCTGGAGCTGACCGCCGTCTTCCTGGCGGCGGCCGTGGGCATGCGCCTGGGCTGGACGGTCATCGACCCCGGCCCGCGCCGGCGGGTGGAGGCGCTGGCCGAGCAGGGCCGGGCGGTGATGAGCGTGGCCATGGGGCTGGTCGTGGTGCTGTTCGTGTCGGGGCTCATCGAGGCGTTCGTGACGCCGTCGGGGCTGCCGACGTGGGCGCGCGTGGGCATCGGCGTGCTGGCCGAGGCGGCCTTCCTCGCGTACGTGATCGCCTTCGGCCGGCGCGCCACGCGCCGGAACGAGACCGGCGACATCGAACGCGCCCCCGACGTCGCCCCCACCGCCTGAGCCCCTGAGCCCCTGAGCCGCCCTGAGCGGCTCCTGCCGCGAAGGGGCCGCAGTCATCAAAGAGCCAGGCCGGCAAAGAGCGGGGCCGCCAAAGAGCGGGGCCGCCAAAGAGCGGGGCCGCCAAAGAGCGGGGCCGGGCGCCTCAGAGCCGGCCGGCGGCCTTCAGTGCCAGGTACGCGTCCGCCAGCGCCGGCGCGATGTCCTCCGGCGGCGCGTCCACGACCTCCACCCCGTGCCGCCGCAGCCGGGCCGTGATGCGCCTGCGCCCGAGCTGCGCCTGCTCGGCCGCCGCCGCGTCGTAGACCTCCTCGGCCGTCGCCCGCCGCCCCGCCATGGCGGCCACCGACGGGTCGGACACCCCGGCCACCAGCACCAGGTGCCGCGCCGACAACTGCGGCAGCACCGGCATCAGGCCCTCGTCCATGGCGGCCGGGTTGAGGTCGGTGAGCAGCACGACGAGGCAGCGCCGCTTGGCCCGCGACAGCACGGCGGCCACCATGCCCTGCGCGTCGGCCTCGATCAGCTCCGCCTCGATCGGCGCCATGGCGTTGACCATCGACGACAGCAGCTCGGTGCGGGAGGCCCCGCCCACCCAGGCGCGCACGGCCCGGTCGTAGGCCAGGAAGTCCACCTGGTCGCCCGCCCTGGCGGCCAGCGCGGCCAGCAGCAGCGCCGCGTCCATCGACCAGTCCAGGCGCGGCCAGCCCGGCGCGGGCCGGGGGTCGGGCCGGACGAGCAGGCCGCCGCCGTTGGCCTCGGCCCCGGCGAGCTGGATCGGCGCGGCGCCCACCCGCCCGGCCGAGGTGCGGCCGGTGTCGAGCACGATCAGCACGCGGCGGTCG
Organism: Nonomuraea candida; assembly: GCF_000725485.1. Classification (GTDB taxonomy): domain Bacteria; phylum Actinomycetota; class Actinomycetes; order Streptosporangiales; family Streptosporangiaceae; genus Nonomuraea; species Nonomuraea candida. The sequence continues at coordinate 66,944 of NZ_JOAG01000012.1, read as the reverse complement.
CGCTCCGGCCGCCAGGTGCGCACGACCACGTCGTTGCGGCGCGCGGTGGCCCGCCAGTCGATGGAGCGCACGTCGTCGCCGACCACGTACTCGCGCAGCGAGTCGAACTCGGTGCCCTGCCCGCGCACCAGCGCCGGATGCCGCCCGTCGAGCTCGCGCAGCCTGGCCAGCCGGGAGGGCAGGTGCTTGCGCGACAGGAACGGCGGCAGCACCCGCACCGTCCACGGGGCCCGGTGATTGCCCTGGCGCGCGGCCAGGCCCAGCGGGCCGACCGAGCGGACGGTGACCGCCGTCGAGGTGCGGTCGCCCCGCCGGGTCGGGGTGAGCGTCAGGGTGATCCTGCGGCGCTCCCCGGCCGGCACGTTCAGCTCGGCGACCCGGGGGTGCGCGCCGGCGGAGGGTTGCCAGGCGTCCCTGAGCAGGCCACGTACGCGCCTGCCGCTGGGGTTCTCGACCACCAGCTCCACCGTGGCGCGCTGCCCGAGCCGCACCAGCGTGTCGCCGGAGCGGTGGAAGCGCAGCGGGCGCACCGGCCCGGCGAAGACCAGGTCCACCACGATCCCGGCGGCCAGGAGCAGGCAGACCCCGGCCAGCGCGGCCCCGGGCCGCGGCGCGACCAGCACCACCACGATGCCGATCGCCGCGACCAGCCCGGCACGTCCCGTCAGAGCCATCGGCCCCTCACGCTTCCCGCCGCGCCCGACCGGCGCCCCGTCACGACGGCCGTGCCGCCCGTGCCGCCCGTGCCGCCCGTGCCGCCCGCCCGCCGGCGCCGCACCACGATCCCGGTGCTCTTCGTCGCGGTCATCAGCGCGGGACCGGGACCGAGGACAGGATGCCGTCGAGCAGGCCGTCGGCGGTCGCGCCCTCCAGCTCCGCCTCCGGCCGGAGCTGGATGCGGTGCCGCAGCGCGGGCCTGGCCAGCGCCTTCACGTCGTCGGGCGTGACGTACGGGCGCCCGGACAGCCACGCCCACGCCCGCGAGGCGGCGAGCAGCGCCGTGGCGCCGCGCGGGGACACGCCGAGCTGCAGCGAGGGGGAGTTCCGGGTGGCGCGGGCCACGTCCACGATGTATCCGAGCACCTCGGGCGCCACGTGCACCTGCGCGACCGCCTCCCGCCCCGCCGCGAGGTCCCCGGCCGTGGCGACGGGCTTGATCTCGGACAGGTCGCGGGGGTCGAAGCCGCGCGCGTGCCGGTCGAGCACCGAGATCTCCTGCTCGCGCGGCGGCAGCGGCACGGTCAGCTTGAGCTGGAACCGGTCGAGCTGGGCCTCGGGGAGCTGGTAGGTGCCTTCGTACTCGACGGGGTTCTGCGTCGCGCACACCACGAACGGGTCGGGCAGCTCCCTCGCCGCGCCCTCCACGCTGACCTGCCGCTCCTCCATCGCCTCCAGCAGCGCCGCCTGCGTCTTCGGCGGCGTACGGTTGATCTCGTCGGCGAGCAGCAGGTTCGTGAAGATCGGCCCCTCGCGGAACTCGAACTCCGCGGTCTTCGCGTCGTAGATCAACGACCCGGTGACGTCGCCCGGCATCAGGTCGGGCGTGAACTGCACCCGCTTGAAGTCCAGCGCCAGCGCCGCCGCCAGCGTGCGCACCATCAGCGTCTTGGCCACGCCCGGCACGCCTTCCAGCAGCACGTGCCCCCGGCACAGCAGCGCGATGACCAGCCCCGTCACCACCGCGTCCTGCCCGACCACGGCCTTGGACACCTCGGCGCGCAGTGCGCCCAGCGCCTCCCTGGCCGCGTCGCCCGCGCCCGTCGCCGCGCGGTAGGTCTCATCAAAGTTCACTGATCTGCCTCTCCATGAAGTCCAGATGTCCGGCCAGCGCGACGAGTCCCCCGTCGTCGGCCGGTGGCGGGCCGTACAGTGCGGCGTCCACCGACTGCGACTCCTGCCCGGTACGGGCCGCGAGCGCCGCCACGACCTCGTGCCGCCCCGCCCCGGGGCCGAGCCCCAGCCGGGGCGTGAGCCGGTCGATCGTGCCCGCGCGCAGCGCGTCGGCCGCGCGTTCCCTGGCCCGCCTGGCCCGGTAGAGCCGGCCGCGCCCCTCGACGGTCTCGGAGGCCCTGACGATGACCGGCAGCCTCTCCGCCACCACCGGGCCCAGCCGCCTGCCGCGCCAGAACGCGGTCACGGCCAGGGCGACGATCGCCATGTAGACGGCCCAGCGGATGCTGCCGGGCATCAGCTCGTACATCGACCTGCCCGACTCCCCGGGCAGGTCGGCGGCGGGCGGGGTCTGCGGGCGCACCAGCCAGGTGACGGGCCTGCCCGTGCCGATGAGGTTGAGCGCGAGCGCCGCGTTGCCGTCCTCGGCCAGGCGCTGGTTGGTCATGAAGGAGCCGTCGCCGACCGCCGTGACGACGCCGGTCTCCGTCCGGTAGGTGACCAGGGCGTGCCCGTCGCCCGCCGGGTAGCAGCCGGTCGCGCCCGGCGGCCCCGTCAGCGCCAGGCCGCCCATGTACGCGCTGCCGGCGGCCCTGGCGGCGGGCAGCCCGCACTCGGGCTCGCGGGAGCGGGTGCGGGCTCCCGGCTCGATGTCCACCTCGCCGGCCAGGGCCTCGATGCCGAAGAAGTCACCGACGACCAGGCGGTCGCCGGGGATCGCGGCCAGGCCGTCGGTGTCGAGGTAGGCGGTGTCGGTGACCAGCAGCAGCCGGTCGCCCGCGGCCGATTTCGCGGCGGCGGCCTGGACGGAGTCGACCCGCTCGACGGTGACGCCCCGGTCGCGCAGCAGCTCGGCCAGCGCCCTGGCGCCCACCAGGGAGGTGTCGGCGGGGTCGAGGGCGCGGGCCGGCTTGCCGCCGGAGCCGAGCAGCACGCCCAGCACGGCGATGAGCACGACGATGACGCCCAGGAGCACGATCATCCGGCTGGACCGCCAGGCGGAGCGGGCGGTGGGGGAAGTGGAGAAGGACTCCCCGGCGCCCCCGCCCGGCCGCGCGAGCACGCTCATGCCCGGCCTCCGCTCGCGGCGGCCGCGAGGCGGGCCGCAGGCGTTGCCACACTCATGTCCGGCCTCCGTTCGCGGTGGCCGTGTGGCGGGCCGCGGGTGTCGTCACGCTCATGCCCGGCCTCCCTCGGTGGCGCCCGTCAGGGGGACGGGGCGGGTCTGGCGCAGGCGTTCGTCGAGGGAGGCCATCGTCTCGTATGCCTGCCGGGTCCCCGTCACCCCGCCGTACGTCACGTCGTCGAACGAGCGGGCGGCCGCCGCCAGTTCCCCGGCGAACGCCGGCAGCGACACCGCGGCCTCGGCGGCCAGCTCGTCGGCCGTGCGCCCCGGCATGCCGTCCACGAGCGCGCGTTCCTCCAGGTCGCGGGCGATGGCCCGGAGCCGCTCCTGGACGGCCTGGGTCCACCGGCCCTCGGCGGCCAGCCGCTCGGCCGCCTGCCGGTGCTCGGCCGCGGTCATCGCGCGCTCGCCGAACAGGCCGCCGGGCGCGAGCGCGTTCTCGCGGGCGGTCTTGCGCAGCCGCCACACGATCAGCGCGATCACCCCGAGGATGATCAGCGTGATGAGCACGGCCGCGATGACGCCGCCCGCCGTGCCGCCCCCGGTGGTGGTGTCGATGAGGTCGCCGAGGAACTGCATGACCCGGCGGTAGATCTGGTCGAGCAGGGATTCCTTGTCGTAGGCGGGATCGAGGAGCTCCTCCGCGGCCTTGCGCGCGGCCTCCTCCCTGTCGATCGGGCTCACGACCTGGCGGAGTTGGACGGGTGCCACAGCTCGTCGGCCGAGGCGTGCACCCAGCCCTGGCGCTGCTGCTCGATCGCGGCCGTCTGCAGCACGAGGTCGAAGGCCTCGCCGCGCATGCGGCGGTCGGCGTAGAGCAGGCCGGCGACGCCGGCCTCGAACGGATAGGTGATCATCGCGCCCAGCGTGGCGCCCACCGTGATCAGCACGGCCGCCACGACGGTCGTGGCGATCGTGTCCGCGCCCAGCATGCCGAAGAGCGTGCCGGCCAGCGTGAACGGCACCGTCAGGATGCTGGAGACGAGGCCGACGAGGACGGACGTGAGCAGCAGGATGCCGAACACCCGCCAGAAGTCGCCGGTCACCAGGTTCCACGAGCGGCGCATGGCGTCGACCGGGCCCCGGCCCTCCAGCACCACGGCGGCGGAGGCGAAGGCGAAGCGGGTCCTGAAGAACAGGTAGTAGGCGATGTAGGCGATGATGAACAGGATCGTCAGCCCGGCGATCCAGCCCAGGTCGGAGCGCGTGGCGTTCATCGAGACGGCCACCAGGAGCAGCACGAAGACGACCATCGGCACGAGCATGATGACGGCCATCAGCCCCACCACGCCGAACAACGCCGGCACCCGGCCCTTGACGAGCCGCCAGGCCTCGCCCGCCGAGATGGTGCCGCCGAAGACGGCCCGGCCGAGTATGCGGGTCAGCACGCCGGTCAGCAGGGTGACGACGACGAACTGGATCGCCATGGAGATCAGGGTGCCGCCGTACTGGCCGAGCAGGCCGTACAGGCTGTTGAGCTCGCTCTCGGCGGAGAGGACCGCGTCGGGGTCGGTGTAGAGGTCGCCCATGGAGTTGAGCAGGAACGTCTGGCCCACCGCCAGCGGGACGGCGGCCAGCAGCGCGGCCACGGCCGACAGGCCGAGCACGGCCTTGGGGTTGGACCGGATCAGCTTGATCGTGCCGTCGAGGATGTCGCCGAGGCCCAGCGGGCGCAGCGGGATGATGCCCGGCCGCAGCGCCGGCGGATGCGGCTGGTAACCGTAGGGGGGCTGGTGCTGCGGCGGGGGCTGGTGCGGCGGATAGGGTGCGGGGGCCGGGGGCCCGTAGGGTGGCTGCTGGTGCGGGGGCTGCTGCGGGGGCGGTCCGTAAGACTGCCCGTAGGGCACCTGCTGCTCGGGTTGCCCGGCGCCGGGCGCGGTCCACGGGGAGGCCGGCGGGGCGCTGTAGGGCGGGGGCTGTTCGGCCGACCAGCCTGATGGCGTCTCGGGCGTGGGACCGTGACCGTCTGACATATCCCAATCCTGGCACGCTGTGCGGGGCATTGGTGTCACAGAGCGGATTCGCCGCCTCATCTTGCCCGCATTCCCCAGCGAATCCGGGCAAGCTTCCCGTCCAGGGATGGCCGAAAGTCGCCTTGTTACCGCAGACTGAGATTGCGATCGCGGGGGCGGACCTAAAATTCGCCTTTTGCCGGGCTCAAGTCACACTCATGGGCCGACCAAGGGTAACCTTCAGCGATCGTGCGGGTATGTCCCACAATGCGTAGAACGAATGAGGGGCCATGAAAGGTCGCGTGCTGGTCGTCGACGACGACGCCGCTCTCGCCGAGATGCTGGGGATCGTGCTGCGAGGGGAAGGCTTCGAGCCGTCATTTGTCTCCGATGGCGACAAGGCCCTCGACGCGTTCCGGGATACACGCCCGGACCTGGTGCTGCTCGACCTGATGCTGCCGGGAGCCGACGGCATCGACGTCGCGCGCAGGATCAGGGCTGAGTCGGGGGTTCCGATCGTCATGCTCACGGCCAAGAGCGACACGATCGACGTCGTGCTCGGTCTGGAGTCGGGCGCGGACGACTACATCGTCAAGCCGTTCAAGCCGAAGGAACTGGTCGCCAGGGTGCGCGCGCGGCTGCGCCGTACCGACGAGCCGACCCCCGAGATCCTGCAGATCGGCGACATCACCATCGACGTGGCCGGCCACTCGGTCAAGCGCGGCGAGGAGACCATCAACCTCACGCCGCTGGAGTTCGACCTGCTGGTGGCGCTGGCCCGCAAGCCGCGCCAGGTCTTCACCCGCGAGGTCCTGCTGGAGCAGGTGTGGGGCTACCGGCACGCCGCCGACACGCGGCTGGTCAACGTCCACGTGCAGCGGCTCAGGGCCAAGATCGAGAAGGACCCCGAGCACCCCGAGATCGTCGTCACGGTCCGCGGCGTGGGCTACAAAGCCGGCCCCGCCTGACCTCCGCTCCCCCCGCCATGCCCCCGACCAAGAAGAGATCCCGCAGACGGGCGCTCCGCCGGATCCTCGGCGGAGCGCGCCGCCGGCTGCTCCGCGCGGCGGGCAGGATCCGCAGCGTCTGGCGGCGCTCGCTGCAGCTCCAGGTGGTCACCAGCACGCTGGTGATCTCGGTGATCGTGGTCGTGGTGCTGGGGACCTTCCTGTTCGGCGAGATCAACAGGTCGGTGGTGAGCAGCAGCCAGCAGGTCGCCAACAGCGACGCGTTCGCCGACCGGCTGCAGATCGCCGACGCGCTGTCCCCGGAGACCGATGATCCGGCCAAGAGCGCGGAAAGCGGCAAGAAGGGCACGGGCACCCTGCTCGACGAGGTGATGGAGGCCATCACCGGGTCGGGCGAGAACGGCTCGGGCAAGCGCTACGAGGTGCTGGTGCTCAACCTGACGACCCCGGGCCAGTCCCGGGCGTCGGGCCGGGTGGTGCCCGCCAACGTGCCGACGCAGCTACGGCTCAACCTGCAGCGCAGCATCCGCGACTCCAAGTGGGACAAGCCGGTCGGCACCATCCAGCGGATCAGGTTCCCCGGTGACGCCCGGGCGACGCTGACGTACGTGGTCGGCGGCGTCGTCCACCTGAACACCTTCGACCAGAACTACGAGGTCTACCACTTCTTCCCCTTCGACGAGGAAGAGGAGCTGCTGCTCAACGTCCGGCTGGCCATCGTCGTGGTGGGCCTCGGGCTCGTGCTGCTGCTGGCCGCCATCGCGTACCTGGTCGCCCGCCAGGTCGTCACCCCCGTGCGCCTGGCGCGCCAGGCCGCCGAGCGGCTCGCCTCCGGCAAGCTGGACGAACGGCTCAAGGTGCGCGGCGAGGACGACCTGGCCCGGCTGGCGAACTCGTTCAACGAGATGGCCGCCAACCTCGCGCTCAAGATCCACCAGCTCGAAGAGCTCTCCCAGGTCCAGCGGCAGTTCGTCTCCGACGTCTCCCACGAGCTGCGCACGCCGCTGACCACCGTGCGCATGGCCGCCGACCTGCTCTACGACGCCCGCGAGGACTTCGAGCCGATGGCCGCCCGCTCGGCCGAGCTCATGCAGGCCCAGCTCGAACGGTTCGAGTCGATGCTGGCCGACCTGCTGGAGATCAGCCGCTACGACGCCGGCGCCGCCACCCTCGACCTCGACTCCGTCGATCTGCGCGACGTGGTGCTGCGCGCCATCGGCGACTCCGAGGCGCTGGCCGAGCGCCACTCCACCCGCTTCGAGCTGCGGCTGCCCAACGAGCCCTGCATGGCCGAGGTCGACAACCGGCGGGTCGAGCGGATCCTGCGCAACCTGCTGTTCAACGCCATCGAGCACGGAGAGGGCAGGGACATCGTGGTCACCCTCGCGGCCGACAGGGACGCGGTGGCCGTCGCCGTGCGCGACCACGGGATCGGGCTCAAGGCCGGCGAGGACACCATGGTCTTCGACCGGTTCTGGCGCGCCGACCCGTCGCGGGCCAGGACCATCGGCGGCACCGGGCTCGGCCTGGCGATCTCCCGCGAGGACGCCACGCTGCACGGCGGCTGGCTGCAGGCGTGGGGGCAGCCCGGCGAGGGGTCGCAGTTCAGGCTGACGCTGCCCAGGACGGCCGGGGCCGACCTGAAGGGCTCGCCGCTGTCGCTGGTGCCGCCCGAGATCGAGATGCGGCGCACCTGGCGTACGGCGATGACGCCCGTGCTGCTGCCGGCCTCCGGAGACGGAGCGGGCCATGACGATGACTAGCGCGACCGGCGCGAAGCCGCCGGCCGTGGGCGGGTTCCGGCTGCGGCGGCCGGCCGTCGCGAGGAGCCGGGTGCGGCGGCCGGCTGTCGGGCGGAGCCGGGTGCGGCGGCTGGCCACGGCCGCCGCGATCGCGGCCGCCGTGGTGCTCGGCGGCTCCGGCTGCACCGTGATCGCCCCGGGCGGCCCGTTCACCGTGAACGACGAAGGGGGCGGCGACCCGCTCACCAAGCCGTTCCAGCGCATGATCGCCATCGGCCCGCAGCGGAGCTGGGGCCCGGAGGAGACGATCAGGGGGCTGCAGGCCGCCATGGCCGCCTACCCCGACGACCCGACGGTCATGAAGGCGTACCTGACGCCCGAGGCGTGGTCGAAGTGGAACGCCGAGGGGCCGGTGACGGTCATCGAGAACGCCTACGACGTGGTGGTGCCGCCCCTGGACGAGACCTCGGAGACCGTGACCAAGGTCAGCATCAAGGGCCGCTGGGTGGCGCGGATCAACGAGGACGACTCGTACACGCCGACGGCCGGGGAGTGGGACCGCGAGTTCGAGCTGCTCAAGAACCCCCAGGGCGGCGGCTACCGGGTCAGCGCCCTGCCGCCCGGCCTGGTGCTCACCGACGCGGACGTGCAGCGCGCGTACCGGCCGACGAACCTCTACTACCTCAACCGCACCCTGCCCGACACGCCGGTCGTCGACCGGGTGCGGCTGCGGCTGAAGACCACGGAGACGTTCGCGCAGACCGTGCTCGAACGCCTGCTCCAGCCGCCCACCGAGGCCCTGCGGGGCGCGGTGACCACGAGCTTCCCGTCCGGCACCGAGCTGCGGTCGATCAGCTCGGGCGAGGACCGCGTGGTGATCGACCTCTCGGGGCCGCTCGACCTGCGCGACCTGAGCACCGAGGCCGCGCTCCGGGCCCAGATCCGGTACAGCCTCAACCAGAACGAGGTCGCCAACGGGCGCATCATCGAGATCCAGGTGAACGGCGAGTCGTACTCCATCGACCGGCCCAACTCCGAGGACACCTGGCTGGAGGAGGGCGGCGACACCGCCTACTACATCCACCGGGGCGCGCTCCACTACCTGGGCAAGGACGGCCCGGTGGGCGCGGTGGCCGGCGCGGCGGGGGAGCCGCGCGAGGGCTACGGCGACTTCGCCGTCTCCCGGGGCGGCACGCCGCTCGTCGCGGCGAAGACCTCGACCGGCATCTCCGTGGTGGGGATCGCGCAGGACGCCACCTGGCAGGAGGTCATCAAGGGGAGCGAGCTGACGGCGCCCTCCTGGCACCTGGACGGCTCTTTGTGGACGTACGACACCGGGAGGTCCGCCCTGCTGCGCTACGACCCCGGCAGCGGGCGGGAGGCCGAGGTGATCTTGTCGCCCAAGCTGGACGGGCTCGACGTCACCCGGCTGCGCATCGCCAGGGACGGCGTCAGGGTGGCGGTGATCACCGGGGAGAACACCGTCCAGATCGGCGCGCTGACCGGCGAGGGCACGCGGCGCACGCTGGGCAACCTGCAGATGCTGACCACGACCGCGGTGGGCGACAAGATCATCGACATCGCGTGGCGCGACGACGAGCACCTGCTCGTGCTGGTCAAGGGCAAGGCCGGGCAGCTGCTCAACGAGATCAACGTGGGCGACGGGGAGACGACCGGGGTGCCGCTGCAGGATCGGCTGGAGTCGATGGCCGCGCTGGAGGACCGGGTGCTGGCCGAGGTCAAGACGGCCGATGGCGGGGTCAAGATCATTGAGCTGAGCCAGGACCAGCAGACCTGGACCCCCAGACTCGAATCCAACGGCGGCACCCCCCTGTTCCCCCTGGGCTGAACCCGCCCGGCTTCCGGCGGAACTGTCGGTGGCGGCGGGCATGGTGGGGTGCGTGCTCGGCGCCGTACTGGATCTGGTCCTTCCACCCTCCTGCGCGGGCTGTGGCGCCAAGGGGGCGTCGTGCTGCCCGCGCTGCTTCGCCGCCCTGACCGCCCGGCCGGCCAGGCGCGTCCCCACGCCCGCCCCGCCCGGCCTGCCCGACTGCTGGTCCGCCGCCCCCTACGAGGGCGCGGTGCGCCGGACGATCGTGGCCTACAAGGAGCGCGGCATGGTGACGCTGGCCGGGGCGCTGGCGGAGGCGATCGCGCGTACGGCCCTGGCCGCCATCGCCCACGTGGAGGGGCCGGGGCGTTCCGAGGGACGGGGGCGTTCCGGGGAGAGGGGGCGTTCCGAGAGGTGGGAGCGCTCTGAGGGGGCCGGGTGGGCGGCGGGTGGGGCGTTCGCCGTGGTGCCGGTGCCCAGCGCGCGGCGGAGTGTGCGGGGCCGGGGGCACGATCACGTCGGCAGGCTGGCGGAGCTGGTGGCCGGGCGGCTGCGGGCGTCCGGGCTGGCGGGCGCGACGGTGTGGGCGGCGCTGGGTCAAGCCCGGCGGATCACCGACCAGGCGGGCCTGAGCTGCACAGAGAGGGGCTCCAACGTGGCGGGGTCGCTGAGGGTCGTGGCGGCCGCGAAAGGCCCTCCAGTGGCCTTTGCGCTGCTCGTGGACGACATCGTCACGACCGGCGCCACCCTCGCGGAGGCCGCCAGGGCGCTGCGCGCGGAGGGGGTGGCGGCGCCTCTGGCCGTGACGGCAGGCGCGACACGCCGAAGATCTTGAAATCCGTTTGGTGACGGTGAGTAAAGAAAGATCCAAATCGTGACTCTAACCTGGAGGTCACATGTCACTTCCTCTGCTACGGCGGGACCGCTGCTCAGCGGACGGGACCCCCGCCCTCATAAGGGTTGCCGATCGGTTAAACGGGGCATCGGAAGGCGCTTTCCGGCCTGCTGCACATCACGGACGGTGATCCTTTGGGCGACCCGCAAGCTGACATTCGTGCAGGATGCGGATAGCGTTCCTACATGGCACCCGTTCGGGTCCGTGGTTGCGCAGGGTCGGGGTCCCCGGCTCTGCTAGCCGATGCCAGCCGCAGGCAAAACGGTCCACGTAAGGCGACTCTTTGTCGACCGATCACGGTGCGGCTTAGGGGTAAGTCCTGCCTTCCCGGGGGTCCAGATGTCCCCCGTCAGGAGAGAAGGGCAGTAGTGGCAACAGAGCTGCGAAACCCTCAGCAGGCGGATGTGGGGTCGAAGACCAGGTCGGCCGGGCGGGTGCCTTCCGAGTTCCCGGTGACGCCGAGTCGGAAGAGGGTAACGGTGACAGAAGGGCAGCCAGAAGACCCCGTCCGACGTGCACTTTGTCGGGCGCTCTTGCTCAGTCGTTAGACCGAAGGGGGGCTGTTGCATGGACATCATCGTCAAGGGCCGGCACACAGGAGTGAGTGATCGGTTCCGCGACCACGTGACGACCAAGCTGGCCAGGATCGAACGTCTGGACAACAAACTCATCCGAGTCGATGTGGAGGTGTCGAAGGAACGCAATCCGCGCCTCGCAGGACAGCGGGAGCGCGTCGAGCTCACCATTCACTCGCGAGGGCCGGCCATCCGCGCCGAGGCCTCGGCCGACGACCGATTCGCAGCTCTCGACCTGGCCCTCGACAAGCTGGAAGGCCGCCTCAGGCGGCTGTCCGACCGGCGCAAGGTCCATCACGGCAACCACTGCCCGCCCTCGGTGGCGGAGATCACCGCAACCCTTCCCGACGCGGCCGACCTCGCGCCGCGCACGCAGCCGGCCGTCCCCGAACAGGCCGAACCCGACGAGGACGAGCTGCAGCAGAAGAGCGACCAGCTCTACGACGACATCGTCCCGATCGAGATGGACGGCGACGGGCCGCTCATCGTCCGGGAGAAGTTCCACCGAGCGGAACCCATGACCATCGACCAGGCCCTGCTCGAGATGGAGCTGGTCGGGCACGACTTCTACCTGTTCCGTGACAAGGAGAGCGGCCAGCCGTGCGTCGTCTACAACCGGCGCGGCTACAACTACGGCGTGCTACGGCTCGTAGAGCCCTGATCGCGCGCTAAAAGATCTTCTCGACCACCCCGAGAGCCGCCGGTACGTGCCATCATGGCGGTTCGACGGCTCTGGCCCCCCGACGAGGAGGAGACGTGAGCGAGCTCAGTCAGGCAGAGATGAGCGAGCGAAGCGAGGCAACGGCAGGCGCGAGGCGGATCGTCGCGAGGCGGATCAAGGAGGCCTTGTGACCGAGTCTGGCGAGGCCCGCGCTCAGGCGAGCGAGCCGATCCGCGTGCTGATCGTCGACGATCACGAGCTGATCAGGAGGAGCCTGGCGCTGGCGCTGGCTGCCGAGCCCGACATCGAGGTGGTCGGTGAGGCGAGCGACGGGCAGGAGGCGGTCGAACTGGCCGATCGCCTCATGCCCGACGTCGCGCTCATGGACGTGCGCATGCCCCGGCAGGACGGGATCGAGGCGACGAAGGGCATCAAGGCCTCCGTGCCCAGCACCCGCATCATCATGCTGACGGTGAGCGACGAGGAAGAGGACCTCTTCGAGGCCATCAAGGCGGGAGCCACCGGCTACCTGCTCAAGGACGTGCAGATCAATGACGTCCCCGCGGCGGTGCGCGGCGTGCACGAAGGCCAGTCGCTGATCAACCCGGCGATGGCGGCCAAGCTCATCAGCGAGTTCGCCAACATGAGCCGCAAGGAGGCCGAACGCCCGCCCCAGCTCCCCGTCCCCCGTCTGACCGACCGGGAGATGGAGGTCCTGCGGCTGGTCGCCAAGGGCATGAACAACCGGGAGATCGCCAAGCAGCTGTTCATCTCCGAGAACACCGTGAAGAACCACGTCCGCAACATCCTCGACAAGCTGCAGCTGCACTCGCGGATGGAGGCCGTGGTCTACGCCGTGCGGGAGCGCATGCTGGAGATCACCTGAGCCACCCGGCACCCCAGCCCCCGACGCGGCGCTCGGAGAGCCTCACGAGCCGGGAGCTCTGACGGTCCGAGCCCCGGAAGACCGGAGCGCGGACCCGTGATGCCCTGAGAGCCGCGGGCCCGAGTGCCCGGGCCCGTGGTGAAACCCTGAGAGCCCTGAGAGCCGCGGGCCCGAGAGGCGAGGTCCGTGAAGCTCTGAGAGCCGCGGGCCCGAGAGCCCGGGGCTCACGAGGCCCGGGAGCGCCTCATGCAGGGGCGGAGCGCGGGGCGTTCAGGATGGGGAGCAGCTCCGGTGGGTCGGCGCGGTCGACGCGTACGGAGTCGCAGCCCACCCATTCGGCCGCCGACCACAGCGCGTCGCTCAGCGCGTCGGCCCATTTGGCGGGGGAGAGCCCGGGCTCCAGGCTGAGCTGCCTGGCCACCAGCGTGGAGCCCTCGCGGGCCGGGTCGACGCGCCCGATCAGCCGCCCCCCGGCCAGCACCGGCATCGTGAAGTAGCCGTGCACGCGCTTGTGCTTGGGGACGTAGAGCTCCAGCGTGTACGTGAAGCCGAACACCCGCTCCGTGCGCCCCCGGTGCCAGATGAGCGAGTCGAACGGCGACACCAGCGTCGTGCGGTGGCGCCCGCGCGGCTCCGACTCCAGGGCCGCCGGGTCGGCCCACGCGTTGGCCTGGCCCTTCCTGCCCGCCCAGCCCGAGACGGTGACGGGCACCAGGCCCGCCGCGCCGCTGAGCAGGACCTCGTCGAGGATGGCGGCGTAGTGGCCCTTCAGGCGCAGGAAGTCGATGAGGTCGGTGCGGTTGGCCACGCCGAGGGAACGGCCCGCGATGGCCGCCAGGCGCACGACGCACTCCTCGTCGGACAGGTCGTCGGCCAGCAGGTCGGCGGGGACCACGCGCTCGGCCAGGTCGTAGACGCGGCGCCAGCCGACGCGGCGGCTGCAGACCAGCTCGCCGATGTCGAGCAGCCACTCCAGGCCGATCTTGGAATCGGACCAGTCCCACCAGGGGCCGCCGTTCTTGGCGCCGCCCACGTCGGACGTCGTCAGCGGGCCCGACTCGCGGACCTGGTCGAGCAGCTTCTCCACGCCGTCGGGCACCTCGTGCCAGCGGTAGCGCCGGTTGCGGAAGGCCCGGCGGCGGAACGAGTAGAGCGGCCAGTGCTCGATGGGCAGGATGCAGGCGGCGTGGCACCAGTATTCGAAGCTCTGGGCGGGGTCGTGCCAGTAGGCGCGCTCGATCTTGGCACGGCCCACCGCGCCCAGGCGGGCGTAGGCGACCAGCTCGTGGGAGCGGGCCAGCACCGAGATCGTGTCGAGCTGCACGGCGCCCAGCCTGCGCAGCATCGCGTGCACCCCGCCCTTGCGCGCGTCGGCGCCGATGAACCCCTGTGAACGCAGGATGACCCGGCGCGCCTCGTCGGCCGTCAGGTCGGTCGCACCGGTCATGCCCGAGACTCCATATGGCGATGCATGCGAGCAATCTAGTCGCGGGGACCGACAAAACGGGACGCGCGGGCGGACGCAGGGAAAGGGAGGCGATGAGGCGGAGTCGCGATGGCGGCCGGCCCCGGGGGTGCAAGGGGGCCGGGGTGGAATCGCGATGGGCGGCGGTCCCGAGGAAGCAAGGGAACCGGCGGTGGAATCGCGTCAGCGGCGGCCGCGGGGTGGAACGGGGTGGGGCTGGAATGGCGGGGGGGGGGGGGGCCCCGGGGGGGGGGGCCGCGGGGGGGGGGGGGGGGGCGGGGGGGGGAAAGGGGGGGGGGCTGGAGGGGCGGCGGCGGGCGGCCCGGGGGGGGGCCCCCCGCCGGTGAGGCCAGAGTCAGCGGTGATCTTCAGCGCGCATGCCGACACGCGGCGCGTCGATCACGACGTCCGTGAAGATGTCGAAGACGAGGGCGAGGACACCGCCGACGACGAAGACCCCGGCGCCGATCCAGACGAGCGTCCAGTTGGCAGCCGTCAGCCCGAAGCCGGCCACGATGGTTCCCACCAGCATCACCGTCACCGCGAGCCACGAAGAGGCCCGCCCGCCGTGGCTGCCGAGATTCTCCGTATGCTCTGACTTCTTCCCCTCAACCATGGCTAATCCTTCCTTTGCCGGTTATCGCGCTATCGGTGCGAGCCGGCTCTCAACCGGCATACCCTCTGCCTTGACCCATTCTCCCAGACAGGTTCTGCGCCCTCGTCGTCACGGTGGCTGTGTCTGGTTGCGGAACCGCCTACGATGGCAAGCGGGGAAGTTTGTCTCGGCCTCTCCTCCTGGCGGCGCCGCCGGGGAAGACCTGCGAGGAGCTTTACATAAAGTGGCAGCCATTCTCGACAAGATCCTACGTGCCGGCGAAGGCAAGATCCTGCGCAAGCTCAGGCGGATCGCAGACCAGGTCAACTCCATCGAGGACGACTTCACGAGCCTGTCCGACGCGGAGTTGCGTGCGCTGACGGAGGAGTTCAAGCAGCGCCATGCCGACGGCGAATCCCTCGACGATCTGCTTCCCGAGGCGTTCGCGACCGTGCGCGAGGCGGCCCGCCGCGTGCTCGGCCAGCGGCCCTACGACGTGCAGATCATGGGCGGCGCCAACCTTCATCTGGGCAACATCTCCGAGATGAAGACCGGTGAGGGCAAGACGCTGACCTGCACCCTGCCGTCCTACCTCAACGCGATCGCGGGCAAGGGCGTCCACGTCATCACGGTCAACGACTACCTGGCCAAGCGTGACGCCGAGACCATGGGGCGGGTGCACCGCTTCCTCGGCCTCGAGGTCGGCTGCATCGTGTCGGGCCAGCAGCCCGACGAGCGCCGCAAGCAGTACGAAGCCGACATCACCTACGGCACCAACAACGAGTTCGGCTTCGACTACCTGCGCGACAACATGGCGTGGTCGCTCGACGAGTGCGTGCAGCGCGGTCACTTCTTCGCCATCGTCGACGAGGTCGACTCGATCCTCATCGACGAGGCCCGCACGCCGCTGATCATCTCCGGCCCCGGCGAGCAGTCGGGCAAGTGGTACACCGAGTTCGCCAAGATCGTGCCCCGCCTGCGCAGGGGCGTCGAGGCGAAGAACCCGGGCGAGGAGAGCACCGGCGACTACATCGTCGACGAGAAGAAGCGCACGGTCGGCATCCTGGAGTCCGGCGTCGAGAAGGTCGAGGACTGGCTCGGCATCGACAACCTCTACAAGCCCGAGCACACCCACCTCGTCGGCTTCCTGAACAACGCGCTCAAGGCCAAGGAGCTGTTCAAGAAGGACAAGGACTACATCGTCGCCGACGGCGAGGTCCTGATCGTCGACGAGTTCACCGGCCGCATCCTGCACGGCCGCCGCTACAACGAGGGCATGCACCAGGCCATCGAGGCCAAAGAGGGCGTGAAGATCAAGGACGAGAACCAGACTCTCGCCACGGTCACCCTGCAGAACTACTTCCGCCTCTACAAGAAGCTGGCCGGCATGACCGGCACGGCGACCACCGAGGCCAACGAGTTCCACCAGACCTACAAGCTCGGCGTCGTCCCGATCCCGACCAACCGGCCGATGATCCGCAAGGACCAGCCCGACGTGGTCTACAAGACCGAGGACGCCAAGTTCGACGCGGTGGTCGAGGACATCAAGCAGCGCTACGAGGCCGGCCAGCCGGTGCTCGTCGGCACCACCTCGGTGGAGAAGTCGGAGCGGCTGTCCAAGGCGCTCAAGCGGCGCGGCGTGCCGCACGAGGTGCTCAACGCGAAGAACCACGCGCGTGAGGCGTCGATCATCGCCGAGGCCGGCCGCAAGGGCGCCGTCACCGTCGCCACCAACATGGCCGGTCGAGGCACCGACATCATGCTCGGCGGCAACTCCGAGTTCCGCGCCGACCTGGAGCTGCGCCAGCGCGGCCTCGACCCGGTCGAGACGCCGGAGGAATACGAGAAGGCCTACCCCGAGGCGCTGGAGAAGGCCAGGGCCGCGGTCAAGGCCGAGCACGACGAGGTCACCGAGCTGGGCGGCCTCTACGTCCTGGGCACCGAGCGGCACGAGTCGCGCCGCATCGACAATCAGCTGCGCGGTCGTTCCGGCCGTCAGGGCGACCCCGGCGAGTCGCGCTTCTACCTGTCGCTCGGCGACGACCTGATGCGCCTGTTCAACTCGGCCAGGGTCGAGATGATCATGACCAGGCTGCAGATCCCCGACGACCAGCCGATCGAGTCCGGCATCGTCTCCAAGGCCATCGCCTCCGCCCAGCACCAGGTCGAGCAGCAGAACTTCGAGATCCGCAAGGAAGTTCTGAAGTACGACGAGGTCATGGACCGCCAGCGCAAGGTCATCTACGCCGAGCGCCTGCGCGTCCTGGAGGGCGCCGACCTGCACGAGCAGGTGCGCGGCTTCATCGGCGAGGTGATCGACGGCTACGTCCAGGGCGCCACCTCCGAGGGCTTCGCCGAGGAGTGGGACCTCGAGAAGCTGTGGAAGGCGTTCGGGGAGCTCTACCCGATCTCCATCACGATCGACAACCTCGTCGAGGAGGCCGGCGGCCGCGAGGAACTGAGCGCCGAGCTGATCAGCGAGAAGGTCAAGGCCGACGCGCTGGCCGCCTACGACCGGCGCGAGGAGGAGTTCGGCGCGGAGACCATGCGCGACCTGGAGCGTCGCGTGATCCTCTCGGTGCTCGACCGCAAGTGGCGCGAGCACCTCTACGAGATGGACTACCTGCGCGAGGGCATCGGCATGCGGGCCTACGCGCAGAAGGACCCGAAGATCGAATACGCCCGCGAGGGCTTCGAGATGTTCACCGCGATGCTCGAGGGCATCAAGGAGGACTCCGTCGGCTTCCTGTTCAACCTCGAGGTGGAGGTGCAGGAAAATCCGATCGTCGCGGAAGAGGACGCCGCGATCGCGGAGACGCGCTCGATCATCGCGCGCGGCCTGCGCGGCCCCGAGCGTCCCGCCGAGCTCGAATACTCCGCTCCCGGTGAGCAGGGCGAGGTCGAGCACGTGAAGGTCCGCACCACCCAGGCGGAGCGGGCGGCATACGGCAACGTCGAGCGCAACGCGCCCTGCCCGTGTGGCTCGGGCAAGAAGTACAAGCGCTGCCACGGAGACCCGAAGAACGCCGCCTGATCGTTCCCACGCTCCCCGAGACCCCCACCTCCCGTTCCATGGAGGTGGGGGTCTTTCATGTGGTGTGCGGGTTCGTCAGGCCGTTTCGAAATCGGTGCACAACCATTGCACGCCGCGCCGTTCGACGCGTACGGCCAGGACGTGGTTGCGGTCGCCGCAGTGCACGAGGGCGCACATCTCTATGACGCCGTCCCGGGGCTCCTTTCCGTGCACGCTGCCGGCGAACGGGGCGCTGCCGGCCGGGAGCATGCGGCCCGCGCGCACCAGGTCGCGGTAGGCGTGGTCGGTGAGCCGGTCGGCCAGCGTCTCCGGCGGCCGGCGGCCGGCGAGCACCTCGGCCAGGGCCTGGGCCAGGCGCCGTAGGGTGCGTTCGTCCGGTGTCGTGCCCGGTGGACCCCACACCATGCGGTGCGGGTCCAGGGCCAGGGCGCCCTGGGTCCGCGGGGTCCGGGGCTCCTCGCCGGGACGCGGCTCGGGGGCGGGGGTCAGGCCGATGCGGGTCGCCGGGGACATGTGCTCCTCCGATTCTTGGCATGCGATAAAGAGTCGCTATAACGAGTTTTCGGCCCGGCCCAGGAATACAGAACGCGCCAACTTCCACGGTGGGCGGCAGAGTTTGTCCTTTTTCGCGGAAAAGGCTGTCGAAAGCTGGATTCCCTGGGGCGGGAGTGACGTGGTGTTCCGGCCGCGAATGGCGCGCGTCACGGAAACCCCAAACCCTGGGGGACGGCGGATTCGCCGGGTCCGCCGGGTCCTACGCGGGGGTGGGTTCGCGGCCGGGGGTGGGGAGGTCGAGGCGGCGGATCAGGATCGTGAAGAGGGCGTAGTACAGCAGCAGGTACGCCACGCCGAACCCCACGACCAGCCCCAGCCCGTGCGTGTTGGACTTGCCCGCGTTCAGCAGCAGGTCGATGGCCCCGCCGGAGAACGTGAAGCCCAGGCGGGCGCCGAGTTCGGCCATCAGGGCCATCGACAGGCCGGTCAGGAGGGCGTGCGCGACGAACAGGGCGGGCGCCACGAAGATGAAGGCGAACTCCAGGGGTTCCGTGATGCCCGTGACGAACGCGGTCAGACCGGCCGAGAGCATGATGCCGCCGACCGACCGGCGGCGGTCCGGCGGGGCCGCGCGCCACATGGCGATGGCGGCTCCGAGCAGGCCGAACATCATGACGGGGAAGAAGCCCGTCATGAACACGCCCGCGCCCTGCTCCCCGGCGAAATAGCAGTTCAGGTCGCCCGTGGCGTCGCGGGTCGCGCCGTTCACGCCCGCGTGGCACTCGGGCAGCGTGAACCAGACGATGGTGTTGAGGAAATGGTGCAGGCCGGCGGGGATGAGCAGGCGGTTGGCCACGCCGTAGATGCCCGTTCCGACCGTGCCGTGGGCCGTGAGCCAGTCGCCCGCCTGCGCCAGCCAGTCGCCGACCGGCCGCCAGAGGAGGCCGAAGAGCACGCCGAGGACCAGGCCGGCGACGGCGGTGAGGATGGGCACCGAGCGGCGCCCGCCGAAGAAGGCCAGCCAGGCGGGCGGTTTGAGGCGGTGGAAGCGCTGCCACAGGAGGGCGGCCGTGATGCCCATGAGGATGCCGCCCAGGACGCCGGTGGGGTTCTGGGCGCCCAGGTCGAGCGCGGGAGTGCCGTTCTGGAGGATCAGCGTGACCTTGGTGTGGACGGCGCCCTGCCCGGCCTCGAAGAACAGGGTCTTGGTCACGCGGTCGAAGACCAGGTAGCCGACCAGGGCCGCCAGCGCGGTGGAGCCGTCGGACCTGCGGGCGAAGCCGATCGCCACGCCGATCGCGAACAGCAGCGGCAGGTTGTCGAAGAGCGCGCCGCCGGCTGCGGCCATGATCTTGGCGGCCGGGAGGAGCCCGGGCAGGACGGCGCCGAGACCGTCCGCGCCGAGCAGGTCGTCCTGGCCGAAGCGGAACAGCAGGCCGGCGGCCGGGAGCACCGCGATGGGCAGCATGAGCGAGCGGCCGACGCGCTGCAGCACGGCGAACGCCGACGACACCCACGGCATCCCCCGCAGGGCTCCTGACGGCGAGGAGGGCGGTCCGGACGGTGTCTCAGCCGGCGGTCCGGACGGTGGCTGGGCGGGCGGTTCGGGCGGTGGTCCGGACGGTGGCTCGACCGGTGGCTCGGGCGGGGGCTCGGACGAGTGCTGCATGGTCGCGTCACCCCCGCACGCGTTCGTGTCGTTTCGCGGGGGATCGGGGGGTTACTACCCCGTGGCGGAGCTGCGGGAACGCGCCGGCGGCTGCTCGCGCGGCCGGAGCCCGTGGCCGCCGGGGGTCAGGCGGGGGTGCTTGGCGGGCGGTCGGGGGGTTCGCCTGAGTCGACGTCGGGTTCGGGCTCCCGGCCGGGGGTCATGATGTTCAGCCGGCGGATGAGGAACGTGAACACGACGTAATAGACCACGCCGTAGACCAGGCCCAGCGCCAGGATGCCGGGCAGGTTCTCGGTGTTCGACTTGCTGGCGTTCAGGAGCAGGTCGAGCAGGCCGGCGGAGAAGCCGAAGCCGAGCTGCCCGCCGATGAGCATGGTCAGGGCCATCGCCAGGCCCGTCAGGATCGCGTGCACCACCAGCAGCAGCGGCGCCACGAAGATGAAGGCGAACTCGATCGGCTCGGTGATCCCCGTGACGAACGACGCCAGCGCCGCCGACAGCATGATGCCGCCCACCGTGGCGCGCCGGTGCTCGGGGGCCGCGCGCCACATGGCCAGGGCGGCGGCCGGCAGGGCGAACATCATGACGGGGAAGAAGCCGGCCATGAACTGGCCCGACTCCGGGGCGCCGCCGAAGTAGCAGTTCCAGTCGCCGCCCAGCACCCGGCCGCCGACGTCGCACTGCGGCACCACGTACCAGACCACGGAGTTGACGAAGTGGTGCAGGCCGAGGGGGATCAGCAGGCGGTTGATCAGGCCGTAGACGCCGGTGCCGATCGGGCCGCTGGCGGCCAGGGCCTCGCCGGCGTGGCGGATCCACTCGCCGATCACCGGCCAGAGCCAGCCGAAGGCCACGCCGATGAGCAGCGCGACGATGGAGGTGATGATCGGCACGAAGCGCCGCCCGCCGAAGAACGCCAGCCAGGACGGCAGCTTGATGCGGTGGAAACGCTGCCAGAGCAGGGCGGCGACCAGGCCGATGACGATGCCGCCGAGGACCTTGGTGGGGTTCTGCAGGCCGTGGTCGATGATCTCCTTGATGCCCTGCTCCTCGACCACCTTGATGGAGACGGTGTCCCTGATGTCCGATTCGAAGAACATCGCCTTCGTCACGCGGTCGAAGACCAGGTAGCCGACCACGGCGGCGAGCGCGGTGGAGCCGTCGGACTTGCGGGCGAAGCCGATCGCGACGCCCACGGCGAACAGCAGCGGCAGGTTGTCGAACAGGGCCGCCCCGGCGGCGGCCAGCACGCCGGCCACCTCGTTCATCCAGGCCATCCCGGCGACGTCGGCCAGGCCGCCCGGCTCGGCGCCGTTCGAGCCGAGCATGTCGGGCTGGCCGAAGCGCTGCAGCAGGGCCGCCGCGGGCAGGGCGGCGATGGGCAGCATGAGGGAGCGCCCCAGCCGCTGCAGCATGGTCATCACGCGCGCGAACGGCGAAGGCCGGGCGGCGGTGGTCTCGTTCACCGGGCGTTCCTCCGAGGCGTGGGGGGTGCCGGGAGTCATAGGGGGTCCTCCGGGGACTGGGCCTCAGTCCGTGCGGGCGCCTACGACGCGGTGCCGGGAGTCATGGGGGTCCTCCGGGAAGCCGGGAAGCCGGCCGCCGAAGCAGGTGGGAGGCCGGTCGGCTGCTGAGATCCGGGGCGGAAGCCCGGCCCGCCGCGGCACGGGTGGGTGGGCCGGCTCTCCTCGTGGGGCTCAGCCGCGGCGGACGGGCATTTCGAGGCTGGTGCGCAGCTGGTAGCGGTCGGCGCGGTACGTGGACACGCCCAGCTCCGCGCAGACCCCGCCGGAGAACGACCTGCGCTGCAACAGCAGCACGGCCCCGCCGCGCGGCAGCTTCAGCAGGTCGGCGTCGCTCGGGTCGGCGAGCCCGCCGTCGATGGTCAGCTCGCCGGCGTCCATGACCAGGCCGTAGCGTCGCTCCAGCAGCTCGTACAGCGACCTGTCGGAGAGGTCGTGGTCGGCGAGGTCGGGGGCGAGCTTGACCGGGATGTGGGCCCGCTCGATCGACAGCGGCTCGCCGTCGGCCGTGCGCAGGCGCTCGATGAAGTGCACCTCCTCGCCCGGCTGGATGCCCAGTTCCTTGGCCAGGTGGGCGCTGGCGCGCACGATGCGGCGGTCGAGGTCGCGCGAGCCGGGGATCATGCCGCGCGCCCTCATGTCGTCGGTGAAGGACGTGAGCTGGAGCGCCAGCTCGATCTTCGGCCGGGCGACGAACGTCCCCTTGCCGGGCACGCGGTGCAGGCGGCCCTCGGACACGAGGTGGTCCACGGCCTGCCGCACGGTCATCCTGGACAGGCCGAAGCGCTGGCACAACTCCCGCTCGGAGGGGATGGCCGCGCCGATGCTGAGCTCGTCGCTGTCGATGAGGTCCAGCAGGATCTCGCGAAGCTGGAAGTACTTGGGCACCGGGCTGTCCGGATCGATGTGCGCCACGGATCCTCCCCTCGTCTCTATCTGGGTCATGGGCTATGGTTCGTACTGGTCTAGTCCGGACTAGACCACACGTCGCGAAAGACGGTCAAGTCTGAACCGCAATGAGTTGAGGGATGGGCCCGAGATGACCACCAAGATGCGCAGCGAGATCGCCGAGCAGCCGACCGCGCTGCGCGCCACACTGGACTCCCTGCTCCCCAAGATCGACGAGATCAAGGCCATCGGCGAGCAGACCAGGCAGCTGCTGTTCATCGCCCGCGGCACCTCCGACAACGCAGCAGTGTACGGGCGTTACCTGGTCGAATCGCACGCCGGCCGGCTCTCGGCGCTGGCGGCGCCGTCGATCGCGACGACGTACAAGCGCCGGCTCGACCTCGACGGCGTGCTGGCCGTGGCGATCTCGCAGTCGGGGCGGACCGAGGAGATCGTCGAGACGCTGGCCTGGGCGAAGGAGTGCGGGGCGAGGACCGTCGGCATCACGAACGGCGGCGAGGACAGCCCGCTGGCCCAGGAGGCCGACGTGGCGCTGTGCACGGTGGCGGGCGAGGAGAAGGCCGTCCCGGCGACGAAGACGTACACGACGCAGCTCGCGGCGCTGGCGGTGCTCGCGATCGGGCTGGGCGCGGACGTGGACGCCGACGAGCTGCGGCGGGTGCCCGAGGCGGTGGAGAAGCTGATCGCCGAGCCGGGCGACCTGGAGGCCGTGGTCGAGGGGCTGCTCGACAAGCCGGGCGTGGTCGTGTCGGGGCGGGGGCTGGCGTTCTCGACGGCGCTGGAGACCGCGCTGAAGCTCAAGGAGGCCTGCTACCTGCACGCCATGGGCCTGTCGTACGCCGACCTGCTGCACGGCCCGATCGCCGTGGTGGACGCCGACACGCCGGCGCTGCTGGTGGCCGCCGAGCACAGCCCGACGCTGCAGGGCACCGTGGCGCTGGCCGAGCGGGTGGTGGCGGCGGGCGCGGCGGCGTACACGATCGGGGGCGGCGAGGGGCTGGCGGGGGCGGGCACGGCCGCGCTGAACGGTCCCGACCTGCCCGAGTGGCTGGCCCCGATGGGCCTGATCGTGCCCGGCCAGCTCCTCACCGAGGCGCTGGCCCGCAGGCTCGGCATCGACCCCGACGCGCCGCGCGGCCTGAACAAGGTCACTCAGACAGACTGATCTAGCCTGGTCAGAGTGCTCATCCTAAGGAGGACCGGATGGCGGCGGACGTGAACGCGATCATCGCCGCGCTGGGCGGCGCCGACAACATCATCGAGATAGAGCCCTGCATCACCCGGCTGCGGACCGAGGTGCGCGACGCCTCGAAGGTCGACCAGCCGGCACTCAGAGCGGCCGGCGCGCATGGCGTGATGGCGGCGGGGAACGTGGTCCAAGTCGTCGTCGGACCGGAGGCCGACACGATCGCCAGCGACATCGAGGACATCATCGGCTAAGGGCGAGACCATGACGACTGTTCTCGCCCCGGTCGAGGGGGCGGCCGTGGGGTTGGACGCCGTACCCGATCCGGTGTTCTCCGCCGGCATGGTCGGGCCGGGAACGGCGATCGATCCGCTGAGGGGGCCGGGCAAGGCCGTGGCTCCCATAGCGGGGAAGATAATGAAATTGCATCCGCACGCCTACGTCATCGTGGGAGACGACGGCAAGGGCGTGCTGGTGCATCTGGGGATCGACACGGTCCAGCTCAAGGGGGAGGGGTTCCAGCTTCTGGCGGCGGAGGGAGACAGGGTCAGCGCCGGTCAGCCGGTGGTGGCCTGGGACCCGGCCGTCATCGAGGCGGGCGGGCGCTCGCCGGTCTGCCCGGTCGTCGCGCTCGACGCGCTCCCGGCCGAGGTGACCGGGGTGACCGAGGGGACGGTGCACGTGGGGGACGAGCTCTTCCGGTGGGAATAGCGGCCGCCCGGCGCTGTTCGGTCGCAGTCGCGAGAGTATCGGTCGGACCCGTCACAATGAAGTGGGTCGCCCGATTTGAGCGCGATCGGCCGAC
The DNA here is from genome assembly GCF_000725485.1 of Nonomuraea candida. Taxonomy (GTDB): domain Bacteria; phylum Actinomycetota; class Actinomycetes; order Streptosporangiales; family Streptosporangiaceae; genus Nonomuraea; species Nonomuraea candida. The sequence continues at coordinate 42,737 of NZ_JOAG01000012.1, read as the reverse complement.
GTTGACATCCGAGGTCCGGCTGGTCTGGACCGGCACAGAAGGAGGAGTGACGACATGGGTGAGCGTAAGGTCACCGTGGCGGCGGAAGTGGGGCTGCACGCCCGGCCGGCGGCGACGTTCGTTCAGCGGGCCAAGCTGGCGCCGATGGACATCTCGGTGCAGAAGCCTCACGGCGGCGGCCCGGTCAACGGCAAGAGCATCCTGGCCATCATGGCGCTCGACGTCCGTCAGGGCGAGACCGTGGTGATCTCCGCGGAGGGTGAGGGCTCCGAAGAGGTGCTCGACGAGCTGGCGAAGATCGCCAGTACCCCATGAACCTCCGGGGGGTGGGGGTCAGCCCGGGCATCGGGCACGGCCCCTCTTATGTGCTGACCGTCTCCGTGCCCGAACCCCCCGAGGGCGCCACCTACACCGGTGAGGCGGAGCAGGAGAAAGAGCGCGCGATGGCCGCGCTCACGCAGGTCGCGGGCGAGCTGGAGGCCCGCGGCAACCAGGCGGGCGGCGAGGCCGAGGAGATCCTCAAGGCCCAGGCGCTGATGGCCGAGGACCCCGGTCTGGTCGTGAAGGTGAGATCCCTGATCGACCGCGGCCTGGCCGCCCCCCGGGCGGTCTTCGAGGCTTTCACGAAATATCGGGACGTGCTGGCCGGGTCCGGCGGATACCTCGGTGAGCGGGCGGCCGAGCTGGGCGACATCAGGGACCGCGTGATCGCGCTGCTCAACGGGCAGGCCATGCCGGGGCTGCCGGTCGCGCCGGCGGAGCCGTACGTGCTGGTCGCCAGAGACCTCGCCCCCGCCGACACCGCGCTGCTGTCCAGGGACGACGTGGTCGCGTTCGTCACCGAGGAGGGCGGGCCGACCAGCCACACCGCGATCATGGCCAGGTCGATGGGGCTGCCCGCCGTCGTGGCCTGTCCCGGCGCGACCCGCATCCCGCGCGGCGTGCAGGTCATGGTGGACGGCACCTCCGGCGAGGTGCGCGTGGAGCCCGCCGAGTCGGACGTGGCCGACGCGGTCGGCGCCGCCACCGCCCGGCAGGCCGCCCTCGCGTCATGGTCCGGACCCGGCGTGACCGCCGACGGCCACGCGGTGCCGCTGCTGGCCAACGTGGGCGGCCCGGCCGAGCTGGACGCCGCCGTGGCGGCGGGGGCCGAGGGCGTCGGGCTCTACCGGACCGAGTTCCTCTTCCTCGACCGGGCCGAGCCGCCCTCCGCAGAGGAGCAGGAGCGGGCCTACCGGGCGGCGGTGGAGGCGTTCCCCGGCGGCCCGGTGGTGGTGCGCACGCTCGACGGCGGCGCGGACAAGCCGCTGGCGTTCCTGCCCGCGTCCCCCGAGGCGAACCCGGCGCTGGGGGAGCGGGGGCTGCGCAGGTTCGCCCGCTACCCCGAGGTGATGGACGTGCAGCTCGACGCGCTGGCGGCCGTCGGCGGGGTGCGCGTGATGGCGCCGATGGTGGCCACGGCCGAGGAGGCCGCGTGGTTCGCCAGGGAGTGCGGCGACAAGGGGCTGACGGACGTCGGCGTGATGATCGAGATCCCGTCCGCCGCGCTGCGCGCCCACGACCTGCTCGACCTGGTCGACTTCGTCTCGATCGGCACCAACGACCTGAGCCAGTACACCTTCGCCGCCGACCGCCAGCTCGGCGCGATGAGCGCGCTGCACGATCCCTGGCAGCCGGCCCTGCTCGACCTGGTCGCCACCACCGCGCGGGCCGCGGCGCGGGCCGGCAAGCCGTGCGGGATCTGCGGCGAGGCCGCCGCCGACCCCGGCCTGGCCTGCGTGCTGACCGGGCTCGGGGCCACCTCGTTGTCGATGGCGCCCTCCGCGCTGGCGGCCGTGCGCGCCGGGCTGGCCGCGCACACGCTGGAGCAGTGCCGGGACGCGGCGGAGGCGGCGCGCACGGGATCTTCGTCGGCCGACGCGCGCGCCCTGGCCCGCGCCCACCTGCCCGGACTCGACAGGCTGGGGTTGTAGTTCCGCCCGGTTTCGGTAAGCGCCTGCCCGAGCCGGGTCGTCACATGGATACCTTTGATGTCATGCGTGGACGGATCGGTACGGCAGGGCTTCTGGTGATCGCGCTCGCCGCGTGCGGCGGTGGCGGCGGCTCGGTGGGCGCGGAGCCGACCGGAGGCAAGGCCGCCCCGCCCGCGCGGACGTCGCTCCCGTCGCCGCGGACGGTCAGCACGACGCCCCAGCAGAGCCCGGTGCAGCGCGTGCTGGCGCGGCTGAGCACCGAGGAGAAGGTCGGCCAGCTCTTCATGCCCGTCCTGTACGGCACCACGGCCGACACCGTCTCCGGCGAGAACCAGGCCAGATACTCCGCCAGGACCCCGGCCAAGGTGATCGCCAAATACCACCTGGGCGGCGTGATCCTCTTCCCGCAGAACGTCAAGAGCGTCAGCCAGGTCGTCGGCCTCACCAACGGCCTGCAGCGGGCCTCCGGGAAGGTGCCGCTGCTGATCAGCACCGACCAGGAGAACGGCCTGGTGTCCAGGATGTCCGCCCTCATGACGGACTTCCCCGGCGCCGGCGAGATCGGGGCGACCGGCGACACCGGCCTGTCCCGCGAGGTGGCCAGGGCGACCGGCGAGGAGCTGCGCGCGCTCGGCGTCAACCTCGACTTCGCCCCCGTCGCCGACGTCAACGTCAACCCGCGCAACCCCGTCATCGGCCGCCGGGCCTTCGGCGACGACCCGAAGCGGGTCGCGAAGATGGTGGCCGCGGCGGTCAAGGGCTTCGGCGATGCGAAGATCGCCGCCACCGCCAAGCACTTCCCCGGCCACGGCGACACCAACGTCGACAGCCACACCGGGCTGCCGGTGATCAAGCACACGAAGGCGGAGTGGGAGCGCATCGACGCGCCGCCGTTCAGGGCCGCGATCGACGCGGGGGTGGACGCGGTGATGAGCGCCCACATCGTCTTCCCCAAGCTCGACCCCTCCGGCGACCCGGCCACGCTGTCCAAGCCGATCCTGACCGGCCTGCTGCGCGACAAGCTCGGCTTCAAGGGCGTGATCTCGACCGACGCGCTCAACATGGGCGGGGTGCGCAAGAAGTACGACGACGGCGAGATCGCGGTGCGGGCCGTGCTGGCCGGCGCCGACATCCTGCTCATGCCCAACAACCTGCCCAGGGCCTACCGGGCGGTGCTGGCGGCGGTGAAGTCGGGCCGGATCTCCGCCGAGCGCCTCGACCAGTCGGTCACCCGGCTGCTGACGCTCAAGCACAACCGGGGGCTGCTGACCGAGGCGCCCGTGGCCTCGGCGCGGCGGGCGGCCGACGTGCTGCGCTCGCCCGAGCACCGCAGGCTGGCCGCCCGCGCGGGGGACTAGTGCGAGCCCTCCAGCCCGCTGGCGATGAACATCGCGGCGAGCATGGCGAACAGGAACGCCTGGAGGAACTGGATGAACATCTCGAACGCGGTGATCACGATGGTCATCGCCACGCCGAGCACGCCCAGGCCCACGCCGAGCGGGGTGAGCCGCTCGAACAGGAACCAGAAGCCGACCGAGCTGAAGAAGGCCACCAGCATGTGGCCGGCGAACATGTTCGCGAACAGCCGGATGAAGTGGGTGAACAGCGAGTTGACGAACACCTCGGCGAGGATCAGCGGGGCGTAGACGGCGTACGCCCAGCCGGGCATGCCCTCCAGGTGCACGATGCCGCGCAGGTAGCCGCGCACACCGTGGTGCCGGACGCCGAGGTAGACCTTGATGACGTAGACGGAGACGGCCAGCACCACCGGGAAGGCGATGTGCGCGGCCACGGGGAACTGGACGAACGGGATGACGCCCATCAGGTTCCAGACGAGCACGGTGAGGAAGATCGTCAGGAGCAGGCCCATCCAGCGGTCCGCGTGCCTGCCGAGGCTGGGGCGGGCGATCTGGTCGCGTACGAAGTCGTAGGCGTACTCGCCGAGGTTCTGCCAGCCCCTCGGCACGATCTTCGGTCTGGCGAACGCGGCCCAGCACAGGGCGATGACGATGACCGCGCTGAGCAGGGCGATGAGGACCGGTTTGGTGAACCACGCCGGCCCGCCGGGGATGATGGGGGCGAACTGGAAGAGCTCGGAGCCCGGAGGGGTCCACTCTTCAGGGGAGGTGATCAGGATCGTCGTCGGCACGGCGGTCCCTTCTGGGTAGCGACTTTCGCTGGAAAGACACCTTAACCCGGCATTTCGGACACTCCTTTTGTGGGGTTTTGTTAGTAAATAAAGAGATGAGTCGCGCTAAAACCGTTTCTGAGACGCTCTACCCTAGGACGATGGTTATGGGGGTTCTCATTGACTGGGGCGGGGTGCTGACGACCAGCCTCTCCGACTCCATCGCACGGTGGATCGCGGCCGACCGGATCGAGCCGGCCCAGTACTACGCCGTCATGCGCGAGCTGATCGACCACGCCTACCGGGAGGGCGACGGCGAGAACCTCGTCCACGCCCTCGAACGCGGCGAGATCGACGGCGCCGCCTTCGAGCGCGACCTCGCCGCCCGGCTGGTGACCCTGGACGGGGTGCCGCCGGTCGCCGAAGGGCTGCTGGACCGCATGTTCGCGGGGTTCGAGCGGGTGGACGCCATGTACGACATGCTGCGCGACGTACGCGACGGCGGCGTGAAGACCTGCCTGCTGTCCAACTCCTGGTCCAACACCTACCCCCGGGACGGCTGGGACGAGATCTTCGACGCGGTCGTGATCTCCGGCGAGGTCGGCATGCGCAAGCCCGAGCCGCGCATCTTCCACCACGCGCTCGACCGGATCGGCCTGGCCGGCGAGGAGTGCGTCTTCATCGACGACATCGAGGCCAACATCGTGGCCGCCCGCGCGCTCGGCATCACCGGCATCCACCACCGCGACCCGGCGACGACGATCGGCGAGCTGGAGACCATGCTCCGCCGCACCCTGCGCAAGTAGCGCGGCGAGCGGCCCGCCCCCGCGCGGGCGGGCCGCAGCCGTGCTCTTGACCAGGCGCTATGGTGAGGCTGATCTCCCGCAGCGGAGCCCTCGCACGTTCTTGGAAAGGTTCGTCATGCGCGTCTATCTGCCGTGCACCCTCCCGGCCCTGGCCGCGGCGGTCGAGGCCGGAGAGCTGGGCCCGGCCCCGCTGACCGGCTACGCGGTGACCCCGGCGCTGATCGAGTGGTACGCCTCGGGCGACACCGAGGAGCTCGAATACGTCGCGCTCACCGAGGCGGCCCGCGCCTCGCTGCGCATGCTGGCAGCCGACCGCGCCGACGGCCTGTCGCCCGCGCCCCGCCGGGTGGTCGTCGCGGCCGAGGTGCCCGAGCGCTCCGCCACGGCCCGCGCCGAGCTGGAGGAGCGCGGCCGGGTGCATCTCTCCGCGCCGATCCCGATGGCCAAGGTGGCGGCGGTGCACATCGACGACGAGGAGGCGGTGCCCGACGTCGAGGCCGCCATCGCCGCGCTGCCCGCCTCCGACGCGGGCGACGACGACGCGCGCTTCACCGTTGACGGGGCCGAGGCCCACGAGCTCATGTGGTACGCCACCCAGGAGATCCCTGACCTGCTGCGTCCGTGACACCGGGCGGGCGGCCGGCGGCCGCCCGATGGTGGCGCCGGTTGCCCGGAATGTCATGCTTGCCGGTTAGGCTAGGCATGATGACGAAGCACATTGTCTGGGACTGGAACGGCACCCTTTTTCACGACTCCGAGGCAGTGGTCGGAGCCACGAACGAGATCTTCAAGCCGTACGCGCTGCCCGAGCTGACGCTCGACGGCTTCCGCGCCGTCTACACCCGCCCCGTCTGGCTCGCCTACGAGCGCCTGCTCCGCCGCCGGCTCGCCGAGGGCGAGTGGCAGGCGCTCGACGACGGCTTCCACCGGCACTACTACCGGCTCTGCGACGTGTGCGAGCTGGCCGCGGGCGCCGAGGTCGTGCTGAAGAGCTGGCCGGGCACGCAGTCGCTCTGCTCCATGGCGCCGCACGACCACCTGGTGCCGAAGGTCGACTCGTTCGGCATCAGCGGGCACTTCACCAGGATCGACGGCCTGGTCGGCGCCCTCGGCGGGGAGAAGGCCGCGCACATGGCCGCGCACATCAAGGCCATCGGCGTCGACCCGAGCGAGATCCTCGTGATCGGCGACAGCGTGGACGACGGGCTCGCGGCGCGGCACGTGGGGGCCAGGGCGGTGCTCTACACCGGCGGGATGACCACCAGGGAGCAGCTCAAGGAGACCGGCCTGCCGGTGGTCGACCGGCTCGCCGACGCGCTCGACTACGCCTGAACGCGCTCTGCCGTGCTTGAATGGCCCGGCCGAGAGCCCTGATCCGGGGCGACGGGCGTACCCTTCGCAGGGGATCTCTCAGGAGGCAGCCATCAACCGCCTGGTGTTGTGGAACGTCGATCTCACGCTGGTCGACGTGGCCATCGTGACCAGAGACGCCTACGCCGAGGCGTTCCGCCGGGTGACCGGGCGTCCGCTGGTCAAGCTCGTGCCCCCGCTGGGCCGGCCCGACTCCGAGATCGTCTTCGAGACGCTCGCCGTCAACGGCGTCGTCGCCGAGGACGACCACCTGCCCCGGTTCCTGTCGGCGCTGGCCACGGCCTTCGCCGACCGGCGGGGGCGGCTGGCGAAGGAGGGGCGGATGATGCCCGGGGCCAAGGACGCGCTGCGCTCGGTGTCGCGGCTCGACGGCGTGGTGCAGACGGTGCTGACCGGGACGATCAAGAGCAACGCGGTGCACAAGCTGAAGGCGTTCGGGCTCGACAAGCACGTCGACTTCGAGCTCGGGGGGTACGGCGAGGAGGTCTACCCCAAGGCGACCCTCTTGCAGGTCGCGCAGTCGCGGGCCAGGCAGCGGCTGGGCACGCCGTTCACCGCGGCCAACACCGTCGTGATCGGGGACTCGACGCGCGACGTGCAGGCGGCGAAGATCGGCGGGGCCGCGATGATCGGGGTCGCCTCGGGGCGGTCGGTGGCCTCCGAGCTGCGGGAGGCCGGGGCCGACATCGTGCTGCCCGACCTGTCCGACGCCGCCGAGGTGGTGGCGGCGGTGGCCGCGCTGACCGCCCCGGCGGACCGCGCGGCCGGATAGCTCTCCGACGACCCCCAGGGGGCAGGTGAGGGCGCGCGGGAAGAGGGCGAGTTCAGGGGTGCGCGGGAGGCGGGCGGGTTCAGGCGAGGGCGCGCAGGAAGCGGGCGGCGATGGGGGCCGCCACGGCCGAGCCGGCGCCGGCGCCCTCCACGATGACCGAGAACGCCACGTCGCCCTTGTACCCGATGAACCACGAGTGCGCGGGCGGCTCCTTGCCCGAGCCGTACTCCGCCGTGCCGGTCTTGCCCGCCGAGCCCGGCGGGAAGCTGGCGCCGTGCGCGGTGCCGTCGGTGACGACGGCGGGCATGAGGCTGCGCAGCGCCTTGACCACCCCTTCCTCCAGCGGGCGCGGCCGGTCCGGCCGCGCGCCGGGGATCGGCTCGCCGGTGACCAGCTTGGGCGGGATCCACGAGCCGGAGGCGATGGCGGCGGCGACGGAGGCCATGTTCAGCGGGCTCGCCAGCACCCTGCCCTGCCCGATCGAGGCCGAGGCCAGGTCGGTGTCGTCCCTGGGGGCGGGGAACTCGGCGCGCACGGCCGGCACGCCCGGCGTGATCGGGGTGCCGAAGCCGAAGCTCTCGGCCACCTCGCCGAGCCGCCCGCCGTTCAGCTCGGCCACGCTCAGCTCCCCGAACGTGGTGTTGCAGGAGTGCGCGAAGGCGTTCCTGAAGGAGAGCGTGCCGTAGTCCTTGAAGCCCGCGTTGTGGAACGGGAAGCCGCCGATGTTCTTCTCGGCCGGGCAGGTGACCTGCTGGTCCGGCTCGACGCCGCCGGCGACCAGCGCGGAGGCCGTCACGACCTTGAACGTCGAGCCCGGCGGGTACTTGCCGAGCAGCGCCCGGTTGAACCCGCCCGGCGCGTTGACCACGGCCAGGATCTCCGCGGTCGAGGCCCGCAGGGCCACCAGCGAGGCCGGCTTGTCCACGCCCTTGAGCGCCGCGGCCCCCGCCGCGTGCACCTTCAGGTCGAGGGTGGTCCGGATCGGCTTGGTGGTGGCCGGGGCCACGACCGTCTTGACCCGCTCGTCGCCCTGGAAGAGGTCGATCCTGGTACGGCCGGCCGCCGCGAAGCGGCCGGGGAAGGTCTGCCGCATGCCCTCGATGAGCTGCTGCACCGACCCGGGGGCGCCCGGGTGGTTGACCTCGGTGCCGTCGGCGGCCAGGACCCGGGCCGGCTCCCGCTGCTCGGTGACCAGCCGCAGGGACCGGCCCTGCTTCAGCAGGGGGTGGAGGGTGGCGGCCGTCCAGGCCACCTTCCACGTGCCGTCGCGCTCGACGAGCCGGAGCCGGCCGTCGTAGTCGAAGCTCCGCGCCCCGCTCACCCCGGCCGTGAAGGTGACGACCTCGGCGTCGGTGGCGTCGGTGACGGTCCGCGCCGATTCCTTCCGGCGGAAGGCCGCCCCGGTGGCCTTGACGCCGGAGAGGAAGCCGCGGTGCCGGCTCTCGAAGTCGGCGGGCGGGTCGGCGACCAGCGCCCGCATGGCCGCGTAGTTCTGGGCCGACCAGGCGGCCAGGTAGCGGTCGGCGGTCTCCTCGGGCGAGCCCTCCGTCCGCAGCGCCCAGATGACGCCGCCCGCCGCGACGGCCGGGACCAGCACGGCCGCCACCGCCCACGGCCAGCGTCTGCGGCGGCGTCTGCCATAGATTCTCCCCGTTTGTGGTGCCATGACGGGAAGAACACCAGAGCCGCAGACCCGGTGTCCAATACTGATATCGCGCCTACTGGCATATAGATTTGGATATAGTTGCTGATCGTGGACCTTGTCCGGCATCTCCGCTACTTCGTCGTAGTGGCGGAGGAACTGCACTTCGGCAATGCGGCGATCCGGCTCGGCATGGCCCAGCCGCCGCTCAGCCAGCGCATCAAACGGCTGGAGGAGGAGCTCGGGGTGCGGTTGTTCGACCGGTCCGCCCGCCAGGTCCGGCTGACCGAGGAGGGGCGGCTGCTGCTCGGCGAGGCCCGCGAGATCGTGAGCAGGGTGGAGCGGCTGCACGAGCTGGCCCGGCAGGGCCGGGGCACGGTGCTGCGCGTGGGCGTGCCGCCCGACCTGGGGCCCACGGTGCTGGCCGCCCTGGTCGCGGCCTTCCGCGAGAGCAGCCCGGAGGTGCGGCTGGCGCCCGCCGAGATCTGGACCGCCGACCAGGTGACCGCGCTGGCCGAGGGCGCGATCGACGTCGGTCTCGTCCGCCACCCGGTCACCGCGCCCGGCCTGCGCTTCGGGCAGGTGCTGGTGCAGACGCAGGGCGTGCTGCTGGCGGAGGGCGACCCGCTGACGGGCGTGGGCGAGGTGCACCTGGCCGACCTGGCGGGCCGCGAGCTGCTGATGCCGCCCAAGGAGGGCGAGCCGGGCTGGCACGCCGAGGTGCTGGCCGAGTGCCGCGGTCACAACTTCGTGCCCGCGCAGGTGCACGAGGGCGCCGGGCTCGGGATGGTGCTGGCCGGCGCGGCGGTGGCGTTCGGGCCGAGGGTGGAGCTGCCGGGGCTGGCGTGGCGGCCGCTGCTAGGCTCGCCGATCGCGAGCCGGGTCTCCACAGCCTGGCGCGCGGTGACGGCCGCCGGCGCCGACTTCTCGGCGGTGGCCGTACGGACGTTGAAGGAGAGCGCCGGGATGAGCGACGAGGTCGCCGCCCCCGTGCGGCGGGTCAGCCGCAGGCCGGGGATGCTGGCATGAGCGCGCCCGCCTTCGAGAGCCTGTTCCGCGCGGCCGGGGTCACCGGCTGGCTGTACGCCACCGACATCGACACCGGGCACGAGGTCGGGCGCGGCGCCGACGAGCCGCTGCCCACGGCCTCGATGTACAAGGTGGCGCTGCTGATCGCGCTCTGCCGCCAGGCCGAGGCCGGGGTGCTCGACCTCGCCGCCAGGGTCACCGTGACGGCCGCCGACCGGGTGACGGGGCCGACGGGGCTCTCCGCGATGCTCGACGACGTGACGATCTCGCTGCGCGACCTGGCCTACCTGATGATCGCGGTGAGCGACAACACCTCGGCCGACAAGCTCCTGGCCCTGGTCGGGTTCGACGCGGTCAACGGCATGCTGGCGGAGTTCGGGCTCAAGGACACCCGCGTCGTGCAGGGCGCGGGGGAGATGAACGCGAGCATGGGCAGGGACGCCGGCCACGCCTGGCCGTTCGTGGATCCCGACGACATCGCCCGGCTGAGCGCGCTCGACCCCGCGCGCGCCAACTGCAGCACGCCCAGGGAGATGGCCCGGCTGTTCGCGATGATCTGGCGGGACGAGGCGGCCTCCCCCGAGTCGTGCGCGTGGATGCGCACCGTGCTCAACATGCAGGTGTGGCCGCACCGGCTGGCCTCCGGCTTCCCGTACGACGACGTGGCCGTCAGCGGCAAGACCGGCACGCTGCCGACCCTGCGCTGCGAGTCGGGCGTGGTGGAGTACCCCGACGGCGCCCGCTACGCGGTGTCGGTGTTCACCCGGTCGTTCAGCACCGCGCTCATCCAGCCGCGCGCCGACGCCGTGATCGGCACCGCCGCGCGTATGGCGGTGGACCACCTACGGAGGTAGCAAGTTATGGGGAAGGCCGGGTAGTACTTCCCTCTCAACGGGCGACAGGATGGGGCACATGGTTGCTGAGGGCGAGCTTCTCTGGGAGCCGAGCGAAGAGATCGTCGAGTCCGCCAGGCTGACCCACTACCTGAAGGGGCTGGGCAGGCCGGTCGACTACGAGGACGCGTGGCGGTGGTCGGTGGACCGGCCCGCGGAGTTCTGGACCTCCATCTGGGACTACTTCGAGGTGATCGGCGACCGGGGCGACGGCCCCGTGCTCTCGGGCACGATGCCCGGCGCCACCTGGTTCGCCGGCAGCACGCTCAACTACGCCGAGAACGCGTTGCGCCGCACCGAGGGCACGGCCGTGGTGTTCGTCTCCGAGGACGGGGGCCGGCAGGAGCTGAGCCGGGCCGAGCTGCGCGCCGAGGTGGCCAGGGTGCGGGCCGGGCTGGTCCGGCTCGGCGTGGGGCGCGGCGACCGGGTGGCCGCCTACCTGCCCAACATCCCGCAGGCCCTGATCGCCTTCCTGGCCACCGCCTCGCTCGGGGCGATCTGGTCGGCCGGCTCGCCCGACTTCGGGGTGCCGAGCATCGTCGACCGGTTCAAGCAGATCGAGCCCAAGGTGCTCATCGCCGTGGACGGCTACCTCTACAACGGCAAGACCTACGACCGCAGCGCCGCGGTCAACGAGATCGCCGCCGCGCTGCCCTCGCTGCGGGCCACGGTGTGGATCCCGTACCTGTCGGCGGCCGGGGAGGGGCGCGCGCCGCAGCAGGCCGAGCCGGCCCCCGGGCACACCCGGCAGGTGCCGCACGGCGAGGTGATCGGCTGGGAGGGGCTGCGCTCCGAGGAGGGGCCGCTGGAGTTCGAGCGGGTGCCGTTCGACCATCCGCTGTGGATCCTCTACTCCAGCGGCACGACCGGGCTGCCCAAGCCGATCGTGCACGGGCACGGCGGCGTCGTGCTCGAACACCTCAAGTCGCTCTCCTTCCACCACAACCTGGGCGAGGGCGATGTGTTCTTCTGGTACACCACCACCGGCTGGATGATGTGGAACTACCTCATCGGCGCCCTGCTGGTGGGGGCCACGCCCGTGCTGTACGACGGCTCGGCCACCTACCCGTCGCCGGCCGCGCTGTGGCGGATCGCGGACTCCGAGGGGGTGAGCTACTTCGGGGTCGGGGCGCCGTACATCATGGCCTCGCTGAAGGCGGGCATCCACCCCGAGGGCCTGGAGCGGCTGCGCGGGGTCGGCTCGACCGGGTCGCCGCTGCCGCCGGAGGGGTTCGCCTGGGTGGCCGCCGAGCTGCCCGGGGTGCCCGTCGGGTCGTTCTCCGGGGGCACCGACGTGTGCACCGGGTTCGTCGGGGCGACCGTGCTGCACCCGATCAGGGCGGGGATCATCCCGTGCCGGTCGCTGGGGGCGAAGGTCGAGGCGTACGACCCGCTGGGCGAGCCGGTCGTCGGCGAGGTGGGCGAGCTGGTGCTGACCCAGCCGATGCCGTCGATGCCGGTCATGTTCTGGAACGACCCCGGCGGCGAGCGGTACGCCGAGAGCTACTTCGACGTCTACCCCGGCGTGTGGCGGCACGGCGACTGGATCAAGATCAACGAGGACGGGAGCTGCGTGATCTACGGCCGCTCCGACTCGACGCTCAACCGGGGCGGCGTGCGGATGGGCACCAGCGAGTTCTACCGGGTGGTCGAGCGGTTCGAGGCCGTCACCGACAGCCTGGTGATCGACACGGGACAGCTCGGGCAGGAGGGGCGGCTGCTGCTGTACGTGACGCTCGCCGAGGGCGCCGAGCTGGACGAGGCGCTGGAGCGTGAGCTGTGCGACGCGCTGCGCAAGGAGCTGTCACCGCGGCACGTGCCGGACGAGATCCGCGTCGTCCCCGGCGTCCCGCGCACGTTGTCGGGCAAGAAGCTCGAGGTCCCCGTACGCAAGATCCTCCTCGGCACCCCCGTCGAGCAGGCGGCCAACCCCGACGCCATGGCCAACCCCGAGGTGCTCCGCCACTTCACCGACAGGCCGTGACCGCGCGGTGAGCGCCGCCGGGCCCGGCGGCGCTCCTGGCGGTCGCGCCGATCCGGCTGCTACCGGTTTTTGGGTGATTGGCCGCTATAAAAGTGCATTTAGCGTGATCCGCTTATTAGCCCGGCCTTTGCTTGACAAAACCCATGAATTCGCGGCGGTCGGGGTAGGCGTTGATTTATGAGGATAAAGCTTCAAAGAATGGCCGCTCTGGGTGTCACGATGGCCGTCACCTGCGGCGTGCCGGCCGTCGCCGGGGCGGACACCGGCAGGGACACTGTGGCGGGCGCCAGGCCGGGCGGCAGACCGGACAGCAGGCCGGACAGCAGGCCGGACAGCAGGCCGGACAGCAGGCCGGGCGCCGGAGCGGGCACTGTGACCGGCGCCGGGGCGAGCATGCGGCGGACGGCGGCGGACGCGCGGGCGCACGTGCTGCGGCCGGGTGACCGGGGGGAGGCCGTCAGGGCGTTGCAGCGGCGGCTGCACGCCGGGCGTTACTACTTCGGCCGAATCAACGGCGTCTACGACGAGCAGACCAAGTTCGCCGTGTGGGCGCTGCAGAAGAACCGGCGGATGATGCCGAAGGGGGCGGTCGGGCCCGAGGTGTGGCGGGCGTTCGAGCGGCAGCACCGCAGGCGGCCGTTGGTGCCGCACGGCGCGGCCGACCGGGTGGAGATCAACCTGCGCGACCAGCTCCTGACCGTCTACCGCGACCGCAAGCCGGCGCTGATCTCGCACATCTCCTCGGGGGCCGAAGTGCGCTACTGCGAGGGCGGGCGCTGCGGCAACGCCATCACGCCCGTCGGCGACTTCCGCGTCTCCCGGCGCGCGCCGGGCTGGACGACGGGACGGCTCGGGTCGATGTTCAACTCGCTGTACTTCGTCGGCGGCATCGCCATGCACGGCTCGACCCAGGTGCCGCTGCGCCCGGCCTCGCACGGCTGCGTCCGCGTGCCGCTGGCGACGTCCAAGCGCCTGTACGAGCTGGTGCGGCTCGGCGAGCCCGTGCACGTGCGCGGCAAGACCGTCTGACGGTGAAGGACGTGGTCGCGGAAACGGCCGGCCGCGCCGCCGGGCCATTCCCGCAACCACTTTCGGCTCATTGTCAGAATTGACCGGAAACACGTCTTGAATGGTTTTTGTCGCCGTCAGTCCATTTCACGGCCCTCCGACCCGGGAGATGCGCGGAATGCCGCCGGCCACGCGCGTGAGCCGCGGCACGCTCTCCCCGGCCTTCCTGAGCATCCCCTCCTTGACCAGCCGCAGCGGCGAGCCGACCGGCTGCGGGCCGTCCCCGGTCGTCCGCGCCAGCCGCAGGGCCAGCGCCGGGCACATGTCCACCGCCCGCCGCGCGTCCTTGGCCATGAAACCGGGGATCTTCCGGAACGACGGGAACCCGTAGTCGTCCAGGTCCACGAACTCCGGCAGCAGGTGCGCGCAGAGCCCGTGCCCCTGGCAGCGGGACCAGTCGACCTCCAGCCGGTACTCCGGCTCGGCCTCGCGCTCCGGCATCGGCAGCACCCCGCGCACCGGCCGGCCGCAGCCGCCGTGCTCCAGGTGCTGCGCGATCTCGATCTCGAACGCGTCCAGCGCCGACAGCACGAACCTGGCCGTGCCGTCCGGGTGGAAGCACGCCCCGCGCCGCTCGACGCCGCGCACGCCGCGCCGTACGGCGTCCACCGAGCCGGTGCCCTCGACCAGCGCGTACATGGCCTTGGCGAGGTCGGGCAGGCCGAGCCGGCACGGCCCGCACTGGCCCGCCGACTCGGCGGCGAGGTAGGCGGTGACCCGCGCGGCCTCGCCCAGCGCGCACGTGGACTCGCCGAGCGGGACGATGATGCCCGCCCCGAGCGTGGCGCCGGCCTGCTTCATGCCCTCACGCGAGAGCACGGCCGTCTCGATGACGTCGGCCGGCAACCACGCGCCGTGGTAGCCGCCGATGAGGACGCCGTCGCCGATCTCCGCCTCGCACAATCCGAGCACGTCCGACAGGTACGTCCCCGCCGGCGCCTCGATCACGGCGCCGTTGGCCGCGCCGCCGCTGACGGTCAGCAGGATCGTGCCGGGCTCCTTGGCCGTGCCGACCTCGGCGTACTTCTCCGGCCCGTACTCGGCCAGCAGCGCGAACTGCGCGTAGGTCTCGGTGTTGGACAGCAGGGTGGGCAGCCCGTCCACGCCGCTGGCCGCGGCCCGCTTCTTCCTGCCCGGCGGGATGCCCTCCTCCCCGTTGACCGCGCGTACCAGCGCGCCGCCCTCACCCGAGATGAACCGCTCCTCGATCCCGACCACCCTGATCGGGACGCGGCTCTCGGCGCCGCCCGAGACGTTGGCCGCCCGGCGCTCGGCCACGGCGGCGGCCACGGACGCCTCGGCGACCTCGCCGCCGGCCGTGGCGACGACCACCTCGCGGGCGCCCAGCGCCTCGGCGGCCAGCACCGCGCCGTCCAGCACCAGGTGCGGGTTGCGGGTCAGCAGCATGGCGTCCTTGGAGCTGGCCGGCTCGCCCTCGGCGCCGTTGACGAGCACGACGCTGTCTCCCGGCCCGGCCGCGTCGGCCACCGCCCGCAGCTTGCGGGCGAACGGGAAGGCCGCGCCGCCCCGGCCGCGCATGTCCACCTCGTTGGCGTACGAGATGAGCTCGCCCAGCTCCCGCGGCTCCACCACGCCGTGCAGGGTGCGGTGGGCGGGCAGGTCGAGGCGGCGGCAGTGGTCCAGCCCGGCGGTCAGCCGGGCCGGGCCCATGCGTAACACCCGTGGCACTCGAGCCGGAATCACGATCTCTCCTGGGGACGTGCGAGCGGACGTTCGGACCAGCGGGCCACCGACCTCATCCCGCCTCCCGATACCTGCGCCGCGCCTCGGCCAGGCTCACGGGCGCGTCGGCCCGCGCCGTGCCTGGCCGCGCCGCCGCACCGGCCCGTGCCCCGCCTGCCCGCGCGGTCGCGCCGACCCGCTCCGTGCCGGTCCGCGTCGCACCTGCCCGTGCGGCGCCGACCCGCTCGCCGGTCCGCTCTCCGGGCCGCTCCGCGCCTGCCGCGCCGGAGCGGGCCGTCGCGGCGGCGGCGGGAGCCTTCTGCGGGCGTTCCGACGGCACGCCCAGGGCGGCGGGCGCCGTCGCGGCGGGCCCTTCGACCAGCTCGGCCAGGAGCGGCGGCCGGCGCAGTGTCGCCAGCACGCGCACGACCAGCGCGCCGCCGACCGCCGCCATGCAGGCCACGTAGGACCAGGCCACCCAGCCCGCCGGCGGCCGGCCGGCGGTGAGCCCGTGCATGATGCCCACGGGCCAGGCCACGTACGCGGCCGAATGCAGGATCCGCCACATTCCCGGCCTGGTCCGCACCGCGAACCGCCCTCTGAGCATGCCCGTCGCCACGGCCACGACCATCAGGTCGAAGGCCAGGGTGCCGAGCCCCACGTAGACGCCGGCGACCGGCACGACCGCCGCCCCCAGCGGGACGTGGCCCAGGCTGATCATGAGCGTGATGTGCGTGATCAGGTACGCCAGCCCGATGAGCGCGGTCGCCCGGTGCGCGAGCTGGGCCCTGACCCGGTTGGCCGGGGACAGGAAGACGCGTTCCGTGGTGAGCAGGCCGAGCGCGACGGTCGCGGTCAGCAGCACCAGGGCGAACACGCCCGCGTAGAACTCGAGGAAGCCGACCCCTTGGCCGAGCAGCGCGATCCCGCGTTCCGTCCTGGTCAGCGCGAAGGCCGTCAGCACGAGTGCCGCGATGGAGGCGCTGGCCCCCAGCCGGACGTTCCTGGTGTCCAGCAGGGTGGGGGCGTGCCTGGGGTGTCGTCTGTGGAGCATGTAGTTCCCTCCAAGGTCGGGTGAGGGTGCGACTCGGAAGGCTGGGCGCCCCTGAGGGCCCTTCAGATCAGCACCGGCGCCCCCGGTTGATGCATGAGACGACGAACTGCATCAGCCGGTCGGGCATCACGTTCGCGAAGTCCCCGTGGTCGGTGATGGGGTTGTGCTTCTGTTCCGGGAAGGCGTCCACCGCGTACGAGGGGCCTTGCGGCACGTTGTACGCGAGAGTCATGCGCAACTGCGGAATCGGCCGGGTGCCCTGCGGACAGGCGCCGTTCTGGTCAGGGAAGACCACGTGCGTGCGGTGGTTGGCGCTGTCGGTGTTCTGACCGTCCCAGCAGCTGGGGAAGTCCAGAATACGAAGGACCTGACTGCCGCGCGGGCAAAGCGTGTATTTATCGGGACTTATGCGATTTTGGAATCCCGAGCAGCTCCAGCCGGCCTTGGCGTTGGCCCCGCCGTTCGTGGCCGCCTTGGCGTCACCGGTGATGATCCTGATGAACCTGGGCATCGCGACGACCCTGGCGGTGGCGTTCCCGCGGAACTGCAGGATCACGGCGCGGGGCCGCAGCACCGTGCCGACGTTGCCGTCCGGGTCGTCGGCGTTCGCGTCCGACCTGCGGTCCCTGAGCACCGGCCAGAAATAGGTGGACTTGTCGCCCAGCCGGCAGGTCGTGCCCGCCGCGGCCAGGCTCTCGTCGGTGGAGAAGGCGTCCGTCGACAGGTTGCCCACGTAGTCGTGCAGGTGGTGGGCGCCGTTGCTGACCCCCGGAGCGACGATGAAGTTGTCGGGGTTGTTGTGGCCGTTGCGGTTGGTGCCGCACTGGGAGACGAACGTGCCCCGCGAGCCGCCCCGGCCGGCGCGGACGTTGTTGTTCACCGGCGCGACCTGGCGGATGTCCACGAAGTCCTCGGGGAACGGGCCCAGGTCGGCGCACTCCTCACCGGCGCCGCCCGTCGCGGTGGGGGAGGCGGTGGGGGAAGCGGTGCCGGTGGGCGAGGGCTGCTCGTTCCCGTCGTCGCCGGGGTCCTGCGACTGGCTGGGGCTCGGGCTGGGAGACCTGGTGAACTGGCCGTTCCCGCCGCCGCGGCGGCGTGACTGGACCGTCGGGCTCTCCTCCGGCTGCGCCTCGGGGGCATCGGCCTCGGGGGCGCCGTCCTCGGGCGCCTCGGGCGGCAGCGCCGGGTCCCGCAGCGCGACGCCGCCGCCCTGGGGAGCCTGCTGATCGACCTCGAAGCCCTGCTGATCGGAGTCCTGCCGACCGGAGTCCTGCTGGTCGGAGTCCTGCTGGTCGGAGCCCTGCCCGTCGCCGGTCTGCCGGTCCGGCGGCTGCTGCTGATCCTGTCCCTGGCCCTGATCCCGTCCCTGGTCCTGCTGCTGTCCCTGGTCCTGGTTCTGGTCCTGGCCTTGGTTCTGGTCCTGGCCTTGGTCCTGGTTCTGGTCCTGGTCCGGCTGCCCCTGGCGCTGCGGCCGGTTCGTCTGGGGCGCCTGCGTGGCCTCGGCGGGATCGCAGTGGTCGGCCAGGACGGGGCTCGCGCCCACGCCGATGACGGCCGCGGACACCAGGCCGCCTGCCGCCACGGCCAACGCCGACACGGCCGCGGCCATGCGTCTGGATCTCCTCATGATGTGTGTCTCCTCTTTTCAACCGCCATTGCGACGGGTGGAGCGGGTGGAGGCGTCGGGGCTTCGGGCAACTGGTCGTGGTCGACCAGGCCGGTGGACTCCAGATAGCCCATGTGGCGCATCACGTAGTTGATGCCTTCGGAGGCGAACTTCCTGATCTCGGAGTTGCGCGTCCCGGACCGTACGCCCGCCACGACGGTGAAGACCTTGCCGTGCGCGGCGCGCAACAGGTTGGCGAAGTCCTTGTCGAAGGCCGGACCGCTCTCCGCCGCGAGCTGCGCCATCCAGCGCTGCTGGTCGGGATTGGGCTCGTCGGGCAGGGCCACGCCGAGCTTCTTGGCGGTCTGGCGGGTGATCAGGTCGAGGTCCATGTGCTCTTCCATGATCAATTTGCCGACTTCCTTCACCCGCTGGGACTGGGCGCGGGTCTGCGCGTACTCGCCGACGGGCATCTCCCACAGGCCCGCCTGACGTACTTTGACCAGGAGGTCGCGGTCGGCGGCCGTGAGCGGCCCCGACGACGTCTGTGTCCACTGGGCGGCCGCGGGATCGATCGCCGGCGGCATGACCAGCACGATTGTCGCGGCGGCGGCCAAGACGAAACCGCCGAGCATGAACATCTCGCCGCGCAAAAGCCTGTGCATGGTCGGAGGTACGCGGCCGTCTCGGTTCAGGTTCACGTATGGCCGGAGATAGTTAGAAATGACTGGAGTTATCGGAGTGGCTACCGCCTGGATAACGAAGGTGTAAAGATGTGCCCCGTGCTAGGTCACCTCGACGGCAGGTTCGAGAGTGCGGATGCCGAGGCGGAGCACCGCATCGCGGTGCTTTACCAGGAGTTCGGCGGCCCTCTGCTGCGCCACGTACGCAAATCCACAGGTAACGACCTTCAGTGGGCTGAAGACGTCGTGCAGGAGACGATCGTCAGGGCCTGGCGAAACTCGGCAAGACTGCAATGGGAACCAAGCCTGATATGGGCGTGGCTGCTGACAGTGGCCCGTCGCATAGTCATTGATGGTCGTCGGCGGAAGAGCGTTCGGCCGCAGGAGGTCGAGCCGCCGGAAGTCGACATGATGTCGGTGCCCGATGGGTCGGAGCGGGCGTTGTCGGCGATGGTCGTCGCCGACGCCCTTCGATCCCTGTCACAGGAACACCGAGAAGTCATTGAGCAGACTTACCTTCGAGACCGTACGATAAGTGAAGCGGCGGAGATTCTGGGGATCCCGCCGGGCACGGTGAAGTCCCGGCTCTACTACGGCATCCGGGCTCTCCGCGAACAGCTGCGGGACAAGGGGGTAGCCGGCTGATGCACGACGGGGTGGCCGCCTATGTCCTCGGCGTCCTCGATGAAGAGGAGCACGAGGCCTTCGAGCGCCACCTCGACGCATGCGAGAGGTGTCAGGCCGAGCTGATCGAGCTGGCCGAGCTGCCCGAGCAGCTCGACGAGCTCAGGAACGCCCCGTCCTCGACCTCCGGTGACGATCCCCCCATGTCGATGTCACGTTGACGTCTGTGCCCTTTTCGGGTGGTATCGATATGGCAGGCGTCGCGCCCGGCCACATGAGGCCGGGCGGTCAGGGGGAGGTGTTCGGTGGGCGTCGACGATGATGCGCCCGGCCCTCCGCGTCGGCAGTTCGGTGAGGAAGGCGGGCTGCTGTCCTACGGCGGCTATCTCCGCCTGCCCGAGCTGCTCGCCCAGCAGCGGCCGCAGTCGCAGGCCCCCGACGAGCTGCTCTTCATCACCATCCACCAGGTCTACGAGCTGTGGTTCAAGCTGCTGCTCCATGAGCTGGAGGGCGCCCGCGAGGCCATGTTCGGCGGTGAGCTGTGGCTGGCCAGACACCTGTTCCGGCGGGTGCACGCGGTCGAGCGGGTGCTGGTGGAGCAGGTCGAGGTCCTGGAGACGATGACGCCCCAGGACTTCCTGGAGTTCCGCGCCAAGCTGGCGCCCGCCAGCGGGTTCCAGTCGGTGCAGTTCAGGGAGCTGGAGGTGCTGTCGGGGCTGAAGGACGAGCGTTACCTCGGCAGCTTCAGGCACGCCGGCGAGGAGGAGCTCGCCAGGCTCCGCCGCAGGCTGGCCGAGCCCACGCTGTGGGATGCTTATCTGACCGCCCTCTCCCGGCGTGGCCTCCCGGTCTCCGATGACGAGATCATGGCTTCGCTGCTGGCCGTGGCGAGAAACCGCGGGTCCTACGACGACCTGTGGCAACTGGCCGAAGACCTGCTGACGCACGACGAGACCGCCGCGTTGTGGCGGATGCGTCACGTGCAGATGGTCGAACGCCAGATCGGCACCAAGTCGGGCACAGGAGGCTCGACGGGCGCCCCCTACCTGCGCGGTAGGACCCGCCTGCACTACTTCCCGCTGCTGTGGGAACTTAGGGCCTGGTTGTGAACACGGGCCCCCACCGAAGAACACCGCTATGAACGCGTATGGCAAACCCTCACAAAGGAGTGAGAGCAAGATGCCGCTCGACGAGGCCAAGGACGAGCTGCTCCAGCGGGCGGCCGAGAGTTGCGCCGTCAGCAGCGAGCACGTGAGCACCGAGGAGGCGCTGTCCTTCCTGCGGCTCTACTATCGCTACGTCGCACCCGAGGACCTGCTCGACCGCAACCCCGTTGACGTGTACGGCCCGGCGATGTCGCAGAGGCAGCTCGCCGAGGTCCGCCCCCAGGGCAGGGCGGTGGTCCGGGCCTACACCCCGACCCTCGACGAGAACGGCTGGGACCCCGGCCACTCCGTGGTCGAGGTGGTCACCGACGACATGCCCTTCCTGGTCGACTCGGTCACCATGGAGCTCGACCGGCACGACCTGGGCATCCACCTGGTGGTCCACCCGCAGATGCGGGTGCGCCGCGACATGACGGGCCGGATGCTCGGCCGCGGCCAGGAGGACGTCACCGGCCAGATGCTGGTCGAGTCGTGGATCCACATCGAGATCGACCGCCAGTCCGACCCCGCCGTGCTCAAGTCCGTCGAGGCCGACCTGCAGCGGGTGCTCACCGACGTGCGCCACTCGGTCGAGGACTTCAGGAAGATGCGCGCGCTGGCCGTGCAGACCGCCGAAGACCTGGGGATGAACCCGCCGCCGCTGGAGCCGGCCGAGGTCGAGGACAGCATCGACCTGCTGCGCTGGCTCGCCGACGGGCACTTCACCTTCCTCGGCTACCGCGAGTACCGCCTGGAGGACAGCGACGAGGGCGCGCGGCTGCGCGCGCTGCCGGGCGCGGCGCTGGGCATCCTGCGCGACGACAAGGTCGGCTCGGAGAGCTTCGCGGCGCTGCCCGCCGAGATGCGGGCCAAGGCGCGCGAGAAGCAGCTCATGATCATCACCAAGGCCAACTCCAGGGCCACCGTGCACCGGGCCACCTATCTCGACTACATCGGGGTCAAACTGTTCTCGCCCGAGGGCGAGGTGATCGGGGAGCGGCGCTTCCTGGGCCTGTTCACCCACGTGGCCTACAACGAGTCGATCTCCCGCATCCCCGTGCTGCGGCGCAAGCTGGCCGGGGTGCTCGACGCGGCCGGCCTGGCGCCCGACAGCCACGACGGCAAGGACCTGATCGAGATCCTGGAGACGTTCCCGCGTGACGAGCTGTTCCAGACCTCGGTCGACCAGCTCCTGCCGATCGCGATGGGCGTGCTGCGGCTGCGCGAACGCAAGCAGGTCAAGCTGTTCCTGCGGCGCGACGACTACGGCCGCTACATCTCCTGCCTGATCTACCTGCCGCGCGACCGCTACACCACCAAGGTGCGGCTGAAGATGCAGGAGGTGCTGCTCAAGGCGCTGGGCGGCAGGTCGCTCGACTACAGCGCGATGATCGGCGAGTCGGTGCTGGCCCGCCTGCACGTCGTCGTGCGCGGCGAGCGGGGCAGGCCGCTGCCGCCGCCGAGCGTCGACGTGGAGGAGCTGGAGGCGCGCCTGGCCGCGATCACCCGCTCCTGGGAGGACGACCTGGCCACCGCGCTGACGGAGATGACCTCCGAGGCGGAGGCCCCCGCGCTCACCAGGCGTTACGCCTCCGCCTTCCCCGAGGGCTACAAGGCCGACTTCCCGCCGAAGGTGGCGGTGGTCGACCTGCGGCGGCTGGAGCAGCTCGTCGAGGCGGGCGACGACGAAGAGGTCGGGATCAACCTCTACGAGCCGTACGACGCCGCCGAGGGGGAGCGGCGGCTGAAGATCTACAAGGTCGGCTCGCCCATCTCGTTGTCGCAGGCGCTGCCGCTGATCCAGCGGCTCGGCGTGGAGGTCGTGGACGAGCGGCCCTACGAGATCGACCGGGACAACGACCCCGGCACCAAGAACGCCTGGATCTACGACTTCGGCCTGCGCTACACCCCCTCGGAAGAGGTGGACAGAAACGACTTCAAGCGGCTCTTCCAGGACGGCCTCACCGCGCTGTGGAAGGGGCGGGTGCAGGACGACGACTTCAACGCGCTGATCCTGCGGGGCGGGCTGACCTGGGAGCAGGTCGAGGTGCTGCGGGTCTACGCCAAATACCTGCGGCAGGCGGGCAGCACGTTCTCGCAGCCGTACATGGAGCGGGTGCTGCGCGACAACGTGCGGGTGGCGCGGCTGCTGGTGCGGCTGTTCGAGGCCAAGCTCGACCCGCGGCGGGGCGAGGACGTGCGGGTCGACCTCGTGGAGGCGCTCAACGAGGAGATCCTGCGGTCGCTGGACGAGGTGGCCTCGCTGGACGAGGACCGCATCCTGCGGGCGTACCTGGAGATGATCCACGCGACCTTGCGCACGAATTACTTCCAGACGGTGGACGGGGTTCGCAAGCCGTACATCTCTCTCAAGTTCGACCCCGAGGCCATCAGCGTGCTGCCGCTGCCGCGGCCGAAGTTCGAGATCTTCGTCTACTCGCCCCGGGTCGAGGGCGTGCACCTGCGCTTCGGGAAGGTGGCGCGGGGCGGGCTGCGGTGGTCGGACCGGATGGAGGACTTCCGTACGGAGATTCTCGGCCTGGTGAAGGCACAGATGGTGAAGAACACCGTTATCGTGCCGACTGGGTCCAAGGGTGGATTCGTCGTCAAGCGTCCGCCCAAGTCCGGGTCGCGGGAGGACCTGCTCGCCGAGGGCGTGGCCTGCTACCGGATGTTCATCTCCGGCCTGCTCGACGTCACCGACAACCTCGTGGACGGCAAGGTCGTGCCCCCGCCCGATGTGGTGCGGCACGACGGCGACGACCCCTACCTCGTGGTCGCCGCCGACAAGGGCACCGCGACCTTCTCCGACATCGCCAACAGCGTGGCCAAGGAATACGGCTTCTGGCTCGGCGACGCCTTCGCCTCCGGCGGCTCGATCGGCTACGACCACAAGGCCATGGGCATCACCGCCCGCGGCGCGTGGGAGTCGGTGAAATACCACTTCCGCACCATCGGCGTGGACGTGCAGAGCACCGACTTCACCGTGGCCGGCATCGGCGACATGTCCGGCGACGTGTTCGGCAACGGCATGCTGCTGTCGCAGCACATCCGGCTGCTGGCCGCCTTCGACCACCGGCACATCTTCGTGGACCCCTCGCCCGACGCGGCCCGCTCGTACGCCGAGCGGCGCCGCCTGTTCGAGCTGCCGCGCAGCTCGTGGGAGGACTACGACGCCTCGCTGATCTCGCCCGGCGGCGGCGTCTTCCCGCGCACCGCCAAGTCCATCCAGATCACGCCCCAGATGCGCGAGGCGCTCGGCATCCCGTCCGGCGTGGCGTCCATGGCGCCCAACGACCTGATCAGCGCCATCCTGCGGGCCCCCGTCGACCTGCTCTGGAACGGCGGCATCGGCACCTACGTCAAGGCCGGCGCCGAGTCCCACGCCGACGTCGGCGACAAGGCCAACGACGCGCTGCGGGTCAACGCCTCCGAGCTGCGCTGCAAGGTCATCGGCGAGGGCGGCAACCTGGGCTTCACGCAGCTGGCCCGGATCGAGTTCGCGCTCAACGGCGGGCTGGTCAACACCGACTTCATCGACAACTCCGCCGGCGTGGACACCTCCGACCACGAGGTGAACATCAAGATCCTGCTCGACCAGGTCGTCCGCGACGGCGAGCTGACCGACAAGCAGCGCAACCAGGTCTTCACCTCGATGACCGACGAGGTGGCCGCCCTCGTGCTGCGCGACAACTACGCGCAGAACGTCGTCCTGGCCGCCTCCCGCAAGCAGGCCGTCGAGATGCTCCACATCCACGCCCGCTACCTGCGCAAGCTGGAGCGGGACGGGCTGGTCAACCGGGAGCTGGAGTTCCTGCCCTCGGACAAGACGCTGGCCGAGCGGCGCCAGGCCAGGCTGGGGCTGACCGCGCCGGAGTTCTCCGTGCTGCTGGCCTACACCAAGCTGGTGGCCGACGCCGAGTTGCTCGGCTCCGACCTGCCCGACGACCCCTACCTGGCCTCCTGGCTGGTCTCCTACTTCCCGTCGGAGCTGCGGGGGCGCTTCCGCACGTACATGGACGAGCACCCGCTGCGCCGCGAGATCATCACCACCTGCGTGGTGAACGACCTGGTCAACTCGGCGGGCACCACGTTCATGTACCGCTTCGGGGAGGAGACCGGAGCCTCCACGCCCGACATCGTGCGGGCCTACCTGGTCGCGCGGGAGGTCTTCGACCTGCCCAGCTTCTACCGGGCCGTGGAGTCGCTGGACAACAAGGTCAGCACCGACGTGCAGATCGCCATGCTGCTGGAGGCCCGCAAGCTGGCCGAGCGCGGCACCCGGTGGCTGCTGGTCAACCGCCGGCCGCCGCTCGACCTGGCCGGCTCCGTCGGCTTCTTCGTCAAGGGGGTCAACGGGCTCGCCGCGCACCTCCCCAAGCTGCTCACGGGGCCCGACCTGGCCGCCTACGAGGAGCGCCGCGACTCCTTCGTGGCCCGCGGGGTGCCGATGGACCTGGCGGAGCGGGTGGCGACCATGGTGCCGGCGTACTCGACGCTGGACCTGGTGGAGATCTCGTCCCTGACGCAGCGGCCGGTCAACGAGGTGGCGGAGGTCTACTTCGACCTGGCCGACCGGCTGCAACTGGCCCGGCTGCGCGAGCGCATCATCGCGCTGCCCAGGGACAACCGGTGGAACTCGATGGCCCGCTCGGCCCTACGCGACGACCTGTACGCCGCGCACGCCTCGCTGACGCGCGACGTGCTGGCCCACAGCAAGCCGGGGCTGCCGCCGGAGGAGCGCCTGGCCCGCTGGACCGAGGGCAACTCGGCGGCGGTCGCCCGCGCCCGCCAGACGCTGTCGGAGATCTGGGAGAGCGACAACTTCGACCTCGCCACGCTCTCCGTCGCGCTGCGCGCCATCCGCACGCTGGTGGCCGCCAGCAACCTGCCCCACACGGAGGCGTGAGCCCTCCTCAGGCGACGCGACGGCTGGCCGGTCCCGCACCGGCCGGCCGCCGCTCCCCGGCGCCCCCTGACGTGCTGTCGCGCCGTGCCGGCCACGCCGTGCCGGCCACGCCGTGCCGGGGTGTCGGGCTGGAGTGCCGGGCTGATTCGTGCGCGCGGGCCGGGGCTACGTGCCGGAGGCGCGGGTGAGCGCGCCGTCATGGGCGATCACGGGGGCGGCGGCCGGGGCCGTGAGCGGAGGGACGGCCGTGGCGTACTGGTGCGTCTCGACCAGCCTGAGCGAGCGCCGCAGCACCTCCGAGTCGATCGCCCACCGGGCCTGGTCGGGCACGGAGATGTAGTCGTCTTCCGCCGTCTTGGTCGTGGTGGTCGTCGTGCGGGACAGTGAGTACTGGATCAGCGCCCCGCCGTTCGCGGTGCGCAGGGCGTAGACGGGGAAGTTGTCGGCGCTGAAGATCGAGTCGTAGCTGAACCCGTCGGCCTTGGCCTTGTCGCGCGAGTCGGCGATCTGGTCGGCCACCTCGGTGGTGTGGGGGCCCGCCGCCAGCAGGTCGGCCGTGACCCCCGACTTGCCCGTCTCGGCCACGCTGGCGTGGACGGGGCCCATGAACTGGGGGCTGATCGTGACGCTCTTGTCGTCGGGCGCGACCACGGTGGCGTAGCCGCCGGAGTCGAGCGCGATCTCCGGCAGCTCCTGGCCCGGCAGGAGCTCGGCCGCCGAGCTGAGCCGCCAGTGGTCGGACCGGGCGAACGTGAGCAGCGTCGGCCGCTCGTCGCGCGTCACCAGGACGCTGAACCAGGGGGCGGGCTCACCCTGCGGGAACCTGGGCACGTAGAGCGTCGGCGCGCCCCAGCGGTGGCGGGGCGGCGCGAAGGAGGTGGACAGGTAGGCGGACTGGGTCAGCGGCCACTGCCCGCCCGTCGTGAGGTCCTGCGCCTGCAACAGGCGCCCTTCGTACGGGCTCTCCGCCCGCAGCCCGGCGTCGGTGAGGATGAAGTCGCTGAACTCCTGGGCCGCCTCTTCCCTCGTCACCTCGGGCTCGGCCGGGGAGGGCGAAGGGGCGCCCGTGACGGCCGCGGCCGACCTGGTGGGCGCCGGCGGCGCGTCGCCGGAGCAGGCGGTCACCGCGGTGAGCACACCGGCGGCGAGCGCCAGCACCTTCCGCCGACCGTATGCACGCACCTCGCCATGTTATTCGGGCCCGCGAGGGTCGCGTACCCTAGGGAGACGTGGCAGGCATCGATCCGGCAGAAGAGATCAACGAGCTTCGGGGCACGCTCCGCAGCATCCAGGACGTGCTCGACCTCGACGCGCTGCGCAAGCAGATCGAGGAGCTGGAGCAGCAGGTTGCCGCCCCAGACCTGTGGGACGACCCCGAGCAGGCCCAGAAGGTCACCAGCAAGCTCTCCCATCTCCAGGGCGAGCTCAAGCGGGTCGAGGGCGTGGCGGGCCGTCTCGACGACCTGACGGTCCTCTACGAGCTGGCGGCCGAGGAAGACGACGACGACACGCGCGTCGAGGCCGACAAGGAGCTGGAGTCCCTCAAGTCCGACATCGGCGCGCTGGAGGTGCGCACGCTGCTGTCGGGCGAATACGACGCCCGCGAGGCGCTGGTCACCATCAACTCCCAGGCCGGCGGCGTCGACGCGGCCGACTGGGCGGAGATGCTGCTGCGCATGTATCTGCGGTGGGCCGAGCGCAAGGGCTACGCCACGGAGGTCTACGACACCTCCTACGCGGAGGAGGCCGGCATCAAGTCGGCCACGTTCACCATCAAGGCCCCCTACGCCTACGGCACGCTGCGGGGCGAGCACGGCACCCACCGGCTGGTCCGCATCAGCCCGTTCGACAACCAGGGGCGGCGGCAGACCTCGTTCGCCGGGGTGGACATCGTGCCGGTGGTCGAGCAGACCGACCACATCGACATCAACGAAGACGAGATCCGCGTCGACGTCTACCGCTCCAGCGGTCCGGGCGGCCAGGGCGTCAACACCACCGACTCGGCCGTGCGCATCACGCACCTGCCGACCGGCATCGTGGTCTCCTGCCAGAACGAGCGCTCCCAGCTGCAGAACCGCGCGACCGCGATGAACGTGCTGCAGGCCAAGCTGCTGGAGCGCAAGCGGCAGGAGGAGGCGGAGAAGATGTCGGAGCTGCGGGGCGCGTCCACCACGTCGTGGGGCACGCAGATCCGCAACTACGTGCTGCACCCCTACCAGATCGTCAAGGACCTGCGCACGGGCACCGAGGCGGGCAACCCGTCAGCGGTGCTGGACGGCGACCTCGACGGCTTCATCGAGTCGGAGATCCGCTGGATGCGCCGCCAGGAGTCCGGCGCGGCCGGGAGCGCCTGACGGCTCGGGGCCTCATGTCGCCCGGTCACGGCTCGGGGCCTCATGTCGCCCGGTCGCGGCTCGGGGTCGCGGCCCGGCGACCGCCCGACGCTCCGGGCCGGCGTGCTCAGAGGCCGCTCAGGTGCTTGACCGCCAGGGTCAGGAAGAGCAGGGCGACGAGGAGAAGGGCGATGAGCGCGGGTGACAGCCCGGCGAAGCCGTGGTTGTGCATCCGCTCCCGGTTGGCGCGGCAGAGGGAGCAGCGTCCCTCGATCACGGGGTGGGCGCACTGCGCGCATACGAGGTGTTCGCAACTCATGACAGCCCCAAGTCTAGCCGCACAATCGTTTTGTTTCCGTTATGGACGTTCCATGCCAGTCTTCCCCCTAGACTGTCGTCTGGCCAATCGGAACGTCGATCATTGGTAAAACCGGCGCCCCCGATCGGCCGGCGGCGGGAAGTGGGCATGTGCCACCCTCGCTTCCGTCCTGACCCCTAGACTGGCATGCCGTGATGCTCTCGTGATCCATTTCGATAATGTCACCAAGGTCTACGCGAACCAGAACCGGCCCGCCCTCGACCACGTATCCGTTGACGTGGACAAGGGTGAGTTCGTGTTCCTCGTCGGTCCTTCGGGATCAGGCAAGTCCACGTTCCTGCGTCTGATCCTGAAGGAGGAGCGGCCCAACTCCGGCGCGATCCACGTCGCCGGGAAAGACCTGGCCCGCCTCTCCAACTTCAAGGTGCCTCACCTGCGCCGCCGCATCGGCTGCGTCTTCCAGGACTTCAGGCTCCTGCCGAACAAGAACGTCTACGAGAACGTGGCGTTCGCGCTCGAGGTCATCGGCAAGCCGCGGCGGTTCATCCGCAAGGTGGTGCCCGAGGTCGTCGAGCTGGTCGGCCTGGAGGGCAAGGCCCACCGCATGCCCGACGAGCTGTCCGGCGGCGAGCAGCAACGCGTCGCCATGGCCCGCGCGTTCGTCAACAGGCCGATGATCCTGCTGGCCGACGAGCCCACGGGCAACATCGACCCCGCGACGAGCATCGGCATCATGAAGGTGCTCGACCGCATCAACAGGACTGGCACCACGGTCGTCATGGCCACGCACGACGCGGCCATCGTCGACTCCATGCGCAAGCGTGTCGTGGAGCTGGAGGACGGCAAGATCGTCCGTGACCAGTCGCGTGGCGTGTACGGCCAGGCGTACTGACAGGGAGCTGCAGACAAGACATGCGGGCGAATTTCATCTTCTCCGAGGTCTGGATCGGCCTCCGTCGCAACCTGACCATGACGATCGCGGTGATCATCACCGTGGCGGTCGGCATGGCGATGCTGGGCGTCGGCCTGATGATCAACAGCCAGGTCGGGCTGATGAAGGGCTACTGGGACGACAAGGTCGAGATCTCGGTCTTCCTGTGCAAAAAGG
This sequence comes from Nonomuraea candida, assembly GCF_000725485.1. Taxonomy (GTDB): domain Bacteria; phylum Actinomycetota; class Actinomycetes; order Streptosporangiales; family Streptosporangiaceae; genus Nonomuraea; species Nonomuraea candida. The sequence goes on along the minus strand of NZ_JOAG01000012.1, from coordinate 13,607 downwards.
GAACGGCCATGCCGGCCTGCAACGGCAAGGCGATCACGCCCGCGCAGCGGACGGCGCTCGAAGCGCACATCAAGGGCACCCCGGGTGTCAAGCAGGTGTGGTTCGAGGACGAGGCGACCGCGTACGAGAACTTCAAGGACTCGTACTCGACCAACAAGGCCCTCGTCGACGCCACCAGGGTGGAGGACCTGCCGCAGTCGTTCCGGGTCAGCCTCCAGGATCCCGGCAACTACCAGTCGGTCATCCAGGCCGTGACCGGCCGGCCGGGCGTGGCGCAGGTGCTTGACCAAAGACAGCTCATCGCCCCGTTCTTCAGCCTGCTCGACACGCTCGCGTTCGCCGCGCTCACGGTGGCGATCGTCCTGGTGCTGGCGGCGGCGCTGCTGATCGGCAACACGGTGCGGCTCTCGGCGTTCAACCGGCGCAGGGAGACGGGCATCATGCGGCTGGTCGGCGCGTCCAACCTCTACATCCAGCTGCCGTTCATCATGGAGGGCGTCATCGCCGGCCTGGTGGGCGGGGTGTTCGCCGCGGTCATTCTGATCATGGCGAAGGTGTTCCTCTTTGACGAGGTCGTGCGCTTCTTCGGCGACGTCACCGCCGTCCTCAGCTGGAACGACCTGGCCCAGACCATCACGTTCACCATGATCATCGGTGTCGTGATCTGCATCCTGGCCTCGTTCGTGACCCTGCGCCGCTACCTCAGGGTCTAGACGTGCGGTTGGGGCGCGGGCCCTCCGGTCGCCGGTAAAGTCGAAGCATGCCACGTGAGACCGGGCGGAAGGTCATCGCCCAGAACAAACGTGCTCGGCACGACTACCACGTCGAGGACACTTTCGAGGCGGGTCTCGTGCTGCAGGGCACCGAGGTGAAGTCGCTACGCGAGGGCCGCGCCTCGCTCGTCGACGGCTACGCCAGCATCGACGGAGACGAAGCGTGGCTGCTCAACGTCCACATCCCCGAATACTCGCAGGGCACGTGGACCAACCACGCGGCGCGCCGCAAGCGCAAGCTGCTGCTGCACCGCAAGGAGATCGACAAGCTCGCCGCCAAGACGAAGGAGGGCGGGCTCACGATCGTGCCGCTGACGCTCTACTTCAAGGACGGCCGGGCCAAGGTCGAGATCGCCGTGGCCCGCGGCAAGAAAGACTGGGACAAGCGGCAGGCGCTGGCGGAGCAGCAGGCCAAGCGGGAGATGGCCCGGGCGCTGCGGCACCGCAACCGATGAGAGTGTGACACCGCAACCGATGAGACGCGCCCGCCGCACCCTGGCCGCGACCGTCACCCTGGCGGTCGCGTGCACCACCCTGACCGGCTGCTTCGAGGAGCCCTCGCCGCACGACGCGGTGCGCGACTTCCTCGTGGGCTGGCAGTCCGAGGACTACGAGCTGGCCGCCGGCCGCACCGACGGCGACCCGGCGACGGTGCGCAAGGCGCTGGCCGACGCCAAGCTGGAGCTTGACGCGGCCTCCTTCCGCTTCAAGATCACCAGCGTCAGCGTGACCGGCGGCGAGTCCAAGGCCGACTTCCACGCCGAGGTGGACCTGGGGGAGAACAACCCCCTGTGGGAATACGAAGGCTCGCTGCCCCTGCACCTCGTCGACGGCTCGTGGAAGGTGCGCTGGTCGTTGTCGGTGCTGCACCCGCAGCTCAAGGAGGGCCAGCGGTTCGCCGTCGCGACCAATCCCATTCCGCGCCAGCCGGTGGTCGACCGGGCCAACGACCCGCTGCAGAGCAACACCGAGCTCTACGTCGCGGGCGTCCATCCCAACCAGCTCGGCGACCAGGCGGAAGAGGTCGTCGCGAAGCTGTCCGAGGTCACCGGCTACGCCCAGGACCGGCTGCTCAGCCGGGTCAGGTCGTCGCCGCCCGACGAGTTCGTGCAGCTGGTGACGTTCGGGCGCTCGCGCTACCAGTCGATGCAGGCCAGGCTGGAGGCCATCCAGGGCATCGAGATCAAGTCGCAGCCGCAGCTGGTCAACCCCGACCCGCCCCGCCAGATCGTCGGCAGCGTCAGCGCGCTCACGCCCGAGACCGAGCAGAAGCTCGGCGGCCCGCAGCGGGCCGGCGACTCCGTGGGCAGGAGCGGGCTGCAGCAGGCCTACCAGGACTACCTGACCGGGTCCACCGAGACCGAGGTGATCACCCTCGACCTCAAGACCGGCCGCCAGGTCGCCCAGCTCAAGCAGTGGCCGGGCCGGCGGAACGTCTCGGTGAAGACCACGATCGACCGGGGCGCGCAGACGGCCGCCGAGCAGGCCGTGGCCGCCACGCAGACCAGCGCGCTGGTGGCGGTGCACCGTGACACCGGTGAGATCCTCGCCGTCGGCACCAAGGACATGCACCAGGAGCGCGACGCGCTGGCCGGCAAGTTCCCGGCCGGGACGGCGTTCTCGATCATCGCCGCCGACGCGCTGCTGAAGAAGGGCGTCAGCCCCAAGCAGCGGCTGGCCTGCCCGCAGGAGCGCACGGTGGGCGGCGCCAAGTTCGTGCACGCCGCCCAGCCCGCGGGGGTCACCACGTCGGCCACCTTCCAGCAGCACTTCGCCCGGGGCTGCGTGACCGCGCTGGCCTCGCTGGCCCGCCGCGTCACGGGCGACGACCTGACCAGGAGCGCGCAGGCGTTCGGCGTGGGGCAGCCGTGGCGGTTGCCGCTGAAGTCGTTCAGCGGGTCGCGGCCCAAGCTGTCCAGCGACGCCGACAAGGCCAAGGCCATCGCCGGCCAGAACGTCGAGATGAGCCCGCTCGGCATGGCCCTGGTGGCCGCCGCCGTCGCCTCCGGCACCTGGCGCCCGCCCGTGCTGGTCACCGAGCCCCGCTCGCCCGACGCCTCCGCCGAGAAGACCCCCGCCAGCCAGCCCTCCCCGGTGCCGGTCGACCCGAAGGTGCGCGCCGCGCTGACCACCATGATGCGGGCCGGCGCGGCCGGCACCCCCGCCCAGGCCGGCAAGGGCAGGGTCTACGGCATCACCGCGGCGGCGGGCGACCAGCAGCGCTGGTTCGTCGGCTGGCAGGGCGACGTGGCCATCGCCGTGCTGACGAAGAACCACGACCCGGCGGCCGTGGCAGGCGAGTTCTTCTCGGGCCTCGGCAACCCGTCGTGAAATTGTCGCGACCCTGAGCAACCATTCGCGGGCCCCGTTGCGTCTTACTGAGTGACTGGGCCCGCTCGGGGGGTTGCGGTTCCAGTCGCCGTGATGAGATCAGGACTTCATCTCGGGGGAAGTCCTGCCGTCCGGACCGGCTCGACCCTGCCGGTCGGCCCCCGGGAGCGCGAGCTGCTGTGCCGCGCTCCCGGGGGTTTCGCCGTGCCCGGACGGCCTCTCGCCGTGTGCGGGGCCTTCGAGGCGCAGGGGCGGCCTCTCGTCGTGCTGGGCGGCGGTTTCGCCGTGGCGGGCGGCGGTTTCCCCGTGCCGGCCGGGGGTTCCGCCACGGGGAATTAAGTTGGCGTTGAGGGTGTTGTGCCATGTACATTCATGTTGCGCGGCCCCTCCGGGGGACGTGTTGACAACTGCACAGGGGGTGACTGGCTTCGACTTCGACTTTGCAAGCCAGGTGAAGCGGGCCGAGGACTGCGGACATAACCTCGTTAATCCTGTGACCGCAAACAACAAGTGCCAATTCCAAGAGCACTGTGGCTGCCAGGTCTGACCTGGCGCTCGCTGCCTAAGCAGCGAAACCACTGTCAGCCCGGGAGTGCCTTCGGCCCGGTGTCTGGCATCGCTAGAAGGCTCAACCGATCGACCCGGCCACGGGGGAGATCGGGAAATCAAACAGTGGCTGAGCCCGTCGGCGACTCGCCTGCGTGATCGCCGGGGCCGAGAAAAGCACAGCAGGCTGCGCCCGGAGAAGCCCTGACTTGGGGTTGAAGGACGCGGGTTCGATTCCCGCCACCTCCACCACTTCAGACCGCCTCTTACCTGCGGAAGACCGCAGGTAGGGGCGGTTTTGTGCGTTATGGGGACCCATAGGCACGTCATGGGCCCACCGCGACCCCAACCGTGAGCCTCCCACCGCGAGCCCACCGCGAGCCCACGGGCCTGCCGCCGCGATCGGCTCGGGCGGCCCGCTCGTGCCGCCGGGGGCCGGTTCGGGCGGCCGGCTTGGGCCGCTGGGCGGCCGGCGAATGTCCGGTAGATGTCCGCCTTGCGTCCTGGTGCCGGGTCGCGCGCCTGCCTGACCATGAGGCGTGTAAGCCGAACCGGAAGGCACACAGGAGGCGTGATGCGAAGGTTGGCGAAGGTCCTGGCCGTGGCGGCGGGCGGCGCGATGGCCCTCGCCGGGGTCACCACCCCGGCGCGGGCGGAAGTGTGGGCTTGCAGCAGCTTCGTGAACACGACGACGAACGTGGCGGGGGCGGTGTGCAACGGCGGCTTCGGCACCTACCGGGTGGCCGCCAAGTGCAACTCGGCTCACTACCCCTACACGCGAACGGTCGTCGGCCCGTGGCGGACCAAGGCCTCCGGGCAGGCGGGGTCATACTCCCTCGTTTCCGGCGATCCCCAGGGCTGCCACGTCGTGCATGCCTGGTGGCAGGTCAGATAAGCCATTTTCAGGACCGTCTCCCGAGCGCGGACACCGCGGACGGGGGGCGGTCTTCGCGTTCCCGGGGCTTCCGCAGGAGACCGGGGTGGGCGGTGGCGGGGGGAGTACCGGTAGCGTGATCTTGTGCGTTGGGTCTGGGTGCTGCTTGCTCTCGCGCTGAGCGGGTGCTCGCTCCCGCTGCCGCGCCTGCCCTGGGGCCTGGAGGGGTCGCAGGGGGAGGGTGCGCGGCGCAGCGTGGTGCGGATCTCGGCACACGCGCCGGCCTGCGGCAAGGACGCCGAGGGCACGGGCTTCGTGTACGCCCCCGGCCGGGTGATGACGGTGGCCCGCGTGGTGGCCGGGGCCATCCCGGTGTCCCTGACCGTCACCGCAGGGGACGGCCGCCAGTACGCCGGTGACGTCGTCGCCTTCGACCCCGTCACCGACGTCGCGCTGCTGCACGTTCCCGGCCTGCCCGCGCCCGCGCTGCGGATCGCGCGGGCGCCGCTCGGCGCGGCCGGCCTGGTCGGCTATCCGGCGGGCGGGGGCGCCGCGGTGGCGCGGGAGGTCGAGGTGGAGCGGCGGTTGGAGGCCGCGGGGCCGGACGTCTTCCGCGAGCGCGAGACCGTCCGCACGGTGCTGGCCCTCTCCGGGGACGTGGGAGCGGAGGCGAGCGGCTGGCCGGTGGTGGCGGAAGAGGGCGTCGCCGCCGGGATGGTGTTCGGGGTGGACGAGGGGCGGGAGCGGGTGGCGTACGCGCTGGCGGCCGAGGAGCTGCTGTCCGTGGTGAAGAAGGCGGGCGACGGCACGGAACACGTCTCCACCCGCAAGTGCGCCGGGCCGCGCTGACCGCTCTTCCGGCGTGAGCCGGAAGAGCGCCGGTCGGAGCACGCCGCCGGTCGGAGCACGCCGCCGGTCGGAGCACGCCGCCGGCGGGAGGCTTGGGGCGGGCGGAGGCTTGGGGCGGCGGCGGGGGGGGCGTGGGGCGGGGCGGTGGCGGCCGGTGCCGGTCCCGCCGGTGGGTCACTCCTTGTCGAGGCGGACCGCCTGGGAGACGTAGTCGCGCAGGGCCTCCTCGTGGGTCCGCAGGTCCTCGGGCTTCTTGAGCTTGACGTGCCGGGTCTTCTTGCCGCTGCCGGTGAGCAGCCCGTGCGCGTCCGCGAACTCGGCGCCGCGCTCGAAGGCGAAGGTGATGTGGGTCTTGCTGACGCTGATGACGGCGAGGATCTTGTTCCCCCGCCAGGCGGGCGAGCCGTACGTGAGCACCTCCGCCGCCTCGGGCGCGCTGTCGGCCATGAGCGTGCGTAAGCCGGTCACGATCTCCTGGAACGGAGCCGGGACCCTGGTCTGGATGAACGCGTCAACGTCCGGGTTGCCCATCTCAAAGCCTCTCCACGGCGACATGTGGAGGCGACGATAACGGCTGTGATGAGAAGGGACCAGAGTTCCGATTGCGCTTACTGTGAGCGACCACTCCTTTACCTATGCTTAGGTGTCTTTTGACAGTTTTCGTGTCAGAGGCGGGATGAAGCGTGTCAAGGTACGACTGGCGCCACCCGGTGTTCGCGCCGCTGGTGGGGCTCTTGGTGTCCGGGTCGCTGCTGGTGACGGGGGCGGTGGCGGCACTGCTCGAAGTCGTGGGCGCGACCACGGCCCCGGCGGCGGCCGAAATGGTGGTCGCGCTGATCGTCGCGGTGTTCGTGACGACCGTGCTCAGGATCGTCAGGGCGGTGCCCGAGATCAGGCGGGAGAGCGCCGCCACGGAGCGGGCCGCGGCGAACGTCGGTTCGGTCAAGCCGGGCGACGACACGCTGGTCGGGCGGCGGCTGCGGCTGTTCAAGGAGGCGGCCGAGGCGGGCGGCGACGCGGAGGCCGTGCTCGGCGCGCGCTCCGCGCTGGACGAGGGCGAGCTGGCCAACAGGCACCACGTCGACCACGCGCTCATCTGGGCGCTGCCGGTCTTCGGGTTCATCGGCACCGCGCTGACCATGGCGGCGATGGTCGGCTCGTTCGGCGACGCTCTGGACGGCCAGGGGAACCCCAGCGTGCTGATCGCCGCGCTGAAGCAGCACGTGCTGCCCGAGCTGGCCTCGGCGTTCGGGGTGACCATGGTGGCGCTGTTCCTGAGCGTGCTCGCGTTCGGCGCGATGACCCTGGTCGAACGGGCGGAGCGGGCCGGGGTGGCGGCGGCCGACGAGGTGTTCCTGGTCTACCTCGCCCGGCTGCCGCAGGACCGGCGGGCGCCGGCCCCGGCCGCGCAGGCGGCCCCCGAGCTGCAGGGGCTCACGCACGAGCTGGCCCAGTCCCGGGGCAGGACCGAGGAGCTGATCAAGGGTCTCGACGCGCTGCGCACGGCCGTGGAGCGGCTGAGCGCCGCCGAGAGCCGGCCGCAGAGGTACACCCTGGTGAGGGAGCAGTGAGGCGGCGGTCCGCCAGGCCGTTCGCGCCGCCGCTCGACCTGCGCTTCATCGACCTGTTCATGGCCATCGTGCTGGCGCTGTCGTTCGTCGCGATCATGCTGACCGTGGTGGCGCGCATGCTGCCCACCGAGGACGCCGCGCCGTCCCCGCGGGCGCAGCGCTCGGTGGCGCAGCTCGAAAGGCAGCTCGAAGCCGCCGTGCGGGCGCGGCGGGAGGCCGAGGCGGAGCTGCGCGCCACGCGGGAGCAGATCTCCGAGCAGACGGCCTTCGCGCTGCCCTGGTGGCTGATCGGCTTCTGCGCGCTGCTGGGCGTGCTGGCGGTGTTCATGAACTGGCGGGTCCGGCTGTGGAACAAGGGGAGCCTGCCGCCGCTGTGGAGCTGGGCGCTGGTCACGGTGGTGGTGGCCGTGGTCACCGTGATCGTCAGGTCGCTGAGCGACGGTCAGGGCTACCTGCTGCTGGCCGAGATCCCCTGGTGGGCGGCCGACGTGTTGTGCCTGGGGCTGCTGCTGGTCGCGTACGTGCTGATCTCCGACATCCGGGACCGGCACCTCACGCTGGGCAGGATCCGGGCACGGGAGCGGTAGGCCGGAATGGGGTGGTGTTCAGCCGGACGTCACTCCTGTCACACTTTTCACGAATACCGTGAACACGCAGCCGAATGTCCCCCTTGTAAGGAGATGCGATGTTGCGTCGCGCCCTCGGCGTGCTGGCCGCGGCCGGAGCCCTGCTGCTGACCGCGCTCCCCGCCTCGGGGGCCGTCCAGCCCCTGCCCCGCGCCCACGCCCACAACGACTACGAGCACGAGCGGCCGCTGCTGGACGCCCTCGACCACGGCTTCACCAGCGTCGAGGCCGACATCTACCTGGTGGACGGCGAGCTGCGCGTCGGGCACGACCCCGAGGACCTGCGCCCCGGCCGTACGCTGCAGTCGCTCTACCTCGACCCGCTGGCCCGCCGCGTACGCCACGGCAGCGTCTTCCCCGGCAACCGCCACCAGGCGCTCCAGCTCCTGGTGGACATCAAGAACGACGGCGCCGCCACCTACACCGAGCTGGACAAGGTGCTGCGGACCTACCGCAAGATGCTCACCACCTACCACAAGGGCAGGGTCAGGCCCGGCGCGGTGACCGTGGTGATCAGCGGCGACCGGCCGCGCGAGCTGATGGCGGCCCAGGAGCGGCGCTACGCCTTCTACGACGGCCGCCTGTCCGACCTGGGCCAGGGCGACCCCGGCCTGATCCCGCTGATCAGCGACAACTGGACGAACCACTTCACCTGGCGGGGCGAGGGCGAGATGCCGGCCGCCGAGCGGGACAAGCTCCGTCAGATCGTCGCCACCGCGCACCGCGACGGGCAGCGGGTGCGCTTCTGGGCCACGCCCGACGCGGCCGGACCGGCCAGGGACGCGCTGTGGCGGGAGCTGGTCGCGGCCGACGTCGACCACCTCAACACCGACGACCTGGCGGGCCTGGAGAGCTTCCTGCGCGCCCATGACGACAGGCGCGAGGCGGCCTGAGCCGGCGGATTCCGATGCGCGGGGTCAGCCGGCGCCGCCGGCGTACTCCGATGCGCGTGGTCAGTGGGCGCAGCCGGCGTACTCGTCGAGGCGGCGCAGCATCGCGGCGAGCATGAGCGGGAACATCGCCACGTGCGAGACCAGCATCAGCCCGTCACTGTCGATGGCCCCCAGCCACAGCAGGGGGAAGAGCGGCACGGCGGGCGCGAACATGACCGCGCACATCTCCAGCGTCGGCGCCCAGCCGTGCCCCCGGAAGCGCATCCAGGCGGCCATGCCGATCGACATGTTGACGGCCATCGAGAGGTACCACAGCTCCGGCTGCCCGGTGTGGGAGACGTCGAGGCCGACGGCGGACTGGAGCAGGCCGAGCGCGAACATGCCGGCGAACATCGCGACGATCATCTCGATGTAGTGCAGCGTGAACCGGCCCCAGCGGCGGCCGGGCTTCGTGGTGGGTGTCGTCGTCATGCTCCCGACTGTGCGGGACGGGGGTCCGGCCGGCCAGGGAAGGCGGCCGGGGAGGTCCGGAAACTTGGGCTGCCGGTCCGTCGGACCTACAGTCGGGGGCATGGACCGACGACGGGTCGTGGTGGTGGCGTACGAGGCGGCCGAGCTCCTCGACATCGCCTGCGTCACCTCCACCCTGGAGAGCGCCAACTGGCACGGCGCGCTGCCGTACTACGAGTACCGCGTGGCCACGCCCGGCGGCCATCCCGTCACCACCGGCACCGCGCTGACCCTGCACGGCCAGCTCGCCCTGGAGCGGGTCACCGGGCCGCTCGACACGCTCATCGTGTCGGGCGGGATCGGCAACGAGGACGCCGCCGCCAACCCGCTGGTCGTCGGCCACGTGCGCCGGCTGGCCAGGGAGAGCAGGCGGGTGGCGTCCGTGTGCACGGGGGCGTACATCCTGGCCGCCGCGGGGCTGCTCGACGGGCGGCGCGCCACCACGCACTGGAACCAGGCGCACGTCCTGGCCGCCCGCTTCCCCCGCGTCACCGTTGACGCCGACCCGATCTTCATCAGGGACGGCGACGTCGCCACCTCCGCCGGCGTCACCGCCGCCCTCGACCTCACGCTGGCCTTCGTGGAGGAGGACAACGGCGTCGAGCTGGCCAGGACCGTGGCCCGCAACCTGGTCACCTACCTGCAGCGGCCCGGCAACCAGGCGCAGATGAGCATGTTCGTCGCCGCGCCCGCCCCCTCCGACGACCTGGTCAGGCGGACCGTCGAGCACATCGCCGCGAACCTGCGCGGCGACCTCGGCACGGCCGCCCTGGCGGCGCGGGCGGGGGTCAGCGAGCGGCACCTGACCCGGCTGTTCCTCCGGCACCTGGGCCAGGCGCCCGGCCGCTACGTCAGGAAGGTCCGCACCGAGGCCGCCGCCCAGCTGCTGGCCGCCACGTCGCTGCCGCTCCCGGCGGTGGCCGCGCGCTGCGGGTTCGGCACGGCCGAGACGTTACGGCAGGCCTTCATCGACCGGTACGGCATCCCGCCCTCCCGCTACCGCCTGACACAGGCGGCCGGTTGATCCTGGTATCTGGCTAATGTGTCTGCGATGAACGGTGACCGGGTCATAGGCGGCTACACCCTGCGGCGCCTGCTCGGCCGGGGCGGCATGGGCGAGGTGCACCTGGCCGCCACGCCCACGGGCGGGCTGGCCGCGGTCAAGCTCATCCATCCCGAGCTGGCCAGGGACCCGGCGTTCCGGCGGCGCTTCGAGCGCGAGGTGGCGGCGGCGCGGCGGGTGGCCAGGTTCTGCACCGCGCCGGTGCTGGACGCCGGGATCGACGGGGACGTCGCCTACCTGGTCACCGAATACGTCAAGGGGCCCGACCTGGCGCGGGCCGTGCACGAGCAGGGCCCGCTGTCGGGCGGGAACCTGGAGGCGCTGGCCGTGGGCATCGCGACCGCGCTGAGCGCCATCCACGGGGCCGGGGTGATCCACCGGGACCTGAAGCCCGCCAACGTGCTGCTGTCGCCGCTCGGGCCCCGGGTGATCGACTTCGGGATCGCGCAGCTCGTCGGCGGTGACAGCGTGGCCGGTCAGTCCCTCCTCGGCACGCCCGCGTTCATGGCGCCCGAGCAGGTGCGCGGGGAGCCGCTGACGCCCGCCGCCGACGTGTTCGCCTGGGGCGGGGTGATCGCGTTCGCCGGGACGGGGCGGCTGCCGTTCGGGGGCGGGCCGGCCGGGCAGGTGCTGCACCGCATTATGGGGGAGCCGCCGCTGCTGGACGGGCTGGACGACGGGGTGCGGGGAGTGGTGGAACGGGCTCTGGCCAAGGACGCCCGGCTGCGGCCGACGGCTCAGGAGCTGCTGGGGGAGCTGGTGGGCGGCACCCGCCTGGCCACGGCCACCGAGGTGGTGGAACGCACCTGGACGGGGACCGCCACAGCGGATGTGCGCGGGGCGGATGTGCGCGGGGCGGATGTGCGCGGGGCGGACGTGCGCGGGGCGGACGTGCGCGAGGGCGTGGGGGATGGGCGGCCGGTGGAGGCGCGCCCGTCCGGGCGGCGGCGGTGGTGGCCGTGGGCGGTGGCGGGCGGCGCCGTGCTGGTGCTCGCCGCCGTGGGCGCCGTGACCCTGCCGGGGGCGCTGGACCGGCAGAGCCTGCCGTACGAGGCCGGGTTCGCCGACTCCTGGGACGTCGGCGCGTCGGACGGCGGCGCCGCCCGCGCGGACGGCTCCGGCTACCGGCTCACCGTCCGGCCGGGCTGGCGGTTGTGGAAGTCGGCACCCGTCAGCGAGCCGGAGAGCGGCGTGATCGTCAGCGCGCGGGCCACGCTGGAGGAGGGCGCGGGGGAGTACGGCGTGTGGTGCCACGGCTCGGCCGGCTCCGGCGACCGGTACGAGTTCACGGTGAGCGGCACGGGCAAGGCGTCGATCGTCAAGCGCCGTACCGGCGCCGAGGGCGAGATCCTGCACGGGCCCGCCGGCGCGCCGCGCCAGGCCGTCAACCGGGTCGTGGCGGAGTGCGTCCGGAGCGGGGACCGGGTGACCCTGCGGATGTGGCTGAACGAGGTCCTGGTCGCCGAGGTGTCCGACGCGGAGGACCCGTACGCGCCCCGGGAGGCCGGCGTGCACGCCGCGTCGAGCGCCACCGAGCAGGCCCGCGTCCGCTTCCAGTCCTTCACGCTCAGACCGGTGATCGAGTCGTGAGGCCGGAGGATGCGCGCGCCCGTCGCCGCCGGGCCGCGAGGGCGGAGGGCGTTCCCGCCGGGTGTCACCGGGGCGCGAGGGCGGAGGGCGTTCCCGCCGGATGTCAGCGGGCCGTGCGGTCGGGGGGCGGGTGAGCGTGCGTTTCGGCGTGCTCGGGCCGCTGCGCGTCGAGGGCGGCCGGACCCCGGGACCGGCCAAGCATCGCACGCTGCTGGCGGCGCTGCTGCTGGCGGCCGGGGAGCAGGTGCCGGTCGGGCGGCTGATGTCCGTGGTGTGGGACGACCGGCCCCCGGCCACGGCCGAGTCGGTGCTGCGCGTGTACGTCAGCGCGCTGCGCAAGGTCGTGGACGGCATCCGTACCGTGCCGGGCGGTTACCTGCTGGACGTGGCGCGGGACGACGTGGACTGCCACCGGTTCGAGCGGCTGGTCGCCGAGGCGCGGCGGGCGCGGGCGGCCGGGGAGGTGGCGCGGGCGGCGGACGGGTTCAGGGCGGCGCAGGCCCTGTGGCGGGGCCGGGCGCTGGCCGACGTGGAGTCGTCGGTGCTGCGCCGCACGCACGGCGTGCCGCTGGAGGAGCTGCGGCTGACCGCGCTGGAGGAGCGGGTGGAGCTCGACCTGCGGCTGGGCAGGGGCGCGGAGATGGTGGGCGAGCTGCGCGCGCTGGTGGCCGCGCACCCGCTGCGGGAACGCGCCTGGGTACGCCTCATCGAGGCCCTGCACCAGGCCGGACGGCGGTCGGAGGCGCTGGGGGCCTACCAGGACGCGCGGCGGACGCTGGTGGAGGAGCTGGGGCTGGAGCCGGGGGCCGAGCTGACGGCGGCCCACCGGCGCGTCCTGCACGACGACGGCACGCCGCTCCAGCGCACCGACGGCATCCGTCCCGGAGGTGGGCAGGTGGTCAGCGAGTTGCCGCCGGACATTTCCGACTTCGTGGGACGCCGGGCGGTGCTCGGGTGGATCGCCGGGCTGGTGCCGGAGCACGCCTCGGCACCCGTGCACCTGGTCCTGCACGGCCCGCCCGGCTGCGGGAAGTCGGCCGTCGCCGTGCACGCCGCCACCACGATCGAGCTGTCCGGCGACCGGCTCTACGCCCCGCTGGGCGCCCGGCCGCCCGGCGCGGTCCTGGAGGACCTGCTGCGCTCGCTCGGCTGCCCCGACGGCGCGGTGCCGTCCGCCCTGGCCGACCGGGTGCGGCTCTACCGCAGCATGACGGCCCGCAGACGGCTGCTCGTCGTGCTGGACGACGCCGCCGACGAGGCCCAGGTACGCCCCCTGCTGCCGACCGGTCCCGGCAGCCTCACCCTCGTGACCAGCCGGTCGCCGCTGGCCGGGCTGGAGGCGGCGCGGGCGTACGAGCTGGGGCTGCTCGACCGGGACGAGGCGGTGGCCATGCTCGCCGAGGTCGCCGGGCACGACCGGGTGCGCGCGGAGCCCGGGGCCGCCCTGCGCATCGTCGCGCTCTGCGGGCACCTGCCCCTGGCCCTGCGCATCGCCGGGTCGCGGCTGGCCAGGAAGCCGGGCTGGACGCTCGACCACCTGGCGGGGCGGCTCGGCGACGAGCGACGCAGGCTCGACGAGCTGAGCGCCGGCGACCTGGCCGTCAGGGGCAGCCTCGCCCTGGGCTATCGCGGCCTGCCGGACCCGGAGCGGCGGCTGCTGCGCCGGCTCGGGGCCCTGTCGGCGCCCGACTTCGCGCCGTGGGCGCTCGGCGCGGACCTGGAGCCGCTGGCGGAGGCGGGGCTGCTGCAGTCGCGCGGCCTGGACGAGGCGGGCCAGGAGCGGTACGGCTGGCACGACCTGACCAGGCTGTACGCCGCCGAACGCCTGGCCGAGGAGGACGGCGGGCCGGCCGGCGTGCTGGCGGCCATGGCGGGGGAGATCCTGGAGCGGACCCGGCAGGCCCGGGCCTCCCTCCTCCCCGCCGAGCCCGGCACCGGCCGCACCGAGATCCACCCACCCACCCCGGCCCCGCCCCACGAC
>NZ_JOAG01000011.1 GCF_000725485.1 Nonomuraea candida | reverse complement strand
GGGCGGCCGTGCCCGGGGGCGGGGTGGCGGGCAGGCCCACGTACGTGATCGGCGGCGTGGCGGCGAACGGCTCCCCGGCCGTCGGCGCCACCTCGGAGGGCGAGGGCCGCTCCGGCGACGGCTCGCCGGGCGCCGGCGTGAGCGAGGGCGCGGGTGAGGGCACGGGTGAGGGCGCAGGTGACGGCACGGCGGTGAACGGCGGGGCCGACGTGCCGGGCGGCAGCGCGAGGCCGCCCTCCGGCTCCGGCGCGCCGCCGAGAATCACGAACGACGAGGCCACCGCCGCCGCGGTGGCCAGCACCAGCCCGCCGGTCACGGCGAACCTGCCCACCGGCGACAACGTGTTGTGGAACAGGCTCGTGGCGCCGCCGCCCGCGTCCGCGACCGCCTGCGGCCTGGGCAGCAGGGCGGCCAGCGGCATGGTCAGGATCGCCAGCGCGGCGCGCCCGCGCAGCTCCCAGTCCGCCCCGTACGCGGCCCGCGCGGTCTCCTCCAGCTCGTCGAGGAACGCCTGCGCCGACTCCGGCCGCCGCTCCGGCTCCTTGGCCAGACCGTGCCCGACCAGCGGGCGCAGCGGCTCCTCGACGTCCTCCAGCGGGGGCGGCACGTGCTGGTGCTGGTAGGCCAGGGCGGCGACGCTCTCGGCGTGGAAGGCGCGGTGGCCGGTCAGGCACTCGTAGAAGACCAGGGTGGCGGCGTACACGTCGGTGCGCGGGGTGGCCGGGGCGTCGTCCCACTGCTCGGGCGCCATGTACGCCGGCGTGCCCGCCCGCGCGGCCGTCTCCCCGAAGCGGGCCGCCACGCCGAAGTCGACGAGCTTGCTCTCGCCCTCCTGGGTGATCAGCACGTTCTCGGGCTTGAAGTCGCGGTGCACGACCCCGTGCCGGTGCGCCTCCACCAGGCCGAGCAGCGCGCCCTTCAGCAGCGCCAGCGCGGCCTCCGCGCCCGTCGGGCCCTCGTGCTCCAGCATCCGCCGCAGCGTCACGCCCTCCACCAGCTCCATCACGATGCAGGCGTCGTCGTCGCCTTCGACGTAGTCGAGCAGGCGGGCGGTGTGGGGGCTGTCGATCTCCTGGATGACCAGGGCCTCGGAGCGGAACCTGGCGGCGAAGCCGACGTCCTCGCGTAACGGGTCGGATAAGTGCTTGATCGCCACCGCCAGCCCGTCGGAGTCGCGCACGGCGAGCATCACCCGGCCGGTCCCGCCGTGACCGAGTTCCCGGATCTCCGTGTAGCCGGGAACTTCCATGCTAAGTCCTCCCCTGACCTCATAAAGATCCTTATGTCAGGACGCTATCCCGGCGTCACACCCCGTGTCGAGCCCCTTCGCGGGAGTAACCATCGCTCTGCCGCAATCGATATTTTTACTACTCGGCATAGTAGGACGGGAGGCGTCCCGCACCCGCCGCACCCGCTTCTCCGGCGCCCTCCCGGCCACCCCCGGCACCCGCTCCGACCAGGCCGGACACCGCCCCCGGCCCGCTCAACCCCGGTCCCAGGCCGGGTCGGCCTCAGGTCCCAGGCCGGGCCGGCCGCTCGTTCCGGGACCGGCCGGCCCTCGGTCCGGGCCGGTTCAGCCGGCCGTTCCTGGACCGGTCAGGCGGCGGGGCGGGCCGGCTGGGCGGTCAGGTAAGCGCGCACGTTGCGGGCCGCCGTACGGCCGGCGCGGTTGGCGCCGATCGTGCTGGCCGAGGGGCCGTACCCGACGAGCTGGAGCCGGGGCTCCTTGATCACCTGGGTGCCGTCCACGCGGATGCCGCCCCCAGGCTCCCTGAGCCGGAGCGGGGCGAGGTGGTCGAGGGCCGCCCGGAACCCGGTCGCCCAAAGGATCGTGTCAGCCGCCACGTACCGGCCGCCGTCCCGAGACACGCCGGTCCCGGGCGCGCCGCTCCCGGGCGCGGCGCTCCCGGGCCTGCCGGCCGCTGGCGGGCTGTTCCAGAGCACGCCGTCCGCCACGATCCGGTCGAACATCGGCAGCCGGTTCAGCGCCCCCTTCTCCATGGCCTCGCGAACGACCGTGCTGTAGCGGAGCCCGGTCACGCTCACCACGCTCTGCGGGGGCAGACCGGCGCGCACGCGGGCCTCGACCATGGCGACGGCCTCGCGCCTGGCCTCCTCGTCGAACTCCTCCTCCGCCAGGACGGGCGGGCGCCGCGTGACCCAGACCATCGCGGCGGCCACCCCGGCGAGCTCGGACAGCACGTGCATCGCCGACGCGCCGCCGCCCACCACGACCACCCGCCGCCCCGCGAACTCGGCCGGCCCCCGGTATCCGGCGTAGTGGAGCTGCCGGCCCGTGAAGTCCGCCGCGCCCGGATAGTACGGCCAGTACGGGCGCGTCCACGTGCCGGTCGCGTTGACCACGGCCCTGGCCGCCCACTCCCCCGCGTCGGTCTCGACCACGAGCCGCCCTTCCCCCGCCGCGTCTCTGACGGCCGTGACGCGGACCGGGCGGACGACGCGCAGGCCGCTCTCGCGCTCGTACTCGGCGTAGTAGCCGGGCACCGCCTCGGCCGCCGGCCGCCGCCCGTCGCCGTCCGGCCGGCGGGCCAGGCCGGGCAGGTCGAAGACGCCGTGCACCTTGTCCATCGTGAGCGACGGCGACCGTTCGCGCCACGCCCCTCCCGCGCCCGCGCCCGCGTCCAGCACGACCGGCTCGAAGCCGAACCGCCGCAGGAAGTACGCGCTGGACAGGCCCGCCTGCCCGGCCCCGATCACCACGACCTCGCTGAGCTCCACGACGGCTGCAACCACCGCCCGCCCCCGCGTCTTCCCGGCGGCGAGGCCCCGCACGACGCCTCCCGCCCGGACGAGGGGCTTCAACGCCACCACCGCCCCGCCGCGAGAGCCACCTCCCAGACACGGGGCCGCCCGCCGGGAAGGCCCCCCGGGCACAGCCCTCAGGGGGGTCCCCGTCACAAAAGACACCGCCGGGGGGTGTCAGGGGCGGCGGGGCACGGGGGCGGTCGAGCCGCGTACGACGAGTTCGGTGGCGAGTTCCACGTGGTGGGAGTCGATGCGCTCCCCGGCCGCCAGCCGCAGCGCCGTGCGGAGGGCGACCCCGCCCATCTCGCGCAGCGGCTGGCGGATCGTGGTCAGCGGCGGCGAGGTGATCTGGGCGATCTGGGTGTCGTCGAACCCGACGATGCTGAGGTCCTCGGGGATGCGCAGGTTACGGGCCCGCGCGGCCTCCAGGATGCCGACGGCCATCTCGTCGCTGCCCGCGAAGATGGCCGTGGGCGGGTCCGGCAGGTCGAGCACCGCCGCCCCGCCCTCGACGCCGTCGTGGTAGCGGAAGTGCCCCGAGCGCACGTATTCGGGCGGCACCGGCGCCCCCTCGGCCTCCATCGCCGCGCGGTAGCCCGCCATCCGCGCCTGGTTGCAGGCGGCGGTGGCCGGGCCGCCGACGTAGGCGATGCGGCGGTGGCCGAGCGAGAGCAGGTGGCCGGCGGCGGCCAGGCCGCCGGCGAAGTTGGTCGAGCCGATGCTGGTCACCCGGGTGCGGGGCAGGTTGAGCGGGTCGATGAGCACCAGCGGCAGCCGGGCCCTGGCCAGCGCGGCCGGCTGCCCCGAGGTCAGCTCGCTGGTGACGGCGATCAGGGCCCGCCGGCCGGCCGCGACCAGCCCGCGCGCCCAGGCGGTGGTACGCGCCTCGCCGCTCCTGATGCTGACCACGACCCCGACCCCGGCCTCGGCCCCGGCCGCCACCGCGCCCTGGATGATCTCGGTCGAGTACGCGGTGAGGTCGGTGTCGAACTGCACCTCGACGGTGGCCAGCCCGGACGGCTCGCGGCGCGGCGCGGGGGCGACGTAGTCGTGCTGCCGCAGCAGCGACTGCACCAGCGAGCGGGTGGCCGGCGAGACGTCGCTGCGGCCGTTGAGCACCTTGGAGACGGTGGCGACCGAGACGCCGGCCGAGGCCGCGACCGTGGCCAGCGTGGCGCGCCTAGGACTGGCGGGCATCCGCACCCCCTTGCCGCCGCTCGGCCGGCCCGGCCGCCGCATCGCCGCCCGGCTCACCGACCATGCCGCCGACCGGCACACCGGTCAAGGCATCGGCCGGGCCGCCGCCCGGACAGCCGCCCGGACCGGGGCCCGGGTCGAGGTCCGGGGTGACGGCCGCGGGGGTGACCAGGCGCCGGTCGTGGCCGACGTACCGTGACGGACCGGTCAATCGTACGACGCCGCAGCACGGCAGGTCCGCCGCCGAGGTGCCGACGAGCACCTCGATGTCGCCCGGCTCGACGACGCGCCGCAGGTCGCGCCCCGTGAAGGCGGTGCGGTCGGCGTGCACCGTGAAGCGCACGCGGGCGCCGCGCCCGGGTTCCAGCGGGACCCGCGCGTATCCGGCGAGCTGCCGCACGGGCCGGGTGACCTGGGCCAGGACGTCGTGCAGGTAGAGCTGGACGACCTCCTCCCCGGCCCGGTCGCCGGTGTTGCGCACGGTGACCGACACGGTGAACTCGCCGTCGGTGGGCACCTCGGCGTCGCTGATCCGCAGGTCGGCGACCTCGAAGGTGGTGTAGGAGGCGCCGTGCCCGAAGGGGAACAGCGGCGCCGGGTCGAGGTTGCTGATGCCGTGGCTGTCGGCGCCCAGCGGCGGCTGGAGGTAGGTGCCGGGCTGCCCGCCGGGCAGGCGCGGGATCTGCACGGGCAGCCTGCCGGTGGGCTGGACCCGGCCGGACAGCACGCCGGCGATGGCGGCGCCGCCCTCCTCGCCGGGCATGAACGCCTGCACGAGCCCGGCGGCGGTCGCGTGCACCTCGCCCAGCGCGTACGGGCGCCCGGAGACGACGACCACGACCAGCGGCGTGCCGGTGGCGGCCAGCTCGGCCAGCAGGTCGGCCTGCGCCCCGGGCAGCCGCAGGTCCTCGGCGTCGCAGCCCTCGCCGGAGGTGCCCTGCCCGAACAGGCCGGCCAGGTCGCCCACCACGGCCACGCACACGTCGGCGGCACGGGCGGCGGCGAGCGCGGCGGGGAAGCCGGAGCGGTCGTCGCCCCGCACGTCGCAGCCCTTCTCGTGGCGGATCTCGACGCCGGGCAGCTCCGCCCTGAGCGCGTCGAGCACGGTGGGCGCCTCGATGCCGAGCCCGAGCCCGGGGTGGCGGGGCAGCACGTGGTTGGGGAAGGCGTAGCAGCCCATGAACGTGCGGGGGTCGTCGGCGGCGGGCCCCACGAGCGCGATGCCGCCCTCGGGGGCCAGCGGCAGGGCGTCGCCGGCGTCGAGCAGCACGATCGAGCGCTCGGCCAGCTCTCTGGCCAGGGCGCGGTTGGCGGGCGAGTCGAGGTCCACGTCGCCGGCCCCGGCGACCGACCGCTCCGGCGACCAGCCGGGGTCGAGCAGGCCGAGCTGCACCTTCTGGGTGAGCAGGCGGCGGGCCGCCCGGTCGATGAGCTCTTCGGGGATCTCGCCGGCGCGCACCCGCTCGGCCAGGTGCTGCCCGAAGCCGAGGGTGTCGGGCAGCTCGACGTCGATGCCCGCGGCGAGCGCCTGGACGCCGGCCTCGGCCGGGTCGGCGGCCACCTGGTGCATGGTGGCCAGGAACGGGACCGCCCAGTAGTCGGAGACGACGGTGCCGGTGAAGCCCCACTCCTCGCGCAGCACCTCGGTCAGCAGCCAGGGGTCGGCGGCGGCGGGCACGCCGTCCACGTCGGAGTAGGAGTTCATCACCGAGCGGGCCCCGCCGAGGGCGATGGCGGTCTCGAACGGCGGCAGGATCATGTCCATCAGCTCGCGCCGCCCCATCGGCACGGGGCCGTGGTTGCGGGCGGCGCGGGAGGCGGAGTAGCCGGCGAAGTGCTTGAGCGTGGCGATGATGCCGGCGCTCTCCAGGCCGCGCACGTAGGCGGCGCCGAGCGTGGCGACGAGGTACGGGTCCTCCCCCATCGTCTCCTCCACCCGCCCCCACCGGTAGTCGCGCACCACGTCCAGCACCGGCGACAGCCCCTGGTGGACGCCCACGGCCCGCATGTCGGCGCCGATGGCCGCGGCCATGCGCTCGACCAGCTCGGGGTCGAAGGTGGCGGCCCAGGCGATGGCGGCCGGGTAGACGGTGGCGCCGTAGGCGGTGAAACCGGTCAGGCACTCCTCGTGGACGATGGCGGGGATGCCGAGCCGGGAGGCGGCGACGACGGCGCGCTGCAGGCGCACGACCTCCGCCGCGCCCTGCTCGGGGGTGACGGGGGCGCTGCCGTGCACGCGGGTCAGGTGGCCGAGCCCGTGGCGGACGGCCTCCTCCAGCGGCACGGTGCCGGAGGCGGCGAACACGTCCTGCATGGGCGCCACGTTCAGCGGCTCCGCCCCGGCATCCGGCCCCGCGCCGGTGCCGGGCTCCGGCACCGGACCCGGCACCGCACTCGGCACCGGACCCGGCCCCGCGCCCGACGCCGCCTCCGGATCGGCGCCCGGCTCCGGATCGGCCTGGCTCATGTCGTTGCCGATCCACCGGCTGCCGAGCTGGCCGATCTTCTCCTCCAGCGTCATCTCCGCAAGGAGGGCGTCGACTCGGTCGGCCACGGCGCGCGCCGGGTCCCGCCACGGGCGCAGCGCCCGGTCCGCCGTCGGGGTCCGATCAAGAGCCGTCATCTGGGTGCGCTCCTTAAAGAGGTGCGGTGTCGTCGCAAGTTTTCGAAATGTTTCGACACCGGGGGACGACCTCGGCGCGAAACCCTCCGCCATGTCATAGACCAGGGAAAGGCTCGCGCGGAAGTACCTTACACGTGACCGGCCGGAAATCCAGGGGTTTCCTGATCGTGAAGGTCTTGACACGTTTATTGCCGAAACCTAGATTGGCGAACCCCGCGGTCATGTCGAAAATGTTTCGAGATCCTGTCATTTGGAGGAGTGGGCAGTGGCCTCGAAACGGCGCGGAGCCACGACCGCCGGCCATCGCATGCAGTGATCAACGAGCCGCGACCCCAGCCCGCGGCGCTCACGTACGGAGATCAGCGTGGAGTCCAGGACAACCTCTCGCCGCACCTTCCTCAGCCTCTCCATGGGGCTCCCCCTTGGAGCCGCCCTCGCCGCCTGCGGCGGCCAGGGGCCCACCCAGACCGGAGCGGGAGGTGGCTCGGGCAACGCCACCACCTCCGGCGGCGGCGGTGGCAACAGCGCCACGTACTGGTACCTGTCGACGCAGCCGCAGGAGGGCGTGCGCACCAGGACCATGGAACGGCACAACGCGGCCAACCCGAACGGCAAGATCGTCGGCACGACGTTCCAGAACGACGCGTTCAAGACGAAGATCAAGACGGCGATCGGCGCCGGGCAGGCTCCCACGCTCATCTGGGGCTGGGGCGGCGGCACCCTGCGCAGCTATGTCCAGGCCGGCCAGGTCGAGGACCTGACCTCGTGGTTCGACCAGAACGCGGCCGTGAAGGACAAGCTGTTCCCGTCCTCCTTCGGCGCCGCCACCATCGACGGCAAGATCTACGCGATGCCGTGCGAGACGATGCAGCCCATCGTCCTGTACTACGACAAGCGGGCCTTCGAGAAGATCGGCGCGCAGCCCCCGCAGACGTGGGGCGACATCATGGACCTGGTGCCCAAGTTCAACGCCAAGGGCATCGCGCCGTTCTCGCTGGGCGGCCAGTCGCGCTGGACCAACATGATGTGGCTGGAGTTCCTGTACGACCGGCTGGCCGGCCCCGAGATCTTCCAGGCCGTCTTCGACGGCGAGAAGGACGCCTGGAACCACCCCGACTCCCTCAAGGCCCTGGGCATGGTGCAGGAGCTGGTCAAGGCCGACGGCTTCGTCAAGGGCTTCTCCTC
This sequence comes from Nonomuraea candida, assembly GCF_000725485.1. Classification (GTDB taxonomy): domain Bacteria; phylum Actinomycetota; class Actinomycetes; order Streptosporangiales; family Streptosporangiaceae; genus Nonomuraea; species Nonomuraea candida. The sequence goes on along the minus strand of NZ_JOAG01000011.1, from coordinate 209,673 downwards.
CATCACCGCGGACTCCAACGCCGACCAGGCCCTGCTCTACACCGGCAAGGCCGCGATGATGCTGCACGGCGGCTGGACGTACGGCAGCATGTCCACCGACGGCGGCGACTTCGTCTCCGGCGGCAACCTCGGCTACATGAACTTCCCGCCCATCGACGGCGGCAAGGGCGACCCCGGCAACACCGTCGGCAACCCCGGCCAGTACCTGTCCATCTCCTCCAAGGCCACGCCGGAGCAGGAGGAGATCGCCAAGAAGTTCTTCTCCGGCGCGCTGATCGACGACACCGCGGTCAAGGAGTGGGTGAGCACCGGCGCGGTGCCGATCATCAAGGGCGCCGACGCGCAGTTCGCCTCCTCCAAGGACGCCGACTTCCTCAACTTCGTCTACAACATCGCCGTCAACGCCAAGTCCTTCGCCCAGTCCTGGGACCAGGCGCTCAGCCCGACCGCGGCCGAGGTGCTGCTGGACAACATCGCCAAGCTGTTCCAGCTGTCCATCTCGCCGAAGGAGTTCGCCACGAACATGAACGCGGTCATCGGCAAGTGAGCGCCGTGACGACCACCGCCCGGCCCGCCGCTCGTGCGGGCCGGGGCGGCTCACTCGGGTGGATGACCGTCCCGGCGCTCGTGTTCTTCGTCGGTTTCGCCGTGATCCCGCTGCTCGGGGTGCTCGCGCTGAGCTTCGCGCAGTGGGACGGGCTCGGCGAGATCGGCCTGGCCGGGTTCGGCAACTGGGCGGCGATCCTGGCCGACCCCGGACTGCCGCACGCGCTGTGGATCACCTTCCTCGTCATGGCCGTGTCGTGGGCGGTGCAGACGCCGGCGAGCATCCTGATGGGCACGTTCCTGGCCTCACACCACCGGTACCGGGCGGTCCTGTCGGTGGTGTTCTTCATCCCGCTGCTGCTCAGCTCCGCCGCGCTGGCGATCACGTACAAGGCGCTGCTGGACCCGAACTTCGGGCTCGGCGCGGGCCTGGGGATCCCCATCCTCGTGCAGGACTGGCTGGGCGACCCGGTGCTCGCCTTCGGCGTGGTGATCTTCGTGGTGTCCTGGCAGTACATCCCGTTCCACTCGCTGATCTACCAGGGCGGCGTCCGCCAGATCCCGCGCTCGATGTACGAGGCCGCGGAGCTGGACGGCGCGGGCCGGGTGCGCAGGTTCTTCAGCATCACCCTGCCGCAGCTCAAGTACACGATCATCACGTCCTCGACGCTGATGGTGGTCGGCTCGCTGACCCTCTTCGACCTGATCTTCGTGCTGACCGCGGGCGGCCCCGGCGACGCGACCCGGGTGCTGGCGCTGGACATGTACAAGCGCGGCTTCCAGGCCAACCTGATGGGCCCGGCCAGCGTGATCGCGGTCATCCTCGTCTTCTTCGGCCTCGCCCTGTCGCTGCTGCTGCGCCGGCTCGGCGGGCGCGACTCCGGCCACAGCCAGCTGGAAGGGGCCTGACGCATGACGACCGTCCCCACCGAGGCGCCGGGCCGCGCCGCCACCACCCCCGTGGACCCGCGCCACCGCCGCAAGGTGACCCGCACCAGGGAGCGGCCCAACTGGCTGGCCGGGCTGACCAGCGTGCTGTGGCTGGCGATCGTGATCGTGCCGATCTACTGGATCGTCATCACGAGCTTCAAGTCGCAGTCGAACTACTACCTGGAGAACCCGTTCGCGCCGCCCGCCGAGCCGACGCTGGCCAACTACCGGCTGGTCATCGAGTCGGACTTCGTGCAGTACTTCATCAACAGCGTGATCGCCACCCTCGGCGCCGTGATCCCGGCCGTGGTGGTGAGCTTCATGGCGGCGTACGCGATCGTGCGGGGCCGCAGGAGCCGGGTGCTGCGCTGGACGAACTCGTTGTTCCTCATGGGCCTGGCCATCCCGCTGCAGGCCACGGTGATCCCGATCTACCTGATCATCATCCAGCTCGGCCTGTACGACTCGCTGATGGCGCTGATCCTGCCGTCGATCGCGTTCTCGATCCCGCTGTCGGTGCTGGTCCTGTCGAACTTCATCAGGGACGTGCCCAAGGAGCTGTTCGACTCGATGCGGATCGACGGCGCGACCGAGGGCGAGATGCTCTGGCGGCTGGCCTTCCCGCTGACCCGCCCGGCCGTCGTGACGGTGACGATCTACAACTCGCTGCAGATCTGGAACGGGTTCCTGCTGCCCCTGATCCTCACCCAGAGCCCCGACAAGCGCACGCTGCCGCTGGCGCTCTGGTCGTTCCAGGGCCAGTACAGCATCAACGTGCCCGCGGTGCTGGCCTCGGTCGTGCTGACCACGCTGCCCATCCTCATCCTGTACGTGGTGGGCCGCCGCCAGCTCCTCAGCGGCCTGACCGTGGGCTTCGGCAAGTGAGGCACTCTATGAGAGCGCTCTCGCAGCGGCGCAGGTGCTCGATGTTCGTCTCGTAGAAACGATCGTCCCCGCGGGCGACATGGCCGGCGAAGGCCGCGTCGCCCGCGGCGGCCCGCTCCCGCATGAAGCCGACCAGGTGTTCCAGGCGCCTGATCGCGGTGGCCGGCAGTCTCCGCCGGTCGTCGTCGCCGAGCCCGTACGCGTCGGCGAACAGCCGCAGCCGCCGGCCCTGCTCCGCCACCGGAAGGCCGTCGCCGTCGCCCTCGTGGTGCAGCGGCACGAACCGGTAGGCCGCGTACGCCACGTCCCACACGCGCGGCCCCGGATGCGCCGTGTCGAAGTCGATGAACGCGACCGGCCGGCCCTGCCTGAACACGCAGTTGTACGGGGCCACGTCGCCGTGGCAGATCACCTCGACCGGCTCGACCGGCGGGAAGTACCAGACGGTCCCGGGCGAGAGGGCGGCCGGGAGGTCCGCGGTGGCGTCGTGGTAGGCGCGCAGCAGCCGGGCCACGGCCGCGAGCGCCTCGTCGGCGCGCACCCACGCGGGCAGCGGATAGTCGGCGGTCCGGCCCGGCACGAAGTCGAGCACCTCCCGCCCCCGCCCGTCGATCCCGTGGGCGCGCGGCGCGCCGGTGAACCCCCGGCCCGCCAGGTGCCGCAGCAGCGCGTGCACGGCCGGGGTCCAGGGACCCGCGGGGCGGCGCACGGTGTCTCCCGTCCTGACCACGTGGTTGACACCGCCGCCCGCGAGCGCTTCTTCCTCGGGCACCGCACCTCCCCCGATCGCGACCTCCTTGATCGCGCCGGGCCAGTGTGCCATGACACTTCCGAGTGCCGCGCCCCCTTTGTCGTGAAGTGTCCGATCGGTGGCATTCGAAGTGCCTAGGGCGACGCCTTCGGGGCCAATATCCGCGGGCCCGCGAATTACGGGGGAAAATCGCGTTCACCACTATTGCCAGCGTTTTTCGATAACGTTCCGGGAACCGTACGGAAACGCGGGCGTCACTCCTGATCAGCGGCGGGACCGGAAGGCCACGGCCGTGGTCGAGGTGATGGCCGTCACCACCACGACCGTGAGCAGGACGGTGCTCATCGGGTTGCGCCGGCGGGACGGCGGCTCCGCCCGCTTGACGTAGGACCGGCCCGGCGGCGTCGGCTCGGCGGACGGGGTCGGCCGCGGCGCCGGCGCCGGCGCCGGCGGCACCCGGACCGGCGGCGCGGGCGGCACGGGCGGCGCCGGCCTGGGCGCCGGCCGGGGCCGGCCACGCGGGCAGTCCCCCAGCGCGACCTCACCCGCGCACAGCCCGTCCGGGTAGACCGTCACCCGGGGCACCGTCACCTCGGGCGCCGCGCGCCGCTTCCCGCGCGGCATCGCGATCGACACCCGGGGCCGCGGGGAGCGCTCCGTCAGCACCCTCGGCACCTTGACCCGGGGCCCCACGGTGACCCCCTCGGGCGGCGCGGGCCGCCGCACCCGCACCCCGGGCACCTTCGGCGGCACCACCCGAGGCGGCGGCACCACCCGAGGTGACGGCACCACCCGGGGTGCGGCCACCCGCCCCGCCATCGCCACCGGCCGGACCATCACTTCCTCCTGAGCCATCACCATCGGCCGGGCCGGCGGAACCCCGGCGGTCGTCACAGCGGGCAGAGCCAGGTGGGCGGGTGTTCGCGTCTCGTGCGCCGGGGAGGCGGGGGCCGAGGCGGCCAGGCCCGTCGGGGCGGACGCGATCAGGGCGGCGGCCAGCAGCAGGGGCGCGCGCCTGACACCCACGGTCACATCCCCCCGGCGATGCGCGCGAACTCGTCCAGCGCCCCGCGGAACGCGTCCGGCCCGACGGCCAGCGGGCCGGCGAAGGCGCGGGAGATGTCCCACGACAGGTAGATGCCGAAGCCGAGCAGCCCGGCCGTGGCCACCAGCGGCAGCATCGCCAGCCCGCGCGGCCTGGCCCCGGCCAGGAACGGGAAGACGATGACCAGCGCGCCGGTGAGGATCGTCAGGTGCAGCAGCCCCGCGGGCGGGGCGGCGGCGGCGTCGGCGGTGCGCTGGGCGCGGGCGGTGGAGATCGCGCTCATCTGCTCCAGCACACTGGCCTTGGCGTCCTCCTCCTCGTCGCCGCGCGGCTGCAGGGCGTTGACCCGGCTGCGCAGGTCGTCCATGCGCTCGGCGCCGACGGGGTGCATCTTGCCCTCGGCCATGAGCGGCCACTCCTCCTTGACCACGAACGACACGTAGTCGCGCAGCGACCGGCGCACCTCCTCGGGCGCGGAGCCGGGCAGGCCGGAGGCGGCCCAGTAGGCGTCGACCGCGGCCTGGCTCTCGGCGTGGGTGTTGAGGCGGGCGGCGTCGGCCGTGGTCCACGGCACGATGATCGCGATGGCGAAGACCAGCAGGAACATGGCCGACAACATCGCGCCCGCGTGCGCGGCCGACGGGCCGTTGGGGTCGCGGTCCTCACCCGCTCTCTTCACCCGCCTGAACACCAGCGCGGTGAGGCCCACCGCACCCACCGCCGCCAAGATCGAGAGCGTGTACGCCACCATGAAGATCTCCCGGACCTCTTCGAATACGCAGTGTCACATTACTATCACACAGCGCATTGTTGGCGTCAGGAGCGGATTGGTAAAGTCCCGGGCAACCCCCACCCCCGCACTGACCCCGGCACCCGACCCCCGAAACACACCGCGCGAGGCGTGCCGGCCGGTGAGGTGCGACGGTCGGTGAGGTGCGACGGGGCGGCCGGCGCATGGCTACGCGCGCCTGCCGCCCCGGTGTACCGCCGGACCCGGCGCCGGTATGGCGAGGACCGGCGCTGCGACGTGGCAGCTGCTCCACGGGGGCCGGCGGGCACCTTCCCCTGCGCGGCGACGACCTGGCCGTCCCTCCGCGAACGGCCCGTTGATCCTCACCTGCGCCCCTCCCTCGGGGGACGCCTCACATGTTCGGGCCTTCCCGGCCGCCGCGCCTCAGGGTCCGCCCCAGGGATTACCCCTGGGCCACGCCGCCGCGCGCACGTCGGCGCCGGCCCCCGCGCGCCACTCCCGTCCACGCGCGCCCCGCCGACCCGCCCGCGCGCTGCCCCGCCCGCTCCCGGGCGGCAGGGAACGCGTGCTCAGGGAGGACACCCGGGGATGACCCCTGGGTTTCGCGCGGGCTCGGGACAGAGGGACAGTCAAGTGTCACTTGAGGGTGCCGCCGCGGCGCGCGAACGTGGGAGCCAGGGACTCGGGAGGCCCCCATGGCCGAGCCGGCCGCCACGTTCGTCGGGCGCGACCACGAGCTGCGCTGCCTGGACGAGGAGCTCGCGCGTGTCCGGGCCGGCCTGCCCCGGCTCGTGGTGGTGGAGGGGCCGGCCGGGATCGGGAAGACGACCCTGGTCCACCGGTTCCTGGAGGCGTGCGGCCCGGCGGACCTGCTGTTCGCCGACGGGGACGAGGGCGAGCAGCCGCTGCCGTACGGGACGCTGACCCGGCTGTTCAGCGGGCCGGGCGGGCTGCCGCCACGGCTGGCGGAGCTCGGGCTGGGCGGGCCCCTGCCACGACCGGCCGCGCCCGGCCCGGCCGGCGAGGGGCGGACGCCGGACCCGCCGACCGTCGGCGAGGAGCGGACGCCAGGCCCGAAGACGGTCGGCGAGGGGCGGACGCCGGACCCGACGGCGATCGGCGAGGGGCGGACGCCAGGTCCGGGGACGGACGGCGAGGGGCGGAGGCCGGAGCCGCCGGCGGTCGGGGAAGGGCGGATGCCCGACCCGCTGGCGGTCGGGGCGGCGCTGCTGGACGTGGTGGGCGAGCGGCGGCACGGCGAGCCGCTCTGCCTGGTCGTGGACGACGTGCACTGGGCGGACGAGCCGACGCTGCGGGCGCTGACGTTCTGCCTGCGCCGGCTGCGGGTGGACCGGGTGCTGGCGGTGCTGCTGCTGCGCGACGCGGCGGCGCTGCCGGGCCCGGAGGGGCTGCTGCGGCTGATGGCCGCCCGCACGACCCGGCGGTTGCGGCTGTCCGGGCTGCGCGTCCCCGAGGTGGCGGCCCTGGTCAGCGGGCTGGGCGCGGGGGCGGTGTCGCGGCGGGGGCTGGCGCGGCTGGTCGAGCACACCGAGGGCGTGCCGCTGCACCTGCGGGCGCTGCTGGAGGAGGTGCCCGCCGCGGCGCTGGACGAGCTGGGGCGGCCGTTGCCGGCGCCGCGCTCGTACGCGCTGCTGGTGCTGGCGAAGGCGGCCAGGTGCGCGCCGCCCGCGCGGGAGCTGATCGGCGCGGTGAGCGTGCTGGGCCTGTCGTGCCCGCTGCACCTGGCGGCCGAGGTGGGCGGGGTGGCGCAGCCGTTGCAGGCGCTGGAGCAGGCGGTGCGCGAGGGCGTGCTGGTGGAGCGGTCGTCCGCGCGCGGCCCGGTGGCGGCCTTCGCGCATCCGCTGGACCGCGCGGCCGTCTACCGCGCCCTCGGCCCGGCGCGCCGGGCGGCGCTGCACGCGCGGGCGGCGCTGGTGGCGGAGGGCGCGCAGGCGCGGCTGCGTCACCGCGTCGAGGCGGTGGCGGGCCCGAGCCCCGAGCTGGCCGCCGAGCTGGCGGAGCTGGGCCGGGAACAGGCGCGGCTCGGCGCGTTCGGCAGCGCCGCCGAGCACCTCAAGGCGGCCGCGGAGCTGTCGGGCGATCCGGCTCCGCTGGCCGCCGAGGCGGTGGAGGCGCTGCTGCTCGACGGGCGGGTGGAGGAGGCGGCCAGGCTGACCGCGGACCTGCCCGAGCGGGCGCATCCGGCGGTGCGCGGCTACGCCCTGGGCCATCTGGCCATGGTGCGCGGCCACGTCGAGGAGGCCCGCGCGCACCTCGTCGCGGCGTGGGAGCGCGCCGGGCCGCCGGAGTCGGGCCTGGCGGCGCGGGCCGCGCAGCAGCTCGCGATGCTCTGCCTGGTCAGCGCCGAGGGCAGGCAGGCGGCCCGGTGGGCGGAGCGGGCCAGGACCGCGCCCGGCCACCGCTTCAGCGTGGACTACAACCGGTGCACGCTGCTGACCGGGCTGGGCGTCTCGGGCCAGATCGACGCCGCGCTGGCGGCCACCGCCGACCTGCCGGCGCCCGCGTCGGCCACGATCGCGGAGCTGGACGCGCTGCTCGGGCGCGGGATGCTGCGCGTGTGCAGCGACGACCTGGCGGGCGGGCTGGCGGACCTGTCGGGGGCGGTGGCGGCGTGCGGGGAGCGCTCGGTGCCCTTCCGCATGCTGGCGATGGCGATGCTGGGGCAGGCCGAGTACCGGGCCGGCCGCTGAGACGACGCGGGCCTGCACGCCGAGACCGCCGCGTCGGTGGCCGACGACGCCGACCAGCGGTGGCTCTCGCCGGTCTGCCACGCGCTGGCCGCGCTGGTCCCGGCCGCCCGCGGCGACTGGGACGCGGCGCGGGCGCACGTGGCGGCGGCGCTGCCGGGCCGGGGCGCGAGCGTGGACGCGGTGGCCGCGCTGGCCTACGGGTGCAGCGCCGCCGCCCACCTGGCCGCCGCGCGGGGCGATCACGCCCGCACGGTGGCGGCGCTGGAGCCGCTGCTGTCGGTGAAGGTGCACGACATCGTGTACGAGCCCGGCGTCGTGCAGTGGCTCGACCTGCTGGTCGAGGCCCTGGTGGGGCTGGGCGACCTGGACCGGGCCGAGGCGCGGCTCACCGGGATGGAGCGCCTGGCCGGGCGGCGGGGCAGGCGTTCGGCGCTGGCGGCGGCGGCGCGGTGCCGGGGCGTCCTGCACGCGGCCCGGCACGAGAACGCGGCGGCCGAGGCGGCGTTCACGGCCGGGCTGGCGCATGTGGCGGCGGCGGGCTCGCCGTTCGACGAGGGGCGGCTGCGGCTGGCGTACGGGAGGTTCCTGCGCAGGCTGGGGCGGCGCAGGCAGGCGCAGGCGCAGCTCGGGCCGGCGCTGGAGCTGTTCGCGCGGCTGGGCGCGCTGCCGTACGCCGACCGGTGCGAGCGGGAGCTGAGCGCCTGCGGGCTGCCGCGCGAGGAGGGCGGGAGCACGCCGCTGATGCGGCTGACGCCGCAGGAGCAGGCGGTGGCGCGGCTGGTGGCGACCGGGATGACGAACCGGCAGGTGGCCAGGGAGCTGGTGCTGAGCGTGAAGACCATCGAGTACCACCTGGGCAACGCGTTCGCGAAGCTGGGGGTGAACTCGCGCCGGGGCGGGGGGGGGCCGGGGCGCTCCGCCCCCCCCCCCCCGCCCCGGCTGGACGGATTGGCGGGCGTTGACGGTGACACCTCACCATTCGTCCAGCCGATTGCTGATATTTCGGGAACGTAGGGACCATAGGGGGGTGAATCTTAACGGTCGTAAATTCGTCATGGTGAGCTCGACGGCGAGCACGGTGAACCCCGACAGCCCCACGCGGTTCGAGTACTGGGAGGACGACGAGGTCGTCTGGGGCAGCTACACCGGCGACACCGTGACGCAGGGGCGCTTCGTCGGCACGCGCGACGGCGACCAGGTGACGATCTCCTACGTGCACGCGCTGGTGGCCGGCGGCAAGGCGGGCGGCAGGAGCACCAGCCGCATCGAGACCGGGCAGGACGGGCTGCTGCGGCTGGTGGAGGAGTTCAGCTTCGAGGGCGACGACACCCGGCACGTCAGCGTCTGCACCGAGGTCGTCTGAGAAGCCGCGCGAGAAGGGCCCGAACAGGGCCTGTCCAGCAGGTCAGCCGTCCTTGCGCAGGGCGGCCCGGCCCTCGGCGGCGCCGACGAAGCGCATCTTGCCGAGCGGCACGTCGCCGCCCTGCGCCTCCGGCCGCCGCTGCGGACGGGCGGCCTGCGCCCCGCCGGGCGCGCCCGGCTGGGCCCCGGGCTGCGGCCCGGACGCGGCGCGGGCCGCGGCCTGCCCCCGGGCCTGGGCGCGGTCGCTGGGCAGCACGTACGGCCGCCTGAGCACCTCGTCCAGGATGAACACCGTCTCGGTCGCCTTGACCGCCGGGATGTTGGCCAGCCGGTCGGTCACCATGGTGTGCACGGCGGCCACGTCGGAGACGCGCACCTGGATCATGGCGTCGTGCTGGCCGGTGGTGATCGCGCAGTATTCCACCTCCGGCATCCTGGCCAGCTCCGCCCTGAACTGCTTCCACATCTGCTGCCGCACGGTCACGAAGATCAGCGCGGTGATGCCGAGCCCGGCCCTGACGTGGTCGATCTCGGCGGTGAACCGCTTGATCGCGCCGTCCGCGCGCAGCGCCTCGAACCGGGTGTAGGCGTTGGCCCGGGAGATGCCCACCCGCTCGGCCAGCGCCGCCACCGAGATCCTGCCGTTCTCGCGCAGGACCTCGAGGATCTTCATGTGGGTCTCGTCCAGTTCGAGCCCGATGCCGATCCGTCCAGCCTGACCGCCACCGGCGACACCATTTCTGGAAATTTCACTCATCATTACCTCATCGCTCTTTATATCCGTCTCGCCGACCGCACGGAGCCTGGACGTTCTGCCGCACAATCCTCGACATCCTTCTGCCGAACGTCCATTTGGAGGACTTACATGGCGACCCGCTCGCAGACGGCGGCTGTGCTGCTCGCCGGTGCACTCGCCCTCGCCGCCTGCGGAAGCGGCGGCACCACCCCCCAGACCTCGGGCGGCCCCGGGGCCTCCGGCGCGGGCAAGACCCTCGTCATCGACACCTCCTTCGACCTCAAGACCGCCGACCCCGGCCGCACGTACGAGCCGACGGGGCTCATCGTCGGCAAGGCGGTGTACGAGACGCTGCTGACGTTCGACGGCGGCGACGTGACCAAGCCGGTGCCGGCGCTGGCCGAGTCGTACGAGCTGTCGGAGGACGGCAAGACGCTGACCCTCAAGCTGAAGCAGGGGGCCACCTTCGCCGACGGCTCGCCGGTGACGGCCGACGACGTGGTGTTCTCGCTCACGCGGGTGCGTGACATGAAGGGTACGCCGTCGTTCCTGCTGGACGGTGTCGAGGTGGCCAAGACCGACGACACGACGATCACGATGACGTCGAAGGCGGCCAACCCGGCGCTGCCGTTCATCCTGCCGAACCCGGCGCTGGGCATCATCAACAGCAAGCTGGCCAAGCAGAACGGCGCGACCACGGACGCCCAGGACAAGGCCGAGCAGTACCTGAACGCGAACTCGGCCGGGTCGGGCCCGTACCAGATCGAGTCCTTCAACGTCAGCAGCCAGGTCACGCTCAAGGCCAACCCCAAGTACCACGGGACCAAGCCCGCCTACGACCGGGTCGTCATCCGCAACGTCGAGGCCGCCACCCAGAAGCTGAACGTCCAGCGCGGCGACAGCCAGGTGGCGCTCAACCTGTCGGGCGACCAGGTGACCGGCATGCCCGCGACGCTCCAGGTCAAGAAGACCGCCTCGGCGAACGTCATCTTCCTGCTGGCCAACCAGGACTCGGCGGTCAGCAAGACCACGCCGAACGCCAAGTTCGTCGAGGCCGTGCGCAAGGGCATCGACTACGCGGGGCTGCTGGAGCTGGCCGGCGAGGGCTCGACGCAGGCGCCGGGCGTCATCCCGTCGCAGATCCTCGGCGCGCTGCCCGCCGACCAGGCCGCCAAGCGCGACGTCGAGGGCGCCAAGGCGGCGCTGGCCGCCAGCGGGCTGTCCAACCCGACCGTCAAGCTGGAGTACCCGAGCGAGCTGACCGTCAACGGCCTGTCGTTCCAGCCGCTGGCCGAGCGCGTCCAGGCCAACCTCAAGGAGGTCGGCATCACGGTGGACCTGCAGCCCGCGCCGGTCACGACGGCGCTGGACAACTACCGCAACGGCAAGGAGGAGATGGGGCTGTGGTACTGGGGCCCCGACTACCCCGACCCCAGCGACTACCTGGCCTTCCTGCCCGGTAAGACGGTGGGCCTGCGGGCCGGCTGGAAGGCGGGCGCGGCCAAGGAGATCGAGGAGGCGGGCGAGAAGGCCGCCGGGACCCTCGGCGACGACGCGCGCAAGGCCGCCTACGCCGACGTGCAGACCAAGCTGAACGCCGCCGGCCCCTTCATCCCGCTGATCCAGCCGAGCCAGAACATCGTGACGGCGGCGTCGGTGACCGGGCTGGAGTACCACCCCGTGTGGACGGTCGACGTGGCCGACCTCGGCGTCAAGTAGGGACGGCCCGGGGTGCATCCGCTCGCGCGGTTCCTCGTCCGCCGGGTCCTGCTGGCGGTCCTCATGGCCTGGGGCATCACGCTGGTGACGTTCGTGCTGACGAACCTCGTCCCCGGCGACCCCGTGGCGGCCAACCTCGGCCAGCGGGCCATGAGCGACCCCGCCATCGTGTCGCAGTGGCGGGCCGAGCACGGCCTGGACCGGCCGCTGTGGCAGCAGTACCTGCTCTACCTGCAGGGCCTGGTCCAGGGTGACCTGGGCATGAGCCAGCAGAGCCACCGTCCCGTCAGCCAGGACCTGGCCGAGTTCGTGCCGGCGACGCTGGAGCTGGCGGGCGCGGCCATCCTGGTCTCGCTCGTGCTGGGCGTGGCGTTCGGGGTGGTGGCGGCGCTGCGCAGGGACCGGCTGCCGGACCACGCGCTGCGGGTGCTGAGCCTCATCGGCATCTCGGTGCCGACGTTCTGGCTGGCGCTGGTGGCGTTCTACGTCTTCTTCTACCGGCTGCAGCTCACCCCGGGCAGCGGCCGGGTGGACGTGGCGCTCGGCCTGGCCCCGCCCGTGACCGGCCTGCAGACGGTGGACGCGCTGCTGGCCGGGCGGTGGGACATCTTCGCCTCCGCCGCCGGCCATCTCGTCACGCCGGCGCTGGTGCTGGCCCTCTACACGATCGGGCTGCTGACCAGGTTCACCCGTTCGGCGGTGCTGGAGGTGCTGGGGCAGGACTACGTGCGCGCCGCCAGGGCCAAGGGCCTGCCGGGGCGGACGATCCTGTTCAGGTACGTGCTGCGCTCCGCCCTGGTGCCCATCATCACCGTGGCGGGCCTGGCGTTCGGCAGCCTGCTGTCCGGCACGGTGCTGGTCGAGGCGATCTTCGCCTGGCCCGGCATCGGCCAGTACGCCTACAAGAGCGCCACCACCCTCGACCTGCCCGCCGTCATGGGCGTCGGCCTGGTCGTGGGCGTCGTCTACCTGGTCATCAACCTGATCGTGGACGTCCTGTACGGCGTGATCGATCCCCGAGTGAGGCTCCAATGAGACGGCGCGACCCCCTGGCCCGCAAGGGCCTGCTGCGGCGTTTGCCGGAGGCGTGGCGGCAGCCGCTGGCCGTGGCCGGCGGCGTGCTGGCCGTGGCCTGGATCGTCATCGCGCTGGCCGCCCCCGTGCTGGCCCCGCACGACCCGCTGGCCCAGGAGCTGCCCCGGCTCGCGCCGCCCGGCCCCGGGCACTGGTTCGGCACCGACCAGCTCGGCCGCGACATCCTCAGCCGCGTCATGTACGGCGCGCGGGTGTCGATCCCGCTGACGCTCCTGCTGGTGGCGATGTCGGTGCTGATCGGCGGGCTGCTCGGCGCCTGCGCCGGGTACTTCGGCCGCTGGGTCGACGAGACCATCATGCGGGTGGCGGACCTGGTGTTCGCCTTCCCGACCGTGATCCTGGCCATGGTGGTGGCCGCGGCGCTGGGCGCGAGCCTGACGAACGCGGTGCTGGCGGTGCTGGTCGTGGCCTGGCCGGCGTACGCGCGGGTGACGCGCGGGCTGGTGCTGGGGGTGCGGGAGCGGGAGTTCGTGCTGAGCGGGCGGCTGCTGGGCTTCTCGGTCTGGCGCTCGCTGCGCGTGGACGTCCTGCCGAACGTGACCGGCCCCGTCCTGGTGCTGGCCACCCTCGACATCGGCACCGCGCTGCTGCTGCTGTCCGGCCTGTCGTTCCTGGGCCTCGGCGCCAAGCCGCCCTCCCCCGAGTGGGGGGCGATGGTGGCCTCGGGCGTGGAGGTGTTCGACAGCTGGTGGGTGGCGACGTTCCCGGGGCTGGCGATCCTGACGGTGGTGCTGGCGTTCAACTTCCTCGGCGACACGCTGCGGGACGCGCTCGACCCGCGCACGGCCCGGGCGATCAAGGAGCGTGCGCTGTGACGCTGGACATCACGGACCTGAAGGTGACGATCGGCGGCAAGGAGATCCTGCGCGGCGTCGACCTGACGCTGACGGCCGGCCGGGTGCACGGCCTGGCCGGGGAGAGCGGCTCGGGCAAGACGATGACCGGGCTGGCCGTGCTGGGGCTGCTGCCGCACGGGTCGCGGACGGCCGGCTCGATCCGGCTGGACGGGCGGGAGCTGCTGACGCTGCCGCCCAAGGAGCTGAACAAGGTGCGCGGCGGCGAGGTCGCCATGGTCTTCCAGGACCCGGCGACGAGCCTGCACCCGATGCTCACGATCGGCAGGCAGCTCACCGAGCACATGCGCCACCACCTCGGGCTGGGCCGGGCCGAGGCGAAGGCGCGGGCGGTGGAGCTGCTCGGCAAGGTGCGCATCCCCGGCCCGGAGGAGGCCTACGGGCGTTTCCCGCACCAGTTCTCCGGCGGCATGCGCCAGCGCATCGCGATCGCCGTCGCGCTGGCCTGCTCGCCGAAGGTGCTGATCGCCGACGAGCCGACGACCGCGCTGGACGTGACCGTGCAGGCGGGCGTGCTGCGGCTGCTGCGCGGGCTCTGCGACGAGCTGGGCCTGGCGGTGCTGCTGGTGACGCACGACCTGGGGGTCATGTCGGCGGTGGCGGACGAGGTGAGCGTGATGAAGGACGGCCTGGTGGTCGAGTCGGGGCCGCGCGGCCGGGTGCTGCGCGAGCCCGCGCACCCCTACACGCGCGCCCTGCTGGACTCCCTGCCCGACGCGGAACTCGACCCGGCGGAGTCCGGCACCCCGAAGTCCGGCACCCCGGAGTCCGGCACTGCGAAATCCGGCACTGCGAAATCCGGCACTGCGAAATCCGGCACTGCGAGATCCGGCACTGCGAGATCCGGCACTGCGAGATCCGAGACTGCGAATTCTGGTGCGGCGGAACCCGATGCGGAGGCGCGATGAGCCTGCTGACCATTGACGACCTGGTCGTCGAGCACCGCTCCCCCGGGCGTCCCGTGGTGCGGGCCGTGGCCGGGGCCAGCCTGGCGGTGGCGGCGGGCGAGGTGGTCGGGCTCGTCGGCGAGTCCGGGTGCGGCAAGTCGACGCTGGCCCGCGCCGTCTGCGGGCTGAACCCGGTCACCGGCGGCTCGGTCGCCTTCGACGGGCAGCCGGTCACCCCGCTCGGCCTGCGGCGCAGGAAGCTGACGGGGATCCAGATGGTGTTCCAGGACCCGTACGCGTCGCTGAACCCGCGGCGGCGGGTGGGCGACCAGATCGCCGACGGGCTGCGCACGGCGGGTGACACCACCACCGCCCCCGCCGACCTGCTGGAGCGCGTCGGCCTGCCGCGCGACTTCGCCGGGCGGCACCCGCACGAGTTCTCCGGCGGGCAGCGGCAGCGCATCGCCATCGCGCGGGCGCTGGCGGCCCGGCCGCGGCTGCTGATCGGCGACGAGCCGATCTCCGCCCTGGACGCCTCCGCGCAGTCGCAGGTGGCCAAACTCATGCGGGACCTGGCCGTGGAGTCGGGGGCCGGGCTGCTGTTCATCAGCCACGACCTGTCGGTGGTGCGGCTGATCGCCGACCGGATCGCGGTCATGTACCTGGGCCGGATCGTCGAGGTGGGCCGGACGGCCGAGGTGTGGGCCGAGCCGCGGCACCCGTACACGAAGGCGCTGCTGGGGGCGATCCCGAAGCCGGACGGGATGGGCGTGCTGCCCGCCGAGCTGCCGGGCGACGTCCCCGATCCGGCGAACCCGCCGGCCGGGTGCCGCTTCCATCCGCGCTGCCCGCTGGTGATGGACGTGTGCCGCGAGAAGGAGCCCGACTTCGGCCCGGTCGCCTGCTGGCTCCACGAACCGAAGTGACCCGCCCCCCGTACGAAGGCCCCGCACCACACGACGGGCCTGCACCGGACCCGCCCGCGCCGGACGGGGCCGCGCCGGACGGAGACGCGCCGGACGGAGACGCGCCGGACCCGCCCGCGCCCGACGGAGACGCGCCGGACGGGGCCGCGCCGGAGGAGGGGGTCGGGGGGCGGGTGGCGGCCGTGCGGAAGGGCATGGCCGGGGCCGGGATCGACGCGCTGGTGCTGCGGCCCTCCCCCGACTACCGCTTCCTGGGCGGCGGCGAGGGGGCGTTCCTGGTGGTGACGGCGGACGTGGTGGCCGAGACCGGGGACCCGGCCCGGCTGGTGCCCGCGGGGGCGCGGCGGGTCGGGGTGGACCCCGAGATGCGGGTGCGCGAGCTGTTCGGGCTGGCGATCGAGGCCGAGCTGGTGCCCGCGTCCCCGGTGCTGGCGCCGCTGCGGCTGCGCAAGGAGCCGCGGGAGGTGGCGGCCGTCGCCCGCGCGGTGGCGGCCGCGGAAGGGGTGCTGGCGCGGGCCCGCGAGCTGGCCTGGTTCGGGGCGAGCGAGCGGGAGATGGCCCGGCGGCTGCGGCTGCTGCTGGTGGAGTCGGGCTGCGAGGACGTGGTGGCGGTGCGCGTGGCGGCCGGCGAGCACACCGCCGGGCCCGCGCACGTGCCCGGCGCACGGGTGATCAACCCCGGTGACGCGCTGACGGTGTCGGTGTGCGGGCGGTGGGACGGCTACTGCGCCGAGGTGGCCCGGGTCTTCGCCGTGGCCGAGCCGCCGGAGGACTTCGACGCGATGTACTCGGTGGTGCTCGCGGCCCACCGCGCCGGCCTGGCCGCGCTGCGGCCCGGCGCGCCGGTGTCGGAGGTGTCGCGGGCGGTCACCGAGATGATCGAGGACAGCGGGTACGGCCGGTTCGCGGCGGCGCACGCGGGCCGGGGCGTGGGGCTGGCGCCCGACGAGGGCCCGCGGCCGGGGGACGGCACGGTGCTGGCGCCCGGCATGACGTTCTGCCTGGAGCCGGCCATCTACGTCCCCGACCTGTTCGGCGCCCGCCTGGCCGACGTCGTGACCTGCACCGCCACCGGCCCCCTCCCCCTCGGCGCCGCCCCGCCCGCCCTGGAGATCCTCGACCGCTGACTCCCTCCGGCACCACCCCGCCACGCCGGGACGGAAGCCGCGCCTGTCCTCCTGCCTGATCGCGGGCCGGAAGCCGCGCTCCCGGGTGCGGTGCGGCGGGGGCCGGGGGTGGCTCGTTTACGCTGGTCACGGGGATCACTTGGGGGCGTCGTGGACCAGTTCGTGCTGCTCATGCTGGTGTTGCTGGGCGCGCTGATCACCGTCCCCCTGGGCGAGCGGCTGGGCCTGCCGGCGCCGGTGCTGATGACGCTGCTGGGCATCCTGCTGGCCGTCCTGCCCTTCGTGCCGAACGTGGACGTCCCGCCCGGCATCGTCCTGCCGCTGCTGCTCCCGCCCCTGCTGTACGCCGCCGTGCAGCGCACGTCGTGGCGGCAGTTCGCGGCCAACTGGCAGCCGATCTTCCTGCTGGCCGTGGCGCTGGTGTTCGTGACGACGGCGGCCGTGGCGGGCACGGCGCACGCGCTGGTGCCCGGGCTGCCGCTGGCCGCCGCGGCGGCGCTGGGCGCGCTGGTGGCGCCGCCCGACCCGGTGGCGGCCACGGCGGTGGCGGGACGGCTCGGGCTGCCCAGGCGCATGGTGTCGCTGCTCGAAGGCGAGGGGCTGTTCAACGACGTGACGGCGATCGTGCTCTACCACGTGGCGATCGCGGCCGTCGTGACCGGCGTGTTCTCCTGGCCGGGGGCGCTGGCCGAGCTCGTGCTGTCGGCCGTGGTGGCCGTGCTGGTGGGACTGGCGCTGGGGTGGCTGGGCGGGCGGCTGATGGCGCTGCTGGGCGACGCCACGCTGCAGGTGGGGTTGTCGCTGCTGGTGCCGTTCGCGGCGTACGCGCTGGCCGACGAGCTGCGCGGCTCCGGGGTGCTGGCGGTGCTGACCAGCGCCTTCTACCTGAGCGACCGCATGTTCGAGGCGGACGACGTGTTCGGCAGGTTCGCCTCGACGACGTTCTGGCAGGTCGTGGACACGCTCGTGACGGGGGTGGCGTTCGGGCTGATCGGGCTGGAGCTGCACGCGGCGCTGGGCACCGTGCACGGGCGGCTCGGGCCGCTGCTGGGCTGGAGCGCCGCCGTGGTCGCGGTCGTGGTGCTCGTCCGGCTGCTGTGGCTGCTCCCGGCGGCGTGGCTGGCCAAGCTGCTGGCCGGGCGGGCGCGCGGCGCGGCGGCCGAGGACTCGGAGATCCCGCTGAGCTGGCGCGAGACCGTGGTCATGTGGTGGGCGGGCATGCGCGGAGTGGCGTCGGTGGCGCTGGCGCTGGCCATCCCGCTGGAGACGGAGGACGGGACGCCGTTCCCCGAGCGGTCGGTGATCGTGTTCATCGCGTTCGCCGTCATCCTGACGACGCTGGTGGTGCAGGGGCTGACGCTGCCGTGGCTGGTGGGCAGGCTCGGGGTGAAGGCGGACACGGCGGCCGAGCGGGAGCTGGAGAAGCGGCTGGCCCTGCGCGCGGCGAAGGCGGCCAGGCGGCGGCTGCGGGAGATCGACGAGGCCGAGGAGCTGCCCGAGGACGTGGTCGAGGTGCTGCAGCGGCGGATGATCGACCTCGGCATGCGGATCAGCCCCGAGGTGGCCGACGAGGAGCGGCGGGAGGCGTACGAGCAGCGGGCGCGGCGCGTGCTGCTGATGCGGCGGGTGCAGGCCGAGATGATGTCGGCCGCCCGGCAGGCGGTGCTGGAGGCGCGGCGCGACCCGAGCGCCGACCCGGCGGTGGTCTCGCGGGTGCTGCGCCGGCTCGACGCCCGGAGCCTGCGATGAAAGGCCAGGTAGAGCCGTGACAGCGTGTGACGGTTCACGGCAAAGGGTAGTCAATAGACATGCTGCGTATCGGCACGTGGAGGTCTGCCGAGTCGGTCGACGTCGTCGCCTGCGGCTGGCACGACAGTGGCCCCGGGCCCGTCGCGACGGGCGTCAAGCTCATCTACGCCAGAGGCGGCCGCGTGCCCGAGTTCCCCGGGCTGCGGACCGCCCACCGGCACGCGCGCAACGCCCAGGAGATCGCCGGGCTGCTGTGCGACGGGCTCGACGTGGTGATCACCGCGCCCGGCTGCTGCCCCGCCGCGCCGGTGGTGGCCGCGGGCATGTGGCACTACGGCTGGACGAAGGGCGACACCGGGCCGCTGGCCGGCGCGACCGTGGCGGGGCTGGCGCTGGCGGCCCAGCCGGGCCGGTGCGTGGTGGAGATCTGGCGCGACGGGCGCAGCTCGCTCGACGGCGACGTGACGGCCTCGGGCGTGCGCGCCTGCCTGGCCGCCCGTTTCTCCGGCGGGCGCTACCGCACGCCGGAGGTGACGGTGCCGCTGGAGTCCGTACGCCTGAGCCAGGAGGCGCCCACCCGGATCCGCATCGCGCTGCGCGGCTGCCGCCGCGGGTAGGAGCGGGCCACCAAAAGCAGCCGCTCTCTTGGTGCGCCCGTACGAATCGCCCATGCCCGCGGATGGCATACCGTCGCCATGGAGTGTCATGCGGAAGGGCGGTACGTTGATCGAGGTCAGGGAACTCCACGAGCCGGCGGAGTTCGAGCGCGTCCACGCGCTGTTCGACGACATCTGGCATTTCAGCCCCGGCGAGCCGCCCATGACGCTGGAGCTGATGCGGGCGCTGTCCCACACGGGCGGCTACGTGGCCGGCGCCTACGACGGCGACCTGCTCGTCGGCGGCTCGGTGGGCTTCCTGGCGGCCGGCGGCGCGCTGCACTCGCACGTCACCGGGGCCACGCGCCCCGGCACCGGGTTCGAGCTCAAGCAGCACCAGCGCCGCTGGGCGCTGGAGCGCGGGCTGGAGCGGATCACCTGGACCTATGACCCGCTGGTGCGCCGCAACGCGCACTTCAACCTGGCCAAGCTGGGCGCCAGGCCGGCGGAGTACCTGCCGTGCTTCTACGGCGTCATGTCCGACGCGGTCAACCAGGGCGACGAGTCCGACCGGCTGCTCGCCTCCTGGCCGCTGACCGCGCCGCACGTGGCGGCGCTGGCGCGGCGGGAGCCGTACACCGTGCCGGTGCCGCCGGACGCCGTGGTGGCGCTGGCCGACGTGGACGGGCGGCCGGTGCCGGGGCCGGTGGACGCGGCCACGGTGCTGGTCGCGGTGCCCGCGGACATCGAGGGGCTGCGCCGGGCCGACCCCGGGGCGGGCAAGGCGTGGCGGCACGCCGTGCGCGACGTGCTGGGGGGCCTGATGGCGGAGGGCCGCGAGGTGACGGGGTTCTCCGGGAAGTCGTACTACATCGTGGAGAGAGCGTGAAGATCACAGGAGTTGAGCTGCGGCGGATCGCGATGCCGCTGGTGGCGCCGTTCCGCACCTCGTTCGGCACCGAGACCGCCCGTGACGTGCTGCTGGTCAGGGTGGTGACGCCGGACGCCGAGGGCTGGGGCGAGTGCGTGGCCATGTCGGAGCCGCTCTACTCCGCCGAGTACGTCGACGGCGCGGCCGAGGTGATCCGCCGCTTCCTGCTGCCCGCGCTGCCCCGCGACGTGCACGCCCAGGACGTCGCCCGCGCACTGGAGCCGATCAAGGGCCACCGCATGGCCAAGGCGGCGCTGGAGACCGCGGTGCTGGACGCGCAGCTGCGGGCGGCGGGCGAGTCGTTGGGCCGGTTCCTGGGCGCGGCCAGGACGCGGGTGCCGTGCGGGGTGTCGGTCGGCATCATGGACTCGGTCCCGAGGCTGCTGGACGCCGTGGCGGGCTACCTCGACGAGGGCTACGTCCGCATCAAGCTGAAGATCGAGCCCGGCTGGGACATCGAGCCGGTCCGGGCCGTGCGCGAGCGGTTCGGCGACGACGTGCTGCTCCAGGTCGACGCCAACGCCGCCTACTCGCTGACCGACGCCCGCCACCTGGCCCGGCTGGACGACTTCGACCTGCTGCTGATCGAGCAGCCGCTGGCCAACGACGACCTGGTCCAGCACGCCAAGCTGGCCACCCGGGTCAGGACGCCGATCTGCCTGGACGAGTCGATCGAGTCGGCCGAGCACGCCGCCGCCGCGATCGCGCTGGGCTCGTGCTCGATCATCAACGTCAAGCCCGGCCGGCTCGGCGGCTACCTGGAGGCGCGGCGGGTGCACGACCTGTGCCGGGCCAACGGGATCGCGGTGTGGTGCGGCGGCATGCTGGAGACGGGGCTGGGCCGGGCGGCGAACGTGGCGCTGGCCGCCCTGCCCGGCTTCACGCTGCCCGGCGACACCTCCGGCTCGCGCCGCTACTTCGCCACCGACGTGACCGAGCCGTTCGAGCTGGTGGACGGCCACCTGGAGGTGCCCAAGGGGCCCGGCCTGGGGGTGGAGCCGATCCCGTCGGTGCTGGACGAGGTGACGACCGCGACGGAGTGGATCACCCTCTGAGCGGGGACCCGGGCCGGCGCGTCACCGTCTGAGGCGGGGCACCGCGGCCGGCAGGGCGCGCGTGCAGTCGTGCGCGGGCTCGCCGACGACCTGCTCGGCGGGCCCGGCCTCGACCAGGCGGCCCCGGTGCATGACGGCCACGACGCCGGAGACGTACCTGACCACGGCCAGGTTGCGCGAGACCGGTGATCCTCAGGCCGGGTGAGGGTTCAGGCGGCGCTGTGCGGGATCGGCCGCCCAGCGGGGCCTTGCCTCTGCGGATGCGCGGGCTCCGGGGCGTTGGGCGGCCGGCACCCGGGGCGGGTGAGTGTGGTGGGGCGCAGGTGGAGCATGGCGGGCCCGGTTCGGGCCGAGCCCGGGTTGCGTCCGCGGGAGTGGTGAATGCAACCACCCGCGCTTGCCGCAGGCCGGCCCGAGCACCGGCCGCGACAGCCTCCGGCTGAAGGCGGGTCAGTCTGTCGATCCTGCGTGCCGTGTTACTCGATGGCCAGCCGGATGCCCAGCAGGGCCAGGACCGATCCGGTCAGGAAGTCCAGAACGCGGCGAATCTTCGGCCGTCGCAAGACGTCTCCGACTCGTGCGATCAGTACGGCATACAGCGACAGCCACGAGAAGGTGAGCAGGACGAAGATCAGACCGAGCAGGAGCATGGTCACGAAGTCGGTGCTGAACTGCGGTAGCAGGCTGGTGAAGAACACGGCTACCTTGGCGTTGCCCAGATTGCTGATCAGACCTTGCCGGAAGCTCGCAGCGGCTGTGATCTCCGGCCGTACACGTGGCTCTTGTCCGTCCGCGTGCGTTCGGGGGGCGCCGCGGACGGCGGCGCGGATCGCCAGGACGCCGAGGAAGACCAGATAGGCGGCCCCCAGGTAACGCAGGGTGAGGAAGGCGGGTTCGGAGGCGAGCAGCACGGCGGCCAGGCCGCCGCTGGTGGCGAGTGTCCACACCAGCTGGCCGGTGCAGACGCCGAGGGCGGTCAGGACGCCGCCGCGCCGTCCGCCGCTGAGTGTGCGCGAGATGATCAGCGCTGTGTCCTGTCCTGGCGTCATGACGACCATGGCGGAGACGCCGAGGAAGGCGAGCAGGCTGCCGGTCACGCCTCACCCTTGAGGACGTGAACGGCAGCCGGGCCCGCGTATGCGCCGGACGCGGATGGTGTGCATTTCGTGCCGGCCTTCACTGGCGGCGGGGGGAGGTCAGGTTGCCTCGGACGCATCGCAACTCCGAGCAGCCACGTCGATCAGTGGCCGCCACAGCCGCGTCGCGTACTGCGCGGCCTCGGTCAGGCCGAGGGTGCGGCCGCCGGCTCCGGTCCCGGTGGCCCACGCGCGGGCGGATTCGCTGTCGGGGAAGAAGTTGACCAGCGGGCACCATTGGTCGACGACCGAGGCGACGGGAGTCTGCTCCGCGATGAACAGCACGTACGACTCCGGATGTCCCATGGGGACGCCGCCGCGTACGTCGATGTGGATGCGGCCCCCGCCGCAGGGAGGCTCTGAGTCGATCCAGCCATCGGTGGCGAGCGCGCCGAGAATGCCCAGCGCGTCCAGCGCACACCACGTGTGACGCTCTGTCGTCCCCACCGCGATGCGGTGCCGGGTGGGCAGCAGGGTCAGGCCCAGGCTCGCCAGCACGTCGCCGCCGGGGGTTCTGCGGATGCGCCCGACCCGATCGAGCAGGTCGAGGTCGGCCACCACGGTGTCAAGGTCCTGGCCGAGTTCGGCCGCCAGCCGTTGCGGTGAGACGGGGTCCGGTGCGCGCAGCAACAGGTGGAAGGCGGCGCGGCGCAACGCCGCCTGCCTGGGCGCCAAGGTGATGGGCGGAGGACCGATCCCGGTGCTGGTCATGGCGCCGTCCTCCCTGAGGGGCTGCGGTGTCGTCGCGGGCTCAGCCGCCGTTTCGGGTGAAGCGGGTGCGTTCGCCCTGGTAGTAGCTAAGCATCTGCGTGTTGGCGCGCAGCGTGTTTTCGAGCGTGTCGGCGAAGCCGGGCAGGGAGCGTCCCGGTATCGCGAGAAGCAGCTGACCATCGCCAATCTGGGTAAAAGTGCGCATTCCCGCGCATCCGAACGAGAGCTGCGGGTGCGCTTCGGCGATGGCCATCGGCAGGGCTGCGCAGCCGGGTCGGCCGGTCAGCATGGGGCCGCCGGCCGTCCAGGCGGCGGTGCCCATGGCTTCGCTGCACAGCATGGCCTGTGCGGCGGTCACCCAGATCAGCGCCACGTCAGGTGGAGTCGTGCAGCGCGACAGGGGACCGTAGACGATGCCGGCGTAGGTCTGCTTCATGACCGGGATGTGCGGGGGTTCCTCGGCGAGCAGATACTGCTCCTGGCACATGCCGCCGACCAGTTCGCCGAGCCGGCTCTTCAGCTCTTCCGGCAGTTCGAAGCCCATGACCATGGAGCCGATCGGGCAGTTGTGGTGACGTTCGGCCGAGGCGTAGAAGACGCCCTTCTCGGCCTCGCGCCAGAAGGCGCAGGCGGACGGCACGGCGGCGGC
The DNA here is from genome assembly GCF_000725485.1 of Nonomuraea candida. Classification (GTDB taxonomy): domain Bacteria; phylum Actinomycetota; class Actinomycetes; order Streptosporangiales; family Streptosporangiaceae; genus Nonomuraea; species Nonomuraea candida. The sequence goes on along the minus strand of NZ_JOAG01000011.1, from coordinate 186,521 downwards.
AGGCACCTCCGTCTGCGCGGGAGCCTGCTCGACGAACGTGAGAGCCACCGGCGGCGTGTCGAGGCCGAGCCCGGTGCTGATCCGCTGGGCCACAGTGGCGAAGTCCATGCACTACTCCTCGGTCGGCGATGCGGCAGGCGAAGCGACAGGCGAAACGACAGGCGATGCGGGGGCCGGGTTCACGTCGACGGCGCCTGGTCGGCGGGGCGGGGCGGTCAGGAGCCGCGGCAGGTCCGCGCCTTCGCCGTCGAGGTCCAGGCTCTTACGCCAGCGCACCCTGGCCCGCTCGGTGGCCTCGCGTACCGGCAGCACCTCACCGGGGATGCCCTTGGCTCCGGCCCACGCGTGCGCGGCCTGCGCGTTTTCGAACAGCGCGAAGGTGGGGCAGTACTCCTGCGCCAACGAGCCGCAGCTCTGGCGGAAGGAGTCGCTGGGCCAGTGGACCGCCCGCCCCTCCTCGCGGGGCAGCGGGCCGTCGAACACCGTGCGCAGCAGGGCCCCGCCGGCCGGGCAGTGCGAGACGACCTCGCCGCCCATGGCCAGCGCGCTCATGACGCCGAAGGCGGTGTTGGCGCACCACGCCCACATCACCCTGGCGCCGACCCGCAGCTCGTAGTCGCTGGGCACGACCGAGATGCCGGCCGAGGCCACGATGCGCCCGTCGCCGTCACGAGTCATCCGTCCCCGGCTCTCCTGCGTGGCGACCTCCCGCTCGGCGTCGGCGAGGCCGGTTCCCATGGCGGTGGCGAGCGCTTCCAGGGGGAGCGGCGCGCCGGTCCTGAGCAGCGCCCGGCAGGCGACGTCCAGCACCTCCTCAGGAGGGCCGACGGCCGGCGCGGGGCCGGAGCAGGACGCGCTGCCCTGCGTGGCCGTCACGTCCAGCTCACCACGGTGTCGTCGGCGCAGAATCCCATGTTCCACGCCATGGTCGTACGCTTGGCTCCGGGCGGGCTGGCCTCCACGGCATGGACGTGCTCGCCGTTGAAGACGTAGATGTCGCCGGGCCGGATGTCCAGCCAGATGGACTCGATCCCGTCCAGGACCTCCGGCGGGTAGGGGCTGCCGGAGTAGTACAGCCCGAGCCTGGACTTGCTGTCGTCGTCCGGCACCACGTTCCACATCACCAGGCGGCCGTTGTCGCTGTTCTCCAGGCACATGTTCACCGCGCACACGGTGTGTTCCAGCGTGCGCTGCACCTCGAACCCGGCCTGCTGCGGCTCGCGGCACTGGGAGGCGTCCTCGTGAGGTTGCAACGCGAACGCCCCACCGGCGTTCCAGTGCCGCATCAGGACCGGGCAGGCGCTGCCCCCGTCCTGCCGGGCGGGCCGGAAGGTGACGCCGTCGGCGGCGAGCCGGTCGCGCAGCATCGTGCGGAACATCGTCACCGGCTCGCCCGGGACGTCGAGCAGTTCCCGAAGGTGGCCGGCGATCTCGGCGCTCTCCGCCAGGTAGGTCGCCGTGGGCTTGTGGTAATGGTACGCGCCGACGTAGTAGCCGAGCGATTCGCAGACCTCTCCGCCCCGGCGTTTGCGTGCCGGGCTGTCCCAGAACCGGCGGACCAGCTCGGCGGCGGCCTCCGCGTCGATGACGCCGCGGTAGATGACGCCCAGGACCTTGCCGTGCAGGACGTCGATGACGGGGTCGAGGTCGAGGTGGTCGTACTCGAGGAAGCGGAAGTACGCCGGATCGCCGTGCCGGCCGGTGAGACGACCCGGCGTGGTGTATGTCGTCATGGCGAGCCCTCTGCGGATGAGTGGAGGAATGTCGTGATCCGTTGCAGCCCTTCGCGGATCTGTTCGCGTGGTGCGCTCAGCGAGAAGCGCACGCAGCCCTCGCCGCTGGGGCCGAACTCGCTGCCCGGCGTGAGCGCGACGTGCGCGTGCTCCAGGAGCCGCGCCGCGAACGCGGCCGAGCTGCCGGTTCCCTCCGGCTGGTGGACCAGGGTGTAGAAGCCGCCGCGGGGCTCGTACACCGGCCGCAGGCCGCTGTGTGACAGAGCGTCGCGCAGGCACTCCTGACGCCCGCGCAGTTCGTCCCGGATCTGCTTCTGGATCGCCTCGGCGTTCTCCAGCGCGGTGACCGCTCCCCACTGGGCGAAGGTGTTGGAACCGACGAAGAGGTACTCGTGCATGCGCGTCAGGCGGGACCGCAGCGATTCGGGGACGATCACGTAGCCCAGGCGCCACCCCGTCATGGCGAAGCTCTTGGAGAAGCTGCCCACGGACACGGCGTCACCGGTGTATTCCAGGATCGTGTGTGGCCGTTCGTCGCTGAAGGCAAGGCCGTGGTAGACCTCGTCGGCCACCACCAGCGGGCCGAGCTCGGCGAAGGCGCGCAGCTCGTCCGGGCCGGCCAGGGAGCCGACCGGGTTGGACGGGAAGTTGATCAGCAACGCCTTCGTGGATGAGGTGAGGTGGTCTGCGGCCAGCTCGGCCGTGTGCACGTAGCCGTGCCCGGCCGCCGCCGCGCGCACCGCCCTGCCGCGGGCGGCCTCGATCAGGCTCGGGTACGCCGGATAGCCCGGATCCGGGATGACCACCTCGTCACCGGGCTCCAGAAGCGCCAGGAACAGCTCCAGCATCGCGGCCGAGGAGCCCGAGTTCACCACCACGCGGGCAGGGTTCACGTCCACCCCGTACACGCGGCCGTAGTAGTCACTGATCGCCTGACGCAGCTCAGGCAGGCCGCTGCTGTGGGAGTAGCGGGTCCTGTTCTTCCGCAACGCCTGGATCGCGCTCTCCTTGACCAGGTCGTGGGTGTCCAGGTCCAGCTCACCCTTTTCCAGGTGCACCACCGGCTTGCCCAGCCGTTCCAGGCGCGCGGCCTCGTCCACGATCCCCATGCAGGTGCGGGCCTGCGCGGGGCCACCGCACTGCTGCTGCGAGGTCATCGGGGCGCGCCTCCGATCGGGGTGGCGACCAGGCAGAACGCCTGGCACATGTCGACCGGCAGCACGTCCACCACCTTCATTCCGGCCTCGCCCGCCATGGCCTCCCATTCCTCGCGCGCCGCCAGCCGCTGGTTGGTGTACTCGTGCAACAGCTCGTACTCGGGAACGAACAGCTGGTTCTCCCGGTAGGCGTGGTCGACCGTGCCGGACACCTCCACCATGGCCAGGCTGCCGGACTCGCCGAGCAGTTCAGCGATCTCCCTCAGCAGCCGTACGGTGCCGTCCCGGCCGCGCTGCCGCAGGATCTCGTGCAGCAGGAACATCACCGTGATCATGTCCACCCCCTCCACGGCCTCCCGGGGAAGGGACGTGACATCGGCGGCGTCACCCTCGATGATGGTGATCCGGTCCTGCAGCCCTTCCCGCCGCACGGTCTCCCGCGCCACGGCGCAGGAGCTGGGGTCGCGGTCCACCCCCACCCCTCGCACGCCACCGGCGCAGATGTGCGCGAGCATGCGCGCGCTGCCGCAGCCCAGGTCCATGACCTTTCTGGCGCCACTGCCGCGTACGACCTCGGTGACCGTCCCCATCATCCGGTCTTCGAGCGAGGTGAGCCCGCGCACCATCTCCTCGTGGGAGCGCTTGACGTCCTGGCCGTACACGAGCCTGCCGCTCAGCAGGTCCTCGATCCGGGAGAAGACGGGCTCGTAGGCGCCCACCATCGTCGACAGGTAGCCGAAGTACGGGCTGGCGGCCGTGCCCCGCTCGCTCAGCCGGTAGACGTCCTGCCCGGACCGCTCCAGGTAGCCGCGGACGATGAGGTAGTCGAAGATCGGGCGCAGGTGGGCGGGATCGCCGACGCCGAGCCGACCGGCGATGGCGGGAAGCTCCAGGTCCTCCCCTGCCGCGCCCCGCTCCAGCACGCCCAGCCGCCACAGGGCCAGCAGCGCCTTCGTCGTGTAGTACCCCTTGGCCAGCTTGAAGATTTCGTCCTGACCGTCGATGGCCGCGTTCTCCGGCACGGTCATGGGATGCCTCCTCGCGTCAGACGGATGGGGTGAGCTGTTCCTCGGTGGGTTCCGCGCAGCAGTACCACGGCTCGCTCAGCCGGGGAACGGGAACGTTGCCGCCCAGCGGGCCGGCGGGCGGCTCAAGCGGCACGTCCGACCGCCCCGTGCTCTCCCTGTACGCGGCGGCTGCCACCCGCCAGACCTGCGCGAAGGCCTCCGGACGGGTGGCCTCGGCGCGCATGGTCTGCTTGACCACTTCCATGACCTCCTCGTACAGGCGGTCCACGCGCGGGTCCGGGTGCGCCCACGGGTAGGCCAGCGACGGCTCGTCGAACTCCGCGACCAGCTCGGTCACCTCCGGCAGCTCCAGCAGCCGGGAACCACGCGGGATGAGCAGGCGGATGGCGTACTGGATGGGCGCGATGTTCTCCGTCAGGCCCTGCCCGGCGATGACCGTGAGCAGGTCCAGGTAGTTCTCCGGCGTGGTCCACGGGGTGAAGGTGACGAACGTGGGATTCAGGCCCAGCCCCACCTCCCGGAACAGGCCCACCACCCGGATGAAGTCCTCGCGGGTGTGCAGCTTGTCGAAGTAGGTCAGGATCCGGTCGTCGACGGACTCCACCGCGCTGGTCACGAACAGGCATCCGGTGTCGCGCAGAACCGGCAGATGCTCGGCCTGCTTGATGAGGTGCTCAACCTTGATCGTCACGTCGTAGGTGAGCTGGGGGTGCCGCTCGTGCAGCGCCTTGACCACGGCCAGCGCATGGGCCGGGCCGTTGAAGAAGTCCGGGTCGCCGAACGTGATGTGCTGGGCCCCTGCGGCCACCTGCGCGTCGATGTCCTGGAGCACCACGTCCTGCTGCACCACCCGGAACCGGCCGTTGTACACGGGAACGATCGGGCAGTGCCGGCACAGGTGCTTGCAGCCGCGGGTCGCCTCGGTGTAACCGACCACCCGCCGCTGTCCGTCGCCCAGCGAGAGGTAGGCGTACTTGTCCAGCAGGGGCAAGGAGCGCCGATCAGGCACCAGGAACCGCTGGCGCGACAGAGAGATCAGGGGCTCCCGCTGGGTTGCGGAGACGGCGCCGTCACGGCCGCCGGCGGCCAGACGCCCGGCGAGCACGACCAGCCCTTCCTCGAACTCGCCGCCGATGACCGTGTGCGCGCCCAGCCCGCGCAGGAAGTCCTCGTTGACCGGCGCGTACAGGCCGTAGAAGCACAGGTGGGCGTCCGGGTTGAGCTTCCGCAGCCGCTCGGTCAGCGGCGTGGCCAGCCGGGTCGCCGTGTGCATGGGCACATAAACCGCGATCAGATCCGCCGCACGGACCTTGGACTCGTCCAGCTCCTCGACCGCGAGGTCCAGGCACGACACCTTCGCACCGGCTTCCCTCAGCCATGCGGCGGGCGAAGCCAGGCCGAACGGTTGATGCCCCAGCTCATAGGTCGAAAGGAGCACGACATCAATCGGAGTTGCGAGCTTTTCCATGGCGCAACGCGCTTCCTCTAGAGGCTGGAAACCGCATGGCCGCACAGCATGAAAAGGAACGCCGAAATCCCGTGATATTGCCTGTGAAGGCGTCCGCTCATCACCTGCGCGGGTAACTCCGTACTGTTCACCCGGGAGGCTAGCAGTTCTCTCACGGCTAGCCAAGAGTGCCGTGCACCCGCACGGCGCATTAGCCTGCTCTTTATCCTCCGCATTGTTGTGCCGGGCAGGGTTTGATCCTTTCGCGGGCGGCGGGACGGCCTCGGGTGATCAGGTGCGGCGCCGCGTCTCTATGGAACATCTGGCCTCGTTGCCCGCCTTCCGGACCGGACTCGTCCACGGCACCGCCTCCTGCCAAGCGGGCTGGGAGCTGACCAGCGGGCACGCTGAGGAGGACTACGTCGCGACGATGCGCGGCATCGCCCATCGCGGCATCCGGGCCGGCTTCCGCTCCACCCCGGTCCGTGAGGTCACCGGCGAGCTGGTGCGTCTCGCCCGTCAGGGCCTCAGCGAACGAGTTGCCGACAGCCTCGAAAGCCCTGCCGTCCTGCGGTACCCGGATCCGCTGGAAGAGATCCTCGATACCGGAGAAGCGTGGGCCGACCGCTGCGTAGGCGGTTGAGCCGCGCTCTCCGCCGGCTCGACGCGACGTCAGCCGGGGCCAGGACAGGCGTTCTGCGGGGTTCTGGTGCTGTCGGCGAGGAACGGGGCGTCACTCAGGCCGACGCCGGTCCAGAACACGGGGATGGACGCGCGGGGCCGCTCTTGATCGTCTGTCGTGACGAAGAAGTCACTCAGGTACTGCTGACCGTCCATCGTGCGACCGCTCAGCCTCAGGACCCATCCTCCTCGGGTGCGGCCTCCGCCGGCGCCCTTCTCGGGTCGGACGGCGGCGGAGTCAACGATCGCCGGTTCACCGGCGGGGATGAGGCATTTTGCCAGAGCGGATTTCATGGCGTCCTCGCATGCGGGAATGTCGCTGGAAAAGCGCGTGCAGTAGTCGACCAGCCCATCGGCGCCGACCGCCTCCAGGAGTTGTGCCAACACATCTTTTGCCGCCTGTTCGGTAATAGGGAAAACCCGTTGCACGGTCTCAGCTTGCGGACCCGATCGGCATGCGGCGCTCGCGATGGCGAGCAGCGCGCAGAGGGTGACCAAGGTTTCATAGACCCTCCGAAATGCGACGTCCCCTTTCCGGAAAGGTACCCCGGCAAGGGACCATCACGTATCCGGGCTTGGGCGCGAACCACGGCTTCCTGATAGTCACTGATTTCGATCCTGCACAACCTCGGCCACCTGCCCGGCCGGAATGGCCCTGCGTGCGCGCGGGCCGTCCGTGGGCTTCCGACCGTGACCCCGGGCGCCCCTGTTCGCGATGCGGCGCCACAGCCCGGCCGGCGGCGGCACGGTGGTTCGTACGCGCGGGGGTGTGGCTACTCCCCGGGGCGCGGGGTGAGGCCGGCCAGGACGGCGCGCACGCATCGCTCGACGAAGGCGTCGTCCACCTCGCGGCCCGGGCCGAACACGGCGAACCAGACGGGGCCGACGAGGCGGATGATCAGTTCGTCGGGGTCGGTGCCGGGCGGCAGCTCGCCTCGCGTGATCGCACGCTCGACGACCGGGCGTACGGCGGCGAACCGGCTCTCCCAATAGCGCCGGCCGACGTCGGCCGACACTGCCTCGCCGCCGGCGGCGAGCGCGGACATCAGGTTACGGCTGGCGGGGGCCAGGAGGGCGTCGCGCACCTGCCGGGCGAAGGCGATCAGGTCGGCACGCACGTCGCCGGTGTCGGGAATGGCGATCTGGCGGCCCGTGTTCACGCTCAGCGCGTCGGCCAGCAGCGCCTCGCGGGTGCCCCAACGGCGATAGATCGTCGTCCTGTTCACCTCGGCGCGTGCGGCGATGTCCTCGATCGACAGTCCGGCCAGGCCCTTCTCGGCCAGAGCCGCGAGCGTGGCCGTGAGCACGGCTTGGGTGATGCGGGCGCTGCGGCCTCCCGGGCGGCGGCGCGGGGAATCGGCGTCGGTGGTCTCCATGCGGGTCACAGGTTAAAGCAACATCGTGTTGCAAAGCAACACAGTGTCGTTTTAACTTGAGCTGGACCCGCGAGGAGGAACGATGAAGGTCGTGGTGGTGGGCGCCGGCCCGGCGGGGGCGACGCTGGCCCTCTTACTGGCCCGGCACGGCGTGGAAACCCGCCTGCTGGAGCGCGAAGCCTCCGGCGGAGGGGTCTTCCGGGGGGAAGGTCTCATGCCTCTCGGCCTGGAGGCGCTGGAGCAGATGGGCCTGAACCGCCTGCTGGCGGCGGTTCCCGGCCGGGCGGTCGAGAACTGGCGCATCCTCATCGACGGCGAGGAGGTGCTCACCGTGCCCGAGCCCGTCGCCGAGCTGGGGCCGCTGGCCTTCCGCGTCGCCTCCCCGGTCGCGCTGCTGGACGGCATCATCAAGGAGGCGCAGGCTCACCCCACATTCGCCTACCACCCGCGGACGCGGTTCACCGACGTCGTACGCGACGCGAGCCGCCGGGTCACCGGTGTGCGTGCCATCCGGGCCGGGCGGAGCATCGAATGGCCGGCCGACCTGGTGGTCGGGTGCGACGGCCGCGGCTCGGTGGTGCGCACCCGTGGCGGCCTGTCGCTGACCCTGGCCGAGGAAGCCTACGACGTGTTGTGGTTCAAGGTGCCCGCCCCGCCGTGGCTACGCGGGAGGTGCGACTTCCACATCATGGTGCGCGGCGGACGGCACCCGCTCATCGCCTACACCACCTGGGACGACATGCTGCAGTGCGGGTTGATCATGCCGAAGGGCGGGATGAGCGAGTTCCGTGGCGACGCATGGCTGTCGGCCGCCCTCGTCTCGGCTCCCGGCCGGCTCGCCGGCCACGTCCTCGCGCACCGCGATCAGGTCACCGGCCCCATCCGGCTGAACGTGATGGTCGGGCATGCGCCCTCATGGTCGGCCCCCGGCGTGTTGCTCCTCGGCGACGCGGCCCACCCGATGTCCCCGGTACGTGCCCAGGGCATCAACCTCGCCGTACGCGACGTCATCGTGGCCGCCAACCACCTTCTTCCGCTGGCCGGCGCGCCCGTCGAGCCCGCGGCCATCGACGCGGCCTGCCGCGCCGTCCAAGCCGAGCGCGAGCCCGAGGTGCTGCGGGCGCAACTGCTGCAGCGCAGGGAGGCGCGCGGCCAGGGCGACGCGCGCGCGGCGAGCTGGCACTACTCGGCGGCCAAGCGCGGCGCTCGTCTCCTGGGCCGGTACGGCTGGGCCCGCCGCGCCTGGCTGCGCCGTCAGCACGAGCTTCGCTTCGGCTCCACCCACGTCATGCTGAACCCTGCCTTCACCAGACCCTGAGCCTCGGCGGGCAGTACGGCCGGGCGGCCAGGGCCCCGGATGAGCCCATGCCGCGCCGCGCCCAGCAGGACGGCAGTTCCTCCCGCCTGCCGCCGGCTCGATCAGCCGGGGGCCGCCCACCGCCAGGCCGGGCCGTGCCGGCCACCATCCCTCCTGACCGGCCGATCCCCCGGCCGGCCCGGCCGGTCTCGCAGAACCTGCCGGCCGCCGCTCAATGCCCGTGGTGGGCCGGCGAGGACGGCACCGGAACGTGGGCCGCGGACTGGCCGGGCGCCGTGACGACGAACTGGCCCGTGAGGCCCTGATCCTCGTGGTTGAGGATGTGGCAGTGGAACATGTAGGGGGTCGCCGGGTCCGGCTCTCCGCGAAACCGCAGGGCGATGCGGACGGGAACGCCGGGTGGCGTGTGGACGGTGTCCTTCCAGCCGCGCAGTTCCGGCGGCGGGAGCCGGCCGCCGAGCGACACCACCTGGAACTGCACGTCGTGGACGTGGAAGTTGTGCGGGGCGTCGTCGATGGCGGTGACCTCCCACACCTCGGTGGCGCCCTGGGCGACGGCGAAGTCGATGCGGTTCATGTCCATCGCCCTGCCGTTGATCGTGTACCCGGAGAGCTCGAAGCGGCGGACGGGCGGCGTCGCGGGATCGGTCACGAGCCGGGGAGCCTCGGCCAGGCGTGCCGGGAGGGGCGGCGAGGGGGCGAGCCGCGGCGCGGCACGCAGCTCCATGACGTCCAGGGTGTCGTCGCCGCCGGTCCAGCGCCGGTCCCAGGGGTTCAGGCCGGTCTCCGGCGGGAAGCTCCGCAGCACATCGCGTTCCCCCGGCCGCAGGGCCACCACGATCTCGGCACGCTCTCCCGGGCTGAGCTGCACGTGTCCGGTCTCGTACGGCGCCGCCAGCAGCCCGCCGTCGGTGCCGATGACGGCGAACGCCCGCCCCGAGCCGAACCCGAAGCGATAGGTCCGCGCGTTCGATCCGTTGAGCAGCCGCAACCGGATGCGCTGGGTGGTCACGGGCAGGTACGGCGCCGGCGTGCCGTTCACGGTGACGAGGTCGCCGACGATGCCGACGTCTCCCTGTTCCCGATCCCGTTCGTCCAGCTCGTTGTGGTCGGTGAGGTTGAGGTCGCGGACGGTGACGGGAATGTCGTCGACCCCGTACTGGCTCGGCAGCCCACGGGCGCCTGGTTCGTCCACGATGAACAGGCCCGACAGCCCCCGGTAGACGTGGAGGGCGGTGCGGCTGTGTGGATGCGGGTGGTACCACAGTGTGGCGGCGGGCTGGTCGACGGTCCAGGTCGGCGACCAGGTGGCGCCCGGCTCCACCGGTTGGTGGGGGCCGCCGTCCATCCGGGCCGGCAGGTGCATGCCGTGCCAGTGCAAGGTGGTGGCCTCTGGGAGGTCGTTGCGGAAGCGGACCTCCACCGTCTCGCCGCGAGCCGCCCGCAGCGTGGGCGCCAGGTAGGGGCCGTTGATCCCCCAGGTGGGGGGCGGCCGGCCGGCTCGGAACCGGTGCTCGCCCGGGCTCGCCCGCAGGTCGAACACCCTGTGCCCCGCCTCGTCCCGCCGGGAGGGGGCCAGCGGCGGGATGGCCAGCCGGTTGACGAACCGGACCTTCCCGGCGGTGTCCAGGTCCGCGCCGGCCCACCACCACCCGGCGCCGCCGAGGGCGGCGGCGGTGGCGGTGGCGGGCACGGCGATCAGCCCGGCCTTCAGGAGGGTGCGGCGCTTCATGCGGCGACCACCGTGACGGTGTCGGCGCCGCCGGCCACGATCACCTCGTACCCCGGCGCGTCGCCGCCGTGGGTGGCCTGGGTGAGGCCTCCGCCGACGGCGCCGTACCACTGGTCGTCCAGCCTCAGCTTGGTGACGGGCCGCGCGAACTCCACCCGCGCCGGCAGCAGCAGCTGCGCGCGCTGACCATCCCGAGCAGGGCCCGCGCGACCTCCACCGGCGGCGAGCCCACCAAGACGGAGCTGTACGAGCGGGCACGCAAGGCCGACATCCCCGGGCGGTCGCGCATGAGCAAGAAGGAGCTCGGAAAGGCCCTGGCCGAGGCCCGCTCCTGACCGGCGGCACGCCACCGCGCACGCGGCCAGGCCGAGCCCGACCGAGCCCAGCACCAGGCCGGCGAAACCGCCCAGCCCTCTGCTGCCCACCACCACGGTGTCGGCCGTCTCCGATTCGCCGCGCAGCCGTTCGGTCACCGCTCCCGTCGGACGGCATCGGCGAGGTGCACGTCCCGGGAGGTCGCCGCCGGACCGAGCCCGGCCGCGGCAGGCAGGCCGAACCGCGTGGCCATCTCCGGCACCCGCCTCCCGGGCCGTTCCCCGAGGTCCGCTGCGCCTGCGGCGAGCGCGTCGGCCAGGTGGATGCCTGGCCTGCCACGCCCTTCAGCGAGGACACGGAACGCGGCGAAGCACTGCACCGCGATTTCCTCATGCCCATCTCCGGGTATCGGACACGTACCCGGTCCATCTGCGGTTTTCGTCCTCCGGCCGTCCCGTCTCCTCAGCGCACGGGCAGGGCTGGTCAGGGCCTGCCGGGGACATCGCCACGGCAGCGCCGGCCCTGGTCTTGAGGTTCAGCAGCATCTTGCGTTCCAGCAGGACGTTGCCGGGGATGGCGAACAGCGACGCGACGAGCGCCAGGACCTGGCGCGACCGGCGGCTCCGCCGGCGGACGACCCAACGGGTGCCGCCCGCGCGGGCCCCCGCCGGCGGGGTTCGCGACACTCGCGAGGAGATCACAGTAAGTGGATCAGAATCGCTTTCATGGCCGCCGTCAGTTCCATCCTGAAGTCCTAGTGCCGGCTGCCGAAGATCCGCATCTGGAGCTGCACGGTGAGCCGCGCGTCGGGGTCGCTCAGGTCGAGCCGCCCGATCTCGACCAGCCGCTTGAGCCGGTAGCGGAAGGTGTTGGGGTGGACGTGCACGCGGGCGGCGGCCACGCTCACGTCGCCGAACGCGTCGAGGTAGGCCTCCAGCGTCGCGGCCAGCTCGGTGCCGTGCTCGGCGTCGTGGTCGAGCAGCCGCTGGAAGGGGCCGGTGGGCGCCTGCTCCTCGGCGCAGGCCACGTCGGCGACCTGGAGCAGCAGCGACTCGAAGTGCACCTCGGCGTAGCCGGCGGCGCGGCCGACGACCCCGTCGGCGGCGGTGCGGGTGCGCAGCACGCGCAGGGCCCGGTCGGCGTCGGCGCGTGACCTGGCGACCTGGGCGAGGTTGAGCGCGAGGCGGCCGACGCCGATGTTGGCGGCGTGGCGGGGGCCGACCCTGTCCAGGAAGCTCTCGGCCACGCGCACGGCCCTGGCCTCCTCGTCGCCGCCGGGGGTCAGGGGCAGCACCGCGTACGCGACGGAGCCGACCAGCGCCGCCGCGGCCTTCGGGTGGATGGCGGCGACGTGCAGCGCGAGCGCGTCGCAGAACCGCTGCCGGTCGCTCTCGGCCCGCGCGCTGTCGGCGGCGTGATCGGCGGGACCGGCGTCCGGCGCCGCCTGCGCCGCTCCGTGGAGGACGCCGGCAGGGGCGCCGCGCGAGGACCCGTGCGGGGTCTTCGGGGAGGAGGCGGCGCGGGAGGGGTCGGTGAGCTGGGCGGCCAGCACGCACAGTCGGGCGGTGGCGATGCCGAGCCGGCCGGCGGCCTCGGCCGCGTCCGCCCCGCCCGCCAGCACCGTGGACAGCAGGTCGGCGCGGAGCCTCCGCTGCGTGTCGGCCCCGGCCCGCTCGCGCAGCAGCCGCAGCGCCACGATCTTGGCGGCGTCGGCCAGCGCGCGCCGCCGCTGCGCGCTGAGCGGCTCGCGCACGGCCACCCAGATGGAGCCGAGGATCTCGTCGCCGGCCCGCACCGCCACGGCGGCCCGGTTGGTGATCGCGACGCCGTCGTGCAGCTCGATGTGGATCGGCTCCTGGCTCTGGTAGAGCCGCTTGAAGGCGCCCTGCTCGTCGAGCAGGCGCAGGTAGCGCTCGGGCACCTGGCGGCCCAGCACGGTCTCGACGCGGCCCTGGTCGGCTTCGTCCTGCCGCCCCGAGTAGGCCAGCACCCGCGAGGAGCGGTCCTCGATCGTGACGGGCGCGTCCAGCAGCGCGCAGACGGCGTTGGCGAGGGAGAACAGGTCGCCGTGGGCGCCGTCGCCGGGCTCGGCCAGGTCTCCCTCGGCCAGCAGCGACCGCAGCAGCGCCGCGACCTGCGCCCAGGAGGCGGCCCTGGTCAGCCCGAGCACGGCGACGCCGGTCTCCAGCACGGCGGCGCGCACCCGCTCGTCCACGTCGACCGGCAGCTTCACCACGACGCCGGACGCGTGGGGGGCGCGGGCGAGCAGGCCGCAGATGTCGGCCGCGCCCTGCACGCCGACCGCGAGCAGGATCGCGCCGGCGGGCACGATCAGCTCGTCGAGCGGGTCGTAGATGTGCACGCCCGTCACCTCGGCGTCGAGGTCGCCCGGCGAGGCGGCGACGTCGAGCACGGTGGTGCCGAGGTCGTGGATGATCCGCCCGAGGCTGGCGCGGGGGCGGTCCCTCATGGTGCCAAAATAGTCCACTCCGCGGCCCGTCCGTTCCGGTGCCGGCCCGCGCGGACACGCGGACCGCCCACGCGCCCGCCCCGCCGAGAGCCGCCCTGGGCGGGGTCGTCCCGGGCGGGGCGGGCGCGTGTCAGCCGATCCCCGGGTGGCGCGGGCGCCGTCCAGGCGGTCTTCGGCGTCCCGTGTCAGCCGATCCCCGGGTGGCGCGGGCGCCGTCAGGCGGTCTTCGGCGTCGCGCGGGCGCCGAGGTGCACATACGGGGAGCCGTCGGGCAGCCGGTAGAAGACCGCGGACATCCAGTCGGGGTCGTCGGGCGACTTGAAGACGAACGTGGTCTCGTCCACCGCGACCAGCTCGCACTCCTGCGGCTCCTGGAGCGCGGCCAGCGGGCCGGTGGCCTCCATCCGCAGCCACGGCGCGCCGTCGCGCATCGACACCGTGATGCGGGCCCCGGCGCGCTCGTAGACGCCGAGGTAGCGGCCCGCGTCCACCTCGACGGGCGTCTCGGGCGGGCCCAGCACGGGCGGCACGGTCAGGCCGTCGAGCTCCTTGAACAGCTCGGTGGCGACGGCCCGGGTGAAGGAGCCGGAGTGGCCGCCGTTGGCGGCGACGCACACGATGGTGCCGGTGTCCGGCACGGCCCAGAGCATGGCGTGCTGGCCGATGGTGTTGCCCCCGTGGGAGATGACCCGCCGGCCGTCCCATTCGTCCAGGATCCAGCCGATGCCCCACTGGCGGCCCAGCGCGTACGGGTTGGGGATGTCCACCTGCGGCTCCCACATCGCCCGGGGGTCGGCGAGCAGCCCGCCCTCCAGGTGCGCCCGGGCGAAGGCCACCACGTCGGCCGGGCGGGCGCAGATGAGCCCGGCCGGTCCGGCGGAGCGCATGAGCCCCCACGCCGGGGCGGGCGCGCCGTCCATGTGGCCCATGGCGGCGCGGAAGCGCAGCACGTCCTCGGGCAGCGTCCAGGTGTGGGTGAGGCCGAGCGGCTCGACGATGTCCTCGCGCAGCACGTCGTCCCAGCGCTTGCCGGCCAGCCGCTCCAGGACGCGGCCGGCGATGGTGAAGCCGGAGTTGCAGTAGGACTGGGTGACGCCGAGCGGGTGGTTCTGGGCCAGGTCGGCGCAGGCCGCGACGTACTTCTCCACGCAGTCGTCGCCGCGCCCGGTGTCGAGGAACAGGTCGCCGTCGATGCCGCTGGTGTGGGTGAGCAGGTGCCGGATCGTGACGGTCTCGCTGACCTCGGCGTCGGCCACCCTGAACTCCGGCAGCACCTCGGCCACCGGGGTGTCGAGCGTGAGCCTGCCCCGCTCGATCTGGAGCATGAGCAGGGTGGCGGTCCAGACCTTGGTGACCGAGCCGATCTGGAAGAGCGAGTCGGTGGTGGCCTCGACGCCGGTGGCGGTGTTGAGCGTGCCCGCGGCGAACTCGTGCAGCTCTCCCTGGTGCAGGTACGCCAGCGCCGCGCCGGGCACCTCGTATTCGGCGATCAGCTCGGGGAGCCGCTGACCCATTGCTCCAGCCACGCGATGATCCTTTCGTTGTAGTCGTACCGGTGTGAGGGCCGGCCGTCGATGATGAACAGGTGGGAGGCCCCCGGGTACCACACGAGCCGGACGGGCACCCGCCGCTCGCGCAGCGCGGCGAACCACTGCTCCACCTGGCCGATGGGGCACCGGTCGTCGCTCTCGCCGTGCAGCAGGAGGGTGGGCGTGGTGACCTCGCCGGCCCGGGTCATCGGGGACTGGGCCGTCAGGTCGCGGCGTCTCCCCCGACGCGGCGTCCGTCAGCGCCGCCGTCCGGGCGCAGGGCCGGATCGGAGGGGACGGCGAAGCGGTAGAGGTCGTCGAGGCCTAGATGGGGCATGTCGCCACCGTAGGTGATGCGTGACGGCCCTGCTTCGGTCTGCACGACGAACGCCGGGCCCCGCGTTGTGTGCGCCACCAACCTCCCGCCCGCTCGGAACCGTGAGACCGACGGGGCCGTGGGAGACCGGCGGGCGTGAGAGACGGGCGGGGCATGTGAGGCCGGCGGAGTGTGTGAGACCGGCGGGCCACGTGGGGCGGGGAGGGGTGCGGATCGGGGACCAGGTGCGTTCGGGGAGAATGGCAGTGAGAACGTTAGGGTGAAGATCCTCCGCCGGTTTCGGCAAACTCACTCTCCCGAGCAGCGGGCTCCCGCGAGGGCGCCCGCGAGATTGGATGGTCAGCCATGGTTGGCAAGCCGGAACGGCGGGTGGCCGTGTTCGGTGCCGGCTACATCGGTCTGGTGACCGGTGCCTGCCTCGCCGAGCTGGGTCACCGGGTGGTGGTCCGGGACATCAACCCGGAGAAGGTCGACCTGCTGCGCTCCGGCGACGTGCCGATCTACGAGCCCGGCCTCGGCGACCTGATCGCCAGGAACAAGGAGCGCCTGACCTTCACCCTCGACCTGCGCGAGACGCTCGACGGCGCGGAGATCGCCTACGTGTGCGTCGACACTCCCCCGTCGGCCTCCGGCGACGCGGACCTGTCGCGGCTCTGGTCGGTCATCAGGTCGCTGGAGGGCGCCGCGCACCTGAAGGCGGTGGTGGTCAAGTCGACCGTGCCGGTGGGCACCGGCGCGCGGGTGCGGGCCACGATGGACGAAGCAGGCCTGGCCCACGTCGGCTACGCCGCCAACCCGGAGTTCACCGCCGAGGGCCGGGCGGTCACCGACTTCCTGCACCCCGACCGCATCGTGATCGGCGCCTCCGACGACGCCACGGCGCAGTTGATCTCCGACCTGCACGACGGGGTCGACGGCCCGGTCGTCGTGATGGACGTGCGCTCGGCCGAGATGGTCAAGCTCGCCTCCAACGCGCTGCTCGCCACGAAGATCAGCTTCATCAACGAGATCGCCACCCTGTGCGAGAAGACGGGCGCCGACGTCGAGGAGGTCGCCCGCGCGGTCGGCCTCGACCACCGCCTCGGCCCCCACTTCCTGCGGCCGGGGATCGGCTGGGGCGGCTCCTGCTTCCCCAAGGACTCCGAGGCGCTGCGCCAGCTCGCCAGCAACACCGGCTACCACCTGCAGCTCCTGTCGGCCGTGATCGAGGTCAACAACCTGCAGAAGCGCCGGGCCATCCAGAAGCTGAAAGACGAGCTGGGCACGCTGACCGGCATGCGGGTGGCGCTGCTCGGCCTGACGTTCAAGCCGGGCACCGACGACATGCGCGAGGCGACCAGCACCGTGCTGGCCGGGCGGCTGCTGGCCGAGGGCGCCGAGGTGCGCTGCTGGGACCCGATGGCCCGCCCCGCCGAGACCGAGCCGTGGACCTCGACCACCCGGCACGAGACCCCCGAGCTGGCCATGGAGGGCGCGGACGCGGCGATCGTGGTCACCGAGTGGCCGCAGCTCAAGGACGTCGACTGGGCGAAGGCGTCCGCGGCGATGCGCCGGCCGGTGCTCTTCGACGGCCGCAACCTGCTCGACCCGGCGGAGATGCGCGCCCTGGGGTTCACCTACATGAGCGTGGGCCGGCCGTAGGGCGCGGAATAATCCGTTGCGGCGCGGTGCTGAGCACCGCACTATGTTCCTCATGTTCCGGCACGCTCACCACACGACGCCCGCAGCACTGCTGCTCGGTGCGTTCGAGCGTGCCTGCGACGGCCTGGAGCGCTGACCTCTTCCCGTTTGTCCAGAAGTGACCCGGCGGGGGGAGGTTGACGACCCTGACGGGTCACGGAAGCTTCAGGTCGTAAGGGAAGGAACCATGGCCAAGCAGGCCTACGTCCGTAACAAGCCGCATCTCAACATCGGCACGATGGGGCACGTCGACCACGGCAAGACCACGCTCACCGCCGCGATCACCAAGGTCCTGGCGGAGCGGGGGCAGGCCACGTACACGCCGTTCGAGCGGATCGACCGGACGCCGGAGGAGGCGTCCAGGGGGATCACGATCAACATCTCCCACGTCGAGTACGAGACCGCCACCAGGCACTACGCCCACGTCGACATGCCGGGCCACGCCGACTACGTGAAGAACATGATCACGGGGGCGGCGCAGCTCGACGGCGCGATCCTCGTCGTGTCCGCGCACGACGGGATCATGCCGCAGACCAGGGAGCACGTGCTGCTCGCCAAGCGCGTCGGCGTCGAGCACCTGGTCGTGGCCGTCAACAAGGCCGACGGCGCCGACCCGGAGCTGACCGACCTGGTCGAGCTGGAGCTGCAGGATCTGCTGACCGAGCACGGCTACCGCGACGTGCCGATGGTGCGCGTGTCCGGGCTGCGGGCGCTGGAGGGCGACCCGGCCTGGACGGCGTCGATCGACGCGCTGCTCCAGGCGGTGGACGAGCACATCCCCGTGCCGGTCCGGTACGTGGACGCGCCGTTCCTCATGCCGGTCGAGAACGTGCTGACGGTCACCGGCCGGGGCACGGTCGTCACCGGGGCCATCGAGCGCGGCACCGTCCGCGTCGGCGACACGGTCGAGGTGGTCGGGTTCGGCGACGGGTTCTCCGCGGTCGTGACGGGCGTGGAGACGTTCGGCAAGACGATGGAGCGGGGCGAGGCCGGCGACAACGCCGCCGTGCTGCTGCGCGGGGTGCGCCGCGAGCAGGTCCGGCGGGGGATGGTGCTGGCCGCGCCGGGCAGCCAGCGGGCCCACGGCTCGTTCACCGCCCGCGTCTACCTCCTGACGCCGGAGGAGGGCGGGCGGCGGCGGCCGGTCGCGTCCGGGTACCGGCCGCAGTTCTACCTGCGGACGACGGACGTGCCGGGCGAGCTCGTCCTGCCCGAGGGCGCCGAGGCGCTGCCGGGCGAGACGGTGGAGGTGCGGGTCGAGCTGGGCAAGGCGGTCGCCGTCGAGCCGGGGCTCGGCTTCGCGATCCGCGAGGGCGGCCTCACGGTCGGCGCGGGCACGGTCCTCGACGTGCCCACCACCGGCTGACGCACCCGCCCGGGACCGGCGGTCCCGGGGGCACGGTCCTCGACGTGCCCGCCACCGGCTGACGCTCCCGTGGGGCGGTCCTCCTCGACAGGGGGACCGCCCCATGGGGCACGGTCCCATCCGGTCAAAGGCCGGGTCCTGCGTGATGTGGGACCCGGCCTTTCACCTTTCGCCTTTCACCTTTCGCCTGTCGCCTGGAAGCCCGGCGCGGCCCGCCCGGAAGCCCGGCGCGGCCCGCCCGGAAGCCCGGCGCGGCCCGCCCGGTGGCCGGGCGGGCCGGTGCGGGGGTCAGGCGGGGTCGAAGCGGACTCTGAGGGTGGCGCGGCGGGCCATCAGGTCGTAGGCGGGCAGCGGGCCCGGGCCGCAGGTGGCCGTGCCGATGCCCTGGTGGGCCAGGTCCAGGTGGAGGTGCACCCGGTCCCCCGCCACCAGGTCGGGCCGGTGCCGGGCCGCGGCCAGCTCGGCGGTGCTCCACCGCCGCGCGGTCAGCCCGAACGTGTGCTCCCCCGACACCCTGATCCCGCCCAGCTCGGCCCACCGCACGTCGGCGCGGTGCCCGTTCTCCTGCGGGTACACGTACGGCGTCTGCAGCTCCTCCACCGTGCCCGACCAGCGGCCGACGCGGGCGGCCATGCCGGTGTCCGGGTACGCCTCGCCCGGCCCCAGCCCGAACCACGTCACCCGGTCCACCGAGGAGCCCGGCAGCGTCATCGTGACCCCGAGCCGCGGGATCGGGACCCGCCAGTCGCCCTCGGGCTCGATGTCCAGCAGCAGCCGCAGCCCGCCGTCGTACGTCCACCGGTACGTGGCGCGCATCGCCAGGTCGGTGGCCGCCGCCGCGACCCGGGTCCGCACGGTGAGCCCGTCGCCGAGCGAGACGTCGTCGGTCCGGTGGGTGAGCCGGTGCAGGCCGAGGCCGCGCCAGGCGGCTTCGAGCCCGCCGTACCGGTCGTTGTCGGTCGGGGCGCGCCACAGGTCGAGCAGCGGCCCCTCCACCTCGGTCCCGAACAGCCGCACGAGCCGCCCGCTCACCGCGTCGAACGCGCAGTCCCCCGCGACCAGCTCCCCGCCACCCCCACGAGCACCACCGCGAGCACCGCCACGGGCACCGCCACGGGCACCGCCCAGAGAGCCGCCCCGCGTGGCGGCGGAGGCGTCGTCAGGGGCGCCGGAACGGGTGTCGCCGCGGGTGAACGCCATGATGGTCTCGACCGCGCGGGGCGCGGGCCGTACCAGCAGGGCCTGGCCCCAGGCGACCTCGTGCCCGGCCGGCGCCCACGGCTGGTCGGCGGCCAGCTCGGCGCGCACGGTGAGCCAGCGCTCACCCGACGGCCCGCCCGTGAGGTCCGGCAGCTTGCACTCGCCGCCCCCGGCAGGCACGTCGAGAACGTGCTCGGCCACCGTCTCGCCCTCGACCTGCACGGTGGCGGTGAACCGCAGGTGGGACAGGTCGTCGGTGAAGCCGTAGCCGTTGACGACGCGCACGACGCCGTCGCCGAACTCGAACCTGACCGGCTCGAACACCTTCTTCAGGTCCAGCAGCCCGGGCGAGGGCGTGCGGTCGGGGAACACGAGCCCGTCGATCACGAAGTTGCCGTCGTGCACGGGCTCGCCGTAGTCGCCGCCGTAGGCGTACCCGTGCTCCGGGTGGGTCAGGCCGTGGTCGATCCACTCCCAGATGAACCCGCCGGCCAGCCGCGGGTACCGCTCGAACAGCTCCTGGTACTCGGCCAGCCCGCCGGGGCCGTTGCCCATGGCGTGGGCGTACTCGCACTGCAGGAACGGCATGCCGCGGCGCCGCGCGTCCAGGCGGGGGTCGTCGAGCGGCTCCTCCTCGTGCCGGCCGATGGCCTCGACCTCGGCGTGGGAGGCGTACATGCGGGAGTAGACGTCGGTGTGCGCGCAGGACCGGTCGCCCTCGTAGTGCAGCGGCCGGGACGGGTCGCGCTCGCGCGTCCAGTCGGCCATGACGGCCAGGTTCTGCCCCACGCCGGCCTCGTTGCCCAGCGACCACATGATGACGCTGGGGTGGTTCTTGTCGCGTTCGACCATCCGGCGCATGCGGTCGAGCAGCGCGTCGGCGTAGCGCGGGTCGTCGGTGGGGTTGCCGCGCCAGCCGACCTCCCCGAAGCCGTGGGTCTCCAGGTCGCACTCGTCGATCACCCACAGGCCCAGCTCGTCGCACAGGTCGAGGAAGCGGGGGTCGGGCGGGTAGTGGCTGGTCCTGACGGCGTTGACGTTGTGCCGCTTCATGAGCAGCACGTCCTCGCGCATCGTCTCGTACGGCACCGCCCGGCCGTGCTCCGGGTGGAACTCGTGCCGGTTGACGCCCTTGAGCAGCAGCGGGCGGCCGTTGGCCAGGAGCACGCCGTCCTCGATGGAGATCGTGCGGAAGCCGACGCGCAGCCGTACGGTCTCTTCGGGGCAGGTGACCACGGCGTCGTACAGGCGCGGGGTCTCGGCCGTCCACGGCTCGGCGTCCACGGTGACCTCCGACCCCGGCTCCAGGCCGGAGACGTCCAGCTCCGGAATGCTCAGCGGGCCGGCGCCCTCCAGGTAGGCCAGCGTGCCGCGGCCGTCGCGGTAGGAGGCGCGGACGTAGACGTCGGCGGTGGAGCGGGTC
This sequence comes from Nonomuraea candida, assembly GCF_000725485.1. GTDB lineage: Bacteria > Actinomycetota > Actinomycetes > Streptosporangiales > Streptosporangiaceae > Nonomuraea > Nonomuraea candida. The sequence continues at coordinate 165,729 of NZ_JOAG01000011.1, read as the reverse complement.
AGCGTGACGTCCCGGAAGATGCCGGGCAGCCACCACATGTCCTGGTCCTCGACGTACGTGGCGGCCGACCACTGGTGCACCCGCACGGCCAGCACGTTGCGGCCGGGCCGCAGGTACGGGCCGGCGTCGTACTCGACGGGCAGCCTGCTGCCGGTGGAGAAGCCCAGCTCGTGGCCGTTGAGCCAGACCCGGGCGAAGGACTCGGCGCCCTCGAACCGCAACCGCCCGCCGGTCCAGCCCTCGGGCAGGTCGAAGGCGCGGCGGTAGTCGCCGGTCGGGTTCTCGTCGGGCACGCGGGGCGGGTCGATGGGGATGGGGAAGGAGACGTTGGTGTAGGCGGGGGCGCCGTGCCCGTGCAGGGCCCAGTGGGAGGGGACGGACAGGTCGTCCCAGTCCGCGTCGTCGTAGCCGGGCTCGGCGAAGTCGCCGGGCACGTTCGCGGTGGGTGACAGGCGGAAGCGCCAGGTGCCGTTGAGGTCGATGACGGGTGCGTCGGAGGCGAGTGCGGCTCTGGGGGCGAGCCGGCCCGAACCGGGGGTGAAAGTTTCGAGATCCATCTCCGCCGAGCCTAGAGGTTCGCTGTGGTTTCGTCAGCGATGGGTCCCTTGTCCGGCCGGCAGGCCCGCCCCGCGACGGCCTCCTCGTACGGACGGCAGGCCCGTCAGCGAGCGGCCTCTTGCCCGGCCGGCGGGGAGGCGGCCAGGTAGCCGGCGAGCATGGCCTCGGCGACGGCGCCCACGGCCGAGTCGTCCGGCAGGAAGGCGGGGCTGTGCAGCCCGGCCTCGGTGTCCACGCCGACGAACATCATCAGCAACGGCGCCACCTCGCCGTACCTGGCGAAGTCGTCGGCCCCACACGACCGCAGCTCGTCGGAGACCGCCCAGCCCTGCTCCCGCAGCCGGACGGCCGCCCGCGCGGCCAGCTCGTGGTCGTTGACCAGGATCGGCTCGCCGTCCATGATCTCGACGGCGGCGGCGCATCCGTACGCCCTGGCGGTGTCGCCCGCGACCTGCGCGAACCGGTCGTGCAGCCGCTCGCGCCACTCCTGCGACATGGTGCGCAGGGTGCCCCTGGCCACCGCCTCGCCGGGCACGGCGTTGGCCGCGGTGCCCGCGTTCACGGTCCCGAACGTGACCACGGTCGGCGTCATCGGATCGGCGACCCGGCTGACGAGCTGCTGCGCGGCCACGATCACCTGCGCCATGGCGAGCACGGGGTCGCGGGTGAGATGCGGGTACGCGGCATGCCCATCGGCCCCCGTGACCGTCACCCGGAACTCGTCGGACGAGGCGTTCACCGGGCCCGGGGTGCACGCGATGACGCCCTCGGGCAGCACGGGCTGGACGTGGGCGCCGATCATGGCGTGCACGCGGTGCCGTTCCAGCGCGCCGGAGGTGACGACGTCGAGCGCGCCCGAGGGGTAGGTCTCCTCGCGCGGCTGCAACACGACCAGCAGCGGCGCGAACTCGTCCCACCCGCCGCCCGGGAGCGTCGCGGCGACGGCGCGGGCGAGCGCGACCACCGCCGCCAGGTGCACGTCGTGGCCGCAGGCGTGCATGGCCCCGTTGACCGAGGCCCACGGCACCCCGGTGCGCTCGGTGATCGGCAGCGCGTCCAGCTCGCCGCGCACCCCCACCGCCAGCCCCGGCCCGCCGACCCGCAGCACGGCGCCCGTGCCCGCGATGTGCTCGACCGGCTCGGCGGGCAGCGCGTCGAGCACCCGCCGCAACGTCGGCCCCTCCTGCCCGGACACGTGCGGCGTCGCGTGCAGCGCGCGCCGCAGCGCCACGGCGGCGGGCAGCTCCCTGCGCAGCGCCTCTCGCAGCGCCTCCCGCAGCGCCTCCCGCAGCGCCTCCGTCCGCGCCTCGGGCCGCTCCTCCGTCCGTGTCTCCGTCCGTGTCTCCGGCCGTGTCTCCGGTCGCGCCCCCGGTCGTGTCTCCCAGAGCTCCGCCCTCGGCTCGGCCTCCGCCCAGGCTCCGTGCCCGTCGGTGCTCATCCTCCATCCCCCGTCATGAAGTCCCTCGTCTCCGGCTCAGCCGTAACCGCTTCCCCCAGACGCGGCACTCAAGCCGCGCCTGCCCCTCTCATCCCCCGGTTCCCAGCCCGTAGACGCGCCGCGCGTTCTCCGCCCCCACCATCGTGACCACCCGCACGGCCTGCGCCGCCGACCACTCGCCCTCGGCCACGAACCCGCCCAGCACCCGCGCCATCGCCCGCCGCCACAACAACGCCCCCAGGTGGTGCAGCTCGGCCGGCCCCCACGCGTCGGACGAGAAGAGCAGCTTGGCGAACGGCGCCACCTCCAGGCTCTCCGCCACCAGCGCCGCGGCGCGCGCCCCCGAGTAGTGCAGGCCCAGCCCCACGTCGAAGAAGACGTTCGGGTACGCCTGCGCCAGGAATCCCGCGTGCCGCTGGTACGGATAGCAGTGCAGCAACAGCAGCGGCACCCCGGTGGGCTCGGCCAGCTCGATCAGCCCCCGCAGCAGCAGCGGGTCCGAGCGCCGCAGGTCCAGCTCGGGGTCGCCGTAGCCGACGTGGAACTGCAGCGGCAGCCCCCGCTCCAGCCCGGCCCAGACGAGATGCCGCACCAGCACGGGGTCCGTCACCCGGCCGCCCCCGGCGGCCAGCCAGCGCCCGGCGGCCTCGGCGACCTCGGCGGAGGAGGGCGGCGCGGGATCGAAGTCGAGCCCGCACCGGTAGGCGGCGACGGTCTTGAGCGCGCGGGCCGTACGGGTGCGCTCCTCCAGCGCCTCGGCGAACCGGCCGGCGAACGCGCCGGCCCCGCACCCGGCGGCGGCCACCTGCTCGGCCACGCTCTCCAGCCGCACCACCTCGTCGGCCGGCACCCCGCTGACCTCGGCCATGCCCGAGGGCCCGAGCAGCTCCTCGGCGCGGTAGCCGGTCTCGACCAGGAAGTGCCCGACCCCGGTGGCGCCGAGCAGCAGGCGGTTGACCTCGCCGGCGCCCAGCCTGGCGCGCCTGGCCAGGTATTCCTCCGGCGTGCAGAACGGCCCGAGCCCGAGCACGGGCGCGCAGTGGCGCAGGATGGCGAAGCCGAGCTGGGAGTCGAACTGGGTCATCCACTCCGGCACCGGCCGGTCGGACTCGGTGATCATCTCCTCGAACGCCAGGCGCGACAGGTCGTGCGTGGTGGCCCCGTGCACGTGGTGGTCCACCAGGGGCAGCTCCTCGATGGCACGGGCGAGCCCGGCGGGCACGAGATCCAGCTCCATGGTCATCGGCGATCCTCCCGGTACGCCGCTCTCGTACCCGCGGCCCCCGGGCCGGACACGCGAGGGCCCCCGGAACGGGCGTCCGTTCCGAGGGGCCCCGGGACCACCGCGCCGCTCAGGCGGCCCGGCCGGCTGAGGCGGTCACGCGACGGACCGCACCGGCCAGGCGGCCAGGAGGCGATCAGGCGGTCAGGCGGTGGCGGTCAGGCGGTGGCGTTCAGGCGGTGGCGTTCAGGCGGTGGCGTTCAGGCGGCGGCGTTCAGGCGGCGGCCCTGGCGGTCAGGGCCACGGTCGCCTGCCGCGTGACCCCGCTGACCGTGACGGCCACCGTCACCTGTCCCCGCCGCAGCGCCGTCAGCGTGCCGGTGGCGGGGTCGAGCACGGCGACGTGCCAGGGCTTGGCCGTCCCGCGCGGGCCGACGTGCAGGTTCGGCGAGCCGGACCACTCGGCCGACACCGGGTACGCGACCGGCACCGACCTGGCGCCCTGCCCGACCGTGGCCGTGACCGTGCCGGGCGTGCCGACGGCGATCGCGGCGGGCGCGGTGAGCGTGAGCTCGTCCACGTGCGGGCGCACCTGCGTGCCGATCCAGTCGGGCGCGTCGGCGAACCAGTTGCGCCTGACGTGCTCGGCCTCGGCGCGCGACACGGGGTCCACGCCCCACAGCGACCAGCCGGTGAACCCGCCGTCCTCGGGGGCGGTGGCCGGGTTCTTGCCGGAGTTGCCGTTGATGAAGTACGGCACCGCGTCCACCCGGGAGGCGTGGAACGTCCCCACGTGCGCCCCGATGTAGGCGGCGCCCTTGCCGGTCTCGCGCTGGAAGTCGGCCAGCCAGCCCTCCACCAGCGCGGCCTCCTTGCGGTCGCCGAGCTGGCTGCCCTTGCCGGGCGTGGGGTCGCGCGGCGGCACGTGGAACAGCACCGCGACCGACCCGATCGAGGAGTCCTTCGCCGCCGCGTCCAGCGCGGAGCGCAGCAGGGCCACCTGGTCGAAGCCGCCACCGCGCAGGTTCAGGCGGGAGGTGTCCAGGGTGATGAAGCGGGTGCCCTTGTGGTCGAAGGTCCGGTACGTGTCGCCGAAGACGGCCCGGAAGTTGTCGATCTTGCCGCCCATGACCTCATGGTTGCCCGGAATGTAGTGATATTTCACTGTTCCGCCGAGCTCTTCGTCGAGGATCTTCTTCGCCAGCGCGAAGTCCTCCGGCGACGCCTCGTCCACCAGGTCACCGTTGATCACCAGGAAGTCGGGCTTCGCCGCCTTGATCTCGCGCAGCGTGCGCCGGGCGTTCCTGACGATGTCGCTGTCGGGGTCCCTGGCCACGAACTGCGCGTCCGACATGACCGCGAACCGCCACGGCATCCGCGCCACCTCGTCCTTGACCACCGGGTCGGCGACCTCCGCCACGGCGGGGGCGGACACCGACGGCGGCACCTTGGCGACCAGGCCGTCGATGAGGATCTCGTTGGTGTACTTGGCGTCGGCCTTGGTCTCGGCCACGTAGAAGCGCCGCAGCTTGAGCGGGTGGCTCACGCCGGCCGGCACGGCGAACTCGACGTACTTCCAGCCGGTCCACGTCATGTACGGCCCGCGCAGGATCTGCGACTGCCCGAGCGCGTCGTAGAACTCCAGGCTCGGCCACTCCCCCTTGCCGGTGGAGTGGATCCACAGCCCGAACGCCTGCGGCTGCCCCTCCACCACGATCTGCCGCGGCGGGCTGGCGTACGCGGCCCGCGTGGCGGTGGAGGTGGTGAAGTCGTAGGAGAGCTTGAGCCCGCCCCCGCTCTGCCCGGGCGCGGCCGACAGCGAGCCGGTGGCGCGGGCGGCGGCGAAGGTCCACGAGGCCGCGTCCTCGAAGTCGGCGACCGGCCTGTCCTCGAATCCGACCGTCACCGGCACCGCGGTGCTGATCTTGCCGACCTTGGCGGTGATCAGGCCGGAGCCGGTGGCCCGCTTCGCCTTGACGGTGAAGTGGCCGTGCTCGGCGGCGGTGACCTCGAACAGTTCCTTGTCGTAGTCGAGCGCGAGGTCGGCGGGCTCGATGGGCGCGGAGTTGCCGTTGCGGTCGTAGCCGACCACGCCGAACGCCGCCGTCTTGTCCGCCCCGGCCAGGCCGAGCCGGTCGGCGGTGGCGCCGAGCCGCTCCAGGGGCTGCAGCACGGTCAGGTCGATGCTGCCCCTGGCCTTGCCGCGCGAGGCGGTGACCGTGGTCGGGCCGGGCACGAGGGCGTGGAACCTGCCGTCGCGCACGACGCCGTGCACGGCCGGCTTCGACCGCCACGACGGGGTGCCGGCCGCGGGGCCGTACGTCTCGTCGTAGCCCGCGGCGGTTAGCCGCCTGGTCAGGCCGGGGAAGACGCGGTCGGGACGGCCGCCCGCGACGGGCCCGACGCCTGGCGTCCTGGCCGGGTCGCTAGCCGTCTCCAGCCAGAAGCCCTTGAGCTTGCCGCTGCCCTCGGGCGCGTAGAGCGCCAGGCCGTTGGGGACGTGGCGCTCGCCGCCGTCGGAGGGGCTGTTCTCCACCTGGACCTCGGCGGAGCCGGGCTCGCGGGCCAGCATGGTGGAGGAGCCGCCGCCGTCGAGGTTGAGCGCGTTGGCCGCGCCCAGGTCGGCCATCATCGCGGCCAGCTCGTTCAGCGTGACGCCGCGGCTGTCGGCCTGGCGGCCGTCCACGGTCAGCAGGTACATCTTCCTGCCGTCCGCCGAGAACCCGACGGCCGTACGGGGGTGCGCGGCCGGGTCGGCCGAGTTCTGCACGACGCCGTCCTTGACCAGCACCCAGTTGCCGCCCACGGCGGCCTTGACCGGGCCGCCGTCGGAGGGCTTGGGCCGGTAGGCCACATCCACGCGGTCGCCGGCCTTGAGCGACGCCAGGGCGGCGGCCCCGGCGTCGCGGCCGAGCAGGATCGTGGTGCCGGCGGGGATGGGGCCGCTGCCCGCGGCGCCGCGCACCTCGGAGACCACGCCGCCGGCCAGCACGACCTCGGTGACGGCCGTGGCGCCCTCGACCGCGCGGGCGCGGTCGTAGGAGCCCCACAGCGGCGTGAACAGGCCCACGCCGTCACGCTGCACGATCTGGTTGAACTGGGTGAGCGCGATCGGCGCGCCGCCGGCGGGGGTGGCGCTGCCCTCGAAGTGCATCTTGAGCACGCGGCCGACGCCGTCCCCGGTGATCGCGACGGCGTTGTCGTGCCCGGCGGCGGGCGACTGGATCAGCGTGCCGTCCTGCACGCCGATGCCCCGGGCCGCGCCGGAGTTGTTGATGTCGAAGAAGTCGCCGTTGACGGCGGCGACGGCCTTCGAGCGCCTGGCGGGGCCGGACAGCGGCTCGGTCTTGGACACCTCGCCGGAGAACACGTAGTCCGCCCTGGCGCCGCCGAGGTCGGCGGTGACGGCGTCCGCGCGCAGCCAGCCCTGCGCGTCGTAGGTGTCGAACGAGGTCAGTGAGATGCCCGGCGCGATCGGCCGGGTCTTCTTGGCCGTCTCCAGCCGCTGCGGCGCCGCCGCGGCGGACGGGGCGAGCAGCGTGGCGGGGGCGGGGTAGGACGACGCCTCGGGCGCGTCCTCCACGGGAGCTACGGGATCGGCCTGCGCGGGCGCGCCGAGGGCCATGGGGCCTAACACGAGCGCGGCGGCGGCCAGCAATCGGAGGGTCTGCACGACCGAACTCAATCGCTCGTGGATATAACTTTCAAGACCACCGGGTGAACCAAAAGAAAATTTCACGCCGTGGCGCGTACTCCGGCGTGCAGCACCAGCGGCACGGCCAGCGCCACCGCCATGGACAGCACCGCCGTGCCCAAGTCGTTGACCAGCATGCCCACGACTCCGCTGACCAGCGCGCCGATCAGCCCGGCGCGCAACATGGGCGCCCGCGCGAACCCGTACGAACCGCTCAGGCGGCAGGCTTGACGGTGACCAGCCGGTCGAGCGCCTCGTCGTAGGAGGGTTCGAGCCAATAGTCGGAGTGCCACCGCGCCTGCGGCAACGGCTCGCCGGGCTCCGGCGGCCGCGGGTCCCAGCAGAACCGGTCCACGCCGTCCGGCTCGCCGCCGGCCAGCGGGTCGACGCGGCGGAACGCGGGCCCGCCGATGGGGTCGCTCAGCCGGTAGAGGTTGCACCACGCCACGGAGTCGCGCACGGCGCCCAGGCCGGAGTCGCCGAAGTAGGCGGGGAAGAAGGACGCGTACAGGCGGCGCAGCGGCGAGCCGTGCGTGAGCAGCCTGACCCGGGCGCGCTCCTCGGGCCCGAGCTGCAGCACCAGGGCGGCGGCGATGACGCTGCCCTGGCTGTGCCCGGACAGCACGACCCGGTCCCGCTCGGTCGCGGCGAGCCGGCGCACCCTGGTGATCAGCTCGGGCACGACCCGCTCGGTGTAGCAGGGGGGCGCCAGCGGGTGGATGGCGCGGGGCCAGAACGTGGCGATGTCCCACACGATGCCGACCGTCCTGCGCAGCCGCGAGTCGAGGTAGGTCCGGCGCCCGACCAGCACCAGGCCCGCGACGACCGCGACCATGACCCAGCTGCCCAGCGTGGCCAGCAGCCCGGCGACCCCGCCGTCGGGCGTGAACAGCCGCAGCCCGTAGATCACGGTGACCGCGGCGGACCCGGCGACGCCGATCCCGGTCAGCACGCCCAGCACGAGCCCGGCGCGGTCGGTGAGCGAGGCCAGCGCCCACATGCGGGCGACCGCCCCGGCGTCGTCGCGCTCGGAGTAGTGCGGCTTCAGCTCGCGGGCCAGCCGCGCCGCCTCGCGCTCGCGGATCAGCCACAACGCGCCTGCCAGGGCGGCGAGCCCGAGCGCCAGCAACGGCACCAGGGCCGCCGTCCACCAGACCTGCTCGTCGAGGAAGAGCCTCCTGCCGGCCGGGCCCGCGCCCGCGGCGACGGCGGGCGTGCCGAAGAACGCGGCCGTCCAGAACAGCAGCCCGAGCGCCAGCACGTTGGCCACGCCGGCGGCCACCATCAGCAGGAACCACCCCGCCATCCCGCCCATGACCGCCCGCTGCCCGGCACCGCCGGCCGCACGGTCCAGGCGGGCCAGCGCCGCCAGGGCGAGCAGGAGGAACAGCCCCAGCCCGAGCGTCAGCGCGTATTGGAACGTTCCGATGCCGACGCCGGGCAGGCGCCAGAAGACCGCGCCGGACGTCCCCGGCGGCATCCCGGCCAGGGCCGCGCCGATCGTGGCCAGGAACACCACGGGCGCCGTCACCCGCAGCGCGTGGCAGGCGAACCCGAGCCAGGCGGGCGTGCGCTCCCCCGCGTGCGGGTCCAGCCGCCTGGCGATGGACGGCAGCGTGACCAGCACGGCGGCGGCGAGCTGCACGGCGGCATTGGCCACGGTGAGCACGAGCCCCTGTGGCGTGCCCGCGAACGGCCCCGCCACGGCCACCCCGATGGAGGCCACCGAGAAGGCCACGTGCACGACCCGCAGCCGCCACACGGGCGGCCCGCCGTGCCACAGCCGCGACCTGGCCAGCAGCACCTCACCCCCGGAGGCCCGGCCCCCGGAAACCCCACCCTCGGAGGTCACGCCAGAAGGTGGCGGCATCGTACGCTCGTCGCGTTGCCAGGTGCGCCGCGCGATCCACCAGAGCAGGACGACGACCAGCAGCGGGACCAGCGCGGTGACCGCCAGCCGGCGCGACGGCTCGTGCCCCCACAGCGCGCCCAGCCAGTGCACCCAGACCGGGGCGGTGTCGGAGGCGCAGGCCCGGCCGGCGGCGGTGCACTGCCAGCCGACGAGATCGACGGCCGCCCGGGTGACGGCGCCGACGAGCGTGCCGGTGAGCAGCAGCGCGAACAGGCGCTGCGCCGCCTCGGCCGCGTGCCGCAGCCGCACCCCGCGCGCGGGCCTGGGCAGCATGAAGTAGGACAGGTTCGCCAGCGAGAACGGCAGCAGGAGCAGCCACAGCGCGATCGTCCTGCCGCCGGAGGTGAGATTGCCCCAGGCGTAGGCTTCGCGGCGGCGCACTCCGGGCACGTCGGGATGCTCGCCCGCCGGCCGGCCGCTCGCCCACCACCGCCGGTAGAAGCCGGTGGTGCCGTCGCCCGCGACGAGCCGGGGGGTGGGGTGGTTGAGGATGCCGGCCGGGGGCGTGCCCGAGACGCCGTGGACGCGCAGCTCGGTCACGCCCCCGCAGGTCTCGTCGAGGAATCCGTCCATGTGACCAGCATCCTGCGAAGACCATGATGACGCAAAGTGATTGTTCGATTACTCAAAGGGCAAGCCGGGCTGCTACGCCTTCGTGGCCCCCGCCGTCAGGCCGGTGACCAGGTGGCGCTGCACGAGCAGGAACACCACGCCCGCCGGGATGGCGATGAGCACCGCCGAGGCCGTCATCAGCCCCCAGTCGGACCAGTGCCGGCCCACGAACTGCTGCAGCCCCACCCCGAGCGTCCGCTTGTCCTGCTGCGACATGAACACGGTGGCGTAGCCGACCTCGCCCCACGCGGTGATGAAGCAGTAGAACGCGGTCACGGCCACGCCCGGCCTGGCCAGCGGCAGCACCACCCGCCAGAAGACGCCGAACGGGGTCAGCCCGTCCACCATCCCCGCCTGGTCGATCTCGATCGGCACGCTGTCGAAGTAGCTCTTCATCATCCAGGCGCAGAACGGCACCGCGATCGTCATGTACGCGATCACCAGGCCGGGGATCTGGTTCAGCAGCCCGAGCGCGGCCATCAGGTTGTACAGCGGGACGATCAGGATGGCCACCGGGAACATCTGGGTGATCAGCAGCAGCCACATCACCGAGCGGTGCCCGGGAAAGCGGAACCGGCTGATCGCGTAACCGGCGGAGGCCGACAGGAACACGCCGAGCAGCGTGCTCAGCCCGGCCGTGAGCACGCTGTTGAGCAGCCACTGCGGGAAGGCCGTGGCGGTCAGCACCCGCGTGTAGTTGTCCAGCGAGGGGTCGTCGAAGAACCGCAGCTCGGCCGAGAGCCAGCCGTCGCGCGGCTTGAGCGAGGTCAGCACCAGCCACACGACGGGGAACAGGGACACCGCGACGGCCGCCAGCAGGCCCGCGTGCAGGCCGATGGAGGCGGCCCGGCCGCGCTCGCCGCGCCGCCGCGTTCTGCTCTTCACCACGGATCTCCTTGACGGCGCAGGGTACGGCGGTAACCGGCGGCCAGCACGACCAGCATGGCCAGGATGATCACACCCCAGGCCGCGGACCCCGAGTAGTTCCGGATGCCGGTGAACGCCTCGCGGAAGGCGTAGGTGACCAGGATCTCGGTCTCGCTGCCCGGCCCGCCGCCGGTGACCAGGAAGATGACGGGGAACATGTTGAAGGTCCAGATCGTGCCCAGCAGCACGACCGTGGTGGACACCTGGCGCAGCCCCGGCAGCGTGACGGCCCTGAACCGCTGCCAGGGGCGGGCGCCGTCCACCTCGGCCGCCTCGTACAGCTCGGCGGGGATCGACTGCAGGCCGCCCAGCAGCGCGACCATCATGAACGGCACCCCGAGCCAGACGTTCACCGCCACCACCGCGATCTTCGCCGTGGTGGGGTCGTCCAGCCAGCCGACGCCGTCCAGCCCGGCCAGGGCGAGGAAGCCGTTGATCACGCCGTAGTCGCTGTTGTAGAGGTAGCGCCAGATGAAGGCGGCCACGAACGGCGGCACGGCCCAGGGCAGGATCAGCAGCACCCGGTAGAGCGAGCGCAGGCGCATGCGGCGGTTGAGCATCACGGCCAGGCCCAGCCCGATGCCGTAGTGCAGGCCGACGCAGGCGACCGTCCAGACCACGGTCCACCCCAGCTTGTCCCAGAACAGGGCGCTGGTCAGGATCTCCAGGTAGTTGTCCAGGCCGACGAACTCGTAAGTGGCCGGGATGACGTTGACGCCGATGGTGCGGCCGAGGTTGGCCTCGGTCGCGTCCGTCAGCGACAGGTGGAGCCCGCGCGCCAGCGGCCAGCCGATCAGCACCGCCATCACCACCAGCACGGGCGCGACCATGGCCCAGGCGTACCAGTGGGCCGACAGCGCGCGGCGCAGCGGCCCCGGGCGGTCGCGGCGGCGGGCGCGGGCGGGGCCGCCGCCGCGACCGCCTGGCGCCGCCGGCCTCGTGGTCGAGACCGCCACCGGTCAGCTCCAGTCCTTCATGATCCCGCGATAGCGCTCATCGACCTGCCTGAGCATGTCCGCGGGCCCTGACATGCCGCCGACCAGCGCCTGGTAACCCTCCAGCAACGGCTGGAAGAGCTGGCCGCCCTCGGGGATCCACGGGCGCGGCACCGCGGTGTCCATGATCGGCTTGAACACCGCCACGTCGGGGTTGCCCCGCACGTCCGGGTCGGCGTAGGCGGAGGCGCGGGTGGGCAGGAGGCTGATCTCCTTGGCGATCCTCGCCTGCGCCTCGGTGGTGGTCATGAAGCGCACGAACTCGTACGCGGCCGGGATGTTCTTCGAGCCGGCGTAGACGGCCAGGTTCCAGCCGCCCGTGGGCGCGCCGGCCTTGACCGTGCCGGCCGGGACGGGCGCGATGCCGAGGTTCGCCTTGTCCCGGAACTCCTTGCCCTGGTAGATCTCCGACAGCGCCCACGGCCCGTTGTAGATCATGGCCGCCTTGCCCTCCTTGAGCGCGGTCATCGCGTTGGCGTAGCTCTCGGTGATGGCGGGCTTGGGGGCGGCGCCGGAGCTGATGAGGTCGGCGACGGTCTCCATCGCCTTCACGTTCGCCGGGGAGTTGACCACGATCTTCTTGCCGGCGACGTCGAGGAGGTCGCCGCCCTCGCCGTACATGAAGGGCAGCAGGAAGTAGGAGTCGACGTTCAGCGCCAGCCCGGCCGCGCCGGTCCTGGCCTTGACGTCGAGCGCGACCTGCTTCAGTTCGGCGACGGTCGCGGGCGGCTCGTCGTGCCCGGCCTCCTTCAGCAGCCGCTTGTTGTAGATCAGCGCGAGCGTGTCGGTGACCTGCGGCACCGCGTAGGTCTTGCCGTCGTACTCGGTGCTGCTCAGCGGCCCCGGCAGGAAGTCCTCGGGTTTGTCCACGGCGCGGCTGCCGTCGAGCGGCTGCAGGTAGCCCAGCGAGGCGAACTGGGAGGTCCAGGCCACCTCGGAGCGGATCACGTCGGGCGCGCCCGTGCCGGACTGGGCGGCGGTCTGGAACTGGTTCTGCGCCTGGTCCGAGGGCACGTTCACATAGTTGACCTTGACCTTCGGGTATTTCGCCTGGAACTCCTTGATCAACGCCTGGAACGTCGGCCCCTCGCTCTCCGGGCGCGTCGTGTCCCACCACGTCACCTCGCCGCTCACCTGGGACGGGTCGGCGACCGAGGCGGCGGGCGGGGCGGGATCGCCGCCACCGCCGCCGCAGGCGGCGACCGCCAGCGCGAGTGCCGCAACGACCGCTGCGGGCGGTAAGAGTCGTCGCATGTCCTTCTCCTCACAGCTCGGTCGGAGGTCGGAGTAAGCCGGACGTTACGCCGCCGTGACGCCCGCCGGTAGATGGGAGCGCAAGGTTCTGCAAGTCGTTACATCAATCGATCTTCCTGGTGACCTGCCGGTCTTGCCGAGTTTCGGCAGCTCATCGCCCATCGGGCGAAAGTCGTCCCTGATCACGACCGTGCCGCGGCCCGCCCTGTCAGCGGGATGCGCCCTTCTTGTTGCGGAAATTTCCAGAAATCATGCAAACCGCTGCCAGGACGCGCGCGCTTCCGCATCACCCCGGGCCGGAAGGGCATGAAGACGGCAGGCCCGACACCGAGACCGAGCCCGACACCGAGACCGAGCCCGGCACCCAGATCGGCGCCCGCAGAGGGGGTGAAGACCCTGAGCCAGACCATCGACCAGGCCGACGACGAGCACCGGTCCGCCGACCCGCGCAGCGCCGAGCCGAGCAGCGCCGAGCCGAACACTGCCGACTTGGCCGACCTGAGCGACACCGACCTGAGCGACACCGACCTGAGCGACACCGACCTGAGCGACACCGACCTGAGCAAGGCCAGGGCGCACTGGATCGACCGCGACACCGTGGTCTGGGACGGCGCTCAGGCCGTGGCGGACGGCCCGGAAGGCGCGTCCGCGCGGCACTGGCTGGCCTGCGGCGAGCGGGGCGGCCTCGCCGTCGAGGACGGCGAGCTGACCGGCGACCACCGGCTCATCCGGCTCGTCCCCGGCACGCTCACCTGGGCGCAGCGGAGCGCGTGGCCGCACCTGGCCCGCCGCGACGCGCTGAAGGTGGCCGGCGGGGACGCCGGCCTCGTCCGCGCGGCGCTGCGCGGCCAGGTGGCGGCCGTGCGGCGGGACCCCGCCGGCGCGCTGCGGGCCGCGACCGGCGTGCAGATCCCCGGCGTGCTGGACGACCTGTACGCCGGGGCCGCCGCCGTCCCGCTGGGCCCCTCGGGCCGGCTGATCCCCCGGCTCGCGCTGTGGGCCCCGACCGCCAGGAAGGTGGAGCTGGCGCTGTACGGCCCGCGCGGCCGGACCGTGCACCCGATGCGGCGCGACGACGAGACCGGCGTGTGGTCGGTGCGCGGCCTGCCGACCTGGCTGGGCCGCGAGTACACCTACCTCGTCACCGTCTACTCCCCGGCGGCGGGGGCGGTGGTCACGAACGAGGTCACCGACCCGTACAGCCTGGACGTCACCGCCGACGGCGTGCGCAGCAGGCTCGTGAACCTCGGCGCCCGCGCGCTCAAGCCGCCCGGCTGGGACCGGGCGGCCAAGCCGGCGGCGGTGCCGCTGCACCGGGCCTCCATCTACGAGCTGCACGTGCGCGACTTCTCCGCCTCCGACGTCAGTGTGCCGCCCGCGCTGCGCGGCACGTACGCGGCCTTCGCCGAGCCGGAGACGGCCGGGATGCGCGAGCTGCGCGCCCTGGCCCGCGACGGCCTGACGCACGTGCACCTGCTGCCCGTCTTCGACCTGGCCACGATCCCCGAGCGCCGGGCCGACCGGACCGAGCCCGACCGCGACCTCGCCGCCCTGCCGCCCGACTCCGAGCTGCAACAGGAGTGCGTGGCGCGCACGGCCGCGACGGACTCCTTCAACTGGGGCTACGACCCGCAGCACTACACGGTGCCGGAGGGCTCGTACGCGACCGAGCCGGACCGGCGGATCAAGGAGTTCCGCGCCATGGTGGCCGGGCTCAACCGGGCCGGGCTGCGCGTGGTGATGGACGTGGTCTACAACCACACGCACTGCACCGGGGTGCTCGACCCGATCGTCCCCGGTTACTACCACCGGCTGCTGGACGACGGCACGGTGGCCACCTCCACCTGCTGCCCCGGCACCGCGCCCGAGCACCTGATGATGGGCAGGCTCGTGGTCGACTCGGTCGTCACGTGGGCCAGGCAGTACCGGATCGACGGTTTCCGCTTCGACCTCATGGGCCACCACCCGAAGGCCAACCTGCTCGCCGTCCGCCGCGCTCTCGACGCGCTGACCCCCGACGCGGACGGCGTGGACGGCAGGTCGATCATCCTGTACGGCGAGGGCTGGAACTTCGGCGAGGTCGCCGACGGCGCCCGGTTCGAGCAGGCGACGCGGGCGAACCTGGCGGGCACCGGCATCGGCGCCTTCGACGACGGGCTGCGCGACGCGGTGCGCGGGGGCAGCCCGTTCGACGCCGACCCGCGCGTGCAGGGCTTCGGCTCGGGGCTGGCGGGCGCGCCCAACGGCTCCCCGGCCGACGGGACGGACGAGCAGCGGCGGGAGCGGCTGGCGCACTGCTGCGAGCTGATCATGATCGGGCTGGCCGGGGGCCTGCGCGACTACGTGCTGCCGTCGGGCAGGAAGGGCTCGGAGGTCTGGCACAACGGCTCCCCCGCCGGGTGCACGGCCGCTCCCGGCGAGTCGGTGACGTACGTGGACGCGCACGACAACGAGACGCTCTTCGACGCGCTGGCGTACAAGCTGCCGCGGGACACGCCGATGGCCGACCGGGTGCGCATGCAGACGTTGTCCCTGGCCACGGTGGTGCTGGCGCAGGGGGCGGCGTTCGTGCACGCGGGCTCGGAACGGCTGCGCTCGAAGTCGTTCGACCGCGACTCCTACGACTCGGGCGACTGGTTCAACCGGCTGCTGTGGGACTGCGCGCAGGGCAACGGCTTCGGCGCGGGCCTGCCGCCCCGGGCCGCGAACGAGGCCCGATGGCCCTACGCCCGGCCGCTGCTGGCGGACCCGGCGCTGCGGCCGGACTGCGCGGCGATCAACGCCGCCCGGGCCGCGTTCGGCGAGCTGCTGCGGATCAGGGCGTCGTCGCCGGCGTTCGCGCTGGGGTCGGCGGAGGAGGTGCGGCGGCGGCTGACGTTCCCCGCCTCGGCGGAGGGGGTGATCGCCATGCGGGTGGACACCGAGGGCCTGGACCCGCGCTGGCGCTCGGTCACGGTCGTCTTCAACGCCACCCCCTCCCCCCAGGTCCAGCCGCTGCCGCCGGAGAGCGGACGGCAGACGGCGCCAGGAGACGAGCGGCAGGCGGCACCGGAGGGTGAACGGCAGGCGGCACCGGGGAGCGGGCGGCGGGTGGCGCTCCATCCCGTGCAGGCGGGATCGGCCGATCCGGTGGTGCGGACCTCCTCCTTCGACCCCGCCACCGGCGCCCTGACGGTCCCCGCCCGCACGGTCGCGGTCTTCGTGGAGGTGTGAGTGTGACCCGGGCGGGTAGCGGGAACGTTCATCCAGAACACCCCGCATCACTGGCATAGAGCCGCAGTCCGGCGCAAACTGGTTGGACGGCGTCGGAGACGTGGCGATCGCGTGGAGCAGTGGAGCACCCGTGGACAATCACCTTGATCACATGCCGGTTCTTTCCCGCGGCAGGCATCGCAATCCGAAGCGCGGCGCCTGCTTCATGGAGCTGGCCTCCTACCTGGCAGGGGAGCGCTGGAGCGACCATCCGGCCTGCACGCACCCGTTGCTGGCCGCACTCGCGCGCCTGGTCAACGACAACACCAGCGACGAGAGCCGCGCCCAGCTCGTCCGGCTGGTGCCCTCGATCATCGGGCTGGCCAGCGACGACCTGCGCGTGGACGCCCACATCGCGCTGCGCTGCGCCACCACCGCCCTGCCGGTGGCCGCGGCCGAGCGCCAGCTCGCGCTGGCGGTGTCGGTGCTGGCGGCCGAGGAGATGCTGGCCAGGCTGGAAGGCGCGCCGTCGGGGCGGCTGAGCGAGCGGAGCCGGCGCGCGATGGAGGAGGTGCCGCACGCGGCCGAGCAGGCCAGGCGCTTCAGCCGCGCGGCCCGCATCACGGAGAAGGGCTTCCGCCGGTACGCCGCGCCGAACGCGGTGCAGCTCTCGGTGGTCGGGATCGTGCAGGCGTGCATCGACGACCCCGACTCGCTGCTGCGCACGCTGCTGGAGGAGACGATCGCCGACTGCGACGCCCTGATCCGCGGCACCCAGTCCACCGAGACGCCCGCCGAGACGCCCGCCGTCACGCCTCCGATCCACGCCTGACGGATTCCGCGGGCTCGGCGGCGCCGGCCGCACAGCGCTGCCGAGCGCGCTCTCAGAGCAGCAGGTCGGCGGGGCCGAAGGAGGCGGGGAAGGGCTCGGGCAGGGTCAGCGACTCGCCGGCCTTGGCGTGGCCGGCCGGCTCGTAGCCCTGCGCGCCGAGTGTCAGCACCTCGGCGCGCGGGATCCCGGAGCCCTCCAGGTCGATCCTGATGAAGAGCTCGATGCCTGCCTCGGCGTAGCGAAGCGGCTTGATCTCGTAGTAGCGAAGCGGCCTGATCTCGTGGTCGCGCCCGCGGTTGCCGGGCCCCGGGCTGACCACCTCGGCCACCGCCACCACCTCCGAGGCCGGGAAGACGGCCATGCGCGACATGACGAGATCCCGGGGCAGCACCGCGACGTCGGGGATGAGGCCGTCCTCCCCCACGACCACGTTGACCGTCTCCACCGCCACCAGGTCCGGTTTCACCGCGCGGGCGAGGATGGACCGCAAGCTACCCGCGCACAGCGCGTGCAGCCCCATGGGCGGCGGGCTCACCCGGAAATTCCCGTCGATCAGCTCGATGCGCTCCCGGGATTCGGGCAGCTTGCGCCAGTCATCGACGGTGTGACCGCCGGCAGCGGAGAAGGGGCACAGGAGCGTGTGGCTGGAGGGCGGATGGGTGACCGGCCGGCCCTCGACCGGCAACAGCGTCATGACCGGCGACAGCGTCATGCCGTCGCCACCTTGCCCATGCCAAGTCTTGCGATCCAGGAACGGGTCGCGGCCATACGCGTTCGCGTGATCACACCGAGGCACGCGAGGACATTACCAACCCTTGACGCGACCCGCATCCGTTCCGTCACCCAATGCGACAATCGCTGGTCAGGCAAGCCTTTCCTTCGTTGCGAACCTCCGTTCCGATATGCCAGTTTTGAGGGGAGAGATCGTATTTGGAGGGCATTTATGACCATCGAGCTTGTCCGTCCGGAAACCCCTGAGCAGCACCACAGCCACCGGGACGTGACCGGCGGCTGGTTGCGGCCGGCGGTGTTCGGGGCCATGGACGGGCTCGTGTCCAACTTCGCGCTGATCGCCGGAGTGGTGGGCGCGGCCGGGGCCGGGCAGGGAGCGGTGCTGGCCGGGTGTGCCGGGCTGATCGCCGGAGCCTGCTCCATGGCCGCCGGCGAGTACACGTCCGTGAAGTCCCAGACCGAGCTGATGCGGGCCGAGATCGCCGTCGAGCGGCGCGAGCTGGCCCGCAACCCCGCGGGCGAGCAGGCCGAGCTGGCGGCGCTCTACCGGTCGCGCGGGCTCGACGCCGAGCTGGCCGAGCGGGTGGCCGCCGGGCTGTCGGCCGACCCCGAGCAGGCGCTGCGGGTGCACGTGCGCGAGGAGCTCGGCGTCGACCCCGACGACCTGCCCTCGCCCTACCTGGCCGCCGCCTCGTCGTTCTGCGCGTTCGCGGCGGGGGCGCTGGTGCCGCTGGTGCCGTTCCTGTTCGGGGCGTCCGGGCTGGTGGTGGCGCTGGTGCTGAGCGTGGTGGCGCTGTTCGGGTTCGGGGCCGCGGTGGCGGTGATGACGGCCCGGCCGTGGTGGCTGGGCGGGTTGCGCCAGCTCGCCCTCGGCGTCGGCGCCGCCGCCGTCACGTTCGGCCTCGGCCACCTGCTCGGCGTGACGGTCGCCTGACCCCCTCCCTGGGTCGTGTACGCGCTGCCGGCCGGGTCACGCCGCCAGGCCGGACGCGTCGCAGGCCCGGGGGGCGCGTGGGCGGGCTCGTACGGCCCTGCCGGTCAGGGGCGGGTGGAGGTGGCGAGTTTGACGCCCAGGCCGATCAGGGCGACGCCCGTCACGCCGTCCACCGCCCTGCGCACCATCGGCCTGGCGAACACCTTGCGCAGCATGCTCACGACGTTGGCCACCACCAGGAACCAGGCGATCGTCCCGGCCAGCGCGACCGCCGAGAGCGCCGGCACGGAGACGCCGGCGTCGAGGAACTGGGGCACCAGGGCCACGAAGAACAGCGCCGCCTTCGGGTTGAGGACGTTCGTCAGCAGCCCTTCGGCGAACGCCGCCCACGCGCCGCGCCCGCCGGGGTCGGGGACGTCCAGCCGCAGTTCCCCGCCCCCGCGCCAGGCCGCGCGCAACGACCTGACGCCGAGGTAGACCAGGTAGGCGGCGCCGACCACCTTCACCACGGTGAACGCCATCGCGGAGGCGGCCAGCAGCGCCGCGACCCCGGTGGCGGCGGCCACCACCCAGGCGAACACGCCCACCGCGATCCCCGCCGCGGCCGCCATGCCGCTCCCGCGCCCCGAGATCGCCGAGCGGCGTACGACCACCGCGAAGTCGGGCCCGGGCGACATCGCCCCGAGCAGCACCACTCCCCCGAAGACCGCGACCTGTGCCATGGATGTCATGCCGCCCAGCCTACGATCACCCGCCCCGGCGGGCGCACCGGTCCGCCCCCGAGGGGCCAGGACCGGCGGCGACGGCCCTGGCCAGGCCGGCGCCTGTGAAGGCGCTCCTCCAGGTCAGGCCGGGTGGCGGCATCCCCTGGGAGCCGGCCCCTGCTGTGGCGCCCCCTCCCCGAGGAACAGCCCCGGCCCGTCGGGGTCAGCGCTTGCGGCGGCGCTTCTTGAGGATCGTGCGCAAGGTCAGCAGCAGCACGACCACGACGATCTGGCCGCCGACGACGATGCGGTTGACGTCGATGGCGGGGCGCCAGAGCGCGTCGCCGTCCTTGAGCACGAACACCCCCGCCGGCGTCGCGCCGAAGCCGAAGCCGCCGCCGTTGGCGCCCTCCTCGCCTTTCTCCCCCTTGCCCTGGCTCTGACCGCCGCCGCCCCCTTGGGCGACCCTGGCGACCGGGATGACGACGACGTCGCCGTGCTGGATCGGCTCGCCGAAGACCCGCTTGACCGTCGCGGCGTCCTTCGACTGTTCCACCAGTGCCATGATGTCCATGCCCGCCATCGTCACCCCTGGACGCCGCCCCGTCGATGCCGCGGCCGGGAACGGCCGGTCAGACGCGGCGGCCGCGCAGCTCTCTGTACCTGCGGACCAGCTGCTCCGTCGACGGGTCGGGGAACGTGGTGGGCGGCTCGTCGGAGGTCAGCGCGGGGGCGAGATCGAGGGCCATCTTCTTGCCCAGCTCGACGCCCCACTGGTCGAAGGAGTCGACGCCCCAGATCGTGCCCTCGACGAACACGATGTGCTCGTAGAGCGCGACGAGCTGGCCCAGGGTGGACGGGGTGAGCTTGGGGGCGAGGATCGTGGAGGTGGGGCGGTTGCCCGGCATCACCTTGTGCGGCACGATCTCGGGCGCGGTGCCCTCGGCGGCGATCTCCTCGGCCGTCTTGCCGAAGGCCAGCGCCGTGGTCTGCGCCAGGAGGTTGGCGGTGAGCTGGTCGTGCATGCCCTCGCGGTCTTCGTACGGCTCGGCGAAGCCGATGAAGTCGGCGGGCACGAGCCGGGTGCCCTGGTGCAGGAGCTGGTAGAAGGCGTGCTGGCCGTTGGTGCCGGGCTCGCCCCAGAAGATCTCGCCGGTGTTGACCGTGACCGGGGTGCCGTCGGCGCGCACGGACTTGCCGTTGGACTCCATCGTGAGCTGCTGGAGGTAGGCGGGGAAGCGGTGCAGCCGCTGGCTGTAGGGCAGGACGGCGCGGGTCTCGGCGTCGAAGAAGTCGGTATACCACACCCCGAGCAGGGCCATCAGGACCGGCATGTTCTCGGTGAACGGGGCCGTGCGGAAGTGCTCGTCCATGGTGTGGAAGCCGGCGAGCATCTCGCGGAAGCGGTCGGGCCCG
This sequence comes from Nonomuraea candida, assembly GCF_000725485.1. Lineage (GTDB taxonomy): Bacteria > Actinomycetota > Actinomycetes > Streptosporangiales > Streptosporangiaceae > Nonomuraea > Nonomuraea candida. The sequence continues at coordinate 145,307 of NZ_JOAG01000011.1, read as the reverse complement.
ATGGCGATCATCAGCGACAGGCCGATGGCGCCGTCGTAGGAGTAGCGGCCGCCGACCCAGTCCCAGAAGCCGAACATGTTGTCGGTGTCGATGCCGAACTCCGCCACCTTGGCGGCGTTGGTGGAGACGGCCACGAAGTGCTTGGAGACGGCCTCCTCGCCCAGCGCCTCGACCAGCCAGCGGCGCGCGACCCTGGCGTTGGTGAGGGTCTCCAGGGTGGTGAAGGTCTTGGAGCTGACCACGAACAGCGTGGTCGCGGGGTCGAGCCCGGCGAGGTTGCCGGTGATGTCGGCGGGATCGATGTTGGAGACGAACCTGGCCGCGATGCCGGCGTCGGCGTAGTCGCGCAGCGCCTCGTAGGCCATGGCGGGGCCGAGGTCGGAGCCGCCGATGCCGATGTTGACCACGGTCTCGATCGGCCTGCCGGTGGCGCCCTTCCACTCCTTGGACCTGACCCGCTCGGAGAAGGCGCTCATCTTGTCGAGCACGGCGTGCACGTCGGCCACGACATCCTGGCCGTCGACCACCAGCTCCGCCTCGCGCGGCAGGCGCAGCGCGACGTGCAGCACGGCGCGGTCCTCGCTGACGTTGATGTGCTCGCCGCCGAACATGGCGCCGATGCGCTCGCGCAGCCCCGCCCGCTCGGCCAGGGCCACGAGCAGGTCGAGGGTCTCCTGCGTGGCGCGGTGCTTGGCGTAGTCGAGATAGAGGTCGCCGGCGGTCACCGTCATGCGGGTGGCCCTGCCGGGGTCCTCCGCGAACAGCTCACGCAGCTGCCTGCCGGCCAGCTCCTCGTGGTGCTTGCCCAGGGCCGCCCACTCCTGGCTCTGGGTGATGTCGCCGTTCACGCGTTTCCTCCTCGCGTCGCCAAACCGATCATGCCTGGTCCATCGTTGCGTAACCCCGTACCCGCCATCGTCCATTCCGCGCACGGCGGAGCGGAGTCTTTAGACGCCCAGTGGTCTTTGCAAGCCCAGTGTCCCAGGGGCGCCCGCGGCGGGCGCGATCGCCGTCCGCGTCGCCGCCCGGGCGGGGGCGGCAGGCCGGACAGTGGAGGGCGAATCGGTCTTGTCGGGCGATAGGGGATTCAGCGCCCTCTGTGGAGGAAGCAGCAGAGGCATGGAGCACATAGACGCGTACTGGCGGGCGGCGAACTACCTGTCCGTCGGGCAGATCTACCTGCTGGACAACCCCCTGCTCACCGAGCCGTTGCGGCCCGAGCACATCAAGCCCCGCCTGCTCGGCCACTGGGGCACCACGCCCGGCCTGAACTTCTGCTTCGCCCATCTGAACCGGGTGATCCGCGAGCGGGACCAGGACATGATCTACATCGCCGGGCCGGGTCACGGCGGCCCGGCGGCGGTGGCGCACGCCTGGCTGGAGGGGTCGTACTCCGAGCGGTACCCGGACGTGTCGCAGGACGTGGAGGGCATGCGGCGGCTGTTCCGCCAGTTCTCCTTCCCCGGCGGCGTGCCCAGCCACGTCGCGCCGGAGACGCCGGGCTCGATCCACGAGGGCGGCGAGCTGGGGTACGCGCTGGCGCACGCCTACGGCGCCGCCTTCGACAACCCCGACCTGGTGGTGGCCTGCATCATCGGCGACGGCGAGGCGGAGACCGGGCCGCTGGCGGCGAGCTGGCACTCCAACAAGTTCCTGGACCGGCGCCGCGACGGCATGGTGCTGCCGATCCTGCACCTGAACGGCTACAAGATCGCCAACCCGACGGTGCTGGCCCGCATCCCGGAGCAGGAGCTGCTCAAGCTGATGGAGGGGTACGGCTACCGCCCCCACCTGGTCGGCGCCGACCACGAGGAGATGGCCGGCACGCTGGACGTGGCGTTCGAGGAGATGGCGGCGTACAAGGCGGGCGACGCCGACCGCCTGCCCATGATCATCCTGCGCACCCCGAAGGGCTGGACCGGGCCGCGGGAGGTGGACGGCAAACCCGTCGAGGGCACCTGGCGCGCCCATCAGGTGCCGCTGGCCAAGGTCCGCGAGAACGCCGGGCACCTGGCCATGCTGGAGGAGTGGATGCGCTCGTACCGGCCGGAGGAGCTGTTCGGCTCCGACGGGCGGCCGGTCCAGGGCATCCTGGACACGGTGCCGCGCGGCACGCGCAGGATGAGCGCCAGCCCGCACGCCAACGGCGGCGAGCTGCTGGAGCCGCTGCGGCTGCCCGACTTCCGCCGCTCGGCGGTCGAGGTGAAGGCGCCGGCGGAGCAGTCGAGCGAGCCCACGCGGGTGCTGGGCGGGTTCCTGCGCGACGTGATCGCGGCCAACCCGCGCACGTTCCGGCTGATGGGTCCGGACGAGACGGCGTCGAACCGGCTGTCGGACGTCTTCGAGGTCACCGACCGGGCCTGGGACGCCGAGACGCTGCCGACGGACGAGAACCTGGGCCCCGGCGGCCGGGTCATGGAGGTGCTGAGCGAGCACCTGTGCCAGGGCTGGCTGGAGGGATACCTGCTGACCGGGCGGCACGGGCTGTTCAACTGCTATGAGGCGTTCATCCACATCGTGGATGCGATGTTCAACCAGCACGCCAAGTGGCTGGAGTCGTCGCAGAAGATCCCGTGGCGGCGGCCGGTGGCGTCGCTGACGTACCTGCTGTCGTCGCACGTGTGGCGGCAGGACCACAACGGCTTCAGCCACCAGGACCCGGGCTTCCTGGACGTCGTGGTGAACAAGAAGGCGTCGGTGGTGCGGGTCTACCTGCCGCCGGACGCGAACACGCTGCTCTCGGTCGGCGACCACTGCCTGCGCTCGCGCGACTACGTGAACGTGATCGTGGCCGGCAAGCAGCCCGTGCTCGACCTGTTCACCATGGACGAGGCCGTCGCGCACAACACGCGCGGCCTGGGCATCCTGCCGTGGGCCTCCACCGACCAGGGCAGCGAGCCGGACGTGGTGCTGGCCTGCGCCGGCGACGTGCCCACCCTGGAGACCCTCGCCGCCGCCGCGATCCTGCGCGAGCACCTGCCCGAGCTGAAGGTGCGCGTCGTCAACGTGGTCGACCTCATGCGGCTGCAACCGCCGTCGGAACACCCGCACGGCATGCCGGACGCGGAGTTCGACACCCTGTTCACCACCGACCGGCCGATCGTCTTCAACTTCCACGGCTACCCGTCGCTGATCCACCAGCTCACCTACCGCCGCCACAACCACGCCAACCTGCACGTGCGCGGCTACAAGGAGGAGGGCACGACCACGACGCCGTTCGACATGTGCATGCTCAACGACATCGACCGCTTCCACCTGGTCATGGACGTCATCGACCGCGTCCCCGGCCTCGGCAGCACGGCCGCCCACCTGCGGCAGGAGATGAGCGACGCGCGGCTGCGGGCCCGGGCGCACACCCGGGATCATGGGGAGGACCCGCCGGAGATAAGGTCGTGGACATGGCCGGGCACATCCTCGTCCTGAACACGGGCTCCTCCTCCATCAAGTACGAACTGGTGGACGTGCGCACCCACCAGCGTCCCGCGCGCGGGCTGGTGGAGCGCATCGGCGAGGAGCGCGGGCGGCTCACGCACCACGCGGGCGACGGGCCGGCGTACGAACGCCAGGAGCGCTTCCCCGGGCACGGCGAGGGCCTGACGGCGGTCATGGAGGCGTTCGAGGCGGCGGGGCCCGCGCTCGACCCCGTCGCGGTCGGGCACCGGGTCGTGCACGGCGGCGACCGGTTCACCGAGGCCGTGCTCATCGACGACGCGGTGATCGCCGCCATCGAGGAGCTGGCCCCGCTCGCGCCCCTGCACAACCCGGTCAACCTGGCCGGCATCCGGGTGGCACGCAAGGCGTTCCCCGGGGTGCCGCAGGTGGCGGTGTTCGACACGGCCTTCCAGCTCACGCTGCCGCCGGAGGCGTACACGTACGCCGTGGACCGCGACTGGCGCGAGCGGCTCGGCGTGCGGCGCTTCGGCTTCCACGGCACCTCGTGCGCCTACGTCTCGCGCCGCGCCGCCGAGCTGCTCGGCCGTGACCTCGCCGGACTCAACCTGATCGTGCTGCACCTGGGCAACGGCGCCAGCGCCACCGCGATCTCCGGCGGGCGCAGCGTCGACACCTCCATGGGCATGACGCCGCTGGAGGGGCTGGTCATGGGCACCCGCTCGGGCGACGTGGACCCGGCGCTGGCCGGCTACCTCGCCCGGGTGGACGGGCTCGACGCCCAGCAGGTGGAGCGGGCGCTGAGCCACCGGGGCGGCCTGCTCGCGCTCACCGGCACCGGCGACATGCGGGAGGTGCGGGCCCGCGACGACGCCGAGGCCCGGCTGGCGCTCGACGTCTACACGCGGCGCATCCGCAAATACGTCGGCGCCTACTACGCGCTGCTCGGCCGGGTGGACGCGATCGTGTTCACCGGCGGGGTGGGCGAGCACGACGCCGCCACCCGGGCCGAGTCGCTGGCCGGGCTGGAGCGGCTGGGCATCGCCGTGGACCCGGCGCGCAACGCCGAGGCCACCGCGCGGGAGCGGGCGGTGTCACCGGCCGGGGCGGAGGTGGCGGTGCTGGTCATCCCGACGGACGAGGAATGGGAGATCGCCCGCCAGTCCCTCGCCCTGATCGGCGACTCCCTCACCGGCTGACTCCCTCGTTCCGCGCCGGTCCCGGCCGGTCAGAGCCGGTCCGGGTCCGGGGAGGCGTGGGAGACGGCGGGCACCCAGAACTCCACCGTGGTGCCCGCGCCCGGCGCGCCGGCGATCTGCCACCAACCGCCCGCCGCCTCCGCGCGCTCGCGCATCTCCATCAGCCCGAAGTGCCCCGCCCCGCCGCCGGCGGACGTGAGGCCGGCGCCGTCGTCGCGGACCCGGACGTGCACGCCCAGGTCGAGCGAGGTCAGCTCCACGGTGACCCGTCGCGCCCCCGCGTGCTTGCGCACGTTCGTCAGAGCCTCCTGGCAGATGCGGTAGACGGTGACAACGGTCTCGGCGGGCGGCTCGCCGTCCAGCCGGTCGCGCAGCTCGTACGCCACGCCCGCGCCCGGCATCGTCTGCTTCAGGTAGCCGTCCACGCTCTCCACCAGGCCGTCGGCCGGCGGGCGCAGGTCGAAGGCGAGGTCACGCAGGCGGTGCACGGCGGTGTCCACGGCGGCGTCGAGCGCCCCCAGGGTGGCGGCGTACTCCTCCGGCAGGCCCTCGCCCCACAACCGCAGCCGCATGCCCACCTCGACCATCGACTGGATGCTGTCGTCGTGCACGCCGGAGGCGATGCGGCGGCGCTCCCGCTCCTGCGCCTTGACCAGGCGGGCGAGCAGCATGCCGCGTTCGTCCAGCGCCCTGGCCAGGGTGCGCCGCTCGGTCAGGTCGCGCGTCACCTTGCCGAATCCGCGCAGGGCGCCGGCGTCGTCGTACAGGGCGGTGATGACCACGCTGGCCCAGAACCTGGTGCCGTCCTTGCGGACCCGCCAGCCCTCCTCCTCCCACCGCCCTTCGGCGGCGGCCACCCGGAGCCCGGCGGCGGGTTTGCCCGCCGCGATGTCCTCGGGCGGGTAGAAGACGGAGAAGTGGGTGCCGATGATCTCACCGGCGGTGTATCCCTTGATGCGCTCCGCGCCGACGTTCCAGCTCGCGATCACGCCCTGCGGGTCGAGCATGAAGATGGCGTAATCACGGATGCTCTGGACGAGGAGCCTCATATCCTCCTGCGATTGGTCATCCTCGGGCATACCGCAGCCTTGCACGAGCCGGCTCAAGAGCCAAACTCGATCACACCTCCGCGCCGCCCGTCTGCACCGGGGCGAACGTGACCGCCAGCTCGCACCACACCACCTTGCCGCCCTCGCCGGGCGAGACGCCCCAGCCGGTGCACAGCAGCCGCACGACGTGCAGCCCCCAGCCGCTCGACGGGCCCGGGTCACGGGTCTCCGGCAGCTTCGCGCCCGTGTCGCCGACCTCGACGCGCACGCGCCCGGCGCGCACCCCGATCCGCAGCTCCGGCGGGCCGTCACCGTGCACGAGGGCGTTGGTCACCAGCTCCGAGACCACCAGCAGAACGTCCTCGTGACGCCCCCGGTAGCCGTGCTCCCGCAGGGCCTCTCCCGCCAGGTGGCGGGCCATTGTGATGCTGTTCATCTCCTGGGGCAGAAGTGTGTCCACCTGGTACGTCGCGGCCTCCTCACTTTCCACGCCTCTACTTTCGAGGAGTGCGGCGGCCCGTCACGAGACGCAAGCGCTCCAGGCCGCCTGATACAGCTGTGGGAAGCTGTCTGGTGCGTTTGCGTCACTCCAACCGGCTTTCCGCCCTCCGCGCGCTTTCCGTCCGGCCGTCGTCGCCCGTCCTCCGGCCGCCTGGGGGGTCAGTCCAGCAGCCCGTCCCTGCGGGCGAAGGCCACCGCCTCCAGCTTGGAGCGGGCGCCCAGCTTCTCCAGCACGTGCTGGACGTGGTTGCGCGCCGTGTTGCGGGTCACGCCGAGCCGGTCGCTGATCTCGTACGTGCTGGCGCCCTCGGCCAGGAGCATCAGCGTCTCCCGCTCGCGCGCGGTCAGCGCCGAGCCCACGTGCCCGGCGCGGCCGGTCAGCCGGTCGAGCACGCCGGGCAGCAGCCCCGGCGCGAACACCACCCCGCCGGCCGCCACCTCCCGCACCGCCGACTCCAGCTCGCCCAGCCGCGAGGACTTCACCAGCAGCCCCGCCCCTCCGGCCGCCACGACCCTGGCCGCCACGGACGCGGTCGCCTCCCCGGTCAGCACCAGCACCCTGGCCCTGGGCGCGACGGCGGCCAGCCGGTCGATGGCCGCGATGCCGTCGCCGTCGGGGAGCCTGCGGTCGAGCACGACGACGTCGGGCTGGCAGCGGCCGACGTCGGCCAGCGCGGCGGCGATGGTGCCCGCCTGGGCCACCACCTCAAGGTCGGGGGCACGGCCGAGCGCCAGGCCGATGGCCTCCGCGACCATCGCGTGATCTTCCACGAGGACCAGCCGGATCGGAGGGGCGGTCGGCATGGTGGCGTTGTCCCTTTGATGTCGCTGCCGTAGTGGTGTCGCTGCCGTCCGGACCGGGCTGCCGTCGGACGTGACCGCCGGCGGACAAGGCGCGGCACCCGGCGTCGCCGGCGGGTGCGCGGTGGCGGGCCGGGCCGGTGTCGGCTCCAGGCCGGTCCGTGCGTTCGACAGCAGTCTCGCACGCCCGGCGTGCGGCGCGCAGGGGGGCCGCCCCGGCGGCGGCCCGCCGGAGCGTCGCACGCGCCGCCCGAGCCCGCGCCGCGGGCTCGGGCGACGCCCCCCGCCACCTGCCCCTTCACCTGCCCTTGCGTCCCGGCGGGGACGTGATCCGCGAGCCTGAGATCTCGCGCTATTGGTAAAGACAATGGCGGGGTATGCCATTGGTAGGGTTGTCCGGAAATGTTTGGATCTGGACGGGTGGGATAGGTGGAGGTCGAACAAACAGCACTGCCGGGGATCGGACTTCGACACGATTTCACCACCCGCAAAGGACAGCGGGTAGGCGTCGTATCCCATCGCACCGGCCGCCGGGACCTGGTCATCTACGACAAGGAAGACCCGGACGCCGTCTGCCAGACGGTCAAGCTCAACGACGAGGAAGCCGACGCCCTGGCCGAGCTCCTCGGCGCCCCGCGGATCGTGGCGCGGCTCAACCAGCTGCACCAGCAGGTCGAGGGCCTGGTCAGCGTGCAGCTGCCCATCCCGGCGGGCTCCCCCTACGCGGGACGGCCCATGGGCGACGCCCGCGTGCGCACCCGTACGAGCGCCTCCATCGTCGCCGTGGCGCGGGGCGGGCGGGTCTTCACCAGCCCCGGCCCCGACTTCGTCTTCCAGGCGGGAGACGTCGTGGTCGTCGTGGGCAGCGAGGAAAGCACCGGCGAGGTCGCCGGCATCCTGGCGGAAGGGTAGGGCCGCGGGTGCACCACACCGCGGTGATCTTTCTCGAGTTCGGTGCTGTCCTCCTCGGCCTGGGAGTTCTGGGCGCGCTGGCGTTGCGGGTCGGGATCTCCCCCATCCCGCTCTACCTGATCGCCGGCCTGGCGTTCGGGACCGGTGGCGTGCTGCCGCTGGCCACGAGCGAGGAGTTCCTCTCGATCGGCTCCGAGCTGGGCGTCGTCCTGCTGCTGCTCACGCTGGGCCTGGAGTACAACGCCGACGAACTGGTCACGAGCCTGACGAGCAACGCGCGCGCGGGCATCGTGGACCTGGTCCTCAACGCCGCTCCCGGCGCCATCATCGCGTTACTGCTGGGCTGGGGGCCCGTCGCGGCCGTGGCCATGGCGGGCGTCACCTACGCCACCTCCTCCGGCATCACCGCCAAGGTGCTGTCGGACCTGGGGTGGATCGGTAACCGGGAGACGCCGACCGTGCTGTCGCTGCTGGTCTTCGAAGACCTCACGATGGCGATCTACCTGCCGGTCCTGACGACCATGCTGGCCGGGCTGAGCCTGGTGAGCGGGGCCGTCTCGGTGGGCATCGCGCTGCTCACGGTGAGCGTCGTCCTGGTCGTCGCGCTGCGCTTCGGACGCTGGATCGAGGCGTTCGTGACCAGCCCGAACTCCGAGGTGCTGCTGCTCAAGGTCGTCGGCCTGGCCCTGCTGGTGGCCGGCCTGGCCCAGCAGCTGCAGGTCTCGGCGGCGGTCGGCGCGTTCCTGGTGGGCATCGCGCTCTCCGGCGAGCTGGCCGAGGACGCGCAGGCGCTGCTCGCGCCGCTGCGCGACCTGTTCGCGGCGGTGTTCTTCGTCTTCTTCGGTCTCCAGACCGATCCGGCGAAGATCCTGCCGGTGGCGGGCCTGGCGGCGCTGCTGGCCGTGGTCAGCATGATCACCAAGCTGCTGACCGGCATGTACGCGGCCAGGCGGGCGGGCATCGCCAAGGCCGGCCAGGCCCGGGCGGGCATCGCGCTCATCCCGCGCGGTGAGTTCAACATCGTCATCGCCGGCCTGGCGGTCGGCGCGGGCGTGCACCCCGACCTGGGGGCGCTGGCGGCGGCGTACGTGCTCATCCTGGCGGCGTTCGGCCCCCTGGCGGCCAAGCTGGTGCAGCCGTTCATCACCGCGATCGCCAAACGGGCGGCCTGAGGAAGTGTCGGTCGCCTCCGCTAGCGTGCTCGCATGGCGGAACGCAAACACGGAGTGCCGGCGCCTCCGACGGAGACGACGGTCAGGTCCGCGAACTGGGACGGGCGCGAGTTCTCCGGTGAGACCCATCACCGGGTGCTGTTCCAGGACGTGGACATGACCGAGGCGATCGACCACGGCTCGACGTTCGAGGAGTGCGCGTTCCGCAACGTGCGGTTCAACGTGTCGGTGCACGAGGACGCGCGCTTCCTCACCTGCACGTTCTCGCGCTGCTCGTTCTTCGACGCCACGTTCAGAGGGTGCAAGCTGACGGGCAGCATGTTCGACGGCTGCACGTTCGGGCTGCTGAAGGTGGAGGGCGGCGACTGGTCCTACGTCGGCCTGCCCGGCGCCGACCTGCGCGGCAGCGCCTTCCACGGCACCCGGCTGCGCGAGGCCGACCTGACCGGGGCCCGGCTGGAGGGCGCCGAGGTGCTGCGGGCCGACCTGACGGGGGCGTGGCTGCGCGAGGCCGACCTGACGAAGTGCGACCTGCGGGGCAGCGACCTGAGCACGTTCGACCCGACCGGCGTGACGTTCAAGGGCGCGCTGATCGACGCCTTCCAGGCGACGGTGGTGGCCGGGGCCCTCGGCTTCGACGTGCGCGCGTAGCCCCCGGCGCCGCTGATCCCCGGGTTCGCGGCGGCGATCGCGCGAAGCCCGGCCCCCCTGGGGCGTCCGGCATGCGGGAACGAGCCCCGTTCCGGGCGAGGTTCGCCCAGGATGTCCGTGTGCGAAACGCCGAACTCACCCCCGCCGAACAGGCCCTCACCGCCGCCGTCGCCCGCGGCCATGACGTCGACCTGCGCACCGGAGACCCCGGCCATGACTCCCCCGCCAACGCCGCCGCCTGGGGCCCCGGCCGCGCCGTCCGGGCCGAGGTGCTGGCGGGGCTGCTGCTCGGCGACTACGACGACCCGGCCGACAAGCCGGCCCTGCGCCTGGCGGGCGCCCGGATCACGGGCCGGCTACACCTGGCGTTCGGCGAGATCGGCCTGCCGGCCACGTTCCGCGACTGCGTCTTCGACGAGGCGCCCGACCTCTACCAGGCGCGCACCCGCTTCCTCAGCTTCACCGGCTCCGTCCTGCCCGGCCTGGTCGCCTCTAACCTCCAGGTCGAGGGCGACCTGCGGCTCACCGGCTGCCACGTCACCGGCGAGGTGCGCCTGCGCAGCGCCCGGATCAGCAGCGACTTCTCGCTCAACGGCGCGCGCCTGGAGAACCCCGGCGGCACCGCCGTCAACGCCGAGCACCTCGACGTCGGCAGCAACCTGCTGGCCAGAGACGGGCTGCGCTGCGACGGCGAGATCAACCTCACCGCGGCCAGGGTCGGCGCGGCCGTGACCCTCGACGACGCCCGCCTGCGGGCGCCGGACGGCCGGCCGGCGTTCGACGGGTCGAACATGGTCGTCCAGGTCGGCCTCTTCGCCCGGCGGATGGAGGTGGACGGCGAGTTCAGCCTGCGCTTCGCCCGCGTCAGCGGCCCGCTCACGCTGCGCGCCTCGCGGCTGCGCCACCCCGGCCGGCGGGCGCTGCACGGCGGCGGGCTGAACGCCGAGAGCGGGCTGTTCCTGTCGCTGATCGAGACCGAGGGCTACGTCTGGCTGGAGGCGGCCGCCATCGGCCGCACGTTCAACCTGGACGGCGCGCGCCTGCGCAACCCCGGCGGGGTGGCGCTGGCGGGCGAGGGCCTCGCCGTGGACGGCGCGCTGCTGGCCCGCGGGGGGCTGCGGGCCGAGGGCGAGATCAACCTGGTCGACGCCTCCGTGACCGGTCCCGCCCACTTCCACGGCGCCGAGCTGGTCAACCCCGGCGGCGCGGCGCTGACGGCCAACGGGCTGACGGTCGGCAAGGTGCTCAGCCTCTGCGACGGCTTCTCGGCCCGGGGCCGGGTGCGCCTGCCGCACGCGCGGATCGGCAGCCGCCTGAACTTCTACGGCGCCACCCTGGCGGCGCCCGGCGCCGAGGCGCTCGACTGCCGCCGGCTGGAGGCGCGCGAGCTGGCGCTGCGCACCGCCGAGCCGGTCGAGGGCACGGTCGATCTGCGGCACGCGCGCATCGGGGTGCTCCAGGACGACGCCCGCGTGTGGCCGGACGACCTGCGCATGGACGGGCTGGCGTACGAGGTGCTGGAGCCCATGCTGCCGGCCGCCGAGCGCCTCGGCTGGCTGCGCAGGGACCCCGACGGCTACCTGCCGAACGCCTACGAGCAGCTCGCCGCCATGTACCGGCGGCTGGGCAGCGACGCCGACGCCCGCCACACCCTGCTGGCCGGCCAGCGGCAGCACCGCGCCACCCTCCCCTGGTACGCCAGGTTCTGGGGCCACCTCCAGGACGTCACCGTGGGTTACGGCTTCCGCCCGCTGCGGGCCGCCGGCTGGCTGGCCGCGCTGCTGGTGGCGGGGACGGTGGTGTTCTCGCTGGTCCCGCCGCCGCCGCTGAAGCGCGGGGAGTCGCCGGCGTTCAACGCGCCGGTCTACACGCTGGACCTGCTGCTGCCGATCATCGACTTCGGCCAGGAGAAGGCGTTCAACCCGGGCGGGGGGACGCAGTGGCTGGCGTACGGGCTGATCGCGGCGGGCTGGGTGCTGGCCACGACCATCGCCGCCGGCCTGACCCGCTCCCTGCGCCGCGCCTGACCCGCTCCCTCAGGGCCGCGCCTGACCCGCTCCCTCAGGCCGCGCCCCGCGACCCCGGCCTGGCCGCCCCGGCCCTCAGCGACCGGGCCGCGTGACCGGGGTCGCCGAGCGGCGGGGGCTCAGGCGGTGACGGCGCGCAGGGCGCCGGGGCGGCGGCCGGTGAGGCGGTCGAGGGCGGCCGTGGTGGCGTCGTCGGCGGGCAGGTAGACGAGGATGCGCTCCTCGCCGCCCGCCAGGTCGAGCGGCTCCCTGGCCAGCCGCAGCTCCCCCGCCTCCGGATGCGCCAGGCGCTGCACGGGGGCCGGCCGCGGCGGCCCGGACGGCCCCGACATCCGCCCGGTGAACGCCTCGCCCGCCGCGAAGGCCAGCGTGTCGATCAGGTCGGCGGCGTACGGGTCGTCGGGCCCGGCCTCGTATCTCAGCGCGGCGGCCTGCTCGTCGGCGACCTTGTCCCAGTCGGGGAAGGCGATCCTGGCGCGCACGTCGGCGAACACGTAGCGGTTGAGGTTGGGCCGGTCGTCCTCCAGCAGCCCGAGGGGGCCGAAGACGCGCTCGAAGCCCGAGGTGTGGGCCAGCACCTCGCCGAGCCGGTTGAGCAGCACGGCGGGCGTGGGGTCGAGCCGGTCGAGCACGGCGCGGACGGCGGGCCGTACCGTATGGGCGGGCACGTGCCCCGCCCCCGGGCACAACGCGATGCCGCCGCTGGTCACCTTGGCCAGGTAGCGCAGGTGCACGCGCTCTTCCGGGGTCATGCGCAGCGCGTCGGCGAGGGACACGAGCACCTGCACCGACGGGTTGCGGTCGCGGCCCTGCTCCAGCCTGGTCAGGTATTCGACGCTCACCCCGGCCACCGTGGCCAGCTCCGACCGGCGCAGCCCCGGCGTGCGCCGCCGGCCGCCGCCGGGCAGGCCGACGTCGGCGGGCTTGAGCGCCTCACGCCGCTCGCGCAGGAAGGCACCCAGCTCGTTGTCGCTCATGACCGGTGAGTCTAGGGGGGCCGGGCGGTGCGTATCGTGGCCCCCGCAGGGCCAGTCTCGGCGCGGTCTTCCTCCGCGCGCGGCGGACCGGCAGGTTGTCACCATGCGGAGCGCGCGCACGCCGCCGATCCGCGACCGCGCCGGTCCCCGGCCGGCGTCCGAGCAGATTCGACTGAGAGGAGTGGTCATGCGTTATCGGCTGCTGGGCCGCACCGGGCTGCGGGTCTCCGACCTGTTCCTCGGCGCGATGACCTATCGCGAGGTGACGCCCGAGGTGCGCACCATCTTCGACCTGTACGCCGAGGCCGGGGGCAACGTGATCGACACGGCCTCGATGTACGGCGAGAGCGAGAGCGTCGTCGGCGAGCTGCTCCGGGCGCGCCGCGACCGTTTCGTGCTGGCCACCAAGTACACCCCCACCCGCGATCGCACCGACCTGAACGCGGCCGGCAACCACCGCAAGAACCTCGTCCTGTCGCTGGAGCAGAGCCTGCGGCGGCTGCGCACCGACTACATCGACCTGCTGTGGGTGCACGTCTGGGACCGGCACACCCCGATCGAGGAGACGATGCGGGCGCTGGACGACGTGGTCCGCGCCGGCAAGGTGCTCTACGTCGGCGTCTCCGACAGCCCGGCCTGGGTGGTCAGCCGGGCCAACACGCTGGCCGAGTGGCGCGGCTGGACGCCGTTCGCCGGCCTCCAGGTGCCCTACAGCCTCCTGTGGCGCGACATCGAGCGGGAGCTGCTGCCGATGGCGCGGGCGCAGGAGATCAGCGTGGCCGCGTGGGGCGTGCTCGCGCGCGGCGTGCTGTCCGGCCGGTACGCCGAGCCGGGGGCCGCGGCCTCCCGCGTGTCGCCCGAGTCGCTCGGCGAGCGGGAGCGGGCCGGGGAGCGGGCCGTGATCGAGGCCGCCGCCGAGCTGGGCGTCACGCCCTCCCAGGTCGCCATCGCGTGGGCGCTGCGGCGCGGGGTGCACCCGATCCTCGGCACGAGCAGCGCCGCCCAGCTCAAGGACAACCTGGGGGCCGGTGAGGTGGAGCTGCCGGCGGAGGTGATGCGGCGGCTGGAGGCGGCGGTGCCCTTCGAGCTGGGCTTCCCCGGCGACTTCATCGGCGAGGCGGACCGCAGCCCGGACCTCTACGGCGACGCCATCCCCCGCCTCGACGGCCGCTGACCCCGCCAGGCGCGACGGAGCCCGCGGCCGCCGGGTGTCCCGGGTGTCAGCAGAGGCCGGTGGCGGTCTGCCACAGGCCCGGGAGCGCCGCGAGGACGCGGTCCCCGCGGCGCCGCCGGTCGGCGAACGTCTCCGCGCCCAGGTCCGCCAGCAGCTCCAGGAAGCCGTCCTCGTGCCCGGCGGGCACGGGCTGCCCGGCCGCCGCCCGCTTGGCCAGGCACCGCGCGTACGTGGCCACCAGCCAGAACACCGCCTCCCTGTGCAGCCCCTCCTCGATCAGCTCCCGGGTGCCGTCGATGGCGGCCGGCCGGGCCACCGGGGAGACGTCGGAGTCGAACCGGTAGGAGGGCGTGCGCAACGAGGCGGCGGCGTCGTACGCCTTCTCCAGCGCCGCCAGGTGGCGTTCCACCCGGTCGGCGCCGAGGTCGGCGCAGCCGAGCAGGTCGAGCAGGCTCTCGTGGTAGTCGAGCCGGCCGTGCCGGGCGAGCAGGTCGCGGACGTCGGCGTACCGGCGGCGCACCGTGGGGTTGCGCAGCCCGGCCACGAGCAGCACGTGCGCGGTCACCCCGGTGCCGAACAGCCAGGCGTTGACCTGGTCGGGCAGCGGCGCGGACTCGTCCATGCCGTTGATCCAGCCCCGCACCCGGTCCATGGCGTTGGTGCACCGCGCCAGGATCCAGGGCCGTTCGGCGAAGTCGCGGGCGACCACGCGCTGCAGCTCGGTCAGCCGGCCGGACGGGTCGGCCAGCACGCACGGCAGGTGGAAGCTGCCGGCCAGGTGGTAGTCGCTCAGCACGTCGTGCGCCGAGCCGGGCGGCCCCATGGAGGAGACCTCCAGCAACACCCCCTGATAGCGAAATTTCCCGATATGCCCGATGCGGGCACCCGGCTCCGCGACCACCATGACGTCCACGTCAGAGGCCGGCGGCAGCTCGTCGCCCGGGCCGGCCCACAGTGCCGACCCGGTCAGGAACGCGCCGCCGAAGCCCGGCAGCGCCGCCCCCTCTTCGCGAACCCACTGCCGTGCGACCTTCCTGGCCTGCTCAATCAGCATTCACGTCCTCCCGATCGGGGCCACGGCGCGAGCTTCTGAACCAGATGACCGCACCCAGCACGACAAGCACCGCCAGCCCGCCCCAGATCCAGCCGGGAACGCCCCCCGACGCCGTGACGTCCCCCACACCGGCGGTCGGCCCGGCAGTCGGCACAGTAGTCGGCTCAGTAGTCGGCCCGGAGGACGACGCGGTGGACGACGCGGCGGACGCCCCCGCGGACGGGGTCACCGCCGCGGCCCCCTCACCGGTGGGTGAGGGCGAAGCCGGCGCGGAAGATGATCCTTTCACGCTGAAGGGGATTTCGCCCTCAATCGGATGCCCGTCAGAGGAAACGACACGCCAGGCGATGACGTACGAACCGGGCGTCAGCGGCTGCGGCACGTCGGTGGTCACCACGACCCCGTCGAGCCGGGGCTCGCCGAGGGCGACCTCCTTGCCCGCCGCGTCGTGCAGGACGACGAACGGGAACTTGACGGTCGCGGTGTATTCGAGCTCGATCTCCTCGATCGCGGAGACCTCGGCGTTCTTGGCGGGTGAGCTGCTCTTGAGCTTGTCGTGGGCATAGGCGGGGGCGGCGGGCAGGGCCAGGGCGAGCGCGCAGGCGAGGGCGACCGGCGCGGCCTTGCGGATGTGTCGCGGCAGGAATGCCATGATGGGTCTCCAGAGATGATCTTCCGGACGACCGCGCCCGTTGGCGCCGGGACGTCCGGACGACAGGCAAGGACAAAAGCCGACAAACCGGACATCAGTCAGGTGGCGCGCCCGGGCGTGTCGGCGGAATCCGGCAACGGACGCGACACCTCACCGGGCCGGCGGCGCGGCGGTGGCGGGTGTCGTTGGCGTCCGTCAGAGGGCCCGGGCGGGCGGGCCTCGCCTGGTGATCGGGCAGGAGACGGCCCTGCCGGAGAGGGCGGGCGGCAGGCCGGAGGCCATCGGCCGCCAGGTGAGCGGCTTCGCGCCGGCCGCCGCGTCGAGGAGGACCGGCAGCCGGACGGCCGGGAGCGGCGCGCCGTACAGGCGGATCATCAGCCACAGCGCGCTCTCGCCCCGGTGCAGCCACCACGCCGTCAGCGCCGCCACCGTGAGGTGGATCAGCGCCATGCCGGCCTGGGGATGCGCGTGCCCGGGCGCGGCCGGGTCGCCGGGGGCGAGCCGGTCGAAGATCTGGTGCAGCACCATCTGGGTGCTCACGGTGGCGGCCAGCACCGCCGCGGGGCCGCGTTCGCGCCCGTCGATCAGGTAGGCCAGCCCGAGCGCGGCCAGCACGCCCGCCAGGTAGACGCCGAACGGCACGGGAGCGCCGCCGGCCAGCGCGTGCCCGCCCGCCGACACGGCGCCGCAGACCGTCGCGAACACGACGGCCCGCGCCAGCCGCAACACCGCGGACGCCGCCACGGCCGGCCCTGGAGCCGTCGCGGCCGGTGGCGTGCGCGACGCGGCCGCCGGTGGCGCGACCGGCGACGGCGCGGTCGCGGCCGGCGGCAGGGCGCGGGACGCGGCTACGGGCACAGCCGACATCTTTCCACAAGGAATTGCCGGGTCCCCGAGGTTCGAAGCGCGCGTACGAGGGCAGCGGACTCTGATGGACATCGTCACGAGCGCCGGACAGGACCTGGAACGCACGGTCCGCCGGGAGCTGACGGACGCGGGTTTCACCGTCGAGCCGTCGCTGATGTCCGCCGACGGCGGACTCGGCGTCTGGCACGACCCCACGCGCGGGGTGGTCATCACCTGGGGCACCTCCGCCGACCACCTCGTCAGGCACGCGACCATCAGGGCCGCGGTCCAGCTCGCGCTGAGGACGGTCCTGGCCGACGCCGGCCATCAGGTCCGGGAGGACTTCAACGGGCTGGAGCTGGTCGTCACGTCCTGACGGCCCGCAGCGGGCGGCCCGCCTCGTGCAGGTGGCGCAGCGCCTGGCCCCACGACTCCACCAGCCCGCACTCGACGTAGTCGACGCCGAGCGAGGCGCAGTACTCACGCACGATGGGCTGGGCCTTGCGCAGGTTCGCGGTCGGCATGCTGGGGAACAGGTGGTGCTCGATCTGGAAGTTCAGGCCGCCCAGTGCGGTGTTGACCAGGCGCCCGCCGCGCACGTTCCGGGAGGTCAGGACCTGGCGGCGGAGGAAGTCGAGCTCGTCCTCGGCGGTGAGCACGGGCATGCCCTTGTGATTGGGCGCGAAGGTGCAGCCGAGGTAGACGCCGTAGCAGGCCTGGTGCACGGCCAGGAACAGCAGCGCCTTGGGCAGCGGCAGCACCAGCAGCACCGCGCCGAGGTACGCCAGCACGTGCGCGCTCAGCAGCAGCCCCTCCACGCCCCGGCTCTTGAGCGACTTCCTGCGCAGCGCGCGGAAGCTCGACACCTTCAGGTTCAGCCCCTCCAGCGTGAGCAGGGGGAAGAACAGGAACGCCTGCCACCGCCCGATGAACCGGGGCAGCCCCCGGCTGGCCTCGGCCTGCTTCTGGGACCAGATGAGGACGTCGGGCGAGACGTCGGGGTCGTGGTCCTCGTGGTTGGGGTTGGCGTGGTGGCGGGTGTGCTTGTCCATCCACCAGCCGTAGCTGAGCCCGACGGCCAGGTTGCCGACGAGCAGCCCGGCGATCCTGCTCTTCTTCCTGGACCGGGAGATCTGCCCGTGGGCCAGGTCGTGGGCCAGCAGCGTGACCTGCGCGAACGCCACCGCCAGCAGCACCGCGACGGGGACCTGCCACCAGGAGTCGCCGACGGCGGCGAACAACGCCCAGGTGCCGGCGAACAGGGCGGCCACCAGGCTGATCCGGATCGCGTAGTAGCCGGGCCGCCGGTCGAGCAGCCCGGCCTGGGCGATGCGCCGCGACAGTCTCGCGAAGTCGCTGCCCCGTTCCCGCGTGGCCGGGCGGGAGGTCTCAGTCACAGTCACGTTTCGTCTCCGATGCCGGGAATTAGGTGAACGCTCCTCAGCATCGCGAGAGACGGGGTGCGGGCGGACCCCCGCTGTCACCCGTCCTGGTGGTAGTGCACGCCCTACCTTCCGGCCACGGCGTGGGGCTCAGCGTGGGCTCCCCCGCCACCCGGGGATGGAACCGGCCCATCGCACTCAGCGTGGCACTGGACGACGACTCTCACCTGGGTGGGGAATGGCGGGCGGCGGGGGCGCCGGCTCAGGCGGGCAGCGGGGCGGGCGGCGGGGCGGGCAGGCTCCCGGGCGCGGCGGCCTGGCCGTGGACGTGCAGGTCGGGACGGAAGGCCGCCAGGTACGCCGTGCGGTCGCGGAAGGTCGCGGCCAGGGCGTCGCCGTAGTCGATGAGCCGGCGGTGGGCCTCCCTGCGGGGCTCGTAGCGGGCGTGCAGGAGCCGGTCGAGCAGCTCGGGGTCGCCGTCGGCGGCGCAGATGACGTCGGCCAGGATCTCGGCGTCGTGCAGCGTGTAGCTCATGCCCATGCCCGTCATCGGGTGGCAGGCGAACGCCGCCGAGCCGAGGAGCGCGGCGTTGCCCTTGTGGTAGGCGTCCACCCGCATGGAGGAGACCTTGATGCGCTGCCAGGTGGCGGGCTGCAGGAAGTTGAAGGCGTCGGAGCTGTCGGTGACGAACTTCTTCAGCTCGTCGAGCAGCGCCGGGATGCCGTCCTGGAAGATCTCCTTGTCGTCCTCCGGCGGCAGGCCGACGAAGACGCGGGCCTGGTCCCTGCTGATCGGATAGAGGTAGGTGAGCCAGCCCTCGGAGCTGAAGTAGAGCCGGTTGAGCTGGGCGACGCTGGCGCTCAGCGGCACGGTCGCCACCCGCATGAGCAGCCGCTCGTACGGGATCGTCTCCTGCGGGATGCCGAGCGCCTCCCGCACGGCAGACTTGGTGCCGTCGGCGCCGATCACCACCGCGGCCCGCAACCGGCGACCGTCGGCCAGCGTCAGCTCCTCCACCCGCTCCCCCGCCGGGCCCGCGCCGATGGCGATGTCGGCGATGCTGGCGTCGAACCAGAAGCCGACGCCCTCCATCGCGCACGAGGTGTAGATCAGCTCAACCAGCTCCCGGTAGGGGCGGATGAGGAAGCCGCCGTCGGGGAAGCGGCACTCCTGGATGGGGTCACCGTCGTGGTAGTAGCGGATGACGTCACGTCTGAGGCCATGGCGTCCGACGAGGTCCGCCAGCCCGTGCCGGGCGAGCACCCGCAGACCGGGCGGCTTGAGGAAGTCCGCGCCGGCGCTCGGGACCGACGGTCCCTGCTCGATGACGACGACGTTCCGGCCGCGGCGTCCCAGCAATAAGGCCAGGAAGCAGCCGCCGAGCCCGGCGCCGACGATGGCGACGTCGCACGATGTGGTTGCCATGACGAGAGCCCTTTCGAAAGGTTGACCTAGTTCGTGTGACCGCGGATCCCGGCGAGCGGGCCGGGTTCGGCCGTCCGCGGCCGCGGGACGTGGTTGTCGGTGGGAGGCGTGCGGGTCTCGACTGGCAGCAGCGCGTCGGCCTCGGCCGCGACGGTGGCGAGGGTCATGCGCAGCTCGAGCAGCAGCCGGCGGGGCACCTTGATCATGTCGTCGCCCGGATCCGGCCGCAGGCGGGTGATCTTGGTCAGGGCCAGCGCGCCGATGAGCACCGAGATGGCCACGCACAGCGCCAGCGCGCCCGCCAGGCCGGCGAAGGGGCCGGTCATGAACGGGTGGTCGATCACGACCGACACCACGGCGACGCCGACGGCGCCGCCGACCATGCGGGCCATGGTGGCCGCGCCGACGGCGGAGGCGTACTGGTGGGGGCGGGCGGCCAGGGTGGTGGCGACGGAGGTGCCGGGCGCGAGCGCGCCCACCCCGATGCCGACCACGACGCTGGCGACCAGGCCCCACACGGTGGGACCCGCCTGCATCAGCGCGAGCACGCAGGCGCCGCCGCACAGCAGCGAGCCGGCGTAGATGAGGCCGTACGCGCCGACCCGCTTGACGGCGCGGCCGGCCAGGAAGCTCGTCACGACGACGGCGACCGAGGTGGGGGTGAGCCACATGGCCACTTCGAGCATGGGGTAGCCGAGGTGCAGCAGGTACAGCGGCTGCACGGTCAGCAGCCCGTACGACAGCGCGCCGAACCCCCAGGTGGCCAGCCAGCCCCAGACGAACCGGGGCCGCTTCCACAGGGCCAGGTCGATCGCCGGCAGGCGGTGGTGCCTGGCCTGGGCGAGCGCGCCGCCGATCAGGGCCAGCGCGGCCAGCGCGAGCCAGACCACGTCCATGCCCCAGGCCATGGCCTTGGAGATGGCCAGGACCACCACGGCGATCCCGGCGGCCAGCAGCCAGGCGCCGAGCACGTCCGGCACGCCCCTGGCGGTGCCGCGCCGGCCCGCGGGGAGCGCGGCGCACGCGACCAGCAGGGCGACGCCGATGACGACGTCGGGGACGAACAGCGCCCGCCAGCCGACGGTGGCGGCCAGCCAGCCGCCGCCGGCCTGCATGAGCAGGCAGCCGAGGCCGGAGGCCGAGCTCCACAGCGCGATCGCGCCGCGGCGCTGCGACTCCGGCAGCTCCCCGAGCAGCAGCCCGAGGCTGGCCGGGATCATCGCCGCCGCGCCGGCGCCCTGGACGGCACGCGCGGCCAGCACGTACGACCAGGAGTCGACGGTGACGGTGGCGATGCCGCCCAGCACGAACACCACCAGCCCGACCGCCAGCACGCGCCGGCGGCCGAACAGGTCGGCCCAGCGGCCGGCCGTCGCCAGCAGGGCCGCGATCGGGATGAACGCCGCGCTGGTCAGCCAGACGAGGTCACCCAGCGGCATGCCCGCACCGGCGGGTGTGTACCGCAGCACTCCCACTGCCAGGGTGGTAGCCGTGGTGTCGGCCATCACCGTCAACATGACACCCGCACCGACCAGGCGCAGCATCACTCCGTGACGCCGGCCCGCGCCGGTCGCGCTGACGGCCGCTGGTGACGAACGCACGTGTCCTCCCATGAAAAGCGTCGGTTCTTCTCCGCCGGCGGCACACTCCGGCAGTGCGGGCGGCGGAGCCGGGACGTTGTGGTTCTGGTGTTGCGTGGTTCAGGTGGTGCGTGGTTCAGGTGGTGCGTGGTTCAGGTGGTGCGTGGTTCAGGTGGTGCGTGGTTCAGGTGTTCGGTCCTTCGGTCGCGCCGTGGTCAGGCGCCGTACCGGCCGGGTGAGATGAGGCCGTCCGGGTCGAGCGCGGTCTTGAGGCGGTGCAGCATGCCGAGGCCGGCGGTGCTGGTCTCGGACCAGACGTCGGCGGCGGCGTGGTCGATGTCGGAGCGGTAGATGGCGCAGCCGTTCCCGCGCAGCAGGCAGCTACCGTCGTTGCGGAGCTGGTGCGCGCGGTGGGGCGCGTCGGGGGCGGCGCGGTCGAAGAAGATCTGGATGACGCCGTTGGCGAGGTGCGTGCTGACGAGGTTCCACTCGATCATGAGGGCGGTGGCGTGGCGGTCCACGGCCGTCTGCATGGCGGCCAGGATGTGCTCGGTCCTGCGCGCGTGCATGGGCAGCAGCGGCAGCAGCGCCAGGAAGCCCATCGGGCCGTCGTCGATCTGGTCGCAGGAGGTCACGCCGAGCGCGTTGTGCACGCCCCGGCAGGTGGGGATGCCCTGCGCCATGAGCGCCCTGGCGTAGAGCGGGTCGCCGGGGGCCACCTCGGCGGCGTCCACGACGCGTACGGCCTCGGCGCCCTCGACCTCGATCAGCGCCTTGCGCAGCAGCTCCTCGGCCAGCTCCACAGTGGCGTCGCTGCCCATGAGCGGGCCCAGGATGGTGAACAGGCCGGGGTCGACGCCGGCGGGCAGCGTCCACTCGCCGGCGGCGGGGATCATGGTCAGCTCGCGGACGCGCATCAGCCCGGCGGCCGGGTTGCCCCGGCGCAGGAAGCCGGTCATCGCGCCGATCGCCGTGCCGGCCTGGTCGCGCGGGATGCGGCCGTGCACGAGCCCGATGGTCTGCGGGCGCGGCACCAGCGACACGGCCATGGCGGTGACGATGCCCAGGTTGTGCTGGACGAACGCGGACGTCAGGTCGGGCCCGGCCACCCTGCCGTGATAGCGCCCGGCCGGGTCCAGCCCGCCGGTGGTGACCACGCTGCCGTCGGCCAGCACGGCCTCCAGCCCGGCCACGTCGTGCACGCGCGAGCGGACGCAGCCGTCACCCCGGTCCAGCCCGTTGCCGACGACCGAGGTGTCGGCGCAGGAGGCGGTGACGTTGAGCATCCACGGCGTGTCGCGCAGCAGTGCGGCGAGCTGGCGCTGGGTGACTCCCGGCTCGATGACGGCGTAGCCGGCGTCCAGGTCGAGGCTGCGCACCCGGTTCATGCCGCCGAGGTCGACGACCACGTTG
Source organism: Nonomuraea candida (assembly GCF_000725485.1). Lineage (GTDB taxonomy): Bacteria > Actinomycetota > Actinomycetes > Streptosporangiales > Streptosporangiaceae > Nonomuraea > Nonomuraea candida. The sequence goes on along the minus strand of NZ_JOAG01000011.1, from coordinate 123,101 downwards.
TCGTCGGTGACCGGGACGGCCGAGCCCATGCCCCAGTTCCTGCCGGTGCTGACGGGGTAGAGGCGGTGCCCGTCCGCCGTGGCCTGGCGTACGAGCGCGCGCACCTCGTCGAGGCTGCGCGGCGTCTCGACGCCCGCCACGGCCCGCGTACGGTGGCCCCCCACGTCGCGCGACCGCAGCTCCAGTCGCGATGGTCCCTGCATGGCTCTCCTCAAAGTGCTCAAAGGTGAGATTCGCTTCCGGCTCCGGGGTCCCGGGCCGTGGGGGCACCCCGTCAGGCGGTGTGCTGGAGCAGGTCGTCGATCGAGCCGATGGCCTGGTTGGACATCTCCCTGATGTCGAGCAGGCGCTGCTCGACGTAGAGGTCGGCGCCGGGGGGCGGGGCGGGGTCGGCGAAGTCGAGCGTGCTGCGCGGCACGGCCTGCGCGGGCAGGTCGTGCAGGCCGCGCGGACCGGTCTGCGCGGGGACGTCGTGCAGGCCGCGCGCGGGCAGATCGTGCAGGCCGTAGGGGTGACGCCGGACGTGGTCGCCGTGCTCGCGCCTGGGGCGGGCGGGAAGGTGCGGGGGGGTTCGCATGACGGGAGCTCTCCTACCGGACTCGGGTGGGGTTTTCCGGGCGACCGCTCGCCGTTGAGCGGATCGAGGTCAGCGCGCGCCCTCCTCGGAATCGTGGGCGATCCGTGGAGCGGCGGAGCGGGCGGGCGTGACCCGTGGGGCGACGGGGTCGTCGTGCCCGGCTCGTGGAGCGACGGCCGCGGGGGTGGCCCGCGGCACGCCGTGCTTGATGCCCTGGTTGACGCCGTGATTGGTGACGCCGTGGTTGGTGACGCCGTGATTGGTGACGTGGTTGGTGACGCCGTGGTTGATGACGCTCGCGGCGATGCGGCGTTCGGCCAGGCCCATGTGGGGACGGCCGGCGCCGGCGGAGCCCAGCCGGGCGCCGGCCGAGCCGCGGATCATGGAGCTGGCGTGCACCCAGCGGCGGGTCTCCGCCAGCACCTCCCGCTGCGCGCGGGCGAGGTCCGCGTGCCGCGCGTAGTGCTCGCAGACGGCCCGCGCCAGCACCCGCGCCATGACGAGGTGCTCCTGGCAGGCGGCTGCGACCTTCGCCTCCAGGCCGGTGACCTGGGCGAGGAGCAGTTGCAGGTGCGGCAGGGCCGAGCCGCGCTCGAACCCGTCGAGCTCGGCCAGCCGCCGGGGCCAGCGCAGCCGCCGCTCGATCGCGGCGCACACGCCGGACACGAGCAGCGCGGCGGGCCGGTCGTCGTCCGGGCCGTGGCCGTCGAGCTGCACGGCCCGCTGCGCGGTCGGTTCGAAGTCGGTGAGCCGGCGCAGCCCGCTCTGCAGCAGGCGCACCCGGTTGTGCAGGCACGCCGCGCTCCAGCCCAGCACCAGCAGGCGGTCGGCGTCGGCCTCGCAGTGCCAGCCGACCAGCGCGACCTCGCGGGCCATGCGGTGGTGCAGGACCCATGACTCCTGCGGGCCCACCGGCACCGGGGTGTCGATCCACACCTGCAGACCGCCCGGGGGCAGCTCGGCCACGCCGATGTCCATGCCTTCGGGCGCGACCCTGGTGCAGATGCGTCGTACGACGCGTTGTTGCGCGGCGGTCTCCGGCGCCATGGGCACCGGGCCTGGCAGCACGCGCTCTGGGGCCACTCTCGCCCGCGGCTCGATGCTCATCGGGGCCACCTCCTGACCCGTGCGGTCTGACTCGACCTTCGTAAATTGACACTTAATAGTGCCGTCCCGATCGTCGTAAGACGCGGCTTTCCTGTCAACTGTCACTTAACGTCTAACGCTTGACTCTTCGGCGGACCCGGGCGGGCGGCGGGTGACACCGCGAATTCCCGCAGGTGAATCCCGGGTTACGGGAGGCGGATGATCTAGAGTCCGTACGTGCGGCGGATGGTGAACGACAGGCGAGGAGTGAGCCCGTGCCGGTGCCCAAGACCGTGGTCGCGGCCCTGTCCGTGGCCGTGGGGCTGCCCGCGTACGCCGGCCAGCCGCAGGCAGGAGGCGGTTACTGCGCGCTACCGGATCACTCCCCCGAGTCCGGGGCTTACCTGATCGATACTGCTTCCTCACTAGACTGGATTCATCCCAATCCGCCGCCCGGCGGGCGGGAGCCGACGGCCGCGCAGCGGCTCGACTTCGCCGGCTTCCCCAACGTCTCGGCCCTCGACGTGACCGGCCCGCGCGGCGCTCCCGCCCGCAAGGTGATCGCCACCTTCACCACCAACGTGGACAAGGTCGTCACGCTCACCAGCTCCGCGGCGGTCTCCGACGACGACGGGCGCACGTTCGGCCCGTCCGAGGCCACGCCGCTGCGCGAGTCGCCGGTCGAGCTGCTCGACGGCCGCTTCTTCGCCACCGAGTACTATCCGCGCAGGAGCGGCCCGCACACGGCGCGGCTGGGCGTGCTGACCTCCTCGGCGCTGCAGGACGGCGAGAGCTGGGTGCGCTCGGAGGCCACCCTGACCACGCCGGGCGACCTGCTGCCGGGCGGCGCCGCGCACGGCGCGCCGATCCAGCTCGCCGACGGGACGATCCTGATCACGGTGTACGCGCGTTACCGCGAGACGGGCGCCTACCAGTCCGAGGTGTACGCCAGCCGCGACGGCGGCCGCACCTTCCAGCGGCGCGGGGTGATCGCCGTGCCGGAGGAGGCCGGGTTCGCCTACAACGAGGCGGCGATCGCGCAGGCGGCGGACGGCAGCCTGGTGGCGGTGATGCGGCGCGACGGCGGGCCGTACTCGACGCTGCGCCAGAGCCGCTCCACCGACGGCGGGCGCACCTGGTCGCCGCCGCGCGAGCTGCGTTTCGCCGGGCAGGACTGCGTGGTGCGCGGCGTGGCCCCGAGGCTGCTGCTGATGCCCGGCGGCGTGCTCGTGCTGAGCGCGGGCCGGCCGGACAACTGGCTGGCGGCCTCCCCCGACGGGCTCGGGGAGGAGTGGCTGGAGCCCCGGGTGACGTACCACAACCGCGACGGCGTCTGGGACACGCACGGCTCGTCCGGCTACACCGGGCTGGCCGCCGTCGGGCCGCACCGGCTGATCCAGGTGTTCGACAGCTGCAAGCTGCCGGGGGTGCTGCCGGACGGGCGGCTCGACGAGACGGCGTGCCCGGCGCACGGCCTGTTCGAGGACGGCGGCTGGTACGCGATCAAGCGCCTGCTGTTCGACGTCCGCACCCCCGGCACCCGGCTCGACCTGGCCAGGATGCGCAACCGCGGCACGCTGCGGATCTCCACCACGATGCGGTGGACGAGCCGCGCCCGGCCGCGCACGCGCCCCGGCGGGGCCCTGGACGGCAGCACCGGCTACTGGTCGAGCGCGGTCGGCGCCGGCCGGGGGCGCTACGTGCTGCACCTGGGCCGCGCCCACCGGCTGAGCCGGATCGGCCTCAGCCTGCGCCCGGGGCATCCGGCGAGCGCCCGGGTCTACCTGTCCATGGACGGCCGCTCGTGGGGCGAGCCGGTCGTGACGATCAAGCGCAGGACCGACCACGCCCTGCGCTACGACGACCTCGGCCGCACCGCCAGGCACGTCAAGATCGTCATTCCGCCCGGCGCCGGCTGCGATCCGGAAATAGGCCGGGCGTGCAGCATGCTGAACGAGGTCGAGCTCTATTCCTGAAATGCCCGCCGGGCCGGACCATAAAGTTTTCTCGCGGTTATCGACAATGGTCAGCCAGGGAAAAGGACAGGCGCCCGCGGGGGCCCGCGCGGGCGCCCCGCTCGACGCCTTTCCCGTTCCGAGAGTGAGCCTTACGGGCGGTTCTTCCGGTAGCCGTAGGGCTCGTAGTCGCGATCACCGGCCGGGCCGCTCTCGCGCTCGCCGGCGGTGCCGGTCTCGCCCTTGCGCACTCCCTCCTCGTCGATCTCCAGCCGCTCCTTGCGGATCTGCCCCTCGACGGTCTCCTCGTGGCTGACGTCCTGCTTGCTCACGTGGATGCGCTCGACGGGCCTGGTCTCCTTGCCGACGACGGCCCGCTCCTCGTGCAGGATGATCTCCCGATCGTCCTCGCCTATCTCGTACGTCCCGGTGGCCTCACCCTCACGGATGGGCTGCCGCTCGATCACGACCTCCTCGTGCGACAGCGGGACCCTCTCCGTGACGTTCTCGGTCTCGACGTACTTGTGCAGGCGTACGCGGCCGGTCTCCCTGCTCTCCTTTCCGATGTGCAGTTGCTCTTCCGACCTGGTCATGTCGATGTCGCCGTCTTCGGCGAGCCGGCCCCGCATCTCACCGCCCAGGCCGCGCGGTCCGCCGGCGGCCGGGGTGGGGCGCGTCTGACCGGTCATTCCACCGGCCGTCTCGCCGGTCACGCCGCCGGTCGTCTCGCCGGCCAGGCCGGCCGTCCGGTCCTCGCCGGTCACCGGCCCGCGCGTGCGGGTCTCGCCGCGCTGGCGCGGGATGTCGGTCGGCTGCATGCCGTAGTAGCGGTAGAGGTCGGCCTCCTCGTTCAGCGACAGACGGCCGTCCACGTCGATGTTGGGCGCCCCCTTGATCATCTCCTTGTCGAACGGGACGTGGATCTCCTCGCCCGTGCGGCGGGCGTTGGCCAGAGGCACGAAGGTCTGCTTCATCCCGAAGAACCCCGTGCGTACGGTGACCCACTCCGGCTCCCCCGTACCGTCGTTGAGGTAGACCTGTCCCACCTTTCCGATCGATTGCCCGTCCGACCCGACGACGTGACAGTCGAGCAGGTTACGGATCTCTGTTTGCATGGCCACGACGATCCCCCCATGTGTGTTCTCGTCGATGGTTCAAATGGGACAAATACCCCAAATCGCTATAACGCCACGCAAGAGAAGGGCACGATTGGTGCTAATTCGTGGAACGGCTCAGGGCCCGCCTTCCCGATCTCGCCAGCTTCCCGCCCCCTCCGACGGATTGTCCCGAGCCTCGCGCACCGGGCCGTGCGGCTGACTGGGCGGCTGACTGGGCGGCTGGCTGGGCGCCGGGCCGTGCGCCGAGCCGGCCTCCGCGTACCCGTTCGCCGCGCCGTTCCCCGTGCGGGTGGCGTGCCACAACCGCCACAGGCTCCACGAGGCGGGATGCAGGGCGGGATCGCTGTTGCGGAAGGGGTCGAAGACCAGGTCACGGCCGGGCAGCGGGGTGTGGGCGCGCAGCCGGGCCAGGTAGTGGACGCCCGCCCACAGGTGGAACAGCAGCGGGCCGCGTGCCAGGGCGGCCGGCAGGAGCGCCGGGTCGGCCGGCACCCGCTCGCCCTCGGGCCTGGCCACGATCCGGTGCCTGCGGCGGCCGCACTGGTAGCAGGCCAGGCTGGAGTACGGGCCCGAGGTGAAGGCGCGCCTGGGCACCGGGAACGCGCCGTGCCCGGACGCGAGGAGCAGGTCCACGCCGCTGGGCAGGCGCACGGCCAGGCCGAGCACGCCGGGCAGCCGGCCGGGCAGCGCGGGCACGTCCGGCAGCCGGCCCGGCAGGGGCAGCCCCTTGGACAGGCGCAGCGGCACCTCGTGCTCGCCGTGCTCGCCCAGCAGCGGCGACTCGACGGTGATCGTGCCCCGCACGAGCAGCCCCCGTGACCGCATCATCCGCCCGTCACCCCTCCCGCCACCCGCGCTCTTCAGCGCGCCGGCCCCAGCGGCACGCCGTCAGCCGCCCTGGGCCTGGCGGAGGACGCCCAGGTGTTCCTGGAGGGACTGTTGCGCGGTCTTGGCCAGCGCCTTCACCGTCTGTGACGAGCCGTGGGAGACCTCTACCTTGGTGGCGGCCAGCGCCTCCGTGTGCGCTTTCACCATGCCCGACAGGAAGTCCTGGTCGAAGTCCTGGCCCGTGGAGCTGCGCAGCCGGGCCACCTCGGCCCGCTGGTGGGCGGACGGGGACGTGGGGAGCTCCACGCCGAGCTGCGTGGCCGCCTGGGTGACCTTGACGTCCAGCCGGGTGTGGTCCTTGACGAGCATCTCGCCGATGGACTTGATCCGCTTCGTGGTGCCCTTGCCCTGCGCGAGCCGCCCGGCCTGCACCTCGGCCAGGTTGCCCTGGTGGATGGTCCGCATCCAGGCCTTGTCCTGCTCGGACGGCTGCGTGTCCGTCTGTACGGCCACCGCCGCCTCCTGCGGCGCCACGTCACCGGCACAGCCGGGAAGGGCCGCCAGGGCCACGACTGTCAGCGACAGGGACAGACGAGTGCGCATGAGGTTTCCTCTGACATGGTGATACGTGTCTCCGCTACAGACAGTAACCGCCGGTCGGGCGCCACCCCCGCATTCGGGACACCCGGGCGCGTCCTCAGGCGGCCGCGCTCCACACGCGGGCCCGTGGTGCTCAGGAGGGGCCGCGCTCCTGACGCGGGCCCGTGGTGCTCGGGCGGGGGCGCGTCCTCCTCAGGCGGGGCCGCGGTAGCCGGGAGGCGGGCCGTCGCCCTCGTAGGCGGGCACGTCACCGTCCGTGAGGAACGCGCGCAGCACGCCGAGATGGGCGTTGCCGTGGCCGGAGGCGGTGGCGCCGTCCCCGACGTAGGCGAGGCGGGCCTCGGGCAGCGCGCGCCGGTATTCGCCGGCCGCCGACCAGCTCTGCGTGTCACAGGCGCCCTTGACGATCAGCACCGGCGCCGTCACCCGCGCCAGGTCGGACCGCAACGACCCGGGCACCGGCCGCCCGGCCAGGGCGACATATCCCCCGTGTCCGGGCGTGCCCGCCTGCCCGGGGCGTTCGAGGCACGGATCCGCCGGGCGGCGGCGCAGCGTGAGCGTCAGATGCGCGTCCAGCCCCCGGTCACCGGCGAAGGCGTGCGCGGCCCGCGGATCCACCTGGAGCAGGGTGGAGACGGCCAGCGTACGGGGGTCGGGCCACCTCCCGGGCCCGAGCGGGAACGCGGCGGCCACGGACCGGTCCGCCGCGCGCCCCGGGGCCAGGCCCGCCGGGGACAGCAGGACCGCCCTGGACACCCGGTCCGGATGGTCCGCCAGGTACGCGGCCGCGAGCCGGGCCCCGTGGTCCCTGGCGACGAGGTTCAGCCGTTCGGCGCGTACGGCCCGGCGGATGGCCTCCAGGTCGGCCACGTCCCGGTCCAGGCCGTACCCGGCGGGGTCGGCCAGCCGGGCCGAGCGGCCGGCGCCGAGCTGGTCGTAGACGTAGACCTGGAAGCCCGCGGCCGCCAGGCGGCCGAAGAAGGCCGCGTCCCCCGCCAGGTCGCCGACGCCGGGGCCACCGTGCAGGAACACCACCGGCTCCGGCCGGGTGACCCGCTTCGGCGCGACCCGCACGTACGCCAGCCGCGACCCCGTCGGCAGCCGCCACTCCCGCTGCCCGGCCACCTCGGCGGGCACGCCCGCCCCCGGCCCTTGCGCGGAGCCCGGCCCGGGGCCCTGGGTCGTGGAGCCCGGCGTGGAGGTCAGGGTGGCCGAGGAGACCTGCCAGACGACCATGCCCTCCACCGCCAGCACGGCCCCCGCCCGTAACCGGCGCCCCCACGCCGGGCGCGGCCTGGGCACGCAGAGCAGCAGCCCGAGAAGGAACACCCAGGCGAACACCGCCAGCCCCGCCACCGCGAACGCCACCGGCTCCCCGGCCACCATCGCCGTCCCGGCCAGCGCGGCCAGGCCCGCGACCGGCGACAGCGCCAGCACCGCGACACCCGTCAGCGCCCGCCCGGCCACACCGGCGAAAGAAGCCACAAAAGGGACGGTAGCCCACACCTCCGACCCGCTTCAGGAAAGTCGGCAACCCGGTCCGCCCAAGCCGGCGGCCCTGTCATGACGTCAGGCGGGGCCGGGCGGCAGCCGGGCCCGGCCAAGAACGCGGGGCCGGCAAGGGTCAGGGGAGGGCACGGGTCAGGGGAGGGCACGGGTCAGGGGAGGGCACGGCCGAGGCGGAGGCGGAGGCGGTCGCCGTGCCGGACGGACTCGCGTACCGTCCAGATGCGCTCGTCGATGACCGTGCCCCTGGCCGTCATGTAGCCGCCCAGCCTGAGCACCGGGCGGCCGGTGTCGTCACGGAGCAGCTGCGCCCGCGACTCGGACTCGTCGCCGAACTGCACGAGGAAGTCGTCGGCGCCCGCCGGGGCGTCGAGGATCAGACCGGGATAGAGGTGGGAGTAGGGGACCTCGATAACATGCACCGTCACGGGTCAGCGTCTACCCAGATATCCCGCTTTCAGCAGAATCAGCACGTGGGATAGCGCTTTCCGGCGCCCTGGGGTGAAAATGACAACAACCTTTTCTACAAGCTGGAGTGCCACTGTGCCACTGTTCGACCTCCCGCTGGAGCAACTGCGCAGCTACCTGCCCGAGCGCGACGAGCCCGCCGACTTCGACGCCTTCTGGTCCACGACCCTGGCCGAGGCGCGCGAGTTCGACCTGGCCGCCGAGTACGTCCCCTACGACCTGCCCCTCAAGGGCGTCGAGGTGTACGACGCGTCGTTCGCCGGCTGGGGCGGTCACCGCATCAACGGCTGGTTCCTGCTCCCCGCCGGCGCGGAGGGACCGCTGCCGTGCGTGATGCAGTACATCGGCTACAGCGGCGGTCGCGGCTTCCCCAAGGACCACCTGATGTGGCCGGTCGCGGGGTACGCGGTGTTCGTCATGGAGACGCGCGGGCACGGCGGCGCGAACGTGGGCAGCCCCGGCTCCACCGGCGACCCCCACGGCAGCTCCGGCCCGCAGGCGCCCGGCATGATGACCCGGGGCATCCTCGACCCGGCCGACTACTACTACCGGCGGGTGTTCACCGACGCCGTGCGGGCGGTGGACGCGGCCGCCGCGCACCCGGCGGTGGACGCGGCGCGCATCGTGGTCTCGGGCGGCAGCCAGGGCGGCGCCATCGCGCAGGCCACGGCCGCGCTGCACCCAGGGGTCAGGGCGGCGCTGATCGACGTGCCGTTCCTGTCCCACTTCCGGCGGGCGGTGGAGATCACGGGGCGGGACCCGTACCAGGAGCTGGTCCGGTTCCTCGCCACCCGGCGCGACAGCGCCGAGCAGGTCTTCCGCACGCTGGCCTACTTCGACGGCCTCAACTTCGCGGCGCGGGGCACGGTGCCGGCGTTGTACTCGGTGGCGCTGATGGACGACGTCTGCCCGCCGTCCACGGTGTTCGCCGCCTACAACCACTGGCAGGGCCCCAAGGAGATCACGGTGTGGCCCTGGAACAACCACGAGGGCGGCGGCGGCTACCAGTCGGAGGAGCAGGTCCGCTACCTGCACAAGCTGCTGTCAGAGGACGACTAGGGACTTGCCGTTCCCGGCCGGAGACGCCCGGGGGACGATGGCGGCGTGCCCGCCGCGCCGCGGCGCTCCGAGGGGCCGCGGCGCGGCCGGGCAACGGCCCGTACCGCTTCGCGCAGCGGTCAGGCGGTCTGCTCGGTGACCAGGAAGGACACGCTCCCCTGGGCATCGGCTCCGGCGTCGAGCGACTTGTCGTCCAGCACCGTCGCGGCCACCGGGTCGAGGTAGACGCGGGCCCCTTCGGTCTCGACCACCGCGTCCGCGGGTTCGGGCGCGGTGGCCAGCGTCAGGGTGAGCGAGCTCGCGCTCTCCCCCCGGGACGAGATGCGGATCCCGCTCTGGGAAGGCTCGGGCGCGCCCGCGGTCAGGTCACGGATCGCCTGGGCGGCGTTGGCTGTCAGGGTGAGCACTACGGCTCCTCCTCACGTTCGACGTTCAGAAGCTGCCTGCCCTTCCCTCAGCTTTCCGCCTCAACCCTCCTTGGCTGTTCTTTTGCCGAAGATTCCCGCCGGCTCCCGCACGCCGCCCGCGCCCCCGCCCGGCCCGTGGACAATGGCCGCATGGACTACGCGGAGCAGAGGCAGGCCATGGTGGCGCAGCTCAGGGCGCGTCAACCCGTCGGCGACCGGGTGGCCGAGGCCATGCTCGCGGTGCCCCGTCACCTGTTCGTGCCGGAGGTATGCCCGGAGGACGCCTACCGCGACGAGCCCATCGTCACCAAACGCGACGCGGGCGGCACGCCGATCAGCTCCTCCTCGCAACCGGCCATCATGGCGACCATGCTCGGCCAGCTCGGCGTGGAGCCGGGGCACCGGGTGCTGGAGATCGGCGCCGGCACCGGCTACAACGCGGCCCTGCTCGCCCGCCTGGCCGGGCCCGGCGGGCAGGTGGTCAGCGTGGACATCGACGCCGACACCGCCCGGCAGGCCAGGGCCCACCTGGACGCGGCCGGGGCGGCGGGGGTCGAGGTGCTCTGCCGCGACGGGGCCGGGGGCTGCGCGGAGCGGGCCCCGTACGACCGGCTGATCGCCACCGTGGGCGTGTGGGACCTGTCGCCCGCCTGGCTTGCCCAGCTCCGCCCGGACGGACGGCTGGTGGTGCCGCTCGACCTGCGCGGCGTGCAGGTGTCGGTGTCCATGGAACGGTCACACGACCCCGGCGAGGAGGCCGGCGGGCGGCCCGGCGAGCGGCCCGGCGGGGAGCACTGGGTCAGCCGGTCGGTGGCGCCGTGCGGGTTCATGCGGATGCGCGGCCCGCTCGCCGGGACCGAGGTCGTCACCGTGGTGCGGCGCGATCCCGAGGTGGTGCTGGCCCTGCCCGAGCCGCGCGAGGTCGGCGACGTCCTGTCGGCGCTGGCCGCCGTGCCCACCGAGATCACGGTGAAGGCGGAGGAGCAGGCCTCGCCGTTCGTGGCCGGGATGGGCGTGGCGCTGTGGCTGGCGCTGCACGAGCCTCACTGGTGCGCCGTCACCGGCGACCTGGGCGGCGGCCCCGGGTACGTTCCCGGCCTGGTCGAGGCGGACGGCATCGCGCTGCTCGGGATGGAGGGCGCCCTGGTCGCCCGCGGCCACGGCGCCGGCGGGGCCCGGCTGGCGGCCCGGCTGGCCGCGCACGTCAGGGCCTGGGACACGGCGGGCCGCCCCCAGGCCGGCGACCTGCGCATCGACGCCTACCAGGGCCGCTCCCCCGGCGGGGCGGCGGGCGGCGGGACTGTGGGCGGCGGGGCGGTGGTCATCGAGAAGCGGCACACCACGCTGGTGGCACGCTTCAGGTGACGATCCACTCGCCGTCGCGGATGAGGTCGCGGCCGGCCAGTTCGTTCGACTCCCGCCAGGCCTGCAGCCGCCGTGGCGTGAGGTGGAAGTAGTGGTACGCCTCGGCCTCCTTGCGCGGGTCGAAGCCCGACTTCTCGGCGAACGCGTCGGCCACCTCGCCCGAGATCTCGGTCGCGGGCGTGGCCCTTGCGGTGCCCTCGATGAGCACGACGTCGCGCACCAGCCCGATCGCCACCCGCGCCCGCCCGTTGGCCAGCAGGTTGCGCGCGGTCGGGCTGGCGCTGGCGGTGGCGAGGACCAGCGCGGCGCCGTCCCACAGGAACGACAGCGGCACCATGTACGGCTCTCCGCCCTCCCCCGCGGTGGCCACCCAGGCGTCCACGTCGTGCTCCAGGCGGTGCAGCGTGTCCCGTCTGCGCTGCTCGGGGGTGCGCGGGGTGGGCTGGGGCATCAGTCTTCGCTCTCTTCCGTGATGACAAGGATGTGATCCCGACATTATCGGGCAGGCCGGGCGGCGGGGGCGAGCCGCCCGGCGGCGGCCTGAGGGTCGGGTGGGGGGTGGGCCGCAGGGGCCGGCCTAGCGGTCGGGTGGCGGGGGCGGGCCGCAGGAGCCGGCCTCGGTGTTCGCCACCTTCCAGTCCGCCCCCGGGAACGGGCTCATGAAGTGCGTGAGCAGGTCCACCGCGTAGTCCGGCACCTGGCCGCCCGGGTCCAGCAGGGACACCATCTGCGGCCCGTCGGCCCCGCGCAGCGTGATGGAGTCGCGGGCGCCGCGCGCGGCGAAGCCGGGCCTGGCGTCCACGGTCACGCAGGCCAGGCTGATCCCGGCGGCCTTGATCTGCTGTTTCGCCCCGATCCGCCGCATCCGCTGGTCGTAGCGGCGCGGCGCGAGCGCGTCGGTGGGCCCGATCCGCACCGACTCGCGGAAGACGTCGTCGCCGACCTCCCGGCTCAGCCGGACGTCGAGGCTGACGTCCGGCCGCAGGTCCACGCCCTTGGCGGCGATCCTGAGGCTGCCGTAATCGCCCTCGAAGCCGGGGGCGAGGTACCCGAGCGCCGGGGGCGCCTTCAGCCCGAAGGGCACCTTGCCTGGCCTGACGCGCAGCGACGACACGCGGGCGGCGGTGAGCGAGAGGCGCTCGACGGCGCTCCTGCCGAGCCCGAAGTGGCCGCCGACGTGGTAGGTGAGGAACCCGCCCGTGTACGGGACCTCCTTGCCCACCGCGATCGCCTGCCGGGGCACGGCGTCCACCCGCAGCCCGGCGCGCAGCGCGACGCGCCCCGTGGGCACCGGCCGGGAGAGCAGGTCGAGCGACTGGTCGGGGTTGAGCCGGACGGTGGTGTCGGGGGCCAAGTCCTCGACCGCGAGCGACACGTCCCCGAGCCGCCCCGACGGGTCCACCAGGCCGCCCTCCACGCCGAGCCGGCCGTCGAGCGTGCCGGCCCCGCCCTCCGCCCGGTACGTGACGGCCGGCACGCTCAGCCCGGCGGCCGAGGCGTCGGCGTCCACCCCGAAGACGGCGGGCACGTCGGAGAAGCGCAGCTCGCCGGTGCCCTTCCCGGGCACGGTGACGGTGGCGGTCAGGCGTTCGACGGGCGCGGAGTTGCGCACCCTGACGCGGGTCCTGGCCCCGTACGTGCCGTGGACGGACACCGCGGCGGGGACCGGGTCGATGGCGACGTGGCCGCGCAGCCCGGCCGCCTCCGCCCGCACGTCGAGCGCGCCCAGCGTGGCGGGCGGCTCGATCCGGTACGCGGCCCGCACCGCGTTCCCCGCGCCCACCTCGAACGGCCCCAGCGACATGCCGGTGATCTCGGCGGGCAGGCCGGTCAGCGTGGCCCTGGCCTTGATGGGGACGGGTGACAGGACGCCGCTGGACAGGTACACCGCCAGGCCGCGCCGCTTGGGGCGGAACCCGGAGAAGGCGAACGTCCGGCCCGCCAGGTCGACCGTCACGCGGTCGGGCAGGCCGGTCACGTCCAGGTGGCCCTGCAGCCCGTAGCAGCCGCGCGGCGCGCAGAAGGCCCCCTGGCCGCAGCCGGGCGTCCCGGCGGGGCAGGCGCCGTCCACGAGCGAGACCCCGCCGGGCAGCGCGGGCGCGGCCCGCATGCGGTCGAGGGCGGCGGCCTTGCCGAGCCAGGCGCGGGCCCGCACGTCCAGCCGGGAGCCCTCGTAGGTGAGTTTGCCGCCGTCGGCGGTGACGGCCAGCCTGCCGGGGACGGGCCCGACCGTGCCGAGCAGGCCGAAGCGGGTGTCGCCCCGGGTGACGTCGGCGTCCACGGCGAGGGTCTGCCGGGCCGAGCGGAAGCCGGCGGCGAAGCCCTGCCCCGACGGGGCGAACTCGACTCTTGAGAGCCCGTTGACCAGGACACTGCCGTCCAGGTCGCCGCTGGCCTGGTCGTAGTGGGCCGCCAGGTGCGGCCCGGCGGGCGAGGTGGCGCGGTCGTGGTTGGTGAACGCCAGCGCGGCCGTCCCGACCGGCCCCGACAGGCCCCGGAAGCGGTACGCGGCCGCGTCCCAGGAGGCGTCGAAGCGGGCCGGCACGCCCGTCACCTCGGCGGCGGCCCTGGCGTAGCGGCCGCCGAGTCTGACCCTGGCCAGCGCCGTCACCTTCGCCACCGGCCCGTCCGCGTTCCAGGTCAGGCTCCTGGCCCTGGTGTCGGCGACCAGCTCGGCCCGCCTGCGCACGCCCGTGACGGTGGCGCGGACGTCCTCGCCGGTCGCCGTCGTGACGTGCGCTTTATTGGCATAAATCCGCACTTCCTGGAGCTTGGCGGAGGTCGCGACCTTGACCGTCGAGCGCTCGCCCAGCTCCCACGACGCCGCCACGTCGTCACGCACGCCGCGCACGGCAGCCTCCACGGTGGGGCCGGACCTGACGTTCGCGTACGCGGCGCGCAGCTCGTCGATCGTCCCGTCGGCCCGGTAGGACGCCCGCCTGGCGGCGGGGTCGAGCGTGACGTCCACGGTGGCGGGCGTGTTGGAGATCTCCAGGCGGGCCAGGTGGGTGCGGTCGATGCCGGCCGCACCCACGAACGGCCGCCCGCCCCCCGCCGTCTCCAGGTGGACGCGCGGCGCGGCCCCGTACGTGACGTCGAACCCCGACAACCCCGACAGCAGCCCCGACACCCCGACCGCGGCGCCGTCCTTGATCATGGTGACGTGGCCGCCGCGCGGGCTGGAGACGGCGCCCTCGCCGCGCTGCAGCACCACGGCGAACCTGCCGATGGGCGAGCTGGTCGTGTGCGTGACGCGATGCGCGGCCGGGTCGCTGACCAGGCGCATCCTGGCGGGCACGTCGCTCAGCTCGGCCTTGAGCACCGTCTTGCCCGCGCCCCGGTCGTAGTGGCGCAGCCGGGCGGCCCCGGCCCGCGCACCGCCCGCACCGCCCGCGCCGGCCGTCACCGACAGCGTCTGCCTGCCCTTGGCGGAGCCGTACGCGGCGGTGAAGGACGGCGGCACGCGCTCCAGCTCGGCCTCGGTCACCCGGGACAGCCGCCCGTCCCGGTAGTGCAGGTCGTGCAGGCGGGCGCGGGCGATCGTGGACGGGGCGGCGAAGCGCAGCCGGCCGCCCGACAGGCGCACCTCGGCGCGGGCGGGCATGCGGTCGAGCACGGCCTTGGTGAAGCGGCCGCCGGTGACGGCCACCGCCTCCAGCCGGGCGGGGGCGGAGGCGGTGAGCTCCAGGGCGGGATCGTCGAGGGTGGCGTTCACGGTGAGCCGGGCGGTGGCGGGCGTCTGGCGCAGGCTCACGGCGGCGCGCCCGGTCAGCCCGGCCACCACGGCGGCGCTCCGCCCCGGCTCCTTTCGTTCGACGACGGCCTCGACCCGCCTGCCCGCCAGGTCCACGGTGAACGTGCCCCGGTCGGAGGCCGACAACGACGAGCCGCGGCGCAGGCCGTCGAAGCCGACCGACACCCTGCCGTCGTACTCGGCCCAGACCTGGGCCTTGAGGTTCTCGCGCGCCAGCCTCCTGACGGCGAACGTGACGCCGACCGCACCGCGTCCCGGGGCGGCGGCGGGCAGCAGGCCGGCGGCCAGGTCGGGCCGCCCGTCGCCGGTCACGTCGGCCGCCGCCGGCACGCCGACCGGCCGGGCCGCCGAGCAGGAGACCGGCACGGCCGCGCTCGCCACGCACAGCCGGTACGTCAGCCCGGGCACGGCCTTCCCGAGCCCGCCGGCCGTCCTGCCCAGCCCTTCGGCCGCCTTCCCGAGCCCCTCTGCCGTCTTGCCGAGCCCTTCGGACGCTTTGCCCAGCCCTTCGGTCACCTTCCCGAGCCCGCTGGGCGCCTTCCCGGCCGTGGCCGGCGGCTTGATCAGGGTCAGCGGTGCGGCCCGCGCGGTGTCCGGCAGCACGTCGCGCACGTCGGGCGCCCGCCTGCCGAACCCCTCCGCCTCCTGGACGTCCGCCGCGCCCGCGGTCAGCTCGTCGATCAGGCCCGGCCCGGCGGGCGTGGTGACCTCGGGCGCGCCGGGACCGACCCGCTCGTTCCCGGCGGGCCGGAGCGCGAGCGAGGCCCGCCGCGCGACGCTCACCGTGGCGGGCGGCGGCTCGTCGAGCGCGGGCACCGGCCGCACCCGTGCGCCCGCCGCCTGCGCGAGCCCTTGGGCGGGCGCTTGGGCGAGCCCTTGGGCGGGCGCTGCCTGGAGTGGTGTGCGGGCGGGCGTTGCGGGCCGGGTCAGCGCCCCGGGCGGCAGGGGCTGCGCTCCGGCAGCGGGCGGCAGGGCCACGAGGGCCGCGCCGGCGATGGACGTCGAAGCGAGCACGCGCAGGAGGGCGTGCGGCATGAAGCGATCTCCCCCGGACCTATCTATTTCATCCCATCAGAAACATAGGTCACGAGACGACCACATTCCCTCACTGGGAGTCAAACAGGATCCGACATGGGGCTCCAAATTTCCGTCCCGAACGGACGGGAGGGGCTGGGGCCGGCGTCAGGGCCGGTAGGGGCGGCCGCGGGGCCACCATCCCGGCACGCGGGCGCGTCCGGTCCCGCTCCGGCCGTCTCAGACGAGGCGCACGATGATCTTGCCGCGCACGCCGCCCGCCTCCAGCGCCCGGTGCGCCTCGGCGATCTCCTCCAGGGGGAAGACCCGGTCCACGACCGGTTTCAGGTCGCCGGACCTCACGTATCCGGCGAGGTCGGACAGGAGGCGGTGGCTGGGCTCGCCGCTGAAGAAGCGCACGCGCCGGGAGCCGTACACGGCGGAGGCGGCGAGGTAGGCCAGGGACGGGACGAGCCGGTCGATGTCGAAGGCGATCGCCACCATGCGGCCGGACCGCGTCAGGAGCCGGCGGTAGGCGGCGTGATCGGTGCCGGCGGTGTCCAGGATCACGTCGAACGGGCCCAGGTCCGACGGCCGGGTGGTGGCGTAGTCGTACGCCTCGTGGGCACCGAGATCGCGGACGAGGTCCAGGTTCCGCGCCCCGGCCAGGGCCGTGACGTGGGCGCCGAGCGCCCTGCCGAGCTGCACCGCCACGACGCCCACGCCGCCGCTGCCGCCCCGGACCAGCAGGCGCTCGCCCGGCCGGAGCGCGGCCTTGTCGCGCAGCGCCGTGATCGCGGTCACGCCCACCGGGAGCGCCGCCGCCTCGACCAGGTCGAGACCGGCCGGGACCAGGGACAGGCGCCGGGGGCGGACGACCACGTACTCGGCGACGCTGCCGAACACGAGGCCCAGCCCGCCCCACACCCGATCCCCGACCTTCGGCCCCGCACCGCCACCGCCGGCCCCGTCCGGCCGGCCCGAGCCGCCACCAGACGCGCCTGCGGCTTCCGGGCCCAGGGCGACGACCTCGCCGGTGAAGTCGATGCCGATGCGCTTCGGGAAGCCCCGCCGCATCAGCCCCGTGACCAGCCGCAGCCGGCCCGCCCTGCCGTGCAGCTCGCCGCCGTTGACGCTGGCGGCGTGCACGCGCACCAGCACCTCTCCGGGTGCGGGGACCGGCCTGGGCACCGTCCCCACGTACAGCACCTCCGGCGGCCCGTACCGGTCGAACAGGGCCGCGCGCATCTCGTTCGGTGTCTTGTCCACACCAGTGACGCTAGCGGGCAAACCGGATGGGGTCGTCCACTTACGTTAATGTGAGAAACATGCCTGCTCATCCCTCTCAGTTGGAGCCCTCCGAGGAGCTGCGGGCCGACGCGCGGCACAACCGGCGGCGCATCCTCGACGCCGCGCGGGAGTCGTTCGCCGCGCGCGGGCTCGACGTGCCCATGGCGGCCATCGCGCGGCGGGCCGGGGTCGGCGTGGCGACGCTCTACCGGCGCTTCCCGTCACGCGAGTCGCTGATCACGGAGGTGTTCGGCGACGAGCTGGCCGCGTGCGCGTCGGTCCTGGACGAGGCTCTGGCCGATCCGGACCCGTGGCGGGGGTTCCGCACGGCCGTCGAGAAGGTGTGCGCGATGCAGGTGAGCGATCGGGGGTTCACCGAGGCGTTCCTGACGGCGTTCCCGGAGGCGGCGGACTACGAGCGGGCGCGGGCGCGGGCCGAGCGGGGCCTGGCGGAGGTGGTGCGGCGGGCCAAGGAGGCGGGCCGGCTGCGGCCCGACTTCGACCTGGCCGACCTGACGCTGCTGCTCAAGGCCAACTGCGGCGTGGCCACCGGGAGCGGGGAGGCCGCGGCGGCGGGGTCGCGGCGGCTGGTGGCGTACCTGCTGCAGTCCTTCGGCGCCGAGCACGCCGAGCCCCTGCCGCCACCCCCGCCGCTCACGCTCGGCCACCTGCGCGCCGCACCGGCCGCCCGCTGACCCGCTGACACGGCCCGGCGTGGGTGCGTCGCGGGCCGCCGGCGCGGCGCGCGCTCACGGGGCTCGGCGTGAGCGCGTCGCGGCGCCCCGCTTCCCCGCGCCGCCTGTCTGGTGCAAGGTGGGAGAGCACCTCAAAGTTGCCAGAGCCCAGCTGAGAGGAACCCATCATGCACGCGAACGTCGGTGACATGCTGATCTTCCACTCCAACGTCGTCGGCCACGGCGACAGGAAGGCCGAGATCATCGAGGTCCGGGGCGAGGCCGGGACACCTCCCTTCGTCGTGCGCTTCGACGACGGCCACGAGCAGATGGTCTTCCCCGGCCCCGACGCCGTGGTCCAGCCGGCGACGCCGGAGTGACCGCCCGCCGGGGGCTCCGGGCGGCGGCGGTCACTCGCCGAGCGAGCGCAGGGCGGCCCGGAGGTCGGGGCCCGAGCCGGCCGCGACCTCCTGGCCCTCCCGGTCGCGGGCGATGGCGACGACCCCGTCCACCGGGCCCCTGGCCAGGGTGATCGTGTGACCCCGGGCCACCAGCTCCTCGGCGTCCGGGCGGCGCCGGGGAGCGGGCCGGTCGAGCAGCCGGCCGGCCGCGATCAGCGCGGCGACGGGCGTGCGGTGGCGGGTCAGCAGCACGGGGCCCTCGTCGTACGGGCCGGCGGTCTGGCGTACGAGATCGCCGAGCTTGGCGCGGGCCGTGGACAGCGACACCACCGGCAGGCCGCTGAGCACGCCGGGCACCTCGGAGCGCGGGATCAGCGCGGCCCACTCGTAGCGCTCCCGGGTGATCAGGGTGGTGGCGCCGTTCCTGGCCGCGCGCACGAGGGCGCCCCACTGGGCGCGCGCCTCCTCCACGCCGACGGGGGCGCCGAAGCGGTCGCGCAGCTCCTCATAGACGGACGGGTCCATGGTGATCATTGACGGATCGTAAGCCGCCTTACAAACCTCCGCAAATCATCACCGGCCGCGTAAGGTACCCCGGTGCACATCTTTCCTTGAGACCGAGCGGCTGATCCTGCGGCGCGTCGTGGAGTCCGACGCGGACGACCTCTTCCACCTGCACAACGACCCGGAGGTCATGCGCTACCTGAACGGCGGCCGGCCGACGCCCCGCGAGGAGATCGCCGAGCGGACGCTGCCCGCGCTCATCGGCGGCGGGTTCTACACGGCGCTGGACAAGCGGCAGGCCGGCCGGTTCCTCGGCTGGTTCCACCTGCGGCCGGCCGAGGGCGGCACGGACGAGGAGCCCGAGCTGGGCTACCGCCTGCACCAGGCGGCCTGGGGCCGGGGGTACGCGACCGAGGGCTCCCGCGCGCTGATCGCCAAGGCCTTCGGCGAGCTGGGCGCGCGGCGCGTGTCGGCGCGGACGATGACGGTCAACCTCGGCTCGCGGCGGGTGATGGAGAAGTCCGGGCTGCGCTTCGCGCGCACCTTCCCCCTGGACTCGCTCGCGCACGTCGAGGGCTGGGAGCAGGGCGGGGTCGAGTACGAGCTGCTGCGCCCCGAGTGGCAGGCCGCCCGTGACGCCGGCCACAGTGGTTAGGGTGCCTCCCATGGGATATGACGCGCTGTTCCGCCTGGACGGGCGGCGGGCCGTGGTGATCGGGGCGGCCAGCGGGATCGGCAGGGAGGCGGCGCTGGCGCTGGCCGCCCACGGCGCCTCGGTGGTCTGCGCCGACCGTGACCTGCCCGGCGCGGAGGAGACCGCCGCCGGGTGCGGGGGCACGGCCCGGCCGGTGGACGTGCTCGACGGCGGCGCGGTGCGCGAGCTGGCCGCGCGGGAGCCGGCCGACGTGCTGGTGTTCACCGCCGCCGCCAACGTGCGCAAGCGGTTGCTCGACTACACCGGCGAGGAGTTCGACCGGGTGGTGGGGCTGAACCTGCGGGCCTCGTTCGACGTCGTGCGGGCGTTCGGGGCGGGCATGGTCGAGCGGGGCCGGGGCTCGATCATCGGCTTCGCCTCGATCAGGGCCTCGGTCACCGAGCCGGGGCAGGGCGCGTACTCCGCCACCAAGGCCGGGCTGGTGCAGTTGCTGCGCACGGCCGCCGCCGAGTTCGGGCCGCACGGCGTGCGGGTGAACGCGATCGCGCCCGGCGTGGTGGAGACGCCGCTGACCCGGCAGATCAAGGACGACCCCGCCTGGTACGCCGCCTACGCCGCCAAGAGCGCGCTCGGCCGCTGGGCGACGGCCGGCGAGCTGGCCGGCGCGGTGGTCTACCTGGCCGGCGACGCGGCGAGCTTCGTGACCGGCTCCGTCCTGTACGTGGACGGCGGCTGGACCGCCGTGGACGGTCGCTTCGACCCCCCGACCTAGACCGGGGACGGCCGTTTCGACCCTCCGACCTGAACCGGGGACGGCCGTTTCGACCCACCGACCTGAACCGGGGACGGCCGTTTCGACCCACCGACCTGAGCCGGGGTGGACCGGCGGGCCGTGCGGTCAGAAGTCGCGGGTCAGGAAGCGGCGGGCGGCCTCGGCGAACACCCGCGTGCAGCGCACGATCTCGGCCACCTCCACGAACTCGTCCGCCTGGTGCGCGATCCACTTGCCGCCGGGCCCGTACACGACCGACGGGATGCCGCCCCAGTGCGTCAGCACGGTCCCGTCCGTCGAGCCGGGCACCCCGCCGTACACCGGCTCCTCCCCCGTCACGGCCAGGTGCGCGGCGGCCAGCGCGGCCACCACCGGGTCGGTCACGGGCACGTCCACCGGCGGCCGGTCCACCAGCACCGACACCTCGGCGTCGATCCCGTCGCGGGAGGCGAGCGCGGCCACCCGGTCGGCGAGCTCCTTGTGCTCGACGCCGGGGATCGTGCGCACGTCCACGAAGACCGAGGCCGTCGCGGGGATCACGTTGACCTGCTCCTCGGAGCCGGCCCGCAGCACGGTCGGCGTCACGTACACCTCGCCGAGGTGCTCGTGCGCCGGGTGGCGCGCCTGCAGCTCCCCCTGCAGCTCGCGCAGCGCCACCAGCAGGGAGCCGGCGGCCGCGACGGGATTGCGGCCGTGCTGCGGCATCGCGCCGTGCGCCATCGTGCCGGTCAGCTCGACGCGCAGCCGCAGCGCGCCCTTGGCGACGGCGCAGATCTCGCCCGCCTCGGGCTCGGCCACGATCGCGCCGTCCACGCCGGCGGTGAGGCCGGCGGAGACGAAGTGGTGCGCGCCGAGCATGAGACCCTCCTCGTCGGCCAGCGCGCACACCTTGACCCGGCCGGGGAACGGGCCCGCGAGCTGCAGGGCGCGGGTGGCGTAGAGGATGGCGGCCAGGCCGGACTTCATGTCGGCGCTGCCCCGGCCCCACAGCCGCCCGTCGCGGATCTCGCCGCCGAACGGGTCGACGCTCCAGGCGGACGGGTCGCCTTCGGTGACGACGTCCGTGTGGCCCTCGAACATCAGGGTCGGGCCGGGGCCGCCGCCGCCCTCGACGACGGCCACCACGTTGGGGCGGCCGGGCGCGGCCTCGTACACGACCGGGTCCCAGCCCCACTCCCGCATCTTCGCCTCGACCAGCTCGGCGGCGGGCCGCTCGCTGCGCCCGCGCGCCGGGTCGTTGGTGCTGGGGACGCGCACCAGCGCCTGGGTGAACCGCACCACTCCATCGGCGTCGATCTCGATCACGGGGTTTGTCACAGGGCCAGTCACGGGGCCGGTCACAGCATCGGTCACGGGGTCGGTCACAGCAGTCCCTCCAGCGTCGGTACGGCCCGTAGCAGCGCCTGCGTGTACGGGTGGGCGGGCGCGGCCCAGACGTCGTCCACGGGCCCGCTCTCCACGATCTCGCCCGCGCTCATGACCGTGACCGTCTCGCACACGTGCCGCACCACGGACAGGTCGTGCGAGACGAACACGAGCGTGAGCCCCAGCTCGTCCACCAGGTCGGCCAGCAGATTGAGTATCTGCCCCCGTACGGAGACGTCCAGTGCGCTGACCGGCTCGTCGGCGACGAGCACCGCGGGCCGGGGCGCGAGCGCGCGGGCGATCGCGATGCGCTGGCGCTGCCCGCCGGAGAACTGGTGCGGGTAGCGGCCGGCGGCGCCGGCGGGCAGCCCGACCGCGTCGAGCAGCTCCGCCACCCGGTTCCCGACGGGCAGGCCGAGCCCGACGAGCGGCTCGGCGACGAGGTCGCGCACCCGCATGCGCGGGTCGAGCGAGCTCATCGGGTCCTGGAAGACGATCTGGAGGTTCTCGCGCAGGAAGCGCAGCGCGCGCTCCGGCCTGCCGGTGATCTCCCTGCCGTCGAAGCGGATGGAGCCGGCGGTGGGCTGGTCGAGGGCGCAGAGCAGGCGCAGCAGGGTGGACTTGCCCGAGCCGGACTCGCCGACGATGCCGTGGCGTTCACCGCGCTGGACGGTCAGCGACACGTCGCGCAGGGCGTGCACGACGCCGCCCTGCCGGCCGAACGAGCTGCGGGGGCGGCGGTAGACGCGGCTGACCCCGCGCACCTCGATCAGCGGGCCGTCATTCGGCGGGGTGCCAGCATGCGAAGGCATGACGGTCTCCTGTCGGTGTCGGCTCGCCCGGCGTCGGCTCGCCCGGGGCCGGATCGCCCGGGGCCGGATCGCCCGGGGCCGGATCGCCCGGGGCCGGATCGGTGAGTTGGGGCTCGGTGAGTTGGGGCTCGGTCTCGCAGGTGGGGGTGGCGTGCGGGCAGCGGTTGCGGAACACGCAGCCGCCGGGGAAGTGCCCGGCCGCCGGGACGCTGCCCTCGATGACCGGCAGCCGGGTGCCGCGCGGCGTGAGCCGGGAGGCGGCCAGCAGGCCCTGGGTGTAGCGGTGGCGGGGCCGGGTGAAGACCTCGCGGAGCGGGCCCGACTCGACGACGCGGCCGCCGTACATGACCAGGACCCGCTCGCACATCGAGGCCACCACGGCCAGGTCGTGGGTGATGAACAGCAGCGCGGGCGCGACCTCGGAGATCAGGTCGAGCATCTGCTTCTGCACGGTGACGTCGAGCGCGGTGGTGGGCTCGTCACAGATGAGCAGGCCGGGGCCGTTGGCCAGGGCGATGGCGAGCATGACGCGCTGGCGCTGCCCGCCGGAGAGCTGGTGCGGGTAGGCGCGGGCGAGCCGGGCGGGCTCGGGCAGCCGTACGCGGTCCAGCAGCTCCACCGCGCGCTCGCGGGCCTCGCCCCGGGGGCGGCCGTGCAGCGTCATGACCTCGGCGACCTGGGCGCCGACCCGCATGAGCGGGTTGAGCGCGGTCATGGGCTCCTGGAAGACCATGGACATCCGGCTGCCCCGCAGCCCCTTCAGCCGGCTCTCCGGCACCCCCAGCAGGTCGTCGCCGCCCAGCCTGGCCCGCCCGGTCGCGGTGACGCCCTCGGGCAGCAGGCCCATGAGCGACAGCGCGGTCAGCGACTTGCCGGAGCCGGACTCGCCGATGAGCCCGACCCGTTCGCCGGGCGCGAGGGAGAAGGAGACGTCGTGGACGAGCTCGACGCCGTCCGCGCGCACGGTCAGGCCCTCAACCTTCAGCACGGATCCTCCTGAGCCTGGGGTCGAGGAAGTCACGCAGGCCGTCGCCGAGGAGGTTGAAGCCCAGCACGGCCAGGGCGATCGCGAGCCCCGGCCACAGGGCCAGGCGCGGGGTGGAGAAGAGCAGCTCCTGCGACTCCTGCAGCATGCGCCCCCAGGACGGGATGGGCGGGCGGGTGCCGAAGCCGAGGAACGACAGCGCCGCCTCGGCCAGGATCGCGATGGCGAACGACACCGACGCCTGCACGATCAGCACGGAGGCGATGTTGGGCAGCACGTGCCGTACGGCGATGGCCGGGCGGCGCCGCCCGGCGGCCCTGGCCGCCAGGATGTAGTCGGTCACCATGACCTGGAGCGTGGCGGCGCGGGCCACGCGGGCGAACGCCGGCACGGTGGCCACCCCGATCGCGATCATCGCGGTGAGCGTGCCCGGCCCGTAGACCGCGCCGAGCATGACGGCCAGCAGCAGCGCGGGGAAGGCGAACACCAGGTCGTTGACCCGCATGATCAGCTCCGACAACCAGCCGCGCGGCGTCATCCCGGCGATCACGCCGAGCGGGGCGCCGAGCACGGCGGCGATGCCGACGGCGACGACGCCGACGTAGAGCGTGGTGCGGGCGCCGACCATGAGCTGGCTGAAGGTGTCGCGGCCGAACTTGTCGGCCCCCAGGAGGTAGCCGCCGCCCGGCTCGCGCAGCCGCTGCGCGGCGTCCACGAGCGTGGGGTCGTGCGGGGTCCAGAAGAACGACGCCACGGCCGCGAGCGCCACCAGCCCGACGAGCGCGCCGCCGGCCAGCAGCCCGGCGTTCAGCCGGCCCCCCGGCCTCCCGGGCCGCCTGCCCGGCCGGTCATCGGGCAGGTCCCCCCGTCCCTCGCCGGGCTGCTCGCCGGGCCGATCGCCCGGCCGCCCGCCTGTCGTCCAGCGTGTCATCCAGCGCGCCTTCCTGCCGGTCATCGCAGCCTCGGGTCGAGCAGGTGGTAGGCCACGTCCACCACGAAGTTGATCAGCAGGACGGCCGCCACCAGCACCATCACCACGCCCTGGACGAGCAGCAGGTCGCGCCCCGCGACGCCGCTGAGCAGCAGGTCGCCGAGGCCGGGCAGGACGAAGACCCGCTCGACCACCACCGCGCCGATCAGCAGCGTGGCCAGTTGCAGGCCGAGCACGGTGACGACGGGGATGGAGGCGTTGCGCAGCCCGTGCCGCCACAGCGCGCCGGTGCTGCCCCGGCCCTTGGCGCGGGCGGTGCGCAGGTAGTCCTCGCGCATCACGTCGAGCACGGCGCTGCGCACGTACCGGGTCAGCACGGCGCCCTGCACCAGGCCGAGCGACAACCACGGCATCAGCAGGTGGCGCAGCCACTCCCCCGGCCCGTCGGCGAGCGGCACGTAGCCGCCGGACGGCAGCGCCTGGGCCCGTACCGCGAACACGAACACCAGCAGGATGCCGGCCAGGAACGCGGGCACCGCGATGCCGATCTGGCTGACCGCGCTGATCGCCGCGCCGAGGGGGTTGCGGTGGTGCACGGCGGCGAACGTGCCCAGCGGCACCGCCAGCGCCAGCGCCACGGCCATGCCGCCGGCCACCAGCACGACCGTGACGCCGAGCCGGTCGGCGATCTGCGGGCCGATGGGGGCGCTGGTCACGTACGAGGTGCCGAAGTCGCCCTGGAGCAGGCCGCCGAACCAGTCGAGGAAGCGCACGGCGGGCGGCCGGTCGGTGCCGAACTGGCGGCGCAGCTCGGCCACCGCCTCGGGGGTGGCGTTGACGCCCAGCGCGATCTCGGCCGGGTCGCCGGGCAGCAGCGCCATGAACGCGAAGACCGCCACGGCGGCCACGGCGGTGCTGGCGAGCAGCACCGCCACCCGCTTGACGAGGTACGGCGCCGCCGCCCCGGCCGGACCCGGGTTGGGCGGGGTCACGGTTGCCTGGCGAGCGCGGTGAAGTCGAAGGACTCCGCGATGGCGTTCTTCGGCAGCCCGGTGACGCCCTTCTTCGCCACGATCAGGTTCGGGAACAGGAAGAGCCAGTCGGCCGCGGCGTCCTCGGACAGCAGCTTGGCGGCCTGCTTGAGGTCGTCGGCCTGCTGCTGTTCGGTGCCCTCGTCGGCGGAGGCGAGCAGCTTGCCGAATTCGGGGTTGTCGTAACGGAAGTAGTACGACTTGTCGGCAAAAATGCCCATGTCGCGGGGTTCGACGTGGTTGATGATGGACAGGTCATAGTCGCCCTTGGTGAACACCTGGTCCAGCCAGCGGGCGGGGAACTCCAGCGGCTCGATGTCGGCCGTGATGCCGACCTGGGCGAGCTGCGACTTGACGACCTGGGCGCTGTTGACCGCGTACGGCAGGTTGGGGATGCGCATCTTGACGGTGAACGTCCTGCCGCCGAGCAGCTCCTTGGCCCTGGCCGGGTCGTAGGGGTAGTCGCCGGTGCGGTCTTCGTACCAGGGGTCGGTGGGCGGCACCATCGAGCCGATGAGCTGCCCGCGCCCGGCCCAGGCGGTGTCGAGCAGCGCCTTGTGGTCGATGGCGTGCCGGACGGCCTGCCTGACCTTCTTGTCGTCGAAGGGCGGGCGGCCGTTGTTCATCGACAGCACCACCTCGCCGTTGGTGGTGCCCTCGACGGTGACGAACCGGCCGGGGTCGGCGAACTGCTGCAGCGACTCGGGGGCCTGCACGCTGGAGATGACGTCGATGCCACCCGTGAGCAGCGCGTTGTTCATCGCCGTGGCGTCCTTGAAGTATTTCAGCGTGATCGCCGACAGCGGCGGCTTGGCACCCCAGTAGGAGGGGTTGACCGCCAGCCTGATGGAGTCGCCGCGCCGCCAGGAGCCCAGCACGTACGGCCCCGTGCCGACGGGCTTGTTGGCCAGGTCGGCGACCCCGGTGCGGCTGAACATGGCACCGAGCCTGGTGGCCATCGAGTAGAGGAAGCCGTTGCTGGGCCGCTTGAGCGTGACGACGACGGTGGTGTCGTCCTTCTTCTCGACCTCGTCGATGACGTCGAGCTGCGACTTGATCTTGAGCTTCCAGTCCGTCCTGACCCGGTCCAGCGAGAACACCACGTCGTCGGCCGTGAACGGCGCGCCGTTGGTGAACCTCACGTTGGGTCGCAGGGTGAACGTGTAGGTCCTGCGGTCGCCGGAGACGTCCCACTTCTCGGCCAGCAGCGGCACGATCCGGCCCGCCTGGTCGAGCTTGACCAGGCCCTCGTAGACGTTGACGAGCAGCGCCTGCGGGATGGCGGCGCCCTCGGTGGAGGTGAAGTCGAGGTTCGCCGGCTCGGCCACGAACCCGACCGACAACGACGACGCGCGGGCGGCGTCTCCGGCGCCGCCACCGGTGCCTCCCCCGTCGCCGCCGCAGGCGGTGGCCAGCAGGAGACCGCCCGCGGCGATCCAGATCCCGATGCGCCTCATGTCCTACAGCCTCCTGGCTAGTGTACTGATCCGACCAGTAGGCTAGCGACCACCTGCCGGGCGGGCGCGAGCCGATGGCGCGGTTCCAGGTGAGCCGCTCCGCCGCGCGGGGGCGCCGCGCGTGAATCGCCCCGCGGGCGCTGCTGGAGTGACGTGGCACACAGGGTGTTATGTTGCCCAGGTGGCGCGCGTGGACGGGGACGGGGACGGCCTGAGAGAGGCCTTTCTGCGTGAGCCGCGGCGATACACCAGTCACCAGGTCGCCGAGATGGCGGGGGTGCCGGTCTATCGCGCGCGGCGGTTCTGGCGTGCCCTGGGGTTCGCCAACGTGCCCGACGACGCGGTGGAGTTCACCGACTCCGACGTCGAGGCGCTCAAGACGCTGGTCGGCATGGTGACCTCGGGCGTCTACGACGAGGAGCACGTGCTGCTCATGGCGCGCTCGCTGGGCCGGGCCACGACCAGGCTGGCCGAGTCGCAGGCCGAGCTGGGCGCCGAGGCGCTCGACAAGGCGGGCGTGCCGCTGGCCGACCGGCCGCGCGCCTGGCGCAGGCGGGCCGAGCTGGTGGTGCCCGACCTGGCGCGGCTGCTGGTCTACGCCTGGCAGCGCCAGCTCGCCGCCGCCGCCGGGCGCATCGCCGAGCAGGACCTCAGCTCCGTACGCCTGGCGGTCGGGTTCGCCGACCTGGTCGCCTTCACCCGGCTGAGCAGGCAGATCACCGGCAGCGAGCTGGCCCGGCTGATCGACAGGTTCGAGGGGCGCTCGGCCGACGTGGTGACCTCCTCCGGCGGGCGGGTGGTCAAGACGCTGGGCGACTCGGTGCTGTTCGTCAGCGACAAGGCGCACGTGGCGGCGGAGATCGCGCTGCGGCTGGTCGAGACGCACGCGCGCGGCAGGGACATGCCGGAGCTGCGGGTGGGGCTGGCGTCCGGGCCGGTCGTCTGGCGCATGGGCGACGTGTTCGGCACGACGGTCAACCTGGCCAGCCGGCTGACCGCGCTGTCGCTGCCGGGCACGATCCTGGCCGACCCGCAGCTCGCGGAGGAGCTGGAGGGCGATCGGGCCTTCCGGCTGCGCGAGGTCAACCGGCTGTCGGTGCGCGGGCTGGGCGAGCTGGCGCCGTACACGCTCATGCGGGCCGAAACCCCCTGACACCCCCTCCTTCCGGTACGGGCGGAGCGACCTCCTCCCGGTACGGGCGGAGCGACGCGGGCGACCCGGGACGGGCCGGGCTGGAACAGGGCGGCCGGGGGCGGGCAACCTGGTCCGGCGGTCGATGCGTCACTACCGGCAGCCGGTGTTCACAGGAGGCGCGTCAAGTTGGCGGATAGGGCGATATTTCAGGACTTCGTGGTGACGAGGTCGGATCGGTTGTTACGTACTGCGTACCTGCTGACCAGGGACTGGGGCGTCGCGGAGGACCTGCTGCAGGAGTCGCTGGCCAAGGCGTGGTTCGCCTGGCCGGGCATCGACGAGCCCGAGCCGTACGTGCGCAGGGTGCTGGTGACCACGTACACGTCCTGGTGGCGGCGGCGCTGGCGCAGGGAGCTGCCCAGCGACGACCTGCCCGAAGGGGCGGTGCATGACGCGGCGGGCGAGGGCGAGGAGTTGTGGCGGGCCGTCGGCCGCCTGCCCGCCAAGCAGCGGGCGGTGATCGTGCTGCGGTTCTACGAGGACCTGCCGGTCAGCGAGGTGGCCCGGGTGCTCGGCTGCCAGGAGGGCACGGTCAAGAGCCAGACGGCCAAGGCGCTGGCGAAGCTGCGAGTGGACGAGTCGATCGTGAAGGAGCTGCGCCGATGAGCGTGCAAGACCTGCGTGACGTCCTGCGGGAACGGGCCGGCGGTCCCTCGCCCGCGAACCCGTACCGCCACGACGAGGTCCGCGCCCGCATCCGCAGGCGGCGCCGGCGCAGGCGGACGGCGGCGGGCGCGACGGCGGCGGTGGCGGCCGTGACGGTGGCCGTCGCCCTGCTGCCGGGCGCCGACGAGGCGGAGCCGCGCGAGACGACGGCGCTGACCCGGCCGGCCGCCGAGCCGTCGGCGTCGGCGTCGGCGTCGGCGCGGGCGGAGCGCAGCCTGCCCGAGCGGTTCACCGCGCCCGACGGCACCCGGTACCGCCGCCTGACCACGACCGCGATCACCCACGGCGGCGAGAAGAGGGCGTCGGTGACGGTCCCGGTCTCCGGGCTGCCCCTGGACGTGGCCGGGGTGTGCGACGGCGAGTTCGGCGCGGCCACGCCGCGGTTCCTCGTGAACGGCAGGAACTCCGGCTCCCACCGGTTCTCGCCGTGCCCGGACGGCATGCAGCTCCGGCCGCTGACGGTGCCGGAGGGCGCCAAGGAGGTCACGGTCACGTTCGACACCACGACCGTCGGCCGGGGCTGCGTCTTCGAGAAGAAGGACGGGCCGTGCGTGCCGGCCAAGGAGAGGCCCGCCGACTGGAGCCTGGGGATCTACGAGTGGACGCCGCCGGACCGGCCGGTCACCCCCGAGCCCGTCAGGACCTTGCCCGACCGGCTGGGCGGCATGAAGCTGGCCCGCCTGGCGACGGGCCGGTACCCGGCGGACGCCTCCGTCGAGGCCGAGGTCGTCAGCCGGGGCGGCAAGATCGGCATCGAGCAGCTCTGCACGGGCGACCTGGCCGACCGGTTGTGGTTCACGTTCACCGTCGACGGGAAGCCGGCCTCCTCCACCCCCGGGTGCGGCGTGTGGAAGAAGGGCCCGTTCCCGGCGGCGATGAGCGAGTTCCCGGTGCCCAGGGGGCGGAAGGTGCGGATCAGCGCGCGGATCGGGAGCTGGGGCGAGCACACGAGCCGGCCGGTGAACTGGGCGATCGGGATCTACGTCAAGTGACGCCTTAGGCTATGGGCGCGCGAGGGCCGGTGCGCGAGGAGGCGGAGGAGGAGGTGGCCGTGATCGAGCGGGCCGCGAGCGAGGGCAGGCTGCTGGACGGTGACGCGCGGTTCCTGGTGGAGTCCCGTTACGGCCACTTCACCGCCATGCAGGTCAGGGACCGCCGGGTGCGCGGGCTCGACCTGCACCTGGAGCGGCTCGACAGCGCCAACCGCGAGCTGTTCGGGACCGGCGTCGACCGGGCCGCGGTGCTCGCCGCGATCCGCACGGCGCTGGACGGCGGCCCGGCGCCCGACCGCGACCCGGCGCCCGACCGCGACCCGGCGCCCGGTGACGGCACAGCGTCGGGCGACGGCACGGCCCGGGGCGACGGCGTCCCGGACGCTCGCGTCCTGGACACCCGCCTCCGCGACGCGAGCGTCCGGGTCTACGTGCTGGAGGCCGAGCCGCCGCGCGTCGTCGTCAGCGCGGGCCCGCCCCACGCGCCGCTCCCCCGCCCGCTGAGCGTGCGGCCGGTCGTCTACCAGCGCTACCTGCCGCACATCAAGCAGGCGGGCGGCTTCCAGCAGGCCCACATCCTCCGTACGGCGCGGCGCGCGGGCTACGGCGAGGCGCTGCTGACCACCGAGGACGGCCTGATCAGCGAGGGCTCGATCACCAACCTGGGCGGCTTCGCCGGCGGCCGGCTGGTCTGGCCGGACGCGCCGATGCTGCACGGGATCACCATGCGGCTGCTGGAGCGCCTGGACGTGCCGCAGGAGCGCCGCCCGCTGAGGGTGGCCGACCTGAGCGGGTTCGACCTGGTCTTCCTCTGCAACTCCTGGGGCGTGATGCCGGTCGGCAGCGTGGCCGGGGTGCCGCTGAGCGTCGACGAGGGGCTGTTGAAGCGGCTGCTCGCGTACTACGACGGCATTGCGGGCGATCCGCTGGATTGATCCGGGCGGCGGGGGTGTTGCACCCGTACATGACCGCCTACTCGATTCTCGACCGTTCACTCGTCCGGCGCGGCTCCGACCCCGCGGCCGCGCTGCGCGAGAGCGTGCGGTTCGCACGGCAGGCCGAGGAGCTCGGCTACCACCGGTTCTGGGTGTCGGAGCACCACAGCGTGCCGGGCGTGGCGGGCTCGGCCCCGACGGTGCTGGCGGCGGCGGTGGCCGCGGCCACCTCACGGATCCGGGTGGGCACCGGCGGCGTGATGCTGCCCAACCACCGCCCGCTCGTGGTGGCCGAGCAGTTCGGCGTGCTGGAGTCGCTGCACCCCGGCCGGATCGACATGGGCCTGGGGCGTTCCGTGGGTTTCACGGGCGGCATCCGCAGGGCGCTCGGGCACGGCAAGGAGGCCGCCGACGGGTTCGGCGACCAGCTCGCCGAGCTGCTCGGCTATTTCACCGGCACGCAGAGCGTGCATCCCGGGGTGCACGCG
Organism: Nonomuraea candida; assembly: GCF_000725485.1. Lineage (GTDB taxonomy): Bacteria > Actinomycetota > Actinomycetes > Streptosporangiales > Streptosporangiaceae > Nonomuraea > Nonomuraea candida. The sequence continues at coordinate 92,211 of NZ_JOAG01000011.1, read as the reverse complement.
CTGCCCGCCGAGGGGCTGCGGCCACAGGTGTTCGTGCTGGCGATGGGGGCGGGGGCGGACATCGCGGCGGAGCACGGGCTGCCGATGGTGATCGGCGGCGGGGCGCGGATGGTGGACGCGGTGGCGCGGTACCGCGCCGGGTTCCGGCCGTCGGCGTGGGCGGCGCGGCCGTACGTGATGGTGGCGGTGGACGTCGCGGTCGGGCCGACGGCGGCGGAGGCGGCGCTGCTGCAGCTGCCCGAGGCGTGGTCCACGGTGCGCTCGCGCACCGGCGGGGCCTTCCCGCCGCTCGTGCCCGCCGAGGAGGTCGCCGAGGAGGTCGCGGCGCTGGCGCCGGGGGCGCGGGAGCGGGCCTACCTGGAGGAGACGCTCAAGGGCAAGATCCACGGCACCGAGCCCGAGGTCGCGGTGGCGCTCAGCGCGCTGGTCGAGGCGAGCGGGGCCGACGAGGTGCTGGTCACGATGAACACCTACGACCTGGACCGGCGGCTGGACTCCTATCGGCGGCTCGCGACCGTATTCACGGGTTAGGATCACCCGAATATCGTTCTGCGTGAGTGAAGGGGCACCCCCCATGATCCGTCAGCACGCCATCGGTGACCTCCTGCGGCGCTCGGCCGCCCGCCACCCCGCCAAGACCGCGATCGTCTTCGGCGACCTGCGCCAGAGCTACGCCGACCTCGACCAGGTCGTGAACAGGACGGCCAACGCCCTGGCCGCGCGGGGCGTGGGCAAGGGCGACCGGTTCGCGATCTTCAGTCACAACAACCACGCCTTCGTGGTCGCGTACTTCGCGCTGGCGCGGCTCGGGGCGATCTCCGTGCCGGTCAACTTCATGCTCGGCGCCGACGAGGTGGCCTACGTCCTCGACCACTCCGGCGCGACCGGCCTGCTGGCCGAGGAGGCGCTGCTGCCGGTGGCCGCGGCGGCGGTCACCGACCGGATCGCCGTGCGCGGCGTGATCGGCGCCGCCCGGGACGGCTGGGAGCCGTTCACCGCCTGGGCCGCCTTCGACGACGCCTCCGAGCCGCGGGTGGAGATCGCCGACGACGACCCGATCCAGCTCATGTACACCAGCGGCACCGAGTCCCGCCCCAAGGGCGCCACGCTGTCGAGCAGGAGCCTGATCGCGCAGTACGCCACCTGCGTCGTGGACGGCGAGATGAGCCACGACGACGTCGAGGTGCACGCCCTGCCCCTCTATCACTGCGCGCAGCTGCACTGCTTCCTGATGCCGGGCGTCTACCTGGGCGCCACCAACATCATCCTGCCCGGCCCGAGCCCCGCGGCGATCCTGGCCACGATCGAGGGCGAGCGCGCCACCAAGCTGTTCTGCCCGCCGACGGTCTGGATCTCGCTGCTGCGCCACCCCGACTTCGACCGCCGTGACCTGTCGTCGCTGCGCAAGGGCTACTACGGCGCCTCGATCATGCCGGTGGAGGTGCTGAAGGAGATCGCCGCGCGCCTGCCCGGCGTGCGGCTGTTCAACTTCTACGGCCAGACCGAGATGGCCCCCGTCGCCACCATCCTCGGCCCCGACGAGCAGCTCACCCGGCTCGGCTCGGCCGGCCGGCCCGCGCTGAACGTCGAGACCCGGATCGTGGACGACGCCGGCGAGCCGGTGCCGCCCGGCGTGGTCGGCGAGATCGTGCACCGCAGCCCGCACGCGATGCTCGGCTACTGGAACGACCCGGACAAGACCGCCGAGGCGTTCCGCGGCGGCTGGTTCCACAGCGGCGACCTGGGCGTCATGGACGCCGACGGCTACCTGTCGGTGGTGGACAGGAAGAAGGACATGATCAAGTCAGGTGGCGAGAACGTGGCCGGCCGCGAGGTCGAGGAGGCGCTCTACCGGCATCCGGCGGTCGCGGAGGCGGCGGTGTTCGGCGTGCCGGACGAGAAGTGGATCGAGGCGGTGACGGCCGCGGTGGTGCTGCGCGAGGGGGCCGAGGCGACGGCCGAGGAGCTGATCGGGTTCCTGCGCGAGCGGCTGGCGCCGTTCAAGACGCCCAAGCGGGTGGTGTTCGTGGCGGCCCTGCCGAAGAACGCCTCGGGCAAGGTGCTCAAGCGGGAGCTGCGCAACCGGGTGGAGTGAGGGCGCGGGCCGGCTCAGGCCTGGTGGTGGTAAGGCGCGTGGCGTAAAAAGCGCGCGGCGCGAAATAGCGGCGCGGCTCGGGCACGATCAGGTATCGCCCGCTCGTCTAACGGGCATCCCCTTCCGACGACGACTTCACCTCACGTCCCGGACGGCACCGCCGTCTCAGACCCGAGAGAGGCCGCCATTGCCCAGTCTGCCCGAGCTGGCACACCGTACATTGTTCCGCACGCTTTCACTGCTCCCACCCAAGGGACAAGGGCTCGTCCTGCGCCGCTACTTCGACTGGTGGCACCGCAGCCCTGACCCGTGGAAGCTGTCCACCGACGGCTACGAGCAGCACAAATACCGCTCGACGCTGGAGCAGCTGCCGCCCCGGCCGTACCGGCGCATCATCGAGGTGGGCTGCGCGGAGGGCGTGTTCACCCAGGCGCTCGCGGCGGCGTACCCCGAGGCGGAGATCACCGGGGTGGACGTGTCGGAGCGGGCGCTGGAGCGGGCGCGCGCCCGCGTGCCGGATGACGGCGGCCGGGTGCGCTTCATCCAGGCCGACATCCTCACCCACCGGGCCGAGCACCGCTTCGACCTGGTCTTCTGTTCCGAGACGCTCTACTACCTGGGCCGCCACGAGCGCCTCCAGCGGGCCTCCGCGCAGCTCAGCGGGCTGCTCGCGCCCGACGGGGTGCTCGTGGCGGTGCACCCCTGGCCCGAGGCGACCCGGCTGCACGGCTATCTCGACGCGCACGGGTCACTGGCCCGGCTGACCGAGCAGGTCTACCAGACGCCGCCCCGCCCCTTCGCCATCACGATCTACGGCGCGAAGCCCGCCTGACCGCTGTCGCGCGCTTCAGGTGGTGGTGGTGGTGCGGCGGTCGAGCGCCTGGGTCCACTTGACCGCCACGGCCGCCACCTGGATGAGCTCCTTGCGCAGCCGTCCCGGGTCGGACTCCGCGAACGCCTCCATCACCTCCTCGGCCAGGATGTGCCGCCAGGTCAGCTTCCCGCTCCTGGCGGCCTCGTCGGTCTCCTGCCTGGCCAGGTCGGAGTCGGCCGTCGCGTCCTCGCCGCCGGTGCCGTCCGGCAGCAGCTGCATCCCGAACCGTACGTCCTGGGCCACCCGCTCGGCCGCCACGTCGGCCAGGACCCGCGCCAGCGAACCCGGCACCCCCGCGTCCCCGTCATGATTCATGCGCCTCAGTCTGGCCCAGCACCCGGCCGGCCCGCGGGCATTCAGGGGGCGGCCGGGCGCGGTTTCGCAGGCTGCGCCGCCACCGGCGGCGTCGCGGCTCCCGGTGCTACGCGGGAGGGCGGTGGGGCGGGCGGAAGGCGGGGCCGAGGTCGGTGACGCCGGAGCAGACGTGGTCGCGGAACGAGCGGGCCGCCGGGGTCAGGCGGTCGCCGGCGGGCCAGCTCACGCCGATCGTCCTGAACAGCGGGGGCGAGAGCGGGACCTCCACCACGTCCCCGCCGTTCAGGACGGCCGGCGGGTGGTCGGAGCGGGGCAGGAGGGCCACCCCGAGCCCGGCCGCCACCAGCCCGCGGACGGTCTCCGACTCCTGCCCCTCGAAGGCGACCCGCGGCTCGAAGCCGGCCGCCGCGCAGAGGTCGTCGGTGATCTGGCGCAGCCCGTACCCGTGCTCCATCATCACCAGGTCCTCCCCCTCCAGGTCCGCGACGCGCGCCCGCCGCCTGGCGGCCAGGGGGTGGGTGCGCGGCGCGACGAGCACCAGCTCCTGGTCGGCGAGCGGGCGGCTGACCAGGCCGGGGTCGTCCAGCGGCATGGGGGCGACGAACACCAGGTCGATCTCGCCCTCGCGGAGCGCGTCCAGCATGTCCTGCCGCGAGCCCTGGACCAGGCTGAAGCGCACGCCCGGGCTGCGCGCGCGGAAGCCGCCGATGAGCGACGGCACCAGGGTGCGGCCGAGCAGGTGCAGGAAGCCGAGCACGATGCGGCCGCTGCCGGGGTCGATCTCCTCGCGCACCTCGCGGGCGGCGGCGGTCACGGTGGCCAGGGCGCGGGTGGCGGAGGCGGCCAGCGTGCGGCCCGCCCTGGTCAGGCGGATGCCCCGGCCGGACGGGAGCACCAGCGGCGCGCCGACCAGCTCGGCCAGGGCGGCCAGGCGGCGGCTGGCCGTCGGCTGCGGGATGCCGAGGAGCTCGGCCGCCCGGGTCACGTGGCCGGTCTCGCCCACGGCGGCCAGGAGCGCGAGGGCCGGGGCCAGGCGGGCGGCCAGGCGGTCGTCGGAATCATCCATCACGGTATGAATTATCGCTCATCACAGTATTAGACGTATTTATTAGCCTTGCTTAGCGTTTGGCGGGTGGTGGTTCTTGAGGCTTCTTCCGCTCCCGCCTCCGTCGGCACCCGGCGCGTCAGCGCCGCCGTGGCGGCGGCGGGGCTGTCGTCGTTCGCCCTGCTGTACGCGCCGCAGCCGGTGCTGCCCCAGCTCGCGGCGGCCTACCGGCTGGACCCGGGCAGCGCGTCGCTGGCCGTCTCGGTGGCGACCGCCGCGCTGGCCGTGGCGGTGCTGCCGCTGGCGTGGCTGGCCGGGGTGGTGGGGCGGCGGCGGGTGATCCTCTGGTCGGTGCTCGCCGCGGCGGTGATCGGGCTGCTGCTGCCGCTGGCGCCGTCCTTTCCGGTGCTGCTCGTGCTGCGCGGGGTGCAGGGGGTGGCGATCGCCGGGTTCGCGGGGGTGGCGGCGGCGTACCTGGCCGACCAGGTCGGCATCGCGCGGCCGGCCGGGGCGGTGGGGGCGATGATCGCGGGCAACTCGGTCGGGGGCATGCTGGGACGGCTCGGCGCCGGCTTCGCGGCCGGCCCGCTGGGCTGGCACGGAGCCCTGCTCGCGGTGGCCGCCGTGGCCCTGATCTGCGCGATCTTCACCGCGGCCACCCTCCCCGCCGGCAAGCCCCCCGCCACCGGCACCACCGCCGGCGGCACCACCGCCGGCGGCGCCGAGCCTCAGGCCGGCGCGGAAACCTGCGCGCGGGAGGGCGCCGGTGCCGGCGTCGGCACGAGGGCCGAGCCACGGGACGATGCGGCGCGCGCCGGAGCGCGGGACGGCGTGCCTGCCGGGCGCGTGCGGCTGGGGTGGAGGCTGGCGACGCCGATGGCGGTGGGGGCGCTGGCGATGGGGGCGTTCGTGGCGCTGTACAACGCCGCCGGGTTCCGGCTGGCCGCGCCGCCCCTCTCGCTCGCCCCGGCCGCCGCCTCCCTGGTCTTCCTGTCCTACGCCATGGGCACGGTCTCCTCGGCCGCCGCGGGCAGGCTGGCCGGCCGCCTGGGCAGGACGCCGGCGCTGGTCGCGGCGCTGGTCGTGACGGTGGCGGGGACCACGCTGACCGCCGCGTCGTCCCTGCCCGTCATAGCGGCCGGCTTCGCCGTCCTGACCGCCGGGTTCTTCGCCGCGCACGCCATCGCCAACGCCTGGGTCACCGCCGACGCGCCCCCGGCCGCCCGGGGCCGCGCCGCCGGGCTGTACACGCTCTGCTACTACCTGGGCAGCGGCGTGGGCGGCACGGCGGGCGCCGTCGTGTACGACCGCGTGGGCTGGACCTGGCTGATCGTCCTGACCTCGGCCTGGCTCCTGACGGCCGCCCTCGCCGTCCTCCTCACCCGCCCCCGCACCGCCTGACCCACTCCACTCCCCGCCGCCGCCCCGCCTGACGGCGTGCTCCGGGTCACGTGACGGAGCGCTCCAGGGAGTCGGTCAGCCAGCCGAGCGTCGCGCCGATCGTGGCCTTCTCGCCGCTCACCCCTGCCGCGCCCGGCCGGGTCAGCGGAAGGCCGGGACGGTGGGCGGGTGGCCCATGAGGACGGCGCCGGCGGCGTCGTACATGGCGGGGCTGAGGAAGGCGTGTTCCTGGGGCACCAGCGCGTCCCCGAGCAGGGCCTGCAGCGGGTGGGTGCGGTGGATGGCGGCGGTGCCGGACAGGGAGACGACCTTGGCCACCACCTCCGCCGCCGTCCTGGCGAGGTGGGCGGCGGAGAGCCGCAGGTGCGCGTTCTGCTCGTCGCCGACCTCGCCGCCGGCGGCGAGTGAGTCCCACGCCTCCTCGGCGGCCTCGTAGAAGTAGGCGCGGGCGGAGCGCAGCGCGGCCTCCGCCTCGGCGACGCCGGCCCGGTAGTAGGCGCGCTCGGCGAGCCGCGGCGCGCCGGTGATGCTCGCCCGGCCGCTTCCGGTCCGCTCGGCGAAGTCGAGCGCGGCCCTGGCCACGCCGGCGGAGACGACGGAGAGCGACTGGGCGGCGTACGCGATCGCGGGATAGCGGTAGAGCGGCTCGTCGATCACCGGCGGGCCGCCCCTGATGAAGGACCACTCCCTGTCGACCTCGACGTCTTTGGCGACCAGGTCGAAGGAGCCGGTGGCCCGCATGCCGACGACGTCCCACTCGCGGACGATCTCCAGGCGGTCGGGGGTGAGGACCACGCCGCGCGGCTTGCCGGCGGTGGCGTCGTCGCCGGGGATGCCGACGCAGACGACGTCGGCCGCCATGCAGCCGCTGGCGAACTTCCACCGGCCGTTGAGCAGGAAGCCGCGCGCGGTCGGGGTGGCCGGCTGGACCGGGAACAGCCCGCCGGCGAAGACGACGTCGGGGCCGTCAGCGTACAGCTTGGCCTGGGTCTCCAGCGGCAGCGGGCCCAGGTAGACGAGCTGGGAGCCGAAACTGGCGACCCAGCCGGTGGAGCCGTCGACGGCCGAGATCCGCTCGATCTTCCTGAGGAACTCGGCGGGCGGCATGGTCTGCCCGCCGAACCGTTCGGGCGTGGCGGCCCGGTAGAGGCCGAGCGTCTTGAGCCGGTCGACGAAGTCTCTGGGGACGTAGCGCAGCTCGTGGAACTCCTCGCGGCGCCCGGCCAGCTCGGCGAGCATGTCCTCGAAGGGGTCGGCGCCGTCTCGGGGGCCGCTCTCCTGGTCGTGCGCCATGGTCGCCTCCGGTCAGAGTTCGACGTGCGTGTCGGGGTCGCCGCCGAGGCGGCCGCCGGTGTCGAGGTCGTCGAGCCGGGCCATCTCGTCGGGCGACAGGCTGAAGTCGAAGACCTCGAAGTTCTGCCGGATGCGCTCGGGGTCGGCCGACTTGGGGATCGGCACCGCGCCGAGCTGCAGGTGCCAGCGGAGCACGACCTGCGCGGGGGTACGGCCGTGCGCGGCGGCCAGGTCGGCCACCACGGGGTCGTCGAGCAGCTTGGAGCCGGCGCCGAGCGGGCTCCACGACTCGGTCACGATGTCGTGCTCGGCGTGCCAGGCGCGCAGCTCGCGCTGCGGGAAGCCGGGGTGCAGCTCGACCTGGTTGACGGCCGGCCAGACGCCGATCTCGGCGACCAGGCGCTCGATCTGCCCGGGCGTGAAGTTGGACACGCCGATCGAGCGGACCAGGCCCTGCTCGCGCAGGTGCGTGAACGCGCGCCAGGTGTCGACGTAGAGCCCCCGGCCGGGCAGCGGCCAGTGGATGAGGAACAGGTCCACGTAGTCGAGGCCGAGCCTGGCCCGGCTCTCCTCGAAGCCGCGCATGGCGGCATCGTAACCGTGGTGGGAGCCGCGCAGCTTCGTGGTGACGAACAGCTCCTCGCGCGCCACGGACGCCTCCGCCACGGCGGCGCCGACGCCGGCCTCGTTGCCGTAGGAGGCGGCGGTGTCGATCAGCCGGTAGCCGAGCGAGACGGCGTAGGTGACGGCCTGACGGGCCTCCTCGTCGTTCATGGGCCAGGTGCCCAGGCCCAGGCGCGGCATCGGGCGGCCGTCGGCGAGCATGACGGTCATCATGGGGTCCTTTCCTCGGTGGAGCCGACTGTGCTCCTTACCCCGAGGCCACATCAGCCAATCCGTCGCGTGCCGTCACAGTGTCCTCGACCTTTCCGATCAATGAGGTAGACAACTGTGGGAGGTGCGATGTGCTGACCGTCATAGGCGCGGGTTTCCCGCGCACCGGGACCAGTTCCATGAAGGCCGCGCTGGAGCGGCTGGGATTCGGCCCCTGCCACCACATGTACGACGTCATGAGCGGCCCGGCCCGCATCGACCGCTGGCTGCCCCTGGCCGGGGACGGGCCGGTGGACTGGGATCACGTGCTCGAGGGGTTCCGGTCGAGCGTGGACTGGCCGGCCTCCCACTTCTGGCGGGAGCAGGCGCTGGCGTACCCGGAGGCGAAGGTCGTGCTCACCGTGCGCGAGCCGCACGCCTGGTACCGCAGCATGATGACGCTGATCGAGACCGGGCCGCGAGCTCTCTCGCCCGAGGGGCCGCCGCCGCCGGCCGGGACCTTCCTGGCCGAGGTGGGGCGGCTGACGCCGCTGCTCGACCGGATGGCCGCCGCGCTGTTCGGGCCGGGCCGGACGATGGCCGACGGCCCGGTCGACGAGGCGAGCGCGGTGGCGGCGTTCGAGCGCCACACGGCCACGGTGCGGGCGAGCCTGCCGCCGGAGCGGCTGCTGGTGTTCGACGTGCGCGAGGGGTGGGAGCCGCTCTGCCGCTTCCTGGAGGTGGACGTGCCCCGGGAGCCGTTCCCGCATCTGAACGACGCCAAGTCGCTGCAGGACTTCATGGCGCGGATGCTGCGCGGCGACACCTCCAACCCGTCGTTCCTGACGCAGGCGTAGGCCGCCCGGCTCCCCAGGACCCGCCCAACCCCAGGAGCCTCAGCTCTCCAGGTAGCGCAGGATCGCCAGCACGCGCCGGCTGTAGCCGGGGTCGCGGGGCAGGTCGAGCTTGTCCATGATGGCGTTGACGTGCTTCTCGACCGTGCTGAGCGAGACGTGCAGGCGCTCGGCGATGGCGGCGTTGACGAAGCCCTGGGCGAGGTGGCGCAGCACCTCGCCCTCGCGCGGGCTGAGCCTGCTCAGCGGGTCGGCGCGGGTGGTGCGGGCCAGGAGCCGGCGCACCACCTCGGGGTCGAAGACGGTGCCGCCCGCGCGCACCCGCTCCAGCGAGTCGAGGAACTCGGTCACCTCGGAGACCCGGTCCTTGAGCAGGTAGCCGAGCCCTTCGGTGGGCCCGGTCAGCAGCCTGGCGGCGTAGTGCTGCTCGATGTACTGCGACAGGACGAGCACGCCGACGCCCGGCAGGCGCTCGCGGATCTCCAGCGCGGCCCGCAGCCCGTCGTCCTTGTGCGTGGGCGGCATGCGCACGTCGATCACGGCCACGTCGGGGCGGTGCAGCGCGACGGCGTCGAGCAGCGCGGGCGCGTCGCCGACGGCGGCGACGACGTCGTGGCCGGCGTCGGCGAGCAGCCGGGTCAGGCCCTCGCGCAGCAGCACGGAGTCGTCGGCCAGGATCACTCGCACGGCGGCGCCTTGGGCAGCGTGGCGGCGATCCTGGTGGGGCCGCCGGGGGCGCTGTCGACGGTGAACGTGCCGTCGAGCGCCAGGACCCGCCTGGCCAGCCCGGACAGGCCGCCGCCGGCCGGGTCGGCCCCGCCCTGGCCGTCGTCTGAGATGGTCACGCTCACCGTCCGCTCGTCCTCGCTCAGCACCACCAGGATGTCATGCGCGCGGGCGTGCTTGACGGCGTTGGTGATGGCCTCGCGGGCCACGAAGTAGACGGCGGTCTCGATCTCCGAGGCGGGCCTTCGCGTCAGCCCGTAGTGCACGGTGACGGGCACGCCGGCGCGTTCCGCGACGCCGTCCAGGGCGGCGCGCAGCCCCAGCTCGTCGAGCGCGGTCGGGTAGACGCGCCAGGCCACGTCGCGCAGCTCGTCGAGGAGGCGGCGCGACTCGAGGTAGGCCTGGCCGACCAGCTCGGCCGCCTGCCCGGGGTCGTGCCTGGCGCGGCCGAGCAGCATGGCCAGGGCGACGCCGCGCTGCTGCACGCCGTCGTGCAGGTCGCGCTCGATCCTGCGGCGCTCGTCGTCCACGGCCCGCACGATGCCGGAGCGGGTCGCGGTCAGCTCGGCGATGCGCCGGCGCATCAGCTCCTCGCTGCCGGGGCCGAGGAAGTGCACGGCCAGGCGGCGGTCGAGGGCGGCGACGGCCACGAGCAGGACGACCAGCACGAACGCCAGGAGCGCGCCGGCGGTCAGGCCGACGGCGCCGGGGCGGGTGACGAGCCTGACGCCGGGCAGGTTGAGCGGCACGTGGTCCGGCTCGTTCCACAGCAGGTCCCAGGCGCCGCCGGCCAGCAGCAGGGCGGCCAGGAACCCGGTGGCGGCGCAGATGTACGCGCTGGTGACGCCGAACACGGCGCGGGCGGCGAGGAAGGCGTAGCCGCCCTCGCGCGGGGCGGCGCCGTGGCCGAGCCGGCGCGACAGCCGGGCCCGTTCCAGCGCGGTCAGCCGGGCCAGCCCGCGCGCGACGGCGGGGCGCAGCGGCGGGATCAGCCGGGCGGGCGCCGCCACGCAGAGGAAGGCCAGCTCGACGAAGCCGAGGGCCATCCCGAGGAGGACTCCCGCCAGGGCGGAGGCGATGCGCGTGCCTGACACGTGCGTGAAGTCTAGGCGGCCGCCGGGCCGGCCGCGGCCCCCGCCGGCACGCCCTGCACCGGCGCCCCCCGAACCCGGGCGGGCGTGCCGGTCGCCCGGGCGGGCGGTGGGGTCAGGCGTCACGGCGGCGCAGCACGACGTGGCCGGCCGCGACGGCCACCGCCGCCCAGGCCAGCAGCCACGCCAGCCCCTCCCCCGCCGAGTACGGCATCGGCCCGCCGGTGAGGTTGTCCGCGCTGCCCATGAACGCCAGGCCGGCGAACATCGGCATGCGCAGCGAGGCCTCGACCAGCGCCGGGCTGCCCGTCATGAGGACCATCAGCGGCACCCCCATGAGCAGCATGAACACCACGGTCAGCGTGCCGGCCGCGCTGCGCGCCGCGGCTCCGACGCCGACGGTCATCACCGACACCAGCGCGTAGAACACCCCCATGCCCACCAGGTCGGACAGCACCTCGCCGAAGGGCAGCACCACGAACCCGCCGAACGCGTCGACCGACAGCACCAGGTGAACGGCCGCCGTCGCCACGGCCCCCGTGAGCACGCCCGCCGCGAACATCACCGGCCCCACCGCCAGCGCCTTGGCCGCCAGCACCATTCCGCGCACGGGCGTGGCCTGCAGCGTGACCCTGATGCCGCCGGAGGTGTACTCCGAGGTGATCGCCAGCATCGCCAGCGCCACCAGCGCGAACTGCACGAACGACGAGGCCGAGACCACGGGCGAGCTGGCCACGACCCGCGTGCCGGCCGCGCCCGCGCGCATCGCCTCGGTGGCGGCGGCCCCGCCCAGGGTGACGGAGGCCAGCACGTTGAGCACGAGCGCGCAGGCCAGGCACCACCACGTGGACCTGACCGACCACAGCTTGGCCCATTCGGAGCCGATCGTCCGGCCCAGCGCCCTCATGCGTTCGCCCCGTACTCCACGCTGCCCGACGTCAGCTCCTGATAGGCCTGTTCCAGGGAAGCCTCCCTGGTGCGCAGCTCGTGCAGGCGGATGCCGGCCTCGTGCGCCAGGTCGCCGACGCGCTCGATGGACGCGCCGGTGGCCTCGATCTCGTTCTCGCCGAGCCGGTCCACCCTGATGCCGGCGGCGCGCAGCCGGTCGGCGAGGTCCCCGGCGTGCGGGCTGCGGACCAGCACGGCCGTCAGCGAGCTGCCCGCCAGGACGTCCGCGAGCGGCGCGTCCATGATGAGCCGGCCCTTGCCGATCACCACGAGGTGGTCGGCGGTGAGCTGCATCTCGCTCATCAGGTGGCTGGAGACGAACACGGTGCGGCCCTCGGCGGCCAGCGAGCGCATGAGCCCGCGCACCCAGCGCACGCCGTCCGGGTCGAGCCCGTTGACGGGCTCGTCGAACATCAGCACCGCCGGGTCGCCGAGCAGCGCGGCGGCGATGCCGAGCCGCTGGCTCATGCCCAGGGAGAGGGTTCCGGCCCGCTTGCGCGCCGCGGCGGCCATGCCGACCGTCTCCAGCACCTCGCCCACCCGGCGCTGCGGGATGCCGTTGCTGCGGGCCAGCGCGGTCAGGTGGGCCCGGCCGCTGCGGCCCGGGTGCACGGCCCGCGCGTCGAGCAGCGCGCCGACGGTGCGCAGCGGGTTGCCGATGCGGTGGTAGGGCAGGCCGCCGATGAGCGCGGTGCCCGAGGTGGGGCGGTCGAGGCCGAGGATCAGGCGCATCGTGGTCGACTTGCCCGCGCCGTTCGGGCCGAGGAAGCCGGTCACCGTGCCGGGCTTCAGCTCCAGCGTCAGGTCGTCGACCGCGAGCCGGTCGCCGTACCTCTTGCCGAGGTTCTTCAGACTGATCACGTCGCCCCACGCTAGGCGCGGGACGGGGCCGCCACCATGGAGGCGGCCCGCCGACCTCGATGGCGGAAAACCGTAAAGCCGGCGGAACCGAAGCCGGGCGCCGTCGCCGGGTCAGGGCGCGACGGGCCAGGCGGGTCAGGGCGCGACGCGCCGGTGTCACGTCACGGGCGGGAGGCGCCCATCCAGTCGGGCACGTCGCCGAGCAGGCCGCCCAGCTCGTCCAGGAGCGCCTCGTCCACGGTGTGACCGGCTCTGGCCAGGTCCTCGGCGCGGCGGCACAGCTCGGCCTCGCGGGCCGCGCCGACCGTCGCGCAGGCCCCCTTGAGCCGGTGCGCGAGCGCGGCGGCGCTCTCCTGGTCGCCGTCCCGCACGGCCTGCCTGAGCTCCTCGTACGTGCGCGTCGCCGTCGCCAGGTACGCCCGCGCCACGTCGGCGATGGCCTCCTGCGACAGCCCGGCCAGCTCGGGCGGCAGCCCGGCCGAGGCCGTCCACTCGGGGATCCTGGCCAGCACGCGCGGCCAGTCCACGGGCTTGGCCAGGTGGTCGTCCATGCCCGCCTCCAGGCACCGGATGCGGTCGCCGGGCATGGCGGCGGCGGTCATCGCGATGATCGGGGTGTGCGCCTCCTCGCGCCGCCTGATCTCCTCGGTGGCGGCCAGGCCGTCCTGCACGGGGAGCTGGCAGTCCATGAACACCAGGTCGTACCCGCCGGTCAGCACGGCGCGCACCGCCTTGGCCCCGTCGTCGACCACCTCGACCGAGTGTCCGGCCTGGCCCAGGACGAGCATCGCCACCTGGCGGCTGACCTCGTCGTCCTCGGCCACCAGGATGCGCGCGCCCTCGGCGCCGCCGTCGGCCTGGGCGCCCTCGCGTGGCTCGCCGGGGCACTCGGGGGCGCCCAGGGCGTTCTCCACGGCGGCCAGCAGGCGGCGGCGGCTGAGCGGCCGGGTCATCGACTGCACGGCCCGCTCCCCTGCCGCACCCGGCCAGGCGAACCCGGAGCGGCCCGGCGTGACGACCACGATGACGCTGGTGGCCTGCAGCAGGGGGTCGGTGAGGATCGCGTGGGCGAGCGAGCGCGGCGCCGCGGGCTCGCCGGGGTGCGCCCCTCCAGCACCGCCCGAACCGTTCGAGCCGCCGGAACCGTTCGTGCCGCCCGCGGCCTCGGCCCCCGCGCCGAGGTCCAGCGCGACCACGGCCAGCTCGTACGGCGCCCCCTCGGCCGCGGCGGCCCGCAGGCGGGCCAGGGCGGTGCGCTCGTCCCTGGTCTCCTCCACCTCGGCCCCCGCCTGGGCCAGCAGCCGCGCGGCCAGCGTGCGGTCCTCGGGCCGCGGGTCGGCCACCAGCGCGCGCCGCCCCTCCAGGGTCCCCGCCCCCGGCTCCGCCCAGGTGAGCACGTCCACCGGCAGCGTGGCCCAGAACCGGCTGCCCACGCCCTCGACGCTGTCCAGCCCGATCCGCCCGCCCATGAGCTCGACGAGCTGCCTGCTGATGGCCAGCCCCAGCCCGCTGCCGCCGGTCCTGCGCGTGATGGGCGAGTCGACCTGGCGGAAGACGCCGAAGACCCGCTCCCGGTCCTGGGGGCCGACCCCGATGCCGGTGTCGGCCACCGCGAAGCGCAGCACCACCCGCTCCTGGCCCGGCTCGCCCTCGTCGAGGGTGACGTGCAGGTCCACGCCGCCCTGGAAGGTGAACTTCAGCGCGTTGCCGACCAGGTTGGTCAGCACCTGGCGCAGCCGGGCGGGGTCGCCGCAGACCTGGCTGGGCACGTTCTCGTCGAGCCGCAGCGTCAGCCACAGGCCCTGCTCGTAGGCGTACGGCGCGAACGGCGCCACCACTTCGTCGCACAGGCGCGGCAGGTCGAACGGCACCTCCTCGACCTGGAGGTGGCCCGCCTCGATCCTGGACAGGTCGAGGAAGTCGTCGAGCAGGCGCAGCACGTTCTGGGCCGACTCCTGGGCGGTGCTGGCGTAGTAGCGCTGCTCCTCGTCCAGGCGGGTGCCCATGAGCAGGGAGTTCATGCCGAGCACGCCGTTGATCGGGGTGCGGATCTCGTGGCTGATCTTGGCCACGAACTCGGACTTGGCGCTGGAGGCGCTGACCGCCTCGTCCCTGGCGTCGGCCAGCTCGGCGGCGTACCTGGCCAGCGTGGCCTGGGCCCGGCGGCGGCCGCGGGTGGAGTGGATCTGCAGGCCCAGGCCGCTGAGGATGAGCAGGGCGAGCAGCAGCGCGACGGTCAGCACGTTGGCGCGCAGCTGCTCGGCCGAGGCCATCGCCTCGGTGGCGGAGACCTCGGCGGTGACCGTCCAGCCGATGCTCGGGATGGGCTCGGAGGCCGACAGGACGAGGCCGTCGATGCCGTTGTACTCGCCGTTCCACGCCTGCCCGTTGAGCGCGCGGTCCACCCGGGGGTCCTCGCGCAGGGAGGTCAGCGCGTAGAGCTGCCGGCCGGGGTCGGCGACGAGCACGCCGGCCTTGTCGGTGATGAGCAGCCGGATGTCCTGCGCGTTGGCGGCCTCCTCGGCGAACTCCTGGATGGCGTCGAGGCTGTAGACGACCGTGAGCATGCCGAGCATGGCGGTGCCGTCCGCGCTGGGGATGGGCGCGGCCACGGCGACGGCCCTGGACACGCCGACCATCGTGGGCGTGTACGCCTGGGAGACGTGGGCCTGGTGCTCGTCGCGGACGGCGCGGTACCAGTCGGTGGTGCTGACGTCCTGCGGCAGCACGGTCGGCGGTTCGGCGCCCAGCATGTCGCCCTCGGGGGAGATCATGATCAGGCCGCTGACGCCGTCGCGCATGCGCCGCAGCTCGCCGAGCCAGTCGCGCAGGGTGCCGGGGGCGGGGTCGGCCACCGCCTGGCGCACCTGGGGCCGCTGCGCGAAGGCGGTGACGAGCTGCTTGAGCGAGCCCATCTGCTGCTCCACCACGACGCGGCTCACGGACGCGGTGGTCCTGACCCGGTGGTCGGCCTCTCCCCTGACCGCGTGCTCCGACAGCGAGATGCTGGAGGAGGTGAGCAGCGCCAGGGGCAGCAGGCCGAGCAACGTCCACAGGGCCGTCACCGCGAGCAACCATCGCACGGGCGTCCGTCCCTCCCCCCACTCGCTCGGGTACAGAGTAGGTAAAGAAGGGGCGCGCGCGCCGGTTCTCCGTGAGCAGAACGAGCAAAAGTTGATCTTTTTGCGGAAAACCCGCATAAGCTGCGGTAAGCGACCAGTATGACGAGGAGCGTGTCGGTGCCTGAGCTCAGGGACATCACCGTTCTCATCGTGGACGACGACCCCGTCGTCACCGCCGCGCTGCACGCGCAGGTGAACCGGGTGCTCGGCTTCAGGGTCGTGGGCATCGCGCACACCGGGCACGCGGCGCTGGCCGCCGCCGGACGGTTCGCGCCGCAGCTGATCCTGCTCGACCTCCATCTCCCTGATATGCCCGGCCTGGAGGTCGCGCACCGGCTGCGCCGGCCCGACCAGCCGCCCGCCGACATCATCGTGATCTCCGGCCGCAAGGAGTCGGCCACGGTACGCGCGGCCATGCAGCGCGGTGCCCTGAACTACCTGGTCAAACCCACCAGGGCGGGCACCCTGGAGCAGGCGCTGTTACGTTACGCCGCCTCGGTCAAGCAGCTCGAGTCCGGCTCCCGCTTCACCGACCAGCAGGAGATCGACAACCTCTTCCGCGTGCTCCACCTCGACGCGGGCACCCGCCCCAAGAGCATCTCCCCGGCCACCGAGCAGGCGGTGCTGGACGCGCTGTCGGAGGTCGAGGACGCCTCGGCCGACGAGCTGGCCGGGATGGTGGGCGTCAGCCGGGCCACCGCCCGCCGCTACCTGGAGCACCTGGCCGAGCGGGGGCTGGTCGAGGGCCGGCCGAAGTACGGCACGACGGGACGCCCGCAGCACCGGTACCGCGTCCGATGAGGGCGCTCAGGGCGTTCCGGGCGTGCGTCGCGGCGGCGCTGGTCTGCCTGCTGCCGGTCGGGTGCGGCCAGGCGGACCCCTTCCCCGAGGACTCGACGATGGCCCGCATCAGGGAGCGCGGCATCCTCACCGTCGGCATCAAGTTCGACCAGCCGATGTTCGGCTACAAGGACCCGGCCACCGGGCGGATCACCGGCTTCGACGCCGAGATGGCCCGGCTGCTGGCCAGAGACCTCACCGGCAGCGAGCGCAACATCCGCTTCGTGGAGACCGTCTCGCGCGAGCGCGAGAACTTCATCGAGCAGGGCGTGGTGGACCTCGTCATCGCCACCTACTCGATCACCCCGGCCCGCGGCCGGCGGGTCTCCTTCACCGAGCCGTACTACTACGCCGGCCAGGACCTGCTCGTGCGCATCGGCGACGGCACCATCAACGAGGTGGCCGACCTGGACGGCAAGTCGGTCTGCACCGCGCGCGGCTCCACCTCCGTCGAACGCCTGCGCGCCACCGTGCCCCGCGCCCACCTGGAGATCGTGGACGCCTACAGCATCTGCATCCCCGCGCTGATCGCCGGGCGGGTGGACGCGCTCAGCACCGACGACACCATCCTGCTCGGGCTGCTGGCCCAGCACCGCGACACGCTGCGGCTGGTCGGCAAGCCCTTCGGGCGCGAGCCGTACGGGATGGGCGTGCGCAAGCACGACGTGGCCTTCCGCGACTACCTCAACGGGCTGATCGCGCGCTGGCTGCGCGACGGCGAGTGGGACCGCGCCTACATGGCCACCATCGGGGTCACCGGCGTCACCTCCGAGTCGGCCAGACCGGCCACCCCCTGACCCGCCGCTGAGCAGAATGATCACAAACTAAGCAGAACGATCACAAGCCCTTCCCGGGCATCCCCGGCTCCTACGGTTACGCCAACGCTGACCGACACGAGGAGCGTGACGCATGACCCCGGGGGACCTGATCGTCCTGCAGCAGGTCAACAAGCGCTACGGCGAGCACCACGTGCTCAGGGACGTCGACCTGACCGTCCGGCAGGGCGAGGTCGTGGTGATCATCGGCCCGTCCGGTGCTGGCAAGTCCACCCTGTGCCGCGCGATCAACCGGCTGGAGAGCATCGACTCCGGCACCATCACCCTCGACGGCAGAGCGCTGCCGGCCGAGGGCAGGGCGCTGGCCCGGCTGCGCGCCGAGGTCGGCATGGTGTTCCAGTCGTTCAACCTGTTCGCGCACAAGACCGTCCTGGACAACGTCGTCCTGGGCCAGGTGCACGTGCTGAAGCGGAGCCGGGCCGAGGCCGAGCGCAAGGCGCGCGAGCTGCTCGACCGGGTCGGGATCGGCGCCCAGGCCGCCAAGTTCCCCGCCCAGCTCTCCGGCGGGCAGCAGCAGCGGGTGGCCATCGCCAGGGCGCTGGCCATGGACCCGAAGGCGATCCTGTTCGACGAGCCCACCTCGGCGCTGGACCCGGAGATGGTCAACGAGGTGCTGGAGGTCATGACGGCGCTGGCCCGCGAGGGCATGACGATGGTCGTCGTCACCCACGAGATGGGCTTCGCCCGGCGCGCCGCCGACCGGGTCGTCTTCATGGCCGACGGCGAGATCGTCGAGCAGAACTCCCCCGACGCCTTCTTCGGCGCGCCGAGCAGCGACCGCGCCTCTTCCTTCCTCGCCAAGATCCTGACCCACTAAGGAGTGTCATGTTCGGCAGATCCCTCTACGCCGTGTTCGCCGTGGCCGCCCTCTCCCTGACCGCCACCGCGTGCGGCGGCCAGGCCGCGGCGAGCAACGCCTCCATCGTGGACAAGGCCAAGAACGACAAGAAGCTGGTGATCGGCGTCAAGGCCGACCAGCCGGGCCTGGGGCTGCGCACGCCGGACGGCAGCTTCACCGGCTTCGACATCGAGGTCGCCAAGTACGTCGCCAAGCAGCTCGGCGTCGAGCCCTCCGGCATCACGTTCAAGGAGACCGTGTCGGCCAACCGCGAGGCCTTCATCGAGCAGGGCCAGGTGGACATGGTGGTGGCCACGTACTCGATCACCGACGCGCGCAAGCAGAAGGTCTCCTTCGCCGGGCCGTACTTCGTGGCCGGCCAGGACCTGCTGGTACGGGCCGACGACGCGGCGCTGACCGGGCCCGAGGCGCTCAACGGCAAGAAGCTCTGCTCGGTCGCCGGCTCGACCCCGGCCCAGAAGGTCAAGACGGAGTACGCCAAGGAGGCGCAGCTCCAGGAGGAGCGCACGTACTCGTCCTGCGTGGACCGCGTGCTCGGCGGCCAGCTCGACGCCCTGACCACCGACAACGTCATCCTGGCCGGCTACGCCGCGCAGCACCCGGGCAAGCTCAAGGTGGTCGGCAAGCCGTTCAGCACCGAGAAGTACGGCATCGGGCTGAAGAAGGACGACACCGCCGGGCGCAAGGCGATCAACGACGCCCTGGAGAAGATGTTCGCCGACGGGAGCTGGACCAAGGCGCTGCAGGCCAGCGTGGGCGCCTCCGGCTTCGCCGTGCCGCAGGCCCCGCAGCTCGAGCGGTACTGAGGCCGATGGAAGCGCTGCTGACCGAGGGCGGCACGATCCTGGCCGCCTTCTGGATGACGGTGCGGCTGACGGCGGTCAGCGCGCTCGGCTCGCTGGTGCTGGGCACGGTGCTGACCGCCATGCGGGTGGCCCCGCTGGGCGCGCTGCGCACCGCCGCGACCGCGTACGTGACCGTGCTCCGCAACACCCCGCTCACGCTGGTGCTGCTGTTCACCGGGCTCGGCATCGGAGCGAACCTGGGCCTGGAGCTGTCGGACGACATCGCGACCAACAACTTCTGGCTCGCCGTGATCGGGCTGACCGCCTACACCTCGGCCTTCGTGTGCGAGGCGCTGCGCTCCGGGCTCAACACGGTGTCGGTGGGGCAGGCGGAGGCGGCCCGCTCGCTCGGGCTGGGCTTCGTCAGGACGCTGGCGCTGATCACGCTGCCGCAGGCGTTCCGCGCCGTGGTGGCGCCGCTGGGCAGCATCCTCATCGCGCTGACCAAGAACACCACGATCGCGCTGGTGGTGGGCGTGAGCGAGGCGTCGGTGCGGATGCGTGAGCTGATCGAGACGTACGGCGACCAGGTCATCGAGATCTTCCTCGGCTTCGCCGCCGGGTTCGTGCTGCTCTGCCTGCCGATGGGGCTGCTGTTCGGCTGGTTGTCGCGGCGGATGGCGGTGGCGCGATGAGCTACGCCAACCTGTACGAGGCCCCGGGGCCGCGCGGCGTGCGGCGCAACCGGCTGCTGACGGTCGTGGTGGCGGCCGCGCTGCTGGCGGTGGCGGCCTTCGTCTACGTGCGCTTCGACGACAAGGGCCAGTGGGCGGCCGAGAAGTGGACGCCGCTGCTGCGCGGCGACGTGTGGGCCACATTCATCCTGCCCGGCCTGGCCGGGACGCTGTCCGCGGCCGTCGCCGGGGTGGTGCTGGCCGCCCTGTTCGGGATCGTGTTCGCCGTCGCCCGGCTGTCGGAGCACCGGTGGATCCGGCTGCCGGCGGCGGCCGTGGTGGAGTTCTTCCGGTCCGTGCCGCTGCTGCTGCTGATCTTCTTCGCCTTCTTCGGGTCGTACGTGCTGATCGGGGTGAACATCTCGGCCTTCGCCGCCGTGGTGTTCGGGCTGACCCTCTACAACGGGTCGGTGATCGCGGAGATCCTCCGGGCCGGGGTGCTGAGCCTGCCGAAGGGGCAGCGGGAGGCGGCGTACGCGGTCGGCATGCGCAAGGGGCAGGTGCTGCGGCTGGTGCTGCTGCCGCAGGCCGTCAAGGCCATGCTGCCCGCGCTGGTCAGCCAGTTCATCGTGCTGCTGAAGGACTCGGCCCTGGGCCTGATCGTGGGCTACGACGAGCTGGTGGACCGGGGGCTGAACGGGATCGCGGCCAACTTCTCCAACGTGATCCCCGCGGCGATCCTCATCGCGGGCATCTTCATCGTGATCAACCTCGCGCTGGACCGCCTGGCCCACCGCCTGGGCCAGTCGTCCTGACCCGGCGCCCGCGGACCGGCCGGCCTGGGCGCCCGAGGGGCCATCGGCCTGGGCGGGCGCCCGCGGGTCGATACGGTAGAAAGAGCACCATGCCGCTGACCCCCCGCTCCTCCTCCGGCCACCTCTCCCCCGGGCCCTTCGCCGGCCGCACCCTCGCCGGGCTCGCCCGGGACCTGCGCGACGGGCGGGCGACCGCCACCGGCCTCGCCGAGCGGGCGCTCGACGCCGCGGCGGCGCTCGACCCGGCGCTGAACGCGTTCGTCACCGTGGACGCGGCCGGCGCGCTGGCGGCGGCCCGCCGGGCGGACGCCGAGCTGGCCGCGGGCGTCGACCGGGGGCCGCTGCACGGGCTGCCGGTCGCGGTGAAGGACCTGATCGACGTGGCGGGGCTGCCCGCGACCATGGGCTCGCGCCACTTCGCCGGCCACGTCCCGGACGCCGACGCCGTGTGCGTCACCCGGTTGCGCGCGGCCGGCGCGGTGATCGTGGGCAAGACGACGACGCACGAGTTCGCGTACGGGCCCACCGGCGACCGCTCCGCCAACGGGCCCTCGCGCAACCCCCGGGACACCGGGCGCATGTCGGGCGGCTCCAGCGGCGGCAGCGCGGCGGCCGTGGCGGCGGGCGTCGTCCCGCTGGCGATCGGCACGGACACGGGCGGCTCGGTGCGCATCCCGGCCGCGCTGTGCGGGGTGGCGGGGTTCAAGCCCGCGTACGGGGCGATCCCGGCGGACGGGGTGTTCCCGCTGTCGCGCAGCCTCGACCACGTGGGCGTCCTGGCCGGCGGGGCGGCGGACTGCCTGCTCGCCTACCACTGCCTGACGTCCGGCGCCGTGCCCGGCGGTCCCGGGCCCGCGCCGGCCCGGGACACGACCGGAACGGCCGGAGAGGCGGGCTCGCCCGGCGGGCCTGGCGGAGAGGCGGGCGGGCCCGGCGGGGAGGCGGGCGGGCCGGTGCGGGTGGCCTGGCTGGATCCGGGGTGCCTGTTCGACGGGGACCGGCGGGTGGTGGACACCGTGCGGGCCCTGCTGGGCGAGGTGGCGGAGGTGCGGCTGCCCGAGGGGTTCGGCGAGGAGGTGCGGGAGACGTACCTGGCGGTGCAGAGCTGCGAGACGGCCGAGGTGCACGCGGAGCGGCTGGCGCGGGCGCCCGAGCTGTTCGACCCCGAGGTGCTGGAGCGGCTGCGCGCCGCCGCCGAGCTGCCCGGCTGGCGGTACGTGCGCGCCCTGCGGGCCAGGGAGCGGCTGGCCGGGGCGGTGGCGGCGCTGTTCGGCGGGCACGACGTGATCGCGCTGCCCACCGTGCCGATCGTCGCGCCGCCGCTGGACCGCCGTGAGATCGAGGTGGCCGGCCGGCCGGTCGCGGTGCGTCCCGCGCTGCTCGCGCTGACCAGCCCGTGGAACGTGTTCGGGCTCCCGGCGCTGACCGTGCCCGCCGGCACGGTGGCCGGCCTGCCGGTCGGCCTGCAGCTCGTCTGCCGCCCTGGCGCGGAGCCCCTCCTCTTCAGCACGGCCGCGCGGGTCACCCCCGCCTGACGACTGTCAGAGGCCGGCGTCGAGGACGCGGGCGATGCCGGTGTCCAGCGCGGTCTCGTACCCGGCGCGGAAGGCCGCCTGGAAGGCGCGGTCGCCGATCGCCGCGCGCGCCAGCCGCTCGCTCTCCTCCCGGGCGCTGACCCACTCCCGGATGCCGATCTGCGCCCGCCCGATCGTCTCCCACACCTGCTGGGCCAGCCCCAGCAGGCGCGCGGCCGGCTCGCCCTGACCGGCGGCGGCCGCGGCGCAGGCCAGCACGTCGAGGGCCAGGGCGATGCCGATGCTGTCGTGCAGGCGGTGCTTGATCTCCAGCGCCGACCTGGCGTACCGCTGCGCCGCCTCGTTGCGGCCCAGCGACAGCTCCGCCTGGGCGCGGAAGAGGTCGGCGTAGGCGCGCATCCAGCGCTCCCCGTGCTTGTCGCACTCGGCGCACATCTCCTCCAGCGCCTTGACGGCGTCCTCGACGCGACCCTGGGCGGTGTGCACGTGGCTCTGGCACAGACGGGCCAGCAGCGTGGGCAGGGTGAGCCCGTGCTCGGGCCGGTGCACGGCCAGCAGGCTGTCGGCCAGCGCCAGCGCCAGCGCCAGGTCGCCCCTGATGGTGGCCGCGGCCATGACCATGGCCTGCGCGGCGAGCGCGGCGGAGGTGTCGCCGAGCTGCTCGGCGACGCCCGCGCACTCGGCGGCCCAGGCCATGCCGGCGGTCGGGTCGCCCTGCACCATGAGGGTCAGGCTGCACACCCACAGGGCGCGGTTGCGCACGACGCCCGGCTCGGTGTCGCAGGCCAGCGCGCGCTCCAGGTAGTGCTGGCCCTCCCGCAGGAAGCCGCACGGATACCAGAAGAACCACAGCGCCGCGGCCAGCTCCAGCGCGGTGTGGTCGGCGGGGTTGGCGAGGGAGAAGTCGAGCGCGGTGCGCAGGTTGTCGTGCTCGGCGGTGGTGCGGTCGTTCCAGGAGACCTGGTCGGGCCCGAACCAGGCGGCGTCGCCGCGGCGGGCCATGGCCAGGTAGTAGTCGCGGTGCCGGCGGCGCAGGCCCTCCTGCTCGCCCAGGGCGGCCAGCCAGATGGCGCCGTACTCGCGGATGGTGTCCAGCATGCGGTAGCGCTCGCCGCCGCCGGTGGGCGACCAGATGAGGATCGACTTGTCCACCAGCCCGGCCAGCAGCCCGGGAATGACCTCGGCGGGCAGCAGCGCGTCGGCGCAGACCCGCGCGGCGGCGACGCCGTCGAAGCTGCCGGCGAACACCGACGTCCGCGCCCACAGCAGCCGCTCCTCGGGGGTGCAGAGCTGGTGGCTCCACCCGATCGCGGTGCGCAGCGCCTGGTGCCAGGGCGGGTCGGCGGCGGCCACCGCGGCCTCGGTGTCGCCCAGCATGGCGAAGCGGTCGTCGAGCCGCTCGCACAGCTCGGCGGCGGGCAGCTCGCGCAGCCGGGCCGCGGCCAGCTCGATCGCCAGCGGCAGCCCCTCCAGGCGGCGGCACAGGCGGGCCAGGTCGGCGCGGTTGCCGTCGGTGACGGTGAAGCCGGGCACGGAGCGGGCGGTGCGCTCGGCGAGCAGCGCCACGGCCTCCTGGCGCCCCTCGCCGCGGCCGTCGGGCACGGGCAGCGGGTCGATGATCAGCACCTGCTCGTCGGGCACGCCGAGCGGCCGGCGGCTGGTGGCCAGGATCGACAGGCCAGGTGCGGCGACCAGCAGCTCCTCCGCGGTGCCGGCGCAGGCTTCGACCAGGTGCTCGCAGGTGTCGAGGACCAGCAGGACGTGCCGGTCGACGAGATATTCGGCCAGCACGTCCAGCATCGGCCGGGTGGAGCGGTCGGCCAGGGGCAGCGACTCGGCGATGGCGTACGGCACCAGCGCCCCCTGGTCCAGCGCCGACAGCGTCACGAGCCAGGCGCCGTCGCCGAAGTCCTTGCGCATGAGGGCGGCGGCGCGCAGCGCCAGCCGGGTCTTGCCGACGCCGCCCACCCCGGTCAGCGTCACCATCCGGAATTCCCTGCACAGCCGGCGGATCCGGGCGAGTTCTCCGCGGCGGCCCACCAGACTGGTCGTCTCCGGCGGCAGATTCCCGGCGTGCCGCCCACCCATGTTCATGATCCTCACCTGTCCGGCTCGGTCCACCGCCCTTGGTGAACAGCAGCTTGCCGGACGCCGCCCGTATCCGCCACGAAAAGTGAGAAAGTGACTACACAAGAGGCCGGATTGCGGGCCTTTCATCATGTCCCTCCTCGTTCAGCGGCCCCTTCCCTTTCGTCCAAGATCCCGCTCCGAGCACGGAGAACGCCTGGCCGGCGGGCCCTATACACCTGACCAAGCGCTTGCTACGCTCCGCCCATGGTGTCCACGATCGTCTGGGGTACCGGCAACATCGGCCGCGCCGCCATCCGCGCCGTCGCGGCCTGCCCGTCGCTGAAGCTGGCCGCCGTGCTCGTCGCCGACCCGGCCAAGGTCGGCAGGGACGCGGGCGAGCTGGCCGGGCTCGGCCACCATCTCGGCGTCGCGGCGAGCGCGGACGTGGACGCGGCGCTGGCCGCGGGCCCCGGCGCCGTCGTCTACGCCGCCTCCGGCGACCTGCGCCCCGACGAGGCCCTCGCCGACGTGCTGCGCGCCGTCCGCGCCGGCGCCGTGGTCGTCACCCCGTCCCTGTACGCCCTCTACGACCGGCATTCGGCCCCGCCCGAGGTGCGCGAGCGGGTGCTGGCCGCGGTCGCGGAGGGCGGCGGCTCCCTGTTCGTCTCCGGCGTCGATCCCGGCTGGGCCAACGACGTGCTGCCGCTGCTGGTCAGCGGGCTGGCCACGACCGTGGACGCCGTACGCTGCCAGGAGATCTTCGACTACTCCGCCTACGACCAGCCCGACTCGGTGCGCCACCTGGTCGGCATGGGCCATCCGCTGGACTACCAGCCGCCGATGCTCGCGCCGACCGTCCCCACCATGGTGTGGGGCGGCCAGGTGCGCCTGATGGCCAGGGCGCTCGGCGCCGAGCTCGACGAGATCCGCGAGAGCGTGGCCCGCCGCCCCCTCACGACCACGGTCACCACGGCGTCGATGGGCGTGTTCGAGGCGGGCACCCAGGGCGCGGCCCGCTTCGAGGTGCAGGGGATCGTCGGCGGGCGGCCCGCCATCGTGGTCGAGCACGTCACCCGCATCCACCCGTCCTGCGCGCCCGACTGGCCGCTGCCGCCCTCCGGAGCGGGCGCGCACCGCGTGATCGTCGAGGGCCGCCCGCGCATCGAGGTCACGGTGGAGGCCACCGACGAGGGCGGCAACCGCGCCGCGGGCGGCAACGCCACGGCCGTGGGCCGCCTGGTGGGAGCCGTCGGCTGGCTCGTGGAGGCCGGCCCTGGGCTCTACGACGCGCTGGACGTGCCGCTGCGCCCGGCGATCGGCAAGCTCGGAAGGAGCAGCCCGTGAGAATCGACATCCCTGAGGGCAAGGACGCCATCGAGTACGTCTGGGGCGAGATGGTCCCCGGCATCGGCGCCGCCGCCTCGCGCTTCTCGCTGGCGGTCTACGCCCACACCACGCTCGGGCTGCGCGAGTTCGAGGCGGCCCGGCTGCGGATCGCGCAGATCAACGGCTGCGCGTTCTGCCTGGACTGGCGGACGGAGCGGGACGGCGTCAAGGTCGAGGACGGCTTCGCCGAGGCCGTCGCCGACTGGCGCACGACCGGCGCGTTCGACGCGCGCACCCGGCTGGCCGCCGAGTACGCCGAGCGGTACGCCCTCGACCACCACGGCCTCGACGAGGAGTTCTGGGCCCGGATGAGCGCGCACTACAGCCAGCTCGAAATCGTGGAGCTGAGCATGTGCCTCGGGTCGTGGCTGGCGTTCGGCCGGCTCAACCACGTGCTGGGGCTGGACACCGCCTGCCGCCTGCCCAGCGGCCGCACCCCCGCCCCCGCCCGCCCCGGCGGCCCGGCCCCGGCGGGAGCCCCTTCCGGGACGGACACCCCGGCCGGGGCGGACGTCCCGTCCGGAACGGGTCTCCCGTCCGAGACGGACCTCCCCTCCCCTGCGGAAGCGAGGTCACGGAGATGAGCGGCGACGTCTCCCGGCGCGGCTTCCTGACCGCGACCGGCGCCCTGCTCGGCACCGCCGCGCTCGGCGCGCACTCCCCCGCCGCCCGCGCGGGCGGCCCCATCGCCGACGGCGCGCGCGTCCCCGTCCTGGTGATCGGCACCGGGTACGGCGGCGCCGTGGCCGCCCTGCGCCTGGCCGAGGCGGGCGTGGACGTGCACCTGGCCGAGATGGGCATGGCCTGGGACACCCCCGGCCCCGATGGGAAGATCTTCTGCAACACGCGGACGCCGGACTACCGCTCCTACTGGCTGCGCACCCGCACGAAGGCCCCGCTCAACTACTTCCTCGGCTTCCCCATCGACCGGGACATCCCCCGCCACACCGGCGTCCTGGACGCGGAGGAGTTCGGCGGCATCACCGTCTACCAGGGCCGCGGCGTCGGCGGCGGCTCGCTGGTCAACGGCGGCATGGCGGTCACGCCGAAGCGCGAGAACTTCGCCGCCGTGCTGCCCTCGGTGAACGCCGACGAGATGTACGGCGTCTACTACCCGCGCGCCAACGCCGCGCTCGGGGTGGGCACGGTGGACCCGGCCTGGTTCGACGCCACCGACTGCTACCAGTACGCCCGGGTCGGCCGCAAGCACGCCCAGCGCTCCGGGTTCCCGTTCGTGTTCGTGCCCGACGTGTACGACTGGGACTACATGAAGCAGGAGGAGGCCGGCACCGTACCGAAGTCGGCGCTGGCCGGCGAGATCCTCTACGGCAACAACCACGGCAAGAGGTCGTTGCAGCGCACCTACCTCGCCCGGGCCGCCGCCACCGGCCGGGTCTCGGTCTCGCCGCTGCACCAGGTCACCTCGGTCGCCCCGGCGGCGGGCGGCTACCTGGTCACCCTCGAACACCTGGGCACGGACGGCGCCAGGCTGGCCACCAAGACCGTGACGGCCGAGCGGGTGTTCTTCGCCGCGGGCAGCGTCGGCACCAGCAAGCTCCTGGTCAAGCTGAAGGCCACGGGCGTGCTGCCCGCGCTGAACGGCGAGGTCGGCAAGGGCTGGGGCGACAACGGCAACGTCATGTGCGGCCGTGCCAACCACCTGTGGGACCCGACCGGCAGCCTCCAGTCGGCCATCCCGTGCTGCGGCATCGACAACTGGGCCGCGGGCGGCGCGTTCGCCGAGGTCGCGCCGCTGCCGACCGGCATCGAGACGTTCGCCTCGTTCTACCTGTCGATCACCAAGAACCCGCACCGCGCGCAGTTCTCCTGGAACGCGGGGACGGGCCGGGTGGAGCTGAACTGGCAGACGGCCTGGAAGCAGCCGTCGATCGACATGGCCAGGACCATCTTCGACCGGATCAACGCCAGGGAGGGGACCATCTACCGTACGGACCTGTTCGGGATCTACAAGGTCTGGGGCGACCACCTGACCTACCACCCGCTGGGGGGCGCCGTCCTGAACCGGGCCACCGACAACTACGGCCGCCTGACCGCCTACCCGGGCCTGTACGTCATCGACGGCGCGCTGATCCCCGGGAACACGACGGTCAACCCGTTCGTCACCATCACGGCGCTGGCCGAGCGCAACATCGAGCACATCATCGCGACAGACCTCTGACCCCGCGCGCGGACCGCCGGAGTGTGCCCGCCGATACCGAAAAACCGGGCGTTCACCCCTGTGCGCCCACCCGTAACTCGCGGTCCACCTCGGCGGTCTACCGTGCGCCCATGACGATGCGCAGGTTGATCGCGACCGTGCTGTCCGCACTCCTCGCCGGCGGTACGGTCACCGTCGTGCTGACCCAGACCACTCCCGCCACGGCCGAGCGCCGTGCCCGGGAGCCCATCGTGATCGCCCACCGGGGCGCCAGCGCCCACCGGCCCGAGCACACGCTGCTGTCGTACGAGGCGGCCATCGCCATGGGCGCCGACTACATCGAGCCCGACCTCGTCTCCACCAAGGACCACGTGCTGGTGGCCCGGCACGAGAACGAGATCTCCGGCACCACCGACGTGGCCGCGCGCCCCGAGTTCGCCGGCCGGCGCACCACCAAGACCGTGGACGGCCGGCCGGTGACCGGCTGGTTCACCGAGGACTTCACGCTGGCCGAGCTGAAGACGCTGCGGGCCAAGGAGCGCGTGCCCGACCTGCGCCCCGGCAACACCGCCTTCGACGGGCTGGCGGAGATCCCGACGTTCGAGGAGGTCGTGCGGCTGGCGCTGGAGCACGGCGTGGGCGTCTACCCCGAGACCAAGCACCCCACGTACTTCGACTCCATCGGCCTGTCGCTGGAGGAGCCGCTGCTCGACGTGCTGCACCGCAACCGGGTGCGCAAGGCGTACATCCAGTCGTTCGAGACGGCGAACCTGCGCGAGCTGCGCGGCCGGACGCGGCTGCCGCTGATCCAGCTCATCACGTCCGGCGGCGCGCCCTACGACTGGGTGGCCGCGGGCAGCACGCGCACCTATGACGACATGGTGACGCCGGAGGGGCTGCGCGAGGTCGCGCGCTACGCGGACGGGATCGGCGTGGACACCCGGCGCGTGGTGCCCGTGGACGCCTCCGGCGCGACCACCCGGCCGACCCGGCTCGTGGCCGACGCCCACCGCCGCGGGCTCGACGTGCACGTGTGGACGATCCGCAACGAGAACTCCCAGCTTCCCGCCGACCACCGGATGGGGGACCCGGCGAGCCCCGCCTACCCGCGGGCGGCGGGGAACGTGATGGGCTGGCTGTCGCGCCTGCTCGACCTGGGCGTGGACGGCGCGTTCTGCGACGACCCGGCCATGGGCCGGGCCGTCGTGGCCGCGCACGCGCGCTGAGTCGTGGCCGCGCACGCGCGCTGAGTCGTGGCCGCGCACGCGCGCTGAGTCGTCAGGTCCGCGCTCGCTCGCGCCGGCCCGTCAGGTACGGCGCCAGCGGGCCTCGCCGAAGCAGTAGCCGGCGAACAGCAGCACTCCCAGCGCCACCACCACGAGCAGCCAGGGCCCGGCGGGCGTCTCGGCGAACTGCCTGAGGGTCGCGTCGATGCCGCCCGCCTTGTCCGCGTCGTGGGTGATCGCCGCGTAGCCGACGAAGATGCCGGCCAGCCCGGCGATCGCCCCGCGGGCCACGTACCCGCCGACGCCGAGCCGGTCCATGGCCGTGGCGGCGCGCGGCGACATGCGCCCGGTGTCGAGCTCCTCCCTGAAGCCCTTCGTGACGCCCCGGTGCACCCAGTAGACGCCGAGCGCGGCCAGGCCGAGCCCGACCGCGCCCACGATCAGCGGGCCGCCCGGCAGGTCGAGCAGCTTGCCCGTGATGTCCTGCGACTTCTGGTCGTCGGAGGTGGCCTCGCCGGAGGTGATCACGCTCCACAGCGTGTAGACGATCAGGACGTACACGACGGTCCGCGCGGCGGACTCGGCCCTGTCCAGCGCCTTCCCGCCGCCGAGCAGCGCCTCGGACGCCTGCCACAGCGCCAGCGCCGTGAAGCCCGCCACCATGATCCACAACAGCGCCTGGCCGAACGGCAGCCCGGCCAGCGTGGTGATGGCGCCGGCCTTGTCGGCCTCCCCGCCCGCGCCCTGGCCGAGGCCGATCTGCAGGGCCACCACGCCGATCAGCGCGTACAGCACGCCCCGGCACGCCAGGCCGACCCTGGTCAGCACGGCCATCGGACGGCTGCGGGTCGCCCGCCGCGTCGCGGCCTTCGCCTCGTATCCCGCCTGTTGGGCAGTATTCACCGTTTCCTCCAAGGGGTCTTCCCGGAGAACTCCGAGTGCCCGCAATTCCCGGCTCTAGGCGTCGGCACCGCGCTGCCAGGCACGACGTCCCCGGTTACGCCCGCCGGGAAGGACGTCCCTGGTTACAGTGAGTCAGTGAGTCACGACCAGCACGGACTGGCGATGACCGGCGCGAGCGCCGCCGCGGTCCGGCACTACGACCGGGCGATCGACGCCCTGCTGCACTTCCGGGCCGAGGTCGACACCGAGGCGGCCGCCGCGCTGGCGGAGTCGCCCGGCTTCCCGATGGGCAACGTCCTGTCGGCCTACCTGGGGCTGCTGACCACGGAGGCCGAGGACGCGCGGGCGGCGCGGGCCCGGTTCGGCGCGTTCCTGCGCGGGACCGACGAGAGCGCGCTGCCGCCCCGCGAGCGGGCGCACCTGGCGGCCGTGCGGGCGCTGCTCGGCGGCGACTTCCTGACCTGCGGGGCGCTGCTCGCCGAGATCGCCGTCGCGTACCCGCGCGACGCCCTGGCGCTGGCCGCCGGGCACCAGGTCGACTTCTTCACCGGCGACGCGCGCATGCTCCGCGACCGGATCGGCGGGGCCCTGAACGCCTGGCGCGAGGACGACCCGCACTTCGGGCACCTGCTCGGCATGTACGCCTTCGGCCTGGAGGAGGCCGGCCACTACGACCGGTCGGAGGAGGTCGGGCTGCGCGCGGTGGAGCTGAACCCGCGCGACGTGTGGGGCATCCACGCGGTGGTGCACACCTACGAGATGCAGGGCCGCTTCGGCGACGGCCTGCGCTACCTCGACGCGCGGGTGCGCGACTGGTCGGAGGGCACGTTCTTCAACGTGCACAACTGGTGGCACTACTGCCTGTACGCGCTGGAGACCGGCGACGTGCCGCGCGTGCTGGCGATCTACGACGCGGCGCTGGCGGGCGGGCGGTCGTGCATGGAGCTGCTCGACGCCGCCGCGCTGCTCTGGCGGCTCCACCTGGAGGGCTCCGACCAGCACGAACGCTGGCGGGCGCTGGCCGACGCGTGGCCGCCCCTGGTCGCCGAGCCGTTCTACGCCTTCAACGACATGCACGCGGTGATGTCCTACGTCGGGGCCGGGCGCATCGGCGCGGCGGAGAAGCTGGTCGCGGAGCGGGAGGCGTACGCGGCCCGGCCGCGGCCCGGGGTGACCAACCACGACATGACGCTGCGGGTGGGGCTGCCGGTGTGCCGGGCGATCACGGCGTTCGGGCGCGGCGACCACGAGGCGGTGGTGGACCTGCTCCATCCGATCAGGCACCGGGTCAACGCGTTCGGCGGCAGCCACGCGCAGCGCGACGCCGTGCAGCGCACGCTGCTGGAGTCCGCGCTGCGGGCCGGGCGGCACGACCTGGCCAGGGTGCTGGTGAGCGAGCGGATCTGGGTGCGGCCGTGCAGCCCGTACAACTGGCTCAAGCAGGCGTCGCTGGCCGACGCCCTCGGCGACGGCGCGGCGGCGGCCCTCGCCCGCGCCCGGGCGGGCGAGCTGGCCCGGTCCGGATAGCCGGCCCCGAGCCGCCCGACCAGCCCGAGCCACCCGACCAGCCCGAGCCGTCCGGTCGTGAGGGGCGCGGGCGCCACGCCGATCTGTCGGGGGCGCCGGGTAGGGTCTTCATTCATGGATCGGCAACTCACCTTGATGGTCGTGCACGCCCACCCCGACGACGAATGCCTGAGCACCGGCGGCATCCTGGCCCGCTACACCGAGGAGGGCATCCGCACCGTCCTGGTGACCTGCACCAACGGCGAGCAGGGCGACGACCTGGGCGGCGTCAAGCCGGGCGAGCCCGGCCACGACGACGCGGCGGTGGCCGAGCGGCGGCTGGGCGAGCTGCGCGAGTCGGTGGCCCACCTGGGCATCGACCATCTGGAGCTGCTCGGCTACCGCGACTCGGGGATGGACGGCTGGGACGGCAACGGCCACCCCGACGCGTTCGCCAACGTCCCGGTCGAGACGGCCGCCGCCAGGCTGGCCGCGCTGATGGAGCACTACCGGCCGCAGGTCGTGGTGACCTACGACGAGACGGGCGGCGGCGGTTACGGCCACCCCGACCACGTGCAGACCCACCGCATCACCGTGGCCGCCACCGAGCGCACGGGCATCCCCGACAAGCTCTACTACACGGCCATCCCCCGCTCGGCGATCAAGCGCATGTTCGAGCTGATGCGCGAGCACGGCGCCGACCTGGGCTTCGAGCCCTCCGACGACTTCGGCACCCCCGACGAGCGCGTCACCAGCATCGTCGACGTCACCGCCTACACCGAGCGCAAGCTCAAGGCCCTGCGGGCGCACGAGAGCCAGGGGGAGAACATCTTCCTGCTGCGCATGCCGGAGGAGGCGCAGCAGCAGGCGTTCTCCCACGAGGCGTTCGAGCGGGTGCTGAGCAAGGTGGACACGCCGAAGCACGAGGAAGACCTGTTCGCGGGCCTGCGCGACGCCTGAGGCGCCCCTGAAAGTTTCACCGGCGGGCCGGCCGTCTCAGCAGATCGGCCGGATTCGCGGGGCGGGCGGGGTTGAGATCCGGTCGCCATGATGCCTACGGTGCTGGCAACCCTCCGGTCAAGGAGATTGTCATGCGCGCCCGTCTCATCCCGGCCCTGGTCCTGACCCTCCTCGCCGTGGGCCTCGGCGTCCCGCCGGCCCACGCCCAGGTGACCGGCGGTTTCGACTTCGCCAGGGCGGAGGTCTCCGTCACGGGGCTGCAGGTGCCGTGGGCGATGGCGTTCCTGCCCGACGGCGACGCGCTGGTCTCCGAGCGCAACACGGGCCGCGTCATGCGGGTGCGGCCCGGCCAGGCGCCCACGCAGGTCGCCACCGTCAGCGGGGTCAGCGCCTCGGGCGAGAGCGGGCTGCTGGGGCTCGCGGTCTCGCCGACCTACGCGCAGGACGGCTGGGTCTACGCCTACTTCACCAGCACCAGCGGCGACAACCGGCTGGTCAGATTCCAGCTCACCGCCCCGCAGACGCAGACGGTGATCTTCTCCGGGGTGCCGAGCGCGGCGATCCACGACGGCGGCCGCATCGCGTTCGGCCCCGACGGCATGCTCTACGTCGCCACCGGCGACGCCGGCGTCACCGCCAACGCCCAGAACCTCAACAGCCCGGCGGGCAAGATCCTGCGCATGACGCCCACCGGCGGCGTCCCCGCGGGCAACCCGTTC
Organism: Nonomuraea candida; assembly: GCF_000725485.1. GTDB lineage: Bacteria > Actinomycetota > Actinomycetes > Streptosporangiales > Streptosporangiaceae > Nonomuraea > Nonomuraea candida. The sequence continues at coordinate 59,501 of NZ_JOAG01000011.1, read as the reverse complement.
GCCGGCTCCCGCGTCTGGAGCTACGGCCACCGCAACGTGCAGGGCCTGGCCTGGGACGGGCAGGGCCGGATGTACGCCACCGAGTTCGGCCAGAGCACCTGGGACGAGATCAACCAGATCGTCGCGGGCGGCAACTACGGCTGGCCGGCCTGCGAGGGCACCTGCTCCGACCCGTCCTTCCGCAACCCCGTCGTCACCTGGACGACGGCGGAGTCCTCACCCAGCGGGCTGGCGTACGCCAACGGCACGCTGTTCGCGGCGGCGCTGCGCGGGCAGCGGATCTGGGCGGTGCCGCTGAACGGCGACGGCACGGCCGGCACCCCGGTGGCCGAGCTGCGCTCCGCCTACGGCCGGCTGCGCGCGGTGGCGGCCGGGCCGGACGGCCGGCTCTGGATCTCGACCAGCAACCGCGACGGCCGGGGCAACCCGGTGGCGCAGGACGACCGGATCATCCGCGTCCCGCCGGCCGGCGGGGGCTCCGACACCGAACCGCCGACCGCGCCGACCGGCCTGACCGCCTCGGGCACGACCGCCACCACGACCACGCTGAGCTGGACCGGCTCGACCGACGACGTGGGCGTGACCGGCTACGACGTCTTACGCGCGCCGGGCGCCTCCGGCGGCGCGTTCGCCCGGGTCGGCACGTCGGCGGGCACCTCGCACACCGACACGGGCCTGACCGCGGGCACCGCCTACCGCTATCAGGTGCGCGCCCGCGACGCCGCGGGCAACCTCTCCCCCGTCTCCGGCACGATCACGGTCACCACCACCGCCGCGCAGGGCGGCTCCTGCTCGGTGACGGCCACGCCGCAGGCCCAGTGGGGCACCGGCTACGTGATCCAGCCCGTCACGGTCACCAACACCGGCACGACCAGGCTGAACGGCTGGACCGTGACGTTCACGCTGCCTCCCGGGCACCAGGTCACCGGCTCCTGGAACGCCGGGCTGAGCGGCGCGGGCCAGGCCGTCACGGCCCGGAGCACCAGCCACAACGGCGCCCTGGCCCCGGGGCAGAGCGTCTCGTTCGGCTTCCAGGCCACCCGGCCCGCCGGCGACAGCGGCCTCCCCTCCGGCTACCGCTGCACCAGCCCCTGACCCGCCCGTCTCAGCAGGCCCCGGGGCCGGGCCGCGTCAGATCCAGCCGCGGCGGGTGGCCTCCATGGCGACCTGGAAGCGGGTCTGCGCGCCCAGCCGCCGCATCAGCTTGGTGACGTGCCGCTGCACCGTGCGCTCGCTCCACCCGAGCGCCCGGCCGGCCGCCTTGTCGGTCGCCCCCGAGGCCAGCAGCGTCAGCAGCCGCTCCTCGTCCTGCGTCAGCTCGCCCTCCGGCGCGGCCACCCCCACCGGCACGCTGCGCTCCCACAACGCCTCGAACAGCGCCACCAGCGCGTCCAGCAGCGGTGACGGATGGATGAGGTACGACGCCGACACCACGTCGTCCCCCGGCCGCAGCAGCGGGATGATCGCCAGCCGGTCGTCGGAGATGCCCAGCTTCATCGGCACGGCCGCGATCCTGGCCTGCTCCCCGTGCTGCACCCCGGCCGTGACGTCGTCCAGCCAGCCGGGCAGCTCCAGCACGCTGGTGTCGTAGATGACGCGATATCTCACCCCGGTCCTGAGCAGGTCGAGCTCGACGGTGTTCGACTCCGTGTGCTGCTGCGGCGCGGCGTACGGCGGGCGGTCGAAGCCGCGCATCTGCACCCGCGTGTCCTGCTGCATCCGCACCCACCGGTGGTTGACCTCGTCGCGGCCCGAGATGACCTCGATCAGCTCGCCGGGGTGGGCGAAGCGGGTGCCGGCGCGGTAGACGTCCATGAGCGCGCGGATGTGGCCGCGGACGTCGTCCAGCTCCCGCTCGCGCTCGCGCAGGATCGCCTCCAGGCCGCTGTCGGGCGAGACGGCGACGTAGCGGACGGGGCGGCCGGACGACCGGGTGGCCAGGCCGAGGGTGACGAGCCCGTGCACGACGCGCCGCGCCACCGGGGCGGGGAGATGGCAGTCGGCGACGATCTCGGCGACGGTCGCCTGGGTGCGGCGGACCAGCGCGGCGTACACCTCCTCGTCCTGACGGCCGAGTCCGATGGCCTCCAGCACACGCTCCTCCGGGGTGTCGGGTTCACGTCACGTGACGGAAACTCGTCAGCAACCGATCTTGTCAGGAAACATCGGAGGATGTCAGCGTTCTGGGTGCACGAATGGCCCTCTGGGTCACCTGATTGAAGGAGCACCATGCCCCTGTCCCCCCGCCGTTCCGCTGGGCGACGCCTGCTCGCAGCCGTCTTACCAGCCGTACTGATGACCTCCGGGACGATCGGGACTTTCGGGATGCTGGTCGCGAGCCCCGCCGCCGCGCGGGCCGCCACGTCCGGCCCCGCCACCCTGCTCAATACTGGGCTCACCACTGGGCCCACCACGGGACCCACCACCGAGCACGCCGACCCGCCGAAGATCGACGCCAAGCTCGCCGAGCGGATGAAGGGCGCGCGCGGCCCCCTTGAGGCCGTCGTCGTGCTGCGCGCCCCGCACGACCCGCCGCCGGCCCGCTCCGCCGCCGAGGCGCGCGCGGCGCTGCGCGAGGGCGCCGCGCCCGTGCAGGACCCGGTGGCCGCGTTCGTGCGCTCGCGCGGCGACCAGGTGGTCAACACGTTCTGGCTGAAGAACATGCTCCTGGTACGCGCCACCCCCGGCACCCTGGGCGCCCTGGCCGAGCTCGACCTGGTCGAGCGGATCATCCCCAACTTCACGCTGACCGCCCCCGAGCCGGGCCGGGCCGCCGCGCCCAGGACCACCGCCGCCGCGGCCACGACCTGGGGCCTGGCCAAGATCGGCGCCGACCGGGTGCAGGACGAGCGCGGGCTGACGGGCAAGGGCGTGCGCGTGGCAGTGCTCGACACCGGCATCGACGTCACCCACCCCGACCTGAAGGGCAAGCTCGCCACCGCCGACCCCGCCGACCCGAAGGCGCCGGGCGGCTGGATCGAGTTCGACGCCAACGGCAAGCCGGTGCCGAGCGAGCCGCACGACAGCAGCTACCACGGCACGCACGTGGCGGGCACGATCGCGGGCGGCGACGCCTCCGGCACGCGGATCGGCGTGGCGCCGGGGGCCGAGCTGATGGCCGGGCTGGTCATCCCCGGCGGCCGGGGCACGCTGGCGCAGGTGATCGCCGGCATGCAGTGGGCGCTGGCGCCGTACCGGGCCGACGGCACCCCGGCGGGCGAGCCGGCCGACGTGGTGAGCATGTCGCTGGGCGCGGAGGGCTACGCCGACGAGCTGATCGAGCCGGCCAGGAACATCTACCGCGCCGGCGCCTTCCCCTCCTTCGCCATCGGCAACGACTGCTCGCCCGGCGGCTCCGGCAGCCCGGGCAACGTCTACGAGGCCGTGGCCGTGGGCGCGACCGACGCCGCCGACAACGTGGCCGGCTTCTCCTGCGGCGGCGTGGTCAAGAGCGGCGACTGGTTCGCCGCGCCGCCGGAGTGGCCGGACTCGTACGTCGTGCCGGACGTCTCCGCCCCCGGCGTGGACGTCGTGTCGGCCATGCCGGGCGGCGAGTACGCCGCGCTGAACGGCACCTCGATGGCCACCCCGCACGTCTCCGGCACGGTCGCGCTGATGCTGGAGGCCCGGCCCGGGCTGGCCGTGGACGCGGCCGAGGAGATCCTGGCCGGCACGTCGGTCTCCGACGACCGCTACGGCCCGCGCCCGAACGCCCGCTACGGCCAGGGCCGCATCGACGCCTACGCGGCCGTCGCGGAGGCGGCGCTCACCAGCGGCGTGCGCGGCACCGTCACCGACGGGCGCAGCCGCAGGCCGCTGGCCGGCGTGAAGATCGTCCGGGCCGACGGCCGGGGCACCGAGACCGGCGCGGACGGCCGCTTCGAGCTGCGGCTCCCGGCCGGCGAGCACGAGCTGACGCTGTCCAGGTTCGGTTACGAGACGGCCGCGAAGACGGTCACCGTGCGGGCCGACCGGCTCTCCGACGTGCGGCTGGAGCTGACGCGCACCCGGTGGAGCACGATCTCGGGCCGGGTGACGTACGAGCCGACCGGCGCCACCGTGCCCGGCGCCACGGTCACCGTGCTCGGCGTGCCGGACGTGCTGACCGGCACGACGGACCGCGACGGCCGATACACGATCAAGGACGTGCCCGCGGGCGAGCACCGGATCTCCGCGCACGCCGCCGGCGTGTCGCGCTCCGACCCGGTCACGGTCACCGTGACCCGGAGCCGGGCCGCGGCGGACGTCGTGCTGCCGCGCCGGCCCCGGACCGAACGGGTGTCGCTGGGCCCGGACGGGCGGCAGGCCAACAACGACGCCTGGTGGCCGGAGCTGAGCGGCGACGGCGGCGTGGTGGTGTTCGCCAGCTTCGCGACCAACCTCGACGACGTCGAGGACACCAACGGCGAGCTGGACGTCTTCGCCACCGACCTGCGCACCCGCACCACCCGGCGGGTCTCGGTGCCGAGCGGCGGCGGGCTGGCCGACTCGTTCTCGCTGTCGCCGACGGTGAGCGGGGACGGCCGGTACGTCGGGTTCAACAGCGGCGCGGCCAACCTGGTTCCCGGCGACACCAACGGCCTGTCGGACGCCTTCGTGCACGACCGGCGGACCGGCACGACGGAGCTGCTCTCGGTCGCCCCCGACGGCACGCCCGGCGACGGGCTGTCCGGCGCGCCCCGGTTCAGCGCGGACGGCCGCTTCGCGGTCTTCGACAGCGACGCGGCGAACCTGGTTCCCGGCGACACCAACGGCCGCACGGACGTGTTCCTGCGCGACCGGCAGAGCGGCACGACCGAACGGCTGTCCGTGGCGCGCGGCGGCGTCCAGGTGGACGACAGCTCGCGCGAGCCGACGATCAGCGCCGACGGCCGGTACGTGGCCTTCCAGAGCGGCGCCGACGCGCTGACCCCCGGCGACGCCAACGGCGTGATCGACGCGTACGTGCTGGACCGCCGGTCGGGAACCTTGACGCGGCTGGCGGCGCCCTACCCGGACGAGGAGACCACCGGGCCGGTGATCAGCGCCGACGGCACGGCCGTGACCTTCACCAACGGCGTCGGCCTGGGCGAGCTCTACGTGAAGAGGCCGTTCGCCACGGGCGAGGCCCGGCTGGTGTCGGTGACCCCCGGCGGCGAGCCGGCCGGCGCCATGTCCTTCGCCCCCTCGATCACCGCCGACGGCGGCAGGGTGGCCTTCTACAGCGACTCGCCCGCGCTGGTCCCCGGCGACACCAACGGGCGGAACGACGTGTTCGTCCGGGATGTCGCGGCCGGCACCACCACGCGGGTCTCCGGCGGGCCGCGGGGCGAGGAGGGCGACGGCCGCGCCGTGCTGCCCTCCATCAGCGACGACGGCCGGTACGTGGCCTTCGAGAGCACCTCGGCCAACCTGGGCGAGGGCGACACGAACAAGCGCGGCGACGTGTTCGTGCACGACCTGGTGGCCGGGCCCGAGGCGCTGTTCACGGTGAGCGGCCTGGAGGTCTCTCCCGAGGTGTCCCGGGCGGGGCGCGTGCGGGTGCGGGCGCTGGTGAAGAACGTGGGCGAGCGGGCGGGCTCGTACGAGGCCGTGCTGCACGTGGACGGCGCGGAGCAGGGACGGCGGGCCGTGTCGCTGCGGCCCGGCCGCACCGAGCGGGTCACCTTCGAGCTGCGCGGAGCCCAGGCGGGCACCCACGCCGTCAGGCTCGGCCCCCTCACCGGCGAGTTCACGGTCAAGCGCTGACCGGCGACGAGCGGGGCTCCTCTCGGGACGGCTGACGACCGGCGGGACGGGTTCACGTTGGGCCGGCCGCTTGCGGGCGGGTCCGCCGGGCGCCGGCCCCGCCCCCCGGCCGGGCCCCGCTCGGGTGCTGGGATGATGGTCTCCGACCCCCCGGAATCGCCGGCGCCCGCGTGCCTGACGAGCCGGCGACCGTCTCACGAAAGGCCGGCCCGATGATCGCTGTGCTGGGCGAGTGCGTCGCCGATGCCTTCACCGACCGGCCTGCCGGCCCGCACGGCGGGCCGGACGCCGGGCAGGGCCGCGACCGGGACGGCGCGCAGGCAGCCCGGCAGGACAGCGGGCCGGGCAGTGGGCCGGACAGTGGGCCGGACGGCGGGTTGACGTTGCGGGCGCTGCCCGGGGGCGGGCCGGCCAACACGGCGGTGGCGCTGGCGCGGCTCGGCACGCCGGCCCGGTTCCTCGGCCGCATCTCCTCCGACGTGTTCGGCGCGATGTTCCGCGAGCGCCTGGCCGCGTCGGGGGTGGACCTGTCGGCCTGCGTGGCGGCCGAGGAGCCCAGCACGCTCGCGGTCGCGGCGCTCGACGAGCGCGGGCGGGCCGACTACACCTTCTACGCCACCGGCGCGGCCGACTGGCAGTGGCGCCCGGACGAGCTGGACCCGGCCCGCCTCGGCGCCGCCACCTGCCTGCACACCGGCTCGCTCGCCCTGGTCAGGGAGCCGGGGCGGACGGCGGTGGAGGAGTTCGCCAGGGCGGCGGCCGGACGCGCCACGGTCTCGATCGACCCCAACGTGCGCCCCAGCCTGGCGGCCAAGGACGACTACCAGGTGGAGCGCTGGTGCTCCTTCGCCGACATCCTCAGGCTCAGCGACGACGACCTCGCCTTCCTGCTGCCCGGGGTGCCGCCGGAGCGGGCCTGCGACGGCTGGCACGCCGCCGGGGCCCGTCTCGTCGTCGTCACCATGGGCGCGGCGGGCGCGCTGATCTCGCTGGACGGCGCCCGCGCCAGGGTCGCCGCGCCGCGCGTGGAGGTGGTGGACACGGTCGGCGCGGGCGACGCGTTCACGGCCGGCCTGCTGCACGCCCTCGCCGCCAGGGGCCTGCTGGGCGGCCGGCTCGACGGGCTCGACCTGGAGACGGCGGTCGCGGCGGCGGAGTTCGCCGCCCGGGTGTCGGCGCTGACCTGCTCGGTGGCGGGCGCGAACCCGCCCCGCGCCGGCCAGCTCTGACGCCGGGGCGGGTCCGGTGCGTCAGAAGTCGAACTCGTCGATGTTGTCCTTGGTGAACACGAACGGGTCGCCGAGCAGCACCACGCCGTCCTTGCCGACGGTGTACTCGCCCAGCCTGCCCGCGGTGAACTTCTCGCCCTCCTTGCCGGTGATCAGGCCCGAGGCCAGCGCGCCGCCGGCGTAGGCGGCCAGGTAGCCCAGGTCGGACGGGTTCCACAGGGCGAACGACTTGACCGTGCCGTCCTTGACGTACGCGCGCATCTGGTTCGGCGTGCCCAGGCCGGTGAGCTGCACCTTGCCCTTGTACTCCGACCCCGACAGGTAGCGGGCCGCCGCGGCGACGCCGACCGTGGTGGGCGAGATGATGCCCTTGAGGTTCGGGTGCTTGGCCAGCAGGCCCTGCGCCTCCTGGAAGGACTTCTGGTCGTCGTCGTCCCCGTAGACCGTGGCCACCAGCTTGAGCCTGCCGTGCTCCGGCTTGGCCAGCTCGGTCTTCATCATCGCGATCCAGGCGTTCTGGTTGGTGGCGTTCGCGGTCGCCGACAGGATGGCGATCTCGCCGCCGTCCGGGCCGACGGCCTCGGAGATGAGCTTGACCTGGGAGGCGGCGATGCCCTCTGCGCTGGCCTGGTTGATGAAGACGTCCCGGCAGGAGGGGTTGGTGTCGGAGTCGTAGGTGACGACCTTGGCCCCGGCGGTGCGGGCCTCCTGGAGCGCGCCGCAGATGGCGTCCTTGTCGTTGGCCGAGACCACGATCACGTCGGCGCCCTGCTGCGACAGCGTGTTGATGTAGGAGACCTGCGCCGACGGGCTGGCCTCCGACGGGCCGGTCTGGCTGTAGACGCCCTTGACCTCCTCGACCGCGACCTTGCCGCCCTTGTTGTCGGAGGCGTCGAAGTACGGGTTGTTGACCTGCTTGGGCAGGAAGGCGATCTTCAGGCCCTCCTTGATCGTCTTCGCTCCGCCGCCGGCGGCCGGTTGCCCGGCGGTGGTGGCGGGCTCCTCACCGGCGCAGCCGGCGGCGGCGAGGGTGAGCGCGGTGAGCAGGGCCAGGGCGACGGCCCGGCCTCCTCGGATTCTCGCTGACATGGTGTGTCCTCACTCCTGGGGCAGGGGGGCGGCGGGTCGTCGCCTGCGCAGGCGATCGCGGAGCATGGCGGCGACGTTGGGTCCCACGACGGAGACGATGAGCAGGGATCCGGTGATGATGGTGAGGGTGTTGGCGGGCACGTACGCCAGTTGCAGGACGTTGCGCAGGATGCCGAGCAGGACGACCGCGGCGATGACGCCGACGAGACGGCCGCGCCCGCCGAAGATGGACACGCCGCCCAGCAGGACGGCGGCCACGACGGCGAGTTCGAGCCCGTTGCCGTTGTCGGCGCGGGCGCTGGCGTAGCGCAGCGTCCAGAAGACGCCGGCCAGCGCCGACATCGCGCCGGTGGCGACGAACAGCCAGAACTTGGCGCGGGCCACGTGGATGCCGGTGAAGCGGGCGGCCTCGGCGTTGTTGCCCATCGCGTACAGGCCGCGGCCGATCGGGGTGGCGTGCAGCAGCAGGCCGAAGACGACGGCGAGCACGGCCACCACGATGATCATCCAGGGGATGGTCAGGCCGGGGATCGCCGCGATCGCGCCCGTCGTCCACCCGGGCGGGTAGTCGGCCACCGCGCGGTCGCCGAGCACCACGTACGCCAGCCCGCGATACAGCGCGAGGGTGCCGATCGTGACGGCCAGCGACGGCAGCCCGAACGCGGTGACGAACACCCCGTTGACCGCGCCGAGCAGCGCGCCCAGCAGCAGGGCCACGGCGATCAGCACCGGCAGCGACGAGATGCCCCACAGCCAGAGCTGGCCCATGACCGTGCAGGTCAGGCCGAGGATGCTGGCCACCGACAGGTCGATCTCGCCGGTGATGATCACCAGGGTCATGGGCAGGGCGATCAGCGCGATCGGGATGACCTCCAGCGTGACGAACCGCCAGAAGCGCGGGCTGGCCACGCCCTCGACGGCGAGCGCGCCGGCCACGACGACCAGGGCCAGAGCCACGAGCAGGGCGGCGTCCCACGACCCGGCCACCCCCCGCCACCGCGCCGTCCGCCCGGCCGTGCCCCTTCCCGCCGGGGCCCGCCCGGCCCGGCCGCCTCCTGGTGCTGGCGTCGGCTCAGCCATGGCCGTTCCTTCCTCTCAGGGTCTTGGCCAGGCGGACGGCCAGCGCCCGGTCCAGGCCGATGGCGGCCAGGATCAGCGCGCCCACGGCGGCCCGCTGCCAGAACGGGCTGACGCCGAGCACCGGCAGCGCGCTGCTGATCGTGGTGAGCAGCACCGCGCCGAGCGCGGCGCCGTAGACCGAGCCGCTGCCGCCGAAGATGGCCACGCCGCCGACCACGACGGCGGCGACCACGTTCAGCTCGAAGCCGTTGCCGGCGTTGGCGTCGAGGGTGCCGAAGCGGGCCGCGTACAGCACGCCGGCCAGGCCGGCCAGGGCGCCGCTGGCGACGAACGCGGCGAACACCCTGCGCCCCACCGGGATGCCGGCCAGGCGGGCGGCGGCGGGGCTGGAGCCGATCGCGTACAGCTCCCGGCCGCTGCGGTAGCCGCGCAGGTAGTAGCCCGCCGCCACCAGCACCACCACGGCGAACAGCGTCAGCACCGGCACGCCCAGCAGCGTGCCGCTGCCCATGCGCAGGAAGCCCGGCGGCATGTCGGCGGCGTTGATCTGGCGGCCGCCGGCCCAGGTGTGGTCGAGGCCGCGGAAGACGTACAGGGTGCCGAGGGTGACCACGAGCGCCGGAACGCGGGCGGCGGCGATGAGCCCGCCGTTGACGACCCCGCACGCGGCCCCGAGCAGCACCCCGGCCGCGAGCGCCACCGGGATCGGCAGGCCCGGGTTCGCCACGAACAGGCTGCCCGTCGCGAACGCCGACAGGCCCAGCACCGACCCGACCGACAGGTCCACGTTGCGGGTGATGACGACGATGCTCTGCCCGACGGCGAGCACGGCCAGGATGGTGGCGCCGAGCAGCAGGTCCTTGATGCCCTGCGCGGTCAGGAAACGCGGGTTGACCAGCACCGTCACGCCGACGAGCAGCGCCAGCGCGACCGCGATGCCCAGCTCCCTGACCAGGAGCACGCGATGCGCGAGCCGGCCGCCCTCCTTGGCGCCGCCGAGCACGCCGGCCGCCGTCATGCGGCGCCGCCCTGGCCGGTGGCGGCGAGCATGACCCTCTCCTCGCCGGCCTCGGCGCGCGGCACGTCGGCGACCAGCCTGCCCTCGTGCATCACCAGGACGCGGTCGGCCATGCCGAGCACCTCGGGCAGCTCGCTGGAGATCATCAGCACCGCCACGCCCTGCCCGGCCAGCTCCGACAGCAGCCGGTGCACCTCGGCCTTGGTGCCCACGTCGATGCCCCGGGTGGGCTCGTCCACGATGAGCACTCGCGGGCCGGTGGACAGCCACTTGGCCAGCACCACCTTCTGCTGGTTGCCGCCCGACAGGGCGGAGACCGGGTCGGTGAGCCGGGCGGTCTTGACCCGCAGGCGCTCGCTCCACTCGCGGGCGGCCGCGCGCTCGCGCCCGCCGGTCAGCAGGCCCAGCCTGCTCAGCGACCAGCGCCGGGTGAGGGTGGCGTTGCGCTCCACCGACAGCTCCATGACCAGGCCCTGCTGGCGGCGGTCCTCCGGGACCAGGGCCAGCCCGGCGGCGATCGCGCGGCCGGTGTCGCCGGGCGGCAGGCGTACGCCGTCGACCAGCACCTCGCCCGCGTCGGGGCGGTCGATGCCGAACACGGCGCGGGCGACCTCGCTGCGCCCGGCGCCGACCAGGCCCGCCAGGGCGACGATCTCCCCGCCGCGCACGGTGAAGGAGACGTCCCGGAAGACGCCGTGCCGCGTCAGCGAGCGCACCTCCAGCCGGGGCTCGCCCACGGCCGCGTCCGTCCTGGGGTACAGGGCGGACACCTCGCGGCCGACCATGCGGCGTACCAGCTCGTCCACCGTGAGGCCGGCGGCCGGGTCGGTGGAGACCCAGCGGCCGTCCCGCATCACGGTGACGCGGTGGCACAGGGCGAAGATCTCGTCGAAACGGTGGGAGATGAACAGCACCGCCGCGCCGGCCTCCCGGAGCGAGGCCACAACCGAGAACAGCCGCTCGGCCTCCACCCCCGACAGCGCCGCCGTGGGCTCGTCCATGACCAGGATGCGGGCGTCGAACGCCAGCGCCTTGGCGATCTCCACGAGCTGCTGGTCGGCGATGGACAGCCCGCGCGCCGGCCGGCCGGGGTCGAGGTGGATGCCGAGCCGGCCGAACAGCTCGGCGGTGGCCCGCCGCATGGCCCCGGCGTCGATGCGGCGCAGCGAGCGCAGCGGCTGGCGGCTCATGAAGATGTTCTCGGCCACGGACAGGTCGGGGAAGAGGGCCGGCTCCTGGTAGATGACCGCGATGCCGGCGGCCCGCGCGTCGGACGGCCCCGAGGGGCTCAGCTCCCTTCCGTCCACCAGCACGGTGCCGGCGTCGGCCGGGTGCGCGCCGGCGAGGATCTTCACCAGGGTCGACTTGCCCGCGCCGTTCTCGCCCACCAGGCCGTGGACCTCGCCGGGCCACAGATCGAGCCGTACGTCCTGGAGGGCCCGTACGGCGCCGAAAGACTTGCTCACATGTCGTAGCGAAAGGATGGGAGGCAGTTCACTCATGCGCCCTCCGGCAAACGTTTATGGCAAAACGTTTTAAGTGCCCAGAACGTAAAACGGGCGCGTGGAGGGTGTCAACACCTCGTTAATCCGCCGTGACTTGGGTAGATTTCGGAGTTTGCGGGAAAATCTGTAAAACGATTCAGCATCGATCCGATGAACGGCGGTCACAGCTCTCCAGCAGCCGCTCCGCCACCACCTCCTCCGGCACCGCGATCCCCCGCGCGCGCATGGCCGGCGCCAGCTCCGCGTCCCACGGCGCGTCGGTCACCTGGCCGGCCGGCAGGCCCGGAGGCGGGCAGTCCGCCAGCCCACGCACGTAGTCGGCCGCCGACATGCGCCAGGGCCGCGCGCCGGTCTTGGCCATCGTGTACGCCGCGATGCGCAGGCCGGCCCCGTCGAAGTCGCCGTGGTAGTGCAGGCGGGCGCCGGGCAGCGCGCGCAGCAGCCGGACGACGGCGCTGTTGGGCCAGCCCGAGGTGCACACCATGGGCGGGCAGGACGCGCCGAACCGCTGCGCGGCCAGCGCCAGCACGGTCGGGTTCTCCACCACCCGCACGTCCCGCTCGCGCAGCGCCAGCTCGGGCACGTCCTGGAGCTGCGCGAGCGTGAGCACGCTCGGCCGGCCGTCCCAGATGCGCAGCACCCTGGCCAGGGCGGTGTCCCCGGCGGGGCGTAACCCGGCGACCAGCACCGTGGTGGACAGCGCGTCGCAGGCCACCCCGGCCCGCTCCCACAACGCCCGCCGCGCCTCGGCGCCCTCCGGGGGCGGCACGTCGTACAGGATGGACAGGGCCTTCAGCACCAGGGACGCCAGCCGCGTGCCGTCGTCCAGGGCGTGCGGGTCGCCGGTCACGCCGGCGGCCACCGCCGCCAGCGGGCGTCCGGCGGCGGGCAGCGCGGCCAGCACGTCGAGGGCCTGCCCGAGGAGGTCGCGGCCGGCCCGGCCTATGACCGCCGGGGCCGACAGGGCCAGCAGCGCGGGCTCGGCGGCGACCACCGGGTGCGCGGCGAACCAGTCGAGCAGCGCGGCCCGTTCCCGCCGCAGGCCGGCCTGCCGGCCCCGGCGGTCGTCGATCGGGCCGACCACCGCCTCGGCGACCGTGCGCGCGTCGAGGCCGCCCAGCGCCCCCTCCAGCCTGGCCACGTCGATGGTGACGGCCGGGCCGGGGTAGCGGTCGAGGCCGAGCAGGTCCGCGACGGCCGCCTGCTCGGCCTCCGCCAGGCCGGTCACCCTGACCCGGCTGAGCGGGCCGCCGGCGCCGAGCCGCCGGTGCAGCGCGACCCACACGGGCCGCAGCTCCGCCACCCGCAACCGCTCCGGCACCACCGCCACGCCAGCCTGCTCCGGCACGCACGCCTCAGCCGCCACACCCGTCTCCGTCCGGTCCGTCATTCGGCGGGCACCGTGCGGTAGCCGTTCCACACGAAGCGGGCCGTCGTCACCGCGTCGTCCCCGTCGCCCGTGATGAGCTGGTGGATCGCGATCCCGTCCAGCTCGCGGTACTCGCACCACTCGTGGTCCGAGGTCAGCACCAGGTCCAGCCCCAGATCCACCAGCAGGTCGAACACCTGGCCCCGGTTCGTCTTGTCCACCCCCACGAACACCTCGTCGAGCAGGATGAACCGCGGGCACCCAGGGTCGGTCTGGTAGTGCGCGGCCACGGCGGCGAACAGCGGCAGGTGCAGCGCGATCGCCTTCTCCCCGCCCGACAGCGCCCCGTGCAGCTTCCTGGTCAGGTCCTGCCACCCCTGCCCGTCGCCCCGGTCGAGCTTGACCACGAACCGGTGCCAGGCCGTGTAGTCGAGCACCTTCATGAGCTGGTCCTCCCAGCTCGCCGAGGAGTTGTCGGCCCGCGCCTCCTCCACGCGGTCTCTGAAGAAGACGTACAGGGCCTCCTTGTCGGCCTCGCTCAGCCCGGCCGGGTCGCGCAGCAGCAGGTCGCGGGCGGCCCGCGTGCCGGCGGACTGGGCGGGATCGACCTGCCACACCAGCCGCACGGCCACGCGGGAGGCGGTGCGGACGCGTTCGAGGCGCTGGTTCATGCCCTCCACCAGGGCCGTGGCCTGCCTGATGCGGTCGGCCAGGTGCCGCCGCGTGTCACCGGCCAGCGTGCGGTCGAACAGGTCCCGCTCGGCCTCGGTGATGTCGGAGCGCCGCGCGTCGCGCTCCTTGCGCAGCGCCTCGCTCAGCGCCGCGGCCCCCGCCCGCACGCCGTTGACGGTGGCGGTGAGCACCTGCACGTCCTCGTCGGGCGCCAGCTCCAGGTCGGCGCGGTCGGCCAGCACCTCCCTGGCGTGGTGGAAGGCGTCCTGCAGCCGCGCCTCGGCCTCCCTGACGTTCTTGTGCTCGTACGGGACCGCGGCGAGCCGCTCGGCCACGGCCCTGGCCGCCTCCAGGACGGCCCGCACCCCCGCCTCGGGGGCCAGCGCGACCTCCACCCGCGCGTCCGCGGGCAGGTGCCCGGCCGCCAGGCGGCGGAACCGGCCGGACACCTCGTCGCGCGCCCGCCCGGCCTCGGCGTGCCGCTCCTCGGCGATCGCCAGCTCGCCCCTGAGCTGCCCGAGCCGGGCGTTGAGCCGGGCCAGGCCGTCGTTGACGGACTTGATCAGGCGGCGGCAGGTCTGGTGGGCGGTCTGGGCCGCCTGGAGCCGTTCGAGCACGCGCAGGTGCTCGACGCCGACCGTGGACTCGATCGCGGCCAGCCGCTCGGCCAGCACGACCGCGCGGGACGCGGCCTCCTCGGCGCGCTCGACGGCCTCGACGGCGAGCCGCTCGTACTCGGCCGCGCTCTCGGCGGCCAGCTCGGCGCGCTCCCCGGCGGCGCGGGCGCCGGCGCGCCGGTCGTGCCAGACGGCGCCGGTCGTCTCGGCGGTGCGCAGCGCCTCCTCCAGGTTGTCGAGCGCGGCCGGCGCGGTGGGCAGGGAGTGCCGGTCGGCCAGCTCGGTGAGCCGGCGCAGCGACCTGCCGACGTCCCGCTCGCACTCGTGCAGCCGCTCCTCGTACGCCCGGAGCTGGTCCTCCAGCAGCGCCACCTTCCGCGTCGCGCCGTCGAGCTCCTGGACCGCGCCGGCGTACGCCTGCCTGCCGGGGCGGCGCCGCAGCTCGGCGGCCAGCGTGTCGCGCTCGCCGTCCACCACGGCGCGCAGGTGGTCGCATTCGGCGATCCGACCGGCCAGCTCGGCGAGCCGGTCGTCCAGCTCGGCGATGCGGCGGCGCCTGGCGCGCTCGCGGGCGGTGGCGCCGATGTAGGAGGGCTCGGGCTTGACCCAGCGGCCCGCCGCCGGGCCCAGCCGCCAGGTGCCGTCGGCGCCGATGACGGCCGGATGGTCGACGCCGATCGCGGTGGGCGCGAACGCGATGCCGGCCAGCACGGTGTCGGCGGGCACCGGCGAGCCGGCCTCCGTGAACAGCACGTGGGCCAGGCTGTAGCCGGGGGCGGGCGCGGCCAGCGCGGCCACGGCGAACGCGTCGTGCTCGCCGGGGTCGAACCCGCCGTCCGGCCGCAGCCACAGGTCGAGCAGGCCCGACGCCTCCAGCGCGGCCTCCACGCCCGCCTGGGCCACGGGGTCGAGACCCGCCCGGAACGCGACGGCCCGCCACAGCGGCGCGCCGGGGCGGCCCGGCCTGGCGGCGGCGGTCCGGGTGTGCGGGGCGGGCGGTTCGAGCACCGTCTGCCCGCTCAGGCTCTCGCGCTCGGCGGCCAGCTCGTCCCGCTCGGCGACCAGGCTCCGGCGCAGGCCGGACAGGTGCTGCTCGCGGGCGGCCAGCTCGACTTCGGCCATCGTGCGGGCGGTGCCCACCAGGTCGTCGGCCCGTTCGAAGTCCTCGGCCAGCTCGGCGAGCGCGGCCGGGTCGAGCTGGAGCTGGGTGCAGCCGCCCGCCCAGTCGGCCAGGGCGGCGGCCAGGTCGCGGGCCTTCTCCTCGCGCAGCCGCTCGGCCTTCTCCTGGGCCTGCCGGGCGGCGGCCAGGTCGTCCCTGGCCCGGTCGCGGTCGTGCTCGGCGCCGGTGCGGCGCCTGATCGCCTCGTCGTGGCGGAGCGCGCCCGCCCTGACCTCGCGGATCTGGGCGGCCCTGCTGGTGACGGCGGCCCGCAACAACTCCCGCGCCCTGCGCACACCCGCCTCACCGTCGTCGCCGGAGGGGAGGGCGCGTTCGGTCTCCTCGTGGACGGTGAGGAGGCCGGCGCGTTCGGCGGCGTGGCGGGCCTCGGCGCGGGCGCGGTCGGCGAGGGAGTCCGCCGTGCGGGCCGCGGCGGCGGCGCGGGCCGCGGCCTCCTGCTTGCCGGTGACCGCGCGGGCCGCCTCGCCCGCCTGGTCGCGCAGGCGGCCGGCCACCTCGTGCGCCGCCTGCGCCTCGGCGCGCAGCCGGTGCAGGTCGCCGCCCGCCCGGTACGCCTCGCTCTCCTTCAGCCCGTCGATCTGGGCGGCCAGGGCCAGCTCGCGCGCCTCCTCCTCCCCCAGCCGCACGGTCGCCGCGTCGAGCTCCCGCTCGGTCTCCTTGAGCGCCTCCCGCCCGGCCTTGACCTCGGCGGCCAGCGACTCCAGCGCGTAGCCGGCGGAGGTGACGGCAGCGGCGGCGGCCCGCAGGACGCGCTGGGCGTAGCCGCGCTGGCGGCCGGCGAGCCGGTCGGCCTCCTCCACGTCGCGGTCGAGCAGCCGCAGCTCCTCGCGCTGCCGGTCGAGCCGCTCGAACCCCTCGGCGATCTCGTGGATCTCCCCCTCGCCGAGCGGCGGCAGGGCGCTCGACAGCAGCTCCGACAGCAGCCCGGGGTCGAGCCGCTCGGACAGCTTGGGCGTGCGAAGCTGGCGCAGCGCGGTCAGCAGCGACTCGTAGCGCTGCTCGCTGAGGCCCCGGTAGAGCGTCTGGCGGACGAGCGTGCGGTAGGACTCGGCCGACTCGTGCACCCTGCCCGACGTGCCGAGCTCGTCGATGAGCTGGGCCTTGGTCAGCGGCTGCCCGCCCTCGCCGGTGAGCCGGAAGCCGTCGGGCGCGTCCACGCGGGCGTCGCTGGTGAAGTAGGCCGCGGTGACGTTCTTGGTGTGGATGGTGGCCTGGAGCCGCGCCCCGCAGGTGAACCAGCGGCCGTCGGCGTGCCGGAACTCCAGCCACACGTAGCCGACCCGGGTGGTGCCGGAGGCGCCATCGCCCATGAGGTTCCAGTGCATGGTGCGCTCGGTGCCGCCGAACGTGGACAGCCTGCTGGGCTTGAGGCTGGCGTCCAGCACGTACGGCAGCAGCAGCTCCAGCACCTTGGACTTGCCGCTGCCGTTGGGCCCGCGCAGCAGCAGCCTGCCCCGGTGGAACTCGAACACCTCGTCGTAGTAGCGCCACACGTTGACGATCCCGGCGCGCACGGGGGTCCAGCGGGCGTCCACCCCGTGCGCGGCACGCGGCGCGGCGAGCTCGGTGACGGTCACGAATCCTCCTGTACGGCGCGTTCGACCCGGTATCGGGCGGCGGCTGGCAGGGCGGCGACCCGGTCACCGCTGCGGCGGGCCAGCCCGAAGAGCGTGAGCACCTCCAGCGCGTCGGCGGCCAGCCGGGGCCCGCCCCCGTCGGACTGGTAGGCCTTGGCCCACTGGGGGAAGCGGCGCAGCAGGCGGGCGGCCTCCTCGTCGAGCCGGGCGGCGGTGACGGGGCCGGAGGTGACGAGCAGGTCGAGCATGAGCAGGGCGGCCACCTTGGCGTGGCTGCCGTCGTCGGGGAACCGGGTGTCGGTGGCGACGGCGTCGGGGTCGACGAGCAGGAAGCCCTCGGCGCGCTCTTCCAGCACGAACCCGGCCTCCTCGGCGGCGCGGCGCAGGAGCTGCCGGCCGGTGAGCGAGGCGGCGTAGGCGGCCTGGGCGGGGGTGAGCTCGTCGCGGTAGACGACGGGCTCGTCGAGCAGGCGGCGGATGAGCGAGTGGCGGGCCCACAGGTTGCGCTGGGTCTCGGTGGGCTCGTCGCCGCCGTAGCGGGCCTCGGCGACGAGCGCCTCCAGCACGCCCTCCCCCGGGACGAAGGGGGCGGCCTCGCCGGCCGCCGGGTGCGCCTGCTCGCGGGCGGCGGCGACCCTGGACGGGGGGACCGGGGCGGACAGCAGGCGGATGACGCGCGTGGTGTCCACGCGGTAGAGCACCTTGGCGTCCTCGTCGTCGAGGTAGGCGTCGGTGGCGCCGTCCATGGCGGTGACGGCGCCGTAGTGCTCCAGGAGCTTGAGCGCGTCCACGAAGGCGGCCCGCTCGTCGTTCCTGACGGGGTCGAACGCGGGCACGCCCGGCTCCACCGCGGCCGCCTGCACCACCCGCTGGGCCAGCATCCCGATGGTGGTGACCGGCGAGGTGAGCAGCTCGGCCGCGCACAGGCACAGCAGCGTGTAGCGGCGGCGGTCGAACGGGGCCCTGGTGGTGCGGCGGCGGCGCGCGGGCCGGGTCGGGCCGGGCTCGGAGCGGACCTTGACCAGGCGGGCGTACCCCTGGCGCGGCTCCACGACCAGCCGCCAGCCGCAGAAGTAGTCGAACCACTGGATCAGCGGCTGACGGCGCCTCCTGATGAGGTCGAAGGCGGCGGGGTCGTCGTGCAGCGACACCAGGGGGCGGCCGAGCAGGGTCCTGATCGCGCGGGCGATCTCCTCCTTCTCGGCCCTGACGAGCTGGTTGGCCAGGCTGCTCATGCCCCCGCCGCCCATCCGCCCGCGTCGGGCCCGGCCGGGAGCGGGCTGTCCGGGGCGTCGGCGAGGGAGCGGACGTCGATGAGGTAGTCGGGGCCCCTGAACCAGCCCTCGGGGGTGCGCAGCACCGCCACCGCCCCGTCGTCGGGCGCCCGCAGCACGATCTCCACCCGCCCGTCGGAGGTGACGGCGCGCCGGAACCCGGTCGAGTCGGGGCGCTCGGCCAGCGCCCGGCCGAGCAGGTCGAGCAGCCGGCCGAACGCGTCGTGGCCGAGCTCCCCGAGCTGCGACAGCCGCACCGCGCCGGTGGTGGCCAGGGCCGCCCAGGCGGCCTCCAGCTCGGCCCGCTCCTTCTCCGCCCGCGCCCTGCGCTCGGCCCGCAGCGCGGCCACGTCGCGCACCCTGCCGGTGCGGCCCATGCGCTCGGTGCGCCCGCGCGAGCGCAGCAGCGCCGACACCTGGACCGGCTCGGCCTCCGGCCAGGGCACCCCGGCCGGGATCAGCTCGGCGTCGGCGTGCCCGAGGTGGGCGTGGCGGGCCGAGCCGAGCCCGAACGCCGCGTCCCACAGCCGGTGCGCGTCGTCCTCGGCGGGCGCGGTGGCGAACCAGCGGGCCAGCGTACGGAAGTCGGCGGCGGCGCTGGAGGAGCGGCGGCGCGAGTCGGTGATGCGGTCGAGCACCTGCAGCAGCGACACGATCGCCCGCCGCGCCACGTCGTGCAACTGCCGCACCCGCGGCACTTCCCCGCCCCCGGCACCGGCGACGACCGCGGCGCCGGACGCGCCGCCGTGCGGAGCGGCGGCGTCACGCCCCGGAGCGGCGTCGGCGGCGCCGTGCGGGGCGGCGCCGTCACGGCCAGGAGCGGCGCCGTGCGGGGCGGCGCCGTCGCCCGGGCCCTCGCCGGGGGCGAACCACAGGCACAGCCCCTCCCAGCGGGCGGCGCGGACGGCCAGCCACGGGGTGGCGTGGTCGGCGCCGGGCACCTTCGGCAGGTCGGCGCCGTCGAGCGCGCGGGCGTGCAGCACGCTTACGCCGTGCGCGGCCACGGCCCGCAGCGCGGCGGCGATCGTCTCGGCCCGCTGCTCCAGGTTGGTCACGAACTCCTGGAGGTAGGCCACGGTGGCGGCCTTGACCTCGTGGAAGGTGGCCAGGTCGGTGCCCTCGACGCGCAGCAGCCGCTGCAGCTCGCCGTTGAACTGCTTGGTGTTGCCGCGCAGCCCGTCGAGGTGCCCCTCCAGCTCCTGCAGGCTGGTGAAGATGCGCCGGTTGCGGCCGGGGTCGGGGTCGCGCAGCAGGTCGTCCAGCTCGCCCAGCCGGTCGGCGATGGCGTCGAGCACGGCCGTCTGCAGCGCCCCGGCCGAGGCCAGCATGGCCATGGCGTGCTGCACGCCGGCGAAGGCGGCCTCGCCGCGCTTGGTGAGCGAATATTGCAGGTTCTTGCGTTCGTACTCCTCGGCGGTGGCGAAGCTGCCGGCGTGGTTGAAGATGACGTCGAGCAGCCCCCACCCGGCGAGCTGTTTCAGCGTGCCGGTCAGCTCCTGCTCGCCGACCGGCGCGAACCAGCCCACCGCGCGCAGCCGCTCGCGCACCTCCTCGACGGTCAGCGCCGTCTCCAGCCGCTCGTTGGCCTCGCCGAAGGCGTAGAGGACCGCGGTGTGCAGGTCTGCCCGCTCGGTGGTGGTGAACCGGAACATCTCCGGCGGCACCCGTGGCGGCTCCGCCATCGTCCCGCTCCCCTCGCCCGCGACTCCCACCCACGCAACCGTAGCGGCAGGGACCGGCCCGGCGACCGCTGTTTGCGCGCAGATCGCAGGGGTACGGCGCTGGCATGGGAAGCGGTGCCGGTCAGGGGGGCGGTATGGCGGAGTTCGAGGCGACGCGCGCGATGCCCGCGGAGAGCATGGTGGTGTTCGGGGTCGCGTCCGACGTCGACGTCATGGACCGGTGGTTGCCGCAGGGGCTGTCGGTGCACGACAGCGGCCCCGGCACCGTCGAGGCCGACGGCGAGCTGGTGCCCGGCGACGGGCGGCACGAGGGGTTGTTCCGCGCCTCGGAGGACCAGCTCCGGGTGGAGTGGGGCGGCCGGGACCATCCCGACTATTCGGGGTGGTTGCAGGTGTCCGACTCGGCGGCCGGGACCAGCGAGGTGACCGTGCACATCAGCCTGCTGGACGAGTCCGAGGCGGGCGCGCGGGCGGACGAGGTGCGCGAGCTGCTCGACCGCTCGCTCGACCGCCTGGCGGACGAGGTCGGCCGCCGGGTCTCCGACGCCGGCTGACCCGTGGAGAACACCCGGCCGGCCGTGGTGACCGGCCCGGGCGGTCTCAGGCGCGGGTGATCAGATGTCGAACCGGTCGAGGTTCATGACCTTGTCCCACGCGGCGACGAAGTCGGTGACGAACTTCTCCTTCGCGTCGTCGCTGGCGTAGACCTCGGCCACGGCGCGCAGCTCGGAGTTGGCGCCGAAGACCAGGTCGACGCGGCTGCCGGTCCACTTGACCTCGCCCTTGGCGTCGCGGCCCTCGAAGGTGTGCTGGTCCTCCGAGGTCGCCTTCCACGTCGTGTCCAGGTCGAGCAGGTTGACGAAGAAGTCGTTGGTCAGCGTGCCGGGGGTGTCGGTGAAGACGCCGAGCTGCGTCTGCTGGTAGTTGGCGCCCAGCACGCGCAGGCCGCCGACCAGGACGGTCATCTCCGGGGTGCTCAGGGTGAGCAGGTTGGCCTTGTCGATCAGCAGGAACTCGGCCGGCAGGCGGTTGCCCTTGCCGAGGTAGTTGCGGAACCCGTCGGCGGTCGGCTCCAGGGCCGCGAACGACTCGACGTCCGTCTGCTCCTGCAGCGCGTCCACGCGGCCCGGCCGGAACGGGACCTCGATCTCGTAGCCGGCGTCCCTGGCCGCCTTCTCGACGCCGGCGTTGCCGGCCAGCACGATCAGGTCGGCGAGCGAGACCTGCTTGCCGCCGGTCTGGGCGCCGTTGAACGCCTTCTGGATGCCCTCCAGGGTGCCCAGCACGGCCGCGAGGCGGTCGGGGTCGTTGACCTCCCACCCGGCCTGCGGCTGCAGGCGGATGCGGGCGCCGTTGGCGCCGCCGCGCTTGTCGCTGCCGCGGAAGGACGAGGCCGAGGCCCAGGCGGTGGACACGAGCTGCGACACCGTCAGGCCGGAGGCCAGGATCTGCTCCTTGAGCGCGGCGGCGTCGGCGGCGTCGATGAGCTCGTAGGTGCGCTCGGGCAGCGGGTCCTGCCACAGCAGCACCTCGCTCGGCACCTCGGGGCCGAGGTAGCGCTGGATCGGGCCCATGTCGCGGTGGGTCAGCTTGAACCAGGCGCGGGCGAAGGCGTCGGCGAACTCGTCGGGGTTGTCGCGGAAGCGGCGCGAGATCTGGTCGTAGATCGGGTCGACGCGCAGCGCCAGGTCGGTGGTGAGCATCACCGGCTGGTGGCGCTTGTCCGGGTCGTGGGCGTCGGGGACGGTGCCGGCGCCCGCGCCGTCCTTCGGCCGCCACTGGTTGGCGCCCGCGGGGCTCTTGAACAGCTCCCACTCGTAGCCGTAGAGGATCTCGAAGAAGCTGTTGTCCCACGCGGTGGGGGTGTTGGTCCAGATGCCCTCGAGGCCGCTGGTGATGGCGTCGCCGCCCTTGCCGGTGCCGAAGGTGCTCTTCCAGCCCAGGCCCTGGTCCTCGATCGGGGCGGCCTCGGGGTCGTTGCCGACGTGGTCGGCGGGGCCCGCGCCGTGGGTCTTGCCGAAGGTGTGGCCGCCGGCGATCAGGGCGACGGTCTCCTCGTCGTTCATCGCCATGCGGCGGAACGTCTCACGGATGTCGCGGGCCGCGGCCAGCGGGTCGGGGTTGCCGTTGGGGCCCTCGGGGTTGACGTAGATGAGGCCCATCTGGACGGCGCCGAGCGGGTTCTCCAGCTCGCGGTCGCCGGTGTAGCGCTCGTCGCCGAGCCACGTGGTCTCGGGGCCCCAGTAGACGTCCTCCTCGGCCTCCCAGACGTCCGCGCGGCCGCCGGCGAAGCCGAAGGTCTTGAAGCCCATGGACTCCAGGGCGACGTTGCCGGACAGGATCAGCAGGTCGGCCCAGGACAGCTTCTTGCCGTACTTCTTCTTGACCGGCCACAGCAGGCGGCGGGCCTTGTCGAGGTTGGCGTTGTCCGGCCAGCTGTTGAGCGGGGCGAAGCGCTGCTGGCCCGAGCCGGCGCCGCCACGGCCGTCGCTGATCCGGTAGGTGCCGGCGCTGTGCCAGGCCATGCGGATGATGAGCGGGCCGTAGTGGCCGAAGTCGGCCGGCCACCAGTCCTGGGAGGTGGTCAGCACCTCGGCGATGTCCCGCTTGACGGCCGCCAGGTCGAGGGAGTTGAACTCCTTGGCGTAGTCGAACTCCTCGCCCATGGGGTCGGCCACGGCCGGGTTCTTGGCCAGGATCTTCAGGTTGAGCCGCTCCGGCCACCACTGGCGGTTGCCGCCGCCCTGGGTCGGGTGCGGAGCGCGCGTGTGCGCGACCGGGCAACCGCTTGCGCCGTCGGTTTTCGCGTCGGTGACGATTGCGTCGGGGTTCTCGGTCATGGGGATCCTTCTGGGACTCGAATGATCTTGATGCTCAGGAGCTGGCGGTGGAACAGGCGGGGCACAGGCCCCAGTAGATGACCTCGGCCTCGTCGATGGCGAAACCGTGGTCGTCGGAGGCGGTCAGGCACGGCGCGTGCCCGACCACGCAGTCGACGTCGGCGACGACCCCGCACGAACGGCACACGACGTGGTGGTGGTTGTCGCCGACGCGGCCCTCGAACCGGGCCGGGCTGCCCGCCGGCTCGATGCGGCGGACGAGCCCGGCCGCGGTGAGCACGTGGAGGGCCTCGTACACGGCTTGGAGCGAGATGTGGCCCACCCGCTCGCGCACCCCGGAGGCGATGGCCTCCACGTCGAGGTGGTCACCGTGCCGGACGGTCTCGAGCAGTGCGACGCGGGCGGCCGTGACCCGCAGGCCGGCGCCGCGCAGTTCCTCGGCGGCCGCCTGAGGCCGGGATGCGGTCATGGCGCACAACCTAGGCCATAGACGTGAACTGTTCAAGACAACGAATGATGCAGGTTTAGGGCGGTTACCGGAGACCTGAGAGCCCCCGACGGCAGGCCGCGCGGCCGGGAGGTGGCCGGGCGGCCGGTCAGGCGTCCTCGCGGTCCGGGTTCTCCAGGCGGAAGAAGTTGCTCTGGTTCCCGTCCTTGCGGTGCTCCTGGTAGATGAAGTTCAGGCCCCGCTCGTCGAACGTCCTGAACCAGTCGTCCCAGGAGATCTCCTCCAGGTCGCCGCCGCCGTAGCCGGGGAAGTCGAACCTCAGCACCCCGGCCCTGCCGTCGTGCTCGGTGCCCGGGACCTTGGCCGGGCGCGCCTGGCGCTCCTCGGCCCACTGGCGGATCACGTCGTGGTCGGTGGTGATGAGGCTGCGGCCGGGGCGTTCCTCGTGCTCGTCCGTGGAGGTGATCTCCTGCTCGTACGGATGGTCCCCCCGGACCGCGCGGTTCTGCTGGGACATGGGTTCTCGTCTCCCCCTGCGTAGACGTACGGGTCACCCACGTCGGTACCCAGGTAATGACATTTTTTGCGGTGGCTCCCCACCAGCACGTATAAAGGATGGTGCACGATTTCCCTACCCCCCCTTGATGCATGAGCCACCTGAGTAAAATCCTCACGTCCTTCGTCGCGTTCCTGATCGCCCTGACCGGCGTTCCGGGCGCGGTTTCCGCCGCGCCCCGCACCGATCGCCTCGACGGCTTTTACGGCCAGCGTCTTGCCTGGTCAAGCTGTGGCAACGGCTATGAGTGCGCGAAATTGACCGTGCCTCTCGATTATTCCCGCCCGAGTGGCGAGAAGATTGGCATCAGCATGGTCCGGCTGCCCGCGACGGGCCCGAAGATCGGCTCGCTGGTGCTCAATTTCGGCGGCCCCGGCGGGTCCGGCGTGGATTCGCTGAAAGCCACCAAGGAAACCGTTTCCGCGGCCGTCCGCGAGCGTTTCGACATCGTCGGCTTCGACCCGCGCGGCGTCGGCGGCTCCTCGCCGGTGCGCTGCCTCGGCGGCCGGGGGCTCGACGCCTACCTCGCGCTCGACCCGACGCCCGACACCGAGGCCGAGGTCAAGGAGGCCGCGAACTGGGACAAGACCTTCGCCGAGTCGTGCGCGAAGAACTCGGGCGAGCGGCTGCTGGCCCACGTCGGCACCGTCGACGCGGCCCGCGACATGGACGTCATGAGGGTGGCGCTGGGTGACGCGCGCCTGTCCTACCTGGGCTTCTCCTACGGCACCTACCTGGGCGCGGTCTACGCCGACCTGTTCCCCACGCGCGTCCGCGCGATGGTGCTCGACGGGGCCGAGGACCCTGGGCAGACCGCCCAGGACCTCGGCGCCGACCAGGACCGCGGGTTCGAGGTGGCCACCGAGTCGTTCCTGCGCGACTGCTTCGGGACCCGCGGCTGCCCGTTCACCGGGGGCTCGGTCGACGCCGCGCTGGAGCGGCTGGAGGGCCTCTACGAGCGGGCCGACCGGGCGCCGCTGCGCAACACGCGGGACGGCAGGCAGGTCACCGAGGGCGTGGCCCGCGCCGCCGTGGAATACGCCATGTACTCCACCTCCGACTGGCCCCGGCTGCGCGGCGCGCTGGCCGACGCCTTCCGCGGCGACGGCACCGGGCTGCTGCGGCTGGCCGACGAGAGCAACGGCCGCCGGCCCAACGGGAAATACGACAACAGCTTCGAGGCCCTCATGGCCATCAACTGCGTCGACCACCCGGAGAACCCGTGCGCGAACTGGCCGGTCCAGGGCACCCGCTACCCGAAGAAGGTGCGGGCCGAGGGCGCGCCGCCGATCGTGGTCGTGGGCACCACGCGTGACCCGGCGACGCCGTACAAGCTGGCGCAGGCGCTGGCGGCGCAGCTGTCGAAGGGCGTGCTGCTGACCAACGTCGCCGACGGCCACACCGGCTACGGCAAGGGCTCGGCCTGCCTGGACGGCAAGGTCGACCACTACCTGATCACGGCGGAGGCCCCGCGCCCCGCGACGTGCGGCACGCCCCCGGGCGCCTCCCGCGACCGGTCGTGACCGCCGGCCGGGCATGACCCCGCCGCGCGCCCCCCGCGACCGGTCCTGACCGCCGGCCGGGCATGACCCCGCCGCGCGCCCTCCGCGACCGGGCGCCTGCCACCGCCCAGGCCCGCGACACGCCGCGCGGCCGGGCCGGGCGCGTGCCCCAGTCCCACACCTCGGTGTGGGACTGGTGTCTTTCGGGTCAACCCAGGCCGCGCCTGCGCGGCGGCGGGGGCCCGGCGGGAGAGATTGGGCGGACGTAGCCGGAAATTCCCGCCTGAGGAGCCCATGCTGTCGCTGCTCATCCTGCACGCGGTCGCGGCTGTCTGCGCTCCCTGGCTGACCGCCCGCATCGGGCGCGCCTCCTTCTTCGTGCTGGCCCTCGCGCCGGCCGCCGCGTTCGCCGGCACGGTGTGGCTGGCGGTGCGCGGGCTGCCCGCGCGCGAGAGCTTCCCGTACGCGCCCGCGCTGGGCCCGCTGATGGGCATCGAGCTGTCCTTCCGCGCCGACCCTCTGGCCGTGCTGATGATGGCGCTGGTCACCGGCGTCGGCGTGCTGGTGCTCTGCTACAGCGCCCGCTACTTCCCGCAGGGCGACGAGGGGCTCGGCCGCTACGGCGGCGTGATGACCGCCTTCGCCGGCTCGATGCTGGGCCTGGTCATGGCCGACGACCTGCTGCTCCTGTACGTGTTCTGGGAGCTGACCACGGTCTTCTCCTACCTGCTCATCGGCTACGACCCGCTCAGCCGGGTGAGCCGCCAGGCCGCGATGAAGGCGCTGACGGTGACCACGCTCGGCGGCCTGGCCATGCTCGCCGGGTTCGTCCTGCTCGGCCAGGCGGCCGGCACCTACCGGATCTCCGAGATCGTCGCCCGCCCCCCGGACCTGGCCCCGGCCGCGATCGTGCTGGTGCTGGCCGGGGCGCTGGCGAAGTCGGCGATCTTCCCGTTCAGCACGTGGCTGCCCGC
Source organism: Nonomuraea candida (assembly GCF_000725485.1). Taxonomy (GTDB): domain Bacteria; phylum Actinomycetota; class Actinomycetes; order Streptosporangiales; family Streptosporangiaceae; genus Nonomuraea; species Nonomuraea candida. The sequence goes on along the minus strand of NZ_JOAG01000011.1, from coordinate 33,162 downwards.
CGCGATGGCCGCGCCCACGCCCGTGTCGGCCTACCTGCACGCGGCGGCCATGGTCAAGGCGGGGGTGTACCTGCTGGCCAGGCTGGGGCCCGCGGTCGGCGACCTGGCCCTGTGGCGGGCGCTGGCGGTGCCGCTGGGCCTGGTGACGATGGTGCTGGGCGGCTGGCGGGCGCTGCGGGAGACCGACCTGAAACGGCTGCTGGCCTACGGCACGGTCAGCCAGCTCGGGTTCCTGGTGACGCTGTTCGGCACGGGCACCCAGGGGGCGGCGCTGGCCGGGGTGGGCATGCTCCTGGCCCACGCGCTGTTCAAGGCGGCGCTCTTCCTGGTGGTGGGCATCGTCGACCACGCGACCGGCACGCGGGACCTGCGCGAGCTGAGCGGGCTGGGCCGGGAGATGCCGTGGGTGTGCGGGGCGGCGGTGCTGGCGGGGGCGTCCATGGCGGGGCTGCCGCTGTTCGCGGGGTTCGCGGGCAAGGAGGCGGCGCTGGAGTCGCTGCTGGGCTCGCCGGTCGCGCTGGCGGGCGTGGTGGCGGGGTCGGCGCTGACGGCGGCGTACACGCTGCGGTTCCTGTGGGGCGCGTTCGCCGGCAAGGAGCGCGAGCGCACGCGGGCGCATCCGGTGCCCGCCGCCATGTTCGGCCCGGCGGCGCTGCTGGCGGCGCTGGGGCTGCTGCTCGCGCCGTGGGCCCCCTGGTACGAGGGCGCGATGTCCGGTTACACCGGCACGTTCCGCGACCCGGGGCACCACTCCCACCTGGCGGCCTGGCCCGGCCTGTCGGCGCCGCTGCTGCTGTCGGCGCTGGCGCTGGCGGGCGGGGCGGCGCTCTTCCTGGCCAGGGAGCCGGTGGCGCGGGCGGGCGCGGCCCTGCACGTGGTGGACTCCGGCCAGGTGTACTGGACGGCGATCCGGCGGCTGGACCGCTTCGCCATCCAGTTCACCGGTCTCATCCAGCGCGGCTCCGTGCCCGATTACCTCATGCTGACCCTCCTCGCGACGGTCGGCGTGGGGCTGTTCTCCGTCGTGTACGGCGGCGCGCCGCGCCTGGACGTCCCGGTCGTCGCCTGGCAGCGGCCCGAGCAGCCGGTTCTCGTCGTGCTGCTCGCGGCGGCGTCGATCCTGGCGCTGTTCGCCCGCGCGTACGTGTTGGTGGGCCTGGTCATCGGCCTGACCGGCTACGGGACCGCGCTGATGTTCCTGGCGCACGGCTCCCCCGACCTGGCGCTGACCCAGTTCCTGGCCGAGACGCTGGGCCTGGTGCTGTTCGCGCTCGTGCTGCGGCGGCTGCCGATCGCGCCGGTCAAGGGCCGGCTGGTGTTCCCGTTCCGGCTGGCGATCGGGCTGGCCGTGGGCGTGGTGGCGGCGGGCGCGGGCATGGTGGCGATGGCCGCGCGGGGCACCGAGCCGGCCGGCGCGCTGATGGAGGCGGCGGCCGCGCAGACCGGCGCCCGCAACATCGTCAGCACCATCATCCTCGACATCCGGGCCTGGGACACGCTGGGCGAGAGCGCGGTGCTCATCGTGCTGACGCTGGGCGTGACGAGCCTGGTGTTCCTGCGGCGCCGGTCGTACAGCATCGAGCGGGCCGAGAGCGGGCGCCGGCCCCCGGAGCACACCCACTGGCTGGCGGCCACGCTGCCGCGCGGGCAGCGGGCGCTGGCGCTGGAGGTGGCCGCGCGGCTGACGTTCCACACGGTGCTGACGCTCTCGGTGTTCCTGCTGTTCATCGGGCACAGCAAGGTCGGCGGCGGGTTCGCGGGCGGCATCGTGGCCGGGCTGGCGATCACCGTGCGCTACCTGGCCGGCGGCAGGAACGAGCTGGCCGCGGCCGTGCCGGTGCACGCGGGCGTGCTGATGGGCGTGGGATTGACGCTGTCGTCGCTGACGGCGCTGGCCGGGCTGCTGTTCGGCCGGGCGGCGCTGGACATGCTGGCGACCGACGTGCCCGTGCCGCTGGTGGAGCACGTGCACCTGTCCACCGGGCTGCTGTTCGACCTGGGCGTCTACATCTCCGTCATCGGCATGGTCCAGGACGTGCTGCGCTCCCTGGGCGCCGAGCTGGACCGCCAGATCGACCTGCAGGACGACGGCGACGACCGGCGGGCCGGCGCGGGCGGGCGCGTGTGAACAGCGTCTCCCTGTCCTCGTTCGCGGCCTGCGGCCTGATGATCGCCTGCGGGGTGACGCTGCTGCTGGAGCGGAGCCTGGTACGCGTGCTGGCCGGCGTCATCCTGCTGGGCAACGGGGTGAACCTGCTGATCGTCACCGCCGGCGGCGACGCGGGCGGCCCGCCCTTCGTGGGCGCGGCGGGCATGGCCGATCCGCTGCCGCAGGCCATGGTGCTCACCGCCATCGTGATCACGCTGGGCGTGAGCGCGTTCCTGCTGGCCCTGGTGCACCGGTCGTGGCAGCTCACCGGCAGCGACGAGGTCCAGGACGACACCGAGGACCGCCGCGTCCGGCTGCGCGCCCGCCGCGGCGAGCTGGGCGACGCCCTGCGCGCCCGGCAGGACGCCTACCGCCGCCTGATCGTCGAGCAGCGGGCCGAGCTGGCCAACATGGAGGCCGAGCAGGCCGAGCGGGAGCGGCTGGAGGAGGCCGACCTGGAGCGGCGCATCGCCCGCGTGCACACCGAGCTGGAGCAGTGGATGCGCGAGCTGCGCCACGAGGGCATGTCGGAGGAGGAGCTGCAGCACCGCTTCGAGGAGGTGGGGCTGCGGGAGGACGCCGGCGCCATGTCCAACATGGAGCGCATCGAGCAACTGCGCGAGGAGCACGCGCGCGGCCGCAGGGAGCAGGCCGCCAGGGAGCGGGAGCTGCGCAGGGCCATCAAGGCCCGCCAGCGGGAGGCGCGCAGGCAGCTCCGGCAGGCCATCAGGGAGGAACGCGAGCGGCAGGCCCTCGCCCAGGACCCGGAGCTGGAGGGCGACGACTCGTGAACGGCCCGACGCCGCTGGAGGGGCTCGTCTGCGTGCCCGTGCTGCTGCCGCTGCTGGCCGCCGGGGTGAAGCTGGCCATCGGCGGGCGGCTGCGCCGGCTGCAGTCGCTGATCAGCCTGGTCACGCTCGGGGTCTCGCTGAGCGTGTCGGTGGTGCTGCTGATCGCGGCCGACACGCAGGGGCCGCAGGTGACCGAGCTGGGCGGCTGGCCGGCGCCGATCGGCATCTCCCTGGTGGCCGACCGGCTCTCCACGCTGGTGCTGGTGGTGTCGCTGGCGGTGACGCTGTGCGTGATGGTGTATTCGGTCACCAACGCCTACGACGAGCAGGAGCACGACGCTCCCATGGCGATCTTCCATCCGGCGTTCCTGGTGATGGTGGCGGGGGTGGCCGACGCGTTCCTGGCGGGGGACCTGTTCAACCTGTTCGTGGCGTTCGAGCTGCTGCTGAGCGGCTCGTACGTGCTGCTGACGTTCGGCGGCACGGAGTCCAGGATCCGGGCGGGGGCCACGTACACGCTGATGGCGCTGGCCTCGTCGATGCTGTTCCTGATCGCGATCGCCGTCAGCTACGGCGCCACGGGGACGCTGTCGCTGGCGCAGCTCGCCGAACGCTTCGCCACGCTGCCGGACCAGGTCAAGCTGCTGGTGGAGCTGACGCTGCTGCTGGCCTTCGCGATCAAGGCGGCGATCTTCCCCATGTCGGCGTGGCTGCCCGACTCCTACCCCACCGCGCCCGCCCCGGCCACGGCGGTGTTCGCCGGGCTGCTGACCAAGGTCGGCGTGTACTCGATCATCCGGCTGGAGGCGCTGCTGTTCCCCGGCGGGCCGGTCTCGACGCTGCTGATGTGGGTGGCGCTGGCGACGATGCTGACGGGGGTGCTGGGTGCGGTGGCGCAGACGGACATGAAGCGGATGCTCTCCTTCACGCTGGTCAGCCACATCGGCTACATGGTGTTCGGGGTGGCGCTGTCCACGGTGGCGGGGCTGGCGGGCGCGGTGTTCTACGTGGTGCACCACATCACCGTGCAGACGAGCCTGTTCCTGGTGGCGGGGCTGGTCGAGCGGCGCACCGGCACCACGTCGGTGTCGCGGCTGGGCGGGCTGATGCGGGCCTCGCCGCTGCTGGCTGTGCTCTTCTTCGTGCCGGCCATGAACCTGTCGGGCATCCCGCCGATGTCGGGCTTCCTCGGCAAGCTGATGCTGGTGCAGGCCGGGCTGGCGCGCGGCGGCTGGCTGCCGGTCACGCTGGTGGCGGCGGGCCTGGTGACGAGCCTGCTCACGCTGTACGCGATCGCCAAGACGTGGGGCAAGGCGTTCTGGCGGGGGTCGCGCTCCGACCGGGTGGGCCGGGTGCTGGAGAGCGAGGAGCACACCGGCGAGGACCCGACGGTCACCACGACCGCGCTGCCGGTGGCGCTGCCGGCGGCGGTGGCGGCGCTGGTCGTGCTGGGGCTGTCGTTCACGGTGCTGGCCGGGCCGCTGTCGGGGCTGGCGCAGCGGGCGGCCGGCGAGCTGATGGCCCGCCAGCCGTACATCACCGCCGTGCTGGAGCGGCTCCGATGAGCGCCGGAGAGGCGCCCGTGACGCGGCGGGTGCTGGCGCCGCGGCTGCTCGGCAGGCGGGTGCCGCTGCCGCTGGTGGCATGGCTGGCGCTGGTCTGGGTGACGTTGTGGGGCGACCTGTCGCTCGGCAACGTGCTGGGCGGGGTGGTGACCGGGCTGGTGGTGACGTGGCTGCTGCCGCTGCCGATCCTGGACCCGGGGGTCAGGATCCGGCCGGTCGGGCTGGTCACGTTCCTGCTGTACTTCCTGTGGGACCTGGTGACCTCGACGGCGCGGGTGGTGTTCTGGGTGGCGCATCCGGGGCCGCCGCCGACGGAGATCGTCCGGGTGCCGCTGCGCACCTCGTCGGAGTCGATGACCGTGCTGCTCATGGTGGCGCTGTCCACGGTGCCGGGGACCATCGTCGTGGAGGCGTACCCGAGGGAGCTGGTGGTGCACGTGCTGGGCCTGCGCCACGACGCCGGCCACGGCGGCGTGGCCGACACCGTGGCCGGCACCGTGGCCGACGCCGTGCGGGCGGACGTGGCCAGGCTGGAGCGGCGGATCGTGCGCGCGTTCGGCACCGCGCGGGACCTGGAGGAGCTGGGATGACGGTGGTGTACCTGGTGACCGTCGGGCTGCTGTGGTGCGGGGCGGCGGCGGCGCTCTACCGGGTGGGGCGCGGCCCCACGATGCTGGACCGGGCGGTGGCCCTGGACGTGTTCACGTCGTTGTCGATGTGCGGCGTCGGGGCGTTCGCCGTGGCCAGGGACGACTACTCCGACCTGCCGATCCTGCTGGTGCTGTCGCTGCTGGGGTTCGTCGGGTCGGTGTCGCTGGCCCGGTTCTTCGCCGGGAGGTCGCGATGAGCCGGGAGGCCGCCAGCGGGCGCTCCGGCGGGAGGTCGCGATGAGCGCGCAGGAGGTCGCGGTGGCGGCCTGCCTGCTGCTGGGCGCGCTGCTGGCGCTCACCGCCGGGGTGGGCCTGGTGCGTTTCCGGACCACGCTCGACCGCATGCACGCCGGCACAAAACCGCAGGTGCTCGGCGTGCTGCTGGTGCTGCTGGCCATGTGGCTGCACCGGCCCACCTGGGCGTACGCGGGGCCGCTGCTGCTGGTGGGGATGTCGCAGGTGATCGGCGTGTCGGTCGCGGCCTACATGGTGGCGCGGGCCGGCTATTCGCGCGAGTCCCCCGACGACGACACCGAGCTGCCGCCCGAGGACTGACGCGACCGGCGCGGCAGCCGGTCGGGCCCGTCGGCGGGGTCGTCCGGCCCGTCGGAGCGGTCCATGCCCGGCTGGAGGAACCACGTCCACAGGGCCAGCAGCGCCAGCAGCCCCGCGGTGATCCAGGCCAGGGTGGCGTCGAACAGGTAGTCGATCACGAACAGGGTGGCGGTGGTCATCGACACCGCCAGGGCCAGCGCGCCCAGGATGCCGTAGAAGTTGGAGCGCCGTACCAGAGTCTCCTTGCGGCCCTGGCGGAACAGCACGCGGTGCTGCGAGGCCGGCGCGATGTAGCAGATCGACGCGAGCGCGGCGCTGATCAGCGCCGCGAAGTACAACCACCGGTCCACCTGGTCGAGCCTGGCGAAGGCGGAGGAGAAGGGCACCGTGAGCAGGAACGCGAACAGCACCTGCACCCCGGTGACCGCCACCCGCGCGCCCTGGAGTAATTCCACGAAATTGCGGTCCGCGCGCTCCTGCTCCGACTCCTCGCGATCGGCCCGTCCCTGCTCCGCCTGGTACGTCACGCCGCCCTCCCGTGTGTCGAACGAGGGGTTTCCTCTTCCTTCCAGGACGGCGCTAAAACCTCGGCGCGAGGATCTTGGCCGGGGTGATCGGCAGCTCGCGCACGCGGTGGCCGGTGGCGTGGAAGACGGCGTTGCCGATCGCGGCGGCCGTGCCGACGATGCCGATCTCGCCGATGCCCTTGCTGCCCATCGGGTTGAGCGCGTCGTCGTGCTCCTCCAGCCAGACCGCCTCCACGTGCCGGGCGTCGGCGCAGACCGGGACGTGATACTGCGCCAGGTCGCGGTGGAGGAAACCGCCGAACTCCTCGTCGATGGGCGTCTCCTCCATCAGCGCCATGCCCATGCCCATCGTCATGCCGCCGAGGAACTGCGACCTGGCCAGCTTGGCGTCCACGATGTGCCCGGCCGCGAACACGCCGAGCAGGCGCGAGACGCGCACCTCGCCGGTCACCGAGCTGACCCGCACCTCGGCGAACTGGGCGCCGAAGGCGTGCCTGGCCAGCTCGGCGTCGCGCTTGATCTCCTCGGTCGTGTCGGCGCGGCCCTCCCGGCCGTCGCGCCGCAGCTCCTCGCAGGCCCGCACGACCGCCGACCCCCACGAGGCGGTGCCCATGGAGCCGCCGGCGACCGGCGCCCGCGGCAGGTCGCTGTCGCCCAGCTCGACGTGCACGCGATCGGGCGCGACGCCCAGCGCGCCCGCCGCGATCCTGGTCAGCGCCGTGCGCGCGCCGGTGCCGATGTCGGCGGCGGCCACCTGGACGAGGAAGTCGCCGTCGCGCACGGTGGCCACGGCCTGGCAGGGCATGCGCCTGGCCGGGTAGGTGGAGGCGGCCACGCCGGTGCCCACCAGCCACTCCCCCTCGCGCCTGATCCCCGGCGCGGGGTCGCGCCGCTCCCAGCCGAAGCGGCGGGCGCCCTCGCGCAAGCAGCCCACCAGGTTGCGGGAGCTGAACGGCAGGCCGCCCTCGGGCTCGGTCTCCGGGTCGTTGCGCACGCGCAGCTCGACGGGGTCCAGGCCGGCGGCGTAGGCCAGCTCGTCCATGGCGGACTCCAGCGCGTACATGCCGGGGCACTCCCCCGGGGCGCGCATCCACGACGGGGTGGACACGTCCAGCCGGACGAGGCGGTGGGCGGTGCGCAGGTTGGGCGTGGCGTACATGACCCGGCCGACGACCGCGGTCTGCTCGGCGAACTCCAGCAGCGTGGAGGTCTGCTCGTACGCCACGTGCTCCAGGGCCGTCAGCCGGCCCTCGGCGTCGGCGCCGATCCGCACCCGCTGGATCGTGGGCGTGCGGTAGCCGGTGACGTCGAACATCTGGTGCCGGGTCAGCGCGATCTTGACCGGGCGGCGCACCTCCCTGGCGGCCAGCGCCGCCAGCACGGCCTGCGGCCTGGTGGTGCCCTTGGCGCCGAAGCCGCCGCCGACGTGCCGGGAGACCACGCGGACGCGGTCGGGCGGCAGGCCCAGCGTCTTGGCGATCGCGGCCCGGCTGCCGGAGGCGCCCTGCGCGGTGTCGTACACCAGCAGCCGGCCCTCGGCGTCCCAGAAGGCCAGCGCCGCGTGCGGCTCCATCGGGTTGTTGTGCAGGACGGGCGTCTCGTAGGTGACGTCCACGGTGGTCGCGGCCTGGGCCAGGCCCGCCTCGACGTCGCCCTTGGCGGTGTCGGTCGGGAAGCCGGGGTTGACGACGTCGGGCCGGTAGAGGCCGGGGTGGTCGGCGCTGAGGCGCACGTCGTGGTCGTCGGGGTCGTAGTCGACGCGCACGGCCGCCGCGGCGGCGCGGGCGTTCTCGTAGGTGTCGGCGACGACGGCGGCCACGAACTGGCCCCGGTAGGCGACGTCGCGGCGCTGAAACAGGGCCAGCTCCGGGTCGGCGTCCTCGGCCACCCGGGGCGGGTCCTCGCAGGACAGCACGGCCAGCACGCCGGGCAGCTCCAGCGCCTGCGCGACGTCGATGCGCTTGACGCGGCCCTTGGCGATCTGCGCCTGCACCGGGTAGGCGTAGGCGACGTTCTCCGCCGGGTACTCGGCCGCGTACGTGGCCAGCCCCGTGACCTTGACCCTGCCTTCGACGCGGTTCATGGTGCGAGCTCCTCCAGCGTGGCGACGATCAGGTTGCGGGCTAGCGGCACCTTGTAGGCGTTGCGCGGCAGCGGCGCCGCCTGCTCCAGCTCGGCCTCGGCGGCCTGGAGGAACGCCTCACCGGTCGCGGGCCCGCCGATCAGGGCCCGCTCGGCCCGCTCGGCCCGCCAGGGCACGTGGGCGACGCCGCCCAGCGCGATGCGGCAGTCCGCCACGGTGCCGTCGGCGGCCACGTCGAGCACGGCGGCGATGGACACCAGCGCGAACGCGAACGAGGCCCGCTCGCGCACCTTGCGGTAGAGCGAGGCGCCGGGCGGCGGGGGCGGCAGCTCCACCCCCGTGATGAGGTCGCCGGGCGCCAGCACGGTGTCGCGCTCGGGCTCGTGGCCGGGCAGGCGGTGCAGCCCCGGCATGGGCACGATCCGGTCGCCGCCCGGCCCGGTGACGTGCACCTCGGCGTCGAGGGCGGCCAGCGCGACCGCCAGGTCGGAGGGGTGGGTGGCCACGCAGGCGTCGGAGGCGCCGAGGATGGCCAGGTTGGCGTGGTCGCCGGCGATCGCGGGGCAGCCGGAGCCGGGCCGGCGCTTGTTGCACGGCCTGGTGACGTCCTGGAAGTAGGTGCAGCGGGTGCGTTGCAGCAGGTTGCCCGCGACCGTGGCGACGTTGCGGACCTGCCCGGAGGCCCCGGTCAGCACCGCCCGCGCGAGCATCGGGTAGCGGGCGCGGATCAGCGGGTGGGCGGCCAGGTCGGTGTTGCGGACGGTGGCGCCGACGCGGACGCGGTCGCGCGCCTCCTCGATGCCGTCGAGAGGCAGGCGGCTGACGTCCAGCAGGCGGTCGGGCTCGGCCACGCCCAGCTTCATGAGGTCGACGAGGTTGGTGCCGCCGCCGAGGTACATGGTGCCGGGGGTGTAGTCGCGCACGGCCTCGGCCGGGCCGGTCGCGCGGGCGTACTCGAAGGGTTTCACGGGGTCACCTCGCCGATCGCGCTGACGATGTTGACGTACGCGCCGCACCGGCACAGGTTGCCGCTCATCCGCTCGGCGATCTCCTCGGGCGTCAGGCCGGGGTCGACGGTGAGGTCCTCGGTGACGGCGCTCGGGCCCGGCTCCCCCAGCATGCCCGCCGCCGAGCAGAGCTGCCCCGGCGTGCAGTAGCCGCACTGGAAGGCGTCGTGCTCGATGAAGGCCGCCTGCAGCGGGTGCAGGTCGTCGCCGGAGGCCAGCCCCTCGACGGTGGTGACCTCCGAGCCGTCCACCGCCACCGCCAGCGCCAGGCAGGAGTTGGCCCGCCGCCCGTCGATCAGGACCGTGCAGGCGCCGCACTGGCCGTGGTCGCAGCCCTTCTTGGCGCCGATGAGCCCGAGCCGTTCGCGGAGCAGGTCGAGCAGCGACATGCGCGGATCCACGTCCACCGTGCGCGGCGCGCCGTTCACCTGCAGGGTGATGTTCATGGGGTCCGGCTACCCGAGGTCCCCAGGGGACAACCTCGCGGGGCGGTAAAGCCGGACGGCCGTTTCCGGGGGGCGACGGGGGGTAGCCGGGCGGCATGAGCCGGGCCATGGACGAGCAGGTGGCGGAGTCGGCGGCGATACTCACCGTCAACGCCGGGTCGTCCAGTCTGCGCCTGGACCTCGTACAGGGGGGCAGCGTGCTGGACAGCGCGCACGCCGAGCGGGCCGCCGGGCCCGGGTCGGCCGGGGAGGAGCTGTCGGCGTTCCTCGGTGGCCACTTCGACCGCGACGTCAGGGCGGTGGCGCACCGGCTGGTGCACGGCGGCGACGTGGTGCGCGCCCCCGCGGTGGCCGACGACGAGACCGTCGCGGCGCTGCGCGGCCTGACCGGGCTGGCGCCGCTGCACCTGCCGCCCGCGCTGGCCCTGCTGGAGGCGGCCCGCGCGGAGCTGCCCGCGGTGCCGCACGTGCTCTGCCCCGACACGGCCTTCCACGCCGGCCTGCCGGACGAGGCCGCCGCGTACGCCCTGCCATCCGAGTGGCGCGACCGGTACGGCCTGCGCCGCCACGGCTTTCACGGCCTGTCCTGCGCCTGGGCGGCCGACCGGGCCAGCGAGCTGCTCGGCAGGCCGCCGGCCGAGCTGGATCTCGTGCTGGCGCACCTGGGCGGCGGCTGCTCGGTCACGGCCGTGTCGGGCGGGCGCAGCCTGGACACCTCGATGGGGTTCACGCCGCTCGACGGCCTGCCCATGAGCAAGCGCTCGGGCAGCGTGGACCCGGGGATGCTGCTGTGGCTGCTGGACCGGATGCCGGCGCCGGAGCTGGCCGACGGGCTGTGGCGCCGCTCGGGGCTGCTCGGCCTGTCCGGCGGCCGGTCCGGCGACACGCGGGAGCTGGTCGCGGCCGAGCGGGACGGCGACGCGGCGGCCGGGCTGGCGCTGCGCGTGTTCGCGCGGCGGATCGGCCGCGAGATCGCCGCCGCGGCCACCTCGCTGCGGCGGATCGACGCGCTGGTGTTCACCGGGGAGATCGGCTGGGACCAGCCCGAGGTGCGCGAGGCCGTCTGCCGCCGCCTCGGCCTGCTCGGGATCGAGCCGCCCGCCCTGGCGGGCCGCCGCGACGACGGGCCGGTCAGCGCGGCCGGCGCGGCCGTGCCCGTCCTGGTCGTGCAGGTGCGCGAGGAGCTCCAGCTCGCCCGGGAATGCCTGCGGGTGCTGGCGGAGGAGGAGACATGAGCAACCTCGACGAGGTACGCCGCGCGGCGCTGCCGCTCACCGGCCCCGGAGACCTCGGCCCGCTGCTCGAACGGGTGGGCGAGGCCAGGTTCGTGCTGATCGGCGAGGCCAGCCACGGCACCCACGAGTTCTACGCCTGGCGGGCCGAGCTGACCCGCCGGCTGATCGCCGAGAAGGGCTTCGGCTTCGTCGCGGTGGAGGGCGACTGGCCCGACTGCGAACGCGTCAACCAGGCCGTCACCACCGACACCGACCCCTACGACGCCCTGTACGGGTTCGCGCGCTGGCCCACCTTCATGTGGGCCAACGAGGAGGTCGTGAACTTCTGCCGCTGGCTGCGCCGCTGGAACGCCGAACGCCCGCCCGGCGAGCGCTGCGCCTTCCACGGCCTCGACGTCTACAGCCTCTGGGACTCCCTGCGCGCCGTCCGCCGCTACGCCGCCGCCCACCTGCCGGAGCAGATGGACTCGGTGATGGAGGCGCTGTACTGCTTCGAGTCCTACGGCCACGACCCGCAGCAGTACGGCCTGGCCGCCCGGCTCGTCCCCGGCGCCTGCGAGGACGAGGTGGTGAACCTGCTGGCCTCGGTGGGCGGCGGCGAGTTCGGGGTGCGGCAGAACGCCGAGGTCGTGGCCGGGGCCGAGCGCTACTACCGGGCCATGGTGCGCGGCGGCCCCGACTCCTGGAACATCAGGGACGCCCACATGGCCGACACCCTCGACCGGCTGGCCGAGCACCACGGGGCCAAGGGCGTCGTGTGGGCGCACAACACGCATGTCGGCGACGCCCGCGCCACCGACATGGCCGCGGCGGGCATGACCAACCTGGGGCAGATCGCCCGCGAACGGCACCGCGAGGACGTGGTGCTGGTCGGCTTCGGCAGCCATCGCGGCACGGTGGTGGCCGGCGACCGGTGGGGCGCGCAGCACCACGTGATGCGGGTGCCGCCGGCCCGGCCGGCGTCGCTGGAGGCGTTCCTGCACGAGGCGCTGGGCGGGACGGGGCCGGGGCGGGACGCGTTGTTCCTGGTGCCGCCGCCGGGCCTGCGCGCCGACTGGTACGACGAGCCGATGGGGCACCGGGCGATCGGCGTGGTGTACCACCCCGAGCGGGAGCGGTGGGGCAACTACGTGCCCACGGTGGTGGGCCGCCGCTACGACGCCTTCCTCTGGCTGGACGAGACCAGGGCCGTGCATCCGCTGCACGGCGAGCCGTGGGGCGACGTGGAGCCCGAGACGTACCCGACGGCGATGTGACCGTTTGTCGGTGGCGGATGGTTTGATCTCCCGTGTGGAGGCGTCCGTCGAGCAGCTCGTCTACGTCCGGGAGGACGAATACACCGTCGCGCGCATGAGCGCCGACGGCGTGCCCGACTTCGTGGCCACCGGGCGGGCGCTGGCCGGGGTGCAGCCGGGCGAGACGCTGCGGCTGTTCGGCGACTGGAGCCGGCATCCGCGTTACGGCCGGCGTTTCGCGGTCTCCGGCTGCGAGCGGGTGACGCCGTCGTCGGTGCGGGCCATCCGCATCTATCTGGGGTCGGGGCTGATCAGGGGCATCGGGCCGCGGCTGGCGTACGCGATCGTCGACCACTTCGGCGAGGCCACGCTCAAGGTCATCGACACCGAGCCGGAGCGGCTCACCGAGGTCGTCAACATCGGCCCGCTGCGGCAGGCGCAGATCGTCGCGGCGTGGCAGGAGCAGAAGGCCATCGCCGCGCTGATGGTGACGTTGCAGGGGCTGGGGGTCAGCCCGCTGCTGGCGGCCAAGATCTACCAGGTGTTCGGGCAGGACGCCGACGAGGTGCTGGCCACCGACCCCTACCGGCTCATCGGCCGGGTCAGGGGCATCGGGTTCCGCATCGCCGACCGCATCGCGCTGCAGTCGGGGGTGCCCGAGCGCAGCCCGCAGCGGGTCCGGGCGGCGCTGCTCGACCGGCTGGAGGCGGCGGGCAACCGCGACGGGCACTGCTACGTGCCGGTCGCCACGCTGGTCAGGGAGGCGGCCGAGCTGATCGAGCAGGACCAGGACCTGGTGCGGCCGACGGTCGACGCGCTGGCGGCCGAGCGGCGGGTGGTCCTGGAGACGGCGCCCGGGCGGCCGGGGCAGGCCGAGCAGGTGGTGGCCTACCTCAAACACGTCCACAGCCGCGAGGTGGCGCTCACCGCCCAGCTCACCGCGCTCATGAAGGCCCGCTCCACGCTGCCGCTGCGCTCCTACCGCGAGGACCCGGACCTGCACGAAGACCAGCGCGCCGCCGTGACCATGGCGCTGACCAGCACCGTCTCGATCATCACCGGCGGCCCGGGCTGCGGCAAGAGCCACACGGTCAAGGCCATCGCGACCACCGTGCGGGCGGCGGGCGGCACGGTGACGCTCACGGCCCCCACCGGCAAGGCCGCCAAGCGGCTGTCGGAGCTGACCGGGCTGCCCGCGATGACCGTGCACCGGATGCTGGCCCAGCAGCCCGACCCCGACCCCGAGACGCTCTTCGACGAGCGGCCATCCCAGGCCGACCTGGTCGTGGTCGACGAGGCGTCCATGCTCGACCTGCACCTGGCGACCCGGCTCACCTCGGCCGTGCGGCCCGGCAGCCACCTGCTGCTCATCGGCGACAGCGACCAGCTGCCCAGCATCGGCGCCGGCGACGTGCTGGCCGACCTGCTGCGGGCCGAGGCGATCCCGCGGGTGCAGCTCACCCACGTCTTCCGCCAGCAGGGCGGCAGCGGCATCATCGACGCCGCCCACCGCATCCGGGCCGGCCGGCTGCCGGCGCGGCCCGGCGGCGGCGGGTTCTGGTTCGAGGAGCTCGACGACCCCGAGCAGGTGGCCCGGCGGGTGGCCCACCTGGCGATGGTGGCGATCCCCCGCAAGCAGAACGTCGACCCCGCCCAGGTCCAGGTGTTGTGCCCGATGCGCAAGGGCGAGACGGGCGCCACCGCGCTCGGCCGGCTCATCCAGGACCAGCTCAACCCGGCCGCCGACGACAAGCCCGAGCACTGGTCGGGGGCGACGGTCTTCCGGGTCGGCGACCGGGTGATGCCGATCCGCAACAACTACGACAAGGGGGTCTTCAACGGCGAGACGGGCACGGTGACGGCGGTGGTGCGGGAGGAGCGGGCGATCGACATCCGCACCGACGACGGGGAGAGCGTGCGCTACTCGTTCGACGAGCTCGACGACCTGACACACGCCTACGCGATCAGCGTGCACCGGTCGCAGGGCAGCGAATACCCGTTCGTGGTGGCGCCGATCGTGGCCGAGTCGGGCGGCGTCATGCTGCGCCGCAAGCTGCTCTACACGCTGGTGACCCGGGCCAGGGCGTGGGTGGTGCTGGTGGGGCAGCGGGAGGCGCTGGAGCTGGCGGTGCACCGGCTGGGGCACCCGAGGAACACGGGCCTGGCCCGCCGCCTCTCCCTGAGCCTCGACACCTGACCCTCCCGGGCAGGGCACCCGGCCTCCGGGCAGGGCCGTGGTCTCCCCGCGCGGGGCCGGCATGCCGGGGCGGCGGGGTCTAGGGTTCGTGTGACGGGCGGGTGAGGGCGGCGGCGAGGAGCTCGGCCAGGTGGCGGCCCTGGCGGCCGGTGCCGGAGGCGGCGATCTGGGCGCGGCAGGAGAAGCCGTCGGCGAGGACCGTCTCGTCCGGGTCCGCGGCGCGCAGCGCGGGCCACAGGCCCTCCTCGGCGCACGCCACCGACACGTCGTAGTGGTCCCGCTCGAACCCGAAGTTCCCGGCCTGCCCGCAGCACCCGGTGTCGAGCACCCGCGTCCGCACGCCGAACCGCTCCAGCACGGCCCGGTCGGCGTCGTACCCCATGATGGCGCTCTGGTGGCAGTGCACCTGCGCCAGCGCCGACCCGCCGGCCCGGCCGGCCCGCCAGTCGGGCGCGCGCTCCTCCAGCAGCTCGGCCAGCGTCAGCGTGCGCTCCGACACCAGCCGCGCCTGGGCCGTGTTGATCAGCTCGGGCCCGTCGGAGCGGAACACGGCGGTGCAGCTCGGCTCCAGCCCCACCACCGGCACGCCCGACTCGGCCCACGGCAGCAGCGCCCGCACGCTGCGCGCCAGCACCCGCCGGGCGACGCCGAGCTGCCCCGTGGAGATCCAGGTCAGCCCGCAGCACAGCGTCACCGGCGGGACGAGCACCTCGAACCCGGCCGCCTCCAGCACGTGCACCGCCGCCCGCCCCACGTGGGCGTCGAAGTTGTTGGTGAAGGTGTCGGCCCACAACACCACCCGCCCGCGCGTGCCCGGCCCCACCGTGCCGCGCCGCCTGAACCAGTCGGTGAACCGCTCCTTGGCGAACCTCGGCAGCTCCCGCTGGCCCGCGATCCCGGCGGCGGCCTTGACCAGCCGCGACAGGCCCGGCAGGTGCGTGAGGGCGTTCACCGTGCCGGGGGCCGCCGAGGCGAGCGCCGCCCACAGCGGCAGCCAGCCCATCGAGTAGTGCGCGACCGGCCGCGGCCGGCCCCGGTAGTGGTGGGCGAGGAACTCGGCCTTGTACGTGGCCATGTCCACGTTCACCGGGCACTCGGCGCGGCAGCCCTTGCACGCCAGGCACAGGTCCAGCGCGTCGCGCACGGCGGTGGAGCGCCAGCCGTCGGCGATCACGTCGCCGCGCACCATCTCCTCCAGCAGCCGGGCCCGGCCCCGCGTGGAGTGCTCCTCCTCCCGGGTGACCCGGTAGCTGGGGCACATCACGCCGCCCTCGAACGTGTGCTTGCGGCACTTGCCCGTCCCGACGCAGCGGGTGGCGGCGTGCCCGAACCGGCCGTGGTCCTGCGGATAGCCGAAGAACGTGTGCCGGGGCTCCAGCGGGTAGAAGTGCCGCTGGGTGAGGTCCTGGTCCAGGCGGTTGGGGTGCACGACCTTGCCGGGGTTCATGCGGTCGCGCGGATCGAAGACGGCCTTGAACCGGCCGAACGCCTCGACCACGGCCTCGCCGAACATGCGCGGCAGCAGCTCGGCCAGCGCCTGCCCGTCGCCGTGCTCGCCCGACAACGACCCGCCATAGGAGGCGACCAGGTCGGCGGCCTCCTGGGCGAACCTCCGGTACGCGGCGATCCCGTCGTCGGTGTGCAGGTCGAGCGGGAGCCTGCCGTGCACGCAGCCCTGGCCGAAGTGGCCGTACAGGGCCGAGTGGGCGTAGCCGTGGCGGCGCCGCAGCCGGTCGTAGTCCCGCAGGTACGCGCCCAGCCGCTCGGGCGGGACGGCCGCGTCCGACCAGCCCTCGTAGGTCTGCTTCCCGGTCGGCGGGTACGCCTCCACGCCCAGCCCCGACTCCCGCAGCCGCCAGAGCTGGTCCTCCCTGACCGGATCGCCCAGGAACGCGTGCGTCGGCACCGGCACCCCGGCCCGGCCACCGGCGCCCTCGCGGTCAGCGGGCGCGTGGACCTCACCGCCACGGACCTCACCGCCACGGACCTCACCGCCACGGACACCGCCGCCACCGACACCGCCGCCACCGACACCGCCGCCACCGACACCGCCGCCACGGACACCGTCGCCACGGACACCGTCGCCATGGACGAGGCGGCTGCCGTCGCCGGAGGCTCTGGCGCCCCTGCGCGTCATGTCGCGCATCATGGTCTCGGCCCGCTCGCGCGCCTCCTCGGGCGTGTCACCGCCGAACTGCACCAGCAGCCATCCCGCCCCCGCCGGCAGGTCGCGCAGCGCCGGGTCGTGCGGCCGCTCGGCGCGGGCCAGCCGGTACATCGTCTCGTCCATGGCCTCCAGCGCCAGCGGCCGGTGCGCGGCCACGGCGGGCACGGCGTCGGCGGCGGTGAAGATGTCGTCGTACCCGAGCACGGCCAGCGCCCTGGCGGCCGGTCGCGGCACCACGGCCAGCTCGGCGCGCAGCACGTGCACGAGCGTGCCCTCGCTGCCGACCAGGGCGCGGGCCACGTTGAAGCCGTTCTCAGGCAGGAGCTGGTCGAGGTTGTAGCCGGACACGCGGCGTTCCAGGCGGGGGAAGCGGGTGCGTACCAGCTCCATGGTCTCGTCGCGCAGCTCGCGGAGCTGCCGGTAGATCTCGGCGAGCCGCCCGCCGCCGGCCTGGATGCGGGCGTACTCCTCCGCGCTGGTCGGCCCGACCCACGCGCGCACGCCGTCGTAGGTGAGGATCTCCAGCCGCAGCACGGAGTCCGCCATCTTCCCGTACGCCTGCGCCGACGCCCCGCACGAGTCGTTGCCGATCATGCCGCCGATGGTGCAGGCCGGATGGCTGGACGGCTTGGGCCCGACCATCAGCCCGTCCCGCGCCAGCACGTGATCGACGGCGTCCAGCACCGCGCCCGCCTGCACGACGACCCGCCGCCGCGCCACGTCCACGGACTCGACCCGCCCGCAGTACTTGGACCAGTCGATCACCACGGCCACGTTGCAGCACTGCCCGGCCAGGCTGGTGCCGCCGCCCCGCGACAGCGTCGGCACGTCCCTGGCCCGGCACACGGCCACCGCCGCCACCCCGGCGTCGAGGTCGCGCGGCACCACGACGCCGATCGGGACCTGCCGGTAGTTGGAGGCGTCGGTGGCGTAGGCGGCGCGGCTGCCCGCGTCGAACCGCACCTCCCCGTCCACGGCCTCCTCCAGGCGCAGGCGCAACGTCTCGACGTCGATCTCGCGGGACGGAGGCGTGCCCGTGACGGGCGTGGTGACCAGGCTGTCCATGCTCCCGCCCTTACCCCTGCCACCCCACCCGAGCCCCAACCCCACCCCAAACCCCACCCAAAGCGGCGGCCGGGCGGGACATCGACACGACCTGCGCGATCGTGGGCGGCATCGTCGGCGCCAGAACGTCCCCTCCCCCGGAGTGGACACGCCTGTGCGAACCACCGCCGGCCTGGGCGAACGTCCCGCCCCTTGCCTGAGCACCGCCCCTTGCCTGAGCACCGCCACGCCGTGCCGCACCGGGGAAATCGGCTGGCGGCGGGGGGACGCGGGGCGGCAGCATGGCAGATGATGGACGAAAGGCGGATGATCCGCGTATCCAAATACCTCGCCCGGCATCTGCGGCACGACCCGCAGCGCATCGGGCTCGCCCTCGACGCGGGCGGCTGGGTGGAGGTGGAAGAGTTGTTGCGGGCCGCGGCCACGCACGGGTTCCCGATCACGGCCGAGGAGCTGCGGAAGGTCGTCGCGGTCAACGACAAGCGCCGGTACACGATCGACGGCGGGCGGATCCGGGCCGACCAGGGGCATTCGGTGCCGGTGGACCTCGGCCTGACCGCCCTGGAGCCGCCCGAGGTGCTCTACCACGGCACCGTGGGGCGGTTCGTGGCGGCGATCAGGCGCGAGGGCCTGCGGCCGATGAGCCGGCACCACGTGCACCTGTCACCTGACCGTGAGACGGCCATGCGGGTGGGGGCACGGCGGGGCGTGCCGGTGGTGCTGGTGGTGGCGTCGGGGGCGATGCACGCCGACGGGCACGCGTTTCTGCGCAGCGCGAACGGTGTCTGGCTGACGGACCACGTGCCACCGGACTACCTGCGGTTCCCGTTCTGAACGGGGCCTGCCCGCCGGACTACCCGCGGTTCCCGCCCTGAACGGGGCCTGCCCGCCGGACTACCCGCGGTTCCCGTCCTGAGCAGAGCCTGCCCGCCGGACTACCCGCGGTTCCCGTCCTGAACGGGGCCTGCCGGCGGGCGCCGGGTGAGGAGGTCGCGGGCGGCCATGAGGGCGAAGCCGAGCAGGTTGAGGCCCTTCCAGCCGGCCGGTGAGGCGGCGCGGTCGTCGTCGGCGGCCAGCCCGATGCCCCACACCCGGTCCACGGGGCTCGCCTCCACCAGGACCCGGCGGGCGGTGCCGAGCAGGTAGCCGGCCAGCTCGGGGTGCTGCCCGAACTTGGCGGCGTTGCCGCGTACGACGATGTCGAAGCGGTGTGACTCCCACGTCGCCTGGTCGAAGCCGCGCACGCCACGGCCGAGCTCCTTGGCCCGGCCGGGATGCCCGGCCGCGGGCGGCGGGTCGTCCGTGAGCGGCCTGCCGCGTCGCCCGGCGTCGCGCCCGGCGCCGCCGGTCCCGGACGTACGCCGTTCCACCAGCGGCGCGAGGGCACGCGGGCGTCAAGAACGCGTGGTTTTCCCGTCATGGAGGTGGAGGTGCCGCCGCGCTCATGGGGCCTGTTACGGTAGTGCGCGGTACGCCGGGAAGCCTGGTCGGCAAAGAGGTGGACTGCCGGTTGGATGCTCGGGGGAGGCGTTCGCGATGCGTGGCCGTCGCTGTTGCCGTTGGCGTGAGGGTGTGGCGCGCTCATGGGCGCCCTGACGCCGTTCACCGCCCGTTTCCGGCATCCGGCCCAGGTCGTGGTGGCGGCGTTCGGCCTGGCCGTCGCGGCCGGCACGGCCCTGCTCTCGCTGCCGATCGCCACGACCACGGGCGAGCCGGCGGGCTGGGTGGCCGCGCTGTTCACCGCGACCTCCGCCGTGTGCGTGACGGGGCTGGCGCTCGTGGACACCGCGTCGCACTGGTCGGTGTTCGGCGAGGTGGTGATCGCCGGGCTGGTCCAGGTGGGCGGCCTGGGGATCATGACGATGGCGACCGTGTTCACCCTGCTCGTGTCCGGCCGGTTAGGTCTGCGGGCCAGGATCGTGGCGCAGGCGGAGACCAAGACGCCGAGCATGAGCGACGTGCGCCACGTGCTCCGCAAGGTGATCGTGTTCAGCCTGGTGTGCGAGGCCGTCGCCGCCGTCGTGCTCACCGCCCGCTTCGTGACCGGCTACGACGAGCCGTTCGGGCGGGCGGTCTACCTGGGCGTCTTTCACGCGATCAGCGCTTTCAACGACGCCGGGTTCGCGCTCTGGCCCGACAGTCTCGTGCGGTTCGTGTCCGACGGGTGGATCTGCCTGACGGTCGCGATCGCCAGCGTCGTCAGCGGCCTCGGCTTCCCCGTGGTGTTCGAGCTGGCCCGCTCCTGGCGGCGTCCGGGCAGGTGGACCATCCTGACGAAGATCACGGTCGGTGTGACCGCGATCCTGCTGCTGCTCGGCACCCTGGCGTTCCTGACGATCGAGTGGCGCAACCCCAGGACGCTCGGGCCGCTCGACGAGCCCGGCAAGGTGCTGGCCGCCTTCTTCGCCGCCGTCATGCCGCGTTCGGCCGGGTTCAACACCCTCGACGTCTCCCAGATGTACCCGTCGAGCTGGCTGACCACGGATCTGCTGATGTTCATCGGCGGGGGCAGCGCGGGCACGGCGGGCGGCATCAAGGTGACCACGGTCGGGCTGCTGGTGTTCGTCGTGTGGGCCGAGTTGCGCGGCGAGAGCCGGGTGAACATCGGCCACCGCCGCCTGCCGGACACCGCACAGCGCCAGGCGGTGACGATCACGGCGCTGGGGGTGGTGATCGTGGGCGTCGCCACGTACGTGCTGCTCGCCCTCACGCCGTACAGTCTGGACCAGGTGCTGTTCGAGGTGGTCGCGGCGTTCGGCACGGCGGGCCTGTCCACGGGCATCACCGCCCAGCTCGGCGTGGCCGGTCACCTGCTGCTGGTCGCGCTCATGTTCATCGGCAGGATCGGTCCCCTCACCCTGGGCTCCGCGCTGGCCCTCAACAGGCGCGCCCGGCACTACGAGCTACCCGAGGAGCGTGTCATCGTTGGCTGAGTACAAGGGCGACCCGGTGGTCGTCATCGGCCTGGGCAGGTTCGGCACGTCACTGGCGCTGGAGCTCACCCGGCGCGGCACCGAGGTCCTGGCCATCGACAACCGGCCCAAGATCACCCAGAGCCTGGCGGGGCAGATCACCCAGATCGCCACCGCCGACGCCACCGACATGGAGGCGCTGCGCCAGCTCGGCGTGCCCGACTTCTACCAGGCGGTGGTCGCCATCGGCGGCGACATCGAGGCCAGCATCCTGGTCACCTCACTGCTGGCCGAGCTGGAGATCAACGACATCTGGGCCAAGGCGATCAGCACCCAGCACGGCCGCATCCTCGACCGCATCGGCGCCCACCACGTCGTCTTCCCCGAGCACGACATGGGCGAGCGGGTGGCCCACCTGGTCAGCGGCCGCATGCTGGACTACATGCAGGTGGACGAGAACTTCGCGCTGGCCAAGACCAGCCCGCCGAAGGAATACGTCGGCATCCCCCTCGGCCGCTCCAATCTGCGCCGCAAGTACGGCGTCACGATCGTGGCCGTGAAGCCGCCGGGCGAGGAGTTCACGTACGCGACGGCGGAGACCGAGCTGTCGTACGGTGACATCGTGCTGGTCTCGGGCCGCACCGAGCAGGTGGAGCGCTTCGCCGAACTGCCGTGACACGCGGCGGCCGGCTGGGGTGCCTGCTGGCTACGCCGGGAGGCGGCGGCCGGCCAGGGTGGCCGTTGGCTACGCGGCGGCCGGCCAGGGTGGCCGTTGGCTACGCGGCGGCCGGCCGGGTGGCCGTTGGCTACGCGGCGGCCGGCCGGGGTGGCCGTTGGCTACGCTGGGACGCGGAGGCCATTGATGCGCGCACGCGATCTCGCCGTCGAATTCCCGACGGTCACGCTGGACACTCCGGCGCTGGAGGCGGCCAGGCTCCTGGCCGACCAGGACCTGCCGGGCCTCATCCTGATCGGCGACGACGGCCGGCCGCTCAGCATCCTGCCCGGCACCCAGGTGCTGCGGCTGGCCGTGCCCGCGTACTGCCAGGACGATCCGGCGCTGGCCCGGGTGGTGGACGAGGCCCACGCCGACGGGTTCCTGCGGCGGCTCGGGGGCAGGACCGTCCGCGAGTCCCTGCCGGAGCAGCCGCGCGAGCTGCCGGTGACCGACGCCCAGGCGACGGTGCTGGAGCTGGCGGCGCTGATGGCGCGTACGCGCAGTCCGCTGGTGGCGGTGATGGACCAGGGGCGGCTGCTCGGCGCCGTCACCCTCCAGTCCCTGCTCGACCACGCCCTGCTCCCCTGACCCGCGCCCCGCCCCCTACCCGCGCCACCTCGCCCCGCGACCCCGCCCCCACGACTTCACCCGCGCCACCTCGCCCCGTGACCCGGCCCGGCTGTGGGGTGCGGTCAGCGTGTCGGCGGGCCTGTCCCGGCGGGACGGGGCGGGCGTCGTAGGCTGGTGCCATGGTCAGGACCGCGGCACGACAGCCCGTACCCTCCCGGCGCGCGGACGCCGAGCGCAACATCGCCGCGATCCTGGAGGCCGGCACCCGGCTGCTCAGCGCCGACCCGGCGGCCAGCGTGGCCGACATCGCCAAGGCGGCCGGGGTCGGGCGGGTCACCCTCTACGGGCATTTCCCCTCCCGCGAGGCGCTGGTGGACGCCGTGCTCGACCACGCGGTGGAGCTGGCGGACGCCGTGCTGGAGGACGAGGCGATCGACACGGCGCCCGCGCCCGAGGCGATCGCCGAGCTGCTGCGGTCGGCCTGGGAGATCCTCGACCGGCACCGGCGGCTGTTCCTGGCCGCCGACCGGGTCCTGGCCACCGAGCGGATCAGGGAGCACCACGAGCGCCCGCTGCGGCGGGTCGAACGGCTCATCGCGCGGGGGCAGCGCGACGGCGACTTCCGTACCGACCTGCCGCTGCCGTGGCTGGTGACCGCGTTCTTCTCGATCATCCACAGCGCCGCCCAGGAGCGGGAGGCGGGGCGGCTGGAGGCCGAGGAGGTCGAGCGGGTGCTGACCAAGACGATGTTGTCGCTGCTCCACCCCCGGCCCGCCGCCGAAGACCCCGCCACGCCCTGACGGGCCCCAAACCCCTGGTCAGTGCGCGACAGTCGTCACGATCTTGCCGGTCTGGGCGTTCGACTCCAGGTAGCGGTGGGCGTCCACGATGTCGCCCAGGTCGAACGTGCGGTCCACCACGGGCCGGAAGGCGCCCGAGCGCAGCCCGGACAGGACGAACGCGACCGCCCTGCGCAGCCGCTCGGGCCGCCTGGCCGTCTCGAGCATCGTGTACGTGCGCACGTTCAGCGCGGGCATGCCGAGCTCGAACCCGGGATAGGGCGTCGCCTGGCCGCTCAGCGCCCCGTACAGCATCAGCGTGCCGTCGTCGGCGACCGCCCTGGCCAGGTCGGTCACACCCGGACCCGCGACGGCGTCGAAGACGTACTCGGCGCCCCGCCCGCCGGTGGCGGCGAGCACGCGCCCGGCCACGTCCTCCGACTCGCTCACGATCACCTCCGCCGCGCCCTCCTTCAGCAGCGCCTCCTTCTTGGCGGCGGTGCGGGTGACGGCGATGGGCGTGGCGCCGATCCGCTCGGCGACGTGGATGGCGGCCAGGCCCACGCTGCTGGAGGCCGCGTTCAGCACGACGGTGTCCCCCGGCCGCATCCCGCCGACCTCCACCAGCCCCCCGTAGGCCGTGATGTACGGCATCCACACCGCCGCCCCCTCGACCGCGCCCAGACCCTCGGGGCGCGGCACCAGCAGCGACGCGGGCACGATCGCCCGTTCGGCGTACACGCCGTAGTCGTTCTGGGAGAACGCGGGGATGGTGCTGACCGGGTCTCCCGGCCTCAGCCCGGTGACGCCGTCGCCCACCGCCTCGACCACGCCGGCCGCCTCGGTGCCGAGCCTGGCCGGGAACCGCCTGACCGGCTCGATGTACTGCCCGGTGCGGAAGAGCACCTCGGCCCGGTTCAGGCCGATCGCGTCCACGCGGATGCGCGCCTCGCCCGGCCCCGGTTCGCCGACGGGCACGTCCTCCAACCGCATGACGTCGGGCCCGCCGAGCTCGCGGAACAGCACCGCTTTGGTGGTCATCACGTCGTCCTTTCCGATCTCCGTCCGAGGAGCAGTGCCCCATTCATAGACCCTTGGTACGATCACTGTCAAACTTCGACAACCGTCGTACTATGGAGTCATGAGCACCGATCGCGCCCCAGAGCATCCCGACGTGCGGACGATCACCCTTCAGCAGGTCCTCGAAGCGCTCGTCGACCCGGTCCGGCGCAGCATCGTCAGGCAGCTCTTCCGCTCGGCCGCCGACATCGCCTGCGGGGCGTTCGACATCGCCGTGAGCAAGTCCACGGCCACGCACCACTTCCGGGTCCTGCGCGAGGCCGGACTCATCCGGCAGCACTACGTGGGCACCTCGCGCATGAACACGCTGCGCCGTGACGAGTTCGACGAGGTCTTCCCCGGACTGCTCGACGCCCTCATCGCCGCCGAACGGGACGCGTAACCACCCCGGGCCGGCCCGCGACCGGCCCCGGAAGGACCTCGCGACCACCCTCCGGCGATCGCCCGGCCCCGCCTCCCCCGATCTCCATCAGGTTCGGGAGGCGTTGTTTCCGCCTGAACCGTACCGGGGTACCGTTCTGCGTGCTAACTTGAACACCGATGTTCGAGTTAAGGAGTTGCGGATGAGTTCTCACGACACGACTCACGGCACAGCGCATGACATGGGGCACGACACGGGGCACGACACGGGGCCGGGAAGTAGCGGCGGGTGGAGCGTGCTGGTGCTGCTCTGCCTGGCGCAGTTCATGTTGATCGTCGACATCACCGTGGTCCAGGTCGCCCTGCCCTCCATCGGCGCCGACCTGGCGCTCGGGCGGGAGGCGCTGACCTGGGTGGTGACCACGTACACGCTCTGCTTCGGCGGGCTCATGGTGCTCGGCGGGCGGCTGGCGGACGCGTTCGGCGCCCGTGGGGTGCTGCTGGCCGGGCTGGGGCTGTTCACGGCGGCGTCGCTGGTGTGCGGGCTGGCCGGGAGCGGCGCCGTACTGATCGCGGGGCGGGCGTTGCAGGGGGTCGGCGCGGCGCTGCTCTCCCCCGCGGCGCTGGCCGTCATCACCACCGTCTTCCGGGGAGCGCGCCGCACCCGCGCGCTCGGCGTGTGGGCGGCCATCGGCGGCACGGGGGCGGCCCTGGGCGTGCTCGTCGGCGGCCTGCTGACCGCGGGCCCGGGATGGGCCTGGATCTTCTCCATCAACGTGCCGATCGGGCTCGCGGTGCTGGCCCTCGTGCCCGCCGTGCTCCCGGCCGCCGCCGCAACCTCGGTCGCCGGGACCGGGACCGGGACTGGAACCGGGACCACGGCCGGGCACGTCCCGCCGGGCCACGGCCCGTCGGTCCGGGTCCCGGAGGGGCGGAAGCGGGTGGACGTGCCGGGGGCGCTGGTCGTCACCATGGCGACGGCGCTGCTGATCTACGGCCTGGTCACGGCGGGCGACGCCGGATGGGCGTCCGCGGGCACGCTGCTGCCGCTGGCCGGCGCGGCGCTGCTGTACGCGGCGTTCGTGGTGATCGAGCGCTCCGTACGGTCGCCGCTCATGCGCGCCGAGACCCTCGCCCGGCGGCCGGTGCTCTCGGGGACGTTCGTCATGCTGGTGGCGACCGGCCTGATGCTGGGCCTGTTCTTCCTCAGCACGCTCTACCTGCAGCACACGCTCGGCTTCAGCGCCCTGGAGACCGGGCTGCTCTTCCTGCCCGCGGCCGTCGCCATCACGGCCGGCGCGCAGCTCGGCGGGCACCTCATCGGCCGGCTGGGCGGACGGCCGGTGGCGGTGGGCGCGTTCCTGGTGACGGCGGCGGGAGCGGCGCTGATGACGCGGATCTCGCCGGACGCGAGCGCGTACACGACGCTGCTGCCCGGCTTCGTGCTGGCCGCGCTGGGCATCGGCCCGCTGTTCGTCACGGCCACCACGACGACCATGGCCAACGTCCCGCCCGGCGAGAACGGCGTCGCCTCCGGCGTCATCAGCACCTTCCACGAGCTCGGCGGCTCGATCGGGGTGGCCGTCGTCTCCACCGTCGCCGCGGCCGGCCTCGCCCCGGGCGCGGCGGGCGACGCCGGAGGGTTCGTGGCCGGGTTCACGGTGTGCGCCGTGACGGCGGGGGTGGCGGGAGTGATCGCGCTCGGGCTGGTGCCCCCGGGCAAGCCCGCCGCGTCCTTCGTCGGCCACGGGCACGGGCACGGCCACTGACTGGCGCAAAACCGGGATATCGCCGACGACTCGGGCGGTCTATCCTTCATTGATGGTCAAGTTCTGCCGGCGAAAGCGGTGAACCCGTAGATGCCGCCATTGACGCTGGGCCACCAGCACCTGCGCGGGGTGACCGTGGTCGCCGTTGACGGTGAGATGGACGCCACGAATCGAGCCGATTTCGAGAACTATCTCCGCGGTGTCCGGAGAGATTCGCCGGAACGACTGGTGTTCGACCTTTCGGGGGTGCCGTTCATGGACAGCTCCGGCCTGCACGTCCTGCTGTCGTGCGCCACCGACTGCATCAAGCGCGGGGGCGCGGTCCGCCTGGCGGGCGTGCAGCCCCTGCCGGCCCGGCTCTTCGAGATCACCGGCGTGGTGGCGCACATACCGGTGCACACCAGCGTCGATGACGCCATCGCGGCCGCCCTGACCTCCGCGGGCCCGTCCCTCTGACGGCGCCGGGCACCCGCACCCCGCCCCATGACCCGGCCGGCGTTTCCGCCGGGGGCCGGATGCCGGGCCGGGTTCAAGACGCGGGAGCCGGGTCAGAGCTCGGGGCGGGTGGGTTCAGGACGCGGGAGCCGGGTCAGCGTTCCTGGCCGGCGCCGGGGCGGGGTTCCAGTCGCGGACGTTGCCGTCCGACCAGCGGTGCAGCAGCTCCGCGTCGTGGCTGACCGCCAGCACCCCCGCCCCCGTACGCTCCCGGTACGCCTCGATCCGGCCCACCAGGTGCGCCTGCGTCGAGGCGTCCAGCATCGTGGTCATCTCGTCGCAGATCAGGTAGCGGGGCTCCAGCACCAGCGCCCGCGCCACGCACGCCCGCTGCAACTGCCCGTCCGACACCTCGTGCGGGCGGCGGCCGAACAGCTCGGGCGTCAGCCCCAGTTCCTCGGCCAGCTCGTGGGCCCGGTCCAGGGGCCGCCGGGCCGCGCGCAGGGGCTCGGCGATCACGTCCAGGAGGGTGAAGCGGGGATCGACGGCGAGCCGGGGCTGCTGGAAGATCAGGCCGATCGCGGTACGCTGCGGCGCCCGGTGCCGCCACCCCTTCACCACCGTGCCGTCCACGCTGACCGTGCCCGACGAGGGGCGCAGCAGCAGGGCCAGCACGCGGGCGAGCGTCGACTTGCCGCAGCCGCTGGGCCCGGCCAGGCCCAGCACCTCCCCCGGCCGCAGCGACAGCGAGACCCCGTCGAGCACCCGGTGCCGGCCGAAGGAGAGCGTGATGTCGCGGGCCTCAAGCATGGTGACAGGCCACCTTCCGACTCATGGACGTCTGCCCGTTCCCGGCCGCCTGCCCGTCCAGGGCCGGCTGCCCGCCCACGACCGGCTGCCCCTCCACGAACTGCCCCTCCACGAACTGCCCCTCCACGAACTGCCCGTTCACGACCTGCCCGTTCACGGCGGGGCCGGCGTGCAGGGGTGGTTGGCGCTCGCAGGCGGAGGTCGCCGAGGAGCAGCGCGGCAGGAAGGCGCAGCCGTCCGGGAGCCGGGTGAGCTCGGGCGGCTGCCCGGGGATCGGGACGAACCGCCGCGACGGCAGCGCGTCCAGCAGCCCCCGGGCGTACGGGTGCCGCGGCCCCGAGAAGAACGGCTCCGCCGGTGACAGCTCGACGATGCGGCTGGCGTACATGACCGCGATCTCGTCGGCCACCCGCTCGGCGGCGCGCAGGTCGTGCGTGATGACCAGCACCGCGCGCCCCTCGTCGCACAGGCGGCGCAGCTCGGCCATGGTCGCGTCCACGAGGGGCCGGTCCAGGCCGGTGGTGGGTTCGTCGGCCAGGATCAGCGGCGGGTCGCCGGCCAGGGCGAGGGCGTTGGCGACGCGCTGCGCCATGCCGCCGGAGAGCTGGTGCGGGTAGCGGTCCAGGTCCCGGGGGCTCAGGCCGGCGCGTTCGGCGAGGGTGTCGGCGCTCTCGCCGGTGCGGCCGAGCTCCCGCAGCGTCTCGGCGATCTGGGAGCGGGCGGTGCGCACGGGGGTGAGGTGGGCGGCGGGGCTCTGCGGGACGAGCCCGATGAGGCGGCCGCGGACCTGCCGGGCGAGCACCTTCTCCGGCGCGGTCACCAGGTCGAGGGAGCCGCCGCCCGGCAGGTCGTCGAGCCGGGCGTGCCCGGTGACGGTGGCGTTGCCCGGCAGCAGGCCGAGCAGGGCGTGGGCCATCACGGACTTGCCGCACCCCGACTCCCCCACCAGCGCCAGGCAGCGTCCCTCGCGCAGCTCGAAGCGGGCGTCGGTGACGGCGTGCACGTCGGCGCCGGGGAGGTGGAAGCGTACCGACAGGCCGTCCACACGCAGCTTCACAGGTTGAGCTCCGATCTCCAGCGCGGGTTGGCGCGGTCGCGTACGTGCTGGGCCAGCGACGACACCGCCAGCGTCGGCACCAGGATGAGCAGCCCGGGGAAGAGGCTGGACCACCAGTCGCCCACCAGCAGCGACCGCTGCCCGTCGTTGATCATGTTGCCGAGCGAGGCCAGGTGCGGGGGCATCCCGAGGCCGAGGAAGCTGAGCGCGGTCTCGTGCCAGATGGCGTGCGGGATCATCAGCACGGTGGCGAGCAGCAGGTGCGGCGCGAGGTTGGGCAGGAAGTGGCGCACCACGATGCGCAGCCGGCCGGAGCCGCCGGAGACGGCCGCGTCCACGAAGGGCCGGCCGCGCAGCGACAACACCTCGGAGCGGACGATGCGGGCGGCGGTCGTCCAGTGGGTGACGGCCACGGACACGACCACGGCGGTGGCGCTGGGCGCGAACAGGGCCACGATGAAGACGCCGAACAGCAGGTGCGGCAGCGCGTTGAAGCCGTCCACGACCCGCATCAGCAGCCGGTCGAGCGGCCCGCCGGCCGCGCCCGCGGCGAGCCCGACGAGCCCGCCGACGACCACGCTGACCACGGCCGCGGCCAGGCCGACCAGCAGGGAGACGCGCAGCCCGTAGATGGAGCGGAGCAGCACGTCCCTGCCGACCTCGTCGGTGCCGAAGGGGTGCGCGAGGGACGGCGGCAGGCCGGCCGAGCGCAGGTCCACGAGCTGCTGGTCGAGGCGGGCCAGCAGCGGCACCAGGACGACGGCCAGCACGAGCACGACCACGGTGACCAGCGCCAGGCGGTGGCGGCCGGGCCGCCGCACGCCGGCCCGCCGCACGCCGGCCCGCCGTGGCCTCCTGGAGGAGCGTTCGAGGGTCATCAGCTCACCCCGAGCACGCGTACGCGCGGGTCGGCCACCGTGTACGCCAGGTCCGCCAGCAGGTTCCCGGCCACCACGGCGAGCGTGGCCAGCAGGGTCAGCGCCGCCAGCAGCGGGAAGTCCACCGCCAGGGCCGCCTTGATCGTGGTCTCGGCCACCCCGGGCCAGGAGAACACCGACTCGACCAGGATCGCCCCCGTCACCAGCTCGGGCACCCGGGCCCCCATGATCGTGATGAACGGCAGCAGCGCCGAGCGCAGCGCGTGCCGCAGCAGCACGGTGCGTTCGCGCAGGCCGCGCGCCCGCGCCCCGGTCACGAAGTCCTCGCGCAGCACGCCGATCACCGACTCGCGCACGAACAGCAGCAGCCACGACGACTGCGAGAAGGCCAGCACCAGCACCGGCAGCACCATGTGCCGGGCCAGGTCGGGCAGCGTGACGGTGGTGGCGGCGGCGTCGGTGAGCCCGCCGGCGGGCAGCCAGCCGAGCGTCACGGAGAACACCCAGATCGCCAGCAGCCCGGTCCAGAACACCGGCGCGGCCTCGTTGGTGAAGGCCGTGCCGGTGACCAGGCGGTCCAGCCAGGAGTCGCGCCGCCAGGCGGCCAGCGTGCCGAGGGTCAGCCCGGCGGCCAGCATGACGACCAGCGCGCAGCCGACGACGAGCAGCGTCCAGCCCAGCCGCTCGCCGATCACCTGGGCGACGGGCAGCCGCATCGAGCGGGAGTCGCCCAGCTCGCCGGTGAGCAGGTTGCCGAGCCAGGTCGTGTACTGCTCCAGCAGCGGCCGGTCCAGGCCCCAGTTCGCCCTGATCTCCGCCATGACCTCGGGGCCGGTGACCATGGCCCGCTCGCCGAGGTACTGCCGCACGGGGTCGAACGGGGACGCCTTGGCCAGCGCGAACATCCCGAACGTCACCGCCAGCAGCAGCGGCACGGCGAACGCCAGCCGCCACAGCACGATGCGCGCCCAGGTCACGCGGCGGCCTTCCAGTTGACGACGGTGCCGAGCAGGCCGCCGGTGGCGTGCTCGTGGGCCTCGACGCCGGGGGTCAGGCCGGTCCA
Organism: Nonomuraea candida; assembly: GCF_000725485.1. GTDB lineage: Bacteria > Actinomycetota > Actinomycetes > Streptosporangiales > Streptosporangiaceae > Nonomuraea > Nonomuraea candida. The sequence goes on along the minus strand of NZ_JOAG01000011.1, from coordinate 3,059 downwards.
GTCGCCGCGTACGACGTAGGTGTGCTTGAGGAAGACCAGGTACAGCCAGACGGCGTCGTCGTGCAGCCGCTGCTGGAGCCGGTCGTAGACCTTCTTGCGCGCGGCCGGGTCGGTGGTGCCGCGCCCCTCCTCCAGCAGCCGGTCCGCCTCGGCGTTCCGGTACCGGCCGGGGTTGAGGTAGCCCTGGCCGGCGAAGGAGGAGTGGAACAGCTCGTAGTTGGTGTAGTCGGGGTCGTACGGGGTTCCGTAGCCCATGATCAGGGCGTCCTTGGACATGCGCTGGTCGATGGCGTCCCAGTCGAGCCCGGCGAGCCGCACGTCGATGCCGACCTGCTTGGCGTCGGAGGCCACGGCCAGCGCCAGCTCCTTGCGCAGCGAGTCGCCCGCCGGGTACATGAGCGTGAACCTGGCCGGGGTGCCGTCCTTGGCCCTGATGCCGTCCGCGCCCGCCTTCCAGCCGGCCGCGTCCAGCGTGGCGGCGGCCTTGCCCCGGTCGGGGGCGGCGGAGCCGGTGACGGCGGGGTTGTGCCAGTCGGTGCCGGGCGCGATCGGCCCGAAGGCGGGGGCGCCCGCGCCGGCCAGGATGGCCGAGACCATGGCCTCCCGGTCCATGGCCAGGCTGAGCGCCCTGCGGATGGCGGGGTCGCCGGTGACCGGCTGCTCCAGGGGGAACATGACGCCCCGGTAGTCGGCGCTGTCCACCTCGTACACGGTCATGCCCGGCTGCTCCCTGAACCGGGCCACGGCCTTGGGCGGCAGCTCGGTGGCGGTGAACTCGCCGGCCGCCATCCTGGTCGCGCGCGCGTTGTCGTCGCTCGTGTACGCCAGCACGAGGTTCCTGATCGCCGGCGGCCGGCCCCAGTAGCGGTCGTTGGCCCTGAGGGTGATCTTGTCGCCCTTGGTCCAGGAGACGAAGGCGTACGGCCCGGTGCCGACCGGGTTCCCGGCGAGGTCCGACTTGTCGGGGACGATGCCGAGGGTGGCGCGCTGCAGGATGGGCGCGTAGGGATGCTTGAGGTGGAAGACGACCGTGCGCGGGCCGGGCGACTCGACCTTCTCGATGGCCGCGTAGTCGCCCCTGACCGGGGAGTTGTTGGCGGAGTCGAGCACCTGCTCGTAGGTGTAGACGACGTCGGCGCCGGTCAGCGGCCGGCCGTCGTGGAACGTGACCCCCTGCCGCAGCGTGAACGTCACCTGCTCGCCCTTCACCTCGGGCAGCGCCTCGGCCAGCGCCGGTTCGAGCCTGAGGTCGGGGGTGCGCCGGACGAGCCCGTCGAACATGAGCGAGCCGCCGTCCACCGCGTAGCCGAGCACCGGGTTGAGCGAGTCGGGTTCCGAGCCGAGACCCAGGACGGCGGTGTCCTGCGCGGCGGTGTCCTGCGCGGCGGTGTCCCGCGCGGTGGCGGGCGCGCCCGCTCCCGATGGCGGGGTGGGAGCCGAACACGCGCTCAACGCCAGGACAATTGCCCCGAAGAGGGCCATTCTTCGCCTCATGCTGGCGACCTTAAAGCTGGCATCATGCAATTGCAACTATCTCGCAATAAGGGCCGGTGGGCGGAATGGCGCCTCCCGGGTAACGCCCACATGAACCGCCCGAAATCTCGCCCGCCCCCTCGTGTACGTCCTGTGATAGATAGATGACAACGTGCGGTTAGCGCGCACCATGGGCACATCCGGCTAATCTCTCCGCTACCTGAGGAAGCCCGGGCGAGTACGGAGGCCAGGTCATGAGCGACCCCACCGTCGGCGGCGTGTCCCGATCGTCCGCGCGCGGAAAACGCGCCGGTGAGGCCCGCGAGGAGCCCGAGCTGCGCCGGCTCCTGGCCGGGCTGACGGCGGTCAGGGACGGCGACTTCCGCACCAGGCTGCCCGACGACGCCGAGGGGCTGCTCGGCGAGATCGCCTCGGTCTTCAACGGCATGGTGGACCAGCTCTCGCTGTTCACCTCCGAGGTGACGCGCGTGGCGCGGGAGGTCGGCACCGAGGGGCGGCTGGGCGGCCAGGCCGACGTGCCGGCGGTGTCGGGCACCTGGAAGGACCTCACCGAGTCCGTCAACGCCATGGCGGGCAACCTCACCGACCAGGTGCGCAGCATCGCCCAGGTCACCACGGCCGTGGCGCGCGGCGACCTGTCACAGAAGATCACCGTGCACGCGCGCGGCGAGATCCTGGAGCTGAAGAACACCGTCAACACGATGGTCGACCAGCTCTCCTCCTTCGCCGACGAGGTGACCCGGGTGGCGCGCGAGGTGGGCACCGAGGGGCGGCTGGGCGGCCAGGCCGACGTCAAGGGCGTGGCCGGCACCTGGCGGGCGCTGACCGACTCGGTGAACTTCATGGCCGGCAACCTCACCGACCAGGTGCGCAACATCTCCCAGGTGGCCACGGCCGTGGCCAGGGGCGACCTGTCGCAGAGCATCACGGTCTCGGCCCGGGGCGAGATCCTGGAGCTGAAGAACACCCTGAACACGATGGTCGACCAGCTCTCCTCCTTCGCCGACGAGGTGACCCGGGTGGCGCGCGAGGTGGGCACCGAGGGCAACCTGGGCGGCCAGGCCACGGTCAGGGGCGTCTCCGGCACCTGGAAGGACCTGACGGAGAACGTCAACGTCATGGCCTCCAACCTGACCAACCAGGTGCGCAGCATCGCCCAGGTGGCCACCGCCGTGGCGCGCGGCGACCTGTCGCAGAAGATCACCGTGGAGGCCAAGGGCGAGGTGGCCGCACTGGCGCAGACGATCAACACGATGGTCGACACGCTCAGCGCGTTCGCCGACGAGGTGACCCGGGTGGCCCGCGAGGTCGGCACGGAGGGCCAGGCGGTGGCCCGCGGCGACCTGACCCGCAAGATCGACGTGGACGCCCGGGGCGAGATCCTGGAGCTGAAGACCACCATCAACACGATGGTCGACCAGCTCTCCTCCTTCGCCGCCGAGGTGACCAGGGTGGCCAGGGAGGTCGGCAGCGAGGGCAGGCTCGGCGGGCAGGCCGAGGTCGAGGGCGTGTCGGGCACCTGGAAGCGGCTGACGGAGAACGTCAACGAGCTGGCCGGCAACCTC
>NZ_JOAG01000010.1 GCF_000725485.1 Nonomuraea candida | reverse complement strand
GTTGACCGACGCCGACACGCCCTCCAGCTTGTTCAGCTTGCGCTCGATCCGGTTCGCGCACGAGGCACACGTCATGCCACCGATCGAGAGCTCGACGGCCCTGTCCTCGATCGTCCCGGCCGCTCCGGCCGCTCCGGCCGTTCCGCTCGCTCCGGTTGCTCCAGTGGCTCCGGCCGCTCCGGTCAGGGAAGACATCACCTCTCCTTTCTACGCGTTCCGGCTCAGTGACTGTGGTCGTGGGTGGCGGAGGGGGCGTGCCCGTCCGACAGGGTGGCCGTGGCGGTGAAGCTCGCCGTACGGACCTTGCCCTCATGCTTGAAGTCGAGGAACAGCCGGTAGTCGCCGCGGCTCGGCGCCTCCGCGTAGAACGTGATCTCCGGGCCCGCCTGCTCGGAATCCTCGGGGTGCACGTGCAGGTAGGCGAGATCCCCGGCACGCAGGGCCACCAGGTGACCATACGCGCCCAGGTACGGCTCCAGGTCCGTGACCGGCTCGCCGTTCTTGTTCACCGTGAGCGTGAGCTTGCTCGACCGGCCGGCCACCAGGTCGCCGGCGAGGTTGACCGTGTAGTCGTCGACGGCCGACGTACGGCTGACGTGGGGGAGCGGCTCGGGCCGGTAGTCGCCCGCGGCCTGCAGATCCGCGCCGAGCGTGAGCTGCTGCCCGCCGGTGGGGGTGAAGTCCGCGAACGCCCGGTACGCGCCCGCCTTCGGCACCGTCAGCCTGACCGACCAGGTGCCGTCGGGGGCCAGGTCGGGGTGGAGGTGCTGGAAGGTCGTCAGGTCCCGGGAGACCACGATGAAATGCAGCTTCTTGTCGTGCTCGACCTCGTAACCGGTGACCGGCCGGCCGTCGGGGCCGATCACGGTGAACGCGAAGTCCGTGGGCACGCCGGTCGTGATCGAGGTGATCGGGTTGAGCGTGTAGCCGTTCTGCGACACTTGAAGCCCCCCAGGGGTATTGCTCTGTGCTGATTGTCGTTGCTGCTGCTGCTCGGCCCCGGCGCCATGCCCACCCGCCGCCTGACCGGCACCGGCATGGCCGCCCGTACCCTCCGCATGACCACCCGGGCCTCCGGAGTGACTTCCCGCACCGCCATCGGCCGCACGGTCTTGTGCGGCCGTCGTATGCGTCGTCGTAGCGATGTCGGCCGGTCCCACCACGGTGCCCACGCCCAGGGCGCCGCCGAAGACAACGGCCAGCCCCAGCGTGTACGTGCCGAGCCTGGCGGCCGTGTTCATGATCGATCCACCATCTCGTATCCCGCTTCCTCGACCGCGGCGGCGATCTTCGCCCGCTCGACGGGCGCGTCGCTGCTCACGGTCAGCAGGCCGCTCGCCAGGTCCACCTCGACGGCGGTGACACCGGCCACCCCGCCGACCTCCTCCTTGACCGAGCTCACGCAGTGGCCGCAGGTCATGCCGTTCACGGTGTAGGTGGCGGTGCTCATGGTCGTCTCCTCAAGCGTCATGGTTCTCTCGCCTTGCTCTTTCCAGCTCACTACCGTACCCCCCCAGGGTATTTTCACCGAAGCCGTCCGTGTGTTTTGCGTCACGTCGCCTCCTGCAGATACGGATGGCGGACGTCCCGGGTCGGGTGTGACGAGACGCGGATCAGGCCGGCGAATCTCCCGTTCTGCCGCTGACATCGCCATCACCACCTCTTCACTTACCCCTAGGGGGTATCTCGGATGTTCAGAACGTACGATACCCCCTAGGGGTATGTCAAACGGTAGCCCCGCCCCCTTCCCCGGCCACCGGCCCGACCCGCCCCATCCGCGCACGCGAGCTGGATATTTGGCATGATCGAGCTGTTGTCCCAGTTGGGGCGCCCGGAGCAGCGTTGTCGCGGAGGTTGTCCGAAAAGGGTTGGGCATAGCGCCCCCACCAGGGGTTGAACGCCCGTCCTTCGCACATTCCGCACATCTGGTCCGTGCGCAACACAGGGGACGCAGCCATCCCTTGCTAGGCTGCTGTCCAACCGTTGGGTCTCACCCCGGCAGGTGAGGCCGTCGAAGAAGTGGGGTCACACCGTGAAGAAGCTGCTCGTTCTGGCGCTGATCGCCCTCGGGGGGTTGCTGATCTGGCGTAAGGTGCAGGCCGACCGCGCAGAGCTCGATCTCTGGACCGAGGCGACCGGCAGCGAGAACTAACCGACCGGCGAGGCGATGAGTGACGTCGTCCCCATCAAGCTGGCGTGCCTGGACCTGGCAGGCACCACAGTCGGTGACATCGCCATGGTCGAGCGCGCATTCGCCGAGGCGATCGCGACCCAGGGCATAGTCCCCGGGACCGGAGCTTACGCGCGTGCCATGGTTCACGTGCACCGGTCCCGGGGCTGCCCCAAGATCGATGTCTTCCGCGGGATCTTCCCCGGAAACGAGGCTCAGGCCCAGGCGGCGAACCTGACGTTCGAACGTTCCTATGAGGGGGCGTTGGAGCGGGCGGGTCTCGTACCCATGCCCGGAGTCCTGGAGGTCCTCGACAAGCTCCGCGGCACCGGCATCAAGCTCGCCGTGATCACCGGCTTCAGCCGCACCACCCTGAGCCGCGTCCTGAGCATGCTCGGCTGGCACGACAAGATCGACCTGGCCATCTCCCCCGAAGACGCCGGCGGCCGCGGCCGCCCCTGGCCCGACATGGTCCTGCACGCCGTACTCCGGCTGGGCGTGGACGACGTACGCCAGGTGGCCGTCATCGGCGACTCGGAAAGCGACATGCTGGCCGGCAAGCGCGCCGGCGCATCGATCGTGGCCGGGGTGATGACCGGCGTACACAGTAAGGAGCGACTCCTCAAGGGCGGCGCGACACACATCCTGGACTCGATCGCCGACTTCCCGAGCCTGATCCTGAGCGACGACCTCGGCACGACGCAGGTAGCTTCCTCCGCCCGGTAAGCTATCTTCGTCGAAGGGGCCTTAGCTCAGTTGGCAGAGCGCCTGCTTTGCAAGCAGGAAGTCAGGAGTTCGAATCTCCTAGGCTCCACCAGCACAACGCACCCCCGCTCAAGATCACGTGGCGGGGGTGCGCGAATATGAGTGACTACGTCGCGTCTTGCGCTGGGAAGATGCCGTCCATGGCTTCTGCCCCTTCCATCAGCACTGGCCGTGGTTGGAAGCGGTAGACCGTCTCGGTTACCTCGGTGTTCACATGGCCTGCCGAACGCGAGATGGCCTCGATCGGGATTCCCGAGTCCGACAGGATCGACACGAAGCTGTGCCGTAGCTCGCGAGAGATGTCCACTCTGCACTGACCAACCCAGCGCGATCGAGTACCTTCCTGTTCCTCATGGCGTCGTCGCGCCCGTTCAGGCCGCTCAGTCGTGAAATCGACGCCACTGTTGAGCACAAGGGGTTCCAGTGCACTTCTATCAATGCTCCGACCGGTCGATCAAGTTCCGCACGGAAGACCCGGAGCTCGTCGATCTCGGCCTGTGGCTGACATTCGACATGGGATTCTCGTTCGACTGCTGCCTCGACGCGCTCTGCGTAGTCGACGACGTGCTGTCCGGTCGCAGCGAGACGGCTGGCTACGACGGCAACGACTACGAGGTGAGCATGTCGAATCTCGCCGCAGTCTTCACCCACATCGGCGGCCCCCCGCCCACCTCGTGCCCGATGCCCACGGTCAAAAGCGCGGTCGAGGAGTACTGGCGATTCCTGCTCACGCTCCCCCAGAACCCCCAGGTGATCCGGTCGTACCGCCCCGAACTGCCAAGTCACCTGGCGGCGCTGCTCTGGTGGGAGGAGTACCGGGAACGCCCGCACCCGTACCGGGGAAGGCTCGAGGGGATTCCCGCCCAAGGCCCCGAATGACCCTGCGGTACCCGCCGGGTGAATCAAAGCGCTGCTCAAGGGGAAGCCGCTCCGGCCAACTGTGCTGCATCACGTTGGCCCTTGTGAAGAGGCGGGGACGGACGCGGTTCCCTGCCGCAGGAGGACTTGAGGTCATCGCGTGGGATGCACAGGCCCGTGATCACGTGGACCACGATAACGGTTCAAGATTGGGCGATACCGCAAGGACTTCCCTGATGCCCGCACCGCGCCGGCCGGTGGTGACTTTGACGGCCTCCAGGCGCTCCTGGCCAATGAGAGGAGGAATGGATGGTGAGGCTGTGTCACGTGACGAGCACGGAACGCCTAAGGGCACTCACAATGTGACCGAGCGTAGGCGTTGCTCCAGGCGGCGCTCGTTGTCGAGGGACTGGGCGCCGCGCGAGCGCGCTCGGTGAACCGGTATGGCAGCCCCTGAGGTGTGTCATACGGCAACGGACGTTCGCTGTCGCTTGGGATAATTTCCGCCTTAGAGGGCGGATCGTTAGCCCATGGCCGTGATGTCACAATGTAATCGAGTGATTCTGTAGCGTTATGCCTGCCTGGCAGGCCGGGATGTGCTGGGATGACGGCGTGACTGAGCGCAAGCCGTACGCGAGCGACTTATCCGACGAGCAATGGGCCTTGGTCGAGCCGGTGATCACCGCGTGGAAGGCCGCCCACCCCTCGGTCAGCGGCCACCAGGGCAAATACGAGATGCGCGAGATCGTCAACGCGCTGCTCTACCAGAGCCGGACCGGCTGCCAGTGGAACCTGCTGCCCCACGACCTGCCACCACGCAGCGCGGTCCTCTATTACTACCGCACGTGGCGCCAGGACGGCATCGACAAGGCCATCCACGACCTGCTCCGCTGGCAGGTACGAGAAAAGCACGGCCGATTAGCCGACCCGAGCCTGGTGGTACTCGACACCCAGAGCGTGCGCGCCGCGGCCGGAGTCCCCGCCACCACGACCGGCAAGGACGCGGCCAAGAAGGTCCCCGGCCGTAAACGCGGGCTGGCCGTCGATGTGCTGGGCCTGGTCATCGCGGTGGTGGTCACGGCAGCCTCGATCCACGACAACGCCATCGGCAACGCCCTGCTGGACCGGGTCGCCGCCGCCACCGAGCCCGGCAGCGTCCAGACCGCCCTGGCCGACCAGGGCTTCAAGACCAGCGTGGTCGCGCACGGCGCCACCCGCGGCATCGACGTGAGGATCGTCGAGCGCAACCCCGATCAGGCCGGGTTCGTCCCCCAGCCCAAGCGCTGGGTCGTGGAACAGACCTACGGCACGATGTCCCTGCACCGCCGCCTGGTACGCGACTACGAACACGATCCGGCCAGCTCCGAATCACGGGTGTACTGGGCGATGACTGACGTGATGACCCGCCGGCTGACCGGCACCTCCACCCCTGCCTGGCGCCCGGCGTGAACGGCGCGGACCCCGGCACGTGGCTGCTGGACCGGATCGACGCCCGCGAACGAGCCCTGACCTGCCAGAGCGAGCAGACCCAGGAAGAGATCGACACGCTCACCGCGCGTCTGGGCGAACTCGCCGAGCAGGTCGAGCACCTGCGGATCAGCCGCAAGACCCTCATCTCCCTCGCTGAGGAAGACCCCGCCCCGGCCAAACCGCCTCCTGCGGTCCCTGGCCACCCCGCCTACCAGCAGATTCTCACCGTCTTCGGCGAAGCCGGCGGCTTCCTGCGCGCCCGCGACCTGGCCATGGCCATGGACCTGCCGCTGACGCAGAACAGCATCCAGAACGTCCGGGCCAAGCTCAAACGTCTGGCCGCCCTCGGCATCCTCGTCGAATCCGAGCCGGGATTGTTCATCCAGCCACGTTCGTGACCCTGGCGCCGAGCCTGTGACCAGTTGTCCTCATGCAGCGCAAGCGATCAAAAGGACATCAACTCACGATCCGCCCTCTTAGGCTCCGCCCCACTGCGGACGGGTTACCGGAACTATGGTGAGGAGGTGATCAAGGCCTTTGAAATCTTTGGGATTGCAGGTGTACAGGGGAAGCTGGTTCGCGATTGCCACACAAGCAATCATCAGATCCGCAGTGCGGGGGCGAGGTTTCCGTCCCGAAGCGATTACGGCTGTCCACAGCTGGCCGTATTCGCGAGCCGAGGCGCCGTCGAAGGGGAGTGGGTCGAACTCGGCTTCTGCCGTCTGCAGAATCTTCATCCGCTGAGCAAGTTCCTGCGGCCCTGTCGCCACCAAGACGCCGACCGAGAGTTCTGCGGTGGTTATGGCGCTGATCATCATCTCATCGGGTAGTTCGTCCGGATCAATGCCGGCGCGCAAGATGAGGATGTTCGTATCGAGCAGCCCTAGGCCATGGTTCATCCCTCGTCCTCTGCGCTTTCAGGGTTGCCGTATGCGCGATCGTAAGGGTCGTAGAAATCGTCGTTGACGTGATGGTCCATGTCCTTGCGATATTCACGGTCGTCTAGCCGCGGCATACCGCGTGATACGGCGGCGAACTCGGCGCGCGAGACAGCCCTGCGCCGGCGACGAAGAGGAACCAGGTCACCGATGTGATGGCCGTTGCGGGTTACGGCATACCGCTCCCCACGTTCTAGGCCATCCATGATCTCCGCTGACCGGTTACGCAGGTCGCGTTGCGAGATCTCGTGGGAGTGGTCAGGCTCAGGAGTGCTCACGCTCCAAGTCTACAGTTTGTGCTATTCGGTGCTACCCAGTAGCACAATTCGAACGCGTCAGTTCAGAGAGCCGAGCTAGTAGGCGTGCTCCGAGATCACTTCCGGCGGTCGTAGAGGCAGCTGTAGTGCAGAAGAGTGCAGCAACGGGGCCGCTGTGCGGGAGGCGGGCGTCGACCAATGCTTGCCTGAGCAGGGTCGACGCTGCTCCAGAGCATGTCCGCTTCCTGCGCCGGTCTGCCGGAAGCGTGACTCCACAGCAAGAAACCCAGGTCGGGGGTGCGTGTCTCCGACCTGGGTTGCTGTGTCCGGGGGTTTGCCTGTGGTCTGGGGTGAGGCTCGCCGGGAAGGAGCCTCACCCCTGGTGATCGCCCGGGCCAGGGGTGGTCCCGTGGTGCTCCTGGTCATCCTGGCCGCGGGGGCGGGACGGTCTTCGCGGTCCGGGCCGTCCCTGATCTGCGCCGGCTGGTCACGGGGGTCGTGGCGGGTCATGGTGGCAGTGGTGGGGGTCAGGAATGGTTCCTCCTCATCTGGCGGGCCGGTTCTCGTACGGGCTTCGGGGGCTACTTGACGGCGCGGATGCCGACGATGGGCGGGTTGGCCCGGAAGTCGTCCCAGAACGGGTCGGCGGCCTGGTCGGCGGTCAGTACGGCGGGCACCAGCTCCACCGAGCGGAACCCCGCCTCGCGCAGTGCGGTGACCACCGGCTCCTCCTCCCAGAAGCAGGCCTGGAACGAGATGGGCGGGTCCACGTGCGCGGTGACCGTCAGCTCCTTCCCGCCGGGGAAGTCCGCGTCGGGCCGGTGGGTCAGGCCGTACTTGGTGGCCTTCGGGCCGGCCCAGTCGAAGCGCGGGTTCATCTCCAGGCCCGTGTAGACGCCCCCGGGGGCGAGGTTGTCGTGGATGGTGCGGGCCATGGCGGCCAGGTCGGACCGGTCGCGGGCGTAGCAGAGCAGCCAGACCGCGTTGACCAGGTCGAATCGGCCGATGACGCCGAGCGTACGGGCGTCGTGGACCTTGTAGCGGATGCCGAGCGGCTCGCGGGCCTCGGCCCGCTCGGCGGCGGCGACCATCTCCTCGGAGATGTCCACCCCGAGGACGGACGCCGCGCCGGCGCGGGCGATGATCCTGCTGTACCAGCCGGTGCCGCACGCCAGGTCCAGCACGGACCCGCCCGCCGCCCCACCGGCCGGCGTCCCACCGGCCGGCGTCCCGCCGGTCAGCGCCGCGCCGGTCAGGGCCTCGACCGTGGCCCGCTCGGGGCCCTTGGCCAGGGGCATCTCCCGCTTGAGCCGCTCGTAGGACTGGCCGATGTCGTCGTACTGGGTGCGCATCAGGCGGCCCTGCGCGTGGTGGCCACCCGCTCGCGAACGGCGCCGACCACGTCGTCCTTGGCGTAGCTCTGGGCGTTGTAGAGGGAGCGGAGCGGGTCGCGGATCTTGCGCCGGCCGTGCATGAGCCGGCTGTTGTCGACCAGCGCGACGTCGCCCTCGTGCCAGTCGATCTCGTCGGTCTCCAGCTCGGTGGCCTCGATGATCTGGCGCATCAGCATGGCGTCCAGCGGGCGGCCGTCCTCGAACTCGATCACTGGGGGCTCGTAGTTCACCGACGGGGTCAGGATGCTGTTGGCGAAGGCGATGTCGGAGCCGAACAACGTGGTGTGCGCGGCGTAGGTGAAGTACTTGTAGTGCACGGAGCCGTCGGGGCGCAGCCGGTACTTGACGTCCACGCCGTCGTCGGTCACCGCCAGCAGGTCGTCGAAGACGACCTCGTCGGCGGTCTTGGCGCCGTCGAGCAGGCGGACGACGAGGTTCTTCCACTTGTCCTCGGGCATCGGCCGGGCGAAGCTGATGCGGGTGGACAGGAACAGCTCCTGCGTACGCGCCGGCAGCCGGTCCCACACGTACAGCCCGTCGCAGATGGTGGTCTGCGAGCCGACCTTGGCCGGGGTCTCGCAGTAGAACCACACCAGGTCCGGCACCCACGGGGTGGCGCCGTTCTCCACGTGCAGGCCCTGCGGCACCAGCCCGGCCTCGATCTTCTGCGCCACGTTGCCGCCGGCGAACTTGCGCGCCGGGTCCAGGGTGATCCGCGAGGAGACGCTCTGGATGAGCGTGGAGAACGTGGTCGGGTCGGTGTCGAAGCCGCGCAGGACGACGTAGCCGTGCTCGGCGAGCGCGGTCATCAGCTCGATGCGGTCCACGCTGTCGAGCCCGGCGCGGTCGGCGGCGGTGACGACCAGGCCCTTGCCGTCGATGTGCTCGGTGGTGGCGAAGTTGTTCAGCATGTCTCAGACCTCCATCAGGTCGAATCGGCCGGTGGTGAGTGCTTGCTTGATCTCTGTACGGCGGGGGCGTCCGGTGACGGTGAAGAACTCGGCGTAGAACGTCTCGTCGGCCTCGACGAACGCGGCGCTGCCGACCTGCTCGATCTCCGAGAGCACCTCGGCGTTGACGTGGCGCACCTCGGCGAGCGCGGTGGCCGGGTCGGCGCCGCGCCTGACGACGAAGACCGCGATCAGCCGCTCCATGTTGTCGCCGAACACGGCGGCGGCCTCGATGCTGGGCCGGCTCTTGTACTGGGCCTCGACCCATTCCGGGCTGACGTTGCGCCCGTTGGACGTGATGATGATGTTCTTGAGCCTGCCGGTGATGGTGACGTAGCCGTCGTCGTCGATGTCGGCGATGTCACCGGTGTGCAGCCAGCCCTCGGCGTCCAGCGGCAGCGCGGTCGGGTCGTCCGAGCCGAGGTAGCCGGTGAGCAGGGACGAGCTGCGGATGAGGAGCTCGCCGGTGTCGGACCGGCTGACCTCGCAGTGGCGCAGCGGCTTGCCGACGGTGCCGAGCCGGACGAGGCCGGGGCCGTTGAGCGTGGCCACGGAGCCGTTCTCGCTGAGCCCGTACGCCACGTACACCGGCAGGCCGCGGTCCCACATCACGCGCAGGACCTCGTCGGAGACCGGGGCACCGCCGCTGAACAGCAGCATCGGGTCCTCCCGGCCGTACACGGCCAGGGACAGCTCGCGCGTGGTCGCGTCCGGGGTGGTCCGCGCGCGGGCCGCGATGGACTCCACGAGGGACGGCGGCACCAGCGACACCGTGGGCCGGGCCGCGGGGAGCAGCCCGCGCACCTGCTCGACGTCGCCGCCGGCGGTGCCGAGCGGTTTGACCTCCTCCGGCAGGAACACGACCGTGCCGCCGGCCAGGAAGGTCAGGTAGACGGCGAAGACCTGCTCCACCAGCAGGCTCAGCGGCACGACGGAGACGTAGCGCTGCCACGCCTCGACGCCGACCCGGCTGGTGACGGAGTCGATCAGGTCGTCCACCGCGCCGCGGCGCAGCATCACGCCCTTGGGGGTGGAGGTGGTGCCGGACGTGTGGACGATCTTGCAGATGGCGTGCTCGTCCAGCGCGGCGGCGGCGCGTACCCGGGCGGTGATCTCCTCGGCGGAGTATCCGCCCTCGACCGTGATCGCGATGATCTCGCAGCCCTCGGGGAGGATCCGGTCCTCGCCGCCCCACTCCGCCAGGCGCTTGCGCCCCTGCTCGTCGACCAGGCAGACGATCGAGTGGGACAGCAGGTGGCGGGCCTGGTCCCGGCCGAAGGCGATCGGGATCGGCACCGACCGTACGCCGGTCAGCAGGCAGGCCAGGTCGCCGACGATCCCCTCCACGCCGTTGCCGGTGAGGATGCCGATCGTGCTGGTCCCGGTGTCCCGGCCGGCGGCCGAGGCGACGATCGCGTCGCCGGTGCGGATCGCCGCGCCGAGCACGGTTCCGTAGCTGTACGGGCGGGGCGGCCCGGACGAGCGCATCTCCTCGACCGCCACCGTCTCCAGCGAGCCCAGGCGGCTGAGGGCATGGTCAAGCCAACGCATCAGTGATCTCCTTCGACAGGTCAGGGGGTGAGGGCCGTCGCCGGCCCGGTGGAGAGGGCCGCCGTCAGCCGGCGGCCCGCAGGGCGAGGTCCTGCCCGCAGCGCAGGATGCCCGTACGGGGTTTCGCGGAGTAGTAGGTGCCCCAGTCGGCGCTGCCGCTGGCCGGAAGGTCGGCCCGGCGGGCATTGGTGAGGGTGTGGAAGTCCCAGCCGGCGGTCCTGGCCACGTTGTGCAGCTTCTCCGTCAGCGTGGACAGCAGGAAGTCGTATCCCAGGTGGAGGGCGATGCCCGGCAGGGCGCGCATGAGGAACAGGCCGGCGCCGGGATGGAACGACGCGAGCGGACCCATCTCCGCGATTCGGGAGCGGTCGACCCGGGCGCCGGTGGTCAGCTCGGCGCAGGCCCGCTCGACCGGGACGTCGAGATAGCTCTCCGACAACAACGTGCGCCCGGCGGCGGTGGTGAGTCCCGCGACGCCCACGATGCTGCCCGGGGCGGGCAGGCCACGGACGCTGTCCCACGCGAGGACGAACAGGTCGGGGGACGGGGAGACGACGGCGCCGTACCGGCTGAGGTACTTGCGTTTCACGCTGTCGACGCAGAAGCGGTAGTTCGGCGTGCCGGGGCCGGCGAACGCGGTCTGGAGCAGAGGGGAGGTCGCGGGGCCGGACCCGGCCACCTCCAGCGGCGGCAGGGCGGCCAAAGAGTCGGAGGTGGAGCCGAATAGTGCCATGTCCTGTTCCTCATCTCGAAGCGCCGATCTGCTTGCGTATGGATAACTCTGCGGGAGTCCGGGCCGCCGAACCAGGAGTTTCGGGTGCAGCAAACTGCCCGGGCCTGCACATTTCTGCCAGAGATCGACGCTTGACATGGGGTATGCCGTACCGGACAATCCTCCGGATCCCGGCGATCGCCGCACGTTGCGGCGCGCCCGAAAAGGGCACCCGGCCGGCGTGCACGACCTGCCGCGACGGCTCGCCTCACATTTTCAATCGGCCGGCTCTCCTCCGAGGGCGCCAGTTCGCCACCAGGAGGGGCACCGCGCACAGGACGAGCACCGCCGTGCTGCCCTTCGCCTTCCCACCTGCCGTTTTCGTCTTCGCCGGCGCGTGGAGAAGCCGCCCGGCCGGATCCGATTCGGCACTCATTCGCCTACCCAAGCCCACCAGATATCGGAAGGGCGTTGATTTTGGGACGAGTGGTGGGAATGTCGGGCGTTGGGTGCGAATCTGGTGATGTCACCATTCTGTTCGCAACCTTGCCAAGACCGACGATCCGCATCAGGATGAAAAGCCGATGAGGTCGGCCAACGGGCGCCCGCGCGCCTTCCCCTTCTACATCGTGTGCGACGTGTCGCATTCGATGCACACCGCCCGCGACGACGGACGTCCCACCCCCTTCGAGGTGCTCTCCAACTGCGTGGGAGAGCTGCTGTTCGAGCTGGAGGCGGGGGATCCGGGCGTCAGCGAGGCCGCGCACGTCGCCGTGGTGTCCTTCTCCGACAAGGTGGAGGTGGTGCTGCCGCTGACCAGGCCGTGCGACGCGATCAGGGTGCCGGCGTTGCGTCGGGGCCGGCAGACGGACTATCTCGCGGTCTTCAGCGAGCTCGTGAAGATCATCGAGCGGGATCACCGCAGGTTGTCACGGCAGTTCGACGTGCGGGCGCCGGTGGTCTTCTTCATCACCGACGGCGAGCCGTACGTGGGTGACAGCCATCAGGACGTCAAGATCTGGGGGCCGGCCCGCGATCGGCTGGCGGAGTTGCGGCCGGCGCCGTACATCGTGGCGCTCGGGTTCGGGACGGTGCGGGAGGACACCCTGCGGCGGGTGGCCACCACGCTCAGAGGTGAGGTGCTGGCCTTCGCGGGCGAGATCGCGACGGGCGCGGCCACCGTGCTGCACGGGATCGCGCAGGCCGTCTCCGACAGCATCAGCGCCTCGGTCAACAGGAACACGGCGGTGCTGCGCCGGCCCGGTGGGATGCGGCAGCTGAGATGATCAGGGCGGCGCTGGCGGGATTACTCCTGGTCGCCGGAGCCGGGCCGGTGGGCGTGACGTCAGGTCCGCTGTGCCGGGAGCGGGCGGAGCCGACCGTGATGGCGGGTGTGAGGTCAGGTCCGCTGCCCGGGGAGCGGGCGGAGCCGACCGTGACGGCGGATGTGACGTCCGGTCCGCTGCCCGGGCAGCGGGCCGAGCCGACCGTGACGGTGACCGTGACGCCGGCCGGGCGGCCGGGCGGCGGGGGTGCGTCGCAGTGGCCGTGGTGGATCCTGTCGGGGCTCGTCGCCGGTGGCGGCGCCGCTCTGCTCGGGCGCTCGCTGCTCGATCGCCGCAACCGCGCCGGGAGCGGGAGCGGCGGTGGCGGGGCGCCGCTCGGGCCGCTGCCGCAGCCGGTGCCCGTCCTGCTGGCCGGCGGCGCCGACTCGCGGGCCCCCGGCGTGGCGCTCGACGGCGGCATGCTGGCGCAGACCACGGTACGCGCGGTGAGCATCCGCGGGCGGCGTCACCGGTATCGCGGCGAGCCCTTGCAGGACGCCTACGCCGTACGGCTGAGCGCGGACGGGCGATGGGTCATCGCGGCCGTGGCCGACGGGCTGGGCAGCACGTTGCACGCCGAGCACGCCGCCGCGGTGGCCGTGCGCGCCGCCACGAACCTCTCGCTGACCCCCGGCCTCGGCTGGCACGCGGCCTTCGCCACCGTCGCCGGGGAGGTCATGCGCGCCACCGCCCGGCTCGGCGGCCGGCCGGGTGGCGAGCGCGGCGCCGGCGCCTCGGAGCCGCCCGCCACCACGCTGACGATCGGGGTCGTCCCGGCGGACGGCAGGCGGGGCATCGCGGCCTGCGCGGCCATCGGCGACTCCCCCGCGCTGTGGCTCCACGACGGGATGTGGACCGAGCTCTTCCCGCCCGAGGGGCAGCGGCCGGGCAACGTCACGTCCGCCCTCCCCGAGGACCTCGGCGAGCTGCGGGAACGGCAGATCGACTGGGGGCCGGGGGATGTGCTCGTCCTGTGCAGCGACGGGTTCGGCTCGGCCATGGGCGGCGGTGGCAGCCTGCTCGCCCAGCGGCTCGCCACCTCCTGGAGCTCTCCGCCGGAGCTGCGCGGCTTCCTCAGGGACGTGGACTTCCAGCTGTCGACCTACGACGACGACCGGACAGTCCTGGCGGTGTGGGCGGGCCGCCACGACACGGCCGTCCTGTGACGGGAGTGCTGCGGTGGTGGAAGCATGAGTCCCCATCCCTCCGGCAGCCCCCTGGACGGGGCCGCGGACAGGCCGGCGAGCGCTTCGCCGGACGGGTCGCCAAGGCCGGTGAGCGCTTCGCCGGACGGGTCGGCAAGGCCGGCGAGCGCTCCGCCGGACGGGTCCGGGGGCGGTTCGCCGGGCAGCCCGCTGGGCGGTTCGCCGGGCAGGTTCGCGAGCGGGCCCGCCGACGGTCCCCCGGAGGTGGTCGAGGAGGCGGAGCTGGTGGTGGCCGAGGACGGCGGGGGTTACCACCTGCGTCCCGGCGGCCAGGCGAGCGGCCTGGCGTTGTGCCAGGTCCCCGGCGTACGCGGCCGGTTCCTGTGCAAACGGTACGACCAGGAGACCCTGGCGGGCCTGGACGAGGACGCCCTGCTCGCCATGGTGCGCTGGCGGCGCGACCTGCCCGGGCAGGACCGCAGGACGCTCGACCGGCGCTGCGCCTGGCCGATCGCGGCGGTCAGAGGAGAGGGCGGCCGGGTCGTCGGCATCCTGGTCAGGCCGGCTCCCGAGCGGATGTTCGCCGGGCTGCGCGACCGGCTGACCCCGCGCCACCTGGACGAGCTCACCCGCTCGCCCGAGCGGGTGCGCGCACTCAAGGAGCACTACGACACGCGCTACTACGAGCCGCCCTACAAGCTGGCCGTCCTCGGCCGGCTGCTGGCTACGATGCAGTGGCTGCACGAGCACGGCTACGTGGTGGGCGATCTGCAACTGCGCAACGCGGTCTTCACCGTCGATCCGGCGCCCGCGGTGTACCTGCTGGACTGCGACTCCTGCCTGCCCGCCGGAGGGCGCGGGGCCCTGCCGGAGGCCGATCCCGAGCAGTGGAAGCTGCCCCGTGAGGGCGCGTTCACCCCGGAGTCGGACTACTACAAGTTCGCCTGGGCCGTCGTGCGGTGCCTCCAGGAGAGCGCCGAGGCGTGGACCGTCGACGAGGCCGCGCTCGCCAGGGTCCTGCCGGCCCGGCACCGCCGGCTGATCAGGCAGTGCCTGGACGGCGCGCCGGAGTCGGTGGACGTCGAGCGGTGGCGGGCGGCGGGCGAGTCGTGGCGGTGGCTCGTCACGCCCGAGCGCATCTACGTGGAGACCGACTCCAACCTGCGCGAGGCGTGGCGGCGCGGGGAGTCCGCCGCCGGGGCCGCCGCGCGCGGGGCGCGTGGGGGCATCGTGGTGCTGATCGTCGTCCTGGCGGCCATCGCCGTCGTCGTCGCGCTCACCTGGGGAGCCTGAATGAACGCCGGCGACCCGCGGCGCATCGGGCCGTACGAGGTGCTCGGCCGCCTGGGCGCGGGCGGCCAGGGCACGGTCTACCTCGCGCGCGGCGAGGCGGGCCGGGTCGCGATCAAGGTGATCCACGCGCAGGGGGCGGCCGACCCGAGGGCGCGCCGGCGGTTCGCGGACGAGGTGGCCATCGCGTCGCGGGTGCCCAGGGCGTACACGGCGATGATCATCGAGGCGGCGATCGACCGGGACCAGCCGTACATCGTGAGCGAGTACGTGCCGGGCCCGTCGCTCCAGGAGCTGGTCGACAGGCACGGGCCCCTGTCGGGGGCCGCGCTGGAGCGCCTGGCGACCTACACGGCCACCGCCCTGGCCGCGATCCACGGCGCGGGGGTCGTGCACCGGGACCTCAAGCCCGCCAACGTCATCGTCGGGCCGGACGGGCCGCGGGTGGTGGACTTCGGGATCGCGCGGGCCCTGGAGGCGACCGCCGCGCTCACCACGCCGCTGGGCACCCCGGGCTACCTCGCGCCGGAGCAGGTGGAAGGGGTGGACGCCGAGGTGGGGCCGCCGGCCGACGTGCACGCGTGGGCGGCCACGATGTACTTCGCCGCCACCGGCAGGGCGCCGTTCGCGGGGAACAACGTGGCGGCCATCATCAACCGCGTCCTGACCGAGACGCCCGACGTGGGGATGATCTCCGAGCCGCTGCGCTCCCTGGTCGCCGAGTGCCTGGCCAAGGACCCGGCGCGGCGGCCCGGCACGATGGAGCTGCTCGGCCGGCTGGTGGGGCAGCGGTCGCGGACCGCGCACGCGACGGTGCCGCGCCCCGGCATGCTGCCGGTCGCCCTCGGGCCGCTGAAGGAGACCACCACGCTGGGCAGCGGGCCCGCGGCCGACATCGTGATCCCGGGGGCGGGGGTCGCGCCCGCGCACGCCACCGTGCGCCGGGTGAGCGCGGGCTACCGGCTGCACGACCACAGCGGCGGGCGGGGGACGTACATCGACGGCCGCCCGGTCCTCTACGCGACGCTGCGGCCGGGTGACCGGTTCAGGATGGGCACGGCGGTGCTCCGCCTCACCGAGGCGGGGGAGCTGGAGCGGGTGCGGCTCGGCCGGCTGACCGCCACGCACCGGTGGCTGGTCCTGCTGCTCGTCGCGGTCGTGGCGCTGGCGGTGATCGTCGCGCTCACGGGGTAGTTCGCGGGCGTGGGCGTGGTGATCGTCGCGCTCACGGGGTAGTTCGCGGGCGTGGGCGTGGTGATCGTCGCGCTCACGGGATGGTTCGCGGGCGTGGGCGTGGTGATCGTCGCGCTCACGGGATGGTCACGGGGGTGGGCGCGGTGACGTTCACCCGCTCGCCGGTCCTGGAGTCGAGGATGAAGGCGCCGCTGGCGCCGCGGATGACGTTGGTGCCGGTGAACAGGTAGAGCTGCCCGCGCACGGCCGCCGCCGAGGGCAGGCTGAGCTGGGACGGGTCCACGCCGATGGCGGCCTTCTGCACGGCGGTGGCCGCGGCGGTCACCGCGTCGTACGCCAGGATCGCCAGGCCGCTGCCGAGGTGCCCCGCGGGGAAGGTCACCCCGTGGTGGGCCGCCACGAACTCGTTGCGGAAGTCGCGGTAGAGCTGGCGGTGCTGGTTGTCCTCGTGGTCGAGCCGCTTGGGGTCGGCCAGCGGCACGAACAGCACCTTGATGGGCGCCTCCGGGTCGTGCAGCGACGGGTCGTTCGGGTCCTGGTCCTGGGCGTCGTCACCGGTGACGACGGTGATGGGCGTGGAGCGGCAGGGCCGGTTGCGCAGCAGCTTGAGGAAGGTGGGCATGAACGCCTGGCGGCCGGCGTAGAAGATCATGTCGACCTTCGTGCCGCAGATCGTGTCGCTGATCGTACGCAGCAGCGAGGGGCCGCCGCGCGGGTCGAAGGGGAAGCTGAGCCCGGACCTGTCGACGTACGGCTTGAGCCCGAGCTTGGGGTCGAGGAAGGCGTCCTTGAGCGAGCGGGCGTACAGGTCCTTGGTGCCCTGCGGGGTCACGTCCGCCCACATCAGCGCCGCGCTCCCGCCCACCTTGCGCTTCTTGAAGTCGGCGGCGATGGCGGCGAGCTGGGCGGAGGTGCTGACGGCGGTGCGGGTGAGGCCGGGGATGGGCCCGCCGTCGTCGATCTCTCCGGTGGTGTTGAAGCCGGCCGCGGTGATGAAGTCGGCGACCATCGGGATGCCGGGGTCCTTGGCCAGGGCGCGGGCGGCGTCGATGCTCTCCTGCTGGCTGGGGCCCATGCCGGTGACGGCGACGATCTGCCCGGGGCTCGCCGTGGCGCCCGTGGCGGCGTTCCTGCGCACCGCCTGCACCGTGGTGCGCCACTTGGAGCCGTCGTGGCCGGTGTTGGCCAGCAGGAGCCGGATCTTGGGGAAGGTGTCGGAGCGGTTGGCGCGGTACTGGCCGATGAACGCCCCTTCGAGCTGGTGCAGGGCGCGCTCGCCGACCAGCCCGCGCGGGCCCGCCCCCATCGGCGCCATCAGCGCGATCGTGCTGTAGTCCTTGTCCTGGGTGACCTCGCGGTTCTCGGCCGCGATGGCCTCCAGGATGCGTTGGTACTGCGGGCCCAGGACCGCCGTGCCCTCGGCCGGGTCCATCAGGCCGACGCATTCGCCGTCGACGGAGACGACGTCGGCGCTCCTCGTCTCGCAGCCGCCCCAGGGCCACCAGCCCTGCGTGTAGTTGACGAGCACCACCGTGGAGATCAGCACGGCGACGACCACCACGATCACCACCAGGCGGCGCCGGAAAAGGCTCCCCAACCGTCGTAAGAGGCTCCAGGCGCGCGCGGCCGGGGAGGGTGCCGGTGCCGGTTCGTCATACATCTGGACTCCAAGCCGTCACTCATCCCATGACCGTGCGGGCGTGCGACTCCCCGAATGCCGATCGCACGCTTTCCATCCCTGGGCCGGCGGCCGCCGAAACTCACCGTCATTAAAACGTGTTCAACGGCGGCCGGACAACAGTGCGCCACGGCCCGTGGGGGCCGGTCGTGCGGGGGCCGCCGGGTCCTCAGGTGCTGCCGGGAGGTATGGGGCAGAAGGGGACGTGCTGCACAATCGTGGCATGGCACACCCTCGGCAGCCCGACGTGCGGGAATACCCCGGTGTGGTCACCGCCCTGGTCCTGATCCTGGTGGTGCTGCTGCCGGGCGGCCTCGCGTACAGCCTGTACCGGTATCTCGACCCCGCCTCCGCCCCGGCCCTCACGGTGTCCTGGCCCGCCGCCGGGCCAGAGCCGGAGGAGGAGCCGGGGCCGAGCGGGCAGGCGCGCCCGCCGGACCGGCGCATCCACGCAGACCAGTACGGCGACTGGAACTTCCGCATGGGTGACGTGGCGTTCCAGGCCCGGAAGGTGGGCGGCTGGACGTACGCGTCCTGCGCCCCCGTCGACAGGCGCGGGCTGCTGGCCGCCAGCGGGTGCGAGCGCGTCGTGCAGCTGGCCTACCGGGCCTATGGGGGGCATCTCACCGCGATTCAGATGATCATGGCCTTCCCCGGTGAGAAGGCCGCGCAGGCCGCGCTCAAGCGGCTGACGGGCGCCTCCGGGGCGGTGAAGTGGCGCCGGGACACGATGCTCGACACGTACGCCTACGGCAAGCAGCGGCTGACCCGGACCAGGAGCTACGTCCTCCTCACGGTCGTCACCGCCGACAAGACCGCCCGGGCCAGGGCCGCGCGGTTCCACCGGTACCTGCACGCCGATCACGCCGCCAGCTTCCTCTTCCGCGACTCCGCCGCCTCCGGCTGACCGGCCGCGGTCCCCGCAGTACCGGCGGTCCCCGCGGTCCCCGCAGCGCCGCAGTGACGTCCGGGTCGTCCGTAAGCTGGGGATGTGTCTCCCGCCCTGATCCTGCTGGACGGCGTTCGCTGGCGAGGCGCGCCCGTGGTCGGCGAGCGCGCCCGGACGCTGCTGGCCGTGCTCGCCCTGCACGGCCGGGCGGGGGTCAGTGACGAGCGCCTGGTCGAGGAGTTGTGGCCCGGCGAGCCGCCGGCCAACCCGACGAAGGCTCTGCAGGTGGTCGTCTCCCGCACCAGGGCCGCGACCCGCGCCGACGTCGTGGTGCGGATCTCCCGGGGCTACCGGCTCGGGCTGGCCGCGCACGAGGTGGACGCGCTGCTGGTCGGCGTGCTGGCCGAGGAGGCGCGGGCCGCGCTGGGCGCGGACGACGTGGCACTCGCCCGGCAACGCGCCGAACAGGCCATGACCCTCGCGACCGGCGCCCCGGAGAACGCCGGCGGCGGTGCGGACGGCGCGGACGGCGCGGGGGGCACGCTGGCCGAGCTGAGGGCTGTGGCGGCGGAGTGGGCGGCCCGGGCGCGCCGGGTCGCGGCCGTCGCGCGGGGCCGCGGCGGCGCGCACGAGGCCGCGCTGCCGCTGCTGGAGGCGGCCGTGGCCGACGCGCCGAACGACGAGGAGCTGCTGGCCTGCCTGCTGCGCAGCGAGGCCGCCGTCCGCGGCGCCGCCGCCGCGCTGGACCGCTACGGGCGCTACCGCGCGGGCCTGGTGGCGCGCCTGGGCACCGAGCCGGGGCCCGAGCTGGCCCGCGTGCACGCCGAACTCCTCGCCGCCGACCGCCCGGTGCGCGACGGCATCCTGTTCGACGGCTCCTCCCTGCTCGGCCGCGACCGCGACATCCGCGCGGTGCACGCCCTCCTGCAGACCAACCGGGTGGTCTCCATCATCGGCCCCGGCGGGCTGGGCAAGACGCGGCTGGCCCACGTCGTCGGCAGGGCCGCCGCGCAGCCCGTCGCCCACTTCGTCGAGCTGGTCGGCGTGTCCTCGCCGGAGGGCGTGGTGGGCGAGGTGGGCTCGGCGCTCGGCGTGCGCGACTCGGTCAGCGGCCGCCGGGTCCTGACCGCCGAACAGCGCTCGGACGTCCGCGCCCGCATCGCCCAGCAGCTCGACCAGACGCCGGCGCTGCTCATCCTGGACAACTGCGAGCACGTCATCGAGGCCGTCGCCGACCTGGTGGCGTTCCTCACCGTGGCCACCCGCGACCTGCGCGTGCTCACCACCTCGCGCGCCCCGCTGGCCATCCCCGCCGAACGCGTCTACCCGCTCGGCGAGCTGCCCGCGGGCGACGCGGTGGAGCTGTTCCGCCAGCGCGCCACCGCCGCCCGCCCCGGGGTGCTGATCGACGAGGAGGCGGCCGGGGAGATCGTCGCCCGCCTCGACGGGCTGCCGCTGGCGATCGAGCTGGCCGCGGCCAAGGTGCGGGTGATGTCGGTGGCGGAGATCGCGCGCCGCCTGGCGGACCGGTTCGCGCTGCTGCGCGGCGGCAACCGGACGGCCCCCGACCGGCACCGCACGCTGCTCGCGGTCATCGAGTGGTCGTGGAACCTGCTGGAGGAGCCGGAACGGCGGGCGCTGCGGTGGTTGTCGCTGTTCGGCGACGGGTTCACGCTGGCCGCGGCCGAGCACGTCCTCGGTCCGGACGCCCTGTACGTGGTGGACGCGCTGATCGAGCAGTCGATGCTGAACGTCCGCGAGACGGCGTACGGGCTGCGCTACCGGATGCTGGAGACCGTCAGGGAGTTCGGGCGGATGCGGCTGGTCGAGGCCGGCGAGGAGCCGGCCGCCCGGGCGGCGCAGCGGGACTGGGCGACGGCCTACAGCCTGGAGCACGCCTCCAGGATCTTCGGCCCGGGGCAGTTCGCGGCGGCCGACGCGCTGCACGCCGAGGAGGGCAACCTCGCCGACCTGCTCCGCCAGGCCCTCGCCGAGCCCGACCCCGGCACGGCGGTCCGGCTGCTGGCCGGCGTCGGCGCGTTGTGGTCGATCCGCGGCGACCACTCCCGCATCCTCGTGCACCAGCGGGCGATCGCCCAGGCGGTGACCGGCTGGGTCCCGCCGCCGCACCTCTTCGAGGTCACCAGGGCGGCCATGCTGATCACGCTGATGAACAGCCTGATCATCACCGACCGCGTCGTCGACCCGATGCGCCGCCTCCTGAGCAGGCTGCCCACCGGCCCGTCGACCGATCCCCGGCTGGCGGCGATGGCCACGGTGGTGCTCGCGTGTGACGCGGACGACGGCGCCGAGGTGCGCCGCCGGCTGGCGGCGCTGCGCCGCGACGACGACCCCGCCGTGGTCCTCGCGGCCACGCAGACGAGCGCCCACGTTCTGGAGAACGCCGGGGACGTGCCCGGGGCGATCGAGGCCGCGGAGCGGACCCTGGCGCTGCTCGGCGACGACGGGGGGCCGTGGTTCGCCGCGATCATCCACGCCATGCTGGCCCACCTGGTCCTGCAGAACGGCGACCGGCGGCGGGCGGTCGGGCACGCGCGCACCGCCATCCCGGTGCTGCGCCGGGTCGGCGCCACGGACGACGAGACCCAGCTCCGCGCGGTGCTGCTCACCTCCGCCCTGAGCGACGGCGACCTCGGCGCGGCCGAGGCCGAGCTGGCCGAGATCACCCGGATCAACGACCACGGCACCGTGCTCGGCGGGGTGGCGCTCGCCTCGTTGTGCGCGGCCGAGCTCGCCCTGGCCCGGGGTGAGACGGCCGCCGCGCTCGCGCAGTACCGCCTGGCCGTCCGGCGGGCGCACGACCTGCGCCTGCCCGGCACGCCGCCCACGCACATCACGCCGTGGTCGATCGTCGCGGTGTCGTACGCCCTGACGGCGTACGCGTACCACGCCCCGCCGGAGGAGGTCGCGTACGGGGAGGAGCTGTTCGCCACCATGCGCGGCTACGACCCGCTGGCCGAGGACAGTCCCATCCTCGACTTCCCGATGTGCGGCTCGCTGCTGTTCGCGCTCGGCGTCTGGGGGCTGGTGCGGGAGGCCCTGGACCCCCGGGACGCGATCGGGCTGCTGGTGGTGGCCGAGCGGTTCGCGTACAACAACACGATGCCCTGCATGTCCTTCGAGCGCGTCGAGCCGTACGCCGAGGGGGCCGCGCCGGGGCTGCTCGCCGCCGTCCGGGCCGGGTACGGCGACCGGCGCGGCGCCGACCTGCTCGACGAGGCGCGCGACCTGGTCGCGCGCGTCTCCGGCCGGGACCGGCCCGCCGGCGCGCCGAACGGGTCCGCGGCCGGGGGAGAGGCCGGGCACCGGTCAGATGTGCCGCTTGTAGCTGCGCACCGACAGCGGCGCGAAGATCGCGATGACGATCAGGCAGGCCAGCAGCGTCCAGGCCACCTCCGCGCTGACGACGGGGCCGTTGGCGAGGTCGCGGGCGGCCGTGACCAGGTGTGAGACCGGGTTGATCCGGACGAACGCGGCCAGCCAGCCGGGCAGCGTCTCGACGGGGACGAACGCGTTCGACAGGAACGTCAGCGGGAACAGGATCATCATGGAGATGCCCTGCACGGCCTGGGCGCTCCTGGCGATCGTGCCGACCCAGGTGAAGACCCACGCCAGCGACCAGCCCGTGACGATCGCCAGCAGGATCGCCGCGAGCACGCCGGCCACGCCGCCGCCCGGACGGTAACCCATCACGAGCCCCATGCCGAAGGTCAGGGCGGCCGCGATCGTGTACCGGAGCAGGTCGGCCACCATCGGGCCGGCCAGCGGGGCGATCCGGGCGATGGGCAACGCCTTGAACCGGTCGAAGACGCCCTTCTCCATGTCCTCGCGCAGTTGCGTGCCGGTGGCCATGCAGGTGGTCAGCACGGTCTGGGCGAGGATGCCGGGGATCATCAGGGGGAGGTAGCTCTGCACGTCGCCGGCGATGGCGCCGCCGAAGACGAAGGCGAACATCGCGGTGAACAGGATGGGCTGCAGCGCCACGTCGAAGAACTGCTCCGGGTTGCGGCGCATCTTCTTCAGCGCCCGCCAGGCCATCGTCAGGGTCTGGGCGACCGTCTCCCCCATGGTGACGCGACGGCGGGCGGCGGCCACGCGGTCGGCCGCACGCACCGTCTCACGGGCGGGGGCGATCATGGTGCTCATCGGGTCTCCTCCATGCGGGTGCGGCCGTCGTCGCCGGTCTCGTCGCCGGGTCTGTCGCCGGTCTCGTGGCCGGTCTCGTGGCCGGTCAGGGCCAGGAACACCTCGTCCAGGCTGGGCTTGGCCACGCTCACCGAGGAGATCGACACCCCGGCGGTGCGCAGCGCGATCAGCACGTCGGCGGCCAGGTCGGCCTGGTCGAGCGCGACGTTGAGGCGGCCCTGCTCGGGGCTGAGCACCGGGTCGGAGCCGAGGGCGCGCCGCACCACCGCCACGGCGGCCGGCACCTCGCCCGGCTCGGCGAGCAGCAGTTGCAGGGTGGAGTCGCCGACCGCCGTCTTCAGCTCGTCGGGGGTGCCCTCGGCCACCTTGCGGCCGTGGTCGATGACCGCGATCCGGTCGGCGAGCTGATCGGCCTCGTCCAGGTACTGCGTGGTCAGCAGCACCGTGCACCCGTCGGCGACCAGGCCGCGGATGGTGTCCCACATCTGGCCGCGGGTGCGCGGGTCGAGCCCGGTGGTCGGCTCGTCGAGGAAGATCAGCGGAGGCCGGGTGATCAGGCTGGCGGCCAGGTCGAGGCGGCGCCGCATGCCGCCGGAGAACTGCGTGATCGGCCTGTCGGCCGCCTCCTCCAGGCCGAACTGGCCCAGCAGCTCCACCGCGACGCGCCGGGCGCGCGGCGCGGCGACGCCCTGGAGGCGGCTGAAGAGCCAGAGGTTCTCGCGGGCGGTCAGGTTCTCGTCGACCGAGGCGTACTGTCCGGTGACGCCGACGAGCTGGCGGACCACGTGCGGGTTGGCGGCCACGTCCACGCCGAAGATCTCGGCCCGGCCCGCGTCGATCCGCAGCAGGGTGGCCAGCATGCGCAGCGTGGTGGTCTTGCCCGCGCCGTTCGGGCCCAGGACGCCGAAGATCTCTCCGGGTCGCACGTCCAGGTCGATCCCGTCCACCGCGCGGTGCTCCCCGAACGTCTTCACCAGCCCTTCGACCCGTACGGCGAGGCCGGCGCCCCCGGCGCGGCCGAGTTCTGCGTTGCTCATGCCCCCACTCTGGGCGCCCCCGGTTTCACCACACCCTCGCCCAGGTTTCACCACCCCGCACCGCCCGCCGCGCCCGGGTTCAGTGGGGCCAGGCGGGGTCGCGGCCGAGGAGGCCGAGGAGGCGGTCGAACGGCGGGGCGTCGTCGGCGACCGGCACCGGCTCCCCGAAGACGCCGCGCTGCCGGCCCATCTCCATCATCTGGTCCGCGAACTGCCGGATCCGCGGCACGGCCTCCGGGTCCGGCTCGTGCTTCCGGCCGGTCGCCCTGGCCAGGTCCCAGCCGTGCACCACCAGGTCGATGAGGTACATGTGGGCCAGGGCGGTCATCGGCATCCCGCCCATGGCGGGGCTGACGCCCTCCCAGGACTCGGGGCGCGACCAGGAGGCCAGCGCGCGTTCCGCGCGGTCGGGGAAGTCGCCCGCGTAGGGCCCCTGCTCGACCCGCTCGCCCCGCAGGGCCGTGGGTTCGAGCATCTCCGCCACCCATTCGAGATGCCCGATCAGGGCCTTGACGTCGAAGTCCGCGCACGGGGTCGGCAGTCCGAGCTGGTCCTGCCGCACCGCCCGTACCAGGGCGGAGGTCTGTTCCGTGGCGCGCGTCATCAGCGGCATCATGTCGTGCATGGCAGGCATGGTGCCGGATCCGCCGGACGGGCGGCTTGTAGAAACGCGACAGCGCGGGTGGGTCGATCCGTACGCGGGGCTCGACGCCTTCGACTACGCCCGCCACCAGCCGTCGCCGGAGCTCGCACCGTTCGTGGGCCACTTCTGGGTCGTCACGTGGAGGGACCTGCCCGAGCCGTACGTGCAGCGCATCGTCTCGCACCCCACCGTGAACATGACGATCACCCGGGACTTCCACCGCATCGCCGGAGTGATCAGGGGCGGGTTCTCCTACACGATGCGCGGCAGCGGGCGCGTGATCGGCACCCGCTTCCGCCCCGGCGGCTTCCGGCCCTTCCTCGGCGCTCCGGTGTCGCAGCTCACCGGCAGGTTCGCGGAGATCGGCGAGATGTACGGCCGGGCGGGCGCGGAGCTGGTCGGGCACGTCCTGGCCGAGCCCGACCCGGCGGCCGCCGTCGCGCTCATCGGCACGTTCCTGCTGCGCCTGGAGCCGGCCCGTGACCCGCTGGCGGAGGAGGTCGCGGCGCTGGTGGAGACGGCGGAGAGCGACGTCTCGGTGACCAGGGTCGACGAGCTGGCCGCCAGGTCGGGCAGGTCGGTGCGCTCGCTGCAGCGGTTGTTCAGGGACTACGTCGGGATCGGGCCCAAGTGGGTGATCCGCCGCTTCCGGCTGCACGAGGCCGCCGAACGCGTCCAGCGCGGCCTCGACCTCGCCACCCTGGCCGCCGAGCTGGGTTACACCGACCAGGCCCACCTGACGCGCGACTTCACGGCCGCCGTCGGCATGCCCCCGGCCGCGTACGCCAAGCTCACCAGCCGCCCCTGAGCCCCGGGACCCCGGCCTTCACCGGCGCGCCCGCCGCCTCCGGTATTCCGACTTCATCCACGCTTCATCCACGGCAACCGTTCCTCGCGCGCGCCATGGCGGCGTGTCCTGCGGGGGCGGTTCCCGGTCGTGCGGCGGGAATTCTCCCGGTCGTGCGGCATGACGATCAGAGCTGCTCCTGATCCCCGGCCCCGGCGCGCCGGGCCGCGCGCACGTCCAGGTCGGTTGGGGTGATCGGCCACCGCTTCAGCAGCGTCGCGGCCACCGCGGCGAGCACGAGCCAGCCGACCACGCCGGTGATGCCGGCGATGGCGGGGTTGTACGGCGCCTTCGCGTCCCCCACGAGCAGGACCACGATCGCGGAGCTGTTGAAGGCGGCGTGCGAGACGGCCGCCGGCCAGACGCTGCCGCTCTTGAGCCTCAGCCAGGCCAGGATGACGCCGTAGATCGTGCACAGCCCGATCATCATCAGGGCCGCCCACGCGCCGAGGTTGAGATAGTTGAAGCCCAGCAGGGTGTACGGGGCGTGCCACGCTCCCCAGATGACCCCCGAGAGCAGGAGCGCGGGCCACACGCCGTGCCTGCGCAGCCGGGGCACGAGCCAGCCCCGCCAGCCCAGTTCCTCCCCCAGCGCCGGCAGCAGGAGCAGCAGGGGCTCCAGGAGCGCGATCGACGCGAGCCGGGGGAGCAGCTCCAGCAGGGACTCCGTGACCGGCTGCGAGGCCGGCGGGAGGTTCTGCACCTGGCGGAACATGCTCAGGCCGTTCAGGTCGAGCGCGAGCAGCCCCAGCAGGGCGCTGAGCGCCACGGAGGCGAACACCACGAGCGGGGTCCCGAACCAGCCCAAGCCGAAGAGCAAGGTCGTCCGCCGCCTGTCCGTCCCCCAGCTCAGCCCCGCGTCGCTCCGCCAGCTCCAGGGCCGCCCCGTCCGCCTGGCCATCAGCCAGACGGCCACGACGCCGAGGGTGGGCAGGATCATCAGCGCCACCGAGGTCAGCATGGAGGAGAGCGGAGTCTCGAACGGCGAGCTCGGCTGCTCCTCGCCTGACCACAGCGGCAGCGCGACCAGCCAGGCCAGGGTGAAGGTCAGGACGAGAAAGACGACCAGGTCTGCGTGCTTGCGAGCTGTCAAGACAACCTCCTGCGGCCCGGGGCGGTGATCCTTTCCGTTGGAACACTATGGCGCGATCTTGGATCGAGCAGGCCGCCGCTTTTCCGGACCGGACCCGGGTCCGCGCCGGCGCGCGGCCCGGCGAACCGGGAGGCCGGGGCGCGCGTCTGACCAGTCATGATCAGGAGAGTGATGTCTACACGGACCTGCACACGGGCCGCCCGGCGAGCAAGGTCGTCACCCAGGCGAAGAAGATGGCCGAGAAGGTGTGCGACCTGCCCGGGGTGTGCCGCTGATCACGGGGCGGGGGTGAGCGCTGGTCCGGGTGGCGGCGCGTCACGGGGGTTTCCTGGGGTGCCGTCCGTATCATCGCGGCATGGTGCTGAGCCCGGAGTCGTGGCCCGGCCGGCGGGCGCAGTCAGGGGCCGGCCGGCGGGTGGAGCCGGGGCCCGGGCGGCGGGTGGTGCTCCTGGCCGCCGGCGGGCTGCTGGCCGGCTGCTCCGGGCGGCCCGAGACCCATCAGGTGCACCTGCGGCTGGCCACCGGGCCGGCGGGGGCGGTGTACCGGCGCATCGGGGGGTCGCTGGCCGAGCACATCTCCCGGCGGGTGCCCGGCGCCACGGTGAGCACCGTGCCGAGCGGGGCGTCCACCGACAACATCCGGATGTTGCGCACGGGCTCGGTGCACCTCGGCCTGACGAGCCTGGACGCGCTGATCACGGCCGACGGCAGCGCGCCCGGCGGGCTCTCGGCGGTCTGCCGCCTGTACGACAGCCACCTGCACCTCGTGGTCATGGCCGGATCGCCGATCAGGAAGTTCCGGGACCTGGCGGGCAGGCGCGTCTCCCTCGGGGCCCGCGACTCGGGCACGGAGTTCACCTCGTTACGCGTGCTGGAGCTCGGCCGGGTGGACGCCGACGGCCGCTACCTCAGCCAGGCCGAGTCGGCGGCGGCGCTGCGCGACGGCGCGATCGACGCGATGTTCTCCCTGACCGGGGTGCCGACCCCGGCCATCACGGAGCTGGCGCAGCGGCACCCGGTCCGGTTGATCCCGCTGGACGAGCAGGCGGGCGCGCTCTTCACGGCGTATCCCGGCCCGTACACGCCGGCCAGGATCCCCGCGACCGCGTACGCCGGCGTGCCGGCCACCCGCACCGTGGCGGTGCCGAACGTGCTTCTCGTCCGCAACGACCTGTCTGACGCCCTGGTGTACGCCATTACCGATACGATCTTCACGCACACCGGTACGATCACCTCCGCCGGGCGCGGCGACACCGATGACGCCGTTCCGGAGGCCGTTCCCGAAGCGTGGCAGATCAACGTGCGTACCGGGATCTCCACGGCCTCGATCCCGCTCCATCCGGGGGCGGCCCGATGGTTCCGCGACCGCAAGCGCTGAGCCGTAGCAGCGCATCCCCTTTCACTTCCAGCCCCACCGGCCACACCCCGGCGACGCCGGCCGCAGTTTTCGGGCTGTCTGGGGCATCCGGGCAGACGGCCGATCGCGTTCGATCGGGAAAGAGTTCCGTTCGATCGCGAACGGATCATGGCGGCGGCGGCTCGGGAGAGGCCGGCAGGGTGACCAGCGCGGCGAAGCCGTGACCGTCCGAGCCGTCCCCGCGCGCCAGCCCCTCCTCCAGCCGCAGCTCACCCCCGGCCGCACCCACCAGGTCGGCGCAGATGGCCAGCCCCAGCCCGGTCCCGGAGACGTTCTGGTGCCGGGGCGAGCGCCAGAACCGCCGCAGCGCCTGGGCCCGTTCGGACGCGTCGAGCCCCTGCCCGTCGTCACGCACGGCGATGACGACCACCTCCCCACCCCCCGAGGCGACCCCGCCGCCCACCTTCCCGGCCCGGCCGCCGCCGGAGACGGCCTGATCGCGCGCCCCCCTGCCGCCGGAGACGGCGCGGGCGCTCACCTCCACCACCCGCGCGCCCGACAGCCGTAACGCGTTGCTGACCAGCTCGTCCAGGATGCTGCCCAGCCCACCCGACGGCTCCAGCAGCCGCAGCCCCGGCGGCACGTCGACCACCAGCGACAGCCCGGCCGTCGCCGCCAGCGCCCGCCACCGGTCCACCCGCGTCGCCAGCACGGAGTCGAGCTCCACCGGCGACACCGTCCTGATGCTCTCCATCCGCGCGCTGGCCTGCAACGAGTTCAGCAGCCGCTGCATCGCCCGCACCTCGTCCACGGCGACGTCGTACACCCCCAGCCCGTCGCCGCGCAGGTGCGGCTCCAGGCTCTCGACCGCGAGCCGCAGGCTGGTCAGCGGGTTGCGGAGCTGGTGCGAGGCGTCGGAGACGAACGCCCGCTGCCGCTGCACCGCGTTCT
This sequence comes from Nonomuraea candida, assembly GCF_000725485.1. Lineage (GTDB taxonomy): Bacteria > Actinomycetota > Actinomycetes > Streptosporangiales > Streptosporangiaceae > Nonomuraea > Nonomuraea candida. The sequence continues at coordinate 240,204 of NZ_JOAG01000010.1, read as the reverse complement.
CGACCGCGTCCATCATCGTGTTGAACGAGCCCGCCAGCCGCCGCAGCTCGACCGGGCCGGCCTCGGCGTCGGCGCGGATGGTCAGATCGCCCTGGGAGATGCGGGAGCTGGCCGCGTCCAGCTCCCGCACCGGCCGCAGCACCCACGCCGACACCGGCCAGGCGACGGCCACCAGGGCGATCAGCGGCAGCAGCCCGAGCCCGGCGAACTGGGCCCAGCGCACGAGGATGCGCGAGCGCGTCCCGGACAGGTCGGAGATCGTCACGACCGCGCCGACGACCTCGCTGTCGCGGCCCACCGGCTCGGCGACCACGAGCGGGGAGTCGTCCCACGGCGCCCACTCGCCCGACGGCTGGGACCTGGTCCCGGCCAGCGCGGCGGTCACGATGCGCGCCAGCGCCGGCTCGGCGCGGGCCGCCTGCTGGTAGGCGCCGGCCGGGCCGAGCAGCACCGCGCCCGAGGTGTCGATGACCGCGACCGGGATGCCGTACAGCTCGTGGTAGCGGGCCAGCTCCTGGCGGAGGGCCTCGGTGCGGCCGGACGACAGCGCGGTCTCGGTCAGCGAGGCGAACCGGCCGACGTCGTTGAGCCGGTCGACGTACGTCTCCTGCATCTCGCGCTCGGCCACGGTGACGCTGAGCGGCACCCCGAGCGCCGCGACGAGCAGCACCGCGAGCGGCACCAGGACGACGAGCAGGCGACGGTGCACGGCGCGTCAGCCGATCAGCTCCGGCTGGTCGGCCAGGAGCCGATAGCCGACCCCGTGGATGGTGCGGATGAGCACGGCCGGCCCGATCTTCTGCCGTAACGCCGCGATGTGCGTGTCGAGGGTGCGGCTGGACGCCTCCCAGGTCGCGCCCCAGATCTGGTCGAGGATGACGTCGCGGCTCACCACGTTCGGGGCCCGCCGGGCCAGCAGCAGGAGCAGCTCGAACTCCTTGCGGGTCAGGGTCACGGGCGCGCCGGCCACGGTGACCTCGCGGGTGCCGACACCGATCCGCATCGGCCCGCGGACGAGCGGCTCGCCGGGGTGGCTGAGCGCGCGGGCCGCCCGAGTGCGCCGCAGCACGGCGTCGATCCTGGCCAGCAGCTCCGGGATGCCGAACGGCTTGACGATGTAGTCGTCGGCCCCGGCGCGCAGGCCGCGGACCCGTTCGTGCTCCTCCGACCGGGCCGTCACGGCGATGACGGCGGTCTCGGGGCGGTCGCGCAGCCGGCGGATCACGTCGAGCCCGTCGCCGTCGGGCAGGTTCAGGTCGACCAGGACCACGTCGGTGGGGGCGGCGCGCACGGCCTCGGCGGCGGTGGCGATGCGGCGCACCTCGAAGCCCGCCTGGGTCAGGACCGTCACCAGACCCCGCGCCACGCGGTCGTCATCCTCGATGATCGTGATCCGCATACCGGCGGATTGTACGGCGCGGGCCGACACTCGCGGCACCCCTTCACTTCTTGGGATTCCTCTGACGTATCAGGCGCATTCCCCGGGTTTACCCTGACACCATCCGCGTCCCTGCCAGCCGATCCTGAGGCCGAGCACTCACCGACACATGCGCATGCGCTGACGAGGAGGCCGCGATATGACCACGACCAGCAGGTACCGGGCCGCCGCACGAATGATCGCCGCCATCGGCGCCGTCTCGCTCGCCGCCGCCTGTTCCGGGAACGGCGGCACCACGGGCACCACCGGCGCCACCGGGGGCGGAGGCTACCCGGACCGGAACATCACGATCGTCGTCCCGTTCAGCGCGGGTGGCCCCACCGACACCGTCACCCGCCTGATCGCCGAGCCGATGGCCGCCAAGCTCGGCACGAAGGTGGTCGTCCAGAACGTCGAGGGCGCGGGTGGCACCGTCGGCGCCGGCGAGGTCTCCCGGGCCGAGCCCGACGGCTACACCGTGCTCATGCACCACATCGGCATGTCCACCGCGCCCGCCCTCTACCAGGACCTGGGCTACAAGCCGCTGGAGAGCTTCCAGACGGTCGGGCTCGTCACCGAGGTGCCGATGACGGTCGTCGCCCGCAAGGACTTCGCGCCCGCCACGCTCAAGGACCTGGTCGCCCACGTCAAGGCGAACGCCGGCAAGGTCACGCTGGCCAACGCCGGCATCGGCGCCGCCTCCCACCTGTGCGGCCTGCTGTTCCAGACCGCCGCCGGGGTGAAGCTGCAGGAGGTCCCGTACGAGGGCACCGGCCCCGCGCTGACCGACCTCGTCGGCGGCCAGGTGGACTTCATGTGCGACCAGACCACCAACACCAGCGGCCAGATCACCGCGGGCGAGGTCAAGGCGTACGCCGTCACGACGCCGGAGCGGGTGAAGAGCATGCCCGACCTGCCCACCACCACCGAGGCCGGGCTGCCGCAGCTCCAGGTCAGCGTCTGGCACGGCCTCTACGTCCCGGCCGGCACGCCGCAGGACGTGGTGCAAAAGCTGTCGGAGGCGCTGAAGACGGCGCTGGCCGACCAGAAGGTCGTGGACCAGATGGCCAAGCTCGGCACCGCGCCGGTCCCGGCCGAGGACGCGACCCCGCAGGCGCACCGGACCAAGCTCGAAGAGCAGCTCGGCACCTGGGCGAAGGTCATCGCCGACGCCGGCGTCAAGGCGTCCTGAGGTGGAGCGCCGCCGCTCCTTCCCCGACGTGCTCGCCGGGGGGATCTTCGTGCTGATCGGTGGCGCGTTCGTGGCGGGGTCGCTCGGCTACGAGCTGGGCACCCCGCTGCGGATGGGCCCCGGCGCCTTCCCGCTGCTGGCCGGCGTGGCCGTGGCCGGCCTGGGGCTGGCGATCCTGGTCAAGGGGCTGGTCGCGGGCGAGGTGATCGCGTTCGGGCCGATCCCCTGGCGCGCGGTCGCCGTCATCGTGGCGGCGCTGGTGTTCTTCGGCTTCACCGTACGCGGCCTCGGGTTCGTGCCGGCGTCGGCGGTGACCGCCCTGCTCACCACCCTGGCCAGCACGCGGGTGCGGCCCCTGACGGCCGTGCTGGTGGCGGCCGGGCTGACCGTGGCCGCCACGCTCATCTTCGTCGTCGGACTGCAGTTGCGCATCCCCTTGTGGGGCCCGTGGCTGGGGTTCTGACACGGAATCCGGATTTGTGAGGCATGGAACTTCTCGACAACCTCGCGCTGGGCTTCTCCACCGCCCTGCTGGTCCAGAACGTCCTCTACTGCTTCGTCGGAGTCCTGCTCGGCACGGCCGTCGGCGTGCTGCCCGGCATCGGCCCGACGGCCACGGTGGCGATGCTGCTGCCGATCACGTTCAGCTTCGAGCCGGTCACGGCGCTGATCATGCTGGCCGGCATCTACTACGGCGCCCAGTACGGCGGCTCGACCACCGCCATCCTGATCAACCTGCCCGGCGAGTCGTCGGCCGCGGTCACCGCGCTGGACGGGCACGAGATGGCCCGCCAGGGCCGGGCGGGCGCGGCGCTGGCCGCCGCCGCGATCGGCTCCTTCGTCGCGGGCACGGTGGCCACCGTCGCGCTGGCCGTCGCGGCCCCGCCGCTGGCCCGCGTCGCGCTGCGGTTCGGTCCGGCCGAGTACTTCTCGCTGGTGCTGCTCGGCCTGATCGTGTCGATCGCGCTGGCCCGGGGCAGCACGCTCAAGGCGCTGGCGATGATCGCCCTCGGCGTCCTGCTCGGCACCGTCGGCCAGGACATCTACACCGGCACGCCGCGCTTCGTGTTCGGCCGGCGAGAACTGTACGGCGGCATCGACTTCGTCTCGGTCGCCGTCGGCATGTTCGGCGTGGCCGAGATCCTGCGCAACCTGGAGAACGAGCGCACCCGCGTCGCCGTCATCAACAGGGTGAGCAACCTCTGGCCCACCCGCGAGGAGCGCCGCCGGATCGTCGGCCCGATCCTGCGGGGCACCGGCCTGGGCGCCGCGCTCGGCGTCCTGCCCGGCGGGGGCCACGTGCTGGCCTCGTTCACCTCCTACGCCGTCGAGAAGCGCGTCTCGAAGCGGCGGCAGGAGTTCGGGAGCGGCGCGATCGAGGGCGTCGCCGGCCCCGAGTCGGCCAACAACGCCGCCGCGCAGACGTCGTTCATCCCGCTGCTCACCCTGGGCCTGCCCGCCCACCCGGTCATGGCGCTGATGGTGGGCGCGTTCATCGTGCACGGCATCACCCCCGGCCCGAACGTCATCACCGACCAGCCGGCGCTGTTCTGGGGGCTGATCGCGTCGATGTGGATCGGGAACGTGCTGCTGGTGCTGCTGAACCTGCCGCTGATCGGCCTCTGGGTGCGGATGCTGCGCATCCCGTACCAGGTGCTGTTCCCGATGATCATCCTGTTCGCCGCGATCGGCACCTACTCCCTGGGGTTCAACGCCTACGACGTCTACGCGATCGTCTTCTTCGGGCTGCTGGGCTACCTCCTGATCAAGTGCGGCTGCGAGCCGGCGCCGCTGCTGCTCGGCTTCGTCCTCGGGCCGCTGCTGGAGGAGAACCTGCGGCGGGCGCTCATCATCAACCGGGGCGACGTGACGGTCTTCGTGACCCGGCCGATCTCCGCGGTGCTCCTGGCCCTGACCGTGGCGGCGCTCGTCGTCGCCGTGCTGCCGGCGATCCGCCGCCGCCGCGAGGTGGTGTTCACGGAGGAGGACTAGGTCACTCGCCCGGCCGGTAGCGCCGCTCGACGTGGCCTTCGAGGTCGCCGGGGTGGAAGTGGACGGGCCGCAGGTCGCCGGCGGCGTACCGCTCGGCCTGGTCGGTGAAGTGCGGCGAGCCGGGGTGCCCGCTCGCGCCGCCCGCCGTGATCGCCCAGGCGCGCACCCGCGGCCCGAACTCCACCACCGCGACGAAGCTGTTGCCGCTGGTGCCGTAGTAACGCCTGGTCCCCGGATGGCGGCCGGCCCCGAAGGAGGCGAGGGAGCCCCAGCGCGCGGAGGTGAACGGCACGGGCAGGCTCGGCTTGGCGTCGTCGAACCGCTGCACGATCGCGCCGTCATTGCGCTGGAACCGGTTGATCTCACCCCAGGGCACCCGCCAGCCGCCGAAGTCCCGCGTCAGCCGCGACACCGCCTCGTCGAGCGCCGCGAGCCGCTGCGCGTCGGTCGCGCGCCCGGCCAGGTAGTCCCAGACCGACAGGCCCGCGTCCCGGGCGGGCTGGAGCGCGACCGCCCAGATCGCGTCACCCCAGAACACGGCCAGCGATGTCGCCGCCGAGTCCGCGGCCAGTGACGTCGCCGCCGGGTCCGCGGCGAGTGACGTCGCCGCCGGGTCCGCGGCCAGTGACGTCGCCGCCGAGTCCGCGGCCCAGCGGTGGTCCCACCCGCGCAGCAGCTCGACCGGGCCGGCCAGCGCGGCCTTGCGCGGGTCGCCGCCGGGCAGCGCGTCCCAGGCCGCGACCAGGCCGGGCAGCAGCCGGGCGAAGGCGGTGAGGTAGGGGTCGAAGGCGGCCTCGATCAGCGCCTGCGGGGTGAAGTCGGCGCGCGCGCTCAGCACCCGGATCGCCTGCGGCCCGCGCGGGTTCTCGCCGGCCTGGTCGAAGTAGCGCGGGTGGTCGGCGGCCTCGGGGCTGTCCGGGCCCGCCGCGGTCCACGGCCAGTTGTTGGTGTTGAACACCCAGCCGTTGCGCGGGTTCACCGCCTGCGGCAGGCTCGCCAGGCTGTGCAGCCCGCGCCAGTCGGTCGCCGGGTCGCTGCCGTCCACCGGACGGCGATAGTCGAAGCGGTCGTCGCGCAGCGGCATGAACTGCGGCACGAGGAAGGCGATCTCGCCCTTCGAGTCGGCGAAGACCGTGTTGTTCGAGCTGTTCGCCTTGAAGGCCGCCACCTTGAGGAAACCGCGGTAGTCGTGCGCCTTCGTGCGCAGGAAGCTCTGCTGCAGCGCCTCGACCGGGCGGTTCATCAGCGCGAACGCGATCCACTTGCCGTCCGCCTCGCGCACGATCGGCCCGTGGTGGGTGGCGTAGGTGGTGAACGTGCGCCGCGCCAGCCCGCCGTCCGCCGTCCGGTGGTCCAGGGTGATCGTCCTGGTGGTCACCCGGCGCAGCGCGTCGCCGTAGCGGTAGGAACGGCTGCCGTCCGCCCCGGTCACGATCGTCTCGGCGAACTCGTCCACGTTGTCCACGCCGCTGGAGGTGTGCATCCAGCCCGCGTGCGCGTTGAAGCCCTGGTAGACGAAGAACTGGCCCCAGGTGGCCGCGCCGTAGACGTCGAGCCCCTCCTCGCTCGTCACGTGCTGCTCGGAGCGGAAGAAGAAGCTGGTGTGCGGGTTGATCAGCAGCAGCGCGCGGCCGTCCCTCGTGCGGCGGGGCGCGATGGCCATGCCGTTCGAGCCTCTGGGCTCGTGGAGGAGCAGCGCGCGCTCCTCGTCGGTCATCGGCGCCGGCCGGCCGCCGTAGAAGGCTTCGAGCTGGGTGAGCGGCACCCGCTCGATGTCGCCGCCGATGCTGCCCTCCGAGAAGCTCAGCGGCATCCACGGCTCGAACCGGTCGAGCACGCGCGGGCGCACCTCGGGATGCGTGGCGAGGTAGTAGTTGAGCCCGTCGGCCCAGGCCCGCATCAGCCGGCGTAACCAGCCGGGGCACCGCTCGTAGTCCCTCCTCAGGGCGCGCGGATCGACGAACAGCCGCTGGCGCAGGTCCTGCCAGATCGCGCCCTCGCCCTCGGCCTCGGCGAGCCGGCCCAGGCTGACCAGGTAGTTGTGCTCGATGCGGTTGAAGTCGTCCTCGGCCTGGGCGTACATCATGCCGAAGACCGCGTCGGCGTCGGTCCTGCCCGTCACGTGCGGGATGCCCCAGTCGTCGCGGGTGATCGTCACCCGCGCCGCCTGCCTGCGCAGGCGGGCGAGCTCCTGCGGGGCGGGTGTCGCCGCGGAGGCGGCGGACGGCAGCCCCGCGGCGGTGGCCGCGGCTCCGGCGGCCAGCCCGGCCGCCCCGCCGAGGACCCGGCGCCGGCTCAACCCTTCGTGCTGCGGATGACTCATGGACGTCTCACCTTCCGGGCAGGGGCTGACGTGATCGGCGGGCCTCGATGATCGGTCCGCCTCGTCCATCTGAGCACGGAGGGCATCTTCTGGCCATCGCCGGGCGCGGTTCCGCGCGATCAGTGCGGCCGGGGCCGGAGGAGGCCGTGGCGTACGGCCGCCGCGCCCCGCCGTACCCGATGGCCGTGCCGGCGCCACCACGCGCGCACCCACAGGACGTCCGGCACGATGATGACCGCCAGCACCACGAGGGCCTCGGCCATCGCCAGCGGATCGCGCGCCAGCACCAGGTCCCGCCCGGCGTGCAGCACGAGGTTGACCACCAGCGGCAGCGTCACCAGCAGCGCGAACGCGACGCAGGTGACGGTGCCGGCGCTCTGCACCATCGCGTAGAGCCGGACGCTGCGCCGTTCGCGCGGCGGCAGCGCGGCCAGCGTCCCGCGCCGGCCGCGCAGCAGGGCGCGCACGTACGCCGCGCCGTTCCCGTACAGGTTCCGGCAGCCCGTCAGGTCCTGGAGCAGGAAGTACAGGTCCGTACGCATGAACACCAGCAGCTGGTTGGCCAGCCGCAGCACCTGCACGAGCGTCACCCACGCCAGGACCGGATGCGGCCCCATGAAGAACGCCCAGGTCAGCGCCAGCCCGCAGATCGCCAGGTCCACGGCGACGCCGGACAGGTAGACGGTGACGCGCACCCGGGCCGGCGCCAGCCACACCCCCGAGACGTCCGTCTGGGCGACGAGGAACTGCAGGCGCGTGCCGAGCGTGATCCGCGCCGGCACGCCGGCGGCACGCGCGGTGCACAGGTGGGCCAGCTCGTGCAGGCCGGTGGTCAGCCAGGCGACCGCCGCCCAGGTCAGCAGGACGAGGGCGCCGTGCTCGGTCCAGAAGACGGCGTCCCAGCCGGGGAAGATCGAGGGCCGCAGCGCCAGGCAGACGACCCCGGCCCCGATCGGGGCCAGCAGCGACAGGTGCAGCGCGGGATGCAGCGCCCAGCGCAGGTGCCGGGGCCGCAGCCACGGGAACGTGGGCCGCGGCGACGGCGGGCCCGGGACGGCGCGGCCGTCGATCGCGGCCACCAGGCCCGCCTCCGCCAGGTCGGTGACGAAGTCCTCCACGTCGAGGTCGGTCCCGGTCTCCTCCAGCAGCCGCGCGCGCACCTCCTCGACGCCCAGCCCGGCCTGGAGGAGGCGGATGGCGCGCAGCCCCTCCTCCGGCACGGCCACGAAGTCGCCGGAGTCCACCCGCCCGACGATCCACTCGTCGCCGTCGCGGCGGACGCCCAGGCGGTGGAAGGCGACGGTCAAAGGCACACGCATCCCGGCGGAGTAGGAGCGCGGGGCAGGTCACCCTGCCCGCACGCGGATCAGTTGGAGTTCCCGTGGCTGGGCGTCATCGCCGTGGGCTCGATCTTGTCCAGCCGCCGGACAGTGATCTTCTTGCGCGGCTTCCGCTCCTGGGGTGGTTCCGGGCTGGGGGTGCTGCTCATGACACTCCTTACCAAGCGGGGAGGGAACGCTATCCGCGACGGTACGATCATGTCGCCCGCTGATCAAGAGCAGATGGCACAGTCGGGGCGCGCCGGATGGCGGGCGTACACGTGGCCGTCCGGGTCCAGCAGCGTCACCCCGTGGAAGTAGCCCGGCGGCGTCGGCAGCAGCCCGGTCACCAGCGCCAGGACGTCGTGCGCGACCAGCTGCCCGGACAAGCCCGCCGACGCGCCCGTCACCCCCGGCCAGGCGTAGTCGGCGCCGGGCCGCGGCGGGATGCCGGCACGCACGCAGGCGAAGCACGGCCCGCCGGGGCCGAAGACCCCCACGCTGACCAGCGGCCCGTTGTAGCCGCCGCTCACCCACGGCATGCCGGCCCGGCCGCACACCTCGTTGGCCCAGCTCTGGATGCCGCCCAGCTCGCGCGGCCGGTCCGCGCAGAGCGCCAGCACGTCGAAGCCGCGCACCAGCCGGGCCAGCTCCCCGGGGCCGTCCACCGCCGTCCTCGCCACGGTGATCCGCACGCCGGAGTTGACCCGGCGCAGCCGGTCGAGCGCCACGTCGGCCTTGGGGCGGCCGAGGTCCGCCTCGGTGTAGAGCAGTTGCCTGTTGAGGTTCGACAGCTCCACGACGTCGGGGTCCACCAGGTGCAGCCGGCCCACACCCGCCGCGGTCAGCGCCCAGGCGGCGTGGCTGCCCGTACCGCCGAGGCCGAGCACCAGCACCCGGGCGGCCTTGATCCGCACCTGCGGCTCCCACCCGTGGTCGCGGGGGCTGAGGTCCACCCAGCGGAAGTAGTCCCTGCTGCGGCTGTAACGCTCCTTCTCGTGCTCGCTCAGCTCCGCGCAGGGACCGGGCGCGGCCTCCTCGACGTGGCCGGAGGCCACGAGGGTGGCGACGACGTCCTCGGCCTCCTCCTGGCTCAGGTCCGGGAAGGCCGCCCGGAGCCGGGCGGCGATCTCCTCCTGGGTACGCGTGCCGTCCATGAGCGTCAGCGCCGTCCACGCCCAGCCGTCGTCGTCGGTGATCTCCGAGGCGATGGGGTACAGGGCGCCACCGAGCCGGATCGTGCCGTCACCCAGCCGGTACGGGGCGTGCTCGGGCTTCACGCGGGGAAGGCGCATCCACAGATCGTCGATATCCGCGCGGCCCGGCGTCAACCTCTCAGCCGGCCGCCCAGAAGGTCGACAGCAGCACGTGCACGGCGGTCGCGCCCAGCACGCTGATCACCGCGTTGCGCGTCTTCAGGTGCAGCCCGACCGCCGCCGCCAGGGCCACGACCGTGGGCAGGGCGGCCGGCCAGGCGGTGGGGCGGAAGTCGCGCAGGGTGTACAGGGCCAGGATCAGCATGATGCCGACCGGCATGTGGAAGGCGAGGTAACGCAGGACGGCCGAGCGGCGCAGCGGGGTGAGCACGGCGAAGGGCAGGGCGCGCAGGCCCCAGGTGATGGCGGTGCTGACGGCCACGGCGGCCGCCAGGTAGAGCGGGGTGGGCACGCGGTCCTACCTTTCCGAAGCCGAAGCCGAAGCCGAAGCCGAAGCCGCTGCCGTAGCCGGACCCGCTGCCGTAGCCGTCGAGGGAGACGCCGGGGCCGGGACGGGGTGCTGGGGCGGGCCGTCGAGAGCGTCCTGCTGCGACCCGGCGGTGGCGCGGCGGTGCAGGGCGTACCGGATGAGGAGGGCCGCGGTGAACAGGCCCATCGCGCCCGGCAGCAGCTGCCCCGGGACCAGGAGGGCGGCGAGGGCGAAGCTGACCGCCGCCAGCAGCGGCGCGGGCAGGTCGCGCTGGGCGCGCCAGGCGTCGATCGTCAGGACCACGAACAGCGCGGTCAGGGCGAAGTCCAGGCCGTGCAGGGTGACCGGGACCAGCGAGCCGGCCAGCGCGCCGGCCGTGGCCCCGCCGACCCAGTAGCCCTGGCACAACACCTGCATCCACAGGATGCGGGCGCTGCTCCACGACCGCGCCCGGCCGCCGGCGGTCAGCGCGTACGCCTCGTCGGTGAGCGCGAAGGTGGCGTAGACGCGGCCGAGCGGGCGGACCTGACGCAGGGGGAAGGACAGGGCGTAGAAGATGTGCCGCATGTTCACCAGCAGCGCCGTCACCGCGATCTGCCCCAGCGGCGTCACGGACGCGACCAGCCCGAGCAGCAGGAACTCCAGCGAGCCCGCGTAGATCACGGCGGTGAACACCGTCGCCCACCACCAGCTCAGCCCGGCGTGCACCACCAGGACGCCGAAGCTGATCCCGAGGGGGAACAGGCTCAACCCCACCGACGCGGTGTCCGCCACCGCCGCCGTGAAGTCCCGCCCTCCACTCCTCGCCCGTGTTCCACTCATGAAACGCAATTTTAGTGCTTATTTCGCATAATATGGTTTCACCTGTTAGAAGGATTCGGACATATGCGTAATGTCATTAGCCTTGATCACGTTGATCGCGAAATATTGTTCCAACTGTCGCAGGACGGCCGGATGTCGAACGTCGAGCTGGCCCGGCGGGTGGGGCTGACGCCGCCGCCCTGCCTGCGACGGGTCAAGCGGCTGGAGGAGGCGGGGGTGATCGCGGGCTACCGCGCGCAGATCTCGCCCGAGGCCCTCGGCCGCTCCCTCGAAGTGGTCGTGTCGGTGGAGATCGCGGTCAACGACCTGCAGACCGTGGAGGACTTCGAGTCGCGGGTCGCGGCGCTGGAGGAGGTGCTGGAGTTCCGGCGCATGTTCGGGCGGCCCGACTACTACATGCGGGTGGCGGTCGCCGACCAGATCGCCTACGAGGAGTTTCTCAGCCGGAAGATCCTGCCGCTGCCCGCCGTCTCCCGCGTCGACTCCCATCTGACCATGAAGCGCATCAAGGACTGATCGTCCGGGACCGGTGAAGTCCGCCTTTGTGTAGGCTGTCTACATGTTGACTGTCTACGCATGGGAAGGATGGACCTGATGGCCGAGAACCGTACCCAGGGATCCCCCGCACGAACGGTGCGGCTCATCGTCCTCGTCGTCGCGGGCATCGTCGTCGGCAACGTGCTCGTGACCCTCCTGACCGACCGCGACAGCGGGCTCGGGCCGGACGAGCTCCTCGCCTTCGGCGCAGGCGCCGCGCTGGGTCTCCTGGTCGAGTTCGGGCTGTTCCGGCGCACCGGGAAGTAGGCCGTGGACGCGCTGGGCCTGGCGCGGCTGGAGTTCGGGATCACGACGAGCCTGCACTTCCTCTTCGTCGCCCTGACGCTCGGCCTCGCGCCGCTGATCCTGTTCCTGCAGACCCTGTGGGTGGTCCGCGGCAACCCCCTGCACGAGCGGCTGACGAAGTTCTGGGGACAGATCTACATCGTCAACTACGGCCTGGGCATCATCTCCGGCCTGCTGCTGGAGTTCCAGTTCGGCCTCAACTGGAGCGGGCTGACGCACTTCGCCGGCGAGCTCTTCGGCGCCCCGATGGCGATGGAGACCCTGTACGCGTTCTTCGTCGAGTCCACGTTCCTCGGTCTGTGGATCTTCGGCTGGGGTCGGCTGCCGAAGGTCGTCCACCTGCTCACCTTCTATGTCGTGGCGCTGGCCGCGATCGGCTCCGCGTACCTCATCGTGGTCGCGAACGGATTCCTGCAGCACCCGGTGGGCTACGAGCGGGCCGGTGACGCCCTGCGCGTCGTGGACATCGGCGCGGTGTTCACCAACCCCGCCGCGCTCCTCGCCGTGGGGCACATCCTGCCCGCCGCGCTGATGGTCGGCGGCTTCTTCATGGCCGGGGTGAGCGCCTGGCACTTCCGGCGCGGCACCGCCGAGGTGGCCTTCTTCCGCCTGTCCCTGCGGCTCGGCCTCACCGTCGGCTACGTCGCGACCTTCTTCACCATCGGGTTCGGTGACGCCTCGGTGTTGTGGGTGGTGCGCAACCAGCCCACCAAGCTGGCCGGCGGCGCTCAGGCCCAGGAGGCCGCCGCGCGCATGGTCGCCGAGCACGGGCCGGGCGACTACCTGGCGCCCGCGTGGGTCCCCATCGCCCTCACCCTGATGTTGTCGGTCGCCTACCTCTACGTGCTGGGCGCGCTCGTCCCGATCTCGCTGCTCGGGCGGGGCCGGATCGAGCGGCGCCGCCTCCTGCTCGGGGTCGGGGTCTGGACGATCCCGCTGCCCTTCCTGACCGTCATCCTCGGCTGGACCGTCCGGGAGATGGGCCGGCAGCCCTGGGTGATCTACGACGTCCTGCCCACGCGAGAGGCAGTCTCGGACGTGAGCGCCACCGGCGTGCTCGCCTCCCTGGTGATCTTCACCTCCCTGTACGTCGCCCTGGTGGTCATCGGGTACACGCTGATCGCCAGGATCGCCCGCGCCGGCCCCGGCACGCTGGTGCTCGGCCAGGTCCTCGGCGACCCCGACGACAAGACCCCGCACGGGGCCGCCACCGGCGGAGAGGGCGCCGATGACCGGACCGGCGAGGAGAGCGCCGCCGGCGGGGCCCGTTCCGGGGCCTGCCAGGAGAGCGCCGCCGGCCGGGCCCCGCGCCGGGCCGATGGAGGGAACGCCGCCGAACCCGAACCGTTCAGGGAGCTGTGATGGAGGTCGTCTGGCTGCTCGTGGTCGGCCTGCTGCTGGCCGGCTGGTACGCGCTCGACGGGTTCAGCCTCGGCGCGGGCATGTTCCTGGCCGCGCTCAAGGGCGACGCCGGGGGCCGCCGCCGGGTGGTCGCGGCCGTCGGGCCGTTCTTCCTGGCCAACGAGGTGTGGCTGATCGCCTTCGCGGGCGTGCTCGCGGTGACCTTCCCCGACGCCGAGGCCGTGCTGTTCACCGCCCTGTACCCGGTGATCGTCCTGATGGTCGCCGCCTGGCTCGTGCGCGACATGGGCATGTGGTTCCGCGCCCGGCGGCCGGGGACGGCATGGCGGCGCCGATGGGAGACGACCCAGGCGGTGGCCAGTGCCGCGTTCGCCGCCTTCGCCGGGCTCTTCCTGGGCAACGCCGTCCGGGAGCCGGGAGAGGGGCTGCTCTGGCTGCTGCATCCGTACGCGCTGGTCAGCGCGCTGGCCACGACGGCGCTGTTCGGCCTGCACGGCACGGCGTTCGTCGGCCTGCGCGCCACCGGAGACCTGCGCGAGCGCGCCACGCGCACCGCCCGGCGGCTGGCGCCCCTCGCGCTCGTCCTCGCCGCGGCCCTCGCCGCCACGGCCCCCCTGGCCGCCGCCGGCACGCCACAGCCCGCGGGAATCGCATCCCCGGCCACCGCAAGCGCGCCGCCGGCCGTGGGCGTCACGCCGCTCGCCGTGGGGCTCGGGCTGCTCGTCCCGGTCGCCGTCGCCGTGGCCTGGGCGGCCGTCAGGAAGGGCCGTGACGGCGTGGCCTTCGCGAGCACGGCGGTCGCCACCGGTTGCCTGCCCCTCGCGGCGGGTGCGCTGATGGCGGAGCGGCTGCTGGCCGGGGTGGCCGGGACGACCACGATCGACCAGCTCACGATGGTGGCGCTGCCGATCCTGCCGTTCCTGCTGGCCGCCCAGGCGGCGCTCTGGTGGGTCAACCGGCACCGCCTGAGCGACCGCACCGTGACCTTCTTCTGACCCGAACCCCGCCACCCGGCCCCGATGAGAGGCATGAGGAGCGCGTGCGGCGGTGTCCCGGCGACGCGGTCACGGCCTGGGGGAGGGCGGCGGGGTGAGGGATTCGAGCAGCGTGCGGACGAAGCCGGCCGCCGCCTCCTCGTCACCCGCCCGCGGCGCCTGGTCGCCGGCCTCCCGTTCCGGGGTCGTCATGTGGCCCAGGAAGGCGTACTGGAAGCAGGCGCCGAGCAGCAGGCCCGCCGCCGCGCGCACGTCGGCGTCCTGCCGCAGCCGACCGGCCTCCTGCTGGCCGCGCAGATAGGCGGCGACCGCCTCGTTGGCCTTGTGCGGCCCGGCCCCCTGCTGCCGCAGCTCCTCCTTGTGCGCGGCCAGGGTGCCCGGGTCGGCGAACATCGAGGCGAGCATCGGGAACCCGGCGCGGTAGAAGTCGATGGCCGCCAGCGCCGTCGCCGTCAGGTCCGCCACCAGCCCGCGCTCCCCGCGCAGCGCCCGGGCGAGCTGCGCGAAGCCCGGTGAGCGCTCCCGCAGGACCGCGACGAGCAGGTCGGCCTTGTTGGTGAAGTGCTTGTAGAGGGCCGCCTCGGTGAACCCGGCCGCCTTCGCGATCTGCCGCGTGGTCGCGTTGGCCAGGCCCTGCTCGGCCAGGACCCGCGCCGCCGCGTCGAGGATCACGTCTCTGGTGCCCAATGTTGCCGTCCTTCCGCTTCCGCTTGACATGGTTAGTAAACGCTCACTAGCCTCGGCCTCGTTAACGAGCGTTTACTAACCTCCTGTCCGGAGCCTAAATGAAGATCACTGTTTTCGGGGCGACCGGCGGCACCGGGCGGCACGTCGTGGAGCAGGCGCTCACCGCCGGGCACCACGTCACCGCCGTGGTCCGTGACCCCGGTGCGCTGCCCTGCCCCGGTCATCCCCACCTCACCCCGGTCATCGCCGACGTCATGCGGTCCGAGGCCATCGAGCCGAGCGTGAAGGGCAGCGACGCCGTCATCTCGGCGCTGGGGCCGCGCGGGCGGGGCGGCGGGCAGGTGTGCGCCGAAGGCACCCGGTCGATCATCGCCGCGATGCGGGCCACCGGCGCCTATCGACTGGTCGTCGTCACCGCGAGCGGGCACGTCGTGGACGAGGGCGACGACCTGCTGAGCCGCCTCGTGGTCAAGCCGCTGCTGCGCCGGCTCCTGCGGGAGGGGTTCGCCGACTTCGCCCGCGCCGACGAGGCCGTGCGCGCCAGCGGGCTCGACTGGACGATCATGCGGCCGCCGCGCCTCACCGACGGCCGGCGGCGTCCGTACCGGACGGCCGTCGACCGGAACGTCCGGGGCGGCATCACCATCGCCCGCGCCGACCTGGCCCACGCCGTCCTCGCCGTGACCGGCGACTGGGCGACCATCGGCCACAGCGTCTCGGTGGGGTACTGACCGTGAAGCGACCGATCGCCATCACCCTCTGCCTGCTGCTCGCCGCCGCGCTCTGCGCCGCCGGGGCCGTCATGTACCTGACCTTCCTGCGACCAGCCGACAACCCGCCCGCCGACGCCTGCGGGCAGCCGGCCACGCGACCGCGCGTGGTCGCGGCGGGGGCCAGCATGACGCAGGGCTCACTCGGGGCGAACTGGGTGGCCGCGCTGCGGGCCGGCTTTCCCGCGTACGAGTTCGTCAACGCCGGCAGCAACGGCGACACCACCGCCGGCCTCCTCGAACGCGTCGGCACCGACATCGTGGCGTGCCGCCCGGCCGTGGTCACGCTCCTGATCGGCACCAACGACGTACGCGACGGGGTCCCCCTGGACCGGTACGACGCCAACCTCCGGGCCATCGTCGACCGGGTCAAGAAGGGCACCGGCGCCCGCGTCGCGCTCATGTCCCTGCCCCCGCTCGGCGAGGACCTGAACGCCCCCGTCAACCGGACGCTCACCGGCTACAACGCCGCCATCCAGAAGATCGCCGCCCAGACGGGCTCCGACTACCTCCCCCTGTACGAGCGTCTGGCGGACGTCCTGCACCGGGGCGGCGACACCCGCCCGGCGTACGACTTCGGCTTCCCCCTGGCCTTCGCCGTCGCCGCCCAGCACTACCTGCTCGGGCGCACCTGGGACGAGATCGCCCTGGACGGCGGTCGCGAGCTGCTCGTGGACCACGTCCACCTGACCGATCGCGGCGGGGCCGTCCTCACCACCCTGACCACCCAGTGGCTGAACGACCTCCCCACCGCCACCCCCTGAGCCGTCCCCCAACCCCGTCAGTACGGCCCCTTTCCTCCCGTCCTGTCACCTATCCGCCCCCGGTCATGCGGGGTGGTGATCGCTGGTAGCGGAAGCCGATCGCTGCGAGCGGAAGGCGGGCCGGGGCCGGAGGAGTCGTGGTTACGCTCGCCGCATGACTTGGGAGCCCACCGCTGAAGGAATCCTGCGCCTGCCCTCGGGCCGCCTCGTCCGTGGCCGGGGCCTGCGCCATCCGCTGCCGCCGGGCCCCCGGCCCACCTTCGCCCTCTACCTCCTGGGCAAGCAGCCGCCCCCGGTGGACTGGGAGCACCGGTGGGTGCGCTGGCCCGACTTCTGGCTCCCGTCCGACCGCGTGGCGACCGCCGAGGCGCTGCGCGAGGCGTGGGAGCGGGCCGGGTCGGAGCGCGTCGAGATCGCCTGCGGCGGCGGGCGCGGCCGCACCGGCACCGCCCTGGCCTGCCTGGCCGTGCTCGACGGCGTCCCCCCTGACCGGGCGGTCGCCTACGTGCGCGAGCACTACGCGAAACAGGCCGTCGAGACCCCCTGGCAACGCCGCTACGTCACCCGCTTCCCCACCTCCCCGGGCGCCGGCGGGCCGCCTTGATCCGGGCGCCGTCGGGCCACCTGGCTCTCGGACGTCGGCGGGCTGCCTTGATCCCGGGCGTCAGCGGGCTGCCTTGATCCCGGGCGTCAGCGGGCCGCTTTGACCGGTTCCCGTTTCGCGGCCGGCGCCGGCCGTTCGGCCCTGGCGAGCGTGAGCCCGGCCGCCAGGACGATCAGCGGGATGGCCGGGATCACATACCGCACGTCGAAGGCCGCCAGGAACGGCGGCGAGGCGACCAGCGCGAGGGCGGCGAGCCCGGGCAGCAGCGCGTCCCAGCGCCGCCTGACCAGCGCCGCCGCCAGCGTGCCCACCAGGGCGAGGGTGAGCAGCGGGAACGGCACATACCCGAAGCGCTGGTAGGCGCGCAGCCAGCCGGCGAACGGCTCCACCACCCGCGTCGCGGCGGGCCCGGCCTCATACGACTCGGCCACCCCGCGCACCGACTCGCTGATCGGCCGCTCCGAGGCCGGCAGCTTGTACGGCGTCTTCTCCGCCACCCCCGTCCGCTCCCAGCGCAGCAACTGCCCCAGGTCGGTCACCACGGCCGCGAGATAGTCGCCCGGCTGCGCCAGGATGGCCTGCCGGGCGAACTCCCCGGCGAGCTGGTTGCGGTTGGCCGTGCCCGGCACCTTGAGCAGCGGCGAGAAGCTCTCCCACAACCAGTGCGGCGGATAGGGCCGCTGCTCGACCGGCATGCCGGGGCACAACACGGCCAGCCGCTCCGGCGGTTCGATCACGTCGCAGTCGGCGAAGCTCATGGTCCTGGACCACAGGAAGTTGCCGTCGGCCTGGGTCAGGGCGAACGTGTCCTTCTCGGCCTTCATCCACGTGGCGTACGCGCCCAGCGGGATCGCCCCGGCCACGAGCAGCGCGACCAGCGGGCGCCGGCCGTACCGCCTGATCAGCAGGTACGCGGCGGTCAGGATGAGCAGCGGCAGCCCGACGGTCCTGGTGATCCCGGCCAGGCCGAGCAGCACCCCGCCCACGGCGGCCGTGGCGGGCGTGACCCGCCAGACGATCAGCCCGATCGCCGCCGTGACGAGCACGATGAAGACGGCGTCCGCCATGATCATGTGTTCCAGCAGGATCAGGAACTCGTCGTACAGCAGCGGCGTGACCAGCAGCGTCGCGCCCCAGCCGGGCAGGCCGCGGCGGCGCAGCAGGGCGTAGACCGCGATCGCCAGCGCCAGCCCCAGCAGGTGCTGCAGGACCGTCACGAGCGTGAGGCTGTGCGCGGGCCGCAGCAGCGCCAGGAGCAGCGAGTAGCCGGAGGGCCTGGCGGTGCCGGGGGTCAGCTCCTCGCGCAGGAAGGCGAAGGAGTCGCCGTAGAAGAGGATGGCGGGCGGGAATCCGAGCACGGCGAGCACCCGCAGGCCGATCGCCGGCAACAGGGCGATGAGCAGTGCGCGATGAGCCAAGACGAATCCGCTTCCTCGTGTGTGCGATCCACCACCATAGTGGACAACCCGGACAGCGAGCGGGACCGTTGATCAACCAGGTCAGGAGGTTCCGCCGGTGGCGGGCTTGGCGCGGACGTGGATGCGCTCGCCCTGCCGCCCGAACAGGCTGAGGATCTCCACGGGCCCCTCACCCGTGCTGCCGAACCAGTGCGGCACCCGGGTGTCGAACTCCGCCACCTCGCCCGCCCCCAGCACCAGGTCGTGATCGGCCAGCCGCAGCCGCAACCGCCCGGACAGCACGTAGATCCACTCATACCCCTCGTGCGTGAGCAGGTCGGGCCTGTCGCGGGAGGCGGGGATCACCATCTTGTACGTCTGGATCGGCCCCGGCTGCCGGGTCAGCGGCAGCACGACGTTGCCGTTGACCCGCCGCGGCGTGAGCCTGATGCGCGGATCGCCCACCTCCGGCGCGCCGACCAGCTCGTCGAGGGGCACCTGGTGGGCCTGGGAGATGGGCAGCAGCAGCTCCAGGCTCGGCCGCCGCTGCCCCGACTCCAGCCGGGACAGGGTGCTCTTGGAGATGCCGGTCGCCTCGGCGAGCGCGGCCAGCGTGACGCCGCGCTCGGTGCGCAGCCGCCTGAGCCGGGGGCCGACGTCGGTGAGGGCCTTGGCGATGGCCGATGAGTCCACGGCCCCATTGCACCAGGACGGTCCCGGAAACGGCAAACCGGGTTGCCGTCCGGGGGCTTGTCGGCGACAGGACCGAATGCAATTCTGGAATTATCAGCAACGGGAGGGTGCATGACCGTCGCCGACCTCGACAAGGACGCCCTGCGCCGGAAATACCGCGAAGAGCGCGACAAGCGGCTCCGCCCGGACGGGAACGACCAGTACCTCCGCCTCACCGGCCGCTTCGCCCGCTACCTCGACGACCCGTACACGCCGGTGACCGAGCGCGCGCCGAAGACCGACCACGTGACGGTCGCCGTCATCGGCGGCGGCTTCGCCGGGCTGCTCACCGGCGCCCGGCTGAAGGAGGCCGGCATCGACGACGTGCGCGTCATCGACAAGGCGGGCGACTTCGGCGGCACCTGGTACTGGAACCGCTATCCGGGCGCGCAGTGCGACACGGCCTCGTTCGTGTACATGCCGCTGCTGGAGGAGACCGGCCACATGCCGACCGAGAAGTACGCGCACGCCCCCGAGATCCTGGAGCACTGCCGCCGCATCGGCAAACACTTCGGCCTGTACGACAACGCCCTGTTCCACACCGAGGTCGTGGACCTCACCTGGGACGAGACCCGATCGCGCTGGCTGATCAGAACCGGCCGCGGCGACGCGTTCACCGCCCAGTTCGTCGCCATGGGCATCGGCCCGCTGCACGTGCCGAAGCTGCCCGGGATCCCCGGCATCGACGACTTCCGCGGGCACTCCTTCCACACCAGCCGCTGGGACTACGCCTACACCGGCGGCGACCCCTCGGGCGCGCCCCTGGACCGGCTGGGCGACAAGCGGGTGGCGATCATCGGCACCGGCGCGACGGCCGTCCAGTGCGTGCCGCACCTGGCGCGCTCGTGCGCGGAGCTGTACGTCTTCCAGCGCACGCCGTCCTCCGTGGACGTGCGCGACAACCGGCCCACCGACCCCGGCTGGTTCGCCTCGATCGCCACCCCGGGCTGGCAGCAGCGCTGGCTGGAGAACTTCACCGCCAACCAGACCGGCGGCCTGGCCGAGGAGGACCTGGTCATGGACGGCTGGACGGACCTCGCCCGCCGCTTCCGCGCCAGGCTCGGCGCGCTGCCGCCCGAGGAGCGCACCCAGGAGCGGATGCTGGCCGCCTTCGAGGACGCCGACTTCGAGAAGATGGAGGAGATCCGCGCCCGGGTGGACGCCGTCGTGCGCGACCCGGAGACCGCGCGCGGCCTGAAGGCGTGGTACCGCCAGCTCTGCAAGCGGCCCTGCTTCCACGACGAGTACCTCCAGTCCTACAACCTGCCCGGCGTGCACCTCGTGGACACCGACGGCAAGGGCGTCGAGCGGATCACGGAGACCGGCGTGGTGGTCGCCGGCAAGGAGTACGCGGTGGACTGCGTCATCTACGCCTCGGGCTTCGAGGTCGGCACCGACTACCACCGCCGCGCCGGCTACGACCTGACCGGGCGCGGCGGGACGCGCCTGTCGGAGCACTGGGCGGAGGGCATGCGCACGCTGCACGGCATCCACGTGCACGGCTTCCCGAACGTCTTCCTCGTCCAGCCCACGCAGGGGGCCAACCTCATCTCCAACATCCCGCACAACCTGACGGAGGCCGGCAGGACCATCGCCGTCACCGTCAGGCACGCCCTCGACCACGGGTACGCGGAGGTCGAGCCCACGGCGCGGGCCGAGGACGCCTGGGTGGAGTTCCTGCTGTCCGGCACCGCCCGCCTGCTGGGCTCCGCCGACTGCACGCCCGGCTACTACAACAACGAGGGCCGGGACGCGGGCAGGAAGAGCTGGGTCGGCGTCGGGCACCCGCACGGGGCGATGGCGTACTTCACCCACATCGCCGCCTGGCGCGACTCCGGCACGTTCGAGGGCCTGGAGTTCCGTCCCCCGAAGGGCGCCGCCTGACCCCCGCCGGCCGTACGGCGAGACCAAGATCCATAGGCGGCCCGGATTGCCAGTACCTTCGTCCCCATGAGCTACGACCTCTATTTCGCCCGCCGTGACCCCGGACAGTCGTGGGACGAGGCGCTGGAGTCCTCCGGGCAGCCCCGCACGCCCGATCTGGCCGCGTGGGACACCATCGTGGCCGGCGCCCGCGACCTGCTCGGCGAGGTGCGCATCGTCGCGTACCCGCCCAACTGGGAGCTCGACCACGAGGGCACCGGCATCGCGGTCAACCACTGGGAGGGCGGCTGGGAGATGAGCGTCCCCTACTGGACCCACGGCGAGGAGGCGCGGCGGGTCGTCGGCCTGCTGTACGAGGTGGCGTCGCTGGTGGAGCGCGAGTCCGGGTTCGAGTGCTTCGACCCGCAACTCGGCCTGCCGATCGCTGAGGTCACGGACCTGGGCTCGGCGGTGCCGATGTTCGACGCCGTGGCCGACCGGTTCGGCCGCCGCGGCGGCGTCGAGGTCTGACCGGCGAGGTCTTCCGGCGGGCTTCCGGCCAGGGGCGGGTCCGGCCGGGGCCTTTTCGGACGCTGGCGAATCTGACCGGGGCGTGCGACCACCATGACCGCAGGGTAGGCATTTCGTGCGGTGGCCGTTCCCGCGGGGTAAACCAATCCTGTGACCACAGGAAGCCGTAAACCCCCACGCAAAGGCGACGGCCGCCTTTATGTACGGTTCCAAGTCCGCTATTACGGACGGCTGGGCGTGCCCGTCGGCATCTTCGCCGCCTGTCACCACCTCCGCCGTGCCGGCCGCCTCGCCCCGCAGGACGACGAGCTTTTCGGGGAGGTCGACAACTGGTTCATCGCCCGTCTGCCCTACCCGCCCTTCTACGCCGACGGCAACACCATCCGCGCCGTGCCCTGGTTCAAGCCGGGCGCGACCTCGCTCATGGCCGCGCTGGCGCCGCTGGAGGACCTGTTGCGGCGTTATGACGTGCCCTGCGACATCGTCCGCTCGCCCGACCCGGGCACCATCATCTATGAGGACGAATTCCAGATAGGCGTGCTGCCGTACGCCCGGAAAGACGACGCCGGTGAAACGCGGCGCATTTCCGCGGGAAATTCGGAGGGCGCCGGGAACGGCGCGGCCGAACAGCGGGAGTGGAATGCGGCCCCCCGGCGTGAATCCCGCGACGGAAATGGCGCGGCCATTCACCCGGCGTCACCCGCCCGCGCGAATCCGTGACGGCGCCCCGGGGAAAAGCTCTACCCAGCACTACTGACCGGCCTTCCGGCCGGCCGATACGGTCCTGAGGTGCTCAACAGGACCGCGCTGGAAGCCCTGACCCGGCGCCCGCTGCCGTTCCTCGCCTCCTCGTGGCCGTGGCGCGGCGCGGCGTACCTCGCGGCCAGTGTCGTCCCCGGCCTGGCCGCCGGGGCCACGGCCGCGGCCGCCGCCGGCGGCGCGCTCGTCACCCCGGCCCTGGGCGCCGTCGCGGGCCTGGCCGCGCTGGCCCTGTCCGTCCCGCTCGTCGCCCGCTTCGAACGCCTCAGGCTGCGCCTGGTGGACCCGGCCCCCGTGCCGGAGCCGCCCGACCGGCGCCGGCGGGAGGTCTGGCTGGCGGTGATGACGGTGCTCGCGTTCTGGTGGATCGACCTGCTCATGCTGGCGTTCACGATCGCCGGGCCGCTGGTCCTGGCCCTGACCCCGGTGCTGCAGGAGCCGGTGTCCCCGCTCATCGGCGCGCCGGCGTCGCTGGCGGGCGTCCTGCTGCTGCCCGTGGCCGCGTACACGATCACCGCGTGGGGCGGCGCGCGAGGGGCGATGGCGCGCGCGATGCTCGCGCCGCCGGACTCCGAGCTGCACGAGGTGCTGCGGTCGCGGGCGCGGTTGGTGGATGCCTTCGAGGTGGAGCGCCGCAGGATCGAGCGGGACCTGCACGACGGCGCGCAGCAGCGCCTCGTCTCCCTGTCCATGAAGCTCGGCATGGCCCGGCTGGACCTGCCGGCGGACTCGGAGACGGCGCGGCTGGTCGGGCAGGCCCACGACGAGGCCAAGCGGGCGCTGGCCGAGCTGCGCGAGCTGATCAGGGGCGTGCACAACCAGGTGCTCACCGACCGGGGCCTCGCGGCGGCGGTACGCGACGTCGCCGGCCGCTCGCCCGTGCCCGTGGACGTGGACGTCGCCCTGCCCGGCCGCCTGCCCGCCCCCGTCGAGGTGACCGCGTACTACGTGGTCACCGAGGCGCTCGCGAACGTCTCCAAGCACAGCCGGGCCGCCAGGGCCGCCGTCACCGGCCGGATGGAGGGCGGCACGCTGGTCGTCGAGGTGCGCGACGACGGCGTCGGCGGCGCGGACCCGGAACGGGGCACGGGGCTGACGGGGCTGGCCGACCGGCTGTCCGTGGTGGGCGGCAGACTGTCGTTGTCCAGCCCGGCCGGCGGCCCGACCCGCGTCCGGGTGGAGATCCCCGGCTCGTGACGGGCGCGGGCTCGTGACGGGCGAGGACTCATGACAGAGGGCTGATGACAGGCGAGGGCTCATGACAGACCAGAGGGAGATCCGGTGCGCGTGGTGATCGCCGAGGACGCCGTCCTGCTCCGCGAGGGCCTGGCCGGGCTGCTCGAACGCTTCGGCCACACCGTCGTCGCCTCCGTCGGCGACGCGCCCGCCCTGATCGAGGCCGTCGCCGAGCACCGCCCCGAGGCCGTGGTGACCGACGTGCGCATGCCGCCGGGCTTCTCCGACGAGGGGCTGCGGGCCGCGCTCCACCTGCGCGCCCGGCGGCCGGACCTGGCCGTGCTGGTGCTCAGCCAGTACGTCGAGCAGACGTACGCGGCCGAACTGCTCGAGTCGGGCGCCGGGGCCGGCGTCGGCTACCTGCTGAAAGACCGCATCGGCGACGTACGCGAGTTCGTCGACGCCCTCGACCGGGTGGCCGCGGGCGGCACGGTCGTGGACCCCGAGGTGGTGCGCCAGCTCCTGCGGCGGCGGCGCGACCCCCTGGCCCGGCTCACCCCGCGCGAGCAGGAGGTGCTCGGCCTGATCGCGGAGGGGCGGACGAACGCCTCGATCGCCGGTGAGCTGTTCGTCACCGAGGCCGCCGTGGCCAAGCACATCGCCAACATCTTCGCCAAGCTCGACCTGCCCCCGGCCGCCGACGGGCACAGGCGGGTGCTGGCGGTCCTGGCCTACCTCCACGGCTGATCGGCCCCCTCCGGTGCTGAGCGCACGCCCTTCAGGGCTGAGCCGCACGCCCTTCAGGGCTGAGCCGCACGCCCTTCAGGGCTGAGCGGCACGCGACCGCCTTCCGGCCGAGATCGGGCCATGGCGACGGGGAGGCCATATGCCAGGCATCGCTGCCGAAAGTAGGGTTCGGTGGCATGAACGAGCAGTGGCAGGAGGTCGGCGACCGGGTCTATGTCCGGCGCCATCGGTCGTTCGACGTCAACACCGGCCTGATCGTGGGCGACGGGCACTGCCTGGTGCTCGACACGCGGGGCTCGCACCGGGAGGCCGCCGACCTCATCGAGGCGATCAGGACGGTCACCGCCTTCCCCTGGACGGTGGTCAACAGCCACTCCCACTTCGACCACTACTTCGGCAACGCCCTCTTCGGCGGCGCCGAGATCTGGGGCCACGCCCGATGCGCCGAGGAGATCGAGACGTACGGCGAGCTGCACCGTACCGGCCTGATCGAGCAGCGCCCCGAGCGGCGCGAGGAGCTGGAGGAGGTGGCGATCGTGCCGCCCGACCACACCTTCACGGTCGCCGCCAGCCTGGACATCGGCGGGCGCATCGTGCACCTGCGGCACTTCGGGCTCGGTCACAGCAGTAACGACGTGGTGGCGCACGTGCCGGACGCGGGCGTGGTGTTCGCCGGTGACCTGGTGGAGGAGGGGGCGCCGCCCGCGTTCGGCGACTCGTACCCGCTGGACTGGCCCGGCACCACGGCGCGGATGCTGGCGGAGATGCCCGAGCCGGTGATCGTGCCGGGGCACGGCGCGGTGGTGGACCGGGCGTACGCGCTGGCCCAGCACGAGGAGCTGGCCCTGGTGGCCGAGCTGGCCAAGCGCGCCCACGTGGAGGGGCTGCGCGACCTGATCAAGCACTTCCCCTACCCCGAGGACGTCTGCCGCCAGGCCATCGCCCGCGCCTTCCTGCAACTCGACGCCTGACCGGGGACGCCCGAAACGGCTCGCCTAGGCTGCGGGCATGGAATGGGGACCGCTCACGCGTGAGGACGCCGGCCGGCTGGCCGAGTTCTGGGCCGAGGTGGAGGCCGCCGACCGCGCCGGCGAGGTCTTCGACGCGGGCGACCTGGCCGAACGGCTGTCCAGCCCGCTGCTCGACCTGGCGGAGGGCACGCTCGCGGCCAGGGACGGCGACCGCGTCATCGCGTTCGGCCACCTGCCCGCCAGGCAGTCCGCGGAGGGCGGCGTGCACATCATGCGCCTGTGGGGCGGGGTGCACCCGGCCTACCGCAGGCGCGGGCTCGGCCGCCACGTCGTGGACTGGGCCGTCGCGGCGGCGCCCCGGCTCGGGGAGAAGGCGTTCCCCGGCGTGCCGGTGGAGGTGCATCTGTGGGCGTACGACGGCAATCCCGGCATCGCGGCGCTGGCCCGCGCCGCCGGGTTCACCCCCGTGCGCAGCTTCGCCGACATGGAGCGGAGCCTGCCCACCGGCACGCCACCAGACGCGCCCATCGCCCCGCCCGGGACCGGAACCCCCGGCGTTTCCCCCGGCCTGCCCGAGACCACGGCACCACCAGGCACGCCGCCCGACCTGCCCGCGATCGCGACGCCGCCGGGTGTGTCCATCGTGGCCTGGTCTCCCGAGCTGGACGGCGGGGCCCGCCACGTGCGCAACGAGTCGTTCCGCGACCACTGGGGCACCGTGCCGCACACCCCCGCGAGCTGGGCGGTCCACGTCACCGGCCCGGCGGGCTTCCGCCCGGAGTGCTCGTTCGTGGCGCTGGCGCGGGGCCGGGCGGTCGGCGTGCTGATCACGCACTCCTCCGGGGCCCGCGGCGCCCGCGACGGCGTGCGCCTGGCCTGGATCCGCATCGTCGGCACGCTGAAGGAGTGGCGCGGCAGAGGGGTCGCGGGCGCGCTGGTCGCGCGGGCGCTGGCCGCCCTCGCCGAGGAGGGGTACGAACGCGCCGGGCTCACCGTCGACCCCGACAACCCCACGGGAGCCGTCGGCGTCTACGCCCGGGCCGGCTTCACCGTCACCAGACGCAGCACCGTCTACGCCCTAACCCTCCCGCAACGGGAAACGGGCCACGAACCCGGCGCCGGCGTACACGAGTGAGCCGTCGTGCAGGTGCGCGATGTCGCGGGCGATGGGCAGCCCGAGCCCGGCCCCGCCCGCGTCCCTGGCCCGCGCCTCGTCCAGCCGGGTGAAGCGGTCGAACACGGCCTCCCGCTGGCCGGGCGGGATCCCCGGCCCGTCGTCGCGCACCTTCAGCACGGCCGCGCCCTCCTCGGCCGCCACGCGCACCCGTACGGTGGAGGCGGCGTGCCGCACGGCGTTGTCGACCAGGTTCGTCACCAGCCGGTCGAGATGCGCGTTCGACCCGTGCATCACCACGTCCGGCTCGACGTCCAGCTCCACCCGCACCTCGGGCCGCCGCCGGGCGCGCAGCGCCGCCTCGGCCGCCACCTGCCCCAGGTCCAGCTCGGCGGCCCGCAGCGGCTCGCCCGCGTCCAGCTTGGCCAGCATGAGCAGGTCGGCGGCCAGGGACTGGAGGCGTTCGACGTCGGCCAGCGCCTCCTTGGTCAGCTCGCTGGGCGCGGCCAGCTCCAGCCGGGCCCGCAGGGTCGCGATGGGGCTGCGCAGCTCGTGCGCGGCGTCGGCGACGAACCGCTTGTGCCGCTCCACGGCCGTCTCCAGCCGGTCGAGGGTGCCGTTGACGGTGGTCGCCAGCGCGGCGATCTCGTCCTTCGAACGCGGCACGGGCACGCGCTGCCCCAGGTCGCGGGCCGTGATGTCGGCGACCTTGGCGCGGATCGCGGCCACCGGGTCGAGCGCCCTGTTCACCGAGAGCCACGTCATCCCGGCCACCACGGCCAGCAGCGCGGGCACGCCGGGCAGCAGCACGCCGTACAGGGTCTGCAGCGCCTGCTCCGCGCCCTCCAGCGAGACCCGCGACCACACCATGGCGGGGCCGTCGACGGTGGCCACCTCGATGGCCGCGACCGCGTACTGACCCGGCTCCGCCCACGCCGGCGCCGTCGCGGCCTTCTTCGTGACCAGCAGGTCCGGGTCGGCCAGCCGCGCCATCGTGCCGTCGCGCAGGCGCACCTCGCCCTGCACGGCCCCGGCGGGCCGCGCGGGCACGACCTCCACCGGCGCCGCGACGGCCTCCTCCCCGCCGGTCTTCTTCCCGGGCTCACCGCCGGTCTTCCCGCCGGTCTTCTCGCCGGCCGTCGGGTCGGGCTTCTCGCCGGGCTTCCCGTCGGCCTTCCCGTCGGCCTTCCCGTCGGTCCGCTCGACGGGCGTCACGGGCTTGAGCTGCAACGTCTCCGCGTACGGCACCGCCGCCGTGGCCTTCCTGGCCGCCTCGGCGTCCGCGCTGTCCACCAGGCTGCCGCGCAGCACCGCGACCAGCACCAGGGCCGCGACCCCCAGGGCCAGCGCCACCACGAGCGTGGCCGCCGCCGTCGCCCGCCACCGCACCGACGACAGCCCGGCCCACCCCTCCGCCCGCCTCACGCGCCCTCCCTCCCGAGCCGCTGCCCGCGACCCCCGCGCCGTCTCATGCCGCTTCCAGGCGGTATCCGGCCCCGCGGACGGTCATGAGCGTCGTCCTGCCGAAGGGCACGTCGATCTTGCGGCGCAGGGCGCTGATGTAGACCTCGACGATGTTCGGATCGCCGTCGTAGGAGAAGTCCCACGCCTGGGCCAGCAGCTCGCTCTTGGAGACCACCTCCCCGGGCCGCCGCGCCAGCGCGTGCAGCACCGCGAACTCCTTCGGCGTCAGCGCGATCTCCGCCTCGCCCCTGCGGCAGCGCAGCCCGGCCGGATCGATCACGAGGTCGCCCACGGTGATCGACACCGGCCGCTCGCGCCCGCCCCGCCGCACCAGCGCCCGCAGCCTGGCCAGCAGCACGACGTAGGAGAACGGCTTGGCCAGATAGTCGTCGGCCCCGTTGTCCAGGGCCTCGGCCTCGTCGTAGATGCCGTCCTTGGCGGTGAGCATCATGATCGGCGTCCAGTCGCCGGCCTCGCGCAGCCGGGAGCAGATCGCGTAGCCGTTCAGCCTGGGCAGCATCACGTCAAGGACGATCACGTCATAGGTGTTCTCGGTGGCCAGCCACAACCCGTCGCGCCCGTCGTGGGCGACGTCCACCGCGAAGCCCTCGCCTGCCAGCCCGCCCTTGATCAGGTCGGCCAGCCGCTGCTCGTCCTCCACCAGTAACACTCGCACGCCGTCCAGCCTGCCTCAGAGCACCTAAAGCGAAGCTGAAGATCGTTTATGCCCTCTTCAGGATCGCTTCAGGTACGCCGGGCCACGCTCTGAGGCGTCAGATCGTCCCCGTTCGAGGAGATTCCATGTTCAAACGACGTCTCGCGGTGCTCGGCGCGGTCGCCGTGCTCACCGTCACCGGCCTGGCCGGCTCCGCCCTGGCCGACGGGCCCGCCCCCGCCGAGGACACCAAGGTGACCTGCACGACCAGCGACGGCAGGACGGTCGAGCTGGTCAAGGCGCTGCCCGCTGAGAAGGGCGTCGTGGTCCGGCGCGAGGGCAAGGTGGCGCGGATCGGCTCGGACGCGCACGTCACGCCGGCCCTTCCCGAGGGCGAGGCCGCGCCGGCGCTTCCCGAGGGTGAGGCGCCCGAGGCGGTCAAGATCAGGCCGCTCTCGCCGGAGGAGCTCGAGAAGCTCGGCAAGATCGGCAAGCTGGAGAAGGTGGCCCCGGCGGAGACCCGGAAGCTGACGCCGGAGGAGATCGAGAAGCTCGCCCCCGGTGACGTGGTGAAGGCGATGCCGGCCCTGCCGGCTCTGCCCACGGAGACGGGCGAGGCGGCGGCCCCGGTCGAGGGCTGGGCCAAGACCGCCAAGGTGGTCTGCGAAAAGCCGGAGTAGCCGCGACCGCCAAGGCGGCTCGTGGAATGCCGGATCACCCGGCGAACGACGGGTGCGGTCCGAGTGCCCAGTACTCGAAGAGACCATGGCCGACGAGCCCGTCGTACTCGAAGCGCCCGACGGCGTCCACCAGGCCCCACATCCTGGCGGCGTCGTCGGGCAGCCGGTACGTAACACCCTGCACGACCGGCCCGGGACCCTGGTACATCCCATGCCGCCACTCCTGCTCCAGCCCGTAGCCGGTGCCGACCATGAGGTGCACCGGCAGCAGCGGCGTGCAGCGCACGTCGAACGGCTTGCCGCCGGGAGGCGCGAACGCGATCACGGCCTCGGTGACGTCGCGGGTGCCGGGGGCGTAGACCGGGCGGTACTCCGGTCTGCCGAGATACTCCTCCCGCCCGTCCGGCCACACGCGCACCGCCTCCTCCAGCAGCCTGCGCCCCTGCTCGTCCTCCTGCACGATGCAGAGCACGGCGTGGTCGTCGAAGCGCATCGGCGCGTAGAGCCAGTAGAACGTCCCGGGGTTCTTGGCCTGGATCCCGGGCGGCTCGGGCTCGCCAACCGGCCTGATGCCCCAGGAGCGGTCCCTGGTGCCCATCCAGCGGTCGGGGGTGACGGGGATCTCCGTCTCGCCGATCGTGATGTGCCCCGTCCACCGGCCGGTCTGCGCCATCCGTACAGAGTCGAACACCACCCGCTCCTGCCACCGCAGGAAGTGCCGCGGCTCCAGCACGACCGGGATCGTGCCCTCCCACAGGAGGTCGAACGACAGGCCGTGCTCGTTGGGCTCCAGCACCACCCTGAGCCGTTTGAGTCCTTCGAGCACCTCGACCCGGAAGGGGCCGATCCGGGTGTCCATCCGGTCGGCGCCCAGCTCGCGCGAGGCCCGGACGACGCGGTGCAGCTCCTGGGTGCGCACGCAGGCGAAGGCGTCGGTGACGCCCAGGTTGGGGTACTGGCCGAGGCCGACGATCAGCATGAGCTCGTCGGAGGCGGCGTGGCAGTTGAAGTAGTAGCGGTCGTAGAAGTTGCGGTCTCCGGTGGTCACGTGCCGCATGACCTGGGCGGCCTGGTGCACGGGGTGGTCATCGAGCGGTGACAGCGCCATGGTCGCGTTTGTAGCAAGCGCTTGGTGTGCGGTCAACGGCCCCGGACGGCCGAAGCGCGCCCCCGGACCATCCGAGGGCGCGCTTCCCGGCGAGATCACTACATCTTGCGAGATGCCTCATCCGCCTTGTTCGACACGTTGGCCGCCAACCGGTCAGCGGATTCCGATGTCCGTTCCGCCTTCTCATTGACCCATCGTGAGGCATCGGAGGCGGAGTCCTTCATGTGCTCGGTCCACTGCTCTGCGTTGCGGCGATAGAACATGTAACCGATCGTCCCCACCGCGAGGCCGGTCAGCAGTACGAGCATCGGCCACCGCCTCGACTGCGACGGCTTGGGGTCGATCTTCCTGGCCGCCGCGGTCAGCATGGCGCTGACCTTGGGTGCGACCTGGTCCTCGAACCCGTGCGCCGCCGACTCCAGCCTCGGCGCCGCCCAGTAGCGGGCGTCCTCGATGCGGTGCGCGGCGACGACCTTGGCCTGGTCGGCCATGGGCGCCATGCGCTGGCCGGTTCGTACGGCCTGGGCCTTCATTCGGCCCATCCACGTGGCGGGCACTTCCATGACCACGCGGCGTTTTCTCATTCTCAGGGACACGACAACCTCCCCTGTCGTTGGGGCCCCGAGCCTGACCTTCCCTGGACAAGGCGGCTCAATCATGGCCGTCCATGGGAGGATGGCTCGGGAGGCCGAACGGCCATAATCCTCAAACACCACAAAACCAACCCTGTGCATAGAGGGGGGCAGCTGTCTCGTGGCTGAGAAGCTGATCGCGAACCTGCAGACCAATCGCGGCAATATCAAGGTAGAACTCTTCCCCACCAAGGCTCCGAAAACGGTGCGCAACTTCGTGGAGCTCGCCGAGGGCTCCCGCGAGTGGACGCATCCGGGCACCGGTGAGAAGAGCACCGCGCGCTACTACGACGGCACGATCTTCCACCGGGTCATCTCCGGTTTCATGATCCAGGGCGGCGACCCGCTCGGCCAGGGCATCGGCGGCCCCGGCTACGAGTTCGACGACGAGATCCACCCGGAGCTCTCCTTCGACCGCCCCTACCTGCTCGCCATGGCCAACGCCGGCGTCCGCGCCGGCAAGGGCACCAACGGCTCGCAGTTCTTCATCACGGTCGTGCCGACTCCGCACCTCAACCGCAAGCACACCATCTTCGGCGAGGTCGTCGAGGGCCAGGAGGTCGTGGACGCGATCGCCAAGACCCGCACCGACCGCCGCGACCGTCCGACGGAGGACGTCATCCTGGAGTCGGTCACCATCGACCGCGTCCCGGCCTGACGCACTTGCGGCCCTTCCCCTGCCGTGCCCACCCAGAAGGGGCCCGGCGGGGGAGCCCGGCACGCCCGTACAAGCCATAGGCTTTCGGTCATGACCAGCCAGCCGCCCAGCCCGCCCCCGCACCCCGAGCAGCCCGCTGAGGCCGTGCCCACGTGCTACCGGCATCCCGACAGGGAGACCTGGGTGCGCTGCCAACGCTGCGAGCGTCCGATCTGCCCCGACTGCATGCGTGACGCCGCGGTGGGCTTCCAGTGCCCCGAGTGCGTGGCCGAGGGCAACAAGGGCCTCCGCACGGCCAGGTCGACGTTCGGCGGCAACGTCGTGCGCACGCCGTTCGTCACGTACGCCCTGCTCGCCGTCAACGTGCTGATCTTCGGCGCGCAATACCTCACGGGCGACGCGGTCACCGCGCAGCTGGCGATGTGGCCGGCCGGAGTGGCGCTCGGCGACCAGTACTACCGGCTGATCAGCGCTGCCTTCGTGCACGGCAGCGTCTTCCACATCCTGTTCAACTGCTGGGCGCTCTACGTCGTCGGCCCCTACCTGGAGCGCGCCTTCGGCCACGTGCGCTACATCGCCATCTACGCGATCAGCGCGCTCGGCGGCTCGGTGCTCGGCCTCTGGCTCGACCCGCTCAACCAGCCGACCGTCGGCGCCTCGGGCGCGATCTTCGGTCTGTTCGGCGCGGTCTTCGTGGTGGGTCGCCGGCTCAACATGGACGTGCGCGGCATCGCCGTGCTCATCGCGCTCAACCTGGCGATCACGTTCCTGGTCTCGGGCATCAGCTGGACCGGCCACATCGGCGGCCTCGTCACGGGATCGCTGCTGGCGGGGGCGCTGGCCTACGCTCCCAAGAACAACCGCACCCTCTGGCAGGTGGTGGCGATCGCGGGAGCGCTGGCCCTGCTGGCCGTGCTCGTGGTGGTCAGGACCTCGGCGATCCTCGCCGCGGTCTGACCTCTTCCCCAGGCTGTGGAAAAGACTGTGGAAAGAACTAACGCCAGCGGGTGGAAAGCACCACACCGAAGATGATGAAAACAAACCCGATCAGCAGATTCCAGTTCTGGAGGTCGCTGAAGAAGGGCGCCTGCGGGGCGACGTAGTAGATCGCGATCCACAGGATGCCGATGATCCATGCGACGACCATGGTCGGCGCCAGCCAGCGCGGGCTGACCTTGACCTGCTGAGACCTCTGCGGCGGAGTGTAGACCGCCTTCTTGTTGCGAGCCTTGGACTTGGGCACTGGGTAACTCCTGCTGAGGGCCTGGGCATCCGGATCGTCCACAGGCTCTTCGTTAAGCGTAGTTGAAGCGTGCCCCAGGATAGTCGCCACGCGCACGACATGGCGATCCCCTGGCCCCGCGACATCCGCGAATACCCTGAGCGAATGCGGGCCACGCTCCGGGCCGTGGGGGAGACGAGCATCACCGCGGGCCTGATCCTCATGCTGTTCTGCGCCTACCTGCTCTGGGGCACCGGCGCCTACACCCAGAGCCAGCAGCTCCTGCTCAAGCGGGAGCTGGAGCGCGAGAACGCCGGCAAGCTTGACCGGATCGAGCTCGGCCGGGCCGTGGCGCTGCTGCGCATCCCGAAGCTGGGCCGCGACTACCAGTACGCCGTGGTCGAGGGCGTGGGCGCCGAACAGCTCAAGAAGGGCCCGGGGCACTACCCCGACAGCGCCATGCCGGGCCAGACGGGCAACTTCGTGTTGTCGGGGCACCGCACCACCTACGCGGCGCCGTTCCGGGAGATCGACGAGCTCGAACGCGACGACGAGATCGTGGTCGAGGCCCGCGAGGCCCGCTACACCTACCGCGTGACCTCCCAGGACATCGTGCGCCCCGACGAGATCGAGGTGCTGGCCCCCGTGCCCGGCAAGCCCGACATCCGCCCCATCCGGGCCTTCATCACACTGTCCACCTGCCACCCCGAATACTCGGCCGCCGAACGGCTCATCGTCTACGGCGTGCTGAAGGAGACCGAACCGCGCAAAGAGTGACCCGCAAAGAGTGACCCGCAAAGAGTGACCCGCAACGAGTGACCCGCAACGAGTGACCGGCGAGGAGTGACATGTACGCCTGGCTCTGGCGCAAGCTGCCCGGCCGCCCGCGCACGCGGGCGCTGACGGCCGTCGTGCTGCTCGCGGCCGTCGTGGCCGTACTCTGGTATGTCGTGTTCCCGCTGCTGGAGCCCGCCGTGACGCTGGATGAGGTGACCGTCGAGAAATGAGCAGGGTGCTGGTCGTGGACAACCACGACAGCTTCGTGCACACCATCGTGCAATACCTGCGCGAGCTGGGCGCCGACTGCGACGTGCGGCCCCGCGACGACGTGCGCGTGCACGACGCCGACGGCTTCGACGGCGTGCTCATCAGCCCCGGCCCCGGCACCCCCGAGGCGGCCGGCGTGAGCGTGCCCCTGGTCCGCCACGCGGCCGGGACCGGCCGGCCGCTGCTCGGCGTCTGCCTCGGCCACCAGGCCATCGCCGTGGCCTACGGCGCCACCGTGACCCGCGCGCCCGACCTCTTCCACGGCCGCACCAGCGCCATCGCGCACGACGGCCGGGGCGTGTTCGAGGCGCTGCCCTCGCCGGTGCGGATGACCCGCTACCACTCGCTGGCCGTGCTGCCCGAGACCGTGCCGGAGGTGCTCGACGTGACCGCCCGCACCGACGACGGCGTGGTCATGGGCCTGCGGCACCGCACCGCGCCCATCGAGGGCGTGCAGTTCCACCCCGAGTCCGTGCTCTCCGAACACGGGCACCGGCTGCTGGGAAATTGGCTGCGAAGAATCGTGTAACACAAGTCTCGCGCAGAGCGACGTACAAGTGAGCGTCCCCGCCGTTGCCCCCGAGCGGCGGGGGCGTTCTCGCGTCCGCGCACCTCACCGGCCGCGTGCTCACTTCCTCGCCGCGCACCTCACCGCCGCGTGCCCACCCCGCCGGTGCGTGCGGCGACGCCGCCGCCCGAGCTCCCGCGCACCCCTGAGAGCCACCCAGAGCGCCCAGGACAGGCCGAGGGCCGTCCATCCCCGCTCAGGGAACGGACGGCCCTCCGCGTGGACCTCAGCCGCCGAAGCCGCCGCCGAGCCCGTCGTCGCCGATCGGGTTGTCGTCGGTCGGCGGGTCATCCTGTGACGGGAAGTCGTCGGTCGGCTGGTCCGACGGGAAGTCGTCGGTCGGCACGTCGGTGGTGGGCGGCGGCGCCGTGTCCTCGGGACCGGTGGACACCGTGATCGTGATCGTGGTGCCCGGCGCCAGCTTGGTGCCCTCCGGCGGGTTCTGCTGGAACACGGTGCCCTCGGGCTGGTCGCTGGGCTGCCTGTCGGTCCGCGTCTTGAAGCCCGCGCCCTTGAGCTGCGCGATGGCGTCCTCCTCGGTGAGGCCGACCACGCTGGGCACCTCGCCGAGCTCCTTGGGCACGAAGAGGGTGACCGTGCCGCCCTTCTCGACCTCCTGGCCGGCCTTGGGGTCGGTGGCGATGACCGTGCCCTGGGGCCTGGTGGAGTTGCGCGTCTTGATGACGCTGCGCAGCCCGCTCTCCTCCAGGAGCGCCTCGGCGTCGGCCTGTTTGACGCCGATCAGGCCGTCGGGGACCTTGACCTTCTCGGTGCCCTTGGAGACGACCAGCTTGACCGGGGAGCCCTTGTCGACCTTGGTGTTGGCGTCGGGCTCCGTCCTGATCACGGCGCCCTTCTCGATCTCGGAGCTGAACTCCTGGACCACCTGGACGTTGAGCTCCAGCTTCTCGAGCTCGGACTTGGCGTAATCCTGCTCCTGCGAGGCCAGGGCCGGGATCGTGACCTGCGTGTCGGCGGGCGTGCCCCGGCCGCTGAACACGACGTAGCCGACCGTGATGAACGCGCCGATGATCAGCAGCGGGATGATGATCCACAAGGCCGTCTTGAGCGCGTTGCCGCCGCCGCTCGCCCGGCGCCGCCCGCCGCGGCCACCGCCGTCGTCGTCGCCGTACTCGTAGGGCGGGACGGCGCTGGTGCGCTGCGTGGCCGGGCCCTGGGCCGCCTGGGCCGCGGTCATCATGCGCGTGCCCTGGCCGAAGTTGCTCGTCATGGCCATCGTCTGGGCGTCGACCGGCATGCCGGACATCGCGCGCTGGATGTCGGCGCGCATCTCCCCGGCGTTCTGGTAGCGGTGCGCCGGGTCCTTGGCCATGGCCTTGAGCACGATCGCGTCGGCCCACTGCGGGATCTCGGGGTCGATCTGCGAGGGCGGGATGGGCTCCTCGCGCACGTGCTGGTAGGCGATCGCGACCGGGGAGTCGCCGGTGAACGGCGGCTGGCCGGTCAGCAGCTCGTACAGCACGCAGCCGGTGGAGTAGATGTCGCTGCGCGCGTCGACCCGCTCGCCGCGCGCCTGCTCGGGCGACAGGTATTGCGCCGTGCCGATGACCTGGGCCGTCTGCGTCATCGTGGCCGCGGAGTCGGCCATCGCGCGCGCGATGCCGAAGTCCATCACCTTGACGTCGCCCGCGCGCGTGATCATCACGTTGGCCGGCTTGATGTCGCGGTGCACGATGCCGCCGCGGTGGCTGTAGTCGAGGGCGCGCAGGATGCCGTCGACCAGCTCGGCGGCGCGCTCGGGCAGCAGCCGCCGGTCCTGGCGCAGCAGGTCGCGCAGCGTCCGGCCGTCGACGTATTCCATCACGATGTAGGGCACCGGGGTGCCGTCGGTGACGTCTTCGCCGGTGTCATAGACCGCGACGACGGCCGGGTGGTTGAGGGAGGCCGCCGACTGCGCCTCACGGCGGAACCGGGCCTGGAAGGTGTGGTCGCGCGCCAGGTCGGAGCGGAGGGTCTTGATCGCGACTATGCGGTCCAGCCGGATGTCTCGGGCGCGATACACCTCGGCCATGCCGCCGCGCCCGACGACACCGTCGAGCTCGTAGCGACCTCCGAGTAGCCGAGGCTGAGTCATTTCCTGCACTGTCCCTTACCGTTCATCTTGGGTACCGGCCTGCTCGGGGGGCCGCCGGTGTCCATCATCGACCCCATGGCGCATCACGTCTCCTCCTTGGGCGGGTTTGTATCACCCGGGTCCGGCGAGGCGGTGGGTGTCGGCGTTGTCGGTGTAGTGGTTGGCGTTGGGGTCGGGGTGGGCGTAGGGGTGGTCCGGGTCGGAGTCGGGGTCGGTTTCGGCGTCGGCTTCTTGGTGGGAGTAGCCGACTTGCTTACGGTAGCCGACGGCGAGGGTATAGGCTCCGTCGACTTCGGCGGAACCACCACCGGCGGTTGCGGAGTCCGGGTCCGGATCCGCGTCTTCGTCGGCTTCACCTTCTGCGGCGTCGGCTCCACCGTGGGCGACTCCGACGGCTCCGCCATCTCGGGCGGCGGCGCGACCGTCTCTCCCCTGTTGGCCAGCGAGACCGCGGTGAGCCCCACCGCCGCCACGCACCCCGCCGCTGCGACCAGGGCCAGCATCGTCCGCACGCCCCTGTTGCGCCGGCCCGCGGGCGGCGGCGGCCGCTGCAGGGTGGTGGCCGGGTTGAGGTCGTCGGTCGTCAGGTCGTCGATGGGGGCCGGCTCGCGCACCCGGAAGCCGGCCGGGTCGGTGAGCATGCTCAGCTCGGCGCTCTGCTCCGGCCCGGCCAGTGACTCGCGCAGCAGGTAGGCGCGGTCGGCCACCTCCAGCGCCGTGGCGGGGCGCTGCTCGGGCTCCTTGGCCAGCAGCGACATGACCAGCTCGCGCACCGGCGCGGGCACGTCGGCGCCGAGCGGCGCCGGCGGCTCGCTGAGGTGCTGCAGCGCGATGGCCACCTGGTTGTCCCCGCGGAACGGCGTGCGCCCCGCCAGGCACTCGTAGGCCACCACGCCCAGCGAGTAGAGGTCCGTCGAGGGCGTGAGCGGGAAGCCCTGCGCCTGCTCGGGGCTGACGTATTGCGCCGTGCCCAGCACCGTGCCGGTCTGCGTCACCGGCGCGGCCTCCAGGGCGCGCGCGATGCCGAAGTCGGTCACCTTGATGGTGCCCTCGGGCGTGACCAGCAGGTTGCCCGGCTTGATGTCGCGGTGGATGATCCCGGCGGCATGGGCGGCGTGCAGCGCCTTGGCCGTCTGGTGCAGCACGTCGAGCGCCACCTCCGGCCCCACCGCGCCGTTGCGCGCCAGGATGGCCGAAAGCGGCTCGCCGTGCACCAGCTCCATGACGAGGTAGGCCAGCTCGCTCTGCTCGCCGTAGTCGAAGATCTGGGCCACGCCGGGGTCGGCCAGCGCCGCGGTGAGGCGCGCCTCGTTGCGGAAGCGCTCGCGGAAGCTGGGGTCGGCGTAGATGTGGCTGCGCAGGATCTTCACCGCCACCTCGCGCCCGAGCAGCTCGTCGCGGGCACGCCACACCTCTCCCATACCGCCCGTGGCGATGCGGGAGAGCAGGAGGTAGCGGTTACGGAGCCGCATGACCCAGCAGGTTACCGTCACTCACTTGTTCAGCACCGCCTCCATCACGGCCTTTGCGATCGGCGCGGCGGTGTGGCCGCCGGTCGCCTCCGCCCCGACCCGGGCCGCGCCGGACTCGACGATGACCGCGAGGGCCACCTTCGGGTCCTCCGCGGGGGCGAAGGAGATGAACCAGGCATGCGGCGGCTGATTGTCGGACGTCTCCGCCGTGCCCGTCTTACCCCCTACTTGGACGCCGGGGACCTGCGCGAGGTTCGCGGTGCCGTTGTTGACGACGCTCACCATCATCTCGCGCAGCTTGGCCGCCGTCTCGGAACTGACGGCCTGCGTCCATTCGTCCTGCTCGGCCTCCTCGATGGTGTCACCCTTGGCGTCGGTGACCTTGCTCACGAGGTACGGCTTCATCACCGTCCCGTCATTGGCGATGCCGGCCGCGATCATGGCCATCTGCAGCGGCGTCATCCGGTTGCTGCGCTGCCCGATGGAGGCCATGGCCAGGGCGTCCTTGCCCTCCTGCTTGCCGAAGTCGCTCTGCGCCACGGGCATGGGCACGCTCAGCGGCTTGCCCATGCCGAACTTCTCGGTCTGCTCCTTCATGGCGTCGTAGCCCAGCTCCATGCCCATCGAGCCGAAGGGCGTGTTGCAGGACTTCTCCAGCGCGAAGACCAGCGTGACCCGGCCGCTGCCGCAGGCCGAGCCGCCGTAGTTGGGCAGGCTGATGTTCGTGCCCGGCAGCGGCAGGTTCTGCGGCGCCTCCACCGTGGTCTGCGGCGTGCGCGAGGGGTCGTCCTCCAGGTAGGCCGCCATCGTCACGACCTTGAACGTCGAGCCGGGCGGGTAGGTCTGCGCGATGGTGCGGTTCAGCAGCGGCTGGCTCTTGTCCTTGGCCAGCTCGTCGTAGCGGGTGAAGACCTTGCCCTTGTTGGTGCCCGACAGCTCGGCCGGGTCGTACGTCGGCAGCGACACCATCGCCAGGATGCCGCCGGTCTTCGGGTCCATCGCGACCACGGCCCCGCGCTTGCCGCTCTGGCGCAGCGCGTCGTAGGCCGCCTTCTGGGCCTTGGGGTTGATCGTCAGCTCGACGCTGGCGCCCCTGGTCGGCTCGCCGGTGAACAGGTCGATGCTGCGGCGCAGCAGCAGGTCGGCGCTGGAGCCGTCGAGCAGCTGGTTCTCGGTCGCCTCGATCGCGTCGGCGCTCTCGGGCGAAAAGAAGCCGGTCACGTGCGCGTACAGGCGGGCATCCGGATATTTCCGGATGAACCGGAACTCCTTGCTGTCCGTCTCCACCGACTGCGCCAGCACCTTGCCACCGGCCGTGATGCGGCCCCGCTCGATCGCGTAGCGCTCGAAGAAGTTGCGCCTGTTGCGGGCGTCGTCCTGCAGCCCCTCGGCGCGGACGGCCTGGAGGATGTTCACGTTGACCATCAGGAGCGCGAACATGGCCAGGCAGGCCACGGCCGCGCGCTTCAGAGTGCGATTCATCGCTGGAACACCTGCGTCAGTCCTTCGTTCTGGATCGCCTGGGGCGGAGGCCTGCGCGCCGCATCAGACATGCGTACCAGGAGCGCGATAAGGATCCAGTTAGCCAGCAGCGCCGAGCCGCCCTGGGACATGAAGGGGGTGACCAGGCCGGTCAGCGGGATGAGGTTGGTCACACCGCCGACGATGATGAACACCTGCCAGGCGAGGATGAACGACAGGCCGCCCGCCAGCAGCTTGGAGAACGGGTCGCGGGCCGCGAGCCCGGTGCGCAGGCCCCGCTCGACCAGCAGCGCGTAGATCATCAGCAGCGCCATCAGGCCGGTCAGGCCCAGCTCCTCGCCCGTCGCGGCGAAGATGAAGTCGGAGAACGACAGCGGGATCTCGTCGGGGTGACCCTGGGCCAGCCCGGTGCCGAGGATGCCGCCCGCGCCGAACCCGAACAGGCCCTGCATGATCTGGTAGCTCTTGCTGCACATCGGGTCGCCGGGCGGGTCTTGCTGGCAGATGTCGGCGTTGCCGTAATGGATCGGGTTGGCCGGGTCGAGCCAGGCGTCGAACCGGGCGCCCACGTGGTCGAAGACCAGCCCCGCCATATACGCGCCGCCGACGAAGAGCAGCACGCCGATCAGCACCCACGAGGTGCGCTGGGTGGCGATGTAGAGCATCGCGATGAACGTGCCGAACAGCAGCAGCGAGGTGCCCAGGTCCTTCTCGAAGACCAGGACGAGCAGGCTGAGCCCCCAGGTGACCAGGACGGGGCCGAGGTCCCTGGCCCGGGGCAGGTCGATGAAGAGCAGCCGCCGCCCGGCCAGCGCCAGCACGTCGCGCTTGGCGACCAGGTAGCCGGCGAAGAAGACGACGAGCAGCAGCTTGGCGAACTCGCCCGGCTGGATGGAGGCGAAGTCACCGAACCGGATCCAGATCTTGGCGCCCTGGACCTCGCTGATGCTGCCCGGCAGGACCGCCGGGAGCGCCAGCAGGACCATGCCGACGGCGCCCGCGGTGTAGGTGAGCCGCTGGAGCGCGCGATGGTCGCGCAGCACGATCAGGGTGACGGTGAACATCACGACCCCGACGGCCGTCCACATGATCTGGTTGGTGGCCGAGGCCAGCGGCATGCCGCCGGCCTCCAGCCGGTAGATCATCACCAGGCCGAGGCCGTTGATGACGGTCACCAGCGGCAGGATCAGCGGGTCGGCCCACGGGGCGAACTTGGCCAGCACCAGGTAGGCGGCCAGCATCAGGCCGCCCAGCCCGAGCCCGTACGTCAGCATGCCCGCGGGGATCTGCCCGTCCATCGCCAGGCCCACGTTGGCGTAGGCGCCCATGACGATGACCACCGCGAGCGCGAGCATGAACAACTGGGCCCCGCGCCGCTTGGCGGGCATCGGGACGGGATCGACGGCGGCTTCGCTCATTTACTGCTGCTTCGTCTTGGTCGCGGTGGGGGTGGCGGTCGACTTGGGGGAGTCGCTCGCCTCCGTGGTGGGCTCTTCCTTGGATTCTTCCTCGGCGAAATTCAACCTGTTGATCCTCGTTACGCCTTCGGCGACGGTGGTGACCGGGATGCCGCTCTTGATCAGCGCGCGGTCGGCCTCGGACAACTGGGAGAGCTTCTTGCCCGTGGGCTGGGAGACGTGGAAGAGCTGGAACGGCCCCACCTCCTTCTGGATGCCCTGGAACACGACCACTTCGTCGCCCCTGGCCCCGACGAAGAACTGGTCCTGGGTCCACTGATAACCGAAATATCCGCCGGCCGCGACGCCGACGACGCCCACGCCGAGCACGGTGACCAGCACGGGCCACACCCGGCGACGCCTCCCCGAGCGCCGGGTCGCCTGCGCGACCGGCTCATCGAAGTCGTCGTCGGAGAGCACCGGCTGGGGCGCGGTCACCGCGCTCGCTCGCCCCGGCGAGGTCTCCTGGGGGTCATCGTGCAGGCGGTTCATGCCCGCCGCGCCGACCACGGCGGCCTCGGCGGGCAGCTGCTGCCCGTCGCCGATCTCCAGCACGTCGGCGAGCACGCACGTGATGTTGTCGGGCCCGCCCCCTCGGTTCGCCAGGTCGATGAGCTGGCGGACGACCTCCTCCGGGTCGTCGATGTTGGTCAGCGTGGCGTGCAGCGTCTCCGCGCTGACCACGCCCGACAGACCGTCCGAACAAAGCAGGTAGCGATCGCCCACCTGCGCCTCGCGGAGCGTGAGGTCGGGATCGACCTCGCCGCTGCCGTCGAGCGCGCGCAGCAGGATCGAGCGCTGCGGATGCGTGGCCGCCTCTTCCGGCGTGATGCGCCCGTCGTCGACGAGCTGCTGCACCAGCGTGTGGTCATGCGTGATCTGGTAGAGCTCCCCGCGTCTGAGCAGGTAGGCGCGCGAGTCGCCGACGTGCACCAGCGCGACCTGGGTGCCGTTCCAGAGCATGGCCGTCAGAGTCGTGCCCATGCCTTTGAGGCTGGGATCCCGCCCCACCATTTCGTGCAGCTTGCGGTTGGCGTCGCGTACCGCTGCCTCGATGGCGTTGAGCAGGTCACCCCCCTGTTGGGCCTCTTCCAGAGAGGCCATGGCGGCGATGGCGACTGAGCTCGCCACCTCGCCGTGTGCGTGCCCGCCCATGCCGTCGGCGACGGCGAGCAGGCGGCCGCTAGCGTACGCCGAGTCCTCGTTTCCTTCGCGGAGGAGGCCGACGTCCGAGCGGGCGGCGTAGCGGAGTGCGATGGTCATTTGCGCAATTCAATGACTGTTTTGCCGACGCGGATCGGAACACCGAGCGGCACCGGGGTCGGGCGGGTGACTTTCGAGCGGTCGAGATACGTGCCGTTGGTGGACCCAAGATCTTCCACGATCCATTGACCGTCCTGAGGGAAGAGCCGGGCATGCCGGCTGGAAGCGTAGTCGTCGGTGACTACCAGCGTGGCGTCATTCGCCCGGCCAATGGTGATGGGCGTCTCCGTGAGGTTGATGGTGGTGCCTTGGAGAGGGCCACCGGTGACGATGAGCTGGCGTGGCTCGCCCTTCTTGCTCTTGGGCTTGACCACCGGTTTGGCGGGTTTGGCGCTTTTGCGCCCACCCGCGGGAGCCGTACGTGAGCCGAACAAGTCAGTCCGGATCACGCCGACTGCGGCAATGACGAAGAACCACAGCACCGCCAGGAAAGCGAGCCGGATCAGCAGCAGCGTGAGCTCGGACATGGACCGTTTGTCTACCCCTAATCGCGCCGGAACACCAGAGTCGTACGCCCCAGGGTCACTCGCGTGCCGTTCTGGAGCTCGATCCTGCGTACCGGCTGGCCATTGACGAAGGTGCCGTTCGTCGATCCGAGATCGACGAGGACCACGAGCTGGCCCTCGACGCGCAGCTCCGCGTGGTGCCGCGAGACTCCTGGATCGACGAGGCGGAGATCGCAGTCGGTGCCCCTGCCGAGCAAGGTCACCGGAGTGGTGAGCTCGTAGGAGCGGTCGCCCTGCGGATCGTCCTGCGTGGAGACGAGCAGCCGCGGCCGCCCGTTGAACGCGTGCGGACGGGAAGGGGGCAGGTCGCTCGCCGGCTGACGGATCTCGTCCTGCTCGACCGTCGCGCCGCGGATGACCCCCGACCTGATGCGGAACAGACCCACAGCCAGGTCGCCCGCGGTCTCGAAACGGACCCGGACCGGTCCCACAAAGGAGTAGCCCTGTTCCTTGGCGTACTCCCTGGCGAGGTTGGCCAGCTCGTGGCTGATGCTGTCGGCGTAGACCTCGAGCCGTTCGCTGTCGGTCGTGGACAGCTCGACCACGAAGTCGTTGGGCACGAGCGTCCGACCCTGCGCGACGATCGCCGCACGCTCATCCATCTCCCGCTGAACCGCGCTGGCGACCTCGACCGGCTGAAGGTCAGATTTGAACGCCCGCGCAAAGGCCCCCTCAACCAAGCCTTCGAGCCTTCGCTCGAAGCGCTGAAGGACTCCCACCGGGTACCTCCCTTCCTCCGTGCATATGATCGCGGCCCCGAGACGCTTCGGCGCCCGGTTTCCGCTCGTTCCACGTCGCGGCGTGCCAGGCGCCCGTCGGCTGCCGCGCCCAGCTCCTCCGCTCCCGTGTCTTATGCGATCGTATCCGGGTTCAGTACCACTGGCTGTTCCGTGCTAATGTTCTTTCCGCACCCACAAGGGCGGGTGGCGGAACGGCAGACGCGCACGGTTCAGGTCCGTGTGTCCGAAAGGACGTGAGGGTTCAAATCCCTCCTCGCCCACCTCGGGTCACCGATGAAATCGGCAGACCCACACTGACGAAACAAGCCCCGGTTCGCAAGAGCCGGGGCTACTTCTTTGTCACGACCTTGTGTGAACGGTTGTGCTCCGCATGGAGACCGTAGAGCCCCCCGCTTGCAGATCGCTTTCGGATGACTTACGTGATTTAGGTCACATTATGTGGTTACCGCTGCGGCACGCACCGCTCTTTTCCGCCGGGCCCGATTCCGATCGGAACGGGCCCGCGCCGGAACGGGCCCGCGCCGGGCGGGCGCCAGGGGTGCGGACGCCCGCGAGGCGGTCAGGCGCGGGTGAACAGGCGGCCGGCCAGGTCCACGCCCACGATCAGGCGGGCGGCGACCAGCTCGGACAGGTTCACGTTCGACTCGGACAGGCTGACGTTCGACATGGGCGCTTCCTCTTCCGTCTCTCCGGGTGGCAGGCGTCCGAGGCTCCTGTGCGCCTCGTCGCCGTCCGGCTCGCACTCCGAAGATGGCGGCCGCCGCTGACACGGCTCTGACAGCGCGCGAACACGCGCTGAGCCGCCCGGTACGGGCGTGCCGTGCCCGTACCGGAGCGGAGGGAGGGTCAGGCGGCCCTGGTGTCCAGGAGCTCGCCCACCAGGTCGGTGAGGCTCACCATGCCGATGACCTCGCCGTCCTGGTTCGTCACCAGGCCGAGGTGGGAGCGCGCCTCCTGCAGGACCGTGACGGCCTCGGGCACCTGCGTGACGCACGGGAGCTTCGGCAGGGGCCGCGCGAGGTCCCCGGCCGTGCTGCCGGGCTTCAGCAGGGCGTCGCGGGCGTGCAGCGCGCTGCTCACCCCCGTGGGGCCCTCCACCAGGAGCCGCAGGTGGCGGCTGCCCGCCGCGACGGACCTGATCTCGGACGCCGTGGCCGTCACCGGCACCTTGACGGCCCGGTCGATGGGCACCATCAGGCGTTCGATGCCCTCGTCGTCCAGCCGCAGCGCCCTGGTCAGCAGGTCGTGCTCCTCGCGGTCGAGCAGGCCCATCCGGCCCGACTCGCCCACGAGCATGGCGAGCTGGCGCGGCGTCCTGGTCGTCGCCAGCTCGTCTCGCGCCTGCACGCCGAAGAGGTGGAGCAGCACGTTCGTCAGGCCGTTCAGCGTCGACAGCAGCGGGCGCATCACGGTGGTGAAGGCCCGGAACGGGAACGTGAGCAGCAACGCGGCCCGCTCCGGGTGCGTCAGCGCCCAGGACTTGGGCGCCATCTCGCCCACCACCATGTGCAGGAAGGTCACCAGGGCCAGCGAGAACGTCAGCGCGATCGGCAGGCGCAGCGCCTCGGGGACGCCGATGGCCGCGAAGACCGGCTCCAGGTAGTGCTCGATCGCCGGCTCGGTGACCTGCCCCAGCCCCAGCGTGCACAGCGTGATGCCGAGCTGGGCGCCGGCCAGCATGAGCGAGAGCTGCCTGCTGCCGCCGGCCGCCGACCTGGCGGCCATCCTGACCAGGCGGTTGCCGCCCGAGGCCATCTCCTCCAGGCGGTGGCGCCGGGAGGAGACGAAGGCGAACTCCGCGGCCACGAAGAGCGCGTTGAAGGCGAGCAGCGCGAGGCTTATGATGATCATGGTCATCGGGACGTCGCCTCCACGT
This sequence comes from Nonomuraea candida, assembly GCF_000725485.1. Classification (GTDB taxonomy): domain Bacteria; phylum Actinomycetota; class Actinomycetes; order Streptosporangiales; family Streptosporangiaceae; genus Nonomuraea; species Nonomuraea candida. The sequence continues at coordinate 195,213 of NZ_JOAG01000010.1, read as the reverse complement.
GCTGGAGGGGCGTCAGCCGCACCCACTCGGGGACGCGGCGGTTGAGTGACATGACTGTGAGTTCCGCCAGATGTTCCTGTGCCGTCTCCGCGAACGGGTCCGCGTCGGGGGTGATCGGCACGACGACCGTGTCACCCGGGTTCGGCATCCTGCCCAGCTTGGCCAGCACCAGGCCGGCGAGGGTGTCGTAGTCGTCGCTCTCGGGGAGCGCCACGCCGGTCGCGCGCTCCACCTCGTCCAGGCGGAGGCTGCCGGGGACCTCCCAGATGCCGTCGGGGTGCTCCACCGCGCCCACCGGCTCCGGGTCGTTCTCGTCGACGAGCTCACCGACCAGCTCTTCCGCCAGGTCCTCCACGGTGATGACGCCGGCCAGGCCGCCGTACTCGTCGATGACGCAGGCGATGTCGTCCTTCGCGGCCCTCATCCGGTCCAGGACGGCGGGCAGCGGGACCGAGTCGGGGACCAGCAGCGCGGGGCGCGTGATGGTGGCGATGCGGCCCTCGTCGAGGCCGGAGGCGAGCAGCTCGCGCACGCCGGTCACGCCCGCCACGTCACCGTCGTCACCGAGCACCGGGTAGCGGGAGTGGCCGCACTCGCGCATCACCGACAGCAGGTCGGAGATGGGCTGCGAGGAGCGCAGCACCACCACCCTGGGGCGGGGGACCATGATCTCCTCGGCGGTGCGGTCGCCGAACCTCAGCGCCCGCTCCAGCAGGTCCGACAGCCTCGGCGGCAGCTCGCCCGCCTGGGTCGAGTCGGCGATGATGCGCGACAGCTCCTCGGGGGTGGCGCCGTGCTCCACCTCCTCCACCGGCTCGATGCCGACGCGTCTGAGCAGGCCGGTGGCGGCCGAGTCGAACAGCCTGACCACCGGGCCGACGACGGTCAGATAGACCAGCGTCGAACGGGCCAGGAACTTGGCGACCGGCTCCGGCCTGGCGATGCCCAGGTTCTTCGGGGCCAGCTCGCCGAGCACCATCTGCACCACGGTCGCCACGAAGACGCCGATCGCCACGGAGACACCCGTGATCATCGAGTCGGACAGGCCGGCGTCGGCCAGCCAGGGCCGGGTGATCGTGGCGATCGCCGGCTCGGCCAGGAACCCGACCAGCAGCGCCGTCACCGTGATGCCGAGCTGGGCGCCGGAGAGCATGAAGGACAGGCGAGAAGTGACTTGGAGTGCCTTCTGGGCGGAGACGTCGCCGGCGGCGGCCTGCTCACGCAGCACGCCGCGATCGGCGGCCACGAAGGCGAACTCCTGGGCGACGAAGTAGCCCGTCGCCGCAGTGAGGAGCAAGAGGGCCAGCAGCCCGAGATAGGCGCTCACCGCAGTGAGCCCTCAGAGGAACCCGTGCCTGAGCACGGGCGAAGACTCCAGGGGTCCGGATCGGACACGATCATCCCTTCGATAGAGGTCGTCCATAACGGTAACGATGCTGGTGGCATCTATGTTTCCGCAGTGACTCTGAGCCGGTTCCGCGTACTTTTCCCTGGGAAAAGCTTGGCCGAACGTCTTCACTGCCAGGGGGTTGGACGTAGCGTTTATGACAAAGCGAAGGGAAGGCGAAGTGTCTGAGGACGACCGGACGCGGGCCATGCGCTCGCCAGGCGACGGCCGCCCGCTGCCACCACGGCCCGGTGACGGCCTGCGTTCCGGTGGCGCGCCCGCCCATCGGCTGCCCGCAGGAGGGCCGGGAGCGCCCGCGCCCGCAGGAGGGCCGGGAGCGCCCACGCACAAGCTTCCCGCCGCCGCTCAGGTCCCCGAGTCGCTGCGGGCCGAGCCGCCGCGCGCCGGCGCGCGGGTCTACGGGCGCGAACGCTCGGGCAAGAGCCCCATCAGGCCGCTCCGCTCCCGGGGCGAGGGCCCGCCCGAGGGGCCGGGCCGGCCGCCGAAGGGCCCCGGCGGGCCGCGCAGGAGACCGTCGGGCCGCGCGATCCTGCGGATCATCGCCGGGTTACTGGTCGTGCTGCTGGTGGCCGCCGTGGGCCTGTTCTTCTGGATCAACTCCCGGCTGACCGGGATCGAGGGCGTGCTCGACGAGTATCCCGACCGCGTGGCCGACACCCCCGGCACCAACTGGCTGCTCGTCGGCTCCGACAGCCGCAAGGGCCTGACCGCGGCCCAGCGCAAGAGGCTCGCCACGGGCCGCGCCGCCGGGCAGCGCACCGACTCGATGATGCTGCTGCACATCCCCGAGAGCGGCGACAAGCCCACGCTGGTCAGCCTGCCGCGCGACTCCGCCGTCACCATCCCGGGCAAGGGGCGCGACAAGCTCAACTCCGCCTACGCCATCGGCGGGCCGAGGCTGTTGGTCCAGACGGTTGAGACGGTCACCGGCGTGCACATCGACCACTACATGGAGATCGGCTTCGCCGGCTTCGTGGACATCGTCGACGCCATCGGCGGGGTCGAGATCAACGTCCGCGCGGCCGTGAACGACCCCAAGGCGGGGCTCAAGCTGAAGAAGGGCGTGCAGGAGCTCAACGGCTCGCAGGCCCTGGGCTACGTACGCACCCGCAAGGGCGGCGCGCTGCCCGACTTCGAGCGCACCAAGCGGCAGCGGCAGTTCCTCGGCGCGGTGGTGAAGAAGGCCGCCAGCCCCGGCGTGCTGATCAACCCGTTCACCTCGATCCCGCTGGCCATGAGCGCCACCGACGCGGTCGAGGTCGACGACGGCACGGGCGCTTTCAACCTGCTCTCGCTGGGCCTGGCCATGGGCGACAGCCCGGTGACCACGGTGGTGCCGTTCGGCGGCAACGAGGTCATCCCCAACGGCGGCACGGCGGTCAAGTGGGACAGGACGAAGGCGTTGCAGCTCTTCAACGCCCTGAAGGAGGACCGGCCGGTGCCCAAGGAGATCCTCGACGCCAACTGACCCCCGCCGGCCGGCCCCTCCCGGAGCACGACCGGCCGGCCGCCCGCCGGTGGGGCGCACGTCGGCCGGGTGCCCGCCGGTTGGCCGCACATCGGCCGGGTGCCCGCCGGTGGGTGCGCGCCCGTCCTGCGGGCGAGGCGTCGTGGCCGGGGTGACGGGCCCTGGACATCGGGGCGCGGCACGTACCCTGGGAGCATGCCCGAACTTCCCGAAGTGGAGTCCCTTACCCACTTCCTGCGCGAGCGGGCGGTGGGCCGCACGATCCTGGGCGTCGACGTGGTCGCCTTCCAGGCGCTCAAGACGTTCGACCCGCCGGTGAGCGCGCTCGGCGGACTGACGGTCACCGGCGTGACCAGGCACGGCAAGTTCCTCGACCTCGACTGCGACGGCCTGCACCTGGTCATCCACCTGGCGCGGGCCGGGTGGCTGCGCTGGCGCGAGGACCTGTCGGGAGCCCGGCCGGTGCGGCCGGGCAAGGGGCCGCTGGCGGTGCGGGTGCGGCTGGCGCCCGACGATGAGGGCCGGGCGCCGGGGTTCGAGCTGACGGAGGCGGGGACCCAGAAGCGGCTGGCCGTCTATGTCACGAAAAATCCGGACGATGTGCCCGGCGTCGCCGCCCTCGGCCCCGACCCCCTCGCCGACTCCTTCACCGTCGACGCGCTCAAGCGCATCGTCAGCGGCAACCGCTCCCAGATCAAGGGGCTGCTGCGCGACCAGAAGGTCATCGCGGGCATCGGGAACGCCTACTCCGACGAGGTGCTGCACGCGGCCAGGATGTCCCCGTTCAAGATCGCCGCGACGCTGACCGACGCGCAGATCGCCGACCTGCACGAGGCCATCGTCACCACGCTGGCCGACGCGGTCGAGCGCGCGCACGGCCTGGCGGCCAAGGACCTCAAGGCGGAGAAGAAGTCCGGGCTGCGCGTGCACAACCGCACGGGGCAGCCCTGCGACGTGTGCGGCGACACGATCAGGGAGGTCTCGTTCGCCGACTCCTCGCTGCAGTACTGCCCCACCTGCCAGACGGGCGGCAAGCCGCTGGCCGACCGCCGCCTGTCCAAGCTGCTCAAATAGCCCCGCCGCGGGCACGGGGCGCCGCTCAGGTGGCGGTGAGCACCGGCTCCTCGACGCGGACGCGCGCCCGCGTACGCAGGCTCACGACCGCGATGACCGCGGCCAGCAGCGTCGCGGCGGTGGGCACCAGCAGCGCCGTGCGCATCGCCGCCAGCCCCGCCTCCTTGCCGGTCGCGCCGCCCAGCACCGCCACGTTCACCGCGGTCACCATCGACAGGCCCAGCGCCGCGCCGAACTGGAACGAGGAGTTGAGCAGCCCGCCGGCCAGGCCCTGCTCCTGCGGGGCGATGCCGTCCGTGGCCACGATGGTCAGCGGGCCGTAGGCGAAGGCGAACATCAGGCCGATCAGCAGCATCGACGGCAGCATGGCCGCGTACGTCCAGTCCAGGCCCACCCCGAGGAACAACGCGTAGGCCAGCAGGCCCGACAGCAGGCCGCCGAGCACGACCTTGACGTTGCCGTACCGGTTGACCAGCCACGGCGTGAGCGTGGGGGCCAGCACCACGTCGGCGGCGGCGGCCAGCAGGGCGAGGCCGGTCTGGATCGTGGACCAGCCGCGCAGTTCCTGGAGGTAGAGCGTGAGCAGGAACTGGAAGCCGAAGAACGAGGCGGTGAGCAGGGCGGCCATCAGGTTCGCGCGCACCAGCGGGCCCGAGCGCAGGATGCCGAGGCGCACCAGGGGGTTGGCGGAGCGGCGTTCGATGGTGACGAAGAGCGCCAGCAGGGCCAGGCCGCCGGCGAAGGCCGCGACCGTGAGCAGGGGGCCGTCGGCCGGGCGCTCCAGCCGTACGACGCCGTAGACCAGCAGCATCATCGCCCCGGTGACGCTGGCCGCGCCCGCCAGGTCGAAGCCCCGCACCGCGGGACGCTCCGCCTCCGGCTCCCTGAGCAGCGGGATCGCGGCGAGCAGGATGACCAGCGACAGCAGGACCGGGGCGAAGAACACCCAGCGCCAGTCGATCGCGGTCAGCAGGCCGCCGATCACCAGCCCGAGCGCGAACCCGCCCGCCGCCGTGCCGGCGTAGATGAGCAGGGCCCGGTTGCGCGGCCTGCCCTCGGGAAAGCTCGTGGTGATCAGCGACAGCCCGGCGGGCGTCATGAAGCCGGCGGCCACCCCGGTGACGAACCTGGCCAGCAGCAGCACCCACCCCTCCTGCGCGAAGCCGCCCAGCCCGGAGAAGAGCAGGAAGACCGTCAGCCACAGCAGGAACATCCGGCGCCGCCCCAGCAGGTCGGCCGCCCGGCCGCCGAGCAGCATGAACCCGCCGTAACCCAGCACGTACGCGCTCACGACCCCGCTCAGCATGCCCGTGGACAGCCCGAGGTCGGCCCGGATGGACGGCAGGGCGACGTTCAGCATCGCCACGTCGATGCCCTCCAGGAAGATGGCACCGCACAGAACGATCAACACGGCCCAGGAACGGGCAGACACAGGCACGACAAACCCCCGGTTACTTCTCGTCGCTCAGTTCTCTCTTGTAACCGTGCAAATCATGCGCCAGCATGAAATTTCATGGAAGACGGCACTTTCAGATCACTCAGTTACTCCGAAGGCACCATGGACGACGACGACTACGACGTGCGCCAGTGGGACGTCAGGGAGGACTGCGAGGTCCGGCAGATCCTCGACCGGATCGCCGACAAGTGGTCCCTGCTGGTGATCGCCCTGCTCGACTGCGAGAGCCTGCGCTTCACCCAGCTCCGCCGCGAGATCGACGGCATCAGCCAGCGCATGCTCAGCGTCACGCTGCGCCAGCTCGAACGCGACGGCCTGGTCCGCCGCACGGTCCACCCCGTCGTGCCGCCCCGGGTGGACTACGAGCTGACGCCGCTCGGCCGTACGCTGCACCAGACCATCAAGTCCCTGGTGACGTGGACCGAGACGCACCGGGAGGAGATCGCCGCCGCCCGTGCCGCCTACGACGCGCGTGCCGACGGCGGCGCTCGGTGAGGCGGGCCCGGTCGCCCGGATCGCCGTCCACCTCCCTCATACGGTGGCACTCCCCGGTCGCGAGATGATGGGGTCATGACCGTTCCTGAGATCGAGGCCAACGCCGTTCCCGACGACGCCTACCTGCTCGACGTCCGCGAGCAGGACGAATGGCTGGCCGGCCACGCCCCCGAGGCCGTGCACATCCCCATGACCCAGATCCAGGGCCGGGCCGACGAGATCCCCGACGACCGGACGATCTACGTCGTCTGCCGGGTGGGCGGGCGGTCGATGCAGGTCGCGGCCTGGCTCAACCAGCTCGGGCGCGACGCGGTCAACGTCGGGGGCGGCATGCAGTCGTGGGAGTCCGCGAACCGCCCGATGGTCAGCGAGACCGGCCAGCCGCCGTACGTCGCCTGAAATCGCCCACTGTGGCGGTTCGGCCGCCGTTAAGGCATGATGAGGGCGCAAACTACAGATCGTCGCGGGAGCTCGGGGTCGCCGGGCTGAGAGGGCAGCAATTCGATCCGCTGCCGACCGCCGGAACCTGTCCGGATAATGCCGGCGTAGGGAGAAGTGCGATGACGCATGTCGCCGATGAAGTTCCACTGACACTCGAAGGCCGGCCGCCGAAGACCCTGGGCGTGCTCGACCAGGGCGCGCTCTGGGCCAACCTCGGTGTCAGCCTGCTGGGCTTCTCCGGGGCGATGTTCCTGCTCGACCCGCTCGGCAACGCGCCGCTCAGCCTGGCCGCGGCGCTCGTCGCGACGGTGGTCGGCAGCCTGATCGGCACCGCCATGGTGGGCCTGTCGGCCATCCCGGGCACGCGCACGGGACAGCCGTCGATGGTGCTGCTGCGCGGGCTGTTCGGGGCCCGGATCTCCTACCTGCCCACGGTGCTGAACATCGTGCAGATGCTCGGCTGGGGCGCCTTCGAGCTCTGGGTGATCGCGATGGGGGCCAGCGCGATCTTCGGCGGCGTGCCGTACCAGGTGTGGGTGATCGTCGCGGGGGTGCTGACCACCGCGCTGACGATCTGGCCGCTCGGGTCGATCCGGGTGCTGCGCCGGTACGTCACCGCCGGCGTGATCGTCGCGATGATCTGGTTCACGGTGGTGTTCCTGCGCGAGGCCCCCGCTCAGACGGGCGGGAGCTGGACGGCCTTCCCCGCCGCGGTGGACTACGTGATCGCGCTGTCGGTCTCCTGGGTGCCCATGGCGGCCGACTTCGCCAGGCACTCGCGCTCCAGCGCCGCCGCCTTCACCGGCGTGGTCGGGGGTTACACGCTGGCGCAGGTGGCCTGCCTGGGCCTGGGCGTGTACGCGGTGGCGATGGCCGGCTCGGCCGACCCCGTGGCGACCTTCGGCCCGTTCGTCGCGGCCCCGCTGGGCGCGCTGTTCTTCGGCATCCTCGTGCTGCGCGAGACCGACCAGTCCTTCGCCAACGTCTACTCCACCACGCTCTCGCTGCAGAACCTGATGCCGCGCATGGACCGGCGGGTGTTCTCCGTCGCGATCGGCGTGCTGACCGTCGCCATCGCGCTGATCGTGGACGTCACGTCCTACAGCGCGTTCCTGGGCGTGATCGGGGCCGTGTTCGTGCCGATGTTCGCGGTGCTCGCCGTGGACTACTTCGTGCTGGGCGGCGCCCGCCGCTGGAACACCTCCGAGGACGCGCCCTCGCGCTGGGTCATGCTGGCGCCGTGGGCGCTGGGCTTCGTGGCCTACTGGCTGACGACCTCGTCGCCGACGGTCCCGGCCTGGGACGCCTTCTGGACCGGCGTGCGCACGGCCATCGGCTTCACCCGGCAGACGTGGATGAACGGCGCGCTGGGCGGGGCGCTGGTGGCGGGGCTGGTGACGCTCCTCATCGGGCTCATCCTGCGGCGGCGCGCCGCTCGACGTTGAGCAGGTGCTGCTTGGCGGCCTGGCCGCCGGCATAGTCGCCCAGCGCGCCGTCCTCGCGCACCACCCGGTGGCAGGGCACGATCACGCAGACGGGGTTGGAGGCCAGCGCGTTGCCGATCGCGCGCAGCGCGCGCGGCCTGCCGATGCTCTGGCCGATCTCCTCCAGCGTGGTGGTGGTGCCGTAGGGGACGGCCATCGTCTTCTGCAGCACCGTGCGGGCGAAGGTCGTGGCCAGCGTCAGGTCCACCGGCGTGGCGAAGGTCCGCAGCCGCCCCGAGAAGTACGCGTCCAGCTCCCTGCGCACCGGGTCGATCCGGCGGGCGTCGGGCCCGATGAACCGCCCCACGTGCCTGGAGACCAGCTCGAACACGTCGTTCTCCGGCTCGAAGCTGCACGCCGCGATGCCCTTGCCCGTCACGGCCAGCACCAGCCGGCCCACGGCCCCGTCGTAGGTGTCGAAGGCGATGTCCGGTGGCGTATCACCCCGATAGGTGCTGGAGGTCACCCGCAACAGGGCATCGAGATCGTTGCTCGACATGCCTCCACCTCTCCGACCACCCGGGAATCACCGTGACCGCAGCGTATCGGACGGATCGCCCGACGCACCCACCGCGCCACGTGCACTATGGAGGAGTGGGGGACCAATGGGCCGGTAGTGACGATGAGATCGCTCGTGCGGCGCTCGCCGGCTCGCCCAACGCCGTCGTCGCCCTCGACAGGGACCAGAGCGTGCTGGTGTGGAACGCCGCGGCGGAGCAGGTGTTCGGCTGGACGGCGCAGGAGCTGCTCGGGCGCAGGGCGCCGATCGTGCCCGACGAGCTGAGCGCCGAGCACAACGCGGCGCTGGAGCGCGTACGCACCGGCGAGCCGGTCTCGCTGCGCACCCGGCGCCTGCACCGCGACGGCACCCTGCTCGACCTGCGGGTCGACATCGGCGCGCTGCGCCTGGGCAGCGCCGTGGCGGGCTACGTGTGCGTCTATCACCCGGCCATGGCCGACGTGCTGGCCAGAGACCGGATGGCACGCCGGGCCAGGCTCGTGCGCCGGCTCACCGACGTGGTCGGCGACATCAACTCCGAGTTGGAGCTGCCGGCCGTGCTCGACCGGATCTCGGCCAGCCTCACCGAGCTGACGGGCGCGGACGCGGGCGGGTTCGTGCTCATCGAGGGCGACCGGCTGCGGCTGGTCAGCACCTACCAGTTGCCCGACGCGATCAGGGGCACCACCACCGACCTGCGGACGAGCCTGGTGGACAAGCTCTTACGCACGGGCAAGACCGTGATGCTGGAGTCCCAGGGGCTCGACGACCTGGTGTGGGCGCGGCTGCGCGGCCTGCACACGATCGCGCTGGGGCTGGCGGCCGTGGGCGGCCGCCCGTACGGCGCCCTGTACGCCCTGTTCGCCCGCAGCACACCCGGCCACCTCGAACTGGAGCTGCTGGAGCTGCTGGCCGGCCACGCGGGCATCGCGGTCGGCAACGCGGTGGCCTACCAGGAGGCGGTGCGGCAGCGGGCCCACGAGCGGGCCGTGTTCGACGCCAGCGCCGACGGCATCGCCGTGCTCGACCAGGCCGGGCGCGTGGTGCGGTGGAACCCGGCCGCGGCCGGCCTGACCGCGCTGCCGCCCGAGTCGGTCATCGGCGGGCCGCCGCCGTTCCCGCTGCCCGCGGCCGGGGAGAAGGTGACCTTCCAGATGGACAACGGGCGGTGGCTGGACGTGGTGAGCGCGCAGATCGAGGAGACCGGCGAGGTGGTCGTGGACTTCCGCGACGTGACCGCGGCCAAGGAGCTGGAGGAGGCCAAGGACCTGTTCCTGGCCACGACCAGCCACGAGCTGCGCACGCCGATCACGATCGTGCGGGGCTTCGCCGGCACCCTGGACGCGCGCTGGGAGAAGATGAGCGACCTGGAGCGCCGCGCCGCCGTGCACACGATCGCCGAGCGGTCCAGGTCGCTGGGCGAGCTGATGGACCACCTGCTGCTGGGCGCCAGGGCGGGGGCCGACGAGCTGAAGGTGCGCATCGAGGCGTTCGACCTGGCCGAGCGGATCGACGGGGCCACGCTGGGGCTGCCCGTGCTGTCGGACAGGCACCGGGTGGAGGTGGACCTGCCGGAGGGGCTGCCGCACGTGCTGGGCGACGCCCTGGCCACCGACATCGTGCTGGGGCAGTTGCTGGAGAACGCGTTCAAGTACTCGCCCGACGGCGGGCTGATCAGCGTCGCGGCCTGGCCCGAGGACGACAACGTGGTCGTGGTCGTGGACGACGAGGGGGTCGGTATCGCCCCGCCTGACCGGGAGCGGATCTTTGAGCGCTTCGTCCAGGTGGACAGCGGCGACCGGAGACGGTTTGGTGGAGTGGGGCTCGGTCTCTACATCGTCCGCAGCCTCGCCAGAGCACAAGGGGGAGATGTGAGCGCCCATCCGAGGCCGGGAGGCGGCACGAGAATGCGACTTGTCCTCAGGTGTGCGTCCCCTATCCGATCCGACACACCGATGCGGTAACGAGGTGGTCACGGTTGCGCTGATCTATCGTCCAATGTGTACAAGCTGTGATCGAGATGCGGTTTCTGGGATTGAGTAACGGGGCATTTCGGTCGTACCGGGGAGTGTTCCCGCGGGGGGCACAGGGAACGGGGAGGTGGGTGTGTCAAGCGTGGTGCTGCTGCCGTACGCGCCGTCCAGCGTCGCCGTCGCCCGCCAGCGTCTGAGCACAGACCTGCAGGACAGTGGGGTTTTTTCCGCCGCGATCGACGATGCCGTGCTGGTGGTGAGCGAGTTGCTGAGCAACGCGCTGAGGCACGCGCATCCGCTGCCGTCGGGCATGGTCAGGGTGGCCTGGCTGCGCAGCGACGACCACATCGAGGTGGCGGTGAGCGACGGGGGTGCGGCCACCGAGCCGCGGGCGGGCCGCCCGACCCTGTCCTCGCTCGGAGGCCGGGGGCTGGGGATCGTCGAATACGTGGCGGAGAGCTGGGGGGTCAGGCACGACGGTGACACGACGACCGTCTGGGCCATCCTGCCCGCGCCGAGCCAGTCGGTGAACGGGCAGGTGGCGGCCCTCAGGGAAGCCGGCTAGCCGCTCGTCACGGGGCCGGTCCGCCGCTCAGGCGGGCCGGGCGTGGAGCACGGCGCGCTCGCCGACGGCCCACGCCGTCGAGACGAGCAGATAGAGCCCGGCGGCCAGCGGCAGCACGAGCGCGGCCAGCACCGTGCCGTACGGAAGCAGCCGCATGATCTTCGTCAGCACCTCCGGCTGCTCCTCCACGACCTTGATCTGCCTGCTGGAGAGCCAGGCCACCGCTATGACCAGTGCGATGACCGATACAAAGACCAAAAATGGTCCGCTGACCAGACCGTAATTGGCCACAACCGCGGCGACCTGGTGCCCCAGGGGTGCCCCGAAGAGGTCATGGCCGACGAGCGCGGTCGGATGCGTGGCCACCCGGTACATCAGCCACAGGAACGGCAACTGCCCCAGCATCGGCAAGAACCCGGCGAACGGCGACGTGCCCTCCTTGGCGTAGAGGGCGTTGAGCTCCTTCGACAACCGCTCGGGGTTGCGCCCGTGGCGCTCGCGCAGCTCGCGCAGTCTCGGCGCGAGCCGTTCCCGGATCCGCATCGTGCGCGCCTGGCGCACGTTGAGCGGCAGCAGCAGGAGCCGTACGGCCAGGGTGAACAGCACGATGCCGAGCGCGGCGCTGCCGCCGGACAGATTGATGACGAACGTGACAAGAGAATCGATCATGAGCCCTGTTTCCTCGCGTAGGGGAAGGAAGGGGCTCGCCCGCCCGAAGAGATGTCAGGGAGCCCCGCTCGCGCAACGGAAGCGGGGCACGCCTAAGGGGCCCGGGGACGCGATCGACCTGCCGCGTCGGGGTCACGCTGCCGCTGGAAGGCGCTGCGGCGCGCGTAGGTCAGCGGAAAGCCCGGCGGCTGCCCGCCGAGGACGGGCAGCAGCGCGGCCGCCCACGTGGCCAGCAGCAGGATCGCCATCATGGTGATCCCGACCAGCCACGGATCGAACAGGAACTGCGTCATGCCCACGGGTCAGCGTGAGCGGGTCAGTGCGAACGGGAGGACTTGCCCACCACGGCGACCGCGACGAAGACGACGACGGCGACCACGCCGATGATCAGGGCGAGCTTCAGCAGTCCTGCCAGCATGGGCAGGAGGAAGTTGAACAGCACGAAGAGACCCAGCAGGGCCCCCAGGACGAGCATCACGACTCTACTCATGGAGCCACCGTACGTCCTCGGGACATGATCCGCGAGGCTAACGAAGCGAGACGTACCGCTCGTGCGGGGAGGACCTGGCCTGAGGCTTACGAAGCGATGACGTACCCCTCGCACCGGGACCACCCGGACGTACCGTGAGGGGGTGAACACGCGCATCATGGTGGTGGACGACGATCCGACGGTCTCCGAGGTCGTGGCGCGCTATCTGGAGCGCGACGGGCACGCGGTCGAGTGCGTGCGCGACGGCGTGGAGGCGCTGCGCAGGGCGCTGGCCGACCCGCCCGACCTCATGGTGCTCGACCTCATGCTGCCCAAGATCGACGGGCTGGAGGTGTGCAGGCGGCTCAGGGAGCGCCGGCCCGTACCCGTGATCATGCTGACCGCGCTCGGCGACGAGATCGACCGCGTGGCCGGACTGGAGACCGGCGCCGACGACTACGTGACCAAGCCGTTCAGCCCGCGCGAGCTGGCGCTGCGCGTGCGGTCGGTGCTCCGGCGCGCCCGCGGCGCCTCCGTCACCGGCGGCACCGGCGTGCTGCGCGACGGCGACCTGGTGGTGGACGTGGGAGCCCACGAGGTACGCCTGGGGGGCGAGGAGATCCCGCTCACCGCCCGCGAGTTCGACCTGCTGGCCTACCTCATGCGCAACCCGCGCCAGGCGTTCAGCCGGTCGGCGCTGCTCGACCAGGTGTGGGGGTGGTCGTTCGGCGACTCCTCCACCGTGACCGTGCACGTGCGGCGGCTGCGGGAGAAGATCGAGCCCGACCCCACCGAGCCGCGCAGGATCGTGACCGTGTGGGGGGTCGGCTACCGCTACGAGCCGCTGGCCGCCCCGTGATGCCGCAGCCGGGCGACCTGGCCCAGGTCGTGGCCGTCACCGCCGGGCTCGGGCTGCTGGTCGCGCTGGCCGGCGTCTGGGTGATGGGACGGCTGCGCGCCAGGTCGATCGGGGTCATGCTGGCCGTGGTCGTGGTGGTCGCCGTGACGGCCACGCTGGCGGGCGTCGTGGCGATCATCACCGGGATGTTCATCGAGGGGGCGGCCAGGGACTTCGTGCTCAGCGTGGTGGCCGTCGGCGGGCTCGTGGGGCTCGGGGTGGCGTTCGTGCTGGCCAGACGGGTGGTCGGAGAGAGCAGGCGGCTGGTGGAGGCCGTACGGGAGACGCCGTTCGCGGCCCCCCGGGGGCTGCCCGCCGAGCTGCAGACGATCGCGGACACCCTTGAGGAGGCGTACGCCCGCGAGCGGGCCCTGGAGGGCGCGCGGCGCGAGCTGGTGGCGTGGGTGAGCCACGACCTGCGCACGCCGCTGGCCGGGATGCGGGCGATGGCCGAGGCGCTGGAGGACGGCGTGGTGTCCGACCCCGCGACGGTCGCGCGCTACCACGCCCAGATCAGGCTCGAGGTGGAGCGGCTGTCCGGCATGGTGGACGACCTGTTCGAGCTGTCGCGCATCCACGCCGGGGCGCTCCGCCTGACGCGTGCCAGGATCGGGCTGGCCGACCTGGTCGCCGACACGCTCGCCGGGGCGGAGCCGCTGGCCAGGGCCAAGGGCGTGACGCTCACCGCCGAGGCGCCCGCCGCCGTGCCGGTGGAGGCCGACGCGGGGGCGCTCGGACGCGCCCTGGGGAACCTGGTGGTCAACGCCATCCGGCACACGCCGTCGGACGGGACCGTGGTGCTGCGGGCCGAGGCGGACGCCGAGGGCGTGGCCCGCCTGTCGGTCACGGACTGCTGCGGAGGAATCCCGGAGGAGGACCTGCCCCGGGTCTTCGAGGTGGCCTTCCGGGGGGAGGCCGCGCGCACGCCCACCGCCGCCGGCGGGGCGGGGCTGGGGCTGGCCATCGCGCAGGGCATCGTGGAGGCGCACGACGGGACGATCGGGGTGGTCAACGACGGGCCGGGGTGCCGGTTCGAGATCCGGCTGCCCCTGGCCGGCGGTTGACGCTTCGAGGCCCCTTCAAACGCTCTCCGGTCGGCGCTCCGAGGTCCTCCGGACGCTCTCCGGTCGGCGCCTCAAGGTTCTCCGGATGCTCTCCGGCTGGCGCTTCGAGGTCCTTCAGACGCTCTCCGGATGGTCGCGGAGGGCGCCGAACGACTCCGACATGGCGCGGAACGTCGGGCAGGGCCAGCGCCACATGCAACTGCGGCACCGCAGGATCGGATGGGCGGTGTCGCTCGTGATGCCCCCCGCGTCGCGCGGCTGGTGGAGATCGAGCAACCTGAGCCCGAGCTCCGAGAACCTGAGCAGCTCGGTGCGGGCCGTGGCCAGGAAGTCGAGGTCCTCGACCGCCAGCCGGGTGCGGATGGGCACGTAGCCCTCGTGGTTCACCAGGGCGCGCAGGCGTCCTGCTTCGTCATGCCATGACGTCGCCTTCTCTGTGCTGATGAGGATGGTCTCCAGGCGTTCTCTGAGCCCCTGGCGCTGAGCGTCTTCGGGTTTGTCTGCATTCATCGATGCGGGGCCCGTCGGTCGTGCCCCAGCCCCTCCTTCGCCATGAAGCCGTGCCGGTTCCCGTGTCACGCTGTCAAGCTTCGCGTACTCTCCGTTTTCATGGAGCCCAAACGGAGGACAAAAACCTGTCGTTCCCCTATCGGCGTGACAACGTGACCGGAAGCCTCCGCGCCGCTAGCCTGCCCATGTGGAGCTCAAGGTCTCGACTCGATCACATGCCGGGTGCGCACTCGTTGCCATCACCGGAGAAATCGACCTCTATACGGCGCCTCACCTGCAGTCCGAGTTCACTCGGCTGCTGCAGGACGGGCCGAGCCGGGTGGTCATCGACATGTCCGCCGTGGATTTCTGCGACTCCACGGGGATGAACGTGCTGCTCTCGGCGCTCAAGCGCATGAAAGAGCAGGGAGGGACGTTGGAGGTGGCCGCGCCGCGGCCCGCCGTACGCAAGATCCTGCAGGTCACGGGGCTCGACTCCGTGTTCACCGTGCACGAAGAGGTGCCGCAGGAGTTCCTCATCGCCGAGGGATCATGATCAGGTGCGTGCCCGGCCGCGGAAGTGAGGGCCGGTGAGAGGCGACACCGCGGTCATCATCCCGGCCGTCAACGAGGCCGACCGCATCTCGGCCACCGTCACGGCCGCCGCGGCCCTGCCCGGCGTCGATCTCGTCGTGGTCGTCGACGACGGGTCCGCCGACCGGACCGGCAGGGTGGCGCGCGCCGCCGGGGCGCGGGTGGTCCGCCACAGCCGCAACCGGGGCAAGGCCGCCGCCATGGAGACGGGGGCCGAGGCCGTGCGCCTCCTCGACGAGGACGACGCGCCTCGCCACCTCCTCTTCCTCGACGCCGACCTGGGCGAGACGGCCCGCGCCGCCGCCCCGCTCATCGAGCCCGTACGCGCGGGCGAGGCCGACATGACCATCGCCGTCTTCGCGACGAGGGTCAAGCTCGGCGGGCACGGCTTAGTGGTGCGCCTGTCCAAGGAGGGCATCCGCCGTGCCACCGGCTTCACGCCCGCCCAGCCGCTCAACGGGCAGCGCTGCCTCACCAGGGCGGCCTTCGAGGCGGCCAGGCCGCTGGCGCACGGGTTCGGGGTGGAGACGGCGCTGACGATCGACCTGTTGCGCAAGGGATACCGGATCACCGAGGTCGAGGTCGACATGGCCCACCGGGCCACGGGGACCGACTGGCGGGCACAGCTCCACCGGGCGCGGCAACTGCGGGACGTGGCGCGCGCCCTGGCCGTACGCGAGCCGATGGTCGTCCAGAACCTCGACAAACTCCGCCCCAAACACTGACCTCACCCCCAGCCACCGCCAGCCGGCCACCCGCCGACCCTCGCCTGTCGCCCTCACGCCTGCTGCCCGCGTCGGTCGCCGGCCGTCCGCGCCTGCTGCGCGCGCCGACGGCCGCCGCCTGTTGTCGACCGGGCGCGTGAGACCCTTCTGCATCCGCACGGAGCCTCCGTCCATAGACCTGGACTCCGGGGCGCGCCGAGTGTCCCCAGGGTGGGGGCGCCGCGCAGGCCACATGAGTTCGCGGGCGGGTTGTGCACAGGCGGCGGAGCTTCAGGGGGCGTTGTCCACAGGCGGGCGGGCTTCGGGCGAGGGCGTACCGCGAGTGTGCTGGAATTTCCCGGTGACTTCGGAGACGCGGCACCCAAGAGCACGAGGCCGGCCGGGCGGGCCGGCCGCGGCGGCGATCGGCGTCTCGATCCTGCTGACGATCACCATCGGGCTCCTCGGCCCGTCGCCGATGGTCCCGGCCCTGGGCGGCCCCGGCTGGCATCCGCCCTACTCCCTCGACGTGGCGCCGGACCCGCACCTGGTGATCGTCCTGGCGGCGGCCGCCGTCGTCCTGGGCGGCCTGGGCCTGCTCGCCGCGCTGTGGTCACTGCGAGATCCCGCCGGCGCCCCGGCCTCCCCGGCCTCCCCGGAGAGCTGGTGGCGGGGCCTGCCGGGCGTGCGGGTGCTGGTGACGGCCGGGTGCGTGGCGGCGGGCATCCTGGCGTTCCTGCCGCCCTCGGGCTCCGGCGACCACCTCAACTACGCCGCTTACGGGCGCATGGTGACGCTGGGCCTCAACCCGTACACGCATGGCGCGGTCGATCTGCCCGGCGACCCGATCGCCGACGCGGTGGAGCGGCCGTGGCGTGAGGAGCCGAGCGTCTACGGCCCGGTGGCCACGGCCCTGCAGGCGGTGGCGAGCTGGGTCGGCGACGACTCGCTCCGGCTGACGATGTTCGTGCTGGCCCTGTTCAACGCCGCCGCGTTCATCGTGACGGGCCTGCTCATCGACCGTTTCACGCGGGACGACCCGGTCAGGCGGATGCGCGGGGCCCTGCTCTGGACCGCCAATCCCCTCCTGCTCTACCACCTGGTCGCGGGCATGCACGTCGACACGCTCGCCATCGCCTGCATGGTCGCCGCGCTCCTGGCGAGGGGCCGGCCCGCCGGCTCGGGCGCGCTGCTCGGGCTCGGGGTGGCCGTCAAGGTCAACGCCGGCCTCGTGGCCCTGGGCCCGGCCTGGGAGCTGCGCCGCCGTCCCGCCCGCCTGGCCCTGATGGCGGGGTGTGCCGTCGCGGTCGTGGTCGCCGGATACGCGATCGTCGGGCCCGAGGCCATCGCGCCGATGACCCGCACGAGCAAGGCGATCTCGCATGCCTCGCTCTGGAAGCTCGTCCAGGGCTGGCTCCAGGGGATCGTGGGCCCCGGGAGCGCATACCGCGGCGAGATCCAGGTCGGCTCGCTCCTGCTGCTGGCCCTCATCGCCTGGTCCCTGCTCCGCCTGGCCTCGCGCGCACGCTGGACGAGCGGCAGCCTCCCTGCGCCGCCCCGGGCGAGCGGGGGTCTCCCCGGGGCGGGTCGGGGGCTGGACGCGCCGGTGGTGGCGGCGGGGCTGGTGGTGGCCTACCTGTTCGCCACGCCGTACATCCTGCCCTGGTACGACGGCCTGGCGTTCGGGATGCTGGCGCTGGTCACGGCCTCGGCCCTCGACTCGTTCGTGGTCGCGCACCTGCTGGTCCTGTCGCTGGCCTACCTGCCCGCGAGGGTGGACGGCGTGCCGGGCGATCTGGCGTGGCTCAGCGGCGAGCTCAGGCCCCGGCTCGCCTGGGTTCTGCTCGCTCTGACCGTGGCGCTGGTGGTGTGGGCATGGCGAGCTGCAGGGCGCGCACGCAGGCCGCGAGCGTCAGCGGCACGGCCACCGTCAGCGCCATAGCGGGAATGGCGATGCCCGAGTCGTTCATCAGGAAGCCGACGAAGGCGCACGTCAGGGCGCCGAACAGGCCCGCTCTGAGCGTCGGGGCCAGGTGGTAGGCCTGGCCGAGCGAGGAGGCGCCCCAGCGTGACGGGCGGGCCAGCACGAGGAAGAGAAACGCCAGCGCGACCAGCGAGAGGAGGGTCAGTGACCAGTTGCCCACCGTGACGCCGATCATGGCGCCGAACTTGCGGCCGATGACGGTCCACGCCTGGCCGTCGATGATCTGCTGGACGAAATTGCCCAGGTGAGTGCGCTGGGTCTCCGGGCGCAGCCAGTCGACCAGGGAGAGCACACCCACGATCACGGCCCCTGCCAGGCCCACGAGCAGGAGCCTCAGCGGGGAGACCCGCTTGCCGGAGAGCAGGATCAGGAAGACGGCCAGGCCGACCACGAACGCCGGCACACCGCCGAAGTCCGCGCCCCACGAAGGCCATCCGTCCGCGAAGATCGCGAATGCCCCGTAGACCCCGCACAACGCCACGACCACGCCTCTCGACACGTTCCGTCGCAGCAGCCACTGCGCCACCCCGGCCAGGCCGAGGATGGTGCCCGTGGCGTAGACGGCGAAGGCGATGTTGCTGAAGCCGTAGAAGCGCCCTCCGGTCACCGGCTCGTAGCCGGTCACGGCGTTCACCTGCAGCTTGGAGCCGGTCATGACGTCGAGCAGCAGGGCGATCGAGGTGATGGCGGCGACGGCGGTGAGGGGGCCGAGCACGTGCGCGCGCCAGGGGCCGGCGAAGGCGAGCGCGGTGATGAGGCCGGCGATGGCGAGGATCGTCACGATCACCGACAACATCGGCACGGGGAAGGTCCACCAGGGCACGAGCTGGGCCAGGAAGGTGGACACGGCGATGGCCCCGCTGACCACGGCGACGATCTGCACGGCCGTGAGCAGCCTGGAAGCCCCCGCCGCCTCCCGCCCGTGCGCCCCCGCGCCGAAGGCGCCAGCGTGCGCGCCCATGCCGAAGGCTCCGGCATGCGCCCCCGCGCCTGGGATTCCGGGCTGTCCGCCCGCGTCGGGGGTTCCGGGCTGTCCGCCTGCGCTGGGGGTGTCGGGCTGTCCGCTTGCGTCGGGAATTCCGGGCTGCTCGCCTGCGTCGGCGGTTCCGGGCTGTCCGTCCCCGGGCAGCCCGGCGGGTGCGTTCGTGCCGGAGGGGCCGGGATGGGCGTCTGTCCCGTGGCCTTCGGGACGCGCAGCCGTGCCGTCGGTTCCGGCGTGCGCGCCGGAGCCACGCGACTTCCCAGGTGTGGGCGGGGTTGCGGGGATGCGGGTGCGGCGGCGCAGGGCCAGGGCGGCGAAGGCGTAGAAGAGGAGCTGGACGGTGACCAGGACGGTGAAGAAGGGGCCGCGTACCTCACGGAGCACCTGGCTGGCCAGGTCCGCGTCCGCCAGCTCCGTCACCGTCTCGGACGGCGCGGCGGGGGCGGGCCCGCCCGCCTGCCAGGGGCGGCCGACCACCTCCCGGGCCGCGGGCAGGCCCAGGAGCTGGATGGTGGTGGCGGTGAGGTCGGTGATCGCGACCAGGCCGTCCTGGCGGGTGGAGGTGGCGGTGAGGCGGCCCTGGCGATACGGCCGGCCGTCCGGGGAGGGGCCGGCGGCGATGGCGACGTGGAGGTGGGCGTTCGGGGTGACGTCCGAGACGCCTGCGACCAGGACGGTGGTGGTCGCGGGCAGCCGGCCGATCAGCGCGCCGATCTGCCGGTCCGCCTGGCTCACCGCGGCGCGGCGGGCGGCGGCGGGGAGGGCGGCGGGAACGCCGTACTCGTCGAGGGGCTGCCGCTGCCAGGCGTCGGCGAGGTCGGCGGCCTCGAAGACGATCAGGTCGTAGGCGGTGGGATCGCCGAGGCCGTCGAGAGTGGGAGAGTATTTGGTGATATTTCCGGTCTTGTCCGCTGCGGCCAGCGCAGCGCCGGGACCGATCGCGGCGACCTTCCCTCCACCGTGCGCGACGGCCTGGCCGAGCGTGCCGATCCGGGCGTCGTAGCCGGTCTCGGCCTGGTACGCGGCCAGCGCGTCCCACCCCGGCACCGTGGCACTCTCACCGTCGGCCCGGGGAACGGGAGCCGCCTGGCAGCCCTTGCCTTCCGTGCCCGCCCGCTGCCCCGCCGAGACCGTCAGCCAGCCGGACGCGGGGCAGGTGATGCCCCGGTCGGGGGGCGGCACGGTCCGGGTGGAGAGCGAGCCCGAGGCCCCCTGCCCCACGAGCCGCCACAGGTGCGGGGTCCTCGTCTCGTCCAGGTCGCTCCACTCCAGCCCCGGAACGCCGATCAGGGCCACCCGCCGCCGGTCGGCGACGACACTCGCCTCGCCCGCCCGATCGGCCACGGCGGCACCGTGACCCACCTCGCTCCCGCCGGTCGCCTCGATTCCGCGGCTGGCCCCGGTCCCGCCGGCCATCCCCGTTGCGTAGGGGGCCCCGGTCCCGCCGGCGATCCCGGTTGCGTAGGGGGCCCCGGTCCCGCCGGCGATCCCGGTTGCGTAGGGGGCCCCGGTTCCGTCGGCCATCCCGGTTGCGTTGGGGGTTCCGATTCCGCCGGCGGCGCCGGCGCTCAGGACGGGGGTGGTGGCGGGGAGGGGCGCAGCCGTGGCGGGGGCGGCGAGGAGGCAGGGCGAGAGCACGGCGAGGAGCAGGAGGGCGAGACGCCGGCCGAGGCCGGCCGGACGCCCGACGCGGGGGCCGAGGTCCACGAGGCGTGCGGGGCCGGCCGCGCGCCGGCCAGGGCCGACCTGGTGGCCAAGGGGAGCGGGACGGGCGGGGTGGGGGTGCGACGCATACCGGACCTTTGGCGGGTACGGTGTGGCGTTCGGCATGTGCGGACCCCCAGTAGTCTGCCCCTCGATCAACAACAGCCACGGTAACGTGCCACACCGTGACAAGTGGCGAGGTGCGGGTGAGACGGCGGCAGTGGTGGGCGTGGGTGGTGGCGGCCCTCGTCGTCGTGGCGGCCGCGGCCCCCCTGGTGCACGGATGGCTCACCAATCCGGACGACCAACGCCTGGTCGACCTCGACGTTTACCGTACCGGGGGGCAGATGCTCCTCGAAGGCCGGCCGGTGTACGACTACGTCACGCCCGCGCCGCAGTTGTTGCCGTTCACGTACCCGCCCATCGCCGCGATGCTGGCCGTGGTGCTGGCCCTGATGTCGTGGGAGACGGCCCAGTGGGTGTGGACGGCGGGGATCTTCGTGGCGCTGGCCGTGACCGTGGGGTTCGCGTTCCGGCAGGTGCTGGGGCGGGAGTCGTCGCGCGGGTACGCGCCGTGGGTGTTCGCGCTGCTCATGGTGGCCTGCACCTACCTGATGCCGATCAGGGACCAGGTGCGGTTCGGCCAGGTGGACATCCTGCTGGTCGCCCTGTGCCTGGCCGACTGCGTGGCCAGGCGGCCGTGGTGGCCGCGCGGGTTCCTGATCGGGCTGGCCACGGCGGTCAAGCTGACGCCCGGCGTCTTCCTGATCTACCTGCTGGTCACCAGGCAGTGGCGGACGTTCTTCATGGCGTCGTTCGTGGCCGCGGTGCTGACGCTGCTGCCGTTCGCGGTGATTCCGCAGGACGCGGTGGACTTCTGGTTCTCGGCGCTGCTCGACCCCGAACGCCTGGGCGCGAACGCGGCCACCACCAACCAGTCGATGCGCGGCATGCTGATCCGGCTCTACCTGCCCGACCTGCTGACGACGGCCATCTGGGCGGTGCTCGTGGCCGTGGTCGGGTGGTTCGGGTTCCGGGGGGCGCTGGCGGCGTACCGGGCGGGTGACGGGCTCACGGCGGTCGCGCTCGTCGGGCTGATGGCCGTGCTGCTGTCGCCGGTCGCCTGGATCCACCACCTGGCCTGGGTGGTCGTGGTGCTCGCGGCCATCGTGGGCGACGGGCGCGATCCGGTGCGGCTGCGGGTCGCGGCGGGGGTGTGGCTGTACTACGTGGTGCCGGTGCCCTGGTGGGGGGTCTCGCTCAAGGCGGCCGAGATACCGGGGGTGAGCCTGGTGCTGGGGAAGATCGTCCAGAACGGGTACGGGCTCGGCGCGCTGGCGCTGGTGTGGTTGTTGACGTCCTGGCTGCCGAAACGCCGACAGATCACTTGACCGGGCACTACCCTCTGTGCCGTGCTCGTTACCGCAGGGGTGATCGTGGGCGTCGTCGCAGGGGTCAGCGGCGTATTGCTGGGATATCTGGCGTCGCGCCAGGCCAGGGCCACGGTCGAGGACTGCCGGCACCTGCTGTTCCGGCAGCTCAGCGAGGGCCGTGGTGATCTCAGGGCCATCCGGGACGTGGCCGTGTGCCGCTACGACGCGCTGTCGGAGATGACCGGGCGGTTGTCGTTCTCGGTGGCCATGATCAACGGGCTGGGCGACGGGATCGTGCTGACCTCCATCAACGGGCGCAGCGAGACGCGTACGTACGTGCGGACGGTGGTGGGCGGCAAGGGGCAGCAGCCGCTGTCGCCGGAGGAGGAAGAGGCGGTGCGGGCCGCCAGGCTGGGGCACGGGCCGCTGGTCGCGTGCCCGGCCTCCGAGTCGCTGTAGGCCCCCTCCCGGGTGGCGTGCGGGTATCGGCGGCCGTACGGGTATCGGCGGCCGTGCGGGCGTCGGCGGCCGTGCGGGCGTCGGCGGCCGTGCGGGAGCGGCGAGTTCGGGGCAGGGGGCGCGAGCTGCGTGTTCAACGCTTGGGTAAAAGATCCGCTGGGAAGTCTTCACCTGCGGATAGTCTGGGTCCATGCCCAGACTCGCCTATCTCGGACCGGAAGGGACCTTCACCGAAGAGGCCCTGAGGCTCCTCGACCCCACCGCCGAGCGACTGCCCTGCGCGACCGTCAGCGCCGCGCTCAACGCCGCCCGCACCGGTGACGCCGACGGCGCCGTGGTGCCGCTGGAGAACTCCATCGAGGGCGCGATCACGACGACCCTCGACGAGTTCGCCTGGGGCGAGCCGTTGCTGATCGACGCCGAGCTGCTGCTGCCCGTGCAGTTCTCGCTGCTGGCCCGGCCCGACACCGAGATCCCCCACATCAAGCGGGTCTACACCCATCCCGCGGCCATCACGCAGTGCCGCAACTTCATCGCCCGCGAGCTGCCCGACGCCGTCGTGGTCGCCGCGCCTTCGACCGCGGCCGCCGCGCAGGAGGTCTCGCTGCCCGGCTCGCCGTACGACGCCGCGATCGCCGCCCGCATCGCCGGCGAGCACTACGGGCTGGTGGAGCTGGCCACCGACATCGGCGACCGGTCCGACACCGTGACCCGGTTCGTCAAGGTCGGCCGGCCCGCGCCGCTCCCGGCGGCGACCGGCTCCGACCGCACCACGCTGGTGGTCTTCCTGGCCGACGACCACCCGGGCGCGCTGCTGGAGATGCTGACCGAGTTCTCCGTGCGCGGGGTCAACCTGACGCGCATCGAGTCGCGGCCGACCGGTGACGGGATCGGGCGCTACTTCTTCCACTTCGACTTCGAGGGGCACATCGCCGACGCGCGGGTCGGCGAGGCCATCGCCGGGCTGCACCGGATCTGCGGCGAGGTGCGCTTCCTGGGCAGCTACCCGCGGGCCGACGGCATCGTGCCGCAGATCAAGCGGGGCACGTCCGACCGGGAGTTCGCCGAGGCGGGCGACTGGCTGGCGCGGATCCGTACCGGCCAGGTCTGAGCGCGGCCCCGGCCGGCCGCCCTCACAGGGGTGAGGGCGGGTGGCCGGTGGGAAACCAGGGGCGTGGGGCCCTCCCGCGCCGGTAGCCTTTCCTTGTGATTGACCTGCGTACCCTTCGTGAGGACCCCGACCGGCTACGGGCGTCGCAGCGTGCCCGCGGTGAGGACGACTCGGTCGTCGACACGCTGCTCGACCTCGACGAGCGCCGCCGATCCGCGCTGACCTCGTTCGAGTCTCTGCGCGCAGAGCAGAAGAGCATGGGCAAGTCGGTCTCCAGGGCGCAGGGCGAGGAGAAGTCCGCCCTGCTCCAGCGGGCCAAGGAGCTCGCGGGCCAGGTCAAGTCGGCCGAGTCCGAGGCGGAGAAGCTCGGCGCCGAGCTGGACGACCTGCTCCAGACGGTGCCCAACCTCGTCGAGGAGGGCGCCCCGCCCGGCGGCGAGGACGACTACGTGGTGCTCGAGACGCACGGCGAGCCCAGGCAGTTCGACTTCGAGCCGAAGGACCACCTGGAGCTCGGCGAGGCGCTCGGCGCCATCGACATGGAGCGCGGGGCCAAGGTGTCCGGCTCGCGCTTCTTCTTCCTCAAGGGCGTCGGCGCGCGGCTGCAGCTCGGCCTGCTCAACATGGCGATGCAGCAGGCGATCGAGGCCGGGTTCACGCCGATGATCACTCCGGTGCTGGTCAAGCCGGAGACGATGCAGGGCACCGGCTTCCACGTGGCCCACGACAAGGAGATCTACCGGCTGCCCGAGGACGACCTCTACCTGGTCGGCACCTCCGAGGTGTCGCTGGCGGGCTACCACGCCCAGGAGATCCTCAACGCCGACGACCTGCCGCTGCGCTACGCGGGCTGGTCGTCGTGCTTCCGCCGCGAGGCGGGCTCGTACGGCAAGGACACCAGGGGCATCATCAGGGTGCACCAGTTCGACAAGGTCGAGATGTTCTCCTACGTGCGGCCCGAGGACGCGCACGAGGAGCACCTGCGCCTGCTCGCCTGGGAGAAGGAGATGCTGGCCAAGATCGAGGTGCCCTACCGCGTCATCGACACGGCGGCGGGCGACCTCGGCATGTCGGCGGCGCGCAAGTTCGACTGCGAGGCGTGGATCCCCACCCAGGGCCGCTACCGCGAGCTGACCTCGACCTCCAACTGCACCGAGTTCCAGGCCCGCAGGCTGGCCGTCCGCTATCGCGACAAGGACGGCAAGCCCCAGAGCGTGGCCACGCTCAACGGCACCCTCGCCACGACCCGCTGGATCGTGGCGATCCTGGAGACCCACCAGCAGGCCGACGGCTCGGTGGTGGTTCCCGAGGCGCTGCGCCCGTACGTGGGGCTCGACGTCCTGCAGCCCGCCAAGTAGCCCGCACCCGGGCGGCCGCCGTCAGCGGCCGTCCGGACGCGGGTCCGCGCGGCGGGCGTCCCTCCTGATGAGCAGGGCGCTCACCAGCAGGACGAGGCCGGTCAGCAGCGCGGCCAGCGCGACCGCGACCCCATATGAGTCCGGCGTGCCCACCGCCCAGCCCCGGAACGGCAGATAGACGCTCGTGTGGACGAGCGGCGCGGCCAGCAGGCCGACGGTCACGGGCACGAGCCTGGCCCGGCCGGCGCACGCCAGCACCAGGCACGTCACCGCGCCCGAGAGGACGACGAAGAGCAGGAAGCCGTGGAGCGGGAACGCGTTCCCGCTCGTGAAGACGCTCCCCGCCCCCGCCAGGCCGCCGTTGAGCAGCGCCAGCAGGCTCAGGCAGGTGACGGTCGCGCAGGTCAGGTAGGCGCGGGTGTGGCGGCGCAGCCCGGCCCCCATCCCGCCGAGCAACGTGCAGGCCGCCAGGAAGAACGCCACGCCCGATTCGGGGCTCAGGTCCAGGGCGGCGGGGTCGTCGCCCGGCCGGCCCAGGTGCCGCCAGCCCCCCGAGGCGTCACGTACGACGATGCCGGCGGGGCCGTTGGCCACCACGACGACGTGCCCGCCCCCGGGCCGCGCCTGCACGGCCAGGGCCGTGGAGGCGAGCCCGACCGGGACGGAGTGGGCCCTGCTCATCCAGTCGAGGTCGTACCGCCTGGCCATCCGCGCCAGGTCGTCCTGTGACGCCTGCCAGGACGGCTCCCACGTGCGGCCGCCGTCGTCCGACTGCTCCACCGCCATCCGGCCCTTGACCACGCGGTAGCACCGGGTGGCCTGCCCGGGCACGCACATGGCGCTCTGCCCCTCCTTGACCGGCCGGCCGTCCATGGCCGGTCCGCCGTCCGTATCCGTCCAGGTGAGGCCGCCGTCACCGGAGGTCCAGGACGGTGCCCCGAGCGAGCGCACGTGGATCAGCCCGTCGCGGTCCACCTCGACGGAGATGGCCGAGGGCGGCGGGGGCGTGGCGCTCGTGGCGGCGACCGCCAGGACGGCCAGCGGCGCCGTCACGACGATCCGCCACCGGGCCGACGGCGGGCGGTCGAGGCTTCTGCGGCGTGCCCACCAGGCGAGGGCGAGCGCGGGAAGCGCCAGGAGGTCCGTGGGATCGGCCAGGACGCGCGACGGGCCCGCCACGAGGGTCCAGGCATGGGAGGCGGCCTCCGCGCCCGTCTCCGTCGTTTTGACGACCGCGAAGAGCGCTCCTGTGAGCACGGTCGCCGCCAGGTCGGCCCGCCGCCGGAACAGCAGCGACACCAGCGCGGGCGCCACGACGAGCCCGGCGACGTCGCTGAGCTTGCCGGTGACCGGCCCCGGCCAGGCCTGTTTGAGCAGATGGTCGTTGACGAGCAGCACCAGCACCCCGGTGACGGTCACGGGGTGGCATAACCACGCGTACCTCATACCAGGTGGATGGGCGGCGGAGGCCCGCCGGTTCGGCGCGTGTGTGAGTCGAGTCACAGCCGTGACCTCCCCGACACAAGCAAAAGACCGGAGCCCGCTGGAAGCGAACCCCGGTCTATCTCGCTGCTACAGGTCAGATGGCTCGGACCTGAGAGGCCTGCGGCCCCTTCTGGCCCTGCGTGATCTCG
This sequence comes from Nonomuraea candida, assembly GCF_000725485.1. GTDB lineage: Bacteria > Actinomycetota > Actinomycetes > Streptosporangiales > Streptosporangiaceae > Nonomuraea > Nonomuraea candida. The sequence continues at coordinate 168,858 of NZ_JOAG01000010.1, read as the reverse complement.
AACTCGACCCGCTGGCCGTCTTCAAGGCTGCGGTAGCCGTTGCCGACGATCTCGGAGAAGTGCACGAACACGTCCGGCGCACCGCCGTCCGGGGCGATGAAGCCGAAGCCCTTCTCGGCGTTGAACCACTTGACGGTTCCCTGAGCCATAAAAGCTCTCCCTCAGGATGTGAATCTATGGGACCCACACCTCGTGGGTCCCGGTGTGTCGTACAGCAAGCACCCGGGGTGGCTCAGACAAAGTCATGCTGGTTTTCACTACGGGATCAGCTAATACAACGCCATCACATCTAACACCATTCTGGCGCGTTGGTGTTCCCGTCCCTAGGAAGATTTCTGTCAGGCGGCATCACCGGGCAAACTGGAACCTGTTATGCACAGTCTTCCCGCACCGCGTCTAGTGGCCACCGACCTCGACGGCACCGCGTTGCGCACAGACGGAACCGTGTCTCCCCGCACGGTCGCCGCCTTCGGCAAGGTCGAGGAATCCGGGGCCGTGCTGGCCATCGTGACAGGGCGTCCGCCCCGGTGGATGGGCGGGGTGGCGAGCGCCGTGCGGCACCGCGGCCTGGCCATCTGCGCCAACGGGGCCCTGATCTACGATCTCCATACCGAACGGATAGTGGAATCTCACCTCATCACCGTGGACGTACTGGAGGAAGTCGTCGCTCAGCTAAGAGCGAACGTGTCCGAACTCGTATTTTCGGTCGAGTATGAAGCCGGTTTTGCGCATGAGTCAGATTTCCTGCTAGGAGGCTTGGACCGGCACGCGGGAGCCGTCCGGGTCGACTCGGTGACCGCCAGGCCGTGCGCCAAGCTGCTGGCCCTGCATCCGGCCATGGGCGCCGACGAGCTGCAGGCCATCGTCCACGAGCTGGTGGGGCACCTGGTGACGGCCACGCACTCCAGCCGCAGGGGCCTGATCGAGATGAGCGCCCAGGGCGTGACGAAGGCCACGGCCCTGGCGGCGCTCGCCGGGCAGCACGAGATCAAGCCGGCCCAGGTCGTCGCGTTCGGGGACATGCCGAACGACCTGCCCATGCTGAGCTGGGCAGGCACGTCGTACGCCGTCGCGAACGCGCACCCCGACGTGCTGGCGGCGGTCGACCACGTGACCGCGACCAACGACGACGACGGCGTCGCACAGGTGATCGAGAAGCTCTACGCGTAGCCGCCCTGCGGATGGCTCCGCTTCACGAGCGGCCGCCGCCCCCTGGCGACCGGAAGAGCCCTCGGCCCGGCCGGCGGAGCCCCCTCGTCACCCGGACGGGGCCTCCACCGGCGGCGCCGCTACAGGTAAGGGCCGGAACCGCCGGGCGGACGCTGCGTCTCGTCGCCGTGCGGCACACCGGGCAGCGCCCTGCGCATCTGCTCCAGCTGCGCGCGCGCGGCCATCTGCTGCGCGAACAGCGTGGTCTGGATGCCGTGGAACAACCCTTCGAGCCAGCCCACGAGCTGGGCGTGCGCGATGCGCAGCTCCGCGTCGCTCGGCGGCGTGCCGTTGTCGTCGGTGAACGGGAGCGAGAGCCGCTCCAGCTCGTCGACCAGCTCCGGCGCGAGCCCGTCCTCGAGCTCCTTGATGGAGGACTCGTGGATCTCCTTCAGCCGCTTGCGGCTGGCCTCGTCGAGGGGAGCCGCGCGGACCTCCTCGAGAAGCTGGCGGATCATGCTGCCGATGCGCATCACCTTGGCAGGCTGCTCGACCAGGTTGGTGACCGATCGATCGTCCTCGCCGTTATCGCCCTGACCACCTTGGAAGTCGGGGCCCACCACCACGATGTGGGGGGTGTTGTTGTCCTCAGCATTCATAACACTCACCGTACTAGCAGGATCTTGCCGACGTGCTCCCCCGAATCCAGCATCCGGTGAGCCTGCGCGGCGTCGGACATGGGCACCTCCGCGTGCACCACGGGCCCCACGGCACCGGCTCCGACCAGGGGCCAGACGTTGTCGACGACGCTGCGTACGATGACGCCCTTCTCGTCCACCGGGCGGGCGCGCAGCGTCGTGCCGTGCACGGAGGCGCGCTTGGCGAGCAGCGCGCCCAGGTCGAGCTCGCCCTTGCGGCCGCCCTGCATCCCGATGACCACCAGCCGGCCGCCGGTGCGCAGCGCCCGGACGTTGGGCGCGAGGTATTTCGCGCCCATGATGTCGAGGATGACGTCGGCCTGCACCCTGTCCGCGAAGTCCTCCTCGCGGTAGTTGATGACCTCGTCCGCGCCCAGCTCCCTGACGCGCTCGGCCTTGGCGGCCGAGCCGACGGTGGCGGCCACGCGCGAGCCGAGCGCCTTGGCCAGTTGCACCGCGAACGTGCCGATCCCGCTGGCCCCGCCGTGCACCAGCAGCGTCTCGCCCCGGCGCAGCCGCCCGACCATGAACACGTTGGACCAGACCGTGCACGCCACCTCCGGCAGCCCGGCGGCCTCGCGCAGCGACACCTTCTCCGGCACGGGCATGACCTGCTGCCACGGTACGGCCACGCGCTCGGCGTAACCCCCGCCGGCGAGCAGCGCGCACACCTCGTCACCCGGCTTGAACTGCTCCACGTCCGCGCCCACCTCGGCCACCACGCCCGAGACCTCCAGCCCCGGGTACGGCGGCGCCCCGGCCGGCGGGTCGTAGAATCCCTGGCGTTGCATGACGTCGGCTCGGTTGACCGCCGAGGCGGCGACGTCGATGAGCACGTCCCCGCGCCCGACGTGCGGCTCCGGCACCTCGCGCCACTCCAGGACCTCGGGTCCGCCTGGGCTGGCGATCTCAATGGCTCGCATGCGGACCACGGTAGCCGGGCAAAGAAGTTGTGGGTTGCCGGGCTGGACCGTGAGCCATGGCGATAATCTGCAAGGTATTTGCTGCCCCTTTAGACCCACCCGAGGGGGAACACGGTGGCAAGACACGATCGAGAAGAATCTCTCGAGGAGCAGCTGGCCTGGCTGGACGCCATCAAGGAGACGGACGAAGCCCCCGTCCCTGTCAGCGCCTCGGCTGTCTCCGCCGACGAGCCGGTCGCCTCGCCGTACCCCCAGGACCCGTGGCTGCTGGCGTCCCAGCAGAGTGACACTCCGACGCCGCCGCTGTTCCGCGCGGCCGTCGACTCCGTGTACGGCCCCGAGGCCGCCGAGGAGGTCCCCGAGCGGGAGAGCGAGGCCGGGGAGTGGCTGGACGGGGCCGGGTTCCAGGAGCGGTCCGGGGCCTCGGCGCCGGACGTGGAGGATCCCTTCCACGCTCCGCTGCGGCCGCTGCCGCGTCCCGACGACACCGACACGTACGCGCTGCCGTTCACGCCGCCCGAGCAGGAGACCGGCCGGCCAGGGCCGGGCCAGCGGGCGGAGGAGACGTCGTGGCCGCCGCCCGCCGACGAGACGGTGACGGCCGACTGGTCACGCGAGGTGGAGCGGCTGGCCGCCGAGGCCGCGCGGCCCGCCGACGAGACCGCCCGCACCGAGACGACCGCCTCCGGCCACACCGACCCGGCCGGCCATTTCCACGCCGATCCGCCGGGTCCGGCCGGTCCCGGCCACGCCGACCAGGACGAGCCGGGCACCACCGGGGCTCTCCGCGGTGAGACGGTCGCGCCCGACCACGCCGGAGCCGCCGCCCCTGACCACGCCGGAGCCGTCGAGGCCGGCCGCACCGAGCCCGGCCACGCCGAGCCCGGCCACACCGATCCTGGCCACGCCTCCGTTGCCGAGCCGGCCGGGCAGGCGCAGGCCGAGGCGAGCGGGCAGGCGCAGGCCGAGGTCGAGTCCCGTACGGAGGAGCCGGTCGAGAGGGCCGAGGGCGGCGCCTGGGCCGGCACCCATCCGCGCAACGAGCCACCGGCCTGGGCCGAGGAGCCGGCCCGCACGGAGCCCGCACACGAGGAGCCCGTCGGAGAGTCCGCCGGCGCGGAGTTCGTACGTGCGGAGATCGCGGGCGAGAACCCCGTCCGGCAGGTGGAGTCCCCCGAGACCCTGCCGCGCACCGACCTGCCGCAGTGGGCGGAGCCGTCGCAGACCCTGCCGAGGGGCGAGCGCCCGCAGTGGGGCGATCCCGACGCGCCCGGCCAGGAACAGCACCCCGCGTGGACCGAGTCGCAGCCGGAACTCGCGTGGGGCGAGTCACAGGCGGAGCGCCCGCAGTGGAGCGAGCCGGAGCGTCCCCAATGGGGCGAGTCGCACACCGAGCGGCAGCAGTGGAGCGAGTCGGGCCCGCAGCAGACCGAGCCGTGGCAGGAGCGCTCCCAAGCCGACCAGCTCCAGACCGGGCATCCCCCGACCGGACATTCCGCGACGGGGCATCCCTCGACGGGGCATCCCTCGACGGGGCATCCCTCGACGGGGCATCCCTCGACGGGGCATCCCTCGACGGGGCATCCCTCGACGGGACATCCTCCCGCCGCGCACTCTCGGACCGGGCACCCCCAAACCGGCAATCCACAAGCCGGGCATCCCCAGACCGACCGGCAGCAGCGGAGCGAGCAGCCCGAGTGGCGGCCCGCCGAGCGGGAGATCCCGCCGGTCACGCAGCCGCACCGCCGCCCGGCCCCGATCCCCGTGTTCACCTCTTCCCCCAGGCCGCCGATCACCGGCCGGCCGACCGCCGACAGCCTCGACCCGGAGTCCCTGCTTCGCGGACGGCGCAACGCCCCCTCCAAGGGCTGGCGCCGCCTGGTCTACAAGGCGTCCGGCGGCTGGATCAAGCCGGGCGAGTCGCCCGAGGTGCGCCGCCGCCGCGAGCTCGTCACCAGGGCGCGCACCCCGGTCACCGCCGGGCACCACCGCGTGGCCGTGCTGAGCCTGAAGGGCGGCGTGGGCAAGACCACCACCACGGTCGGCCTCGGCGCCACCCTGGCCCAGATGCGCGGCGACCGGGTGATCGCGGTCGACGCCAACCCCGACCGGGGCACGCTCTCCGACAAGCTCGTCCTGGAGACCTCGGCCACCGTGCGCGACCTGCTCAACGAGCGCGACCAGGTCAAGCGGTACGTCGACATCCGGGCGTTCACCTCGCAGGCCCCGTCGCGCCTGGAGGTGCTGGCCTCCGACCGCGACCCGTCGGTCTCGGAGGCGTTCAGCGGCGCCGACTACCAGGCCGTCTCCCAGGTGCTGGAGAACTTCTACTCGATCTGCATCACCGACTGCGGCACCGGCCTGCTGCACTCCGCCATGGGCGGCGTGCTCGGGCTGGCCGACCAGATCGTGCTGGTGAGCTCACCGTCGGTGGACGGCGCCAGGGCGGCCTCGGCCACGCTCGACTGGCTGGAGGCCCACCACTACGCGGATCTGGTGAAGAACGCGACCGTGGTGCTGTGCAGCGTCCGGCCCCGGTCGAAGTCGGCGGTGGACATCAAGAAGCTGGAGGCCCATTTCGCCGCCCGGTGCCGCGCCGTGATCAGGGTGCCCTATGACCCCCACCTGGAGGAGGGGGCGGAGATCGACCTCGACCGGCTCCAGGAGCCGACCAGGGAGGCCTTCCTGCAGCTCGCCGCCTGCGTGGGCGACGGGTTCGCGGGCATCCGCGAGTGAGCGGAGGGTGTGGGATTCGAACCCACGAGGCCATCGCTGACCTGGCCGCTTTCAAGGCGGCTGCACTCGTCCACTATGCGAACCCTCCTGTGCGGAAACCACGATAGCGGCTGTGGTGACAGGGGTGTACGTTCAGGAGGTGGCGGATCTCAACGTCGAGGTGCAGCGCGGTGGCAGCGACGCGCTGGTGCGCCTCACCGGTGATCTCGACAAGCTCACGGCGCCACTGCTGAAGGACTGCCTGGTCCGGCTGTTCGGCGAGGGCCGGGTGGAGATCGTGATCGACGCCGGGAAGCTCGAGTTCTGCGACTCCAGCGGCCTGTGGGTGCTGGTGGAGCATCAGCGCAGGGTCTCGGCGCACGCCGGCTCCTTATGCATCGTGGGCGTCCATGGGGTGCTGCAACGCGTGCTCGACGTGACAGGGCTCAAGGCCGCCTTCGACCGGGTGATCCCCTCCGAGCTCTGACCCGCGACCCGTGACGGCCCCTCGCACGCCGCCCGCTGCCGTCCGTCCGCTGACGGCCTGTCGCCACCATCCGCCCGCCTGCCCGCCTGCCCGCCTGCCCGGCTACCCGCCTGCCCGGCTGTTCGCCTATGCGCCGCCGAGTTGTGACAGCAGCCACTTCGGGCCCCTGGTCTCGGCGCCCAGCGCGCCGACCCGCTCCTTCAGCGCCCGATCGGCGGTGACGACGATGACCCGCTCCCACGGCCGGGCCTGGCGCACGACGTCCACGATCGCGTCGTCGCCGCTCCCCGTGGCGGCCACCACCTGGATCCCGGGCACCTCCTGCGCGCTCCTGGCCGCGCCCTCCACGACCGCCACCATCCGCGGATACCACTGCGTCAGCACCGGATGGGCCGGCCGCAGCCCGGAGATCTCGCGCAGCAGCCGGTTGGCCGCCCCCAGCCGGTCGCGCCACCAGCCGTGCTCGGCCCGCGCGCCGACGATGTTGGCCACGTCGAGCACGACGGTCTCGGGCCGGATCGCCTCCCGCACCTCGCCCCAGGTCGCGGCGAAGCCGGGGTGCAGCCGGCGTTCGGTGATCTCGGGCAGCCGCACCCAGCGCAGCTCGGAGCTCTCGCCGTTGGCGGGCGCCGCCGCGATCAGCTCGGCCGACTCGGCGATCACGGTCTCGAACGCCCACCCGCCGTGGTCGTCGAGGTAGACGCCCTGCACCCGCAGCTCGTCGCCGGCCAGCGCCGCCTCCTCGCGGGCCTCGCGCAGCGCGGTGGTGACCGCGTCCTCGTGACTGTCGCGGGCGCCGCCGGGCAACCCCCACGTGCCGCCGTGGTGGCTCCACCAGGAGCGCTTCTGCATCAGCACGTACGGCACACCGGCCGCGTCATGATGCACGACGAGAAGCCCCGACGCGCCGTGCAGCCCCCAGTGCCTGTGACCTTGTGAGCACACGGCCCACCCGTCGCCGTCCTTGGCCGCCATGAGCGAATTCTCTCAGCCTCCACCCTTGGAGAAATGCTGGTCGTCCCCACTGGGCTTTCCTGCCTCGGAAAGATTCGGCAAACGGAGCCTCTGATGTGCAGAACACCTTTCTGCCATTGGTTGGGGACCGGCGGCAACGGTCTACTCTCGCGCGGCCCCGTCCGGCCAGATGACGGTCACGGGCAGGCCGCGATCTTGGGCCTCGGCCACCACCTCGGCCGTGCCGCCGCGCCCGGTTCCGGGCCGGCCGTCCCACACGGCCACCAGTTCGTCGATCGAGGACAGCACGGCCTCGTTCGCGGCCTCGTACGCCTCGCGGCTGGCGTGGTCGAAGTCCATGAACCGGACGGTCACCGCAGTCATGAGCCGGTCGAACTGCTCGGCATGGTCCGGCTTCACCTTGGCGTGGCGGTAGTCCCTCGACGGTAGAACGACCTCCAAGTCCCCGCCGGCCGCGAGCACGGCCTCGGCGAACAGGCTGTCCGCCCCGCGAGCGATGCAGGACACCCCCACGAGGTCGCCGTCCAGTGAGGCGAGATGCGCGCGTAGAGCGTCGGAGACGAGGCGGGCCGTCTCGGGAGTGAGGTTCATGTGGCCGGTCACGCCGATACGCATCATCGAGCCCTTCCTGTCGTGAGGGGCTTCCAGCGTGCCAGTACGACGCCCCGCGCGCGGGCGTGGCCGGGATGGCTGCGGCGTGGACCCTGTTCCGCGAGTACAAGGCGCGGTACGGCCCCGAGGAGGTGCGGGAGGCGCGAGCCGGCGCCGCCAGGGCCGGGCGCGCCTGGCTGGACTATCAGCGGGCGAAGGGCTGATAGGCGGGTCCGGAGGCGCAAGGTTCAGCCTCCGCCCTTGGAGAAATGCTGGTAGTCCTTGGCTCCCGACCAGTAGCCGCCCCACTCCCAGCCGACCTGGGCGAACGCCTTAACGACGCGGTCGCCGGGGTTGATGACCCCTTTACCCTTCATTGGGCGTTCTGTGAACTTCTCGGCATTTTCGTGTGCCGTGCTGCCACTTGCGGTGACATATGGGTTCTCGCGGGGATTGATGTCTATTGCTTCCCCGTATGCGTGGTTCGACCAGTTGCTCGACCCGGTGGCCCGGCGGCAGTTGAAGGCCGAGGTGTTGTCGGCGTCGATCGAGTCGAAGTCGTCGGCCTTGTACGCGTCCACCAGCTTCATCTGCCGGATCGGCCAGCGCCAGTCGTACAGCTTCTCGAAGACCTTCTCGATGTCGTCGGTGACCGTCTTGCGCACCACCAACTCCCCGGTGTGCGGCTTGCCGTCGAAGCCCCAGTACGACAGCGTGACCAGCCGCAGATCCCGGTAGTGCACCGGGCAGCCGGGCCGCCACGAGTGCGGCAGGCGGTCGCGGGAGACGGGCGAGACCTTCGAGGCGAACGCGGGCGGCGCCGTCGAGGTGGGCGAGCCCGACGCCGTCGCGGGAGCGGACGGGGACGTGAGTGACGGTGAGGGCGAAGGCGAGAGCGGCTGGTCGTGGTGCGCGGAAGCCTCCGGCGCGGGCGCGGTGGCCGGCCCTCCCGCGCCGCACGAAACGGACCCCAGCACCACGAGCGCCATGGTGGCGACACGTTTCATCTGGCCACCATATGCGACGTCGGGCCAGGTCAGGGGACTATCAGCACCGTACGGCGCGCCCGTTTCGCCAGGGTCGTCGCCACCGAGCGCCGCCACGACGAACGCGAGCGCCCCACCACGATCGCGTCCGCCCGGTACGACCCGGCCAGCGCCTCCAGCTCCCGCGCCGTGTCACCGCGCACGCTGACGAACTGCCACGGCACCCCGGCCCCGCGCAGCTCGTCCCGGAGGTCGTCGGTCAGGTCCGCGGCCGAGTCGGGGAGGATCGGCGACCCGGCGAAGAACCAGAGCGAGGCGGTGTTCAGCGCCTCCACGAACGCGACGAGCAGCGCCGCGTTGTCCCTGCGGGCGAGCCCGGCCGCGTACGCCAGCGCGTTGCGGCTCGGGCCCGAACCGTCGAACCCCACGACGAGCAGGCCGGCGCCGTCCTTGCCGATCTCGAACCGGCCCGACGGGAGCCGGCCAGCCGCCGGCTCCCTCCGCGAGTCCCGCTGCCGCTCCCACCAGCGCGGGTCCGTACCGTTGCCGAACACGGCACGACTCGCGTCAGACGTCCGCGTGCTTGCCGCGCCGGGCCAGGTCGCGCAGCGCGTCGGCGGCGTAGATCACGAGGGTGACGAACGAGAGCGCGGCGATCCCGCCGCCGAGCCACAGGTCGTTGACCGTCGCGTCCACGTACTCGGCGCCCCGCGGCTGGTAACCGACCGCGAACGGCGCGGCGACCAGCCACAGGCCGGCCACGAACAACAGGATGAGGGCGGACACGCCCATCTTGGCCTTCATCGGGTCTCCTCCACTCCGACCAGGGGCGCCTTGCCGTTCTGGCGGTGCTCACCGCTGTGGCGGGCGGTGTTCAGGTCTTCACGCAGCGCCTCGACCAGCGGCGCGAGCAGCCCGGCCAGGTCCGCGGAGGACGCCTGCGGCGCGGCGGCCGGCACCGGCTCGGGCTCCGGCTCCGGCTCGGCGGCGCGCTGTTTCGGCACCACCAGGCCGCGCGTCACCAGCTCCTCGTAGATGGACAGCGCGAAGGCGATCGCGCCCGCGAGCCCCACGACGGCCACCGCCAGCCCGGAGAAGAACTCCGACTGGGTGGCGTTCGTCCAGTCGGCGTCCTCCGGCTGCGTGCCGAGGGCGAAGGGCGCGATCATCAGCCACAACCCGGCCAGCATGGCCAGGGTGGCCGCGACGGCGCCCACAAACGTGCGAATCATGACGAGATTCCTCCTGTTACGAGGTCTTTCTGCAGTGGCGTGGCCTGCGCGATCAGGGCGCGCGAGGTGGGCCGCAGCACGCTCTGCGCGACCGACCTGGCCCGCTCGCGCTCGGAGCGGCCGTCGCGCGGCGCCATGTCGGCCACGGCGGTCAGCAGCGCGGAGCGCTCGCCGTTCACCCGCTCGATGCGCTGCGCGATCAGCTCCAGCAGCAGCCCGGCCAGGACGAGGTCGTCCTTGCCGAGCGGCTTCGGCTCCGGCGCGGCCGGCCCGCCCGACCCGCGCAGCGGCAGCTCCTTGAGGAAGAGCGCCGCGACGAAGCCGAGCAGCGCGATGGGCACGCCGACCATGAACACGGTCTCCAGGCCGCGCGTGAACGCCTCCAGCACGATGTTCTTGATCGGCGCCGGGAGCAGCTGGATGGCGCTCGGGCTGCCGAGCTGCACCTCCGAGCCGCCGCCCGGCATCGAGATGTGCGCGGCCTTCAGCATCTCGGCGATCTCGTCCTTGAGCCGGGTGGTCAGGATCGCGCCGAACGCGGCCACGCCGACGGCGCCGCCCAGCGAGCGGAAGAACGACACGCCGGACGTGGTCGAGGCCATGTCACGCGGCTCCGAGCCGTTCTGCGCGGCCAGGATGAGCATCTGCATGGACAGGCCCAGCCCGGTGCCCAGCACCGCCACGTCGAACCCGATCAGCCACTCGCTGGAGTCCACGTGCAGCCGGGAGAGCAGGAACAGCCCGACGGCCACGATGAGCAGGCCCGCGACCGGGAAGATCTTCCACTTGCCGGTCTGGGTGACGATCTTCCCGGAGATCACGCCGGCCAGGAACAGCGCCGCCACCATCGGCAGCGTCATCAGGCCCGAGTTGGTCGGGCTGAGCCCCTTGACGATCTGCAGGTACTGCGGCAGGTAGATCATCGCGCCGAACATCGCCATGCCGACGAAGAGCGAGGCGAGGCTGGTGAGCACGAACGTGCGGTTGCGGAACAGCCGCGGCGGCAGGATCGGGTTGCGCGCGGTGCGCTCCGACAACACCGCCAGGGCCAGCGAGAGCAGGGCGATGGCCGCCAGGAAGTACGTCCAGACCGAGTTCCACTCGAACTCGTTCCCGCCCAGGGTCAGCAGCAGCATGAGCGCGCTCGCGCTGGCCGTGATCGTGGTGGCGCCCCAGATGTCGATCGAGGTGCTGCGCTTGACCCGCGGCAGCTTCAGCACCTTCTGGATCACCACGAAGGAGACCAGCGCGAACGGCACGACCACGTAGAAGCACCAGCGCCAGCCCAGCCAGTCGGCGTCCACGATGAACCCGCCCAGCAACGGCCCCGCGACCGTCGAGATCCCGAACACGGCCCCCATGTAGCCGGAGTAGCGGCCGCGTTCGCGGGGCGAGACGATGTCACCCAGGATCACCTGGGACAACGCCGACAGGCCGCCCACACCCAGCCCCTGCACGGCCCGCGCGGCGATGAGCTGCCCCATGTTCTGCGACAGCCCGGCGACCAGCGACGCCGCGACGAACAGCGCCAGCGCCAGCTGGAAGAGCAGCTTGCGCCCGAACAGGTCGGACAGCTTGCCCCACAGCGGGGTCGACACCGTCATCGTCAGCATGGTCGCGCTCGCGACCCATGAGTACTGGTCCTGACCGCCTAGTTCCCCCACGATCGTCGGCAGCGCGGTGCCCACCACGGAGGTCGAGATCATCGACGTGAGCATCGCGAGCATGAGCCCGGACATGACCTCGAGGATTTCGCGGTGGGAGTAGTGCCGCCTCGCGGGGGATGCGGGCTGAGCCTGAGCTACCACGCGCACCACATCCCCTTCTTGCACATTTATCCGTTTTGAGTATACGCCTGTTTACAAGCTTTGCTAGCCGCGCGGCTAGTGAGTGTGCGTTCAGTAGAGTTCGGGCATGAACCCCCAGGTGACTGAGGCCAGGCCACGCGACCGTGAGGCCACCCGGGAGCGGATCCTGCAAGCGGCGCGCGCCCTCTTCGGCGAGCAGGGCTACGAGCAGGTGACCGTACGCATGATCGCGGCGGCGGCGGAGGCCAACATCGCCCTGGTCGGCCGCTATTTCGGCTCCAAGGCGGGCCTGTTCGGCGCCGTCCTGCAAGGAGAGCCCGGCTACAGCGTGCTGTTCGACAGCGCCCCGGAGGAGCTGCCCAGGCGGCTGGCCGAATACGCGGCCGAGCGCATGCGCCATCCGCCGGACAGCCCGATCCTGCGCACGCTCGAACGCTCGGCCAGCCACCCCGAGGTGCGCGAGGTGGCCAGGGAGCGCCTGCTGACGGCGGTCATCGACCCGCTGGAGGCCAAGCTCTCCGGGCCCGACGCGCGAGGCCGCGCGCGTATGGCCGCGGCCGTCTTCCTGGGCATCGGGGCCATGCGCCGCCGGGTCGGCCCCACGGAGCCCACGCCCGCCGACGTCGACCGGCTGACCGCGGTCTTCGAGGCGTGCCTGGCTGAAAGTTTCACCGATGAAAGCGGGCCCGACCTGGGGTGAGGGCCTGTCGACCGATCCGATGTCTTTGTCCGCGGCGGGCGGCTCCCTAGCATCCGGGGTGCCTGTGGGAGCGCTCCCACCCGACGGACGGAGTTATCTACATGTCTCGCAGAAGGCCCATGTTGGCGGTGCTCCTCACCGCGGCCGCCACGGCCGTGGCGGGGGCGGTCGTCCTCTCCTCCTCCACCGCGCAGGCCGCCGACTCCGCTTTCTACGTGGATCCGCAGACGAACGCCGCCAAATGGGTGGCCGCCAACCCGGGCGACAGCCGTACCGCCGTGATCAGGGACCGGATCGCCGCCGTGCCGCAGGGCCGGTGGTTCGCCACGTACAACCCCTCGGCCGTGCGCGGCCAGGTGGACGCGTACGTCGGCGCCGCCGCCGCGGCCGGCAAGATCCCGATCATGGCCGTGTACGCGATGCCGAACCGCGACTGCGGCGGCCCGAGCGCCGGCGGCGCGCCCGACCACGCCTCCTACCGCGCCTGGATCGACCAGATCGCGGCCGGGATCGCCGGCCGGCCCGCCTCCGTCGTCCTCGAACCGGACGCCCTGGCGATCATGACCAACTGCATGAACTCCGCCGAGCAGGCCGAGGTGAAGGCGTCCATGGCCTACGCCGGCAAGAAGCTCAAGGCGGCGTCCCCGCAGGTGAAGGTGTACTTCGACATCGGCCACGACGGCTGGCTGTCCGCCTCGGAGGCCGCCTCCAGGCTGGTCGGGGCCGACGTGGCCAACAGCGCCGACGGCATCGCGGTCAACACCTCGAACTACCGGGCCACGCCCGGGCTGGTGTCGTACGCCAAGAGCGTCATCGCCGCGACCGGCGTGTCCCGGCTGAAGGCGGTCATCGACACCAGCCGCAACGGCAACGGCCCGTCCGGCAGCGAGTGGTGCGACCCCGCGGGCCGCGCGACGGGCATCTGGAGCACCACGGAGACGGGCGACCCCGCGATCGACGCCTACCTGTGGGTCAAGCCGCCCGGCGAGGCGGACGGGTGCATCGCGGCGGCGGGGCAGTTCGTGCCGCAGCGCGCGTACGACCTGGCCATGGCCGCCCCGCAGCCCACGGTGAGCCCTACCGTGAGCCCGACCGTCAGCCCGACGGTCAGCCCGACCGTGACGCCCACGACGGGGCCCGGCGGCGGCTGCACGGCCACGTACAAGGTGGCGAGCCAGTGGACGGGTGGCTTCCAGGGTGAGGTCACCGTGAAGAACACCGGCTCCTCCGCGATGCGGGGCTGGACGGTCGGCTGGACCCTCCCGAGCGGGCAGACGATCTCGCAGCTCTGGAACGGCACCCTGTCCGGCTCCGGCGGCCAGGTCAGCGTCACGAACCTGAGCTGGAACGGCGCTCTGGCGGTGGGCGCGAGCACCACGTTCGGCTTCCTGGCCGGCGGCTCCGGCCAGAGCACCCCGTCCGCGCTCACCTGCACCGCGTCCTGAAAGGCGCGCCACCCCGGTCCTGAGGGTCCCGAGCCCCCGCGCCGCGCCCGCGGGGGCTCGGTCATGAGCCGGTCATGAAGCCGGTCATGAAATAACGTGGCATTCGCCGCTGTTGTGCAGTGCCAGGTCTCGAACTGACTCTGCGAAAGGCGCGTACCCATGGCTCTGCCGCTGTCCATCCTTGATCTGGCGCACATCGGCGAGGGCGAGACGGCGGGCGACAGCTTCGCCGCCAGCGTGGCACTGGCCCAGCGGGCGGAAGAGCTGGGATACCGGCGCATCTGGTACGCCGAGCACCACAACATGGACAGCATCGCCTCCTCGGCCACCAGCGTGCTCATCGCCCACATCGCCGCCCACACGCGCACGATCCGCCTCGGGGCCGGCGGCGTCATGCTGCCCAACCACTCCCCGCTGACCATCGCCGAGCAGTTCGGCACCCTGGAGACGCTCCACCCCGGCCGCATCGACCTCGGCCTCGGCCGGGCCCCCGGCAGCGACCAGCAGACGATGCGGGCCCTGCGCCGCACCCCCTCGTCGGCCGACTCGTTCCCGCAGGACGTGCTGGAGCTGCAGGGCTACCTGACCGGCGAGACCCGCATCCCCGGCGTGCACGCCACGCCCGGCAAGGGCACCAACGTGCCGCTCTACATCCTCGGCTCCTCGCTGTTCGGGGCCCAGCTCGCCGCCGCGCTCGGCCTGCCGTACGCGTTCGCCTCGCACTTCGCGCCCGCCGCGCTGGAGGAGGCCATCGCGGTCTACCGGCAGGAGTTCAAGCCGTCGGCGCAGCTCGACCGCCCGTACGTGATCGCGGCGCTCAACGTGATCGCGGCGGAGACCACCGAGGAGGCGCAGGAGCAGTTCCTGGCCTCCAAGCGGCTGCGGGTGAGCCGGTTCCTCGGGCGGGGCCGCACGTTCACCACCGAGGAGGCCGACATGATCCTCGACTCGCCGGCCGGGCAGCAGATCGTGCAGATGGCCAAGTACTCGGCCGTCGGCGACCGCGCCGAGGTCAAGGCGTACGTGGACCGCTTCGCCGAGCACACCGGGGCCGACGAGCTGATCGTGGCGTTCTCCGCGGTCGACAGGAAGGCGTGGCTGCGCTCGGCCGAGCTGCTGGCGGAGGTCCACCTCGGCTAGCCCTCGCTCTGGGGGCGGCGGTCCGGGAGATGGCTCGATCGTCACTCCTGGTCGCCGGATTCATGCGTATAGTGAGCTTTGCGGCCGGCGCCGGAGAGCTGCTCGGGTCGGCGCCGCGAGCACTGTCCGTGATCTCTGGCAACGATCTCACTGTGCTGCCGAGTGGCCGCTTCACCGGGATTTGTGATCGATTGTTCGGCTGGACCAGCCGGGGACGGCTCGTTAGAGTGACCGCATGACTACTCTGGGCTACGACGTCGACACTCTTCGTACGGCCTTCCCCGGCTGGTCCTTCTTCTACAGCGACGAGGGCGTCCTCTACGCGACCAGGCGCGGCGTCCGTCTCGACGACGAGGAGATCCACAAGGGGCTCCACCAGACGGTGAGCGCCAACGACATCGACACCGTCGTGGACCTCCTCCAGGACCAGGAGCGTGTGGCGGCGATGTCATGAGTCGCGGGGCGGCGCCGGGCGCCGACCTCCTCGGTCAGCCGATGGTCACCACCCGGGCCCATTCGGGCGGCCTGCCCGGCACATAGTCGGGGTCGTTCTCGTCCCACGACCTGGCGGCCGGCCGGGCCCGGGAGAACAGGCCCACCACCGTCCGGCACGCCGGCCGCGCACGCGGCCAGGGCGTCTGCCCGTCGGTCAGGACCACGACGACGTCCGGCCGGGGCGTCGCCCGCAGCGCCTTGGCGAAGCCGGTACGCAGGTCCGTGCCACCGCCGCCCACCAGCGTGAGGCCCTCGGCGCGGCACAGCGGCCCCACGACCCGCGCCGCCGCGTCACACGACAACACGCTCACCAGGTCGCGCCGGCCGCCCAGCGCGCGGACGATCGCGGCGACCTCCAGCAGCGCGCTCCCCAGCTCGGCGTCGCTGACCGATCCTGACGTGTCCACCACCACGGCGACCCGTGGCGGCCTGCGCCGCAGGGCCGGCAGGACGACGCCGGGCAGGACGGTGGCGCGCCGCGACGGGCGGCCGTAGGTGTAGTCCTCGCCCGCGCCCGCCCCGGAGGCCGCCGAGCGGAGCGCGGCGCCGAGCAGCTCCCGCCACGGCTGGGGCGGATGGAACGCCTCCTCCGCCCAGCGCCGCCACCCCTTCGGCACGCTGCCCGGCCGGGCCGTGATGCCCTGCGCCACCCGGAACCGGACCGCGTCCCGCTCCTCGGTGCTGAGCGCGTTCGCGCCCTCCGGCCCGAGGTCCCACTCCCGCTCCAGGCCGTCGGCCCCGCTGCCGCAGTCAAGCCAGACCAGCCCCTGCGTGTACGGCCCGAGCCGGAACTGGCGCAGGTAGTCCTCCATGAGCTCGCCCTCGGGCAAGCCCAGCGTCCGAGGCTCGACGGCGCCCTCGGGCCGGGGGAGGCCGTCCCCGTACACATCGTCGTTGATCTCCAGGTCGGCGGCGATGTTCATCCGCAGCCGGTCGCCCCTGCCGGTCAGCCCGCGCTCCAGCGCGACCCGGTCGCCGCGCCCGTGATGGTCGCGCAGCAGGTGGGAGACCTCGTGCACCCACACCCCCGCCAGCTCCTCCACCGGAGTACGGTCGACGAACGCGGGTGAGACGTAACAGCGCCAGTGCCGGTCCACGGCCATCGTCGGCACCAGCCTGGACTCCACGGCGTGCAGCGCGAACAGCGCCGTCGCCAGGTAGGGGCGCGCCCGCGCGGCCTGCAGCCGCGCGGCGAAGAGCTTGCCGACGTCCAGCATCCGGGCGGACGTGACGGGCGGGCTCTCCTGAGGGATGGGACGCGTTGTCCGGGTCGTCACCGGCGGGTTCCGGGGAGAGGGCGGATGCGCCGTGCGGGAGGTCATCGGCTCGTGGAGAGGCGCTGTGCGCGGGGTCATCGGCCGGCCCCCGCCGCCGCGCGGACCCGTGCGGCGGCCCTGTCCGCCTGCCTGCCCAGGGACACCACCCCGGCGAGCCGCTCGATGGCCGCCGGGACGTCCCAGTCGGCGCGGCGCAGCGCGGCGAGCGTGGACGCGGGCACGACCACCAGATCGGGGGCGCCGTCCTCCAGGGCCCGGACCAGCACCGCCCAGGCCGCGTCCCACCGGGCCCGCTCCGGCCGCCTCCTGACCGCCTCGACCACGCCGTCGAGCACGGCCTGCCGCAGGTCGCCCCGCTCGGGCAGGCGCGCCGCCGCCGGGTCGGCCAGCAGCGTCTCGGGGTCAGGCAGGTCCATCCGGTCCATGCTCGCCAGCAGCTCCAGCCCGGGACCGTCGCCCACCGTGCCCCGTACGAGCATGGACAGCACATCCCGCGACGTGCCCGCCGCCGTGGCGAAGGCGACCAGGCGCAGCGCCATCTCCCAGCTGCGGGGCGACGGCCACGGGCCGCCCCTGCGCGCTTCGTTGTCCGGCAGCCGGTGGACGAGCGCGGGCCGGGTGGCCAGGAGGCCGCACACCGCACGGCGGGCGAACGCCACCGCCTCCGGCAACCGGTCCGGATCGAGCCGGGGCAACGACGCCAGCGGCCAGGTGCCGCCGAGGCCGCGTACCACGACGTCGTGGTCATGAGCCCACTGCAGATGCACGAACCGGTTGGCCAGGGGCGGGCTCAGCTCCCAGCCGTCCGCCGCGGACGACCGCGGGTTGGCCGCCGCCACGATCCGCACTCCGGCGGGCAGCCGCAGGGCGCCGACCCGCCGCTCCAGCACGAGCCTGAGCAGCGCGGCCTGTACGGCGGGCGGCGCCGTGGACAACTCGTCCAGGAACAGCAGCCCCCGTCCCGCCCGGGCCAGGCGCACCGCCCAGTCCGGCGGCGCCATCGGAACACCCTGGACGGCGGGATCGTCCCCGATCACCGGCAGGCCGGAGAAGTCGGACGGCTCGTGCACGCTGGCGATCACCGTGGTCAGCGGCAGGTCGAGCGCCACGGCGAGCTGCTGCAGCGCCGCGGTCTTGCCGATCCCCGGCTCTCCCCACAGCAGCACCGGCAGATCGGCCGCGACGGCCAGGGTCAGCGCCTCCAGTTGCGGGTCGATGCGGGGCTCCGTGGTCGTGTCGTTGAGCAGGGCGAGCAGGTCGGCGGCTACGTCGAGCCGGGCCTGGGACATGGACATCAGATCACCTTCGAAGTCTGGTAGGGCCGGTATGGCACGCGGCGCGACCGGCGCGGGTTGAGACCCGCCGGTCAGCGAGGCAGTCAGTGACGTGAACGGGAACGGCGCGCGCCGATCAGCAGGGCGCCGAGCGGCGGGAACGGCGCTCGCGCCGGTCCGCGCGGCATCGAGCGATGTGGTCGGAGCGGTGCCGGCGTGGGTCAGCGGGGCGTAGATCGGCGGGAACGGCGCTTGTGGCGCTTGCGATGATCGGCAGGTGCGGCTGGGGCGGCTGGTCCGAGCCCGGCCAGGCCCGCGCGGAACAGCCCGTGGGCGACTCGTCTTTGCGAGGCTGTCTCCAGCTCGTCCCGCAGCGGGCCGCCGGGCAGCGACGCATCGGCTCCGAGCAGCCCTTCCACGGCGGCCAGCGCGCCGCCGGTGTCGCCGTGCTCCAGGCGGGCCCGTACGTCGAGGAGCCACGCCGGATCGCGGTGCGCCTCGTCGATCACCTGCAGACAGGGCAGCGGGGTGCCGCTCAGCGCGGCCAGCAGCTTCTCCCGCCGGATCTCGTCCGGATCATGGTCCAGCGGTACGAGCACCCCGTCCACGACCCCGATCCGATGCCGCGCGCCCCGGCACTCGACCAGCCACGGCCCCGCCCCGCCGGCACTGCTCGGACGCGCACCTGCCCCGGGATGTCCCGGTACGAGCGCCGCCGCGACGAGCGGATGCAGCCGATCGGCCTCGATCAGCCCGGCCCGCAACAACGCCAGATCGGGCAACACCCAGGTGGCCGCATCAGGCAACACCGGCAACCCGGCCGGCGCGGAAGCCGTGACCACCCCGCACCTCACCATCCCGGAGCCAGGATCGCCTGCGGCGCCTCCGGCAGCGAGCCCGCCGTCCGTGACCTCGCCGTCCGCCGGGTCCAGCAGCAACACCAGGTGACGCCGGCCGCCGACCCGCACGGCGACCGCGCCGCCGGTCCGCCCCTCCGCGCGGAGGAGGATCGCCGCCTCGGCCGCCCACCGGCTCACGGCCCAGCCAGGCTCCGGCAACACGTCGAGCTGCGGTGACACGTCAAGCCCCGGTGACACGTCCGGCCCCCGCCCCCGCAGGACGTCCAGTTCCCACGGCGCGCTCAGCCCTGGATCGACGGGCGGCAGGTCGGCTCCCGAGCGAATCCGCAGCTCACCGGCCCTGCGGCTGTCCCACAGGTGCCGATGCAGATCAAGGCGGAAACGACGGTGAGGCCGCGGATGCGGATGCAGACCGACCCCGGACGGCATGACGCCTCCGGACGGCAAGCCGCCCGCGGACCGCGTACCGTCCGGGGACCGGCTACGACCGCCAGTCCGGGCGCCGCGTCCGGGGCGTGTGCGTTCCCGGCCGGAGCGTGTGCCGTCCCACAGCGCCAGGCTGATGCGCTGACCGGCGGACGCCCAGCTCGGCGGGGTGCGGGCCACCAGGTGCACGGTGCTGCCGCAGCCGTGCTCGTCCGGTTCGTACCGGGCCAGGGAGACGGTCAGCCCCGGTCGCAACAACCCGTCGGGCGCGACTCGCGGCATGTGCCAGCGCAGCAGGTCAGGGGCCAGGT
The DNA here is from genome assembly GCF_000725485.1 of Nonomuraea candida. Classification (GTDB taxonomy): domain Bacteria; phylum Actinomycetota; class Actinomycetes; order Streptosporangiales; family Streptosporangiaceae; genus Nonomuraea; species Nonomuraea candida. The sequence goes on along the minus strand of NZ_JOAG01000010.1, from coordinate 149,366 downwards.
GACGGAGATCGTCCCGGAGCCGGGCGGCGAACTCACGGCCGTGGGCGTCAGCCGCGGAGCGCAGGTTGAGATCGACGTCGACGTGCGCCGCGGCACACGCTCCCGCCCAGTCTCCGGTGGAGCGACGGGCGGTGGCACGTTCGATCATGGAAGGCGGCACGGCGAACTCGCGTACGTGCAGCCAGAGCGAAAGGCGGAAATCCTCGTTCGCGACAGGGAGGCTCATCAGCACTCACCTTTTGCGAACGGGACCCCCAATCTACCGAAGGAGGTATTCATCGCGATCACCATACAACCACCCCGACCGCCTCCGCCAGACACGACCCGGCCCGCACCGGGCACCCGGAGACGACGGGAACTCGAAGATCACGCGGAACCCCGAGATCAGGCCGGGACCCCGAAACCACGCCGGCGCTCCGAGACCACGCCGGGACCCCGAGACCACCCCAGGCCCCTTGGACCACGTCGGCACCCCGAGACCATGCGATCCCTGGCCCGGCGAACTTCCGCACGATGCCGACCGATGACTTCTCCGCCTCCGAGAGGTCAGCACAGTACAACGGCGAAACAACGGCGAATGAGAACCGACAGAGAGGACCCGCCATGCCCGCGATCGATCTCGGCTCCGCTGCCCGCGAGGTGGTACGCCTGCTGGACGGCGTGACCGAGGACCGCCTGAACGATCCGACTCCATGCGACGGCACCTCGGTCGCCGCACTGCTCGACCACCTCATGGGCCTGTCGCTGGCGTTCACCTGGGCGGCCCGCAAGATCACCCCACCCGAGGGCGCGACGGGACCGAGCGCGCGCGCCGAGCGACTCGACCCGCAGTGGCGCACGCTGCTTCCGCAGCGGCTCGACGAACTGGTGGAGTCCTGGCGCGACCCGAAGGCCTGGGAGGGAACGGCCGAGGCCGGCGGCGTGACGATGCCCGCGGACCAACTGGGCGTCGTGGCGCTGGACGAGCTGGTCCTGCACGGCTGGGACCTGGCCCGCGCGACCGGCCAGCCGTTCACCTGCACCCCGGAGGACACGGAAGCCGTCCTCGCGTTCACCAGAGAGTCCGCGCAACCGGGCCAGGAAGCCGGCCGCGAAGGCCTCTTCGGCCCGGTGGTCGAGGTCCCCGAGGACGCCCCGCCCTTCGACCGAGCCCTCGGCTTCGCCGGCCGCAACCCCGCCTGGACCCCCGACCCCACCTGACCGACAGCACCGGAGGACCCAGCCACCTGACCGACAGCACCGGAGGACCCACCCACCTGACCGACAACGCCGGAGGACCCCCACCTGACCGAGGAAGCCACCGCAGGCGCGGACCTCTTGCGCGACGGACAACGCCTCACAAGGCGCGGTCCCTGGCATCGGCCTCGGGCCGGACCCCGGCGAGCAGGCAACGGGCCTTGTGCGCGGCGCGCCAGCCGGCGTACTGGTGGATTCCCTCGCTGGAGTCCACCAGGTGGTAACGGACGCTGACCAGGACCACGCGGAGCGCGATCGCAGGACCGTCCGCCGCATTGTCGAGCCGGTCGATCGAGAACGCGCGTGGCGTCGTGTCGGCCATGAACGTGGCGTAGCGGGGCCGGGGCTCGCCGGTCAGGTTGAGCCGCACGCCCTGGTCGATCATGGGCGCGAGCATCTCGTGCAGCTCCAGCTCGTACTCGTCCAGCCCGTAGTCCCGATCGGCGACGAACTCGTACCCGGTACGCGGGCCGGGAAGGGGCTCGAAGTCCAGGGTGAAAGAGGCGAAGTCGGGAGCGCAGTTGCCCGCCGTCCAGCACCGCACCGCCACACCGCGCACCGGCCGCGCCGGAAACCTCTCTTCCACGTGGCGGGAGCATAGCCCAGCTCCCGGACGGCCGGTCAGGGCCCAACGGCCGCACCGGTCAGCGCCGCCCTGCCTGTTCGCGTCGGTTCTTGCTGACTCGAAATCGTCCGTACTGGTGGTTCCCATCCGAGGTCCGCAACCTGGCCGCGTGGATCTATCGTTCTGGACATGCGACGAGCACGGTGCGCCGTTCCTCGGCCGACCTTGCGCGCGCCTCGGCTTGCATCCTGCTTGTCGATCGACGACCTCGACCGGATCGTGCTGTATCGGGCGCTCGGGTCCACGCAGGATCCCCACCACGCGACGCTCTCCTCGGGAGACTTCGTCCGGCGGCTCCCAAGGTGGTTCCCGAAGGCGCGGAAGAAATCGGACGATCTCCGCAAACGACGAAGGCCCGTCCCACCGTTTCCGCTGGTGACGGGCCCTTCGCTTGGAGCGCGGCCGAGAGGACTCGAACCCCTAACCTTCTGATCCGTAGTCAGATGCTCTATCCATTGAGCTACGGCCGCTCGCTGCGTAAGCAAGCATACCGGGTTCTGAGGAGTGCCTCGAACCAGAAACGGCGATCTCGGGGAGATCGGGTCCGGCGGAGGGCGGCGGTTGCGGGGTGGGGGCGGTGGGGGTCGTGGGTTGAGCTGGGGAAAGGGGAGGGGTGAGGGGAGCCTGGGGGGTGGGGCTCCCCTCGGTCTCATGGGGTGGGCTTCTGGAGCAGGTGCTCCAGGAGGAGGGTCAGGTCGGTGAGCCTGCGGTAGAGGGCGTTGTGCTGGTCCTGGGTCTGCCGGCGCAGCTTGGTGAAGTGGTCGTTCGTGTGTGTCCGGAAGCCACCGAGTTCGTCGTTCAGGGCCGAGAGGTCCTGGGTCAGCTCGACGTGCAGGGACTTGAGCCGGGATGCCATCTCGGTGACGTTCATCGCCGTGGTGGTGATCTCGGCCTGTACGTCCTCCAGGGCCGCGCAGTTCTGTGCCGGGACGCGCATGCGCCGGCGGCGGGCCCTCATCCGGATTCCGCTCGCGGCTCCGGCCCGGGTCCCGGTTCCCGCCGCCCGCGTTCCGGTGCTGGTCCCGGTTCGGGTTCCGGTCTGGGTGGCGGTGCTGGTTCCGGTCCGAGTCTCGATCCGGGTGCCGGTGCCGAGGTCGATTCCGGTGCCGGGGCTGGTCCCAGTGCTGGCGGCTGTGTCTGTGCTTGTGCCTGTGACTGCTGTGCGGCCGGAGCGTTTGCGTGCTTCCAGGGCGTCCACACGGAGCTTCAGCTTGCGAATCTCCGCCTCTATGTCCACGTACCCCTACCTGCCTTCGCGCGGTTGCGTGGGATCCGGGCTCGGGCCCACGTTCTGTGAGGACATGGTCGCAACCGGTGTGCGGCTGTCAAAGCCGCTGGTTGGCGGGGTGGGTGGAGATTCATCTACCGCGAGGTGTAAGGGGTATCGCCGCTGAGGGTGGTTCTCTCCTCGGAAGGCCATGGTGAGGGGCGCTATGGGCGGAATGCGGTCGGAGAGGGCCCGGCGGGGGCTGTGGATACATCGAAGGGTGTATCCACAGGCGGACTTCCGCAGGAGGTGGCGGGGTGCGGGAGGTGATGGGATGGGGGCATGAAGCGGGTGGTGCTGGGGGCCGGGCTGGCCTTCGCGATGGGCGTGGTGCTGATCGCGGGCAAGTCCTACCTCGATCGCGGCCACTCCGAGTGGCTGCTGCTCGTGCCGCTGGCCTTCACCTGCGCGGGGGTGCTGGTGCGGCAGCGGGCTCCGCTGGTCTCCCTGGCGTTGGGGGTGGTCGGGGTCACGATCGACGGGTTCGTCGGCCCCTCGCTGGGCACGGTCCTGGTCTTCACCGACAATCTGTACGCCGCGGCGCTCTACGGGCCGGTCCGGTTCGCCCGGATACTGCTGGGCGTCACGGCTGTCCTGGCGGTCGTGGCGGGGGCCCTGGGCGGCTTCCTCGCCGAGAACTGGTGGATGCTGGCCGTCATGGGGGTCCAGGCCGGGCTGGTGCTCATCACCCCGGTCACCACCGCGCTGGTCCTGCGCGAGCAGCGGGATCGGGCCGCGGCCGAGAAGGCGCGGGCCGAGCAGGTGGCCCATCTCGCCGAGCTCGACCGGCAGGCGTCCGTCATCGCCGAACGTACGCGCATGGCGCGCGAGCTGCACGACATGATCGCCAACCACTTCAGCGCCATCGCGATCCAGTCCACCGCGGCGCTCTCCAGGAAGGACCTCGACCCGGAGACCGTGCGGAAGATCATGGAGACGGTCCGGGAGAACAGCGTCAAGGGCATGGCCGAGATGCGGACCATGATCGGGCTGTTGCGGCAGGAAGGCGACGAGGGCGAGGGCGAGGCCACCCGGCCCCGGCTGGCCGACGTGGAGGCCCTGGTCGAGCGGACGAGGCGGGCCGGGATGACTGTCGAGCTGCGGGTCGACGGCGAGGCCCGCGAGTTGCCCGCGCCCATCGACCTCGCCGGATATCGCATCGTGCAGGAGGCCCTGACCAACGCGCTCAAACACGGGGCATCGCCGGTTTCCGTGGCCGTCGCCTACGAGGGCGAGCAGGTCCGGCTGAGCGTCGAGAACGCGCTCGGCGGGCGGCGGCGGGACGGGTTGCCCGGGGCCGGGGCGGGACTGGTGGGCATGCGCGAACGGGCTTCGCTGGTCGACGGGTTCTTCGAGGCCGGCGAGGTGTGGGGCGGGGAGGCGGCCAACGGCGGTGACGAGCGTGGGTGCTGGCGGGTGCTGGCGGTTCTGCCCGCGGCCGAGGGCGAGGGTCGGGGCGGGCGGGGCGCCCAAGGCTGAGCGGGTGGGAGAGGGCTGTGAAGGCGGATACGGCTCAGGGCCGGCTTGGCCGGTCCCGGGAGGGTGGGCGACCGGGAGGGCCGGGGAGGGGCAAGGGCTGGGAGCGGGAGGGGCTGGGAGGGGCTGGGAGCGGGAGAGCCGGGGAGTGGCAGGGGCTGGGAGCGGGAGAGGTGGGGAGGGGGCTGTGAGGTTTGGCCGGCGGCGTTGGGCGGTCGGTGGACGACGGTCGCGGGCTCGTGGGGGCCGTGACCGAGTTGGTGGAGGTGGAAGATGACCATCAGGGTGCTGGTGGCTGACGATCACGCGGCGGTCCGGGCCGGGATCGTGCTGATTCTGGACGGGGCGGACGACATCGAGGTCGTGGGCGAGGCCGGTGACGGTGAGGAGGCCGTGACCATGGCCAGGGAGTTGCGGCCCGATGTGGTGTTGATGGACGTACGCATGCCCCGGCTCGACGGCATCTCCGCCACCCGGCAACTGGCGGGCGTCTGCGATGTGCTGATTCTGACGACGTTCGACATCGACGAGTACGTGTTCGGCGCCCTGCGCGCCGGGGCGGCCGGGTTCCTGCTGAAGAACACCGACGCCGAGGCGCTGGTCGAGGCGGTCCGGGTGGTGGCCCGGGGCGACGGGCTCATCTCGCCCGGGGTCACGCGGAAACTCATCTCGGCCTTCGCCGAGCAGCTGCCCGTACGGCGGGAGGCGGGGGCCGATCCGGCGAGCCTGACGCCTCGGGAGCGAGAGGTGCTGGCCTGCATCGGGCGGGGGCTCTCCAACGCCGAGATCGCCAGAGAGCTGGACATGGCGGAGGCCACGACCAAGACGCATGTCAGCCGGGTGCTGAGCAAGCTGGGGTTGAAGAGCCGGGTGCAGGCTGCGATCTATTACTCGGACTACCACTCCGAGGGCGTGTAGGACTCCCGAGGTGCTTCGGTCGGGTCGGGGCGCTGCGGGAGGGAGCGTGGGCGGTCCGCACACTGTGCCGTCCCTCGGCTGTGCCGTGCGGGGGATCGGCCGGGTGTGGGCTGTGCGTGGATGGTGCGGGCGGTGCTGAAGGCGGGAGAGTTGAGGGGTGCTCGGATGTGAGGTGGATGGGGAGCTGACAAGTAGGGGTTCCTGGTCGGGTTCTGCTGCGATGGTCAAGGTTCAGGGGGCAGACTTCTGTCTGCGGCCATCGCCTGTTCTCCTTCGACCCTGGATTGCACACCATTCGGAGGAGCGCGCGATGGCCGTCACCACTTTCCGGCGCTGTGCCTCGTGAACGGGCCCGATGCGTACGGCGCCGCCGGCGTTCCCCTGCGCGCGCCACGTGGTCGGCGCGGGTGGGCGGTCGCGGTGGTGAGGGTGTTGATCGGATGCCGATCGACGGTGCCTAGTCTGATCACGACTAGGGGGTAGACCAAGCCAATGAGTACAACACCACCGTCATCGCCGCCTCCCGGGGAGCCCGGCAAAGAATCCGGGCAGCCCCCGCACGGGCAGCCTCCCCAGGGCCAGCCCCCGTACGGGCAACCGCCCCAGGGGCAGCCCTCGCACGGGCAGCCTCCGCACGGGGGGCCTTCCCCGGGGCAGCCCCCGTACGGGCAACCTCCGTACGGGCAGGCTCCTCACGGGCCTGGGGGTCCGTATGGTGGGGGGCCGCCGCATGGCCAGGGCGGGTACGGCGCGCCACCGCCGCCGCCGCCCCCACCACCCGCCGGCTCCACCGGCTCCACCGGCGTGTTCATTGGGATGATCTTCGCCGGCATGTCCATCTACAGCGTCATCAACGTCGTGATCGGCTTCGTCACCTTCGTCATCGCCATGGACGGCCGGGGCGACCCCACCCCCTACCTGATCACCGGTGCCGTGCTGCTGGCGCTGGCCGGCCTCGGCGCCGGCATCTGGTTGTTCTTCGTGCGCCGGTCCTGGACCAGAGGGCTCGGGCTGGGGCTGATGATCGGATGGGCGCTGTGGTCGATCCTGTCGGCGGGCATCTGCACCGGCATCAACCCGAGCCTGTACACCTGACATGCCGCCCTACCACGAGATCTTCGTCGGCCTCGGCGTGCTGGTGGCGGCCGTCGTCTTCGTACGGGAGGCGCGCAGGCGCGGCGCGTTCAACGAGCAGTCGCTGACGGCCGTGGCCGGAGCCCTGGTCGGCGGCGCGATCGGGATGCGGCTGGCGGGCTGGCTGGAGACGTTCGACGCCGAGAACCTGTGGCTGTACGGCTCGCGCAGCATCCTCGGCGGCCTGACCGGCGCGTACGCGGGCGTCCTGGTCGCCAAGAAGGTCATCGGCTACAAGGAGCGCACGGGCGACCTGTTCGCCCCGGCCGTGGCGCTCGGCATGGCGGTGGGCCGGATCGGCTGCCATCTGACGGAGGCGCCCGGCAGGCCCACGGACCTGCCGTGGGGCGTGCACGCCCCGCCGACGACCCCGGAGTGCCCCGGCTGCCTCACCGGGCAGGCCATGCACCCGTCGTACGTCTACGAGATCATCTTCCAGCTCGCCGCCTTCGCCGCGATGATGTGGGCGCGCCGGCGGCTCACCCAGCCGGGCGAGCTGTTCACGCTCTACCTCGCCGCCTATGCCGCCTTCCGTTTCCTCGTCGAGTTCACCAGGGCCAACGAGACGGTCTGGCTCGACCTGACCAGGCCGCAGTGGTTCCTGGCGCCGGGGCTGCTGCTGCTCGCCCTCAGGCTCGAGTACGGCCGGCGCCGCGGCTACTATCGACCTCTTTTCGAACGGAAGGTCATGACATGAGTGCAGGGATGGGCCTGCGGGGCGACCGCATCCTCAGGTACGTCAACGCGTTCTGCCCGCACTGCCACGGCCGCGACCTGGACCGGGTCGAGCGGCTGAGCGGTTACCTGGCCGAGCGCGACGGCCGGGTGTGGCTGGAGCGCGGATGCCGCGAGCATGGCTTCATCCGCACGCTGTACGACGAGGACCCGGAGATCCTGAGCTATCTGGAGGAGTGGACCGCTCCCACCAAGCGGCACCTGCCCGACACCCCCGGCAACTTCGACCCGATCCCCGCCGCCTACCTGCGCGGCCTCCCGGAGCTCCAGACCCAGCACACCTGCATCCTGCTCGAGGACATCGCCGAAGCGTGCAACCTGCGCTGCCCCACCTGCTTCGCCGACAGCTCGCCCGACCTGACCGGCCTCGTCCCGGTCCCCGACGTGCTGGCCAACGTCGACCAGCGCCTGCGCAGGGAGAACGGCCGGCTGGACGTCCTCATGCTGAGCGGCGGCGAGCCCACGCTCCACCCCGAGCTGAAGACCCTCCTCGCCGAGCTGAGCGCCCGCCCGATCACCCGCATCCTGATCAACACCAACGGCGTGCTCATCGCCAGGGACGACGCCCTGCTCGACCTGCTCACCGAGCACAGGGAGCGGGTCGAGGTCTATCTCCAGCACGACGGCGTCTCGGCCGCGGCCTCCCGGCACCACCGGGGCGGCGACCTGACCCGGGTCAAGGCGCAGGCCGTCGCGCGGCTGTCGGAGCGGGAGATCTTCACCACCCTCGTCATGACCGCCGCGCTCGGGGTGAACGACGGCGAGATCGGCGACGTCGTACGCCTCGCGCTCGACACCCCGTACGTCGGAGGCGTCTCCCTGCAACCCCAGTTCGGCTCCGGCAGGTCGGGCGCCATCGACCCGCAGGACCGCCTCACCCACACCGGCGTGCTCAAGCGCCTCGGCCCGCAGACCGGCGGCCTGGTCACCTGGCGCGACCTGACCGCTCTGCCCTGCTCGCACCCCCACTGCTGCTCGGTCGGCTACCTCATCCGCGACGACGCCCGCCAGTGGCGCTCCCTCACCCGGCTGATCGGGCACGACCGGCTCAAGGAGCACCTGGGCCTGGTCTCCAACCGCATCGCCGACAGCGAGATCCCGCGCGAGCTGCGGCTGGCCGTCCAGGAGTCGCTGCTCGGCCTGCTGTCGGAGCAGTCGTCGCTGTCGCATCCGCAGGTCGGCGACCTGTGGCGGACCATCTGCGAGAACTGCGACCTCGGCGTCTCCACCCTGCTCACCCTCGCCTCCTCCGCTCTGCCGGGCCGGCGCAGGAAGCTGCGCAGGATGCTCGGAGAGCGGGTGGTGCGCATCACGGTCAAACCGTTCATGGACCTCTCGACCATGATCGAGGAGCGGCTCACCCAGTGCTGCGTGCACGTCGGCACGCGGGCCGAGCAGGACCAGTGCGCCCCGTTCTGCGCGGTGCAGGCCTGGCCGCAGCTCTCCCGCCAGCGCCTCTCGGCGGTGGCCAGGTGACCCAAGACACCCCGCCGACCCCAGGGAACCCGCCGACGCCGGGCACCCCGACGCAGGACGGCCGGGGCGCGAAGGAGCCGTACGATCCGCTCCGGTTGTGCGTGTACGCGACCGTCGCGCTGCTGGCCTGGCTGCTCGGCCCGTGGGCGGTGCTGGGGTTCGCGGCGCTCGGCTTCGCGGGCTACTGGAAGGCGCGGCGGGCCGGGCTGTCCCGGAGCAAGTGTTTCCTCCGGGACACCCGGCTCGTGCTGGCCTACCTCGGCCTCATCGCCCTGGCCGCCCTGGCGGCGATCATTCTGTGACGGCCATTCTGTGACGGCCGTCAGGTTCAGGATGGTGAGCTCCTTGCCGCCCCCGCGCGTCACGGTCCGGCACGAGCCCTTCCCGCACTTCTCGGAGTAGCGCTGCCCGGCGTCCCAGTAGACCGTGGTGGGCGGCGCGGATGAGGAGGCGCCCATCGCCACGGCGCCGCCGCGCACGCCGGCGGTTTCTCATGGATGCCGGCCGCCGTCCCGGTGGCCAGGTCGTACACGACCGACACCGGCGAGGGCCCCGCGGAGTGGACGCCGAAGAGCGCGTACCGGTCGCCGAGCAGCCAGCGCGCGCCGTGGGGGCGCAGCATCACCGAAGCTCGTCGAAATCCTCCACGAACCCAGGGAGCGCGTTACGGGAGCAGCTGTTGCACGCCTATTCGGCGGGCACGTACAGGCTGAGGGTCTCGGCGACGCAGGCCGGGCGCCTCTCGCCCTCGATCTCGATCGTCATCTTCAGCGTGGACAGGTAGCCGGCGGGGGTGCCCTTGACGTCGGTGAGCTCGCCGACGGCGCGCACGCGCGAGCCGACGGGGACCGGCCTGGGGAAGCGCACCTTGTTCAGGCCGAAGTTGACGCCCATCGCGATGCCCTCGACCTTGACCAGGGCGAACATGAACGACGGCAGCAGCGACAGGGTCAGGTAGCCGTGCGCGATCGTGCCGCCGAACGGCCCTTCCTTGGCCCGCTCCACGTCCACGTGGATCCACTGGTGGTCGTCGGTGGCGTCGGCGAAGAGGTTGACCTGGTCCTGGGTGACGGTGCGCCACTCGGTCGGGCCGAACTTCTCGCCGACGGCCGCCTTGAGCTCCTGAACATTCGCGAAGGTCCGCATGGCCCCGAACGCTATTGGGCGGACGGGACGGCTGCCAAGTTCAGCACCTCCCAGGTGCCTGCGTCCTTGCGCCAGTACAGGACCGTGCTGGGCTCGCCCGCCGCGCCGAGTGCCAGTGTCCGGGCGGCGATCGTGGCCGTCGAACCGGTCTCGACGTCGTGGACGCCGTTCTTCAGCGGTACGAAGCGGTTGAGCAGCGGCGCCATCGACAGCGGCTTCGGATGGCCGAAGACGCCGTCGATCTCGCGCAGGTCGTTTCCGTCGATCCGCTGCAGGAAACTGCCCTTGGCGGTGCGGCCAAGGCACCAGTGCGGGCCGCAGCGCACGCCCTTCGCTCCAGGCCGGCTGTCGACCTCCTGGGAGGTGATGACGGTGAGGTCCACCAGCACCGTCTGGTTGCGGTCGCCGACGTCGGGACCGGCCAGCGCGTCGCTCGCCCACGGCCACCGCAGCAGGTGCAGGCCGTCCGTGGCGGCGATCCGGCCGGGCGTGCCGCCGGCCAGGGGAAGACGCCAGACATGCCGGTGAGCGGGAGTCGGTGCGTGCCGTCGGGGCCCACCGCGGGCAGCCGCGGCAGCGTGGCCAGCTCCTTCCACAGCTCGCCGAACGCGTGCACGTCCGTGTACGAGCCCTCGGGCAGCTCGTTCGTCAGGTGCTCCCTGCGCCGCCTGCGCCACCAGCTGATGTGCTGCCTGGCCATGGTCGTGCGGACGTACGCCTCCGGGTTGTCCTTGTTGCGGACCCGCTTCCAGGAGTCGCTCAGCTTGAGCAGCGCCTCCTGGACCAGATCGGCGGCGTCGTCGGCGTTGCCGGTGAGCACGTAGCCGTACCGGAGCAGGGCCGGGCCCCGCGCCCGTACGAAATCGTCGAACTCCACATCTCCTCGACGCGGCGGAGGCTCTGGCCTGTTGCAAAGATCTTTACTCGAAACCATCGCATGGATGTTCGAGTCCGCGCTACAGTCTTAGGTGCCGCAATCGAACAGGGGTTCGGCCTGGTGAGAGGGGGTGTGTCCGATGACGGTGCTCGCGCCCGCCCCTGCTCGGACACGCCGTAGCACTTTCTTCCCCAATCTAAGACGGCCGCTATATCCGGCAATAAAGTCCGAGAGCGTGGACCCTGTGCGAAACCCCTACGCTCCCGGCGCCGGGCAGCGCCCGCCGGAGCTCGCCGGGCGCGACCGCGAGCTGCAGCAGTTCGAAGTCGTGCTGGAGCGGGTGGCCCGCGGCCGTCCCGAGCGCAGCATGGTGGTGACCGGCCTGCGGGGAGTGGGCAAGACCGTCCTGCTCAACACGTTCAAGTCCATGGCCATGCAGCGGCTGTGGGGCACGGGCAAGATCGAGGCCCGGCCCGACCAGTCGATCAGGCGGCCCGTGGCCGCCGCCCTCCACATGGCCGTGCGCGAGCTGGCCCCGCGCCACCGCGCGCCCGAGCGCATCGAGGAGTTCCTCGGCGTGCTCAAGGCGTTCGCGATGCGCGACCCGGCCGCGGCCAAGGGCACCTCCCACTGGTCGCCCGGGATCGAGGTGCCCGCCAGCCGCGGGCGCGCCGACTCGGGCGACCTGGAGATCGACCTCACCGAGCTGTTCGTCGACGCGGCGAGCGTGGCCACCGACCTGGCGGTGGGCATCGCCCTGTTCATCGACGAGATGCAGGACGTGCAGGCCGCCGACGTCTCGGCGCTCTGCGCGGCCTGTCACGAGCTGTCCCAGACCGGCGGCCCGCTGATCGTCGTGGGGGCGGGGCTGCCGCACCTGCCGAGCGTGCTGTCGGCCAGCAAGAGCTATTCCGAGCGGCTCTTCCGCTACGCGCGCATCGACAAGCTCGACCGGGAGGCGGCCGACCTCGCGCTGATCCTGCCGGCCCGCGAGGAGGAGGTGGAGTTCACGCAGGAGGCGCTCGACGCCCTCTACGAGGCCGCCGACGGCTACCCCTACTTCGTGCAGGCCTACGGCAAGGTCGCCTGGGACCTGGCGCCGCGCAGCCCGATCACCCTCGACGACGTCAAGGTCTCCGCGCCGGAGGCCGAGGAGGAGCTGGCGGTCGGGTTCTTCGGCAGCCGCTACGAGCGGGCCACCCCGGCCGAGCGCGACTACATGCACGCCATGGCGCAGATCGGCGACGAGCCGGTGCCGACCGCTGAGGTGGCCGACGCCCTCGGGCGCAAGCCGTCCAGCCTCTCGCCCGCCCGCGACAGTCTGATCAAGAAAGGGCTCATCTACAGCGCCGAGCGCGGCCTGATCGCGTTCACGGTGCCGCACTTCGGGAAGTTCCTGCGCGCTCAGCCCGTGTGAGCCGGGCCCCTAGACCTCTATTGGGCTGTCTAGTGGGGAAGCTAGACAGCCCAATAGAGTTTTATCGAGCGCTCTCTACGGCTCTATAGCGTCAGGCCGATACCGGCGTATAGACCGGCAGAGAGTCGCTGTCCTCCGAGCTGACCACGGCCACCCGCACCGCCGGGCGCCGGCCGCTCAGATAGACGGCGAAGACCACGTCGTCATCGTCGTGGTTGCGGAAGGCGAAGAAGCGCCAGCACAGCTCGCGCCAGGTGTCATACGGCTCGGGCGAGGTCAGCGCGCCCCGGTGGGCCCGCCAGGCGCCGCTCGACCTGAGCCGCGACAGGGTGACCGACTCGGCGGGGCCGGGGCGCTGCTCGCAGGGGGCGCGGTAACGTACGCGGTCGATCAGCTCCTCGATCTCCGGCGACAGCATCGCCAGCAGCGCCACCCCCGCCGCCGTCCACCACGAGGGCGCGGCCGCCGCCTGCCAGCCGGGCACGGTCGCCCACACCGACATCGCGGCCATCCCGGCCAGCGCCACCGCCCTGCCGATCGAGCGCAGCCCGACCGGCGCCGCGCTCACCTCGCCGAAGCAGCCGCAGCCCGCGTCGGGCCGCCGCCTGCGCAGCTCCAGCAGCACGTACGTGGACAGCGCGAAGAACCCGACCGTGCCCCACCGGAACAGCGGATGCGTCGTCAGCAGCAGCCCCGCGGCCAGCACCAGCTCACCGGCCGCGCAGACCAGCAGCGCCGGGGCCTGCCAGCGCTCCGGCACCAGCACCGCGGGCCCCAGCCTGGACAGCGATCCGGGCTCGCCGCCGGAGGTCACGGTGGCCACCTTCGCGGCCGTGCCGAGGACCAACATGACGATCAGGAGCGGGAGCTGCGATTCGAGCACGAGCGTCACCCCAATCCGAGCTGCGCGTTGAAGCATCCCTTGACCAGCTCGCCGCCCAGCTCCACGTAGGAGGACGGCGACAGCTCCGCGACCCGCCCGCGCGGCGAGGTGTCGCACTCCACGCAGCGGTCGCAGAACCGGCCCGCCACGCATCCGCAGGCCACCACGGGCACGTTGGCGGTGCGGTCCGTGCACACGTTCCTGATCTGCAGCAACGACCCCAGCGCCAGGTACGGCAGACCCGCGCACGACACGCCCGTCTGCGCGCAGCCGGTGTCAGAACGTTCCAGCATGGGGTAGCCCGCGCCGCGCTCGTCCTCGTCGAAGGCGTCCGACCAGGTGGCGGTGCCCGCGATGCGGGACTGCAGGCCCGCGTACGCCGGCGGCGGGGGCGGCACCGACCGCGCCGGGTAGGGCGGCTGCGAGGTCGCGGGCAGCAGGGCCAGGCTCGCGCCGTCGCGCCGGACGCCGATGGCGTCGAAGAGGTAGCCGGGCTCGAACTTGGGATGGCGCACCTGGAGGCGCCCCGAGGAGCGGTAGGGGATGACGATCGTCCGGTGGCCCCGGTGCGGCCCGCAGTCGAGCTCGACCGTCAGGTCCTTGCGGCCCTCGATGGACAGGATCGTGCCGGTGATGCGGGTGGTGTCGGCCCAGATGCGCTCGACGACCCGGCCGTCGCGCAGGGCGCGCATGAGCACCATGGAGCCCGCGGGCAGGTCGGCCGGGGCCACCTCGGCGCCGTGCCAGGCGGTCGCCCACGGCGCGATCACCAGCCGTTCCTCGGCGCCTCCGGGCGTCTCGATGGTGATCAGGTGCGGACTCACGTCCAGCACCTCGCCGGCGACCGCGCGTAAGGGCTCGCCGCCGCCCGGGTCGGGGCCGGGGACGCCCTTCTCGCGGCCGAGCGCGGCCGCGGAGAGCACCCGGCGGCGCTCAACGCTCGGATGTCCCATCCGCCCCTCCCTCACTCGGGTACTAGGGTCACATGACTTGAGGGCGGCTCACACCGTACTGGGCCAGAACGGAGCAAAATACGCATCCCTGGGGAAGTGGCTTCACCTACGGCGGCGTACAAACCACCACCGACCTGGACTGACCTTTATCGTCGGCGGGCCGAAACCTGAATTGCGGTTCAGGCACAAAAGGGCATCAGCCTGCGATTCTGGCCACGATGCAGACCACCGGCTGGGAAGACGAGTTCCGCGAGTACGTCAGGGCGCGCGGTCCCGCGCTGCTGCGTGCGGCCCACCAGCTCACCGGGCATCCGCTGGACGCGGAGGACCTGTTGCAGAGCGCGCTGGCCAAGACGTACCTCGCCTGGGAGCGCATCGAGGACCGGGGCGCGCTGGACGGGTACGTGCGGCGGGCCATGGTGAACATCAACATCTCGCAGTGGCGGCGGCGCAAGCTGGAGGAGTACCCGTCGGACGAGCTGCCGGAGCCGGTCTCCTGCGAGCCGGTGGCCTCCGAGGTGCACGAGGCCCTCGAACAGGCGCTGCGGGAGCTGCCCGAGCGCATGCGGGCGGCGGTCGTGCTGCGGTACTACGAGGACATGACGGAGCCGGAGATCGCCAGGACGCTGGGGATCAGCGTGGGGACGGTCAAGAGCACGGTGTCACGGGCGATGGCCAAGCTCCGGACGGCCCTGAGCGCCTCGTGACGTGCTTCACGGGGGTCTCGTGACATGCTTCGCGGGGGTCTCGTGACGTGCTTTGCGGCGATCTCGTGACGTGCTTCGCGGGGATCATGGGGACGTGGTGGCCGCGGGCTCCTCGCTGGCGCCGGCGGTGGCGCAGGGGCGTACCAGCTCCCTGATCTTGCGCAGGCTGGCCAGGAACGCCGCCAGCTCGTCGGGGGACAGCAGCCCCGTGAACCACTCCTCGATGTCGCTCAGGTGCTGCGGCAGCACCGAGGCCAGCCGCTCGCGCCCGGCGTCGGTGAGCACCGCGTAAGAGGCCCGGCGGTCGCTGGCACACGCCTCGCGGCGCACCAGCCCCTCGCGTTCGAGGCGATCGACGACCCTGGTCACCCCGCTGGTGGACAACTGGGTCTGCGCGGCCAGGTCGCTCATCCGCAACCGCTGCCGGGGGGAACGTGCCAATCGGATGACCGTCTCGAAGTCGACCTCGGACAACCCCGACCCGCTCAGTGCCGGCTGCAACCTGCTCATCAACCCGGAGTGAACCTCGGTCAGCAGGCCGACGGCCGTCAGGCGGGGATCGTCAAAGTTCATCACGCTCATACCCTAACGGACGATAGTTGACGCGCGGAATATTCCTCGTGTAGATATTTGTTGCCGCACGCATCTGACCGACCCAACCTCCAAGGAGAACCCGATGAGCACTCGCACCTGGGAGTCCCTGACCATCCCGGCCGCCGGCACGTACAACCTCGACGCGGCCCACACCCGCATCGGCTTCGTCGTCAAGCACATGATGGTGAGCAAGGTCCGCGGCCACTTCGACACCTTCAGCGGCTCGGTCACCATCGCCGAGAACCCGCTGGAGTCGAGCGCCGAGGTCTCGATCCAGGCCGACACGATCAACACCGGCGCCCCCGACCGCGACGGCCACCTGCGCAGCGACGACTTCCTGGCCGCCGACAAGTACCCGCAGATCACCTTCAGGAGCACCCGCGTGGTGGGCCACTCGGGCGACGAGTTCACCGTCGTCGGCGACCTCACCATCCGCGACGTCACCAAGGAGGTCGAGCTCAAGGTCGAGTACGGCGGCGCCGGCACCAACCCGTGGGGCCAGGCCGTCTGGGGCTTCTCGATCAGCACCGAGTTCGACCGCGAGGAGTTCGGCCTCACCTGGAACCAGGCCCTGGAGACGGGCGGCGTGCTGGTGGGCAAGAAGGTCAAGATCGAGATCGAGGGCGAGGCCAACCCGGCCGCCTGACCCTTGCGCCGGCCACTCGGCGTCCCCGCGGATCCTTCCCCAGAACCCTTCCGCGGGGCCTGTCCCGCAGGGTTATCCACAGCCTCGAAGCCCGCCCGAACTCTGGGCGGGCTTCATCCACAGGCAGTTACCCACAGGCTGTTGATAACACTTGGCGAAGGCTGAGGACGCAATCGCTTTGCCGCCTCGCCAGAAGGCCGGTACGCTGTGCTGAGCCGCGCTGGCTCCAGGAGGATTCGCCTAGTCAGGTCTATGGCGCCGCACTGCTAATGCGGTTTGGGTTTACCGCCCATCCGGGGTTCAAATCCCCGATCCTCCGCAGGCAGGAGGCCCTCTCGCCGAACTCGGGGAGAGGGCCTCTTTCGTTGTGGGTGGGTTGTGGATCGGCGCGCTGCAGGGCTGCGCTGTGAGGATCAGACTGTGACCGGCCCACTCATCCCCAGCCTTGAGCCGTCCGGCGGCTGAGGCGTCTTGCGGGCGCGTCCAGAAGGTCAGGAGTCTCGGTGGGTACGGGGAGGCGGCGTCCGTTCCTGCGGCATTTGATGTGATCGGCCGAGGCCCGTGGTCGCCGGCCGGCCAGGCGGGCGGTGGAAGCCCGGTTGGCGAGCGCCCAGCCGACCAGAGCGGTATCCCTTGCTTTGCCGAGTTGTTCTCATAGTGGTCAAGGGCGGCCCTGCGCTCGGCCGCACGCTGCGCGTGCGGCCAGGGGGCCGTTCTCGCGCGCGCCCGTGCTGCGGGCCGCGACGAGGATGAGACACCACGGACCCTAGCCATCTCAACCACGCGGCATTATTCAGATCATGAGCCATCCCGAAGTCCGACTCCGGCAGCTCCAGCCCACCGATGTCGACGCGGTCCACTCCTGGGCCAGCCTCCCCGAGGTCTGCCGGTATCAGGCATGGGGGCCCAACTCTCTCGCCCAGACGCGCAACTTCGTGGCACAAGCCGTGGCCGCATGGCGGGAAGAGCCACAAACACGTTTCGCTTACGCAGCCCTCCATGACGATGAGCTCGTAGGAATGGGAGAGTTCCACATCCGCAGCCTCAACCACGCCCAAGGAGAGATCCAGTACCTCACCCACCCCCGCCTCTGGGGACGCGGCCTGGGTACCGCCATCGGTCGGCGGCTGCTGCGGGTCGGTTTTCACCAACTCGGAATGCACCGCATCTACGCCACCTGCGATCCGCGAAACGTCGCCTCCGCAGCCATCCTGAAGAAACTCGGGATGACAAAGGAAGGCCACCTCCGCCACACCACCAAGTTGCGCGACGGCTGGCGAGACTCCATCTTGTTCAGCATCCTCGACAGCGAATGGACAGACGACCCCGACCGGGGATAGCGCGGGAAGATGCTCTTATGGGGGATCTCTGGGGCGCGATTCCCCGTACACGAGGCAGTACAGCTCGGCGTACTCGTCGTCGGGCTTGTGCCTGCCGCTCTCGTGATCGCGAATGCGGCGGACCATGCTCTCGGGCTCGGGCATGGGCCGGTCAGCCACGGCAGCCAGCCGCAGGGCGAGGTCCCGCTGCGACCACTTTCGTCTGGTCCGCTCCACGCGTAGCCGGCCGGCCCAGGCCGGAACCCTGCTCATGACGTGCACCTCCACGGGGGCGGACACGGGCGCTCATCCGGGTGCGCCTCCGGTGTCCTCTTCGCAGTCGTATCACGAGCGGCTGTGATGCTCATGTGCGACGGGACACGAACTCTGCGTGCGCCGCGTGAGGCCGATGGGCATCTGCTGGAGGTGCTCCGGGGGTTGCGTGGGCTTGCGCGGCGCGAAGGTCAGGTGATCTCTTGCTGGATCGTTCCCTGAGGTTCTGGGAGGATGCGGGGCATACGGGGATCACTGGACGCTATCTGAGGGGCGAGGCCGGTGCCGGAGTTTCAGGGTCGTCAAGGAGCGTCTCGTGTCGCGGCGCGGCCGGCGTGGTGGCCGCTCGTCGCGATGGTGGCCTCGTGGGTCATCGGGTTTCTGTGGATCGTCCTGTACTACGTGAATCCGGCGCTGCCGGTCCTCAGTGAGCTGGGGAACTTCAACCTGCTGGTCGGGTTCGGTCTCTTCTTCCTGGGGGTCGTCTTTCTGCTGGCCTTCGTGGTGATGGCGATCACGGCGGCGCGTCGCCGCAGGTAGGACCCGCGGCTTCCGGGGTGTTCGCGGGTGGCGGTGGGTCATCGTCGCGCAGAGTGGCGACGGTATGCGTATGGCGGGGCTCTCGGTGTTCGGTCTGGCGCTCGCGGCGGGGGCCGTCGACGCGCTGAGCTACCTGGCGCTCGGGCAGGTGTTCACCGCGAACATGACCGGGAACGTCGTCCTGCTCGGGCTGGCGCTCGGTCTCGGGCGGACGGCGCACGCGGTCGGGTCCGGGGTGGCGTTCGCAAGCTTCTGCGCCGGGCTGGCCGCCGGGTTCGTGCTGATACGGCGGGCGGGCCGTGACCGCGCGCTGGAACCGGGACGGCCGCCGTCGCTGACCTCCGGGACGTGGCGCCGCGCCGGCTTCGTCGAGGAGCACGGCTACCGCTTCTGGAGCGGCGGCAAGGGCTGAGCGCCCTATGATTGGCGCATGGGTGACCGGCTCGGCGAGTTATGGACGTTGCTCGGCTACGTGGTGGGGCTGCTGCTCGTGCCGTACGTGCGGGAGGGCCTGGCCGCCCTCATCGACAGCGCGGTGCTGAGCGAGGTCCTGGTCATGTGCCAGATCCTGTTCGCGGTGGGGATCCTCTTCATCCTGGCCCGTCTCCTCTTCCGGGGCGTCCGATGGCTGGTCACGGCGCCGGCCCGCCGGGCACGAGGTCGGGAAGCCCCGTCCTGACGGTTCAGCTCAGCAGGGCGAAGGCGCGGGCGAACGCCACCACGTACGCCAGCACGATGCTCGCAGCGTCGACGGCCACCGTCTGGCGGCGGCGGTCGACCCGAGCGACGACGGCCCGGCGAGGAGGCCGAACAGCGCCCATGGGAGCGCTGGTCGGCCCGCTGTCCGCCCTGGGCACGCGGCTGAGTGTCGCCGCGCTCGTGCCGGATCGCGTCGGCCTGCCGGCCCCCGCTACTCCTCCAGGACCGACAGGATGTTGCCCGAGGGGTCGGTGAACCAGGCGATGGGCGGGCCGCCGGTGTCGCGGGCGATGCCGCGGTCGTCCTGGCCCATGCCCTCGTAGTGCTCGAAGCGCACCCCGCGCGCCGCCAGGTCGTCCACCGTCCGGTCGATGTCCGCGACCGGGAAGTTGAGGATCGTGAACGTGGCCGGCACGTGGGCCTCGCCCTTCGGGTAGACCAGCACGTCGGCGCCGCCGCCGAGGTGCAGCGTGAGCATGCCGCCGGACTCGGAGACCCGCAGGCCCAGCGTCTCGCCGTAGAACTCGCGCGCGGCCGCGACGTCGTGCACCGAGAAGCCGCTGTACGCCTTCGTCCCGCCGAGCATCCCTACATCCCCTCCCGGTGCTCATCGCTGAGCTGGATGATCTGCACGTAGTTGCCGTCGGGGTCGATCGCCGTGGCGAAGAGGCTGCCGTCGCGGTCCTCCAGCTCGGCCAGCCACCGCACGCCGGCCCGCTCCATCCGGGCGGCCACGGCGCGGGCGTCCTCGACGTCGAAGTTCAGTATCACCCTGCCGGGCTCCGGATTCTTGTCCGCCACGTCCGCCCGCGTGTCGATGAACAGGTGGAACTCCCCGAACTTCAGCACGCGGTACCCGTTGACGTCGGTGTTCTCCTGGGGGTCGAGCGCGGCGGCGTACCAGGTGCGCAGCCGGTCGGGGTTGGTGCTGGACAGCAGCAGGCTGCCCAGAACGGGTCGCTTCATCGCGAGCTCCTCTGTCGTCGGTGCTGGAAGGTGCCTTCCCACGACAGACCCGGCGGCCGGCGAAAACTCATCGCCGGCCGCCGGGGAAAGCTGGTGAAGCGCGGGCCGGTCCGGGCTAGGGGATCGGCCGGTGGTGCGGGGGCCGGTCCGGGCTAGGGGATCGGCCGGTGGTACGAGGGCTGGTCCGGGCTAATGGACCGGCCGGTGGTGCGCCGGCCGGTCCCGAGTGGTGCGGGCCCGGCCGGGTGGTGCCTGGGTCAGCCTGTGGTGAGGGTGAGTCCGTAGGCGCTCAGCGCCTCGTTGACCGGCTGGTGGTACGTCGTGCCGCCGGTCGAGCAGTTGCCCGAGCCGCCGGAGGTCATGCCCTGGGCCTGGCTGCCCGAGATGAACGAGCCGCCGGAGTCGCCGGGCTGGGCGCACGCGCTGGTGCGGGTCAGGCCGGTGACGGTGCCCTGGGCGTACCTGACGGTGGCGTTGTGCTGCTGGATGGTGCCGCAGCGCCAGCCGGTGGTCGAGCCGGAGCGGCAGATGGACGCGCCGACGGAGGCCTGCGTGGAGCCGCGTACGGTCACGTTCGCGCCGCCGGAGCCGCGCACGTACGGGGTGGGGGTGTTGCCGGGGGCGGCGACCCAGGCGTAGTCGTTGCCCGGGAACGACGAGCCCTGGAAGGTGCCCGTCGGGTTGGTGGTCCTGGCGCCGACCCGGCCGCAGTGCCCGGCGGTGACGAAGCCGGGAGTGCTGCCCCTGGTGACGGAGAAGCCGACGCTGCACCGGCTGGAGCCGATGTAGTAGGCCGTACCGCCGATGATGTTGATGAACGGCGTCGGCCGCTCGGCCGTCGCCGCCACGGTCACCGCGCTCCTGTCCACGCCCGCCGCGGCGACGAGGGCCTCGGCGGCCTCGACGGTCGGGGCCTGCACGGAGACGGTGTTGGTCTTCACGTCGACGAACCAGAGCGCGGCTCCGGCCGTGACCTTCCTGGGTGCCTGGTCGAGCGCCCGCATGACGCCGTTGAGCTGGTCCAGCGAACGCGGGACCACGACGGGCTGGGCGCCCTGCGCCTCGATGGCCTTGGTGGCCGCCGCGTCGGTGGTGGCGACCATGAGCTTGGAGGCGTCGTCGTTCAGCCAGGCTCCGCCGAACGAGCCGCCCAGTGCGGTGGTGAGGCTCGACTCGGTGGCGGCGGCGCGCTCTTCGTTGGCCAGCCGGGTCACGACCTGGGCCTCGGTGAGGCCGAGGTCGCGCTCGAGCGCGTCGATCATGGAGGGGGGTGCGGGGGGCGCAGCTTGAGGCGCCGGTTCGGCGGCTGCTGGGCTGAGCGGGGTGGCCAGGCAGACGGCGAGGATGGCGCCGCCTACCAGCGCACAGCGTTTACTCAACATGTGCACTCCTCGGGTGGGGGTGCTGTCAAGCTAACGGTTGCTTTGCCTCCTGTTAGATACCAAGTTGAAAGTATTTCGGTGTTATGGAGGCTTTCCGGTCCTGGTGCCGCGTGCGGGATTCGCCGCCTTTAAGGCGAAGGGGCTGAGGGGCGGCTAGGGTGCCGTGGCTGGAGGTGTTCTCTGTGCGCAATGGTGTTCGTCATCTGCTCGGCGCCGGCACAGGATTGCTGGCCACCCCGCTGATCGCGGCGGGTCTTCTCTACTACGCGAGCGGCCTGGCGGCCTCCGCGTGGCTGGCGGTGGCCGTGCTCGCGGCCACCATGGCCGTGGCCGGCGTCCTGGCGGGGTCGCGGATCTCGCCGCTGGCCTCGCTGGTGCCCGGGCTGGCCCTCGCGGCGGCGGCGGCGCTGGCGTACGCGCCGTGGGCGGCGGTGACGGGGCTGGTTCCGGCCGGGTACGCGCGGGCGTACGACGGGCTGGTCGGCACCTGGGCGCTGCCGGCCGCGTGCGTGCTGCTGGCCGCCTCGGCCTTCCCCTCCCGCTGGCGCGCCGCCGCCGCGCGGGAGGAGCCGGCCGAGGAGGAGGCGCCGGCGGTCCCCGAGCCGCCGCCGCTGCCCAAGCGCATCCCGTCCCGCTACTGACGGGTGCGCTCCGCCGGGGCCGCGTCCGTCACCGGGCGCGTTCCATCGGGTGCCAGGGTGCGTCCGTGACCGGGCGCGTCCCGCCGGGTGCCGGGCCGCGTCCGCTACCGGACGCGTCCCGTGGTGCGCCGAGCCGCGCGGCCCGCCGGCAGGGCGATCAGCAGGGCGATCAGCGCGTACGGCAGCGTCAGGAGCGCGAAGGTCGCCCCGTGCGACATGTGCGCCGACGCCGCCCCGTACGCGCCGTAGACGCCCAGCGTCACGACGTTCGTGCCCAGGCCCGCGACCGAGGTCACGGTGGCCCTGGCCGGGCCGGTGATCCGGTCCTGCAGCCGCGCGTCGGCCAGCACCTGGGCGAGCTGGAACGCTCCCAGGGCCAGCGCGATCAGCACGAACCCGGCCGGATGGCCGCTGAGCGCTCCCGCGGCCATGACCGGGACGGCCGACGCGAGCAGCAGCGCGTACGCGCGGGGCGGCAGGCGCCGCTCGGCCGGCTCCGCCAGCAGGCCGCCCGCCGTGACGCCGGCCCAGACCAGGAGGATCAGCAGCGGGACGGCGGCCCTGGTCACGCCGGTCTCGGCCGCCAGGTAGGGGGCGTACTCCTCCAGCGCGCCCCAGATCGCGGTCACGAAGGCGACCAGCAGGACCGCGCGCAGCACGCCCCGGTCCGCGCGGACCAGCCCGAAGCCCTGCCCGAGCGTCGCCAGGTAGCCCCGGCCCCCGGCGGCGGCGCGCTGCCGGTGCTCCGGCAGGGTCAGCGCGACGGCCGCGGTCACGACGCAGGCCGCCACGCTGGCCAGGCCCGTGAGGAGGTAGCCGCCGGTCGCGACGACGGGAGAGGCCAGGCCGGCGGCCGTGGCGGCGCCGGCCAGGCCGAGGGCGGTGGCCCGGCCCATGACGCCGGCGTAGCGGTGGGCCTGGCCGCGCCGCGCCAGCTCTTCGTACGCCAGCGCCTCGTACGCGCCGGACACCAGCGCCTCGCCCGCCCCCCACAACACGAAGCCGGCCGCGAACACCCAGGGGGAGGGGAACAGCACCCACAGGGCGAAGCCGGCGCCGCTCAGCAGCGGCCCGAGGCAGAGCAGCAGCCGCCGGGAGACGGCGTCGGCCCAGGCCCCCGAGGGGATCTCCAGCACCATGCCCGTCACCGACCAGATGACGAACAGGGTGGAGACCTCGGCGACGGAGAGACCGGTGTCGGTGAACAGCAGCGCGTACACCGGATAGATCAGGATGAATTCGCCCAGGAACGCGTAGGCGTACAGCGAAATGACAAGCATGGGACCTTCCAGGGGGGACGAACGGGGACTCCGAGTGCTCGTCGCCTCGGAGGCCCGCGCGCCCCGCGCCGGCCCCTGGTTATGCATCAATGTCGCCAGGTCATGCCGGCGATTCTACGCGGAGACGTCCCCCATGCGCGCGCGGAAGGAGCGGCGCTCCAGCGCCTCCAGCGTGGCGGTCATGACCTGCTCCAGCGGCACGGGCAGCTCCGCGTCCAGCTCGCGCAGGGCTCGCTCCGAGGCCGCCCATTCGGCCTCGATCAGGGGGAGCGCGGCGCGGGCCCGGTCGGTGAGGTGGACGATCCGGTGGCGGGCGTCGGAGCCCTTCTCCAGCGAGACGAAGCCGTCGCGGCGCATCTGGACCACGGTCTGGCTGGCCGCCGAGTGGGTCACGCCGATCGCCCCGGCCAGGTCGCGGATGGCCAGCGGCCCGCGCGCCACCAGCGCGCGCACGACGGGCGAGTAGCGGGGGCGGTAGTCGGGCAGGCCGTGCTCGGCGTAGACCTCGGCGACGGCGCCGTCCATCAACTCGTGCACGTGCCGCATCAGGGTGCCCAGTCCGATCACCGGTTCAATGTAACAGCGCTTTCGGTCTCGCTCTCCGGCAGCGGGATCCACTTGTGCGACCAGGCCACCAGCTCGTCCAGCACCGGCCGCAGTTCCTGGCCCATCTCCGTCAGGTGGTATTCGACCCGCACCGGCGAGGTGGCCGGCACTCAACGGCTGCGCCAGGTGGTCAGCACGCTGAAGATGGTCCCGGTGCTGGAAGGCGTGATCATCCCCTTCGTGCCGCAGCACGTGGGCGAGGACGGCACGCTGCGCCCCAGCGACGTGATGGCGGCCGGCGCCGACGCCATGCTCGCCGAGCTGGCCAAGCTCACCCGCCCGCTGCGCGCGATGCGCATGGCGGGGGCCTGAGCTGCCGCGGTGCGCATGGCGGAGGCCTGAGCTACGCTGCCGGACGTGGCGCAGGCAGTGTGTGTGGTGGTCCGCTATCGCAAGGCGGTGACGTACGGCGTGCACGCGCTGCTCGCCGCCCTGGAGACCGCGCAGGTCGAGCACGAGCTGCGCCTGGGCACCACCCCGGAGGAGACCGCCGCGCACATCCTCGGCACCGAGGCCGGCCGCGTGCTGGTCCTGTGGTCGTTCTACTCCCCCGACGCCGAGGCGATGGCGGCCGAGCTGGCCGTGGTCAAAGAGCTGAGCGGCGGGCGCGGGCTGCACATCGCGGGCGGCGTGCACGCCACGGCCGAGCCGCAGCAGGTCATCGACGCGGGCTGGGACCTGGCGGGCATCGGCGAGGGCGAGTCCACGATCATCGCCCTCGTACGCGCGCTGCGGGCGGACGAGCCGCTCACCACCGTGCCCGGACTGGCGATCAAAGACGCCGATGGCGTCGCGCTGCGCACCAGGCCGGCGCCGCAGCTCCCGCTCGACGCCTTCCCCTCGTTCGTCGGCAGGAGCGGCCCGATCGAGATCACCCGGGGCTGCCGCTACACGTGCCGCTTCTGCCAGACGCCGTTCATGTTCGGCGGGCAGTTCCGGCACCGCTCGGTGGCGAGCGTGCGCGAGCACGTGCGGGGCATGGTCGCCAGGGGCCTGCGCGACGTGCGCTTCATCACGCCGACCTCGCTCTCGTACGGCTCGCCGGGGCCCGACCCCGACCTCGGCGCGGTGGAGGAGCTGCTGGCCGGGGTCAAGGAGGAGCTGCCGCCGCACGGCCGGGTCTTCTTCGGCAGCTTCCCCTCCGAGGTGCGCCCCGAGCACGTCACGCCCGAGGCGATGCGGCTGCTCAAGCGCTACGTCGCCAACGACAACCTGATCATCGGCGCCCAGTCCGGCAGCGACCGGGTGCTGGCCGCCTCCGGGCGCGGCCACGACACCTCGCCCGTGCGCGACGCCGTCAGGATCGCGGTCGAGCACGGCTTCCGGCCCAACGTCGACTTCATCTTCGGCATGCCGGGGGAGTCGGAGGAGGACCAGGCGCAGTCGCTCCGGCTCGCCGCCGACCTGGCCGACCTCGGGGCCCGCATCCACACCCACACGTTCATGCCGCTGCCCGGCACGCCGTGGCGCGACGCCGAGCCGGCGTTCATCCCGCTGGCGACCATGAGCGAGCTCGACCGGCTGGCCCAGCGCGGCGACGCCTACGGGCACTGGCGCAAGCAGGCCGAGCACGCCGTGCGGCTGGCCGAGACGGCCAAGGCCTACCCGCGCAGGACCCGCCGCCGGCGCACCGGCTAGCCGGACGGGCCCTCGTCACGTGGGGCGCGGGCCGTCGTCGTCCTCCTCCAGGGTGCGCAGCACGCGCTCGAAGGCGTCGCCGATCGGGCGCAGCGCCTGCGAGAACGCGTTGACGAGCGGACCGAAGATCTCGCTCACCTCGGACACGATGTCGGGACTCTTGTGCTCGGGAGGCGACCAGCGCATCGCGTCGGCGCTCAGCGTCTCCCACTCGTCGACGACGCCGTCGATGGCGTCGAGGACATGATCAGGATCACTCGGCATGACCGTTCTCCGTGCGGGCGTGGAGGAAGGGCCGACACACCCACGGTACTTCAGATGAGCCCGCGGCACTCCGGGCGGGGTCGCGGTATTTCGGACGGGCCCGCGGCGCGCCGGGCGGGGGCGCCGGGCAGGCGCGTCGGGCGGGGGCGTCGGGCGGGGGCGTCGGGCGGGGGCGCCGGGCGGGGGCGCCGGGCGGGGATGGAGACGCGCGGGCGGGGTCGCCGTCCTGCGGACGGGCCCGGCGCGTGTCAGGCGGGGATGGAGACGCCCACGCCGCCCCGGGTCGTGGCGCCGTACCGCTGCTTGTCGGCGGCCAGGTCGAGGGGGCGGATGCTGCTCCGCCCGGCGAGCAGCTCGTCGGTCAGCAGCGCGGCGGGCACCAGCCACGACACCTCGAACTCCAGCCCGTCGGGGTCGCGCGCGTACAGCGCCTTGGTGGTGCTGTGGTCGGAGGCGCCGACCAGCGCGCCCAGCTCGGTCAGCGTGGCCTGGATGCGCTCCAGCTCCGCCAGCGTGTCCACCTCCCACGCCAGGTGGTAGAGGCCGACGGAGGTGCGCCCGGCCCCGGAGGGGGCCGCGTCCTCGCCGATCTGGAACAGCCCGAGGTCGTGGTCGTTGGAGGAGCCGGGCGCCTGGAGGAAGGCGGCGCCCCGCATGCCCATGACGACCTCGAAGCCGAGGGCCTCCCGGTAGAAGGCGACGCTGCGCTCGACGTCCCGGACGTAGAGGACCGCGTGGTTGAGCCGCTGCACCGGCATGACTGCCCCTTTCCGCAGGAGTCCCGCAGGAAGTATATGAGCGTTCAACTACATCGGGAGGGCGGGCGGGGACCCGTCCGGTCCGGCGGGAACACGCTGGAGCGGGAGCGCGCGAAGAGTCGTGCGCAGGCCGTAGTGTCCTGCGGGTACCCGACTGAGGAGAGGCCGATGCACGACACCGAAGAGGCGCTGTTCAGGGCTGTTCACGGGATCGCGGGCCGGTTCGCCGGACAGCCCGTGCCCGTGGTGATGGACGCTTTGCTGCGCCACCTGCCCAAGGCTCCCGGCCTCGAGGTGGCGGAGATCAGGAAGATCGCCGAGGAGATCAGCGTGGGACGCGATCCTTCGGGCCTGTGAACGACCGCTTGTGAAGAGCTGATCGCCAGGGGAGCATCGAGTCATGTCCGAGCCCACCCCTGACGATCGATTCACCGTCGATCGGTGGCCGGCCGGCCGCAGGCGCGCGATCCTGAGCCGGCTGCGCGGCGCGGATACCATTTCTCCCATCTGAACCAGCTTGCGCTGGAGCACTTGTTAGGAGTTCGTGGGTGACGCTGGTCGCTGGGGTCGATTCCTCCACGCAGAGTTGCAAGGTCGTCATTCGAGACGCTGAGACGGGAGAGCTGGTACGCCAGGGCCGCGCCGCGCATCCGGCGGGCACCGAGGTGCACCCCTCCCACTGGTGGACCGCGTTACTGCGGGCCATCGAGGAGGCCGGCGGGCTGGACGGCGTGGCCGCCATCAGCGTCGGCGGGCAGCAGCACGGCATGGTCTGTCTCGACGAGTCCGGAAACGTCGTGCGCGACGCCCTGCTGTGGAACGACACCCGCTCCGCTCAGGCCGCCACCGACCTGATCGCCGAGCTGGGCGGGCCGCGGGCGTGGGCCGAGGCCGTGGGCCTGGTGCCGGTCGCCTCGTTCACGGTGACCAAGCTGCGCTGGCTGGCCGAGAACGAGCCGGACAACGCCCGCCGCACGGCCGCCGTCTGCCTGCCGCACGACTGGCTCACCTGGCGGCTGTCGGGGGCGCTGGCCTCCGGCGTGCCGTTCTCCGTGGCGGGCTGGGCCGACGCGCCGCTGCCGCCGCTGTCCCACCTGGCCACCGACCGGGGTGACGCCTCGGGCACCGGATACTGGTCGCCCGCGACCGGCGCCTACCGTACCGACCTGCTCAAGGCCGCCTTCGGCGCCGTCCCGCTGCTGCCCAGGGTGCTGGGGCCGGCCGACGAGGTAGGCGCGGCCGTCGCGGGCGGGGCCGGCCCGGTGCTGATCGCGCCGGGCACCGGCGACAACATGGCCGCCGCGCTCGGCGTGGGCGCCCGGCCGGGCGACGTCGTGGTGTCGCTGGGCACGTCCGGCACGGTGTTCGCGGTCACGGAGACGCCCAGCGCCGACCCGACCGGCGCGGTCGCCGGCTTCGCCGACGCGACCGGGCGCTTCCTGCCGCTGGTGGCCACGCTCAACGCCGCCCGCGTCATGGACGCCGCCGCCCGCATCGGCGGCGTCTCGCTCGACGAGCTCAGCGCGCTCGCGCTCCAGGCGCCTCCGGGGGCCGACGGGCTCGTGCTGGTGCCGTACCTGGAGGGTGAGCGCACCCCCAACCGGCCCACCGCCACCGGCTCCGTCCACGGGCTCACCCTCGCCACCTCGACCCCCGCCCACCTGGCCCGCGCGGCCATCGAGGGCATGCTGTGCGGCCTGGCCGACGCGCTCGACGCGCTGGCGATGCGGCCGGAGCGGGTGCTGCTGATCGGCGGCGCGGCCCGCTCGGAGGCGGTACGCCGGATCGCGCCGACCATCTTCGGCGTCCCGATCACGGTGCCGCCGCCCGCCGAGTACGTCGCCGACGGCGCCGCCCACCAGGCGGCCACGCTGCTGACCTCGCCCGACTGGCGCTCGGGCGACACGGCCACGTACGAGGGGGAGGCGATCCCGCGGATCCGCGAGCGCTACGCCCGCGCCACGGGCCACATCCTCGACTGACCGCTCCCGCCGCCCCGCCCGGCACCCCCGCGGGGCGGCCCTGCCCGCTCCGGGTTCCCGTCCCCGGGGTCAGGGGTGGGGTCAGGGTCGGGCCAGGGAAGGATCCGGATGCGAGGCCCGGGCCCCGGCCGCGAGAGTGGACCCATGACCGCAGCCAAGAGGCTCTACCCCTGGATCGCCTGCGCCTCGATCCTGTTCTCGGTGGTCGCCGTCGTGGCCGGCCAGTTCGGCCCCGACCCCTACCTCGACCCCCTGAACGTCACCATCAGCGAGTACGCCGTGTCCGACCGCGGGGGCGTCACGGAGGTGGCGATGGCGGTGCTCGGGATCGGGTCGCTGGCGCTGCTGGCGGGCCTGCGGTCCGTGGGGGCCCCGATCAAGGGCGCCCCCCAGTGGTTGCTGATGGCGTGGTCGGGAGCGCTGGTGGTGGCCGCCGTGGTCCCGACCACGCCCATCGGCCAGGACCTCGACCTGGCGGCCCAGATCCACCGGTACGTCTCCATCGCCGCCTTCGTGAGCCTGCCGGCCGCCGGCGCGCTGATGGTGCCCCGGCTGGCCGCGGACGCCTCCTGGAAGCCGGTGGCGCGGGTGGTGGAGTGGGTGACCCTGGCGGGCGGTTTCGGCGTGCTGGCCATCACCTACGTGGCGCTGCCGGGCGAGCGGGTGATGATCGGGCTCGTCGAGCGGTTGCTGCTGGGCGCGGAGGTGGCGCTGCTGGCGGTGCTGGCCGCCTGGCTGGTACGGGTGGCGTGGCGCCGGAACGCCGCGAGCGCCGTACCCGCACCGCACAAGGCCGCAAATTTCCCGACATATCACAGATTTATCGCTAGTCGATCTTAAAACCATAGGTTTCGGTGCTATTCTCTCCCGCGATCTTCTATCCGGGAGCAGGTGTCATGGCATCGGGCAGATCCATCAGATTCAAGATCTCGACGCTGCTCGTCATCCCCTTGATCTCCCTGATCGCGCTCTGGGGCTTCGCCGCGAGCACCACGTCGGGGGAGGCCCTCAGCCTGCTCAAGGTCGAGACCATCTGGACGAACGTCATCAACAACGCCGACGGCCTGGTCGGCAACCTGCAGACCGAACGCCTGGCCTCGGCCGAACGCCTGGCGGGCACGGGCGGCGACGCCGACGCGCTGGCCAAGGCGCGCGCCAAGGTGGACGCCAACAACGCCGGCCTGCGCAGGCAGGCGATGTCCGAGGACACCCAGTCCGCGCTCACCGAGGACATGAAGGCCCAGCTCCAGACGGTCTTCGAGACGATCGACCGGCTTCCCGACATCCGGCGCAAGGTGGACAACCGCCAGCTCACGCCCGGCGGCCTCGTCACCGAGTACGCGAAGATCTCCGACGAGATCCACCTGCTGTACTCCCGGCTGACCATGAGCACCGACCTGGAGCTGGCGCTGCAGGCCCAGGGCCTGATCGCGGCCGACGAGGTGCGCGAGCTGCTGGCCCGCGAGCACGCCCTGATCATCGCCTCCAACGGCCGGGCGAGCATGCACGACGTGCACCTGCTGGCCGGCATAGACGGCACCCGTACGCACCTGTTCCCCAAGGCGCTGGCCAACCTCGACACCGAGCTGCGGGCCCCGTTCGAGAAGCTGTACTACTCGCCCCGCTACATGACGATGGAGAACCTCCTGGAGGCCACCATCAGCGGCCGGCCGCTGGACCTGGACCTCTGGCGGGGCATCGCCGACCAGGTGCAGAAGGAGTACCGCGAGGCGATCTGGCGCACCGGCGACAAGCTGCTGGCCAGGATGGAGCCCGCGGGCGTGGCCATCGTGGTGCGGGCCGCGGTGGCCGGCGCGCTCGGCCTGCTCGCCGTCGTCGTCTCGATCGTCATCTCGATCAGGATCGGCCGCCGGCTCACCCGGGAGCTGGGGGCGCTGCGGCGCACCGCGCTGGACCTGGCGGAGATCAGGCTGCCCGACGTCGTGGCCAAGCTGCGCAAGGGCGAGCCGGTGGACATCGCCTCCGAGGCGCCGCCCATCACGGTGAGCGCCAAGTCGACCAGCGAGGTCAGCGACCTGGCGGCGGCGTTCGACAGCGTGCAGAGCACGGCCGTGGACGCGGCCGTCGAGCAGGCCAGGCTGCGCGAGGGCGTCTCCGAGGCGCTGCGCAACCTGGCCAGGCGCAGCCAGTCGCTGCTCCAGCGCCAGCTCAGGCTGCTGGACGAGATGCAGCACCAGACCGAGGAGCCCGAGGCGCTGGAGCGGCTGTTCAAGCTCGACCACCTGACCACCCGCATGCGCCGCCACGCCGAGGGCCTCGTGCTGCTCTCGGGCGGCTCGGCGGGCCGCAGGTGGCGCGGCGTCATCCCGATGGAGGACGTGCTCAGCGGCGCCGCCGCCCAGGTGGAGGAGTACACCCGGGTACGCGTCTACCCGATGCCCGAGGCGGGCGTGTCCGGCGCGGCGGTGGCCGACCTCATGCACCTGTTCGCCGAGCTGATCGAGAACGCCACCGCCTTCTCCTCGCCCAGCAACGAGGTCGCGGTGCACGGCGAGATGGTCGGCAGGGGCTTCGCGGTCGAGATCGAGGACCGCGGCCTGGGCCTGGACGAGGCCACGCGCAGGGCCATCAACGAGCGCCTGAGCAGCCCGCCGGAGTTCGACCCCTCGCAGACCGAGCGGCTGGGCTTCGCGGTGGTCGGCATGCTCGCGGCCAGGCACGGCGTCAAGGTGACGCTCAAGCCCTCCCCGTACGGCGGCACCACGGCCATCGTGCTGGTGCCCGCCACGCTGGTGGAGCCCATCGCGCCGCCGGTGGAGCTCGAGTCCGTGTCCGTGTCGGTCATCCGGCCGGACACCTCGGAGGCCACGGGGCCGGGGCAGCTGCCGCGGCGGATCCGTACCAGCAGACGCGCCGCGAACGGCAGCACGAACGGGAGCGCGAACGGCAGCGCGAACGGGAGCGCGAACGGCAGCGCGAACGGGAGCGCGAACGGCAGCGCGAACGGGAGCGCCGGCGGCGGCGCGACCGGCCGTAACGGGACGTCGGCGCTGCATCAGGCGCCGCCGCAGGACGGCGAGCCGGCGCGGCACCTGCCGCGCCGCGAGCGCAGCACGGGCCTGCCCCGCCGCGAGCGCACCGGGCCGCGCGAGCGCTACCCGCAGCACGAGCACGCCCTGCTGAACGAGCAGGGCACGCAGCCCGGGCACGAGTACGAGCACAGGGTTCAGCACGAGCACGGGGTTCAGCACGAGCACGGGGTTCAGCACGAGCAGGGCACGCAGCGCGAACGCGGCGCCGGCCTGCCGCAACGGGAACGGCAGACGGGTCTGCCGCAGCGGCTGAAGCAGGCGCCACCCCCCGCACCGCCGGCCGAGGAGCGCTCACCCGAGGAGCGCTCGCCCGAGGAGGCCAGGGCCCTGCTCTCCTCGCTCCAGTCCGGCTGGCAACGCGGACGGCAGGAAAGCGACCAGGATGGGGGATCTCAATCGTGAGCCGCGAGCACGAGTGGGTTGACGAGGAGGCCGGACCCGTCGTGCGGCCGTACGCGGTGGCGCGCGGTCGCACCAGGTCCGCCTCCTCGGAGGTCGACCTGCTGGCGATCGTCGTCTCGACGGGGCTGCCCGCCCCCTCGAAGGCCGAGCTGGGCGCCCAGCACCGGCGGCTGCTCGCCTGCGTGGCGGCGCGGCAACGGCCGGTCGCCGAGGTCGCCTCGGATCTCGGCCTGCCCGTCGGCGTCGTGCGGGTGCTCCTGGGGGACCTGCTGGAGCACGGCCTGGTGACGGTGCGCCCGCCCAGGGACCGGGCCGCCACCCCGTCGGAGAGCCTGCTCCGCGAGGTGATCAACGGCCTGCGCGCCCTCTGACCTCTGCGCCTCAGTTCGCCGAGGCGAGCGTTCTGAGGCTGTGCTCGACCAGGGTGATCATGACCTCCTTGGCCGAGGTCCGGCGCCGCACGTCGCAGAGCATGACCGGGACGTCGTCGTCCAGGTCGAGCGCGATGCGCACGTCGTCCACGCTGTGCTGCTCCGCGCCGTCGAAGCAGTTGACGGCCACCACGAAGGGCGTGCCGCGCTGCTCGAAGTAGTCGACCGACGGGAAGCAGTCGGTCAGCCGCCGGGTGTCGGCGATCACGACCGCGCCCAGCGCGCCGTAGGACAGCTCGTCCCACATGAACCAGAACCGCTCCTGCCCGGGGGTGCCGAACAGGTAGACGACCAGCCCTTCGCGGATCGTGATGCGGCCGAAGTCCATCGCCACGGTGGTGGTCGTCTTGGCCTCCACCCCGTCGAGGTCGTCGACGCCGATCCCGCGGTCGGACAGCACCTCCTCCGTGCGCAGTGGCTTGATCTCGCTGATCGACCCGACCAAGGTGGTCTTGCCGACGCCGAACCCACCCGCGATCAGGATCTTGAGCGCGACGGGGTCCTCAGAGAGCACGGAGTCCATTGATCACTTCCTTGAGAATGCGCTCATTCGACCGCGACCCTCCGGCGGAGGGCGACGTCACCGAGATGAGGCCGTGGTCACGCATGTCACCGAGTAGGACCCGGATGACGCCGACGGGCAGGTCGAGCTCGACGGCCAGGTCGGCCACCGAGATCGGTTCACGGGCTGCCCGCAGGATGAGCTGCTGTTCGGGCCCGAGCGCGCCGGAGGGATCGCCGATGGCGCGCACGGTGGCCACGAGGTCGAACGCGTCTCCCGAGGAGCGTGTGCGACCGCGAATGAGAGCATAAGGCCGGACGACCGGTCCCGCCTCCTCATCGAACCACTGCGGGCTATCGCTCATGACGCTCCAGCGCGCGGGTTGGTGGTGATGTGCTGGCCCACCCGCTTGACCAGCATCGCCATCTCGTAGGCGATCTGGCCGACGTCCACGTTCGCGTCGGCGATCACGGCCAGGCAGGTGCCCTGGCCGGCCGCGGTCACGAACAGGAACGCCGACTCCATCTCCACGATGGTCTGGCGCACGTCGCCGCCGCCGAAATGCCGCCCGGTACCGCGGGCCAGGCTCTGGAACCCGGCCGCCACGGCCGACAGGTGCTCGGCGTCCTCGCGGGTCAGCCCCTTGGAGTGACCCACGGCCAGGCCGTCGGTCGACAGGATGACCGCCTGCCGCACGGCGGCGACCCGCGCGGTCAGATCGTCCAGCAGCCAGTTCAGCTCACCGGCGTTGGTGGTCGGCGCACTCATGCATCCCCCTCATTCACTGGCCCCTCCTCAGAGGCTTCTTCTCTGGCGCGTTGGGTCCCCCGCTGGAAGGCGGAGAACAGGTCGCGTACCTCGTCGGGAGAGCGTTCCGCCGGCTGCTCCGGCCCGGTCTCCGGCGGCGCCTCCTTGAGCTGTGGCACCAGGTTGGCCTGGCGTACCCTCCTGGGCAGCCCGGCGTGGCTGCCGGAGCTCACGACCGCGAGCGCCTTGCGCCTGGTGCGGCTGGGCAGCGCGGCCCGGCCGTCACCCCCGGCGGCCTCCAGCGCGGACTGCTCGGTCACCGACGAGCGCGGCACCAGCACGATGGCGACGGTGCCGCCGAACGGCGAGCGGCGCAGCAGCACGTTGATCCCGTGCCGCCGGGCCAGCGTGGCCACCACGAACAGGCCGAGCCGGTCGCTGTCGGCCAGGTCGAACTCGGGCGGCGCGGCCAGCAGCGCGTTGAGCCGCGCGTACTCGTGGGCCGCCAGGCCGAGGCCCTTGTCCTCCACCTCGATGGCGTAGCCGTTGCTCACCATGTCGCCGCGCACCCGCACGACGGTGTCGGGCGGGGAGTAGATGGTGGCGTTCTCGACCAGCTCGGCCACCAGGTGGGTCAGGTCGGCGGCGGCGGTGCCGTCGATCGCGCCGGCCGGCATGGCCTCCACGGAGACCCGGGTGTAGTCCTCGACCTCGGCGACGGCGGCCCGGACGATGTCGATCACGGGCACCGGCTTGCGCCAGGCGCGGCCGGGGGCGGCGCCGGACAGCACGATCAGGCTCTCGGCGTGCCGGCGCATGCGGGTGGTCAGGTGGTCGAGGCGGAAGAGCTCTTCCAGCTTGTCGGGGTCATGTGTACGCCGCTGCATGCCGTCGAGCAGCGCGAGCTGGCGGTGCAGCAGGCCCTGCTTGCGCCGGGCGAGGTTGAGGAAGACCTGGCCGACCCCGCGCCGCAGCGCGGCCTGGCCGATGGCGGCCGTCACGGCGGTGCGCTGCACGTAGCCGAAGGCCCTGGCCACGTCGGTGATCTCGGCGGAACCGCTCACTTTGATCGCCTTGGCCTCCTTCCGCACGTCGACGTCCTCGCCCCGGCGCAGGCGTGCCACGAGGTCGGGCAGCCGCTGCTGCGACAGCTCGACCGCGGCGCCGCGCAGCCCGGCCAGCTCTCCGGCCAGGCGACGACCGAAGCGTACAGAGATGATGATCGACGCGAGCACGGCGATCAAACCGGCGCCGCCGGCGACGGCGATCTGGACCACGGTTCCCGTGGCCGCCTCGGAGGTGCGCCCGGCCAGGACGGCGGAGGAGCTCGTCGAGAGGTCGTCGAGGCGGGTGGTGAGCTTGTCGACGGCCGCGCGCCAGCCGTCGGCGTCGGGCGGCGCGCCGGTCTTGATGACCCGTGACTCCATGGTGGCGAAGCCGAGGAACGGCTCGGTGGCGAAGACCTGCTCGTACGGCCTGCGCAGCGTCACGTCGAGCCCGGCCAGGCCGCGCGAGTGCAGGAACTTCCTGGAGGCGGCGTACTCGGTGAAGGCGGCGGTCTCGGGCTCGGTGAGCCGCCCGTCGGCCAGGGCGCCGATGACCAGGGCGTGCTCCCTGGCGATGTACTCCCTGGCCATGCCCATGGCCTGCAACGACGACGCCTGCTGGTAGATCGTCAGGTCGGGGACGGAGACGAGGTGGTCGGAGAGCGCGAAGAGCGCGTCGAGGACGCGGTTGTACTCGTTGAGCCCGGCCAGGCGGGAGCTGAGCCCGCTGTCGATGTCGGCGCGGATCGTGTCGAGCCGGTCGAGCGCCGAGTCGAGGGTGTCGAGCGTCAGGCGCAGGTCCTCGCCGACCGCGCCGCCGGCGTCGGTGACGGCCTGCCGGAAGTCCGCGACGGAGCTGTCGGTGCGGGCGCGCTGGCCGTTGAGCACCTCGGTGAGCTCACGCGTGGTGAGCGCCTCGGCCGAGCGCACGCGCTCGGCCTGGAGCTGAAGTCCCAGGTCGGTGGAGGTGATGCCGATGGTCTCGTACAGGGCGTTGGCGCGAAGCAGCGACCGGGCGTCGCTCATGGTGAGGTTGAGGACGAAACCCCAGAGCGCGCTCAGAGACAGGAGGGGTAGCAGCAGCAATAAAAAGATCTTGAACCGAATTGACCGGTTTCGCGAGCCCATGTCCCAACCTCGAGTCGGGGGCATTTCCACACCTTGTGTAAATACACCTCCGGAAGATCGCACAGGAGACTAGCACCGATTATGCTTCCGGCGCAGTGGGAGGAAGGCGTTATTACCGGGATTATTGCGACAAGAGTCCCCGGTCGCGGCGGGCCGCCGCGAGCGTCGACCACGACCACGCCGGCACCACCAGCGAGATCACGATGAGTCCGGCCCAGGTGAGCAGCGTGTACACGGGCACCTGCCACGGCGTCACGCCCGGGGCGGTGAGCCGCCCGGCCACGGCCGCCTCATCGCGACAGCTCCGCCACCGCCCGGCGCGCGGCCAGGACGGGGGCCTCGTCGCGGGAGCCGGGCCCGGCGTCGGAGCCGGCGATCGCGATCCTGCCGAAGGGCCCGCGCGCCGCGTCCGCGGGGAACGGCCCGTCGGGGTAGAACGCGTGCCACGGCCGGCAGTACTCGGGCGCGAGCGCGTGGCCCCACCGGTGCACGGTGATGGCGGCGATGTCGCGGCCGGGGTCGAACCCGGCCGGGCCGAGCAGCCGCGCGAGCTGGTCACGTACGGTCCGCTCCAGCACGTCGTACGGCGTGCGGAACAACTCCCGCCGCCCCGCCGCCGAGCCCGCGTCGGGCCCCAGCTCCGACCGGCACGGCGTGGCCAGCAGGCGCACGGTGTCCGGGGGCGCGAACGCGCACGCGCGCCAGTACGCGCCCGTCCACCGAACCCGCCGCGCGCCCAGCCGCCGCCACGCCCCCGCCTCGCGCAGCCGCACGTCGGCCCGCACCAGCGGCACCCGCACGGCCGCGCGCAGCGCCCGCCGCCGTTCCGCCGGCAGGCCGGGCACCAGGTACGGCACGACCGCGCTCCAGCAGGCCAGGATCACCGCCCCGGCCTCCACGGTGCGCACCCGGTGCCCGTCGAAGTAGCCCACGGTCGCCGCCGCCGTCCCGTCGCGCACGGACACCACCGGACTGCCCGGCCGCACCCGCACCCGCCCGTCCCGCACCCGCCCGCCCGGTGCCCGCCCGCCCGGTGCCGGCCCGCCCGGCCCCGGCGCGGTCCTCTCCAGCGCGGTCATCTCCAGCGGGGGCGAGTCCACCGCCGGCCCGTGCCAGCGCCCCCGCACGGTCGGCGAGTTGTACCGGGACGGCTTCTCCCGGTCCAGCCCCAGCCCGCCGAACCCCGGATACCCGGTGCCCCAGGCGTCGATCGCGCCGAACGCCCGCGTGTCGTAGCCCCACTCCGCGCACGACATCGTCCGGCAGAACCGCTCCACGTCCGGATGCGCCCCGCACACCTCCCGCAGGAACCGCGAGTACGTCAGCTCCGCCAGCCGCTCCTGCTTGCCCTCCGCCGTCAGCCCGGGGAACCAGTCGGGCGCGTCACCGTGCAGCGCGAGCAGGTCCCGCCGGGCCCGCCGGGCGATCGGCAGCCGCTCGACCCAGCCGGGCGTGCCGACCCTGACCAGCGTGTCGGCCCCGAAGCTCTCCTCGTCGCACATCACCGCGTCGAACGGGCCCGGCCCCCAGAGGGCCTTGCCACGGCCGGGGTCACCAGGGTCACCAGGGTCGCGGGGGTCACCGGGGCCGCCGGGATCGTCGTGGTTGTCGAGGATCAGGACCCGGTCGCGCGGATGCCGCGCCAGCCACTCGGCCGCCGCCCCGGCCCCGCCGCGCCCGCCTCCGACCACGACGAGGTCGTAGCGCTCGCCCGTGGGCACGGCGGGGCCCGCGTGCTCCCAGAACCGCCCGTCCCGCAGCGCGTGCGGCACGCTGAGCGCCGCACTCGTGTCCCCCCGTACGGTGAAGCGCTCCGCGGGCCCTGGCGTCCCCTGGGCCGGCTTCGCCGGCGCCGCCACGCATCCCACGGCGATGCCGTCGAAGAAGTCCCGCCGGGAAATGGTCAGATCCATGCCGAGGGCGCGCGGAGTCAGGCTCATGCCGCGATCATCGGCAGCGCGCGGAAAAGCCGGGCGGTGCCGCGCAGCGGTTCGGGGAACATTTTGCGCATCCTGGTACCCGTGAATGCCGCTCGCGCCGGGCCTGCGGCCGTCACCAGGACGAATGCCTAACGTGGGCGAACCGGGAAACGATCGCGAATCGCCTGAATACCGTAAATAACGGCGTTGCTCGCGTCCCTGCCCGCCAGGTCCTCTAGCGTTTTCCGATAATGCCGTTGAAATGAAAATGGGGGACCCGTGAAGAAGGCATTCGCCGGTATATTCGTCAGCACTCTGGTCATCGCCGGATGCTCCTCAGCAGAAGAGGTCAAGACACCCGCCTCGTCTCCCGAGGCGGCCCCGCCACAGGTCGAGGGCGCCAAGCTGCGGGCCGCGCTGCTGCCGGTGCCCAAGGGCATGAGCGTCGCGTACGGGCCGGAGGTGGGCGCGTTCGGCACGCTGAAGTCCACCCAGCAGGGCCTGGCCGCGATCCGCAAGGCCAAGGAGCAGCAGCCGTTGTGCGCGGGGGCCGCGCAGCTCGACGCCGCCAAGCCGGAGGTGGCCAGGTCGCCGGCCGCGGTGATCGCCTTCTCCGCGGCGCGCGGCTCGATCACGCAGGCCGTGGTGTCGCTGCCGGCGGCCGAGTTCCCCGCGCCGCTGCCCAAGCAGTGCGCCGACTACACGACCGACGTCGGCGGCGCGAAGGTGACCTATCGCACGAAGACCCTGAAGATGCCCGCCAAGGGCGACCAGTCGCGGGCCTACCTCACCACGGCGGCCGGCGGCAGCACCACCGCCCAGATCGGCTCGGTGATGATCAGGCGCGGCACGTTGATCATGAGCATGCTGGTGGTCGGCCAGCGGGTCAAGCCGCAGGGCCTGTACGACCTGGCGAACCTGGCCGACCAGAACCTCGCCCGCGTCGCCACGTGACATGGGCCATGCCCGTGCGGGACGCGTCACCCCCGGCGCGTCCCGCGGCGGGGCGGGCCGGCTCGGCGCAGCGGATCAGATGAGGACGTGGTCGGCTGGGGCGGGTCAGATGAGGACGTGGTCGTCCGGGCGGCCGACGAAGGAGAAC
Organism: Nonomuraea candida; assembly: GCF_000725485.1. Taxonomy (GTDB): domain Bacteria; phylum Actinomycetota; class Actinomycetes; order Streptosporangiales; family Streptosporangiaceae; genus Nonomuraea; species Nonomuraea candida. The sequence goes on along the minus strand of NZ_JOAG01000010.1, from coordinate 110,598 downwards.
TGCGCGTTCCTGGTCAGCTTGATGTGGTCGGCCTGCCAGGTGTGCATCGAGGTGTCCGCGCTGCGCCAGTAGACGAAGTTGAACCGGTCCGCCGAGTAGATCTTCACCCCGTCCTCCTTGAGGCGGCGTACCAGGTGGGTGTCCTCGCCCCGGGTGATGTCGGCGAAGGGGTAGGAGCGGAACAGCTCGGCCTTGCCCAGGAACGTGCCGCCCTGGACCAGCCAGGAGTAGCGGTGCTCCAGCCCGGGCAGGCGGAGCATCGTGGTGTTGCTGCCCTCGAAGTACGCGTAGTGCGCGCCCTTGCCGGTCAGCTCCGCGTCGGAGTAGTCGAACGCGCGGACCAGGTCCGACAGGTAGTGCTCCCCGTAGAGGTTGTCGTCGTCCATCTTGGCGATCAGCTCGCCCTCGGCGGCGGCGATGCCCAGGTTCATGCAGGCCCCGAGCGACAGCTCGGCGGCGGCGGGCAGGACCGTGACGTCCGTGACGCCCGCCATGCGGGCCTTGTCCGCCACCACGACCGGGTCGATGTCCAGGCCGTGCAGCACCATGACGAGCTGGAGCGGGCGGTGGCGCTGCTTGGCCACCGAGGAGATCGCGTGCTCGATCTGGGAGGCCCGGTTGGTGGGCAGCACGACGGTGATCGAGCGCGACCGGGAGGTCACGCGGTGGCCGAGGTCCTGGAGGATCTGGTCCACGCGGTGCGAGAACAGGTGCTTGTCGAACACCTCGCGCATCGCCAGGTGCCCCATCCTGGCCCGCAGCTCGGGGCTGTTGATCAGGTGCAGCACCTGGTTGTAGGACTCGACCGGCTCGCGCGCGATCGGGACCAGCTCGCCGAACGTCTCCTCGATGGCCCGCGACCACCCCGACACCACGGGGGTCGCGCAGGCCGACAGCTCGAAGACGCGCCGCGCGCACATGGTGGGCGAGTCGAGCACGGAGTTGACGTTGAGGAAGACCTTGTACATCCGGTACGCGGCCAGCATCTGGTCGTAGGGCAGCTCGCCCACGATGTGCGGGCGGTACTTCTCGGGCCAGGCGTACTTCTCGTCCACCTCGCCGTTGCGCGCGAAGATGTGCAGGCCCAGCTCCCTGACCGGGTCGAGCACGGTCTCCATCTGCTCGCGACGCTCGGGGTGCTTGTCCCGGAAGTACATGCCGGCGAAGACCACGTCGTGCAGGCGGCCCTTGTTCTGCTGGATCGGGTTGTGCACGCGGGGCTGGGCGGCGAACTGCAGCACGTCCACCCGGTCGTGTCCCAAAATTTCCCGATATTTCGGCACCATGTCGCCGTCGCACGTGAACACGTAGTCGAACAGCTTGGCCGTGTCGATGAAGAAGTCGAAGTTCGGCGGGTCCTCCTTGTTCCAGAAGACCGTGGGGATGCCCTCGCGCCTGCACCAGGCCACCAGGTCGCGCAGCGGCTCCTTGGGCGCGTTGGTGCCGGTCATCTGGTAGCGCCAGCGGCCCTGGTTCCCGTGCCAGGCCGACTCGCAGAACAGCAGGTCGGGCCGCTTCTCGGCGAAGATCTCCGGCCAGTCCTTCAGCCCGAACTCGATCTGGTCCCACTCGTAGCGGAAGGCCATCCGGGAGAAGTCGTCCAGGATCACCGCGACCTTCAGGTCGGGGCGGTTCACCGGCCCGTTCGGCCACTTCACGGCCGGCACCTCGACCAGCGGCGGCCGGTTCTCAGCCGCCGCGATCGCCTCGCTGACCGGGACGGGCGGCTTGGGCGCCCGCTCCCTCGACCGGACCGCCTCGACGATCTTCCCGGGGCTCTTCGAGCCGAGCGCCTCGCCCAGCTTGAACGTGCGCTTGGCCTGCGTGGCCTCCAGCTTCCAGGTGGCGTACGCGGCCTTGGCCTCGGCGATCTCCAGCCGCCGCCGCAGCTCCCTGACCTCCGCCTCGTACCGCTCGACGAGCTTGCGCTCCTCGGGTAGCCAGTTGACGGGCCCGAGTCGCTGGAAGGTGGGCTCTTCGGGGGTTTCGGCCATGGTGATACGCCTATCGCTCAGCAGAGAAACTCATAGTACGGGTGATACGCCCGCTATTCGGGGCGTTTGCCGTGAGATGCGGGGGCCAGGTTGTCCCCCTTGAGCCAGGCGGCGATCACCGTGGCGATCCGCGGTCCGGACTTGCCGTCCCACAACACGGGCAGCTCCCCGGCCGGCGTGGCGGCGCCGTCGGCCAGCGCCTTCTCCGCCGCGGCCGGCAGCAGGGCGGGCGTGACCAGGCGGTTCGTGCCATGGGTGATCGTGATCGGGCGCTCGGTGTTGGGCCTGACGGTCAGGCAGGGGACGCCCAGCATGGTCGTCTCCTCCTGCACGCCGCCGGAGTCCGTGACGACCAGCGCGGCGCCGCGTACGAGTGAGAGGAAGTCCACATAACCCAGCGGGTCGACCACCCGGACGGACTCGCCGTCCACCAGACCGGCCTCGGCCAGCCGCGCCTTGCCGCGCGGGTGGACCGGCACCACGACCGGGATCTGCCGCGAGACCTCCAGCACCGCGTCGACCAGCTCCTTGGCGGCCTCGGGAGTGTCCACGTTCGCCGGGCGGTGCAGGGTGGCCACCGCGTAGCGCGCGGGCAGGCCCAGCCGCGCCACCACGGGCGCCGGGTCCAGCGCGGGCAGCGCCGAGAAGAGGCTGTCGATCATGGGGTTGCCCACCAGGTGCACCTTGGCGGCGGGCACGCCCTCGTTCGCCAGGAACGCCAGCGCCTCGGGCGAGGTGGCGAAGAGCAGGTCGGCCAGCGCGTCGGTGACGACCCGGTTGACCTCCTCGGGCATGCCCCGATCGAACGAGCGCAGCCCCGCCTCGACGTGCGCGGTCGGCACGCCGAGCTTGGCGCAGACCAGGATCGCCGCCAGCGTGGAGTTGACGTCGCCGTAGACCACGACCAGGTCGGGCTGCTGCGCCTGGACGACCTCCTCCAGGCCGACGAGCAGGGCCGCCGTCTGCTTGGCGTGGCTGCCGGAGCCGACGCCCAGGTTCGCCACCGGCTCGGGCAGCCCGAGGTCGGCGAAGAAGACGTCGGACATCAGCGCGTCATAGTGCTGACCTGTGTGAATGATGCCCTGCCGCACGCCGAGCTCGCCGAGTGCCCGCACCACCGGGGCCGCTTTCACGAAATTGGGACGAGCACCCAATACGTGCAGGACCAGGGGGTTCTCCCTCATTGACCTCGCCTTTCATAGCGGAAGGGAAAAAACGCTGCCTATGGTACGGTCCCAGCGTGGCATCCGACGCCAGTCGTCAAGACTCCTCCCGTAGATCCGACGGGGTTTCCGCGAAGTCCGCCCGTGCCGGCGTCGGTGGACTTCTCAAGGGCTTCGTCCATCACCCGATCATCGTTTCCCGCGTGGTCATCACGAAGGTCAGAACCGACCCCGTCCGCGTGGCCCAGGCAGCCGCCGACACGCTGCCGCCCAAGCTGCGGCCGATCGTGGGCAGCGTCGCCTGGCCGGCCGCCCGCCGGGCCCGGCGCATGGTGCGCAAGTTCGGCATGCGCGTGGTCAAGGGCCCGTGGAACGAAGCCAAGGCGCACTGGGACGCCGGCCGGGTCAGCGAGGCCGCCGAAGTGCTCGAGGCCCACACCAAATACCCCTTCGTCAAGCGCCGGGCCGCCTACTACCGGGGCGAGCTGGCCGCGATCAGCCCCGACCCGATCCCGCCGGGGCCCAAGGTGGCCATCCTGGAGCGGGTCAGGAACCGCGTGCTGCACGTGGTCACGAACGCGCTGCCGTACACCCAGGCCGGCTACACCGTCCGCACCCACCGCATCGTCACCGCCCAGAAGGTCGCCGGCATCGACCCGCACGTGGTCACGAGCTGGGGCTGGCCGATGCTGCAGGGCCACGCGGACGCGGCGCCGTACGACGAGATCGACGGCATCCCCTATCACCGGCTGCTGCCCGAGCCCCACGGCGAGATGCCGTTCGAGACGCAGGGCCGCATCATCAGGGCCGCCGACCGCGTCACCAAGCTCGTCACCGAGCTGCGCCCGCAGATCCTGCACGCCGCCACCGACCACCGCAACGGCTCCATCGCGCACGCCGTGCGCGACCGGACGGGCACCCCGTTCGTCTACGAGGTGCGCGGCTTCCTGGAGGAGACCTGGGCTTCGCGCGACCCGATCCGCGTGGGCAGCCAGCGGCACGTGCTCCAGCGCGAGCGCGAGGCGTTCCTGATGCGCGAGGCCGACGCGGTCGTCACGCTGGCCGAGACGATGGCCGCCGAGATCGTCGAGCGCGGCGTGCCCAGGGAGAAGATCCACCTGGCGCCCAACGCCGTGGACGACTCGCTGCTGACCGCCCAGTACGACGGCGCCTCGTTCCGCCGCGAGTACGGCATCGCCGACAACGAAATCGTCGTCGGCTCGGTCTCCAGCATCGTGGCCTACGAGGGCTTCGCCACCCTGCTGCGGGCCGCCGCGCTGCTGCGTGACGAGCGCACCCCCGTGCGGGTGCTCATCGTCGGCGACGGCACCGAGCGCGAGAACCTGCTCGCCCTGGTCGAGGAGCTGGGCCTGAAGGACGCGATCCTGCCCGGACGGGTCGGCCCCGACGAGGCGCTGCAGGCGCAGGACGCGATCGACATCTTCGCCTGCCCGCGCGAGGACCTGCGCGTCTGCCGGCTTGTTACGCCATTGAAACCGGTCGAGGCGATGGCGCTCGGCAAGCCGGTCGTGCTCAGCGATCTGCCCGCGCTGTCCGAGCTCGTCGGCTCCGACGGCGCCGGGATGCTGGTGCCCGCCGGCGACCCCGCCGAGCTGGCCAAGGCGATCGCCGGCCTGCGCGACGACCCCGCCAAGCGCGCCGAGATGGGCGAGGCGGGCCGTGCGGAAGTGGCCGCCAAGCGGACCTGGAGCCGCGTTGCCGAGACTTATCAAGCTCTATACCGGTCCCTTGCCGAATGATGACCATGAATCTTGGTCCCACTTGTGATGGGTTCGGGCGCATTAGGCGTGAGCTAGGTGGACTTGAGATAACCTTTGCGACCATGAAGTGTTGTTTCCGGCTTCCCAAGGCACAGCTGTGACAGAAATCGACTTGACTGTCATCGGGCTGGGCTACGTCGGCATGCCTCTCGCCAAGGAGGCTGTGGGCGCCGGCCTGCGGGTCGTCGGCCTGGACGTGGACCCCGCCAAGGTCGACGCGCTCAACGCCGGGCAGTCCTACATCGATGACCTGACCGACGCCGACCTCGAGCACATGCTGGCCAGCGGGTTCAGCGCCACCCTCGACGAGAGCGTGCTGGCCAGGAGCAACACGATCGTCATCTGCGTGCCCACCCCGCTGGACGACGACCACCGGCCGGACCTGTCCGCGGTGGAGGGCGCCACCAAGACCGTCGCGCGCAACCTGCGCAAGGGCACGCTCGTCGTGCTGGAGTCCACCACGTGGCCCGGCACCACCGACGAGCTGGCCCGGCCGCTGCTGGAGAGCTCGGGACTGATCGCGGGCGAGGACTTCCACCTCGCCTTCTCGCCCGAGCGCATCGACCCGGGCAACCCCAAGTTCGGCCTGCGCAACACGCCCAAGGTCGTCGGCGGCTTCACGCCGACCTGCCGCGACCGCGCGACCGCGTTCTACGGTCAGTTCATCGAGCAGGTGGTGCCGGTCAGCGGCACCCGCGAGGCCGAGATGGCCAAGCTGCTGGAGAACACCTACCGGCACGTCAACATCGCCCTCGTCAACGAGATGGCGATCTTCTGCGACGAGCTCGGGATCGACCTGTGGGAGGCCATCGAGGCGGCCGGCACCAAGCCGTTCGGCTTCCACAAGTTCCTGCCCGGGCCGGGCGTGGGCGGGCACTGCATCCCCGTCGACCCGTCCTACCTGTCGTACACCGTGCGCAAGCTCGGCTACCCGTTCCGGTTCGTGGAGCTGGCGCAGGAGATCAACGAGCGGATGCCGTCTTATGTGGTGGCCCGCGTACAGCGACTGCTGAACAGGCATAAGAAGCCCGTGAACGGCGCGAGAGTCGTTATGCTCGGCGTCACCTACAAACCGGATATCGCCGACGACCGGGAGACTCCGGCCCTGCCGGTGGCGCGTGCGCTGCTGGAGCTGGGCGCCGACCTCTCGTTCGCGGACCCGTACGTCAAGGAGTGGTCGGTAGACGGCACCCCGGTGCCGCGTGAGGATGATCTGGCCGAGGCCGTGATCAACGCGGACGTGACGCTGCTCCTGCAGCAGCACGCCGCGTTCGACCTCGACATGGTCGAGTCGAAGGCCAGGCTCGTGCTGGACACCCGCGGCGTCCTCGCCGAGGGTGAACGCGTCGAGCGGCTGTAGCGACGGAGGGCTGCGCGCAGTGCACGTGCTCGTCATGACGGTGGTGCATAACCCCGAGGACGCGAGAATTCTGCATCGGCAGATCCGTGCCCTTGTGGATGCCGGTCATGAGGTCACGTACGCCGCCTCCTTCACCGGATTCGGGGTCGTGCCGCGACCCTGGGTGACCGGCGTCGATCTGCCCAGGGCCGCGCAGCGCAAACGCATGGCCGCGGTCTGGGCGGCGCGGCGGCTGTTCAAGCGGATGCGTGACAAGGTCGACATCGTGCTGGTGCACGATCCCGAGCTGCTGTTCGCCGTCTGGGGCATCCGCAACAGGCCGCCCGTGGTGTGGGACGTCCACGAGGACACCCCCGCCACGCTCTCGCTCAAGCCGTGGCTGCCGTCGGCGCTGCGGCCCCCCGTGCGCTTCCTGGCCCGCGTCATGGAGGGCACGGCCGAGCGGCACCTGCACCTGATGCTGGCCGAGACCGCGTACGCCGGCCGGTTCAAGCACGCCCACCCCATCGTGCCCAACGAGACCTGGGTGCCCGACAGCGTGACGCCTCCCGGCGACGACCGGGTGGTCTATCTCGGGTGGCTCTCCCGGGCCCGGGGCGTGGCCGAGGCGGTCGAGGTGGCCAAGCTGCTGCAGCCGTACCGGGTGGCGGTGGAGCTGATCGGTTACGCCGATCCGCAGAGCCGCCCCATGCTCAACCAGGCCGTCACCGAGGGGCTGCTGGAGTGGCGCGACTTCATGCCCAACGACGAGGCGCTCAAGCGGCTCGACGGCGCGCTGGCCGGGCTGTCGCTGCTGCACGACGAGCCCAACTACCGGCACTCGATGCCGACCAAGATCATGGAGTACATGGCGCACGGCATCCCCGTCATCACGACCCCGTCGCCGCGGGCGGTGGAGCTGGTCGAGCGCTATGACAGCGGCGTCGTGGTGCCCTGGGAGGACCCCAAGGCCGTCGCGCAGGCCGTGCTGACGTTGCGCGACGACGTACGCGAACGCCGGGCGCAGGGCGCGCGCGGCTACGCGGCGGCCCGCGCCAACCACCACTGGCCCAACTCGGCCAAGAGGTTCGTCGCCCAGCTGGAGTCGTGGGCCGGGGTCAAGCCGTAATTATCCCGTATTTATCCGAGGGCGGGTAGGTTCCTGAACGTGCGCTGGCTCTTCCTGGTCGCGGGCGCAGCCATCCTGGCCGTGATCGCGGCCGTGGTGGTCGTCCTGCGGCCGTCCTCCGACGAGACGGCCCGCACGGCGGCGCCGTCCGCGACGCCGACGCCGTCGAGCACCGCGCCGACGCCCAAGGTGAGCGAGTTCACCGACCCCTGTGGAACGTTCGATACCGGCGAGAAGGCCCCCTACGCCGTCACCGGCTACTGGATCATGCCCAAGTCGAACCCCTGCACCTGGCGCAGCCAGCTCCAGGAGATCCACCGCGTCGGCGGCGACACCGTCATCCGGATCGGGTACGGCCTGCAGTTCCGCACGATCGACGACGAGGGCCGCGTGCTGGGCAAGGACGGCACCCTCGACCCGCTCTACAAGTCCTGCCGCGAAGACGGCCTGACCTGCCACGACGCCGCCGAGCGGGACCTGCGGGAGGCCAACCCGGGCAACCGCGTCGGCCGCATGTACGTCTACCGCACCGACGAGACGTTCGGCCCCGACCTGTTCCGCTGCCCCGAGATGGAGCACTCCGTCCAGGTCGGCGACCGGATCTACTACCGCCTGATCACCCAGGCCGACGGCTCCGACGACGCGACGTGCGACTTCAGCAGCAGGGCGCGCTCCTACGACATGATCCTGGTGGCCGGCTCCGTCAAGGACAGCCTCACCAAGCTGCTCGACCTGGGCGACCAGTTCGGCATGCGCGTCTTCCCCGCGCTCCCGCTCGCGCCGCGCGACTCGAAGAACCCGATCAGGGCCGAGACGCGCCACCTCGGCACGCTCACCACGCTGACCCGCCGCATCCTCCAGGACTACGGCGTGCGCTTCGCCGGGCGCGACTCGCTGGGCGGCGTCTACCAGCCGTTCGAGGTGCAGATGTCGGCCACGCTGGCCACCAACCCGACCCTGGAGGTCTACGCCGACCAGCACCGGATCGTCGACCAGGAGCTCAAGAAGCCGATCCTGATCAGCCCCTATCTCGACGCGCGCCGGCGGGTGGCCTTCGGGCAGACCCCCAAGCAGGTGGCCGAGGGGTTCAAGGCCCTGGTGAAGACCGGGGTCGGGATCATCGCGCCGCAGGACAGCCGGGGCACGGGCAAGGTCGGGCTGTTCTGGCCCGACGAGCGCGGCGACGAGGTGGACGAGCGGCTGCGGCCGGTGGTGGGCGAGTCGACGTACGAGACGGCCTACCACGGCTCCACGCGCGACTACTACCGCGAGATGGCCGCGGCCCGCGAGGAGCTGATCGACCAGGGCTATCACGTGGAGCTGTGGGCCAACGTGGAGGCGTTCGAGCCGTCGGGCGACCGGCCGTGCGCCGCGCAGGGCACCCGCGGCAAGACCGACAAGGAACGCCTGGACCAGGCGGTCACCATGGCCGGACGCTACGTGCAGAAGATCGTCTCCTACATGTGGAGCGACTTCATGACCTGCGGGGAGCCGTCGCTGGAGACGGAGATCATGCGCGACTGGCAGCGGCCCATCGCGGTGGACGCGATCAGGCGGCCGCGCGAGGCGCAGGACGGGGTCGAGGTGCGCGGCTACAACCTCGCCTCCGGCACGGTCACCGTGACCTGGTCGGGAGGGACCAGGGAGATGGCGATCTCGGCGGTCGGCCGGCTGGACGAGGACCCGATCGAGGAGGAGCTGCCGGAGGGCATGGCGACGGCGTGGGTGCCGTTCGACTGGGCGCAGGTGCCCGGCGGCGAGTGGGTCAGGATCAGCGTCAAGCTGCCCTCGGGCCAGGCCACGTCCGAGCCCCTGCACGTCCGCATCGCGGCCTGACGCTCCCTGCCCCGGCCTGACGTTCCCTGCCCCGGCCTGACGTTCCCTGCCCCGGCCCGCCGGGCGGGCTTTGGCGTGTTCCCGGGCCGCGGGTCGCCGGGCCGCCGGTCGTGGGCTGCCGCGCGAGTGGTTCGCCGGGGTCTGGTCGTGCGTGTAACGTGCCGTGCATGGTCCCGAGCATCCCGGTCAGTGTCGACCTGGTCGTGCTCACCGTACGCAACCAGGCGTTGTGCGCGCTCGTGTGGCGCCGCGACAACCCGCCGTTCCTGCGCCGCTGGTCGTTGCCCGGCGGCTTCATCCAGCTCGACGAGGACCTGCCCGCCGCGGCCCACCGCCTGCTGTCCGAGCGGGCCGGCCTGCCGGGCGCGCCGGTGCACCTGGAGCAGCTCCAGACCTACGGCTACCCCGACCGCGACCCGCGCCAGCGCGTGCTGAGCGTCGCCTACCTCGGTCTCGCCCCCGACCTGCCGGCCTCGGAGAAGGCCCACATGAGCTGGCAGCCGATCGACTCCCTGACCGTCATGGCCTTCGACCACCGGCGCATCATGCTCGACGGCATCGAGCGGGCGCGGGCCAAGCTGGAGTACACCCCGCTGGGCGCGGCCTTCTGCCCGCCCGAGTTCACGGTGGCCGACCTGCGGCGGGTCTACGAGATCGTCTGGGGCCGGCCGCTCGACCCGCGCAACTTCCACCGGAAGGTGACGAAGGCCGAGGGCTTCCTGCTGGAGACGGGCGGCACGACCACGCGCGACGGCGGCCGCCCCGCCAAGCTCTACCGCCGCGGCCCCGCCGAGCTGCTCCACCCGCCGATGCTGCGCAGCCTCAAGGAATAGCCGCGTTCCGTCGGGGCGGAGGTCCTTTCCCCGCCCCTGCCCCGCCTCCGGCTGGCGACAGCCCCGCCCCCAGCCCCCGCCCCCAGCCCTTGCCTCCGGCCGGCGGCAGTCCTTTTCCCGGCCCCGCCCGGATGGGATGGTTGATCGCATGACCCGAGACGTTGGTCCGTTAGCCGTCCTGGCGTTCGTGGTTCTGGTCGTCGCCGCGGGCGTCGTTGCCCTGCTCTCCCTGTTCGGCGGCGAGCCGTCCGGCGACGGATCCGCCGGCGCCGCGCCCGTGGCGTCCGCGCAGCCGGGCAGGGCGGGCGTGCCGCCCAGTGACCTGCCCAACGTGTTCAAGACGATGCCCTGGACCGAGAGGGTCGATCCTGACCTGCCGCGCATGCTGGTGGTGGGCGTGGACATCGAGCCCGGCACGTACACCACCCGGGGCCAGCTCCCCATGACCAACTACCGCGGTGACTGCACCTGGGCGCGGCTGAGCGGACTCACGGGCACGTCCCGTGAGGTGATCGCCTCGGGCGCGACCCGGGGCCCGCTCACCGTCACCATCCTGCCGTCCGACAAGGCGTTCGTGACCGGCGGATGCCAGGAGTGGGTGGGCCCCTCCTGAGCCCGGGAACCGGATGATGCTTCACCCTGCCACGCCTTTATAAGGTGAGGACATGCCTCGTTTCCGCCAGATCCTGGACACCATGACCGCTTACAAGCCGGGCAAGGCGGTCACCTCCGCCGACGGGCGGTCGTACAAACTGTCCTCCAACGAGTCCCCCTACGGCCCGCTGCCCTCCGTGGTCGAGGCCATCGCCGAGGCCGCCAAGGAGATCAACCGCTACCCCGACCCCGGCGCGGTCAAGCTGACCGAGGCCATCGCGCGCCGCTTCGACGTGCCCGCCGAGCACATCGCGCTCGGGGCCGGCTCCGTCACGGTGGCGCAGCAGCTCTTCGAGACGGTGGGGGAGCCCGGGGTCGAGGTCGTCTACGCGTGGCGGTCGTTCGAGGCCTACCCCCTGCTCGCCGACCTGGCCGGGGTGACGTCCGTCCAGGTGCCGCTGGCCGGCGAGGACCACGACCTCGACGCCATGGCCGACGCGATCACCGACCGGACCCGCATGGTGTTCGTGTGCAACCCGAACAACCCGACGGGCACCGCCGTCCGGCGGGCCGAGCTGGAGGCGTTCCTCGACCGGGTGCCCGAGGACGTGCTGGTGGTGCTGGACGAGGCCTACCGCGAGTACGTGCGCGACGAGGACGTCCCCGACGGCCTGACCCTCTACCGCGACCGGCCCAACGTCTGCGTGCTGCGCACGTTCTCCAAGGCGTACGGGCTGGCGGGGCTGCGCGTCGGCTACCTGGTCGGGCACGAGCCGGTGGCGACCGCCGTGCGCAAGACCATCGTCCCGTTCGCCGTCAACCACCTCGCCCAGGTGGCGGCCATCGCCTCGCTGGAGGCCGAGGAGGAGCTGCTCGAACGGGTCGAGCGGGTGGTCAAGGAGCGCACCCGGGTCCGCGAGGCGCTCATCGCGGACGGCTGGAAGGTGCCGCCCACCGAGGCGAACTTCGTCTGGCTGCGGCTCGGTGAGCGCACCCTCGACTTCCCCGTCCCCTGCGCGGAGGAGGGCGTGGCGGTGCGGCCGTTCGCGGGCGAGGGCGTGCGCGTCTCGATCGGCACGCCCGAGGAGAACGACGCCTTCCTGACCGCCGCCCGGAACTTCCGCCGCTGAGCAGGGCCCTCAGCTTTCGCTGAAGTAGTGGTCGAGGCCGAGGTCGGCGATGAGGTCCGGGTGGGCCGGCCGCCAGCCCAGGAGCGCGCGGGTGTGTGCGCTGGTGGCCGGGTTGTCGGCCCCGACGACGGGGGCCAGGAAGCCGAAGTGGGCCGCGGCCTCGTCGTCCGGGATCACGGCGGCGGGGACTCCCAGGCGCCGGCCGATCGTCTCGGCGATCAGCCGGAACGGGACGCCTTCGTCGGCCACCGCGTGCAGCCGTGACCCGGCCGGCGCCTGCTCCAGGGCCAGGCGGTAGAGCCGGGCGGCGTCCAGGGTGTGGACGGCGGGCCAGCGGTTGGTTCCGTCGCCGAGATATCCGGACACGCCGGTGGTCCGGGCGGTGGCGACGAGCGTCGGGATGAAGCCGCCGCGGTCCAGCGCGCTGTGCGTGGTCAGGGGGAGCCGGACGACTGAGGACCTGATGCCGCGCGCGGCGAGGCCGACGGCCAGGTTCTCGCACGCGGCCCTGGCCTGCAGCCCGGGGCCGGGGGGCAGCGTGTCGTCCTCGGTGCCGGCGCGTCCGGCGACCGCGGCCATGACCGTGCCCGACGTGCCGACGAAGGGCTTGCCGGTGCCGGCCAGCGCCTCGCCGAACGCCTCCAGCGCCGCCAGGTCGGCCTCGATGGCGGCGGCGTAGTCGCCGGCGTACATGACGTCGTGCTTGAACGCGAGGTGGATGACCCCGTCGGCGTCGGAGGCGGCCGCGCGCAGGCCGTCCAGGTCGTCGAGGTCGCCGCGCCTGGCCTCGGCGCCCAGCGCCTTGAGCGTGGTGGCCGCCGCCTCGGAGCGGGCCAGGCCGACCACCTCGTGGCCGGCGGAGAGCAGGTCGGGGACGACGGCCGAGCCGATGTGGCCGCTTCCACCAGTGACGAGAACACGCATGAGTGAGCCTCCTGGCCCGCAAGTGATGGGACTTGGTCTCATCACCGTAGCACTGATGGGACCAAGTCTCATCACGTAGACTTCCGGCCATGGCACGATGGGAGCCGAACGCGCGGGAGCGTCTGGAGCGCGCGGCGCTCGACTTGTTCGTCGAGCGGGGCTACGAGAGCACCACCGCGGCGGAGATCGCCGAGCGCGCCGGGCTGGCGAAGAGCACGTTCTTCCGGCACTTCGCCGACAAGCGCGAGGTGCTGTTCGGCAGCCAGGACAGGCTCAACGGCGTCTTCGCCGAGGCGATCACCGGCGCTCCCGGCACGGCCGCGCCGATCGAGGCGCTGGGGGCGGCGCTGGAAGCCGTGGCGACGTTCTTCGGCCGCGAGCGCCACGCGTGGGCGCACCGGCGCCGGGCGGTCGTCGAGAGCTCGGCCGACCTGCGGGAGCGTGAGCTGCTCAAGCTCGCCGCCCTGACCGCGGCCATGGCCGGGGCGCTGCGCGGGCGCGGCGTGCCCGACCCCGCCGCGAGCCTGGCGGCCGAGCTGGGTTGCCTGGCCTTCCGCAACGCCTACGCCCGCTGGGCCGAGCCGGCCAACGAGCGGGAGTTCGCCGACCTCGCCCGCCAGGAGCTCGCCGACCTGGCCGCCGCGACCGCCACCCTCACCACCGGCGCCTGACCGAGCGACCGGCCCGGCCCCGCCGTCCCGCGAGCGGCGCCGGCCCGGCCGTCACCCGGGCGGCGTCCGGTCGGATGCCGGCGCGGTCCTGCCGTCGCGCGAGCGGTGCCGGTCGATGTCCGGTCCGGGGTGTTCAGCGTGCGGCGCGGGCCGCTTCGGGGACGGGCGCGGGGCGGGATCTGCCGCGCCGTTCGGTGGAGACCACCAGGGCGACGCCGACGATGATCACCAGCCCGCCGAGCAGGATCTGCGAGGTCACGTGCTCGTCCACCACGAGCACGCCGAGGAGCACGGCGACGACCGGGTTGACGTAGGCGTACGTCGAGACGAGCGAGATCGGCGCGTTGCCGAGCAGCCACGTGTACGCGGTGAACCCGACCAGCGACCCCACCAGCACCAGGTAGGCCACCGCCGCCCACGACCGCCCCGACACGGCGGTCACGTCGAGCCGCTCGCCGAGCGAGAGCCCGACCACGGCCAGCCCCATGCCGCCGGCCAGCATCTCGATCGCGCTGGCCGTCCACACGTTGGGCGGCATCGGGATCCGCGCCGACAGGAACGAGCCGATCGACCACGACAGCGACGCCAGCAGGATCACCACGATGCCGGTCGTGCCGCCGGACTCGCCGCCGCCGTTCAGCGACAGGGCCGCCACCCCGCAGAACCCGACCAGCACCCCCGCCAGCGTCAGCACCGCCGGCCGGTCCCTGACCAGGAACCTGAAGACGACCAGCCACAGCGGCACCGAGGCCACGAGCAGCGCGGCCAGGCCGCTGGAGATGTACTGCTGCGCCACGGCGACCATGCCGTTGCCGCCGGTGAGCAGGAGCAGCCCGACCAGCGCGGCGCCGCCGAACTGGCGCGGCGACATCCGGAACGCCGCCCGGCCCTTCCTGAGCAGCAGGAAGCCGGCCAGCAGCAGGCCGGCGGTGACGAACCTGAGCGCGCCGTGGAGCAGCGGCGGCATCGTCTCGATGGCGATCTTGATGCCGAGGTACGTCGAGCCCCACACCACATAGACGATCGCCAGGGCTCCCCAGACCAGGAGTGTGGGGCGATTGTCAGTAGCGTTGGTGCTCATGGCTCATGAACATACAGGGCACCTCCGACAAAAGCCTGCGAGTATCAGACTTCGGACTGTGGCGGGATATTAGCGATAGGCGACATTTCCGCCACTGGTGGGTCCACCTGCGCGTTCGCCAGACTTCTGCTGTCCCGATCAGCCTCCGAGAGGAACCCGCAGATGTCCGCCGTCGCCTCCGTGGCCCCCGCCGACCCCGCCGCCGCCGTCGCGCACTTCGCCGCCCGCCTGGCCTTCGAGACCGACGTCTCCGACGTGGCCGCCGACCTGGCCGCCGCGCTCCCCGGCCTCATCGTGATCGACTCGCGCAGCAGGGAGAGCTGGGACCAGGGGCACATCCAGGGCGCCGTGCACCTGCCCACCCGCGAGATCGCGGCCAGGGCCGCCGCCGAGGTGCCGCGTGACGCCGTGGTCGTCACCTACTGCTGGGGTCCGGGCTGCAACGGCGCCACCCGCGCCGCGCTGGAGTTCGCCCGGCTGGGCTACCGGGTCAAGGAGATGATCGGCGGCTTCGAGTACTGGGCCAGGGAGGGCTTCCCGGTGGAGACGGCCGCGGGCCTCACCCGCCGCCCGGTGGACGAGCTGACGGCCCCGGTGTCCGGCATCTCGTGCGCCTGCTGACCCCCGCCGCCGACCGGCCGGACTGACGGCCTGACGAACTGACGGCCTGACGGACCGACGGACCGACGGATTGACGGGCTCGGGCGCTGCGGGCTCAGGCCGCTGACGGGCTCGAGGGCCGACGGGCCGGGCGGGCTGACGCCGCCGGTGTCCGGCCTTGCGAGCGGTGGCCGACCCGGGACGCCGCCCCCGCCGTCACAGGCGCTCCCAGCACCCCCACAGCCTCGCGCAGCCGCCTTCCAGCGGACACAACCAGGGATGAACCAGCCCGAAACGCGCCCAATCCCTACCACGCCGGTGGCCGGCTGCGGGAGAACGCCGGGAAAGAGGGGAAACGTGCACCTCGAACGGGAGACCTCGGCGGAGAGCCGCACCCCGGAGAATTTGGTGCCCCCGTCCGAATCCCGTCGATCGGGGGCGTCGGAGAACATACCCCTATCTACACGGGCCAACCAATTAGTTCACAAGAGTCGGTCCTCAAGTTCCCGAAGCCGACGCCTGCCGTCCATCTTCGGGGCATGGCGCAGGGCGGGCCCGCCGGGTTCACACCCGGCGGGCCCGCCCCTCGCGCCTGCTCAGCGCGGTCCGAGCTTCTCCACGATCAGCCGGTAGAGCTGTCGTGGCCGGCCCGGCTGAGGCGTACGGTTCGGCGGAAGCGGCCACGCGAGTCCCTCGTCAACCAACGTGCGCAGCAATCGCCGGGCCGTACGAGGTGTGACCCCCAGCATCTTGCCCGCGCCCTCGGCGTCGACGACCGTGTCGCCACCTTCGAGCTTGGCCGCCAGCCGGGCCAGCACCTCCACCCCCTTGGGTTTGAGTGCCGTCGCCCCGGTCGGCGGCATCCGCGGGGCCGGGATGAGCGCCCGCCCCTCGCGGTCCACCGCGAACCCCTGTGCCTGCTTGCCCGCCTGCGTGCGGGCCAGCGCGGCCCTGGCGTGCGACTCGGCGTCGTGCGTCGTGCGCCCCATCCCCACACCGACCTCGACCGCCAGCCCCAGCTCGTCCCTGATCCGGGCCGCGAAGGGCAACACCCTGAACCCGTCTGTCGCCGCCGCGATCGAGCCCCTGGTGGCGGTCACCAGGTAGCTGTGATCGTCGATGGGCCAGACGGTGGCGTTGATCCGGTTCGCCTCCTGGACCAGGAGCCGGTGCAGCGACAGCCGCAGCTCGTCGCGCCAGTAGCGGGGCGCGGCGCGGCGCACGGGCTCGCGCAGCGTCGGCACCTCCACCAGCACGACCGTGAGCTGTGACTCCTCCAGCCGGTGGTGCGCGCCGAGCAGCGCCGCGGTGTGCAGCGCCGTGCGGACCGCCGCGGAGGTCGGCCTGATCCTGATGACCGGCACGCCCGCGGCGTGCAGGCGCTCGGCCACCGCGGGCAGGCACGTCAGCGCGCCCGTGGTGGCGCCCTGACGGGCCAGGCGTTCGTGGTAGGCCGCGATCGTGCCGGTGGCGCCCGGCTCGTCGCGGCTGTGCACGTCCGCGGCGGGGATGCCGAGGTCGGTGTACGCCTCCTCGACATCGGCCCTGCTGACCACGTCGATGCTGACCCGCTGGGGGTCCATCCGGGTGTCCAGCGCGGCCTTGGCCAGCGCCGCCACCAGTGCTGCTCCGCCGAGTTGCACGTACGTCGCGGGCATCGTCAGCACGCCCGAACGCCTGGCCAGGTCATAAGGGACCGGGCTGGCGAACAGGCATGCGTCGACACCGGGACCGAGCCGCGTCACCTTGTCGGGTGCCTCCTGCTCGTCGCGGTACGCGGCCGCGACAAGGCGACACGGCAGCGGCGCCGCGGCGTGACCCATCAGCATGACTCGCTCGACCAGGTCGTGGGGTCCGACCACGCCGATGGTGAGGTCCGGTGTCATAGCGCCCGGGCGTGACACTCGGGGAGTTTCTTCGGCCCTCTCGACCAATGTTCGTCCCATCCTGCCGTCCGTTTGCAGTGCTCTCTTTTGGAACGATCGCTCGCGGGGGCCGTAATGTCACGCCCGACTTTTCCGGAAAGCCGTTCTGGTTGACCGCCCGACAAGAGGTTCTGGCAGCTCAGTGCGCTTTTTCTAGCGTTTTTTAGTGCTCGGAAATCTCTCGTGTAATGTCCGCGCCGAGCGCGCGCATTCGCGCGGCGAGATGCGCGTGACCGCGATCGATCAGGTATCCCGAGTCGATCAGAGTCTCTCCATCGGCCGCCAGCCCGGCGAGTACGAGCGCGATCCCGGAACGCAGGTCGTGGGCCGTCACCCGGGTGCCGGTGAGCGGCGTGCGCCCGCGGACGACCGCCCGGCTGCCGTCGACCTCCACGTTGGCGCCCATCTTGTTCAGCTCGCCGGCCAGCGCGAAGCGGCCGTCGAAGATGCGCTCGTGAATGTAGCTGGTGCCCTCGGCCAGCGCCGCGACGGTCATCATCGGCGACTGCAGGTCGGTGGCGAAGCCGGGGTAGGTGTCGGTGATGATGTTGATCGGGCGCAGCGGGCCGTCGCAACGGACGTGCAGGACGGCCCCCTGCCGGTGGAACTCGACCCCCATCTGCTCCAGCTTGTAGCGCACGACCCCCAGGTCGAGGCCGGTGCCCACGAGGCTGACCTCGCCTCCGGTGAGCGCCGCGGCCATCGCGAAGACGCCGGCGTCGAGCCGGTCGGGCATCACGGTGTGCTCGACCGCGTGCAGCTCCTCGACGCCCTGCACCGTGATGAAGCCGGTGCCGCCGCCGCTGATGCGCGCGCCCATCTTGGTCAGCATGTCGATGACGTCGAGCACCTCCGGCTCCAGCGCCGCGTTCTCGATCACGGTGGTGCCCCTGGCCAGGGCGGCGGCCATGATGAGGTTCTCGGTGCCGGTGTGGGAGGGGGTGTCGAGGTAGAGGGTGGCCCCGGTCAGGCCGGCCGCCTTGACGTGGATGACGGTCTCGCCCTCGTCCACGATCGCGCCCAGCCGCTTGTAGCCGAGGTAGTGGAAGTCGAGGTTGCGGCTGCCGAGGTTGCAGCCGCCCACCCCCTCGACGACGGCCTCGCCGAGGCGGTGCAGCAGCGCGGGGGTGAACAGCACCGAGCCGCGGAACCGCCTGGCGATCTCGGCGGGCAGCACCGGGCTGTTCACCCTGGAGGCGTCGATGACCAGCGTGCGCTCGGACTCGTGCAGCTCGACGTACGCACCGATCGCCTCGGCCAGCTCGACCGCCCGGCGGACGTCTTCGATGATCGGCACGTTGCGCAGGACGGTGCGGCCCTTCGGGGCGAGCAGGGCCGCACCGATCATGGGGAGCACGGCGTTCTTCGCGCCCTGGATGAACGCGGTTCCACGCAGTGCGTTGCCACCGCGCACGCGGTAACGGACCATTCGTGCGGCTCCTTGAATTCAACGGGTGAGGGCTTGATCGGGCCAACAGTAGTCGCTCACACCACATGGCCCTGCCGAATCATCCGCTAAACGAAGACCCCGTGACGCGCTCATACGCTTCTAGGTATCGCTGCCTGGTTCGCTCGACGACGTGGTCGGGAAGCCGAGGTGGGGGGTTTCCGGAGGATTTGTCCCATCCGGATTCGGGCGATAGTAGCCAATCGCGTACAAATTGCTTGTCAAAAGAAGGCTGCGAACGGCCGGGCCGCCATTCGTCGGCCGGCCAGAATCGTGACGAGTCGGGCGTCAGCACCTCGTCGCCGAGCGTCAGCACGCCCTCGGAGTCCCAGCCCAGCTCGATCTTGGTGTCGGCCAGCACGATGCCCCGCTCCCCGGCGATCTCCGCGCCGCGCGCGTAGACGGCCAGCGTGATGCGCCGCAGCTCCTCGGCCACCTCCGCGCCGACCTCGGCCACCACCCGTTCGTACGGGATCGGCTCGTCGTGCTGCCCCTGGGGCGCCTTGGTGGACGGCGTGAAGATCGGCTCGGGCAGCCGCGAGCCGTCCTCCAGCCCCGCCGGCAGCGGCACCCCGGAGACCGCCCCGCCCGCGCGGTATTCGCCGAGCCCGCCGCCCGCGAGATAGCCGCGGGCCACGCACTCGACCGGCACCATCTTCAGCGGCCGGCACAACACGCTGCGCGCGTCGTCGCCCGGGGCCACCACGTGGTTGGGCACGACGTCCTTGAGCTGGTCGAACCACCACAGCGACATCTGCGTGAGTATCGCGCCCTTGTCGGGGATCTCGGGCTCGAGGATGAAGTCGAAGGCGGACATGCGGTCGGAGGCGACCATCAGCAGCAGGCCGTCGTCGGTCTCGTAGAGATCGCGGACCTTGCCGGAGTGCACGTGCTTCATCGGGCGATGTCCGTCCTGTGGTGGGAGCCGCGCATGCGGATGCGGCCGACGAGGTCGTAGGCCGCGGCCCGCGCGCTCTCCTGGTCGGGGCCGTGGCCGACCACGCTGAGCACCCGCCCGCCGCTGGAGACGATGTCCGTGCCCTGCCGCGCCGTGCCGGCGTGCAGGACGTACGCGTTCCCGGTCGGCTCCAGCCCCGTGATGACGTCGCCCTTGACCGGCGCCTCCGGGTAGTTCTCCGAGGCGATCACCACGGTCACCGCGGAGCCGCCCTTGAACACCGGGTCCAGCCCCAGCTCGCCGGTGGCGCACGCCATCAGCAGCCCGCCCAGCGGCGTCTCCAGCCGG
This sequence comes from Nonomuraea candida, assembly GCF_000725485.1. GTDB lineage: Bacteria > Actinomycetota > Actinomycetes > Streptosporangiales > Streptosporangiaceae > Nonomuraea > Nonomuraea candida. Next base: position 90,905 of record NZ_JOAG01000010.1, on the reverse strand, counting down.
TCGAGGATCACCTGCGTCTCGGGGTCGCCGAAGCGCGCGTTGAACTCGACGACCTTGGGCCCCTTCGAGGTCAGGGCCAGCCCTACGTAGAGCACCCCCTGGTACGGCAGCCCGCGCCGGGCCAGCTCCCCGATCGTGGGGTGCACGACCTCCCGCATGACCTGGTCGGTCAGCCCGTCGGGCGCCCACGGCAGCGGCGTGTAGGCGCCCATGCCGCCGGTGTTGGGGCCCTGGTCGCCGTCGTGGGCGCGCTTGAAGTCCTGCGCGAGCTGCAGCGGCACGGCCGTGCTGCCGTCGCACAGCGCGAACAGCGACACCTCGGGCCCGTCGAGGAACTCCTCGATGACCACCCGCTCGCAGGCCAGCGCGTGCGCCAGCGCCCGCTCCCGGTCCTCGGTGACGACGACGCCCTTGCCGGCCGCCAGCCCGTCGTCCTTGACCACATAGGGGGCGCCGAACTCGTCGAGCGCCGCCGCGGCCTCGGCCTCGGTGGTGCAGGTCCGCGAGCGCGCCGTGGGCACGTCGGCGGCCTTCATGATCTCCTTGGCGAACGCCTTGGAGCCCTCGATCATGGCCGCGTCCTTCGACGGGCCGAAGCAGGCGAAGCCCGCCTCGCGCACCGCGTCGCCCACCCCCGCGACGAGCGGCGCCTCGGGGCCGACCACCACGAGGTCGACCCGCAGCCGCCGGGCCAGCTCGGCCACCTGCCCGGGGTCGAGGGGATCGACGGGATGAACGGTCGCGACCTGCTCGATGCCAGGGTTGCCTGGCGCACAGTGAAGCTCGCTGACCTGGGGATCGAGGCTGAGTGACCGGCACAGGGCGTGCTCACGCCCTCCGGAACCAATGACTAGAACGCGCACGCGCCCATTGTCGCAGGCCCACCGCCTGTCGCATGCCCAGGTCGCCTGGACATCACCTGCCGGAACAGGCGGCAAACTTTGTGCGGTTCTACCTGAGCGGAGAGCGTCCCGACGAGTATCGTCAGATAGGTTCACCCGCCTGTGGTAAGTTAGGGCGGCTTTGCGGCGTCTCTTGCGATTGGAGGTGGTCCGGGATGAATCCTGGTGATCCCAGCAGTACGTGCTCGCTCACGTACGACCCGAATACCCCCGACCACTCCAATCCGGCAGCCTGATCGTGCCTCCACGCCATTTGTGTTGATTGAGGTGACTTCATCGCGCGTGGAGCGTGCCTGGTCGGGCGGAAAGGGACTGCCATGCGCTCGTCCACCCTTTTCCGTCGCATCAACCGTCACTCCGTGCATTCGCACGCCCCGCACCCGCTGGCCAAGCAGGCGGTGCGCGAGGTCTGTGTGCCTCCCGTCGACTCCATAGTCGAGTTCGGCGCCTACGTCCAGGGCAGGAAGGTGCCGGCCACGACGATCACGGACGCCCTGGGGCTCGTCCGCGAGCACAACAAGAACAAGAACGCCGACGGCGCCAACGCCTTCGTCTGGGTGGGCCTGCACGAGCCGGCGGCCCCCGAGGTGGAGTGGCTCTCCGAGGTCTTCGGCCTGCACCCGCTGGCCGTCGAAGACGCGGTCAAGGCCCACCAGCGGCCCAAGGTCGAGCGTTACGGCGAGTCGCTGTTCATGGTGCTCAAGACCATCGCCTACCTCGACCACGACGAGCTGACCGCCAACAGCGAGATCATCGCCACCGGCGAGATCATGGTCTTCCTCGGCGTGGACTTCGTGGTGACGGTGCGGCACGGCGAGCACTGCCCGCTCACGGTGGTCCGCGAGCGGCTTGAGGACAAGCCCAAGCTGATGAACCGCGGGCCCGCGGGCGTCCTGCACGCCATCTCCGACCACGTGGTCGACCAGTACCTCCAGGTGGCCGACCTCATGCAGCTGGAGCTGGAAGAGGTGGAGGCGACGGTCTTCGCCGACGTCAGCTCCCGCGACATCAACCGGATCTACCAGCTCAAGCGCGAGATGCTGGAGATGAAGCGGGCCGTCACGCCGCTGCAGTCGCCCCTGGCCGCGCTGCCCCAGCGCCGGGTGATCCCCTCGGAGATGCGCGAGTACTTCCGCGACGTCGGCGACCACCTGTCACGCGTGTGCGAGCAGGTGGAGTCCTCCAACGAGCTGTGCAGCTCGATCCTCCAGGCCGCGCTGGCCCGCTCGAACGCCCTGGCCAACGAGGACATGCGCAAGATCTCCTCCTGGGTGGCCATCCTGGCGGTGCCCACCATGATCGCCGGCATCTACGGCATGAACTTCGACTTCATGCCGGAGACCAAGCAGGTCTGGGGCTATCCGGCGGTGCTGGCCGTGATGGTCACGGCCTGTGTCCTGCTGCACCGCGGCTTCCGCCGCAACGGCTGGCTCTGACCTGACGATCGCCTGCCCCGTGTCACACGCCCACGGGGCGGAGCGGACGCACCGGCTCGGGCAGGGCGAGGCCCCGCTCCCGCCACACCTCGCGCATGCGGTCGGGGTAGTCGGTGACGATCCCGGCGACCCCCAGGTCGAGCATCCTGCCGGCCAGCGCGGGGTCGTTGACGGTCCAGACCGCCACGTCGAGCCCGGCGTCGGCGGCCCGCGCCATCAGCGTCTCGTCCACCATGACGTGCTCGGGCGAGAGCGTGGTGGCCCCGGCCGCGCGCGCCGCGGCGGGCACGTCGGCGTCGATGCCGGTGTCGACGCCGGCGTTCCAGTGCAGGGTGTCGAGCTCGATCAGCGCGAAGCGGCGGGTGCCGGGCGCGAGGGCGGCGGCGTGGGTGATGATCCGCCAGTCGAAGCTGAGGATGGCCGCGTTGCCGAGCCGGCCGTGCCGGTCGAGCTCCTCGACCACCAGCTCGGTGAACAGCTCGGGGTCGGCGCTCAGCTCCGGCCGCGTCGGGTCGGACTTCAGCTCGACGTGCAGGCGCACCCCCTCCGCCTCGTAGGCGTTGACCAGCCCCAGCACCGCGCCGAGCGTCGGCATGCGGGTCTCGGGCATGGGCACCTGCGTCAGCGCGAACGGGTCGTCGGGATGCCGGGGCAGCCGCACGCCCACGTCGAGCGTGCGCAGCTGGGCCAGGGTGAGCGAGTTGATCGGCTTGCCGACATAGGGGTAAAGGGGGTCGCCGGCGTGCACCGGACGCCTGTCGGCGCTGGTGACGGCCGAGACCGTGAGGTCGTGCGTGAGCACGAGGCGCCGGTCCGCGGTGAGCGCGACGTCGAGCTCGAGCGCGTGCACGCCCAGCTCCATCGTGCGGCTCATCCCGGGCAGGGTGTTTTCCGGCCAGAGGCCGCGAGCACCCCGGTGACCATGAATCTCAACGCGCACAACCGGGACCCTACCTGCCTCGGGGCACGTCACGGCAGTGCCACGCCGTGTCCTTTTTATCCTGCTACGCCCGGTCGCGGGGTTTCGGACAGACAATAAGCTGTTCTTTATGACGGAGGTCCTCAAAGGTGCCCATTCCCCCACAGTTCGGGCATGGGTCGAGGGGTGGGCCATCTCCCGCAGCGCCCCCGCCCCCGTGACCGACCGCTGGGGCCTCCGCGTGGACGTCGGCCTGCCCGGTCACGTGGCCAGGCACATCGTCGCCGCCCCGACGCCGGCGGCGGTGCGCGGCCTGACGTCCGCGATCACCGTACCGGGCACCTGGCTCAAGCTCTGCGCGCCCGTGCAGGCCGTGGCCCCGCTGCTGCCGCCGCGCTGGTCGGTCCAGGACCCCGAGTTCATGATGACCGCCCGGCTGGGCGGGGACGCGCCGCCGCCCCCGCCCGGCTACCACCTGGCCGTCACCACCAGGGCGGGCGTCACGGCCGCCCGCCTGCTGACGGGGGCGGGGGAGGTCGCGGCGCGCGGCCAGTTCGCGATCGCGGGCACGACCGCGGTGGTGGACCAGGTGGAGACGGCCGGCGGGCACCGCCGCCGCGGCCTGGGCACGACCGTCATGAGAACGATCGCCGCCACGGCCGCCGCCAGGGGCGCCCGCACGGGCGTCCTGGTGGCCACCGCCCAGGGCCAGGCCCTGTACGAGACCCTCGGCTGGACCCTCCACACCCCGATGACGGCAGCCGTGCTCACCTCCTCCTGAGAGGCTTCACCCCTCCTTGCCGGGGGCGATCACGGTTCCGGAGATCAGCAGCGGAAGGAGCGTGTCGCGAAGTGCGGTGGTCGTCTCCGCGATTCGCTCGTGTGCCTCGATCTTCTCGCTCAGGGTGTGAAGGGCATGGCCGATGGCCCGTTGCGCCTCCGGGGGAGGAAGCGCCACGGGCAAGGTGCCCAGGACGGTGGTGCTGATGCTGGGGATCGGGCTGCGCACGGAGTTGCGCGTCAGCCAGTCCAGGACCGCTGGATGGCTCAGATAGTGGTTGAGGTAGTGATGATCGACTTCCTCGCGCAGACGAACCCTGATCAACCCCGTGCCGCACACCCATCCGTGCTGTTCCCGGGTCATCAGCGCGTGTCTGCCGAGCCCGCCGGTTCGCACGCAGACGATGTCGCCCTCCACCAGCCGGTACCGGTCCAGCCTCCGCGCCTCGTCTTCGTCTATGAGATCGGGAGGACCGGCTATCCGGCCGCGGACGAGGTTCTTGGGCTTGGCCACCGCGACGGTTCCTTCCTCCGAGGTGGCCGGAGTGGCGGTGCCCGCGGTGAGCTCACCGATCTCGGCGAGACTCACCGCACGCCAGCCCTCGGGCAGGTCGCCGATCAGATGCTCGGCCATGTGAGCCCGCCCATCACCTGTTCCACGGCGACGTCCGCCTTCACCGCCCGCTCGTGCAACCGGCGCAGCTCGCGGCGCAACCTCGCGACGGCGTCCGGACCACCGCCTCGCACGGCTGTCGGCGCTCCGACGGCGTACTTGCCGGGATTGAGGTTGTAGTCATGCGCGCTGAGCTCCTCGGCCGTCATCACCGCAGTCGGGAGGGATCCATGGGCCGGAGTCACGCCGGCGCGCCAGTCGGCGAGCACGTCTCTGATCGCCGCGTGGTCCTCTTCCGTCAGCTCGCGCTGAGTGCGTTGTGACAGCCGGCCCAGCTCCGTCGCGTCCACGAAGAGGACCCCACGCCCTGACTGCTCGGACGGGCGCAGCAGCCAGATCGTGGCTCCGATCCCCGTCGAGTAGAAGAGCATCGGAGGCAACGCTATGAGCGCCTCGACGCAGGCGTTCTCCACCAGTCTTCGCCGGATCACGCTTTCCCGCCCCTCCCGGAAGGCCGCGCCAGGTGGCATGAGAACCGCGGCGCGGCCTCCCGGCGCGAGACGGCCGAGTGCGTACTGCAGCCACGCGAAGTCCGCGTTGTGGCGCGGCGGCGGCCCGAAGCGCCAATGCGGGCTCTGGGCCGGATCCTCCCTGGACCAGTCGCGCATGCTGAACGGGGGATTGGTGATGACGTAGGGATAGCGCTGAGCGGAAGGGCGGAAAGACCCGAGCACGTCCGTGCTCTGCTGGTCGAGCCGGGCTTCGGCGCCGTGCAGCGTCAGGTTCATCTGCGCCAGGGCCAGAGCTTCGGAGTTGAGCGCGTCTCCGTGGACGACGAACCCTTGGTCCGTACCCATCTCCCGCGCTCGCAGCACCGCCGTGAGCAGGATCTCGCCCGAGCCGCAGCACGGGTCATAGATCTGCGCGGGCGGCTCTGGTGCGAGCGCGTCCACGAGGGTCCGGGCCACGGAGCGGGGCGTGTAGAACTCCCCGCCTCTCCGGCCCTCCCTGGCGGCGAAGCGATCCAGCAAGAAGCGGAAGGCCTCGGCGCCGCCGAGAGTGCCGACGGCGAGATCGACCACGGTGAGGAGTTCGCCGGGAACGTCGGTCTCGACGTCGAGAAAGGCGGCAATCCGCATGGGCCCTGGGGCCATCGCCTGCAGCGAGTCCAGGACAAGGGGGATCGGCTTGCGGACATCCCTTTCCGCGATGGCCCGCCACGCGTCAGGGTGCCGTGCGCGCACGAAGACCAGACTGAGCACCAGATTGCGATAGCGGGCCACCTCCTGCGTGCCTCGTAGCAGGTGAAGCCGGTGCCACACCTCCTCTTCCACCTCAGGGAGAGGCCCGGGTGCGGGGGACGGCTCGGCGGGTGCCGCAGGCGGTTGGTCGGCGAGGTTCCCGAGGAACCTCTGGCCGAAGGTCGTGCCGGGAGGCTCGCCCGGCAGGAGCGCGTTCCGCGGGATCCTCCGCTGGCCGAGCCACGCCAGCACGGACTCGACGGGGAAGAGCTCCTCCCCTCCGAGGCGGTACGGCCGGGGGAAATCCTCATGACGGCGCTCCCAGTTGGTCACAGCCGGCCGTTTCACCCCGGTCAGGCGTGCGATGTCCGCCCTGGAGACCAGCCCCTGCGGCACGTTCATGATCTCGCCTGCTCCGGCCGGCGGGCCAGCACCTCCGGCACCCGGTCGAAGACCCGCAGCCAGGAGACGATCTCCGGCTCGATGTAGCCGAGCAGCAGGCAGATCTTGGCATGGTCGGCCGCCAGGTGCCGGTGATGGATGGGCTCGTGGTGCATGATGCGATTACGCAGCCGAAGCATGGCGTCCAGCTTGTCGCGCAGGGCCTCCCTTCTGCCCCGGTAGTGCGGGAATGCCGCGTGCAGCGCCGGGACCCACAGATGACGGTCGTACCGGCGGTTCAGGAGCGACACCCAGAAGCCGAACGACAACTCGGCGACCACGGCATCGGCGGAAGGGGAGCGAACGCCTTTCCGGCGTAGCTGCGACTCGGCCACGGTGATCTTGTCCGCGTCGTACGCGTCCAGAGGCGCCACCCGCCACCAGTCGTCCCGCCCGAACCGGGCGCGCAACCGGTCGTGCTCGGCGTTGCGCAGGCTGACCTCCAGCAGGTTCAGCGGCCCATAGAACGCCTGGGACACCTCGATGTTCCACTGATAGAGATTCCAGGCGATCAGATGGTCGCTCGGAAAGGCGCCGAGGTACGGAGCGAACCGGGGCACGGAGATCACGCGCTCGACCCAACGGGGCAGTTCGGTACGCACGACAGCGCCTCCAAGACCTGGCTGACATGCAGCGTTGCCCCGGGGTATGCTGAATTCGTACGCCCCGGGTCCGCCTCTGCGCAGCATGCCGCCCGGGGCACGGCTTTTCTCCGAGCCGTACGAATCCTCGCCTCTGAAGGCCCTCCGCTGTACCGCAAAGCTACAGGCGTGGACTCCAAGAGTGCAAGCGCATTGTGCTACAAGAAACTGTTAACCCCTTGTGGATGGCCTGCCGTGCTCACGCGCTGACGGGCGGCAGGTGATAGGTGATCCTGAAGGTGTCCTCGGGGTCGTAGGCCGTCTTGAGGGTGGTCAGGCGCTTCAGGGTGGCCGGCTCGTAGGCGCTGCGCACCTGCTCGGGCCCCGCGTCGGCCCCGTGGCCCATGAGGTTGACGAAGCGGCCCACGGTCCACGGGGCCAGGGCCCGCACCAGGCCGGCCCGCTCCGGGGCGTCGCCGGCGCCCGGGTTGAGCACGCCGATCAGGTACCGCGCGTCGCGGTGCCCGACGGCGTTCGGGTGGACCGGCGGCCGGGACAGCGCGCCGCCCAGGTGCCGCAGCTCGACGATGGCGGGGCCCGGCGTGACGAGGCCGGCCAGCGTCGTGATCGCGGCGTCGTCCAGCTCCCCGAGCAGCACGGAGTCGGAGGACCACGGCATGGGCGTGGGCGGGTCGTCGTGGATGGAGGCGCTCTCGGCGTAGGGCAGGTCGCGCAGCGAGTCGATCAGCGCGGGCCCGATCGCGCGCAGCGGCGCGACCAGCCGCTCGCCCTCCTCCGGCGAGCCGGTGAAGGCGATGCGCACGTGGAACAGGTGCCTGCCGCGCAACGCTTCGGGCACGTCCGGCACGTCGGGCATCGGGATCAGCGCCACGGAGGAGTTCATCGGCTCCGGCACGGTGGCCGTCCAGCGCAGGTAGGACTCCAGGAGGCCCGGGGTCCGGACGGCGTCGAAGTACAGCCCGCCGCCGTACAGCCTGGCCACCGGCACGAGGCCGAACTCCAGGCCGGTCACGATGCCGAAGTTGTCCCGGCCGCCGAGCAGCGCCCAGTACAGGTCGGGCTCGCTGTCCGGGGTGACGTGCCGCAGCCGGCCGTCGGCCGTCACCACCTCCATGGCGCGCACCCGGTCGGCGGCGTAGCCGTGGCTGCGGCCGAGCAGGGGCAGCCCGCCGCCGAGGGTGTAGCCGACGACCCCCACGTGCGGGGCCGAGCCGTTCAGCGGCGCCAGCCCGTACGGCGCCGCCGCCGCGACCACGTCCTGCCAGCGCGCCCCCGCCGCGACCCATGCCGTGCCCGCGTCCGGGTCCACCCGCACGCCCGTCATGCGCCGCGTGGAGACCAGCACCCCGCCCTCGGCCGGCACCGAGAACCCGTGCCCGGTGCTCTTCACCGCCACCGGCAGCCCCCGGGCGCCGGCGAACTCCACCGCCACCCGCACGTCCTCCGCCGCCACGGCGCAGACGATCACGTCGGGCCGGTGGCGTACGGCGAGGTTGAACCCCGCCCGTTCCTCGTCGAACCCCTCGTCGCCCGGTCGCAGCACCGGCCCCGCGACGGCCTTCAGCTCGTTGTCCATGTCGTTCATGGGCTGGAGTCTGGCCCCATAACGTGACAGCCGCCGTCATATATTGAGGCGGTGAAGTTCGACCGGCTGCTCTCCATCGTGCTGCTGCTCCAGCACCGCGACCTGGTCCCGGCCAGGGAGCTGGCCGAGCGGCTGGAGGTGTCGCCGCGCACGATCTACCGCGACGTCGAGGCGCTCTCGGCGGCGGGCGTGCCGGTCTACGCCGAGCGCGGCAAGCACGGCGGGGTGGGCCTGCTGGCCGGGTTCCGCACCGATGTAACCGGGCTGACCACCGACGAGGCCCGCGCGCTGTTCGTGCTGGCCTCGCGCAGCGCGCACTCGGCGCTGGGGCTGGACCGGGCGCTGTCGTCGGCGCTGCGCAAGGTGATGGCCGCGCTGCCCGCCCCGCACCGCCCGGCGGCCGAGCTGACCAGCCGCCGCATCCTCGTCGATCCCAGCCGCTGGCTGGCCGAGCCGCGCTCGGAGCCCCACCTGGAGAGCCTGCACACCGCCGTGCTCGCCGACCGCAGGCTGCGCATCCGCTACCGCCACAGCGGCGGGACGAAGGTCAACACCTACACCGTGGACCCGTACGGGCTGGTGGCCAAGGCCGGGGTCTGGTACCTGGTGGCCGACCACCGGGGCAGGCCGCGGCTGTTCCGCGTCGAGCGCATGTCCGGCGTCACCGTCACCGCCGCCGAGGCGCGCCGGCGCGAGGGCGTGGAGCTGGGCGAGGTCTGGGACACGCTGCGGCGTGGGGTGGAGGAGCGCAACGCGGAGGTCCGCGTGGGCGTGCGGGTGCGGCGCGGGCGGCTGGACATGATGACCCGCATCGCGGGCGGCTTCTTCACCGGGCCGCCCGTCGCCGCCGACGACGACCCGGACTGGGCCCGCGTCGAGCTGGCCTACCCGGTGCTCAGCGCGGTGCGCCACCTGCTGCAGTTCGGGCCGGACGTCGAGGTCATGACGCCGCCCGAGGCCCGCGCGGAGATGGCCAGGGCAGCCGCCGAGATCTCCGCGCGGTACTCATAGACGTCAGACCAGCGAGCGCACCACGATCGTCTGGTCGCGGCCCGGCCCGACGCCGATGGCCGAGATGGGCGCGCCGCTCATCTCCTCCAGCGTGCGCACGTACGCCTGCGCGTTCGGCGGCAGGTCGGCGAACGACTTGGCGCTGGTGATGTCCTCCTGCCAGCCGGGGAACTCCTCGTAGATCGGCGTGGCGTGGTGGAAGTCGGTCTGCGTCATGGGGATCTCGTCATGCCGCACGCCGTCCACGTCGTAGGCCACGCACACCGGGATGCGCTCCAGCCCCGACAGCACGTCGAGCTTGGTCAGGAAGTAGTCGGTGACGCCGTTGATCCGGGTGGCGTAGCGGGCGATCACCGCGTCGAACCAGCCGCAGCGGCGGTTGCGGCCGGTCGTGACGCCGTACTCGCCGCCGGTCTGGCGCAGCCAGTCGCCCATCTCGTCGGTCAGCTCCGTGGGGAACGGACCGGAGCCGACGCGGGTCGTGTACGCCTTCAGGATGCCGATGATCTTCGTCAGCCGGTTCGGCGGGATGCCCGCCCCCGCGCACGCGCCGCCGGCCGTCGGCGAGGACGACGTGACGAACGGGTAGGTGCCGTGGTCGATGTCGAGCAGCGTGCCCTGCCCGCCCTCCAGCAGCACGAACTTGCCGTCGTCGAGCGCCTTCGACAACACCAGCGAGGTGTCGGCGATGTGCGGCTTGAGCCGCTCGGCGTAGGCGAGGTATTCCTCCAGCACCGCGGCCGGGTCGATCCCGCGCCGGTTGTAGACCTTGGTCAGCACCTGGTTCTTCTCGGTCAGCGCGACCTCGATCTTCTTGGCCAGGATGCCGGGGTCGAGCAGGTCCTGGACCCGCACGCCCATGCGGTAGATCTTGTCACCGTACGCGGGACCGATGCCCCGCCCCGTCGTGCCGATCTTGGCCTTGCCCAGGTAACGTTCGGTCACCTTGTCCAGGGCCTTGTGGTGCGGCATGATCAGATGCGCGTTGGACGAGATCAGCAGCCGCTCCGCGGAGATGCCCCGCTCGGCCAAGCCGTCGATCTCGCTGAGCAGCACGCCCGGGTCGATCACCACGCCGTTTCCGATGACGGGCACCACCTCCGGCGAGAGGATCCCCGTGGGGAGCAGGTGGAGCGCGTACTTCTGATCACCGATGACCACGGTGTGTCCCGCGTTGTTGCCACCCTGATAGCGGACGACGTAGTCGACGTCGCCACCGAGCAGGTCGGTGGCCTTGCCCTTGCCCTCATCGCCCCACTGGGCACCAACGAGAACGGCAGCCGGCATGGTTCAGTCTCCCGAGCACAAAACGAAACCCCTGGCGCAAGCGCGACAGGGGCTCTTGCGTAGAGAGACTACCCGAACGTGTCTATTCGTCCCAAGGGCTAGCCCTTGGTCAGCGCGTCGTAACCACTCTCGGTGCTGTCCTTGAGGAACTGCGCGCACCGCTCGGCCTCGTCCTTCTCGCCGATCGCCTGGGCGGCCCTGGACAGGGCGTACAGGCAGCGCAGGAAGCCGCGGTTCGGCTCATGCTCCCACGGGATCGGCCCGTGCCCCTTCCATCCGTTGCGGCGCAGCTGGTCGAGGCCGCGGTGGTAGCCCGTGCGGGCGAAGGCATATGAGGTGACGGCGTGGCCCTGGGCGAAGTACTCCTCCGCGAGTGCGGCCCAGGCCCCCGGGTAGGCGGGGAAACGGGCGGCCACGTCGGAGGCCTTGGCACCCGACTCCAGCGCCTCCCTGGCCTCGGGCAGGTCCGGCAGGTGCGTCGGGGGCGGCCCGGCGAGAAGGTTATCCATAGGACAAGTCATACCCGCCGAGCCGCCGACGTGGCTAGGAGAGCTTCGTCCCAGCGCTCTTGAGGCTCTGGCACGCCTCCACCACGCGGGCCGCCATGCCCGCCTCGGCGGCCTTGCCGTAGGAGCGGGGGTCGTAGGTCTTCTTGTTGCCGACGTCGCCGTCGACCTTGAGCACGCCGTCGTAGTTGCGGAACATGTGGTCGGCGATCGGGCGGGTGAAGGCGTACTGGGTGTCGGTGTCGACGTTCATCTTGACGACGCCGTAGGAGATGGCCTCGTGGATCTCCTCCAGCAGCGATCCGGAGCCGCCGTGGAAGACCAGGTCGAACGGCTTGTCCTGGCCGTATTTCGCGCCCACCGCGTCCTGGATCTCCTTCAGCACGCTCGGCCGCAGCTTGACGTGGCCCGGCTTGTAGACGCCGTGCACGTTGCCGAACGTGGCGGCCAGCATGTAGCGGCCCTTGTCGCCGACGCCCACGGCCTCGGCGGTGGCCAGCGCGTCCTCGGCCGTCGTGTAGAGCTTCTCGTTGATCTCGCCGACGACGCCGTCCTCCTCGCCGCCGACGACGCCGATCTCCATCTCCATGATGATCCGCGCCTTGGCGCACTTCTCCAGGAGCTCCTTGGCGATCTCCAGGTTCTCCTCCAGCGGCACGGCCGAGCCGTCCCACATGTGGGACTGGAAGAGGGGGTCGAGGCCCTTGGAGACGCGTTCCAGGGAGATGTCGATCAGCGGCCGCATGAAGCCGTCGAGCTTGTCCTTCGGGCAGTGGTCGGTGTGCAGCGCCACCGTGACGGGATATTTGGCGGCCACCACCCTCGCGTACTCCGCCAGGGCCGTCGCGCCGGTGACCATGTCCTTGACCGTGGTCCCCGAGAGGAACTCCGCGCCGCCCGTCGAGACCTGCACGATGCCGTCGCTCTCGGCCTCGGCGAAGCCGCGCAGGGCGGCGTTCAACGTCTGGGAGGAGGTCACGTTGATCGCCGGATAGGCGAACCCCCCGGCCTTGGCCCGGTCGAGCATCTCAGCGTAGATCTCTGGAGTCGCAATAGGCATGATTCATCTCCCTGAGAAGTTGCGGCTGCGCGCCAGGGCCCAGTATCCCGGCTCCCTACCCGCTGGGGTAGAGACAACGCGTGGTTGTTGCCCGTGTCCTCGCCGGGGCGCGGCGGGGGAGTTCACCGTGACGAGGATCACCTCGGGGTACGCTGCCCCCTGTGGGACGCCACAGCTCGGATCCGATGGGCCTGGCCCGATTAGCGCTCGCCGCCCTGGCGGTGGGCGCCGTCGTGACGCTGCTGGTGATCGGCGGTCGCGCGCTGCTCGGCCTGCTCGACGCGCCACCGGAGCGCGAGCCGGCCGCCGCCACCGGGACGGCCACAGAGCCGACAGGAGGGCCGACAGGAGGGCCGGCAGGAGGGCCGACAGGAGGGCCGACAGGAGGGCCGGCGGGAGAGCCGACGGGTGGGGAGGCCACCGCGCAGGCGCCCACCGTCGGCATCGAATGCCTCGCCGAGACCTGTCCCCTCGTCACGGTGCGCGTGCCCGGCGGCGACGTGCTGCAGCACAGGGAGATGAGCAGGGGCGAGGAGGTCCGCTATTTCGAGCCCGAGCTCGACGTCGTGCTGACCGACGCGGGCACGGTGCGCGTCACGGTCAACGGCGAGCCGCGGGCCCAGGGCGCGGACGGCGCCCGTGAGGCCTTCACCGTCCGCGGCCCCGGCTAGCCGGGGGTTCAGCTGCAGTTGCCCCAGTAGGAGCGCTTGGCCGAGGCGAGCGTGTAGTCGAGTCGCGTGTCGGCGGTGTAGCCCTCGTACTTCACGCACCGGTCGTTGCCGTTGCCGACGGCGGCGGCGAAGTACTTGTACTTCTTGGACGTGAGCCGGCTCGGGTCACGGTAGGTGCCGCGCCCCTCGACCGTCAGGACCGCCTGCGTGTACGTGGGCGTGCCGGCGAAAGCCGTCTTGATCACCGCCACGCAGTTCTTCTTCAGGCGGCCGTTCCACATGAGGTAGACGTGACCCCACGTCGACCCGCCCGATTTGACCGCCCGGTGGCCGTCCTGCGAGCGGGTCCAGCCGCCGCTTCCCGACTCCTTGGAACAGGCGGTCTCCGGGGAGTACGCCCCGGCGAACGCCGCGGTGGGATGAACGAGGACCGTACCGGCGATCGCCATGGTGGCCAGGGCCACTGCCTTCTTGCGCACGTCATGTCCTTTCCTTTGACGTCAAGGCAGGGCCGGATCTTAGTGACACCGCACGTAAAGATCCACTCCGTTTCCGGCGCCGGCGCTAGAGGCCCAGGTCCCCCAGCGTGTACGCCGTGCGGTAGTCGAGCCCCTCGCCCTCGACGCGCTCCCTGGCCCCCCGGTCCACGATCGTCGCCACGGCCACCACCTCGGCCCCCGCCTCGCGCAGCGCCTCCACGGCCGTCAGCGGCGAGGAGCCGGTGGTGGAGGTGTCCTCGACGACCAGCACCCGCCGCCCCTTCACCTCGGGCCCCTCGATGCGGCGCTGCAGGCCGTGGGCCTTCTGCGCCTTGCGCACCACGCACGCGTCAAGCCTGCGCCCGCGGGAGGCCGCGACGTGCAGCATCGCCAGCGCCACCGGGTCGGCCCCCATCGTGAGCCCGCCCACCACCTCGTAGTCGAGGTCGGCCGTCAGATCGAGCATCACGCCGCCGACGAGCGGCGCGGCCACCGAGTCGAGCGTGATGCGCCGCAGGTCGAGGTAGAAGTCGGCCTCCTGGCCGGAGGAGAGGGTGACCTTGCCGTGCACGATGGCCTTGTTCCTGATCTCGGCCAGCAGGTTGTCGCGATCCGTCATGCGCCCAAGCTTATGGCTCCGGGCCCAGCGCCCTCACGAGCGCCGGCGCCTGGCCGTACGAGCGGGGCGGGGGGCGTACCCGGACGCGGGGGCGGCCGCCACCAGGCGGCTCCCGCCGGCCCGCGCCGCGCTCCGTCGGATCGGCCCGTGGATGAACGCTCCATCGGATCGGCCCGTGGATAAAGACGCGGGCGCGGTTTAGCCATGACGGGGAATGCGGAATGATTGCGCGGGGCAACCCCGCGTAATCGTGAGGTCACTATGGGTGTCGAATCGCCGCGAAGCGATGCAGATTTGCTGAAGGCGGCCAGAGAAGGCAACGCCGCCGCCTACGGGGAGCTCTACGAGCGCCACGTCGCCGCGTCCCGTGCGCTCGCCCGGCAGCTCGTCAGGGGCGCGGAGGCCGACGACGTCGTCGCCGAGTCGTTCACGAAGATCCTCGACCTCGTGGGCAGGGGCGGCGGGCCCGACTCCGGCTTCCGCACCTACCTGCTCACGGTGGTGCGGCGCACGGTCTACGACCGCTCCAGGGTCGAGAGCCGGCAGGTGAGCACGGGCGAGATCGAGGACTACGACCCCGCGGTGCCCTTCGTCGACCCCGCCCTCGTCGGGCTGGAGAAGTCGCTGATCGCCCGGGCCTACCTGTCGCTGCCCGAGCGCTGGCGGGCGGTCCTGTGGCACACCGAGGTCGAGCGGGCCAGGCCGGCCGAGGTCGCGCCGCTGCTCGGGCTGTCGGCCAACGGCGTGGCCGCGCTGGCCTACCGGGCCAGGGAGGGGCTGCGGCAGGCATACCTGCAGATGCACCTGGGCACGCCGCCGCAGCACGAGTGCCGGCCGGTGCTGGGCAAGATGGGCGCCTACGTGCGCGGCGGGCTGCCCCGGCGCGACTCCAGGGTCGTGGACGAGCACGTCAGCGCCTGCGAGGAGTGCCACGGGGTGCTGCTGGAGCTGACCGACGTCAACCGCGGGCTGCGCGTCATGGTCGGGCCGCTGATCGCCGGGCCGCTGTTCGGCGGCTACGCGGCGGCGCTGGCCAAGGCGGGCGCCGGCGGCATGGGGGCGGGTGGGGTGCTGCGGGCGTTCGGCGGGCTGCGGCGGGTGCCCCGGCAGCAGGCGGCGGTGATGGGCGGCTCGGCCGTGGTGGTGGCGGCGGCCGTGGTGGCCGGTTTCCTGCTGGTCGCCGACGACGAGCCGGTCAAGAGGCGGCCCGTGACCACGACGTCGGCCGCGCTGCCGCCCGCCTCGGTCGCGCCCGTGCCGGCGCCCGTGGCCGGGCCGAGCCGGGTTCCGGCGCGGGTGCCCGCGCCGGTCCGCAAGGACAGACCGGGCCGGGCGCGGCTGCGGGCCACAATCGACGCGCTCGGCGCCCTCGTACGCGCCCAGCCCGGCATCGTCGGCGTCCGCCTGCACAACGACGGGGAGAGCTCCAGCGAGGAGCTGGCCGCGCACGTGGACCTGCCGCCCGGCGTGACGCTGGTCCCCCCGGCCGCGCGCGGCCACGGCGTCGCGCTGCTCGACCCGGTCGGCACGGTCGACGGCTGGGCCTGCCGCCCGGCGGAGGGCGGCGCCCGGTGCGCCAGGCGGCCGTTGCCGGCCGGGCAGGGCACGGCGGTGTTCCTGCGGGTGCACGTGGCCGACGAGGCCCCGCAGGGGGCCGGGCCGGCCGTGCGGATCGCCGCGGGTCCGCTGCGGGTGCGGGCGCGGGCCGAGGCGGGGGTGCGCTCGACGGGCGCGCCCGCCAGGTTCGCCACCGACGGGAAGGTGGCGGTCAGGGCGATCGGCAACGCGCTGCTGAGCTGCCCGCGCGAGCGGGCGAGCTGCGCGGAGGCCGGGCGGCGCCAGGGCGACCAGCGCGACAACGACCTGTGGCCGATGACCGCGCTCGACCAGGACGACCGCCCCGACACCGCCTCCTCCAGCGGGGCGGGGCTCTCCCTGCCGAAGGGCGGCGAGGTCGTGTGGGCCGGGCTCTACTGGTCGGCGGCGGGCGAGGAGGCCGGGCCGATCAGGATCAGGCCGCCGGGCCGGCGCAGATACCTGACGGTGAGCCCCACCGAGGTGTCGGTGCGCGAGCTGCCGCACGGCCCGGCCTACCAGGCGTTCGCCGACGTGAGCGAGCTGGCCGGCGACGTGCGCGCGAACGGCACCTGGTGGGCGGCCGACGCCCCGATGAAGGAGGGGGTCTCCCGGCACGCCGGGTGGAGCCTGGTGGTGATCGTCACCGATCCGGCCGAGCCCTACAGCCAGGCCGTGGTGCTCGACACGGCGACCGTGGTCGGCGGCCCGGCGCGGCGGGCGCGCATCCCGCTGGGCGGGCTGAGCCCGGCCGCCGCGCCCGCCAGGGTCGAGCTGGTGACCTGGGAGGGCGACGCCGACCTCCGGGGCGACCGGGTCTCGCTGGGCTCCGGCGCGCTCGTGCCCGGCGGCGGCGACCGCGACCGCTCCAACGTCTTCGACGGCTCGGCCAACGGCGCGGCGGAGATGACGTTCGGGACCGACGTCGACACCGTCAGCGCCGAGCTGGGGGTCGATCCCGCGCTGACGATCGCCACCGACAAGGACGTGGTCCTGTTCGGGGTGGCCGCTCTGAGCGTGCGGGCGCGATCGTGACCACGAACGGGACAAACTGGTACGGTCTGCGCTATTGGTCCGGGCGGACGGCGAGCGAGGGCCGAATCGTCGGGATTAACCCTCGCGCGATCACCTGCTTTCATTACCCTGAGAGAGGGCCGCCGAGTCCGGTCTCTGACGGTGCAGAGCCAGCAAGGTCGGACCACCAGGAAAGGGGCGGTGTCAGTGGATCGCTGCGCGCTGTTCGTGGACGCCGGCTATCTGCTGGCTGACGGAGCGATGGCCGTGCACGGCACGCGTCATCGCGAGGCGGTCTCCTGGGACTACCCGGGGCTGCTGCAGCTCATGACCGGCCTGGCGCGCGAGCGCACGGGCCTGCCGCTGTTGCGGTGCTACTGGTACGAAGCGACGGTCGAGGGCCGCCGCACCCCCGAGCACGACGCGCTGGCCGACATCCCCGGCCTCAAGCTCAGGCTCTCCCGCATCAGGCCGGGCCGGCGCGAGGGCGTCGACGCCCAGGTGCACCGCGACCTGATGACGCTGGCGCGCAACAACGCCATCTGCGACGCCGTGGTGGTCAGCGGCGACGAGGACCTGGCCCAGGTCGTGTGCGACGCGCAGGACCTCGGCATCAGGGTGAGCGTCATCCACATCGCGGCCGAGGGCGGCTGGGCCGTCTCGCGGTCGTTGCGGCAGGAGTGCGACGACCTGGTGGAGCTGGGGGCGGTCCACCTGCGGCCCTACGTCAGCGTGGTGTCGGGCGTCAACGAGTCCTCCAACGGGCACCACCAGCCGATCAGCAACGGGCAGGCCGCCCACTCGCTGCCGGCCGCGCAGCCGCCGTCCCTGCCGCCCACCTCGCCCCCCGCCTCGCCGCCGGCCTCACTGCCCTCCTCGCTGCCGCAGGCGTCCGGGGGCAGCCACGCGGCGCCCTCCTCCGGCGGCCAGCCGTCGGGCGGCGGGTCCTCGGTCAACGGGCCCTCGCTCAACGGGCCTTCCCTGAACGGGCCCTCTGCCAACGGGTCCGGGCGTGGTCAGCAGGGCACGCCGCCGGCGCTGCCCACGTACACTGGTTACCAGCAGGAGCAGCCGCCGGCCCAGCCGCCGCCCGCCGCTCCGGTCACCGGGCCGATCCAGGCGCAGTCGCAGCCGTCCAGCCCCACGACCGGCCAGTTCTCCGCGCCGTCGAGCGGCGCCTACCAGCCCTCCCAGCTCGGCCCCTACACCGGCCCGCAGCCCGCCCCCGTCACGCCGCCCGCCGCCACGGCCGGGGCCACCACGCTGGCCGACGCCGTCAAGGCCGCCCACCGCGAGGGGCACGACTTCGGCGAGTCGGTGGCGAGAGACGCGCCGGCCCTGTGGCTGGAGGCGGTGCTGGCGCGCAAGCCGCGCATGCCGTCCGACCTGGAGGCGCGGCTGCTGCAGGGCTCGTCGCTGCCGATCGACTTCCTGCTGCACGACGAGGTGCGCCACGCGCTGCGCCGCGGCTTCTGGGACGCCCTCGAACGCGCCCGCCACTGACCCGCGGCCCCGCGGTCGGCGCCCTCCGCGAACGCCGCCCGCCACTGACCCGCGGCCCGCGATCGCGCCCGCCGCGAACGCCGCCCGCCACTGACCTGCGGCCCCGCGATCGCGCCCGCCGCGAACGTCGCTCCGCCACTGACCCCATCCCACGGACGCGCCGGTGAAACGCGCGGGCCGTGGGGATCAGCGCACCGCGTAGGTCGCGAAGGACGGCTCCATGAGGTCGAACGCCTCGCGGGCCGACTCGGTCACGAGCTCGGTGATCCGGGCGTTGTCCAGCCCGGCCAGCGTGAGCTCCATGATCCGGCCGAGCAGCACCCGGTAGGGGGCGGCGAGCTGGGCCGCCGCCACCTGGGGCACGAGCCCCCGATCGCCCGTCTCGGCGGCCAGCACCCGGGCCAGGGCCTCCTCCCGCTGCTCCAGCAGCTCGCGCAGGCGCGCCACCAGCGTCGGCGACTCCACGATCATCCGCCCGAACCCGTCACGGGTGAACCCGAGCATGGGGTCCTGCCGCCCGGCCGCCTCCATGAAGGCGCTCCTCAGCGCGGCGAGCGCGGACTCGCCCGGCGGCCGGCGGGCCACGATCTCGGCCAGCGCGGCCACGAACTGCTCGTGGTGGTCGAAGGCGAGGTCCTCCTTGCGGGGGAAGTAGTTGGTGACCGTCTTCTTGGCCACCCGCGCGGCCGCCGCGATCTCGGCGATCGTCGTCTCCTCGAAGCCCCGCTCGATGAACAGGCGGGTGGCCTGGTCGGAGATCTCCTGGCGGGTCTCCCGTTTCTTCAGCTCCCGCAGGCCGAAGATTTTTGTGTCGGTCATAAATTTCCTCTTGACGTCTCACTGATCCGGTCATAATCTTACTACCGTCATAAGTTTTGCACGGGAAAGGTGCACATGCGAGAGCCGATCCAGATCAAGCTGCCCGCCTCCCTCACCGCCGCCACCGTCCGGGTCCACCGACCGGCGGTGCGGCGGCGCACCGCCGTACCGGCTCGCGAGCTGAAGCCGGCGGCGCGGCAGCACGCCGCGCACGCTCGCGGCGCCGTCCCCCGCCGCGCCGCGTACTGACCCCGGGGCCCGTCCCCCGCCCGGGAGCCGGACCGACCCGAAGCCCGTCCCGCTTCCCGCATCGGGAGCCGGGCCGGTCTCGATGCCCTATCGCCGCACGTCTCAGGGAGCTGAACTGACCTCCACCCGCACCACCGCCGTCCGCCGCTCGTCCGCTCTCACCCGGGAGGTCCCCTTGGCCCGCACCCCAGGCACCGATCAGGCCGGACCCGCGACCGGTCAGGCCCCCTTCGAGCCGGGCGCCGAGTTCGACCGGCAGGTCCGCACCCTGGCCGGCCTCGGCTACCCGGCCATGGCCGGGCTCGATCCGGCGGGGTTCGAGGCGATGCTCGCCCCGCTGCGGGAGCTCGCCGTCCGCCACGGGGACACGGCCTGCGATCCGGCGGGCGGCCGGGCGCCGTTCCTGCTGGTGGTCACCCGCCAGGTCGCGCCGATCGAGCAGACCATGCCGGCGACCACGCTGCACGGCGGGCGCAAGCCCGGGTTCGTCGATCGTTCCTTCGAGCCCGGCGCCCTTGAGCGGTTCGTCGCCACCCCCGCCACCGCGCTTCCCGACCCGCGCGCCTACCTGCTGTTCGAGGTGGAGCGCGGCGAGGAGTTCTGCGGCGCGATCCCCAACGACGCCATGAGCACCATCACCGAAAGAGGGCGCGCGCTGCTCACGATCGAGGAGGGGATCGCGCTGGTCACGCAGTTCCCGCAGATCCTGGTGAAGAACAAGTGCTTCTCGCTGGGCGGCTCCCGCTGCGGCGACCGCCGCGTGCCGGCCCTCTGGATCAGCCAGGGCGCGCCCAAGCTCGGCTGGTGCTGGGAGGGCAACCCCCATACCTGGCTCGGCATGGCCTCGGCCGCCACCCGCCGCGCCACGACCTGACCGCCCCCGGCGGCGACGAGCGCCCGCGGCAGTCCGGCGCGCGAGCGGGCACCCAGGGCGGCCCGGCGCGCGAGCGGGCACCCAGGGCGGCCCGGCGCGTGTGTGGCCACCCAGGAGGGTCCGGCCCGCCTCACCCTCGCCGCCGGCAGCGCATGGCCGCGCGGACACCCCCCGGGCAGGATGAAGCCCGGGGGTGGCGCGGGAAGGCTCAGGAGAGCGCGTCGAATCCGGCGCGCAGATGCGTCACACGATCGGTCAGATCGGCCAGCGGCACGGCCAGGGCCGGATCCTGCGACTTGCGGGCCAGCTCCCTGACCCTGGCCAGCTCGTCCTCCACCGCCGTCAGCCGCCGCGACAGCTCGGGCAGCACGGACGCGTGGTCGCCCGCCCCCGGCGGCAGCTCGCCGCTGAGGCGGTCGCGGAGCATCGTCGCCTGTTCGGCCAGGCGCTTGTTCATGTTGTACAGCTCGGTGAACACCGACACCTTGGCCCGCAGTACCCAGGGGTCGAACGGCTTGGTCAGATAGTCCACCGCGCCCGCCGCGTAACCGCGGAAGGCGTAGTCGGGAGCGCTGTCCACCACGGTCAGGAAGATGATCGGGATGTTGCGGGTGCGCTCCCGCCGCTTGATGTGCGCGGCGGTCTCGAAGCCGTCCATGCCGGGCATGCGCACGTCCAGCAGGATCAGCGCGAACTCGGTGTTGAGCAGCGCTTTGAGCGCCTCCTCGCCCGACCTGGCGCGTACGGGCACCAGATCGAGCGAGCTGAGGATGGCTTCGAGGGCGATCAGGTTCTCCTCGCGGTCATCGACGAGGAGGATCTTGGCACGATCCGGCATCGATCACGACCCTTCGGCTGTTGAGGCTGACGAGTCGGACGCGGAGCCCCGGCCACGGCTGAGCCAGCCGCGCAACCGTTCGAGCAGGCGGTCCACGTCGACCGGCTTGGGCACATAGTCGGAAGCACCCGAGGCGATGCTCTTCTCCCGGTCGCCCCGCATGACCTTGGCGGTCAGCGCGATGATCGGCAGGTCCGCGAACTGGGGCATGCGGCGGATGGCCGAGGTCGTGGCCCACCCGTCCATCTCCGGCATCATGATGTCCATCAGCACGAGCGCGACGTCCTCGTTTCGTTCGAGCTGCTCGATGCCCTCCCGTCCGTTTTCAGCGTAGACGACGGTCGAGCCGTGCCGCTCCAGCACGCTGGTCAGCGCGAACACGTTGCGGATGTCGTCGTCCACGATCAGGATCTTGGCGCCGTTGAGCGGGTCGTCGCCCTGCCACTGGCTGGGCGTCTCGACCGGCGGCTCGACCAGCTCGGGCATCGGCAGGTCCAGCGAGGGCAGCGGCGGCTCGGGCGTCGTGGAGGCGCCCTGCTGGTCGTCCGACGGCGGCGTCATGAGCTGCCGGCGCGCGGTGGCGGGGTCGGTCGCGGCCAGCGGGCCGGTGTAGGAGGCCGGCAGGTAGAGCGTGAACGTGCTGCCCTGGCCCAGCTCGCTGTCGACGTGGATCTCGCCGCCCAGCAGCCGCGCGATGTCGCGGCAGATCGCCAGGCCCAGGCCCGTGCCGCCGTATTTGCGGCTCGTGGTGCCGTCGGCCTGCCTGAACGCCTCGAAGATGACGTCGCGCTTGTCGGGCGCGATGCCGATGCCGGTGTCGATCACCTGGAAGGCCAGCAGATCGGTGGCGTCGTGGAGGCTGTCGTCGTCGAAGTCGACCCCCGGCGGGGCCATCGCGACGCGCAGCTTCACCTCGCCCCTCGGCGTGAACTTCACCGCGTTGGACAGCAGGTTGCGCAGCACCTGCTGCAGCCGCTGCTCGTCGGCGCGCAGCTCGTGGGGCACGTCGGGATCGACCTCCACGCTGAACGAGAGCCCCTTGTCCTGCGCCAGCGGCGCGAACGCGGCCTCCAGCAGGTCGACCATCTTCGGCAGCGACACCTGGATCGGGTGGATGTCCATCCGGCCCGCCTCGACCTTCGACAGGTCGAGCATGTCGTTGATGAGCTGGAGCAGCGCCGAGCCCGCGCTGTGGATCGTCCGGGCGAACTCGACCTGCTGCGAGGTGAGGTTGCCCTCGGCGTTCTCGGTCAGCAGCTTGGCCAGCACCAGCAGGCTGTTGAGCGGCGTGCGCAGCTCGTGGGACATGTTCGCGAGGAACTCGGACTTGTAGCGCGAGGAGACCGCGAGCTGCTCCGCGCGCTCCTCCAGCGTGCGGCGGGCCTGCTCGATCTGGAAGTTCTGGATCTCGATCGCGCGGTTCTGCTTGGCCAGCAGCGCCGCCTTGTCCTCCAGCTCGGCGTTGGACCTGCGCAGCTCCTCCTGCTGGCGCTGCAGCTCGTCGGAGCGTTCCTGCAGCTCGCGGGTGAGCCGCTGCGACTCGGTCAGCAGGTCCTCGGTGCGGGAGTTGGCGATGATCGTGTTCATCGTGACGCCGATGGTCTCGACGAGCTGCGTCAGGAAGTCGAGGTGCACCTCGCCGAACGGCGTGAACGAGGCCAGCTCCAGCACGCCCAGCACGCGGTTCTCGAACAGGATCGGCAGCACCACGATCTGCGCGGGCGTGGAGCGGCTGAGGCCGCTGTCGATGGTGATGAACTGCGGCGGCACGTCGTCGAGCACGATGTGCCTGCCCTCGCGGGCCGCCTGCCCGACGATGCCCTCGCCGATCGCGAAGCGCTGGCGCGGGCCCCGGTCGGGGCGCACCCCGTAGCCGCCGATGAGGATCAGCTCGTGGTCGCCCTCGGGGTCGATGCTGTAGAAGGCGCCGTAGCGGGCCGAGACCAGCGGCGTCAGCTCGCTCATCGTCAGCTTGGCCACTTCGAGCAGGTCGCGGTGGCCCTGCATGAGCCGGGAGATGCGGGCCAGGTTGGACTTGAGCCAGTCTTGCTCCTGGTTGGCCTGCGTGGTCTCGCGCAGGCTGCCCACCATCGAGTTGATGTTGTCCTTCAGCTCGGCCAGCTCGCCCTGCGCCTCGATGGCGATGGAACGGGTCAGGTCGCCGCGGGCGACGGCGCTGGTCACGGTCGCGATGGCGCGGATCTGCGTGGTGAGGCTGCCCGCCAGCTCGTTGACGCTCTCGGTGAGGCGCTTCCACGTGCCCTCGACGCCCTCGACCCGGGCCTGGCCGCCGAGCTGGCCCTCCGTGCCGACCTCGCGGGCCACGCGGGTCACCTCGGAGGCGAACGACGAGAGCTGGTCGACCATCCGGTTGACGGTCGTCTTGAGCGCCAGGATCTCGCCCTGGGCGTTCACGTCGATCTTGCGGGTGAGGTCGCCGTTGGCGACCGCGGTGGTCACCTCGGCGATGTTGCGCACCTGGTAGGTCAGGTTGTTGGCCATGGAGTTGACGTTGTCGGTGAGGTCTTTCCAGACGCCCGACACGCCCGAGCTGGTCGACCATGGTGTTGAGGGTGTCCTTGAGCTGCAGGATCTCGCCCTGCGCGTCAACGGTGATCTTCTTCGACAGGTTGCCCTGGGCCACCGCGGACGACACCGCCGCGATCTGGCGCACCTGCGAGGTCAGGTTGTTGGCCATCGAGTTGACGTTGTCGGTGAGGTCCTTCCAGACCCCGGACACGCCGCGCACCTGCGCCTGGCCGCCGAGCTGGCCTTCCGTGCCGACCTCGCGGGCCACGCGGGTCACCTCGGAGGCGAACGACGAGAGCTGCTCGACCATCGTGTTCATGGTCGACTTGAGCTCGAGGATCTCGCCCTGCGCGTCGACGTCGATCTTGCGGGTGAGGTCGCCGTTGGCCACGGCCGTGGTGACCTGGGCGATGTTGCGCACCTGGTAGGTGAGGTTGTTGGCCATGGAGTTGACGTTGTCGGTGAGGGAGCTGGTCGACCATGGTGTTGAGGGTGTCCTTGAGCTGCAGGATCTCGCCCTGCGCGTCAACGGTGATCTTCTTCGACAGGTTGCCCTGGGCCACCGCCGTCGCCACGGTCGCGATGCTGCGCACCTGGGAGGTGAGGTTGTTGGCCATGAAGTTGACGTTGTCGGTGAGGTCCTTCCAGACGCCCGACACGCCGGTCACCTGCGCCTGGCCGCCGAGCTGGCCCTCCGTGCCCACCTCGCGGGCGACCCTGGTCACCTCTTCGGCGAAGCCCGAGAGCTGGTCGACCATCGTGTTGACGGTGTTCTTCAGCTCGAACATCTCGCCCACGGCGTCGACCGTGACCTTGCGGCTCAGGTCGCCCTTGGCCACGGCGGTGGTCACCACGGCGATGTCGCGCACCTGCGCCGCCACGCGCGAGGACATCGTGTTGACCGCTTCGGTCAGGTCGCGCCAGCTTCCCGACATGCCGCGCAGGTTGGCGCTGCCGCCCAGCCGGCCCTCGGTGCCCGCCTCGCGCGCCACCCTCGTGACCTCGGAGTTGAACAGCGCGAGCTGGTCGACCATGCCGTTGATGGCCTTGCCCAGCCGGCGCACCTCGCCGCGCGCCGACCGGTCGAGGTCGATGCGCCGCGACAGGTCACCCTTGGCGACCGCGTCGATGACGTCGGCCGCGCCGCTCACCGGGCTCACGAGCGCGTCGATCAGCATGTTGACCGACTCGACGCTCTCCGCCCAGGCGCCGACGCCGGGGCCGGGCGTCAGGCGCTCGCCGAAGCGGCCTTCCTTGACGACTTCTTTACGTACGCGTACCAGCTCGTTGGCGAGATGCTCGCGACGGTCGGCCACTTCGTTGAGCAGCAGCCGCACCTCGCTGAGGATGCCCGGAGGGGCATGAGGAACCCGACGCCGGAAGTCGCCGTCACGCCAAGAGAAGAGAGTCTCCAGGATGGGCACGAGATCCGACTCGGTGTAAGTCCTCTCCTCTGAGCTTGGCGCGGCCTTGGCCGTGGTCATGGGGCCTCCTTCACCCGCTGCTGGCTCCGGCGAGTGATTCAAGTCTGTCACGATGAGTAGCTCGTAGTCCTGTCCTTGGATTTACCCCAAGTCAGCGGGAAGTGTGGTAGGCACGTTGGGATGACTGCTTCTCCCCATGCGGTGCTGGCTGCGACGTTCGCGCCCGGCGAGACCGCTGTGACGGCTGCGATGAGGTTCACGCGCGAGGTGATGACCGCGTGGGCCACCGGTGGCGTGCTCCATACCGCCGAGCAGGCCGCCGCCGATCTGGCCGAGCAGGTCGCTGACGAGCCGTTTGAGGTGATTTGGAAGCATTTCGGGGACGCAGTCCAGGTGGAGTTGCGGCAACGAAACCTCTCCCAAAGCGATCCGAAGGCTCCTTCCGTCAACGTCGAGGAGTGGGGAGTCACCTTTGCGGGCGATTCCCGTGTCCATTGGGCAAGGCTCACGCTACCCGGCTCCGCCGACAGGGTGGCAGCCGAATGGCTGGAGGAGAGCAGCAGGGGGCCGCACTGGCTGGGGTTCCTGGCCGACGCCAGTGACCTGCTCGCCGGCACCCTGGACCCCGACATGGTGCCGGCGATCATCGCCCAGGTGGTCGTGCCCCGGCTGTCGAGCTGGTGCGCGGTCTACACCTCCGACAACTCCGGCCCGCCGCGGCTGGTCTATCTCTGGCACGCCGACGAGGCCAGGATCGACGGGCTGCGCGAGCAGCTCGACGAGATGGACGTCAGCGCCGCCGACACCAGGGTCACCTCCCTGATCCACCTGGCCGAGTCGCAGGTGCTCGCCGTGCCGCTGACCGCGCGCGGGCGCAGCCTCGGCATGATGTGCCTGGGCCGGCCCGACCGCTTCCCCGACGAGGTCATCCAGTTCGCCGAGGACATCGGCAGGCGCGCCGCGCTGGCCATGGACAACGCCCGCCTCTACGCCCAGCAGGCCGCGGCCAACCGGGCCCTGCAGCGCAGCCTGCTGCCGCCCAACGAGCCCGAGGTGCCCGGGCTCGACTACGGCGTCATCTACGAGCCCGCCGGCGAGGCCAACGAGGTCGGCGGCGACTTCTACGACCTGTTCAAGGCGGGCGACGACTCCTGGCGCTTCGCGATCGGCGACGTCTGCGGCACCGGCCCCGAGGCCGCCGCCGTGACCGGCCTGGCCCGCCACACGCTGCGGCTGCTGGCCAGGGAGGGCTACGGCGTCGCCGCGGTGCTCGGCCGGCTCAACCAGGCGATCCTGGAGGAGGGGGAGCGGGCCAGGTTCCTCACGCTGCTGCACGGCGACATCACGCCGGTGCCCGACGGGCTGGAGGTGCGGCTGGTGTCGGCCGGTCACCCCGAGGCCCTGCGGCTCAAGCCGAGCGGCAAGGTCGAGGCGGTGACCACGCCGCAGTCGCTGCTGGGGGTCTTCCACGAGGTGGTGTTCGAGGCCGACACCGTGCACCTCGACCACGGCGACGTGCTGCTGGCCGTGACCGACGGGGTGACCGAGCGGCGCTCGGGCGGGCGGCTGCTCGACGACGACGGCGGCCTGGCCAAGCTGCTGGCCGAGTGCGCGGGGCTGTCGGCCAGGGCGGTGGCCGAGCGCATCCGCAGGGGCGCGGCCGAGTTCGCCTCCGAGCCCAGCGCCGACGACCTGGCCATCGTGGTCCTGCGCGCCCGCTAGCCGCACCGGCCGCACGCCGGTGGTCAGCGGGCTCACCGCGTTTCCCGCGGGGCCGGGGTGTCGCGGCGCGCCGCCGCCAGGGGCGCGCGGGCGGAAGTGGTGCTCAAAGGTGCGCCTTTCGGCCGACTGCGATGGGCGAGACGTTGACAGGGGAGCTGACCGGCACTCAAGGATCAGGGTCAGCGCTATTCTTACAGAGCGTCAACCTGCCAGGTCAACCCACGTGCTTGCGGGCGAATTCGAGCTGGAGCATCGTCTGCGCGATCCGCTCCGCGACCACGAGCGAGCCCCGGATCGCGTCGTAGGTGTAGACCTCGTGCTCGCGGCCGTGCTCGGCCAGCGCGGCCACATATTTCTCGATCTGGCGCAGCGGGCACCGCGTGTCGTTCTCGCCCGCCAGGATCAGCAGCGGGGCCTCGATCCGGTCGACGTAGGTGATCGGGGAGCTGGCGGCGTACCGTTCGGGCTGCTCGTCGGGGGAGCCGCCGAGCAGGGCGCGGTGATAGGCGCGCAGGCTCTCCGCCTCGTCCTCGTAGGAGGTCTGGTGGCAGGCGATCGGCACCGCCGCGATGCCGCACGCCCACAGGCCGGGCTGGGTGCCGAGGCCGAGCAGCGTCAGGTAGCCGCCCCACGCGGAGCCCGCCAGCACCGTACGGTCGGCGTCGGCGATGCCGCGCTCGACCACCCGCCGGCGCACGGCCGCCACGTCGGCCAGCTCGATGTGCCCCACGTCGCCGTGGAGCGCGTTGCGCCAGGCCGAGCCGTAGCCGGTCGAGCCCCGGTAGTTGACCCGCACCACCGCGAACCCCGCGTCCACCCAGGCCGCCACCTCCGGCGAGAACGCGTCGCGGTCGTGCGCCGTCGGCCCGCCGTGCAGCAGGAAGACGGTGGGATAGGGGGCGGCGCCCGCCTCCGGCCTGGACACCAGCGCGTGGATGAGGCCGCCCTCGCCCTCGACGTCGATGTCCTCCACCGGCACGCTCGGCGGGGCCGGCGGGCCGATGGGGTTGACCACGACCTGGCCGGTGCTGGACCGGATGACGGGCGGGCGCGAGGCGTTGGACCAGGAGTATTCGACGTGGCCGCCGGGCCTGGGCGCGGCCTCCTCGATCACGCCCTGCGGCGTCTCGATCAGGGTCAGGCCGCCGCCGGCGAGGTCGTAGCGGTGCAGGTGGCTGCGGGCGCGGTCGTCGCGCAGGATGAGCAGGCCGCGGCCGTCGTCGTACCACTCGGCGGTCAGGTCGCCGGAGTCGCGCAGCCAGATCTCGCGCTGCTCGCCGGTCACCGGGTCCCAGACCAGGGGCTCGTGGCGCTGGCGGCGCTCGTGCAGGGCCAGCAGGCGGCGGTCGCCCGGCACCGGGGCGAAGCTGAGGCCGACCACGCCCTTGGCGGGGCCGTCGTGGAGCTCGCCGACCGTGTCGCCGTTCTGGCGCACGACGCGGAGCGCCGGGTGGCGCACGTCGCCGTATTCGCCGTGGTTGATGGCGATGAGGGAGCCGTCGAGCGACATGGCGGCCACCCAGGCGGCCTCGGAGTGCTCGTACAGGGTGCGGGCCGGCTCGCCCGCGCGCACCAGGTGGATGCGGAACGCCCCTTCGCGGGCCAGGCTGATCGCCGCGACGCCGGTCGTGGACAGCGCGATGCCGCCCGGCTGGCCCGGCGGCAGGTCGGGCGCGACCGGCGCGGCCTCGCCGCCCGTGAACGGCGCGCGCCACCAGCCGCCGAACTCGTCGCCGTCGGTGTCGGCGAACCAGTAGATCCACTGGCCGGTGGGGTCGATCGCGGCGTATGCCGTGCCTTTGGGCTGGTCGGTGACCTGGCGGGTGGCGCCGGTGACGCGGTCCCAGGCGTAGACCTCCCACTTTCCGGTGGCGTTGGAGCGGTAGATGGAGCGGTTCGGGGCCTGGCGCGCCCAGGACGGCAGCGTCATGCGCGACGCCCGGAACCTGGCCTGCCAGCGTTCCTCCGCCTTCATCCGGCGCGCCCCCTCCCTCTGATGTCCCGCGCCTCGGGGCGAGGGATGCCGTCCAGTATTGCGCCTACGCCGGGGAAATACTCCGAGAATGTGGGGGAATTTCGGACTAAATGCCCCATCAGTAACACCAGTCGCAGCTACCCGTCAAGGAACGGGTCTTGATCAGGATGTCGGCGCGAAGGTAGACAGATGAAACGCCGCACGCGTTACTACTTTTTGCTGCTTTTTCGCGACATTCCGGGAGACAAACGCCGCGATTCGCCCATCGAGCGTGGCCGGGTCGTGGTGCCACGCGCTCGGGCCCATCCCGACGACCTGGGCGATGTCGCCATGTGCCAGCTCCATCTCGAACTCGATCGAGCGCCGCCCGGTCTCGGTGAACCCCTCCAGGCTGCGGGCCACCCTGCGCTCCTTCTCCTCGTCCACGGAGAGCAGCCCCAGCTCCTCCACCAGCGGGCTGAGATGCCGGGGCGCGGGCGTGACGACCACGGCCACGCCGCCCGGCCGCAGGATCCGCCGGAACTCCGGCCCGTTCCTGGGCGCGAAGACGTCGATCACCACGTCGGCCACCCCGCTCCTGATCGGAAGCGGGCGCCACACGTCGGCCACGAACGCCCCCGCCCTGGGATGCACCCGCGCCGCCCGGCGTACAGCGTGCTTCGACACATCGAACGCCATCCCGATGCCATCGTTGATCACGTCGAGCGCGCCCGCCAGGTAGTGCCCGGTGCCCGCGCCCGCGTCGACGATCACCGGCCCGGCCCTGCCCGCCGCGCCGCGACCCTCGACGATTTCCGGCTGCCGCCCGGCCCCCTGCGGGTCCAGGCCGTAACCGGCCTCCACTCCCGCCCCACGGTACGCCCTCAACTCCGCGCCGTCATTCGTTTCGGTGGAGGACTCACGTTTTTGTGGAACGTTCTCACCCCGGATGTGCGCCCGCACCCCATCCCCCACCGCATCCGCCACAGCTTCCGCCACCGCATCCGCCACAGCTTCCGCCAGCGGGGCGTAGTGGCCGGCGTCGAGGAACGCGGCCCTGGCGGCCACCATCTCGGCGCTGTCGGCGGTGCCCGGGGGCCTGGAGCCGACGAGCAGGCTCACGTAACCCTGCTTGGCCACGTCGAAGGCATGCCCGCCCGCACACCGCACGACGCCGCCGTGCAGTCGCAGGTCGGCTCGGCAGACGGGACAGATGAGATATTCGACGATGTCAGCCAGCATGCGGCCCATTCTCGTGCACGTCCGAGGCGCCCACTCGCTCGTGCGTCCTGGGCGCTCACTCGCGTGTGCGCCGAGGCGCTCACTCACGTGTGCGTCCGAGTCGCTCGCTCGGGTGCGTCCGAGGCACCTGATCGGGTGTGTCCGAGGCGCCCGCTCGCGGTGCCGGTGAGGAGCCACGCTCCGGTGTGCGGGTGAGGAGCCCCACTTCTGGTGTGCGTCCGAGGCGTTCATTCTGGTGCGCCGGCGCCGTCCGCGTCGTGCCGGGCGTCCGTGCGGCTTCTCGCCGTCGCGGCGCGCGTGGAGGCCGGGGGCTGGGGGATCAGCTGGCGGCTTCGGCGAGGAAGGCGGCGTTGGTGGGGGTGGCGCGGAGTTTGTCCCTGAGGAGTTCGAGGGCCTTGTGCTTCTCCAACGTGGTGAGCGTGCGGCGCAGCCGCCACAGCACCTGAAGGTCCTGGGCCGGCAGCAGGAGCTCCTCGCGGCGCGTTCCGGAGGCGTCGAGGTCCACGGCGGGGAACAGGCGGCGCTCCGCCAGTTCGCGGACCAGGTGCAGCTCCATGTTGCCGGTGCCCTTGAACTCCTCGTACAGGCTGTTGTCCATCCGGGAGCCGGTGTCCACCAGGGCGGTGGCGAGGATGGTGAGGGAGCCGCCGCCCTCCACGTTGCGGGCGGCGCCGAAGAAGCGCTTGGGCGGGTACAGGGCGCGGGCGTCGATGCCGCCCGTGAGCACCCGTCCGCCGGCCGGCGCCAGGTTGTTGTAGGCCCGGCCCAGCCGGGTCAGCGAGTCGAGCAGCAGCACCACGTCCCGGCCGGCCTCCACGAGGCGCTTGGCGCGCTCGAGGGCCAGCTCGGCGACGGCGGCGTGGTCGCGGTCCGGGTGGTCGAAGGTGGAGGAGAAGATCTCGCCCCGGATGCTGGCGCGCATCTCGGTGACCTCCTCGGGCCGCTCGCCCACCAGGACCACCATGAGGTGCACTTCGGGGTGGTTGGCGGTGATGCCGGCGGCCAGCGCCTGCAGCACCATGGTCTTGCCGGCCTTGGGCGGCGCGACGATGAGGCCGCGCTGGCCCTTGCCGATGGGCGCGAACAGGTCGATGACGCGCGTGCTCAGCGCCGGGGTCTCCAGGACGAGCCGCTCGGCCGGATGTACGGGCGTCAGCTCCCCGAACCGGGGCCGCCCGCGCCACTCGGCACTGCCGTTGACCGCGTGCACGTCCACGAGCCTGTTGCCGGCGAAGGAGGCGGTGACGTGGTCGCCGGGACGCAGGTCGTACTGGCGCAGCCGCTCGGGGGGCAGGCGCACGTCGCCCGGGCCCGGCAGGTGGCCCGCCCGCAGGATCGCCGCCTTGTCGTGGACGTCCAGCAGGCCGCTGACGTGGTGGATCTGGTCGGATGCGGCACGCTGCCGCGGAATGGTGGGAGTTTGCACAGTCATGTTGAGCCCCTTGAGGGAGAAGCGGCCGGGACGCGCACGTCACGCCGGTCGCGAAGACGATGAAGAGAGAAGAGAGGTCGTTTCCCCGGCTCAAGAGCGAGGGACGGACCGTTCTCTGGAGATCAAGCGGAGCTGGAGCTCGACGCTCGGTGGCAAGCTACCACACGATCTGACCCATACAACACCTAGCCCTCTTGGGCTATTCCTGGGCTGTTCTCGTGTTTCCACCCGCCCCTGCGGGACAGGAGACGTGACAATGTTCTTCTCGGCGACGTGTTGCGAGGAAAATTACCGCGCACGGTGTGCCGGGCGACACAGAACCCCCACCGATGCAGCGTCATGGTGTCAAGTGGCATGCAGGGCCCCTGCAACTCGGTGAGGGTTCCATGAGGATCGAACACCGCTAGATCTCCTTGGGGGAGCACCATGAAGACCGTCAACCGCTGCCCGCGGTGCCACCACGAGCTGGACGAGGGCCCGATCATGTACCGGTGCGCGAACTGCCGCCGCGCCGTGTACGCCGCCGACCTCGAGAACGAGTACGTTCCGCGCCAGCCGGTGGCCGCCTAGCCTTGCCGGCTGCCACGGCCGCCTGCCCTTGCCCAGGTGCCACGGCCGCCTAGTCTTGCCGGCTGCCACGGCCGCCTGGCCTTGCCGGCTGCCACGGCCGCCTAGTCTTGTCGGGTGCCACACCGACCGCTCACCGTTTCCGGCGTCGAAGTCACGCCGCTCTGCGACGCCGTGGGCCCCATGGGGCCCGCGCTGAGCCGCCCGTCGGCGGAGATGTTCGCCGGGTCCGGGCTCCCCGACGAGCCCTGGGTCCTGCACTTCCACTGCTATCTCGTCCGCGACGCCGCGGACCGGCTGACCCTGGTCGACACCGGCGTCGGCGCCGCGGACTCGCCCGCGTCGAGCTGGGCCCCGGTCCCGGGCACGCTGGCGGCCGAGCTGGCCGCCGTGGGCGTCGCGCCCGCCGAGATCGGCACCGTCGTCCTCACCCACCTGCACAGCGACCACGTCTCCGGCGCGGTCGCCGGCGGCCGACCGCTGTTCGAGAACGCCCAGCACGTCGTCCAGCGGGCGGAGCTGGACGCCGTCGGCGGGCCGGTGCTCGACGAGGTCGTCTCCGTCATCAAGGGGCAGCTCCACGTCGTCGAGGGCGACGCGGAGGCGGCACCCGGCGTGCGCGTGCACCTGGCTCCCGGGCACACCCCCGGCCACCAGATCGTCAGGGTCGGCGAGGTGGCCCTCACCGGCGACCTGGTCCACCACCCGGTGCAGGTGGACGACCCGAGCATCCGCTACCTCTACGACGACGACCCCGAGACGGCCGCGCGCAGCCGTGCCGAGGTGCTCGCCGCGCTCAAGGCCGAGCGGGCGATCCTCGCGACCTCCCACTTCAGCGAGCCCTTCGTGCGCCTGTAGCGCGCCGTGGCCCGATCCGGGCGATCGGGTCGGGCACCATGCTGGTCATGAAGATTCGTCTTGCGGCGGGAGTCGCACTCGGCGCCGCCACCGCTCTGGTGGCCTCCGCGTCCGCCGCGCCCGCGTTCGCCTCCACCGCGGACGCGTCCGCGTCCGCCACGCTCGCGTCCGCGTCCGCGTCCGCCGCGCCCGCGTCGGCGGCGGCCCCTTCGTCCCCCGAGGCCGCGCCGCCCCCGCTGTCCGGCGCCGCCGTCTACGCCACCGCCGCCGGTGACCGGCTCAGCCGGTACGAGGACGGCCGGTGGCACACGCTCGTCAGGTCCCGCTCCATGGCGCAGTACACCGTCTCGCCCGACGGGAGGAAGGCGGCCTGGGTGACGCAGAGCGGCCGGCTCCAGGTCAGCCAGGGCGGCAGGACCACCACGATCGTCAGCGGGCTGCGGGGCGGCACGCCGTGCCTGACCCCGGTCTGGTCCGCCGACTCCGCGCGGGTGGCCTACCCGCAGGGCGACGACACGATCATGGCCGTCAGGGCCGACGGCAGCGCAGCGCCGCGCAAGCTGGGCAGGTCGCCGGGCGTGTGCCACCTGGCCTGGTCGGCCGGCGGCCGGTACGTGGCGGGATACACCGGGGAGGCCGACGCGCTCTACCGGCTCGACGTCAAGACGGGCAAGGCGGCGCGGGCCAAGGGCGTCAAGTGGATCACCCACGTGCAGAGCCTGTCGCCGGACGGGCGCACCGCCGTCGTGGGCTTCCCCGCCGACCCCGACATCCTGGGCGACGGCACCTGGCCCACCGCGTTCAAGCCGGTCGTGCTCGACGTGGTGACGGGCAAGCGGCGGACGCCGGCGGTGAAGGGCCGGCTGCTCGGGGCGCTCCACCTGGCCGACGGGCGCATGGTCGTACGGGTGGCGGGCGCCGCGCACCACACGCTGGTCGTGCTCGACCGGTCGGGCAAGGAGGCGCAGCGGATCGCGGAGCCCGCACAGGCGAAGAAGCAGGCGCTGCTGCAGGTTCTGCCATAGTGCCTGTGTGAGCGATGATTTCTGGACCACGGTCAATCGCGTGATCACGGGGGCGTCGGCGTTCATCACCGACGAGCGAGGCCGGGTGCTCCTGGTCGACCCCAACTACCGGGAGCACTGGTCGTTCCCGGGCGGCATGATCGACGTGGGGGAGCATCCCGCGCAGGCGTGCGCCAGGGAGGTGACCGAGGAGGTCGGGCTCTCGGTCGAGGTCGGCAGGCTGCTGAGCGTGAGCTGGGTCGACGGGCTGTCGCACGTGCCCTATCCGGTGGTCACGTTCATGTTCGACTGCGGCGAGGTCCACTCCGGCACGCCGATCAGGCTGCAGGCCGAGGAGCTCGACGACTACGGCTTCTTCACCTTCGAGGAGGCCCGGCGGCTGCTGGCGGGCAACGTGCACGAGCGGCTGCTGGCCTCGGCGGCGGCGCGTGCGTCCGGCGGGCTGACCTACCTCCCGCCCGCCAGGCCCGCGCCGAAGGGCCACGACACCTGACCTCCCGCGCGCCGGGAGATCACCTGCCGGCCAGGGCGGGCTGGTCGGACAGCAGGGCCGCGGGCAGGGCGACGGTGGCGGTCAGGCCGCCGTACGGCGAGGGCACCAGGGCGACCTTGATGTCGTGCCTGGCGGCCAGCTTGGCGACCACGAACAACCCGAGCTGGTCGCTGTGCGCGAGGTCGAACTCGGGCGTACGCGTCAGCCGGTCGTTCAGCTCGTCCAGCTCGGCCCGGGGCAGCCCGAGGCCGCGATCCTCCACCTCCACGACCAGGCCGTGGGGGGAGGCGTGGCTGCGCACGTCCACCCGGGTCAGGGGCGGCGAGAAGAGGGTGGCGTTCTCGATCAGCTCGGCCATCAGGTGGGCCACGTCGGTGACCGCGGAGCCCACCAGGGCGACGGGCGGCGGCGTGAGCACCTCCACGCGCTCGTACTCCTCCACCTCGGCCACGGCGGCGCGCAGCACGTCGAGGATGGGCACCGGGTTGCGCCAGCCGCGGCCGGGCGCCTGGTCGGACAGGATGATGAGGCTCTCCGCGTGCCGGCGCATGCGGGTGGTGAGGTGGTCGAGCTTGAACAGGTCCGCGAGCTGCTCGGGCGCCTCCGTGGCCCGCTCCATGCCGTCGAGCTGGAGGAGCTGCCGGTGCAGCAGCGACTGGTTGCGCCTGGCCAGGTTCACGAAGACCTGGTTGACGCCGTGGCGCAGCCGGGCCTGGCTCACGGCGGCCTCGACGGCGGTGGACTGCACCTCGTTGAAGGCGTGCACGATGTCGCGCACCTCGGCGGTGTGCGTCTTGACCTCCAGCGGCGCCAGCTCGGCGGCGGTGGGCGGCGCGGTGTTGGTGCGCAGCCGCTCGACCAGCCCCGCCAGCCGCACCTCGGCCAGCTCGGTGGCCGCGTCGCGCAGGCCCGCCAGCTCGCGCACCAGGCGCCGGCGGAAGCGCAGCGAGAGCAGGACGGAGGCGACGACGGCGACCAGGCCGACGCCGCCCGCCACGCCGATCTTGACGAACATGCCGACGGCCGCCGGCGTCACCCGCTCCCTGATGCCCTTGACGGCCAGCGCCTGGGCGCTCTCGACGGCGGCCCAGAGGTTCTCGCCGTCGATGGGCCAGGTGGCGGCGCTGGCGGGCAGCCCGTTGGCCGCCGCCTGCCCCTTGATCGCGTCCTCGGCCTCCAGGAACTCCTTGTAGACAGGCGAGTAGGCGAGCTTCTCGTACGGCCCGCGCAGCTCGCCGTCCAGGTGCGACAGCGCCTGGGAGAACAGCAGCCGCCGGGTCGCCACCATGCCGGTGAACGACTCGCGCTCGCGCTGCTCGACCCGGCCCCTGGCCAGCACGATCGCGATCAGCGCCCGCTCCCTGGACAGCAGGTCCTTGGCCTCGCCGAGCGTGGTGATCGCCCTGGCCTGCTGGTACATGGCCATGTCGGGCACCAGGACCATGGCGTCGTACAGGCGGAAGGAGGCGTCCACGATCTGGCTGTAGCCGTCGATGACGTCGAGCGGCGTGACGAGGGTGGCGTCCACCTCGCGGCGCACGTCGGCGAGCTGGTCGAGCTTGACGTTCAGCGCGTTGAGCTGCGCGGTCATCTCGGGCGACACCTCGCGCAGGCTCGCCGCCCGCGTGCGGAACGTCTGCACGGCCCGGTCGGTCTGGCCGCGCCGCCTGGCCATCGCGTCCGCGCCCTGCCCGGTCACCAGGAACTCCACCGAGGCCAGCCGTTCGTTCTGCAGCTCGACGGTGACCCGCTCCGACGGGTCGGCCAGGTTGGTGGCCAGGTTGTCGATCTCCAGCAGGCGGAGGCCGTCGCCGCCGGTCAGGCTCGCCGCGAACGCCCACAGCCCGACCAGGGACAGCAGGGGCACGAGCAGGAGGATGAGCAGTTTCAGCGCGATGGGGCGGCCACGTGTGGGGGGCATGCGACCTCCGGGGTGCATGATAGATCGCCTCGCAGATTACACCCCCCTTTGGAAGGATTTCTGTGCGTCTTCCGCGTTCTTTCGCCGGATGGACCATCGCGGTCTTCGGCTTCCTCGCCCTCGCGCTCGGCCTGCTCGGGCTGATCTCCCCGGACACGCTGCTGGCGATGCTCGGGTTCGAGGTGCTCGACGTGCGGCCGGCCGGCGACTACACGCTGGTCTACATGGCGGCCAGCTCGATGGCGGCGGTGAACATGGGCGTCTATTACCTGTTCGCCGCCTCGCACGACTACACGCCGTTCTTCCGCTGGACCGTGCCGTTCCGGCTGGTGACGTTCGCGGTCTTCAGCACGCTGGTCCTGACGGGGGCCGCGCCGGCCGAGTTCTTCGGCGTCGGGCTCTGGGAAGGGCTCGGGGCGCTGATCACCGGGTTCGCGCTCTGGCGCGAGGGCAAGCTGATGCCCTCGCGCCGGAGCGCGGACGTGGCCTGACGGCGCTCCCGCTCAGCGGCGGTGCTCGCCGCGGGCGACGAGGCGGTCGCCCTGCTCCTGCTCGTGCGCGTGCTCCTGCTCCAGCTTCCGCTCCTGCTCCAGCTTCCGCTCCAGATCGCGTTTCTCGTTCTCCAGCCTGGCCACCCGGTCGGAAGCCTCGGCCCTGGCGCTGCGCAGCCGGCGGCGCTGCTTGGCGATCCTGCGCGAACCCGAGCCCATCGCCCAGAGACCGAGCAGCAGGACGGCCGTCGCGACCGCCCCCGCCAGGAACATCTCCACGTGGCTGAGCTCGAAGGTGTAACCGAACAGGATGTACCTCGCGCTCTCCTCCGTGAGGACCAGAGCGAAAGCGGCGCCGGCGAGCAGGATCAGGAGCAGTCCCAGTACGATCATCTGACTCACCCCTTGTCGGTAAGAGGCGTTTCTCCTGCCCGTAGATCGACGCGGTATGCGCGATGATGGCGCTCATGAGACCTGAGCCGGGGCAGGTGCTGCACTTCTCCGAAGACCCGACCATCGAGCGGTTCGTCCCGCACGTCGCCGTGACCAGCAAGGAGTCCGAGCCGTACGTCTGGGCGGTGGCCCACGACCGCTGCCCCGACTACTGGTTCCCGCGCGCCTGCCCGAGGGCGATGGCCTGGCGCGGGCCGGACACGACGGAGGAGGACGCGGCCCGGATCATCGGCGCCGGCTGCGGCGAGCGGGTGCACGCCATCGAATACTGCTGGCTGAAGGCGCTGATGGAGGTGCGCCTGTACGCCTACCGCCTGCCGGCCGACGCCTTCGTGCCCATCGGCGACCCGCCGCACGCCGTGGTCTCCAAGGCCCCCGTGGTGCCGCTGGGCCCGCCCGAGCCGGTGGGCGACCTGTTCGAGCTGCACGAGGAGGCCGGGATCCAGCTCAGGGTGCTGGACAACCTGTGGCCGTTCTGGAAGCAGGTGACGGCCAGCACCCTGCAGTTCAGCGGGATCCGGCTGCGGAACGCGCGTCGATGAGGCCCAGGAGGGTCTCGGGCGGCATCGAGCCGGGCGCCCGCCGCTCGCGGGCGAACCGGTTGGCCTCGCGCCGCAGCGTCTCGTTGACCGGCGTCGGCACGCCGTGCTCGCGGCCCAGCAGCACGATCTCGCCGTTGAGGTAGTCGGCCTCGATCGAGCCGCTGCCCCTGGCCAGGCTCTGCCAGGACGACCCGCCGGCCCGGCCGACGCCCTCGATGGGCAGCACCTCGACCTGACGGCCGCGCACCTCGGCCTCCTCGGCGGGCGTGGCGTAGGCGATGCCGGCCCGCTCCAGCACGGTCCTGGCCTCGGCCCTGGCGCGCTCGACGACCTCGGACAGGCCGGGCACGCGGCCGAGGAGCGCCTCGGCGGCGTTGCCCAGGTTGCCGAGCAGCTTGGCGTATTTCCAGCGCATCACGTCGGGCACGGCCCGGCCGATGAGGCCGCGCTTGCCGAGGCCGGCCGCGATCGTCCCGGCCAGGTCGTCCACACCCTGGGGATAACGTCCGAGGTGCAGCAGGCCGGAGTAGGGGTGGCCGTGGGCGGCGACGACGCCGGGCGCGGGGAGCTGCGCGGGCAGCCACACGCACATGCCGTAGACGCGCTCGAAGCGCCGCAGCACCATGCGCTCGTTGGCCACGCCGTTCTGGGCGCACACCACGGGCAGGTCGGAGGGCCAGGGGGCCAGCGCGGCGATCGTGTCCTGGGACTTGGTGGCCAGGATGAGCACGTCGTCATCGCGCGTGGGCACGGGGCCGTCCGCGGCGGGGAGGTCGAGGGTCTCGGTGGACTCGGGGGTGACCAGGCGCAGGCCGTCGCGCTTCAGGGCCTCGTAGTGGGCGCCTCTGGCGATGAGGAGAACGTCGTGCCCGCCCTGAAACAGGCGGGCACCGATGGTCCCCCCGACTGCTCCTGCTCCGATCACTATGTAGCGCATCGTCCGAGGATTTCACTCCTCACTTGGCGAGCGCCACCTGGGTCGCCTGCGCGGTGACCGAGGCGCCGCGCGAGCGCTCGCGCCAGATCGTGCGCAGGACGCGCCAGCCGTCGCGCACCGCGTGGAGGTTGCTCGCGCCGTGGATGCGGGAGCGCTCGTGGCTGGGCACCTCGCGGATGACGAGGCCGGCCCGGGCGGCGCGGACGTTCATCAGGGTCTCGATCTCGAAGCCGTCGCAGTCGAGGTCGAGGGCTTCGAGGTGGCGGGCCCAGAAGGCGTTGTAGCCGTAGCACAGGTCGGTGTAGCGGGTGCCGTAGAGCAGGTTGGTGAGCCCGGTCAGGAACTTGTTGCCGAGCGAGCGGATCGGGCTGAGGTCGTCCGAGCCGCCACCAGGGGCGTACCTGGAGCCCTTGGCGAAGTCGGCGCCGTTGATGAGCGTGGCGACGAAGGAGCGGATCTCGCGGCCGTCGGTGGACCCGTCGGCGTCGATCATGACGATGATGTCGCCCCGCGCGGCCTGGAAGCCCTCGATGAGCGCGTTGCCCTTGCCCCGCCGGGTCTGCACGACGACCCGGAGGTCGGGGCGCAGCCTGCGGGCGACGGCGACGGTGTCGTCGGTGGAGTTGCCGTCGACGAGGATCACCTCGTCGATCCACTGGGGCAGCGTGGCGAAGACGTGGGGCAGGTTCTCGGCTTCGTTCATCGCGGGGACGATGACGCTGACGCTGGCGGCGAAAGGCTGCTGGTTCATGGAACCAAGGTTCTCCCGGCCGCATGCAGTCCGCTTGACAGTTCCTTGCATAGATCAGCGTTATAGGGAATGTCAGCCGATTATGGCCTCCGAAGCCCTCGAAATGATCTCTGTGACCGTTTCTTCGACGCTCTGCCGGGAGTTGTCGAGCCAGAGGCCGAGGCGCGGGGTCTCGCGCCGTAGCGACGCGTCCAGCTGGGCAATCGTCCATCCGCCGGCGTATCCGGACTTCGCCCGGGCCTGCTCGCGGCGCGCCACTTCGGCCGGTTCCGGAGTCAGCACGATGACGTACAAGGGGCGGGTGCGTACGAGTTTCGTGAACCTTTCCAGATCCCTGCCAAGAATGACATCTTGAACAATTGCCGTGAATTCGGCGTCAAAATACAAATCCGCCGTATTAGCGGCAATCCGCTGGCGGAGATGGAGCTGTCGCACCGCCTCGTCGGTCAACTCGGGCGTCATGTCCGCGCGGCCGCTCACCACCATCCGGCGGAAGGCGTCGCCGCGGACGTGGGCCGACCGGGGCAGCCGCTCGGCCAGGGCCTGGGCCACGGTGGACTTGCCCGCGGCCGAGATGCCCGTGATCACGACGACGCCGTTCACGCGCCCACCAGTTTGCGGACCCGGTCGGCGCCCACGGCCATCAGCAGGGTGGGCAGCCTGGGGCCGGTGTCGCGGCCCACCAGCAGCCGGTAGAGCAGGGCGAAGAAGGCCCGCTGCGCCGTCTTCAGCTCCGGCGTGGCCTTGGCGTCGGCGGGCAGCCCGGCCTGGAGCTTGGGCACGCCGTACACCAGCGCGGTCAGCCCCTCCAGGGTCCAGTCGTCCAGCCCGTCGGCCAGCAGCCGCAGGCCCTCGCGCTCGGCCTCCCCGAGCGAGCCGAGCAGCTCGTGGTCGGGCGTCTCCCGCACGCGCGTGCGCTGGTCGGCCGGCAGGTGGACGTCGACCCAGCGCTGCGCCCTGTCGAGCCGGGGCCGGGCCGCGTCGAGCGACTCGACGCCGTCGAGGTCGCGCAGGATGCGCAGCGCCTGCTCGGCGTGGCCAGTCGTGATGTCGGCGACGGAGGCCAGCGTGCGGTAGGGGACCGGATGCGGGGTGGCGGGCAGCGGGCCGGCGGCCGTGGAGGTGGCCCGGTGGTACGCGGCCAGCTCGGCGGGCTGGGCCTGCCCGGCGGCGACCTTGCGGCCCAGGGAGTCCCACTCGTCGTAGAGCCGCTGGATCTCCTGGTCGAAGGCGATCTTGAAGGACTGGGCGGGCTTGCGCCGGGCGTAGAGCCAGCGCAGCACCGGCGCCTCCATGATCTCCAGCGCGTCGGCCGGGGTCGGCACGTCGCCCTTGGAGCTGCTCATCTTGGCCATGCCGGTGATGCCGACGAAGGCGTACATCGGGCCGATGGGCTGCTGCCCGCCGAACACCTCGCCCACGATCTGGCCGCCCACGATCCACGCCGAGCCCGGAGAGTGGTGGTCGACGCCGGACGGCTCGAAGATCACGCCCTCGTGGGCCCAGCGCATCGGCCAGTCGACCTTCCAGACCAGCTTGCCGCGGTCGTGCTCGGCCAGCCGCACGGTCTCGCCGAAGCCGCACTCGCAGGTGTAGGCCAGCTCGGTGGTCTCGTCGTCGTAGTTGGTGACCGTGGTCAGGTCGCGCTCGCACAGGTCGCAGTACGGTTTGTACGGGAAGTAGTCCTCGGCCGCCTGCTGCTTGGCCCGGTAGCGCGACAACACGGCGTCGATCCCGGCCCGCGCGCGCACGGCGGTCAGGATCTGCTCCCGGTAGGCCCCGGAGGTGTACTGGGCGGTCTGGCTGATGCCGTGGTATTCGACGCCCAGCTCCGCCAGGGCGGCGGTCATGGGCGCCTTGAAGTGTTCGGCCCAGTTGGCGTGCGGGCTGCCGGGCGGGGCGGGCACCGAGGTCAGCGGCTTGCCGATGTGCTCGGCCCACGACGGGTCGATGCCCGCGGGCACCCTGCGGAAGCGGTCGTAGTCGTCCCACGACAGCAGGTGCACGCACTCCAGGCCGCGCCGCCTGATCTCGTCGGCGACCAGGTGAGGCGTCATGACCTCACGCAGGTTGCCGAGGTGGATCGGGCCCGACGGGCTCAGCCCGGAGGCGCAGACGATCGCCTTGCCCGGCGCGCGCCGCTCGGCCTCGGCGATGACGTCGTCCGCGAACCTGGAGACCCAGTCGGTCTCCGCACTGTCTGCCATCGCGCCATTCTTGCGGCTCCGCCGGGTTCAAGCCAACGCGTCACCCGTCACCAGGCTCGATGCGGGGATCGGAGAAGACGTCGGCATGGTCACGGCTGACCCGCCGGGCCGCCTCCTCGGTGACGCGCAGCACCTGCAGCCCGGGGGCGATGGCCACGAGGCCGTAGTCGGGGTCGGCGTCCTCGTCGGACAGGCCGAGCAGGCGCAACGCGTCGGAGAGGGTGGCTTCGGGGGGAAGCCGCACCTGGATCAGGGCCATGGGATCGGGATCGGCGGCTGGTCAGGCGGCGCGCGAGCGGTTCTGCCTGCCCAGCGCGGCCAGGATGGCGGGCGGGTCGATGACGCCGTAGCCGTAGTCGTGGTCGAAGCCGACCGTGCTGCGGTCGTCGGCGGTGCGGTGCAGCAGCGTGCGCAGTTGCGCCGGGGACAGCTCGGCGGCCGAGCGCTGGGTGCGCACGGCGGCCACCACGCCGGCCGCCACGGGGCAGGCGGCGGAGGTGCCGGTGTCGGCGGCGCCGACCGCCTCGGAGCCGGCGAAGTGGGTGTAGGCGCACAGGTCGGGCTTGCGCTCCGACAGCCGGCCGGGCCCCTGCGAGGAGTAGCCGACCCGCTCGCCCCGCGTGTCCACGCCGCCGACGGAGAGCACGTCGGGGTGGGAGTTGGCGCCCACGATCGTCCGGTCGCGGAAGCCGCAGCGCCGGTCGGGGCAGTCGCGGCCGCAGTTGCCCGCCGAGAACAGGATGTCGGCGCCCGCCCCCTCCAGGCTG
The DNA here is from genome assembly GCF_000725485.1 of Nonomuraea candida. Classification (GTDB taxonomy): domain Bacteria; phylum Actinomycetota; class Actinomycetes; order Streptosporangiales; family Streptosporangiaceae; genus Nonomuraea; species Nonomuraea candida. The sequence goes on along the minus strand of NZ_JOAG01000010.1, from coordinate 48,566 downwards.
CCGACGATCACGTTGAACGGGTGCGCCGGGTTGTCGGAGTAGTTGCCGGGGTGGCCGGGCGGGAAGTCCATGCGGGGGGAGAACAGGCCCCAGCTGTTGGAGACGACCAGTGCCCTGGAGTCGGCGGGCATGGCCCGCAGGACATTGTTGAGGTGGGCGTAGGCGGCCACCGCGTCGGACAGCAGCCCGTCGACGCCGTCCTGGCGGCTCAGCAGGATCGGGATGTCGAGCAGGGTCGCCTTGGGGGCGGCGAGCAGCGCGTCGAAGGCGCACATGGAGCCGTGGTCCACCGGATAGTGCCCGGGCGTCTTGTTCACGCCGGGCGGGCTCCAGCTCCGGTCGGCGTCGATCGTCACGTCGTGGCCGAGGCGGGCGGCGATGTGGTCGGCGTTGATGCCGCTGTCGACGATCGCGACGGCCACGCCCTCGCCGTCGTGGCCGGCCGACCACAGGTCATAGGCGTGCAGCAGCCGCCTGACCTCCTCCCAGTCGCCCACCGGGCCGTCGCCGCCGCAGGTCGGGTGGCCCTGGATGTAGGGGTCGGCGTAGACGCCCGCCACCTCGCGCACGGAGGAGGACAGCAGCGCCGAGCGGAGGGAGAGCTCCCCGTCGGAGATCTCGCCGCGCACGAGCACGGAGGCGTCTTCCGGCGCCATCGAGAACCGCGGCCGCTGGTGCGGGGCCAGGAGGTCGCCGTGCGGTGAGACGGGCCGCGGCACGGCCACGGGGGTGAAGGCCTCGTCGAGGAGGACTCCGGGCAGGTCGGCGACGACGTCGGCGACCGCGCTGCGGACACCGGGGTCGATCACCGAGGCGACGACGTCCGGGGCCGGGCGGAGCTGGATCAGAACGCGCATGAGGATCCCTTTGAGAGTGCCGTTACCGAGTGATTACACAAGGTAACGATTCCCGCCCGGTCGTGGGTGACTCTTGAGGGAAGGGTGATGTAACTGGGCGGCGGTACGCGCGCCGCCCAGCCGTTAGGTTCAGGACAGGGTCGCCGCGTACGGGTCCCAGTCCGCCGGAAGGGGCTCCGGCGCGGCCGTCGTGGAGGCGACGGGCCGGAACTCCGCCCGCTCGCCCGACTCGGTGATGGCGGACATGAGCTCCAGCACGTGGTAGGCCAGCTCGCCCGACGCGCGGTGCGGCGCGCCGGAGCGGATCGACCTGGCCAGGTCCAGGACCCCGATGCCGCGCCCGGCCGTGGTGCCGGACAACGGCAGCTCCCGCCAGTCCGGGTCGGTCAGCCCGCGGGCCAGCAGCGGGCCCTCGAACGTGTTGGGGTCGGGCAGCGACAGGGCGCCCTCGCTGCCGATGATCTCGATCATGCGGCGGTTGACGGCCGAGTCGAAGCTGAACGTGGCCGACCCCGTCACCGGCCCGCCGGAGAAGTCCAGCAGGGCGTTGACGTGGGTGGGCACGTCCACCGGGAACCGGGTGCCCGCCTTGGGCCCCGAGCCGACCACCCGCTGCTCCCGGGCCCGGGCCGTGCCGGCCGCCACCCGGGCGACGGGCCCGAGCAGGGAGACCAGCGCGGTCAGGTAGTAGGGGCCCAGGTCGAACAGCGGGCCGCCGCCCGGCTGGTAGAAGAACTCCGGGCTGGGGTGCCAGGACTCCGGCCCGAGGCTCTGCGTGGCGGCCGTGACGGCGACCGGCTCGCCGATGAGGCCGGCGCGCAGGGCGTGCAGCGTGGACTGCAGCCCGGCGCCCAGGAAGGTGTCGGGGGCGCCGCCCACCCGCAGGCCGCGCCCCTCGGCCTCGGCCATCACCTTGGCGGCCTCGTCGAGGTTCATGGCCAGCGGCTTCTCGCCGTACACGTGCTTGCCGGCGCGCAGGCTCTCCAGCGCGACGGCCGCGTGCGCGGACGGGACCGTGAGGTTGACGACGATCTCCACCTCGGCCAGGGAGAGCACGGCGCCGAGCGTGCCGGAGACCCGGACGTCGTGCTCCCTGGCCACCTCGGCGGCCCGGTCGGTGTCGAGGTCCGCGACGGCGATCACGCGCACGTCGGGGAAGGAGTTGAGGTTGCGGAGATACTGGCCGCTGATGACTCCGGCGCCGACGATGGCGACGCCGACCGGGCCGTTGCTCAAGAGCCCTCCAGGGAGGTGAGGTAGGCGTGACTGTCGGCGAGGGCGGCGAAGACGTCGGTCGCGCACTCGTCGAGCTCGACGACGCGCCAGGCGCCGGGGGCGGCGGCGAGGATCTCGGGCACCGGCATGACGCCCTTGCCCACCGCGGTGTGCGGCTCGCCCTTGACCCCGGGGCCGTCCTTGACGTGCAGCGCCTCGACGCGCCCGGCCAGGCGGCCGAGCAGGGCGGGCACGTCGGCGCCGCCCACGGCCGCCCAGTAGGTGTCGATCTCCAGGAACACCTCGGGGGCCAGCAGGTCCGCCAGCACCTCGATGGCGTGCCTGCCGTCCACCTCCGGCTCGATCTCCCACCAGTGGTTGTGGTAGCCGATCCGCATCCCGTGGGCGGCGGCCCGCTCGGCGTAGCCGTTGAGCAGGTCGGCCGCCCGGCCGATGCCGTCGCGGGTGGTGAACTCCCCCTCCGGGATGCCGGCCGGGATGATCACCTTGTCGGTCCCGAGCGTGGCGATCGCGTCGAAGACCTCCGCGGGCTCCCGGTCCAGCAGCGCGTACGCGTGCGTCGCCGACACGGTCAGCCCCAGGTCGTCGGCGAGCCGCCGGAAGCCCTCGGGGTCGGTCATGGGGTCGTAGGGCTCGACGGCCCGGTATCCGATCTCCGCGATCCGGCGCAGCACGGCGTCGCGGCCGGCGGCCAGCGGTTCCCTGACGGTGTAGAGCTGGACACTGATCGGTTGGGTCATCCGCGCACCCCCATGAGGTGCTCGAGCGCGAGCTGGTTGAGGCGGGTGAAGTGGAAGCCGCGGGCGGCGGCGGCCTCGACGTCGAAGTCGTCCTTGGCCAGGTCCTGCCAGGTCTCGCCGGCGGCGAGCGTGGGCTGGGCCAGCTCGGTCACGCGGGAGGCGGCCAGGGCCTGCTGGACCTCGGGGTCGGCGCGGAAGACGCGCGACTTCTCCTTGAGGATCAGGTAGGTGCGCATGTTGGCCGCGGCCGAGGCCCACACGTCCTCGGCGTCGTCGGTGCGCAGCGGCTTGTAGTCGAAGACGAGCGGGCCGTCGTAACCGTGGCTCTCCAGCAGGTCCACCAGGAAGAACGCGCTCTTCAGGTCGCCGTGGCCGAAGATCAGGTCCTGGTCGTACTTCGGGCCGTGCTGGCCGTTGAGGTCGATGTGGAAGAGCTTGCCGTGCCACAGGGCCTGGGCGATGCCGTGCACGAAGTTGAGCCCGGCCATCTGCTCGTGGCCGACCTCGGGGTTGACGCCCACCATCTCGGGGTGCTCCAGCTCGTTGATCAGCGCCAGGGCGTGGCCGATCGTGGGCAGCAGGATGTCGCCGCGGGGCTCGTTCGGCTTGGGCTCGATGGCGAAGCGGATGTCGTAGCCCTTGTCGATGACGTACTGGCAGATGACGTCCAGCGCCTCCTTGTAGCGGTCCATCGCGGCCTTGACGTCCTTGGCGGCGTCGGACTCGGCGCCCTCGCGCCCGCCCCAGCAGACGTACGTCGTGGCGCCCAGCGAGGCGGCCAGGTCGAGGTTGCGCATGACCTTGCGCAGGGCGTAGCGGCGGACGTCGCGGTCGTTGCTGGTGAAGGCGCCGTCCTTGAAGACCGGGTGGGTGAAGAGGTTCGTGGTGGCCGCGGGGACCTTCATGCCGGTCTCGTCGAGGGCCTTCCTGAAGGCGGCGATGGCCTTGTCGCGGTCGGGCTCGACGGCGAGCAGGTCGTCGTCGTGGAAGCTGACGCCGTACGCGCCCAGCTCGGCCAGGCGGTGCACGGTCTCGACCGGGTCGAGGGCGGGGCGGGAGGCGTCGCCGAACGGGTCGCGGGCCTGCCAGCCCACCGTCCAGAGGCCGAAGGTGAACCGGTCGTCGGGAGTGGGCGTGAAGTTCGTCATTTCGGATGTCCCTCGCTTTAGTCCATAATCTGTACATAATCCTGAGGAGGTGGGCAGGGTGTCGTCAAGAGGGGTCCGGCATGATTCCATGCGCGCCCGCAACCTGGCCGTGGTCCTGGCGACCATCCACCGGTCGGGGCCGCACACGCGCGCCGCGCTCGCCGAGCGCACCGGGCTCACCAAGACCACCGTCTCCAGCCTGGTCGCGGACCTGATCGAGGCCGGGGTGGTGACCGAGAGCGGCGCCGTGCGGGGCGGCGAGCGGGGGCGGCCCGGCGTGGCGGTGAGCCTGAGCGGGCACCGGGTGGCCGCGCTGGGGCTGGAGATCAACATCGACTACCTGGCGGCGTGCGTGGTCGACCTGACGCGCGAGGTGCGGCTGCGGCGCGTGCGTCCGGCCGACAACCGCAACTCCGACCCCGCGCGCATCCTCGAAGGGCTGCGGGACCTGGTGAAGGAGGTCACGGCCGAGGCCGAGGCGGACGGGCTGCGGCTGGCGGGCGCGGCCCTGGCCGTGCCCGGCACGGTCGAGGGCGGGGTGCTGCGCAGCGCGCCGCACCTCGGCTGGCGGGACGTGCGGGTGGCGGACCTGGTGGACCCGCCCTTCGCGATCGACAACGAGGCCAACCTGGCGGCGCTCGGCGAGCTGTGGTTCGGCTCGCGGCAGCCCGACTTTCTCTACGTCTCCGGCGAGATCGGCATCGGCGCCGGCCTGGTGGTCGAGGGCACGGTCTTCCGGGGCACGTTCGGGCTGGCGGGCGAGCTGGGACACGTGGTCGTCGTGCCGGACGGGCCCGTCTGCCGGTGCGGCGGGCGGGGCTGCCTGGAGGTGTACGCGGGGCAGGACGCCCTGCTCGGGGAGCTGGCCTCGGTGGGCGAGCTGGTGGCGCGGCTGGAGTCGGGCGACGGGCGGGCGGTGCGGGCCTGCGAGCGGGCCGGGCACGCACTCGGGGTGGCGCTCACCTCGGCCGTGCACCTGCTCGACCCCGGTGAGATCGTGCTCGGGGGGATCTTCGCGCCGCTGTTCCGGTGGCTGGAGGGGCCCGTGTCGGAGGGGCTGCGGGCGCGGCTGGGGCAGATGCGCGGCGCGCCGCCCGCGCTCGCGGTCTCGGGAACGGGCGGCGACGCGGCCGTGCTCGGGGCGGCCGGGCTGATCATCCAGCAGATCCTCGCCGAGCCCGCCCGGCTGCTCGACCTGTGACCGGCCCCCGGGTCCGCGTGGCGAGCCGGCCGACGAGCTGGGCGCGCTCGTCGGCGGTGAAGGGCGGGCGCACGCGGGGAATGGTCATGGGCGCCGACGCTAGTTCAGCCGCGCCGCCGCCCGCACATGGTTTTCGCCGTCACGGCCGGTACGCGGCCGAGCGCGCGCCCACCGTCACGGCCAGTACGCGGCCGAGCGTGCGCCCGCCGCCGCGATGGCCGCGCCGTCGAGCTCGGTGAACGTCAGCGCGATGCCGGCCAGCGGCCATTCGACGGCCAGCTCGAAGGGCTCGGGCGGCGGCAGCGGCCACAACCACAGCCGCACGCCCGCGTGCAGGGAGGCGGTGCGGCCCTGGCCCTCGGACATCGCCGCCAGCAGCGGGCCCTCGGCGCCGCGGTCCCGCCGGTCGAGGGTGGTCAGCTTGGTGCCGTCGCGGAACCGCACGCCCCAGCGCAGCAGCCGGTCGGGCAGCGGCTCGCCGGCGCGCGACCTGAACTGCGGCGGGTTGTACAGCGCCATCACGTGCAGGTCGAGGAAGTCGGTGGGAGTCAGCCCGCCCTGCCTCAGGGCCAGCTCCGCCTCGAACGCGCACCCCGTGGTGTAGGCCCGCACGAACGGCAGGTGGAGCGCGACGTGGTCGCTGCGGCCCAGGGTCAGCTCGACGGGCAGGATGACGCCCCGTTCGGCGAGCGGCGGGCCCAGCCAGTGCGGCAGCTCGGGGGGCATCGGGGCGGGAGGTGTCTCTTCAGTCTGCGCGGACTCGAAGAACATGCCCTCATGCTAGGCCGCCGCCCCTTCCGCGCCCAGCGGCCCGATGTCTCCGGCTGTCGCGCGGCGCCGCAGGCCGGTAGGGGTGCGGTAGCCGGGAGATAGCGGGCGTCCGTAATTAAAGAAGGGTGCTGAGAATTCACTTCACGGTCCAGGACATGGGCCGCATTCGGATGAGTGCAGGGCTCGGCTTGGTGGCGGAGGGCACCTTCGCCCTGGATCTGTTCCGGCGCAACGGGGCGGTCTTCGACGGCTGGCGCAAACAGGTGCGCCGCCGGCTGGGGGCCCGGGCCAACGCGTTGGAGCCGCTGCTGCGCGAGCGCCTGCCGCTGTCCGAGTTGCTCGAGACGCTCCGTGGTGGAGCGACGGGGAACGGGACCGAGGCACGGATGACAGGACTGGTCTTCGAGTTCTGTCGCGCGGCGGTGGTTCCGTACTGGGACAGGGTGCAGAGCCGGCTGGAGGCCGAGAGGGCCGTGCGCGGCCGGATCGGCATCACGACGGGGGTGGAGGGTCTGCTCGGGACCCTGCACCCGAACGTGGAATGGACGCCGCCGGTCCTTGAGGTCCGCGACGAGGAGGAACGCGAGGTCCGCCTGCGCGGGCGCGGGCTGTTGCTGAGCCCGTCGTTGTTCCTGCGCGGCAGGTCCTGCGTGGTGATCGACGGGGGCGACGAGCGACCGCCTGCCCTCGTCTACTCCATGCGGGCCGACGTGGCGGACATCATCGGCGTCGAGTCGCCGCCCGAGCAGGCGCTCGGCGCGCTGGTGGGACACACGCGGGCCGCGGCGCTGCAGGCCCTGGCGGAAAGTTGCACGACGGGCGAGCTGGCCGAGCGTCTCGGCATCTCGCTGGCGGGCGCGAGCAAGCACGCGACGGTCCTGCGCCGGGCCGGGCTCGCCAACGCCTCACGGAGCAGGAACACCGTGCTCCACACGCTGACGCCGCTCGGCGTCGCGCTCCTGCAGTGCCGTGAGCCCGTACAGGCTCGCTGACCTTGGGAAAGGGGACCAACGATGAGCAGCACCAACCCGTTCGAGGACCCGGACGGCGTCTACCACGTCCTGGTGAACGACGAGGGCCAGCACTCGCTGTGGCCCGTCTTCGCGGAGGTGCCGGCCGGCTGGACCGTGGCCCAGGCCGCGACCGACCGGCAGACGGCGCTCGACTACGTCACGGCCAACTGGACGGACATGCGTCCGGCCAGCCTGATCAGTTCCATGAACGAGAAGTGAAGGGCAAGGACAGAACGTGCTCACGATCAAGCTGAACGAAACCGACGCGGCGCTCGTCCGGGACGTCGTCGACGAGTTGTGCGAGCGCTACGACAGCGTGGAGTCGGCCGGCTTCCAGCGCGAGGCCAAGACCTACGCGCAGGAGCTGCCGCGCGGCCTGCGCGCGGAGCTGAACGGATTCGTCGCCGCCGAGCGGGACGGCGCCTGCGTGGTCTCCGGGCTGAGCGTGGACGACGCCGCGGCCGGGCCGACCCCCGCGCACTGGAAGAACAAGCCGGTGCCGTCGCCGACGCTCCCCTATGACGTCGCCTTCTACCTCATGGCCTGCCTGCTGGGCGAGCCGATCGGCTGGGCCACCCAGCAGGACGGCTATCTCATGCACGACATCCTGCCCATCAAGGGCCACGAGAACGAGCAGATCGGCTCGGGCTCGCAGCAGGTGCTCACCTGGCACACCGAGGACGCCTTCCACCCGCTGCGGACGGACTACCTCGGCCTGGCCTGCGTGCGCAACCACGACGCCATCGCGACCACCGTCGCGGACGTGGCCGACGTGTCCGTCGCCGAGGTCACCGCGGAGATCCTGCGCCAGGAGCGCTTCCGCATCCTGCCCGACCACTCGCACCGGGCCGAGAACGCGCACGTGCCGACCGGCGCGGCGGGCTTCGGCGACAAGGCCGCGGCGCTCATGGAGCGCAGCAGGGAGATCGTCGATGCGGAGCTGCGGACGCCGACGCCGGTCGCGGTGCTCTTCGGCGACCCCGACGACCCCTACGTCCGGATCGACCCGCACTTCATGCGCGACGTCCAGGGGCTGGCCGAGCAGGAGGCGCTGGACGTGCTGACCCGCGCCCTCGACGCGGCCCTCACGGAGATCGTTCTCCAGCCCGGCGACATCTGTTTTGTCGACAACTACCGGATGGTGCACGGGCGCAACGCCTTCACCCCCCGGTTCGACGGCACCGACAGGTGGCTGCGCCGGCTCAACATCACGCGGGACCTGCGCAAGTCCCGGTCCCGCCGGCTCGGCGCGGAATCCCGCACCATCTACTGATCCCGGAACGTGGGAAAGCGGCGGAGAGTGGGGCTGATGGTGGCTCCGAGGGCAACGGCGCCCAGGATCGCCGCGCACAGCAGCACGCTCTCCGCCGCCCCACCGGCCAGCGCCACCAGCAGCCCGCCTGCCATCGGCCCGATGGTCCCGGCGAGGTCGGCGCAGAGGCCGACGACCCCGCTCAACCGGCCCCGCAGCTCGTCCGGGGTGATCGACAACTGGTAGGTCACGATGGTGGTGGTGGCCACCGGCAGGAAGGCGGCGGCCGCGCCGAGCAGGACGCCGAGCACGATCCCGCCGGGCGCCGCCGCCATCGCCAGCGCGAGCGCGACGAAGGCCCACGAGGAGCCGATGATGATCACCGGAGCCCGCAGCGCGGCGTGCAGCCGGCCGGCGACCGCCGCGCCGAGCAGCCCGCCGGCGCCGAAGCAGGCCATCATCAGCCCCATCTCCCCATGCCCCACCTCGGCCTCGCCGGACACGACGAGGATGACGATGATCAACGCGTGGAAGGCCAGGTTGACGAAGATGATCCAGACCGCGGTCGTCCTGATCACCGGCCGGCCCATCAGCCAGCGGAACCCGCCCAGCAGCTCCTGCCACCCCGGCCGGCCGGCCTCGGGGGGCGCCTGCGCGGCGGTGCCGCGGGGCAGCCGCAGGAACCACAGCACCGCGAAGGAGCCGGCCATCAGGGCGGTGTCGATCGAGAACGGCGCCAGCTCGTGCAGCCCGAAGGCGAACCCCGCCAGCGCCGGGCCGAGCAGGAGCGCCGCGAACGGCCGCGCCGCGTTGCGCGACAGCGCCTCCCGAAGTTGTGAGGCGGGCACGACCTGCGGCAGCGCCGCGTGCTCGGCCGGCTGGAACACCGAGCTGAAGACCCCTTCGAGCACCGCGACCAGCGCGAGGTGCGGGAACGAGTAGACCCCGGCGAACAGCGCGCCCACCAGGCTCGCCATCGCCAGGCAGCGCACCGCCTGCGACACCAGCATGATCTTCCTGCGGTCCCAGCGGTCGGCGAGCACCCCCGCCGGCACGTTCGCGACCATGCGGGCCGCGGCCAGCAGGGACGTGAGCAGCCCGACCTCGACCCCCGACGCCCCGTGCGCCAGCAGCAGCAGCGGAAAGGCGATGAACACGATCTCGCTCGCCAGCTCCGACAGGAACATCGTGCTCCACAGGATCGTGTAGCCGCGATTCCTGGACAACGGCACCGGGGCCGGTCCGGCCGCCACGCCCTCCGCGATTTCCCGTTCCGACGTCGACATGTTCCGTCCCATCGCCGTGAATACCGGCTTTCAGGCTCCGCCGGCATTCACGGGCACGGCCAGGTCTTTGACCCGTACGCGAAATCCGAAGGCCACGCCACCGGCGATGACGAGCGACATTTCAGCACCACGCAACCTGATTGCCCGCCCTTGGGGGCGGACACATGCTGAGACCGCCGGCCACGTCCGGCAACGACGTGGTCACCCCGAAAAAAGCAATTGGAGGTACGTCGTGAATACCGCGACAATCACACCCACCATTGGCCGCTCGGCCCCGGAAGAGGCGGCGCTGCCCCCCATGCGGTGGTGGCCCTCGCTCGGCGTGGCCGGCGCGGTGATCGCCCTGCTCCTGTCGGTGTCGGGCCGGCACGGATACCACCTCGACGAGCTATACACCCGGGCGGCCAGCAGGCACCTCGACTGGGGACAGATCGACCAGCCGCCGCTGGTGGCGCTGGTCGCCCGGATCGAGACGATCCTGTTCGGCGACAACCTCACCGCCTTCCGCCTGGTGCCCGCCCTGCTCATCGGCGTCACCGTCGTGCTGGCCGGCCTCGTCGCCCGCGAGCTCGGCGGGAACCAGCGCGCCCAGCTCCTGGCCACGGTCGCCGCGGCGGCCTCGGGCCTGGCCCTGCACACCGGGCACATCCTGGGCACCAACAACTTCGACGTCCTGGTCTGGGTCATGGTGTCCTGGCTGGTCATCCGGATCGTCAGGACCGGGGACCAGCGGATGTGGCCGGCGGTCGGCGCGGTGGTCGGGTTCGGCCTGCACGCCAAGTACCTGCTCGTCCTGCTCCTGCTCGCCTTCGGGGCCGGCCTGCTGGTCACCGGGTCGCGCCGGGCGCTCTTCAGCCCCTACCTGCCCGCCGGGGCCGGGATCGCGCTGGTGATCGCCTCGCCGGTGCTGGTGTGGCAGGTGACGAACGGCTGGCCGCAGTTCGAGATGGCGGCGGCGCTGTCCACGGCGCTGGCGGAGCTGTCGCGGATCTCGTTCCTGCCGATGCAGATCCTCATGATCGGCCTGTTCCTGAGCCCGGTCTGGATCGCGGGGCTGGTGGCGCTGCTGCGGCGGGCCGAGTGGCGGCCCTACCGGTTCGTCGGGATCGCCTACCTGCTCATGGTCGTGGTGCTGCTCGTCATGGGCGCGCAGGCGGCGTACGGGGCGGCGCTGCAGTTCGTGCTGCTGGCCGCGGGCTGCGTGGTCGCGGAGCGCTGGGCGCGCACGGTCGTGCGCCGCTCGCTGCTGGGGATCGCCATCGTGGCCAACCTGGTCACCTCCGCGGTGCTCATGCTGCCCGTGCTGCCGCTGCAGACGTATGCGAACAACGTGCTGCTGCAGCAGCTCGCCATCGTCCAGTTCGACCAGGCCGGCTGGCCGGAGCTGACCGCCCAGGCCGCGGCCGTCTACCGCTCCCTGCCCGCCGAGGAGCAGGCCCGCGCCGTCTTCTACGGCAACCACTACGGCCAGGCCGGCGCGCTCGACAAGCACGGCGCCGCCTACGGCCTGCCCCCCGCCTACAGCGGCCACAACTCCTACGCCGACTTCGGCGTGCCGGCCGACGACAAGACGGTCGCGATCACGATCGGCGTGGACCGCGCCCAGTTCTCGCGCCTGTTCGCGGACTGCCGGCCCGCCGGCACGTTCGAGATCGGCCTGCCCGTCTCCGACCTCGGCCAGGAGTTCATGGTGTGCCGGGGGCCGCTCGAGCCGTGGTCGCAGATGTGGCCCAAGCTGCGCTGGATCGGTTTCCAGTGCCCGTACACGGCGCAGGCCGTGACGGCGGCGAGCAAGGAGGGCTGCGTCTGACCGGTCACCCTTCCGCGGAAAAGACCGCCGAGGCGATCATCGCCTCGGCGGTCTTCGTCGTCGCCGTCCCGGTCAGCGGTAGGCGAAACCGGACAGCAGCCCGTCCGGGTCGTCCAGCCGCGGGCCCGAGCCCAGTCCGGTCTTCTCCACGAACCGTTTGAGATAGCCCGCCCCCTCGGTGCCGCCCGAGCCCTTCATGTTCGGCAGGTACGTCCGGCCGAAGCCGTAGTGCCGGCCCCGCCAGACCAGCAGCCGCCGCTCCAGCGCCCCGTACGCCTCGGCGAGCAGCGGGTCGGCCGCCTCCTGCGCCGTGTCCTCCAGGGAGCGGAACTCGCGCAGCCGCGGATCGTTGATCACGCCGAGGTGGCCGAACCTCGTGTAGGTCTCCGCCTTGCGGTCGTCGTATCCGTACAGCACCAGCTCCATCAGGTGGTAGTTGAGCGACTGGACCGCGCTGGCGTCCCCGGTGGCGTCCCTGAAGCCGAGGAACAGCTCCGGGGTCAGGGTCTTCAGCGCGTGGAAGATCGCGTTCAGCAGCGTGGCGCCGGCGTCCACCTGGCTCAGCCAGAACAACTGGCCGGCGCGGTCGGCGCCGGCCAGGGCGATCGCCTTCCTGGCGGCCAGCCGGATCATGAAGAAGGTCAGCTCGCACGCCTGCACCGCGCGGATGAAGATGTGCTCGTCGTGCTTGTCGGAGCGGCGGAAGCCGCAGAACCGGCGCAGCGCGAGCAGCCGCCGGTCGTCCGCCGCCGCCTGCCTGAACAGGTCCGCGCCGCGCGGCGCGCCGTGCGGCGCGACCGGCAGCTCGGCGAGCCGGGCCAGGACCGGGCGCAGGCGGTGCAGGCGCTCGACGATGTGCTCGGGCGGCACCGGATGCCGGGCCGCCTCCTGGCGCTCCCGCTCGGCCAGGTCGGTGAGGATCGTGTGCATGGCGAGCACGGCGCCGCCGTACGGGTCGGGCTCCCGGTCCAGGAACCAGCCGAAGACGTGCAGGCCCGTGTAGCGGTAGTACTCGGGGATGTCCAGGCGGCTGCTGAAGGGCCGGGTCAGCAGCGCCATCTCGGTGTCGGCGCGGGCCACCGCCTCGTCGTAGCGGCGGGAGAGGCCGGCCAGCTCCTCCCCGTCCAGCTCCGCCAGCGCGGTCGAGGCGAGGTGGTCGGCCATCGCCTCGCTGTGCAGGGGGAGCGGCGGGCGCAGGATCTCGATGGTCATCGGACCTCCACCGGGTCGCCGTCGCGGCGGCCGACGACGAGGTGCTTGTCGCCGGACGAGCGGTGGACGGAGCAGCGGGTGAACCCGGCGCGCCGCAGCAGGGTCAGGTACTCCTCGGCGGTGCGGTGGCGGCCTTGCGTCTCGATATGCATGGACAGGTTCATCACGGCCGTCGAGAGCGGCCCGGTGCGGTCGGCGTCGAAGAGGCGCTCCATGATGAGCACCCGGCCGCCGGGGAAGCAGGCGTCGTGCGCCTTGCGCAGCAGCTTCTCGCACGTCTCGTCGTCCCAGTCCGACAGGATGTAGCCGAAGGCGACGCAGTCGCCCTCCGGCAGCGCGTCGTGGAAGAAGTCGCCGCCGGCGAAGCCCAGCCGGTCGCCCAGCTGGTACGCCTGCGCGTTCTCCGCCAGATACGCCGCCACCTGCGGCAGGTCGAAGACGGTCGAGCGCAGCTCGGGATGCAGCAGCAGGGCCGCCACCGAGAACGGGCCGCTCGCGCCGCCGACGTCCACCAGCCGCCGCACGTCACCGAGGTCGGCCAGCAGGGCCAGCTCGTGCGAGACGTGGAAACTGAGCTGCCACATCGCGGTCAGGAAGCGCCGGACCGACTCCTCGTCCCGGTAGATCGAGTCGAACGGGCCGGGCAGCTCGGCGTCCACGGCGGCCTTGCCGCGCTCCAGGTAGTCCTGGACCTGGCCGAACCGCTCGGTCGTGCTGCCGAGCAGGTGGTCGACGAAGCCCAGCAGGTAACGCGGGTCGCGCCGGTCGAGGTAGGGGCGGGTGCCCTCGGCCAGGGCGTACCGGCCGCCGGGGGCGCGGGCGAGCACCTGGAGGGAGACCAGGACGAGCAGCAGCCGCTCCAGGGTCTCCCCGTCGGTCTTGAGCGCGCCCGCCAGCTCGGCGGCCGTGGCGCTGCCGTGGTCGGCGAGGTGCACGAACACCCCGGCCTTGTCGGCGAAGCTCAGCGAATGGGTCGCGTAGATTCCGAATACCGCGCGTTCGAGTTGCACAGGAATCATGGGTGAAAATCCTCTTGGGCGGGGGCAGGAATTTCCGCCAGTTTCCGCGGGCGGCCGCGGACGGCCCAGGATCTTTCTTCACCGGTTAAATTGCGGAACGCGCGGCCGCCGCCCGAATTCGGGCGGCGATATGCCGCGACCACTCATTATGGCGGGGACGGGTGCGGGCCGGAACCTGCTTGACGTGTCGGTTAAATACCCTGTTGAGCCGCCTGTGGAGATCGCCGGCGCTGGCGCTCGACACGAATCTCGGGCACGATGATTAGTGTCGGGTGCGCAATCCCTTTACGTCTAGGAATGACGATGGAATACGTGGTCAGGTTGGAATCCGTGGGCAAGGTCTATGGATCGGGGCGCAACGCGGTCCAGGCGCTCAACGACGTGACGATCGCCTTGCCCCGCGGGTCGTTCACCGCGGTCATGGGCCCGTCGGGCTCGGGCAAGAGCACATTCCTGCACTGCGCCTCCGGCCTGGACCGGGCGTCGTCGGGGCAGGTGTGGCTGGGGGACACCGAGCTGTCCCGGCTGAAGGAGGAGGCGCTCACGGTGCTGCGCCGCGAGCGGATCGGCTTCGTCTTCCAGGCCTACAACCTGCTCGACGCGCTGACCGTCGAGCAGAACGTGTCGCTGCCGTTCCGGCTGGCCGACCAGCCCGTCGCGACCGACCGGGTCCGGGCCGCGCTGAAGGCGGTTGGCCTGGCCGAGCAGCTCGACCGCCATCCGGCCCAGCTCTCCGGCGGGCAGCGGCAGCGGGTGGCGATCGCCCGCGCGCTGATCCACGAGCCGGACGCGGTCTTCGCCGACGAGCCGACCGGTGCCCTCGACTCGCGCACCGGCCGGCAGATCCTCGAACTGTTAAGACGGCTGGTGGACCAGCTCGGCCAGACGGTGGTCATGGTGACCCACGACCCGGTCGCGGCCTCGTACGCCGACAAGGTGGTGTTCCTCGCGGACGGGCGGCTGGCCGGCGAGCTGCGCAAGCCCACGCCCGAGCAGGTCGCCGACCGCATGACGCGCCTGGGCGAGTGGTGAGCATGACGCGCCGGGTGTTGTCGAGACGCGCGCTGTCCCTGGCCTGGAGCACGATCAAGGGGCGCAAGGGCGGGTTCGTGGCCGCGTTCATCGCGGTCCTGTTCGGGTCGGCGGTGCTGACCGCCAGCGGGATCCTGCTGGAGACCGGCCTCAGCTCCGGCGTGCCGGCCGAGCGCTACCGGGCGGCGGCGGTGGTCGTCGGCGCTCCCCAGCACCTGCCCGTGGAGGAGGACATCGACCCCCGGCACGGCGAGCGGGTGCGGCTGCCCGCCTCCCGGGTCGAGGAGGTGGCGCGGGTGCGCGGCGTGCGCGCCGCCGTCGCCGACGTCAGCCTGCCGATGAGCCTGGTCACCGGGGACGGGCGGGTCCTGGCCGGCCCCGGCGGCATGCCGCTGCTGGGCCACGGCTGGTCCGTGGCGGCGCTGCGGCCCTTCGAGCTGACCGCGGGGCGGCAGCCGCAGGCGGCCGACGAGGTGGTGCTGGAGCGCCGGCTGGCCGAGGAGGCGGGCGTGCGGCCCGGCGGCACCGTGACGCTGACGGTGGGCACGACCCCGGCCGTCTACCGGGTGAGCGGCCTGGCCGACGGCGGCGAGCTGGTGCGGCAGGGCGCGGTGTTCCTCACCGACGAGCGCGCCCGGGAGCTGTCGGGGCAGCCCGACCGGGTGGACGCGATCGGCGTGCTGGCCGCCCCGGGCACGGACGCGGGCGAGCTGGCCGCCGCCATCGAGAAGGCCGTCCGGGGCGTGGTCGCCTACACCGGCGACCAGCGCGGCGACGTCGAGATCCTCGACGTGGGCGAGACGCGGTCGTTCGTGATCGAGCTGGCCCTGTCGTTCGGCGCGACCATGGTCATGGTGGTCGTCATCGTGGTGGCCGGCACGCTGGCGCTCTCCGTCCAGCAGCGCAGGCGTGAGCTGGCGCTGCTGCGCGCGATCGGGGCGACGCCGAAGCAGGTCCTGGCCATGATCGGCGCCGAGGCGACGCTGGTGAGCGTGGCGGGGGCGGTGCTCGGCGCGATCCCGGGCATCGGCCTGGGCTTCGTCTTCCACCGGACGTTCGCCGCCGTCGGCGTGATGCCCGCGGACTTCGAGATCGTGTTCAGCCCGACGCCGGTGCTGGCCGCGATGGTGTTGTGCGTGGCCGGGGCCCGCATGGGCGGCTGGATCGCCGCCCGGCGCGCGGCGAAGGTCAGCCCCGTCGAGGCGCTGGGCGAGGCGGCGGTGGAGCCGCGCAAGCTCGGCTGGGTGCGGATGACGATCGGCTCGCTGCTCGTCCCCGCCGCCCTGGCCGCCGCGATCGTGCTGCCGATCATGCTGCCCGGCGAGTCCGCCGTGGACGGCGCGAGCAGCTCGGCGCTGCTGCTCGTCATCGCCGTGGCCCTGCTCGGGCCGCGCCTGCTCGCGGGCACCGTCTCGCTGCTCGGGCCGCGGCTCAACCGGGCGGCGCACGTCAGCGGCTTCCTGGCCGTGGCCAACGCCCACGCGCGGTCGCGGCGGCTCAGCTCGGCCACCACGCCGCTGATCATGGGCGTGACGATGGCCGCCGCCCAGATCTTCAGCGCCACCACGCTCGGGGCCGCCGCCCAGAACCAGGCGGTGGACGGGGTGCTGGCCGACTACGTGGTGACGCCGAAGGCCGCCGGGCTCTCGCCCGCTCTCGCGGACGAGCTGGCCAGGGCGGGCGGGGTGACGGCGGTGACGCCGGTCGTCAGGACGCAGACGATCATCACGTACACGTCGGACGACAGCGTGCAGTACAAGATCTTCCCCACGCAGGGCGTCGAGCCGGCGGGGCTCAAGGCGACGATGGACCTCGGCGTCCTGGAGGGCGACCTCGGGGCGCTGCGCGGCGAGACCGTGGCGCTGAGCCGGCTGGCGGCGGGCACCGTCGGCGCGAAGCCCGGCCAGAGCGTCGACCTGCGGCTGGGCGACGGCACCGCGGTCAAGGCCCGGGTGGTGGCGATCTACGAGAAGGGGCTCGGCTTCGGCGACGTCACGCTCGCCCACGACCTGGCGATCCAGCACACCACCGACCGCCTCGACTCGTGGCTGCTGGTCAAGGCCACGGGAGCGGACGCGCTGCGCAAGGCGCTGGCCGGGCATCCGACCGCGGAGCTGGCCGACCGGGAGTCCTTCGTCGCCGCCGGGAGCGGAGGCTCGGCCGACTCCGCCGTCAGCCTCCTCCTCAACGCCGTCCTGCTCGGCTACATCGCCATCGCCGTGGTCAACACGCTGGTGATGGCGACGGCGGCGCGCGTGCGCGAGTTCGCCCTGCTGCGGCTGATCGGCGCGGGGCGCGACCAGGTGCGCTCGATGATGCGCGGGGAGGCCCGGATCATCACGGTCTCCGCGGTGCTCATCGGCACGCTGGCGGCGCTGCCCGCGCTGGTGGGCATCAGCATCGCGGTGAACAGGTGGCCCGTGCCGTCGATCCCGCCGCTCGCGTACGCGGGCATCGTCGCGGCGGCCGTGCTCGTCGCGTGGCCGTCGATCATGATTTCCGCGCGGGTGGCGATGCGGCAGCGGCCGGTCGAGGTCATCGGCGCGGAATAACGCGCGGACCTGGCTGACCACCCTGTTTAGCGGCCCAGTCAACCACGTGGTTCCCTCCGCCATTTACGACGAAGCTGACATTACCGGAAGTAAGGAAAATTCCGGAGTTTTCGTCGATGGCGGAGGTCGAACATGTCCATACGGGAATATGAGGATCTGGTCCCGCTGCGATTGCCGACCGATCGTTACCGGTCCGCACGGCGTACGCATTCCCCCGAGGCCCACCGATTCTCGCTTTCGGAAGAACTCGCCGAAGATCTGCGCAAGCTCGCCGCCCGGCACCACGCCTCGCTCTTCATGATTGTGGTGGCCGCCTGCCAGGCGCTGTTCGCCCGCTATTCCGGCCAGCAGGACATCGCGGTCGGCACCAGGTGCGCGGGCAATCCCGCCAACAGCCTGGTCCTGCGCTCGCAGGTGCGGGGCGCGCAGCCGTTCGAGGAGTTCCTGCCCGAGGTGCGCAGGACCGTGCTCGCCGCGTGCGCCGGAGAGAACGTCCCGATCGAGTCGCGGGTGATGGTCGTCCAGGGCGCGACGCCCGAGGACGAGGTGGACCTGGCGGTGGCCTTCACCGAGGGCGCCGGCTCCCTTGAGGTGACGATCGCCTACAACGCCGAGCTGTTCCACGCCGGGACCGTCGAGCGGCTCGCGGGCAACCTGGCCGGCAGCCTGGCCGCGGTGGCCGCGGACCCGTCGCTGCCGCTCGCGGAGCTGCCCCCGCTGACCGGGGCCGAGCGCCGCCGGGTGGTCGAGGAGTGGAACGACACCGCGCACGACTTCCCCGCCGACGCGACCGTGCCCGGCCTGATCGCCGAGCGGGCCCGGCTCACCCCCGGCGAGCCCGCCGTGATCTCCGACGGCCTCACCCTCACCTACGGCGAGCTGGACGACCGGGCCGCCCGGCTGGCCGCCCGCCTGCTCGCCGCGGGCGTCGGCGCCGAGTCCCGGGTCGGCATCATGCAGAGCCGCGCCCCGCACGCCATCGTCTCCATGCTCGCCGTGCTCAAGGCCGGCGGCGCCTACGCGCCCCTGCACGACAGCTACCCGGAGGACCGCATCCGCTGGGTGCTCGGCGACACCGGCGCGACCGTGCTCCTCACCGACCGGGCGATGCGCGCCAAGGCCGAGCGGGTCGGCGTCCCCCTGATCGTCGTGGACGACCCCGCCGCCGAGCCGGTCGAGCCCGCCCCCGAGGTGCGCGTCCACCCCGAGCAGCTCGCGTACGTCATGTACACCTCCGGCTCCACCGGCACGCCCAAGGGGGTGGCGATCACCCACCGCGGCATCGTCAGCCTGGTCTGGGACCGCCGGGCCCGCTCCGCCTCGCACCGGCGCTTCCTGTTCCTGTCGCCGCACGCCTTCGACGCCGCCACGTACGAGGTGTGGGCGCCGCTGCTGGCCGGCGGCCAGGTCGTGGTCGCGCCCCCCGAGCTGACCCCCGGCGAGCTGGCCCGGCTCACCACCGAGCACGGCGTGACCGCCGTGATGCTCACCGCCGCCCTGTTCCGCCTGTTCGCCGAGGAGTCGCCCGAGTGCTTCGCCGGGCTGCGCGAGGCGTGGACGGTCGGCGAGGCCCCGGTGCTGCCCGCCGTCGAACGGGTGCTGCGCCACTGCCCCGGCACGGTCGTGGTCAACGGCTACGGCCCCACCGAGGTCACCACCCTGTCCAGCACCCAGGACCTGACCATGGAGCACGTCCGGTCGGGCATCGCGCCGGTGGGGCCGCCGACGGACAACACGCGGGCGTACGTGCTGGACGACCGGCTGCGCCCGGTGCCCCTCGGCGCACCCGGTGAGCTGTACCTCGGGGGCACCGGCCTGGCCCGGGGCTACCACGGCCGTCCCGAGCTCACCGCCGGCCGGTTCGTGGCCGACCCGTTCGGCTCCGGCGGGCGGCTCTACCGCACCGGGGACACCGTCCGCTGGAACGCCGAGGGCGAGATCGAGTTCCTCGGCCGCGTGGACAACCAGATCAAGATCCGCGGCTTCCGGGTCGAGCTGGGCGAGATCGAGACGGCGCTGCGCCGCTGCCCCGGCGTCTCGGACGCGGTGGTCATCGTGCACGAGTCGCACGGCACCCGCGCCCTGGTCGCCTACCTGGCCGCCGCGGGCGTCGGGGAGGAGGGGCTGCGCCGGTCGCTGGGCGAGCGGCTGCCGGCGTACATGGTGCCGTCGCGGTTCGTCGTCATGGACGAGCTGCCGATCAACGCCAACGGCAAGATCGACAGGAAGGCCCTTCCCGACCCCGGCGCCGTGGCCGAGAGCCAGGCGGTGGCGCCGCGTACCGGGACCGAGCGGGTCCTGGCCGGGATCTGGTCCGACGTGCTCGGGGTCGAGCCCGTCGGCGTGACCGACGACTTCTTCGCCCTGGGCGGGGACTCCATCCTCACCATGAAGGTGATCTCCCGGGCGCGCGGGCGGGGCCTGCGCCTGACGGCCAAGGACGTGTTCGTCAGCCCGACGGTCGCCGAGCTGGCCGCCGCGGCCGACGCGGCGGCCGCTTCTGAGGCCCCTGCCCCGGAAGCCGCTGTCCCGGAAGCCGCTGTCCCGGAAGCCGCCGGGACCGATGAGCAGCGGGTGCGGCGGGGCGCCCCGAACCCGCCCGGCGTCGAGGACGTCTACCCGCTGACCGCGATGCAGAGCGGCATGCTGTTCGACGCGCTCATGGCCCGCGACTCCGGCCTGCACCTCATCCAGTTCGACCTGGTGCTGGAGGGCGTGACCGACCCGGCGGCGCTGGCCCGCGCCTTCCAGCGGGCCGTGGACCGCAACCCGGTCCTGCGCACCACCGTGATCTGGGAGGACGTCGACACCCCCGTCCAGGTCGTGCACGAGCGCGCCACGCTCCCCACCGTCCTGCTGGACTGGCGGGGCCTGCCGGAGGCCGGGCGGGACGCGCGGCTGCGCCGCCTCCTCGACGAGGACAAGGCCGCGGGCGTCGACTTCGCCCGGGCTCCGCTGAGCAGGCTCGCCATCGCCCGGCTCACCGGCAGCGCCGTCCAGGTCGTCTGGTCCGTCCACCACCTCCTGATCGACGGCTGGAGCGCCTCCGGCCTGCTCGCCGACGTCTTCGCCGACTACGCCGCGGACCTCGGCGGCGACGTGCCCCCGCCCGCGCCGCGCCCCGGCTTCCGCGGCTACGTGGACTGGCTGGCCGGGCGCGACGAGCCGGCCGCCAAGGACTACTGGCAGGGCCGGCTGGCCGGCTTCGACACCCAGACGAAGCTCGCCTTCGACCGGCAGCCGGGCGAGGGCTACCGCCCCCGCGCGACCGGCGCCGTCGAGGCGCGGGTGCCCGGAGAGCTGGCCGCCGCGCTGGCCGCCTGCGCGCAGCGCACCAAGCTGACCATGAACACCCTCGTGCAGGGCGCCTGGGCGATCCTGCTGTCGCGCTACAGCGGCGAGCGGGACGTCTGCTTCGGCACCACCGTCTCCACCCGCCCCGCCGACCTGCCCGGCGTGGACGCCGTCACCGGCATGCTCATCAACACGCTGCCCGTCCGCCTGGGCGTCGACAACGGCCGCGACCTGCTGCCCTGGCTGCGCGAGACGCAGCACGAGCAGGCCGCCGCCCGGGAGTTCGACTGGGTGCCGCTGCCCAGGATGCAGGCGTGGAGCGGCGTGCCCGCCGGGGTCAGCCTGTTCGACAGCGTCCTGGTCTTCCAGAACTATCCCTTCGACCCCGACATGACGCCGCCCGGCCTCGAACTGACCCGCATGGAGGTCGGCTTCAGCACCAACTACCCGATCGGCCTCAGCGTCTTCCCCGGCCGGGAGCTGTCGATGCGGCTGCTGTACGACCCCGCGCTGTTCGACGCCGCCACCGTCGAGCGGGTCCTGCGGCACCTGCTCACCCTGCTGGAGTCCATCGCCGACGACCCCGGGCGGACCATCGGCGAGCTGTCCATGCTCACCGGCGCCGAGCACCGGATGCTGGTCAAGGAGTGGAGCGGCACCCCGGCCGGCTACTCGATCGAGCGCCGCATCCACGAGCTGATCAGCGAGCGGGCCCGCGACTGGCCCGAGGCCGTCGCCGTGGAGCGGGGCGACGTCCGGCTGTCCTACGCCGAGCTGGAGAGCCGGGCCAACCGGCTGGCCCAGTACCTGACCGGCTTCGGCGTCGGGGCCGACGTCCGCGTCGGCATCGCCGTCGAGCGCGGGCCCGACCTCATCGTCGGCATCCTCGGCGTGCTCAAGGCGGGCGGCGCGTACGTGCCGATGGACCCCGACTACCCGCCGGAGCGGCTGCGCGTCATGGTGGAGGAGTCGGGCCCCGCCGTCGTGCTGACCCGCGAGGAGCTGGCGGGGGCGTTCGACCCGGACCAGGTCCGCCTCGTGCGCATGGACGCCGACTGGCCGCTCGTCGCCGCCTGCCCCGACCGGGTCCCCGAGACCACCGGCGGGCCGCGCGACCTCGTCTACGTCGTCTACACCTCCGGCTCGACCGGCCGGCCCAAGGGCGTCATGGTCGAGCACCGCTCGCTCGTCAACACCGTCGAGGCGGTGTGCGACCTGTGGCTCACCCACGAGAGCCGGGTCTTCCAGCTCTGCCCGATGAGCTTCGACGCCGCCTCCCTGGACGTGTTCAGCACGCTGGCGGTGGGCGCCACCCTCGTCGCCCCCGTCGCCGCCTCCGGCTACGGCGGCGCGCAGCTCATCGAGGAGCTGCGCACCAAGGAGGTGACCGCGGTGACCATGCCGCCCACCGTCCTGCCCGCCCTGGACGCCGCCGCGCTGCCCAACCTGGAGTTCATCCGGGTCGGCGGGGAGGTGCTGAGCACCGAGATGGCCAGGATCTGGTCACGCGGCAGGAAGCTGGTCAACAACTACGGGCCGAGCGAGGGCGCCATCGCCGTCACCCTCTTCCCCGTGGACCCCGACGCCGACTACGACAACGTGCCGATCGGCGGCCCCATCCCCAACGACCGCGTCTACGTCCTGGACGAGCGGCTCTCCCCGGCCCCGGTCGGCGTCACCGGCGAGCTCTACATCGGCGGCGACGCCGTGGCCCGCGGCTACGTCGGCCGCCCCGACCTGACCGCCGAGCGCTTCGTCCCCGACCCGTTCGGCCCGCCGGGAGCGCGCCTCTACCGCTCGGGCGACCTGGTCCGCTGGAACGCCGACGGCACGCTGGAGTTCGCCGGCCGGGTGGACGACCAGGTGAAGATCCGCGGCTTCCGGGTGGAGCTGCGCGAGATCGAGAACGTGCTGATCGGCCACAGCGGCCTGGCCGAGACCGCGGTCGTCGTCCGGGAGGACGAGGCCGGCAACAAGCGCCTGATCGCCTACGTGGTGCCCGCGCCCGGCCGGCCCGCACCCACCGCCGACGAGCTGCGCGCCCACCTGTCCGGGTTCCTGCCGGACTACATGGTGCCGTCCGTGTTCGTGCCGATGGCGAAGCTGCCGCTGAGCCGCAACGGCAAGCTCGACCGCGACGCCCTGCCCCCGCCCGGCACCCAGGACGACACCGGCAGCGGCTACCTGCCGCCGCGCAACCCCACCGAAGAGGCGTTGTGCCGGATCTGGTCCGAGGTGCTCGCCATCGACCCCGTCGGCATCGAGGACAACTTCTTCGACCTCGGCGGCGACTCCATCAGCAGCGTCCGGCTGGTGTCGCGGATGCGCGGCGCGTTCGGCGTGGACATCACGCCGAACGACCTCTTCGACCAGCCGCGCATCGCGGCCCTGGCCGAGCAGATCCAGGTCAAGATCCTGGAGCTCGTCTCGGCGGCAACCGGAACCGACTCCTCGCGCGGGATCTGAAGGGATCACACCACATGTCCACGTCCTTCGAAGACCGGCTCGCGGCCGTACCGGCCCATCTGAGCGAGCTCATCCGGCGGCAGCTCGCCGGGGAGTCGGGCCCGCCCGCCGACGACGGGCGGATCCGGCCGGTGCCGCGCACCTCCGACCTGCCGATGTCCTTCGCCCAGCAGCGGCTGTGGTTCCTGGCCGAGCTGGAGCCCGACAGCCCCGAGTACAACGCGCTGCGCGCCCTGCGGCTGCGCGGCGACCTCGACGCGGCGGCGCTGACCGCCGCGGTCAACGAGATCGTGCGGCGGCACGAGTCGCTGCGCACCACCTTCGACGCGGTGGACGGGCGCGGCGTGCAGATCGTGCACGAGCACGTCGACCGGCCCATCCCGCTGGTCGACGTCTCGGGCAAGTGCGCCGAGGCGCGGCTGGAGGAGTTCCTGCTGCGCGAGATGAGCACCCCGTACGACCTGCGCGGCGGCCCGCTGTTCCGGGCCTCGTTGTTACGGCTCGGCCCCGGCGACCACGTCCTGGTGCTGGGCGTGCACCACATCGTCAGCGACGGCTGGTCCACCGGCAACCTGCTGGCCGAGCTGGCCGCCCTCTACACGGCGCGGCTGGGCGGCACGTGCCCGCCGCGACAGGCCGGGCTGCCGCCGCTCCCCGTCCAGTACGCCGACTACGCCGCCTGGCAGCAGGAGCGCGCCGCCGCCGGGGCGCTGGACGACCAGCTCGCCTACTGGCGCGGCCGGCTGGACCGCATGCCCGTGCTCGAACTGCCGGCCGACCGGCCCCGCCCGCCGGTCCGCAGCTCGGCCGGCGCGGTGCACGAGTTCCGGGTGCCCGCCCCGCTGCTGGCCCGCCTGCGCGAGCTGAGCCGGGCCAACGGCGCCACCCTGTTCATGACGCTGGCCGCGGCCACCAAGCTCATGCTCAGCCGCTACGCCGGCGAGCGGGACATCTCCATCGGCACCGTGACCTCCGGCCGCGGCCGTCCCGACCTGGACCACCTGATCGGCTTCTTCATCAACACGGTCGTGCTGCGCTCGCAGGTGGACGAGTCGCTGCCGTTCACCGCGTTCATGCGGCAGGTCCGCGCGACGCTGCTGGAGGCGTTCGCCAACGAGGAGGTGCCGTTCCAGCGGCTGGTCGAGACGTTGCGGCCGGAGCGGGACCCGAGCCGCCCGCCGCTGGTGCAGGTCATGGTCAACCTGCAGAACCTGGCCGACGGCGCGCCCCGCCTGCCCGGCCTGGAGGTGTCGGAGATCCAGCCGCCGATCAACGTGGCCAAGCTGGACCTCACCTTCGACTTCTACGAGGACGCCCGCTCGCTGACGTGCTACCTGGAGTACAGCACCGACCTGTACGACCGGGCCACCGTCGAACGCCTCGGCGGGCACCTGGTCACGCTGCTCGCCAGCATCGCCGACGCGCCCGGCGCGCCCCTGCACACCCGGGAGATGATCCCCGGCGCCGAGCTGGCCGCGCTCACCGCGGCGGGGACCGGCCCGGCGGCCGGGCCCGTCCCGGCCCGGCCGATCCACGAGCTCTTCGACGAGCAGGCCGCGCTCACCCCCGACGCGCCCGCGGTGAGCTGCGGGGACACGCGGCTGACGTTCGCCGCCCTGGCCGGCCGCGCCGACCGGCTCGCCCGCCACCTGCACGACCTGGGCGCGGGCCCCGGCTCGCTGGTCGGCATCTGCCTCGAACGCGGCGTGGACGCGATCGTCGCCATGCTGGGCGTCATGAAGGCCGGCGCCGCCTTCCTCCCGCTCGACCCCGAGCACCCCGCCCAGCGCCTGGCCATGATGCTGGACGACGCCGCCGCCACCGTCGTCATCACCGAGCACCGGCTGCGCGACCGCCTGGCCGGCCACCCGGCCACGCTGGTGGACCTGGACCGCGACCGGGCCGTCCTGGACGCGCTGCCCACCGGGCCCCCCGCCACCGCCGTCACCCCCGGCGACCTGGCCTACGTCGTCTACACCTCCGGCTCCACCGGCAGGCCCAAGGGCGTGATGGTCAGCCACGCCAACGTGCACCACATCATGCGCGCCTGGGACGCCTGCTACGACCTGACCGGGCTGCGCGGGCGCTGCCTGTCGGTCTCCAGCGTCGCGGTGGACGTGTTCTTCGGCGACTTCCTGCTGTCGGCCATGTTCGGCGGCGAGCTGCTCATCTGCCCCCCTGACGTGATGAGCGACCCGCCCGCGCTGGTCGCCACGCTGCGCGAGCGCCGTCCGGAGATCATGGTCACCACGCCGTCGCTGGCCAAGGCCATCTCCCAGGAGCTGGCCGACGCCGGCGGCGCGCTCGGCTCGCTGCGCGTGCTCGCCGTCGGGTCCGAGCCGTGGCCCGCCGACGACTGCCGCGCGCTCCTCGGCCACCTGCCCGCCGGCACGATCATCGCCAACGCGTACGGCGCGACCGAGACCACCGTCGACTCCACCGTCTTCGACGTGCACGTCGAGACCATGGGGCCGCAGGCCACCGTGCCCGTCGGCCGGCCGCTGATCAACACCAGCGTGCGCGTGCTGGACGAGCGGATGCGCCCGGTCCCCACCGGCGTGTACGGGGAGATCTTCATCGGCGGCGACGGCGTGGCGCAGGGCTACTGGAACCGTCCCGAGCTGACCGGGCAGCGCTTCCTGCCCGACCCCTTCTCCGCCGACCCCGCCGCCCGCCTCTACCGGACCGGCGACGTCGGCCGCTGGCGCGAGGACGGCGTCCTGGAGCTGGCCGGCCGGGCGGACGACCAGGTCAAGGTGCGCGGGTTCCGGGTGGAGCTGGGCGAGGTGGAGAGCGCGATGGCGCGCCACCCCGCCGTCGCAGGGGCCGCCGCCGCCGTCCGCAGGGACGAGTCCGGGCACGACCGGCTGGTCGGCTACGTCGTCCCCGCCGGCGACCGGACGATCGACCTGGGCGAGCTGCGCGCCTTCCTGGCCGACATCGTGCCCGACCCGGCCGTGCCGTCCGCGCTGGTGACGCTGGCGGCGCTGCCGATGACGCCGAGCGGCACGCTCGACCGGCGCGCCCTGCCCGCCCCCGAGCGGGCCGTGCGCGCGCCCGGCCGCGTCGCCGCCCCCCGCACGCCCGTCGAGGCCACGCTCGCGGCCGTCTGGGCCGAGGTCCTGGGCGCGCCGCCGGAGGAGGTCGGCGTCGAGGACAACTTCTTCGCCCTCGGCGGCGACTCGATCCTCGGGCTCCAGGTCGTCTCCCGCGCCCGCCGCGCCGGGCTGAGCCTGACCGCCAAGCAGATCTTCCGGCACCAGACCATCGCCGAGCTGGCCGCCGTGGCCGGCGTCGAGGAGACGCCGGGCGCCAGGGCGCTGCCGGCCACCGGCGAGGTCCCCCTGACCCCCATCCAGCACTGGTACTACGAGGAGTTCCCCGATGGCGCGACGCACTTCAACCAGTCGATGTTCCTGGAGCTCGCGCCGGACGCCGACCCCGGCGCCCTGCGCGCCGCCTTCGTGGCGGTGCTCGACCACCACGACGCGCTCCGCCTGCGCGCCGAGCGCACCGGGGCCGGATGGCGCCAGCACTACGCGCCCGCCGAGCCGGGCGAGGTGTTCCGCGCGGTAGACCTGTCGGACCTGGACGCGGCCGGCCGCGAGCGCGCCGAGCACGCGGCCGTGCTGGCGGCCCAGCGCGGGCTGCGGCCGGGCACCGGCCCGCTGATCAGGGCCGTGCTGTTCACGTACGGTCCCGGCCGCGCGGCCCGGCTGTTCGTCACCGTGCACCACCTCGTCATGGACGGCGTCTCCTGGCGCGTCCTGCTGGGCGACCTGGCCGCCGCCTACGAGGGCGCCGGGCTGGAGCCCCGGTCCAGCTCCTACCGCGACTGGTCGGCCCGGCTGGCCGAGGCGGCCGGGGCAGGCCGGTTCGACGGCGAGCTGGCGTACTGGACGGAGGTCGAGCGCGGCGTGCGGGAGGCGCCGCCCCTGCCCGTGGACGGCACGGGCGCCAACACCGTCGGCGCGGCGCGCACCGTGTCGGTGCGGCTGAGCGCCGAGACCACCCGCGCCCTGCTGCGCGACGTGCCCGGCGTCTACCGCACCCAGGTCAACGACGTGCTCCTCAGCGCCCTGGCCACCGTCCTGGCCGACTGGACGGGCGGCGGCACCGTGCCGGTGGAGATGGAGGGGCACGGGCGCGAGGACCTGTTCGACGGCGTGGACCTCTCCCACACCGTCGGCTGGTTCACCGGCCTGTACCCCGTCGCGCTGACCCTGCCCGGCAGCCGGGACTGGGGGAGCGTCATCAAGGCCGTCAAGGAGACGCTGCGCGCCGTCCCCACCGCCGGCCTCGGCTACGGCGTGCTGCGCTACCTCCGCTCCGGGAGCGGCCTCGGCGGCGGGCGCGGCTGCCAGGTGGGCTTCAACTACCACGGCCGCTTCGACATGAGCGCCGGCGACGACGGCCTGGTGCGCGGCTGGCTGCCCAGCCCCGTGCCCGACCGGGGGCCCGACCTGCCGCGCCAGAACCTCATCGAGATCACCGGCATGGTGCGGGACGGGCGGCTCACCTTCGAGTGGGAGTACGCCGACGGCATCCACCACGAGGAGACCGTCGCGCGGCTCGCCGGCCGCTTCGCGAGCGCGCTGGCCGAGATCGCCGAGCACTGCGCCGAACCCGGCGCGGGCGGGCGCACCCCCTCGGACTTCCCCCTGGCCGGCCTCGACCAGGAGGGCGTGGACCGGATCGCCGGCGACGGCCGCGGCGTCGAGGACGTCTACCCGCTCACCCCCATGCAGAGCGGCCTGCTGTTCCACTCGCTCGGCAAGCACGAGAGCGACATCTACTACACCCACTTCGGCCTGGTGCTCGACGGCGTCTCCGACCCCACGGCGCTCGCCGCCGCCTTCCAGCGCGTGGTGGACCGCACCCCGATCCTGCGCACCGCCGTCACCGGCGAGGACGTGGGCGCGCCGCTCCAGGTCGTGCACCGCGACGTCCTGCTGCCCGTCACCCGGCACGACTGGCGCGGGCTCACCCCCGAAGAGCAGCGGGAGCGGGGCCGGCGGCTGTGGGAGGAGTGCTCCCGCGAGGAGCTCGACCTGGCCGTGCCGCCGCTGATGGGCCTGCACATCGCCCGCCTGACGGACACGAGCGTGCGGATCCTGTGGTCCTCGCACCACATCCTGCTCGACGGCTGGAGCTTCGCCGACGTGCTGTCGGAGGTGTTCGCGGAGCACGCCGGCCTCACCGGGGGGCCGGCGAGCGCGCCCAAGGCCCGCCGCCCGTACCGCGACTACCTGCGCTGGCTGTCGGAGCAGGACGAGAGCGCCGCGGCCGAATACTGGACCAGGACGATGGCCGGGTTCACCGCGCCGACGCCGCTGCCGTACGACCGGCCGCCGGTCCGCGCCCACCAGTCGCGCGACACCGCCAGTCTGGACCTGCGGCTGTCGCCCGAGCGCACGAGGCGGCTGGAGCGCTTCGCCCGCGACGCCCGCCTGACCGTCAACACCCTGATCCAGGGCGCCTGGGCGGCGGCGCTGTCCCGCTACGGCGGCGAGCGGGACGTGTGCTTCGGCACCACCGTCTCCGGCCGCCCGGCCGACCTGGCCGGCTCCGACGAGATGATCGGCCTGTTCATCAACACGCTCCCGGCCCGCGTCCACGTGGACCGCGACCTCGACGTGCTGACCTGGCTGCGCCGCATCCAGGAGCAGCAGGTGGACGCCCGCCAGTACGAGTACGTCTCGCTCGCCCAGGTCAGGCAGTGGAGCGAGATGCCGCCCGGCGCCAACCTGTTCGACAGCGCCGTGGTGTTCGAGAACTTCCCCTACGACGACGAGGCCGCGGGCCGCAGCGGGCTGCGCATCCGCGAGATGACCAGCGTGGAGACCTCGAACTACGCGCTGACCTGCGTCGCCCACATGACCGACACGCTGGCCATGCGCCTGGGCTACGACCCCCTCCTGATCGACGAGAGCACCGCCCGCGGCTTCGCCGACCACCTGCTCGGCCTGCTCGACGCCATGGCGGCCGAGCCGGACCGCCCGCTGCGGGCGCTGCCCGTGGCCGGGGAGGCCGAGCTGCGCCGGCTGCTGGTGGAGTGGAACGACAGCGCGACCGGCTACCCCGAGCGCTGCCTGCCCGACCTCTTCGCCGAGCAGGCCCGCCGGGTCCCCGGCGCGCCGGCCGTGGTGTGCGGGGACGAGCGGCTGACCTACGCGGAGCTGGACGGCCGCGCCAACCAGCTCGCCCACGAGCTGGCCGGGCGCGGCGTCGGCCCGGAGGTGCCCGTCGGGATCTGCCTCGAAGGCGGCCTCGACCTGGTGACGGCCGTGCTCGGCGTGCTGAAGGCGGGCGGCGCGTACGTGCCGCTCGACCCCTTCTATCCGCGCGACCGGCTGGCCCACATGCTCGACGACACCGCGCCCCCGGTCCTGATCACCCACTCCGGCCTGGCCGACCGGCTGCCCACCGTCCGGGCCGAGGTCATCCGGCTGGACGAGCGCGCCGCCGGCCTCGACCGGCACCCGCGCACCGCCCCCGAGGTCGCCCTCACCCCCGGCAACCTCGCGGTGCTCGTCTACACCTCCGGCTCGACCGGGCGGCCCAAGGCCGCGATGCTCACCCACCGGGGGCTGGTGCGGCTGGTGCGCGCCGACGGCCGGCACACCTTCGGCGGCGCGGCCACCATCGCCCAGCACCACTCCATCTCCTTCGACGCCTCGCAGAACGAGCTGTGGAACGCGCTGCTCACCGGCGCCTGCCTGGCGGTGCAGCCGGGCGACTTCCGCTCGGTGGACCAGCTCGACGCCTTCCTGCGGGCGCACCGGGTCGAGGCGATGTCGTTCGCGGCCGGGTTCTTCCACGCCATCGCCGACACCGACCCCGGCATCCTGGCCGGGCTGCGGAAGGTCGTCGTCGGCGGCGAGGCCCTGTCGCCCGCGCACTGCGCGCGGGTCAGGGAGGCGCTGCCCGGCCTGGAGATCGTCAACGCCTACGGCCCCACCGAGTGCTCGGTCACCGCGACCTGCTTCCCGGTGGCGGAAGTGGCGGCCGGCGACGCCGTCGTGCCCATCGGCCGGCCGGTCGCCCACGCCCGCGTCTACCTGCTGGACGGCGACCTGAACCCGGTGCCCGCCGGGGTGGCGGGGGAGGCGTACATCGGGGGTGACGGCGTCACCCGGGGCTACTGGGCGCGGCCGGGGATGACCGCCGAGCGCTTCGTGGCCGATCCGTTCGGCCCGCCGGGGGCGCGCATGTACCGGACGGGCGACCTGATGCGGTGGCGGGCGGACGGGAGCCTGGAGTTCGTCGGCAGGACCGACGACCAGGTCAAGGTCCGCGGCTACCGGATCGAGCTGGGCGAGATCGAGCAGGCGCTCGGCCGCCACCCGGCGGTCGCCAGGGCCGCGGTCGTCGTGCGCGAGGACCAGCCGGGGCAGCGGCGCCTGGTCGGCTACGTCGTGGCCGGGGCGGGCGCCGCCGTCGAGCCGAAGGAGCTGGCCGGGTTCGCCGGCGGCACGCTGCCGGAGTACATGGTGCCCGCGGCGTTCGTCGTGCTCGACCGGCTGCCGCTCACCCCGCACGGCAAGGTGGACCGGCGCGCGCTGCCCGAGCCCGTCCAGGACGAGGCCGCGCGCTCCTACGTCGCCCCCCGCACCCCCGCCGAGGAGGCCATGGCGGCCATCTGGGCGGAGGTGCTGGGCGTCGAGCGGGTCGGCGTGCGGGACAACTTCTTCGAGCTGGGCGGCGACTCCATCCTCAGCATCCAGGTGGTCTTCAAGAGCAGGCGGGCGGGGCTGCCCGTCTACTCCAGCGACCTGTTCCGCCACCAGACCGTCGAGGAGCTGGCCGCGGTCGCCGGCACGGGCGCGCCCGTCCAGGCCACGCAGACGGCGGTCGAGGGCGAGGTGCCGCTGACCCCGATCCAGCAGGAGTTCCTGAGCACCCACACCGTGGCCCCGCACCACACCGTCCAGTCCGTGCTGGCCGAGCTGGCGGAGGGCGTCGACGAGGCCGCGCTCCGCGCCGCGCTGGCGGCCGTCCTGCGCCAGCACGACGCGCTGCGCATGCGTTTCGCGCGGCAGGACGGCCGCTGGAGCCAGCACAACGCGCCGGAGGAGCCGGCCGAGGTGCTGCACCGGCACGACCTGTCGGCGGTGCCGGAGGAGGGCCTGAGGGCCGCCATGGACGCGCTGGCCGTCGCGGCCGACTCGTCCATGGACCTGGCCGCCGGCCCGCTGCTGCGGGCGCTGCTGTTCGACCTCGGTCCCGGCCGGCGGCCCTGGCTGTACGTCACCGTGCACCACCTGGTGGTGGACGCCGTGTCCTGGCGGGTGCTCAGCGACGACCTGGACACCGCCTACCGGCAGGCCGCCGAGGGCGGCACGCCGGACCTGGGGCCGAAGACGTCGTCGTTCCAGCAGTGGGCGCGGCGGCTGGTCGAGCACGTCGCGGGCGGCGGGTTCGACGAGGAGGTGGCGTACTGGGCGGCGGTGCCGGAGAGCACGCCGCTGCCGGCCGACCGCGACGGCGAGAACGTCGTCTCCTCCCGCCGGATCCTGCGGGTCTCGCTGGACGAGCGCGAGTCGGCCGCGCTGCTGCACGTGGCGCCCGGCGTGTTCCGCGCCCGCGTCAACGACGTGCTGCTCGGCGGCCTGGCCTGGGCCCTGTGGCGGTGGACGGGCGAGCGGCGGCTCGTCGTCGAGCTGGAGGGCCACGGCAGGGAGGAGATCT
This sequence comes from Nonomuraea candida, assembly GCF_000725485.1. GTDB lineage: Bacteria > Actinomycetota > Actinomycetes > Streptosporangiales > Streptosporangiaceae > Nonomuraea > Nonomuraea candida. The sequence goes on along the minus strand of NZ_JOAG01000010.1, from coordinate 16,986 downwards.
TCGACGACATCGACCTGTCCCGCACGGTCGGCTGGTTCACCAGCTCCTACCCGGTGCTGCTGGACGTGCCGGCCTCCGCCGAGCCGGCCTGGCCGGCCGTGGTCAGGTCCGTGCGCCGCGCCCTGCGCGCCCTGCCGGGCAACGGCCTGGGCTACGGGGCGCTGCGCCACCTCGGGGACACCGAGCTGACCGGGCGGCGCTCGCCGGAGGTGCTGTTCAACTACCACAGCCAGATCGACGAGATCACCCGGACCTCGGGCAGGTCCCTCTACCACGCCTTCCACGACACCATCGGCCAGGAGCAGGACCCCGGCGAGCGGGTGCTGCACCCGCTGGAGGTGGTCGGTGCGGCCCAGGGCGGCGTGCTCGCCTTCGACTGGCACTACTCCGTGGCCCTGCACGACAGGGAGACCGTCGAGCGGGTCGCCGGGGACTTCCTGGCCGCGCTGCGCTCGATCGCCCGCTCCTGCGACCCGACGATCGAAAGGTGAGGCCCGCACGTGGACGATGTGATCGCACGGCTGGCGCCCCTGCTGCGGCGCCACCGTGTCCCGGGAGCGCAGCTCGCCCTGCGGTGGCAGGGGCGTACGTACACCGCCGAGGCGGGTGAGGAGAGCGCCGGCGCCGGCCGGCCGGTGACCGGCGGGACGGCGTTCCCGCTCGGCTCGCTCACCAAGCCGTTCACCGCCACGCTGGCGATGATGCTGGCCGCCGACGGCGACCTGGAGCTCGACGAGCCGGTGTCGGCCTGCCTCCCCGGGCTCCGGCCCGGGGCGGGGCGGGTGACCCTGCGGCAGCTCCTCAGCCACACGGCCGGGCTGCCTGCCAACGTGGAGGAGTCGGCGGCGGGCCTGACCCGCCGCCGGTGGGCGGAGGAGTCCGCCGCGGCGGTGCACCCGCCCGGCTCCGCCTTCTCCTACTCCAACGCCGGATACCTACTGGTGGCGCACCTCGTCGAGGACGTCACCGGGATGAGCTGGCGGGCGGCCGTGGAGTCGTTCCTGCTGCGTCCGCTGGGCATCGAGCCGCTGTTCGCGGTCGGCGCCCGGCGGGCGGCGGAGCAGGCCGGCGCCCGGCCGGCCGCCGACGGCCACGTCGTGCGGCCGGACGGGGCGGCGCTGCCGATCGCCGAGCAGTCGGTGACGGCGCTGGAGGAGCCGGTGGCGGGGCTGGCGGGCAGCGCGGCCGACCTGCTCGCCTTCGCCGCGCTGCACCTGCCCGGCCACGAGGGGCCCGGCCTGCTGGACGGGGAGAGCGCCGCGGAGATGCGCCGCGACCAGCTCGGCGGCCTGCCCGCGGGCGCGTTCGGCCTGGCGGACGGCTGGGGCCTGGGCTGGTCCCTGTACGGCACGGCGTCGGGCACCTGGTTCGGCCACGACGGCACCGGCGACGGCGCCTGGTGCCACCTGAGGGTGCAGCCGGAGACCGGGACGGCGGTCGCGCTGACCACCAACGGCGGCAACGGGGCCGTCCTGTGGGAGGCCGTGGTCGCGGAGCTGCGCGCGGCGGGCGTGGACGTCGGCCACTACCCCCTGGGCGCGCTGACCGGCGGGGGAACGCCCCTGCCGGCCGGCTCGCCCGCGAAGGACGGATGCGCGGGCCGCTACGCCAACGGCTCCTGGACCTGCGCCGTCGAGGCGTCGGGCGGCGAGTTGTACCTGTCCGTCGGGCCGGGACCGCGCTGGCGGCTGCGCTGCTTCGAGGACCTGCGCTTCACCACGGAGGGCTCGGACGCCGGCTCGATGCCCTACGTCGGCCGCTTCCTGCGCGACCCCGGCTCGGGGACGGTCGAGCTGGTGCAGATCACCGGGCGGCTGGCCCGGCGGCATGGCTAGTCGGCTCCAGCAGATCCTCCCCGAGCACGGGGAGGATCTGCTCCTTCATGTCATGGATGAAGAAGTGGCCGCCCTGGAAGAGGCGCAGCCGGCACTCGCCGGTGGTCTGCCGCTCCCAGGGCCGCAGCTCCTCGGGGGTGGCGTACTCGTCGTCGCTGCCGCCGTAGATCGACATCGGGCAGGACAGCGGCGGCTCGGGGCGGTAGCGGTAGGTCTCGGCGACGGTCATGTCGGCGCGCAGCATCGGCAGCAGGGCCTCGAACAGGGCCGGGTCGTCGAGCAGCTCGGGAGGGGTGCCGCCGGTCACGCGCAGCCACCGCACCAGCTCGGGCGTCGGGGCGTCGTGCACCGGCCGCCCGCGGAGGGGGAGCTGGGGGGCCGAGCGGCCGGAGACGAGCAGCCTGGCCGGCTCGGGCAGCCCCGCGCGCCGGATCCACCGGCAGCTCTCGAAGGCGATGAGCGCCCCCATGCTGTGGCCGAACCAGGCGTGCGGCCGGTCCAGCAGCGGCGCGACCCCGCGCACCAGCTCGGGCACGAGCTGCTCGGTCGAGGTGCGCGGGGTCTCGCCGTAGCGCATCTCGCGGCCCGGCAGCCGGATGGCGACCACCTCGATCTCGGGCGCCAGCAATTGCGCCCAGGCCCGGTAGACGCCCGCGCCGCCGCCGGCGTGGGGTGCGCAGAAAAGCCGCATCCGCGGCTCCTCGACAATGTCCCAGCGGACGTCCCAGCCGCTGATCGTGGTCATTTTCGGGGCTCGGCTCCTGGCTGTGCCGGTCATCGGTCCACCTCCCGGTCGGAATTGTCGCGGAGCGCGCCCGTGCGCGAGAGAATCCGCAGGTCGCAAGGTATTAGCTTCGCCTGATCAGGCGCTGCGGATCGACATTCTTGAATTATATGGAAAACATGCAGGTCGCTATTTCAGGCCCCTTGCGGAGGTCGTTCCCAGGGCTATTATCAATGTTATTCCCCCTGCTGAGCGAGGTGCTTTATGACCGTGATACAGAATCCGCCGGTGATCGAGATAGGGAATCTCACCCAGTACGAGTTTCTGGCCCTGAACAGTCCGCTCAACCTGAGCGACGGCCACGCTCGTCAGGAGCTCACCCCCAGCCAGTCGAGGATCATCGAGGAGCTGCCCTCCCTGTGGGCCGACGCCATCAAGCGGCCGGTGAGCGAGGTGGAGGCGGATTCCCGCAGCGCCTTCTTCGGCCTGTTCGGCCAGCACAGCTACCCGCGAGGTGAGGGGCGGGTGCTGCCCTGCTACTCCTCGTCGGTGGCCATGGAGATCTTCGCCAGGTCGGTGGCCGGCACGAGCGACGCCATCGGGCTGATCCATCCCACCTTCGACAACATCCCCGACATCCTGCGCGGAGTGGGCCTGCGGCTCATTCCCGTCGAGGAGGAGGTCCTGCACGAAGGGGACCTCGACCCCTACCTGATGACGCAGGTCGGCGCCATCTTCGTCACGACGCCCAACAACCCGACCGGCCGCGTGATCTCGGAGGAGCGGCTGCGCGTCCTGGCGGCGCAGTGCGCCAACTACGACGTCGTCCTGGCGCTGGACACGTGTTTCCGCGGGTTCGACACCCGCGCCCACTACGACCACTACGCCGTGCTGGAGGAGAGCGGGTGCCGCTGGGTCGTCATCGAGGACACCGGCAAGCTGTGGCCCACGCTGGAGCTCAAGATCGGCTGGCTGGTCTCGTCGGAGAACGTCGGCCTGCCGGTGGAGAAGGTCTACTCCGACATCCTGCTCGGCGTGTCGCCGCTGGTGATGTCGATGGTGCGGCGCTTCGCCGAGGACGCCGCGGGCGGCGGCCTGGCCGAGCTGCACGACTTCATCGCCGGCAACCGGGCGCTGGTGCGCGCGGCGCTGGCCGACCTGCCCGAGATCGAGTTCCTCGACCCGGACTCGCGCGCCAGCGTCGAACGGGTCGGCATCGGGTCACGCTCCAACCTGGCCGCCTGGACGGCGCTGAGCGAGCACAACGTGTTCGCCCTGCCCTGCCAGAAGTTCTTCTGGGCCGACCCCGCCCGGGGCGAGGGCATCCTGCGCATCGCCCTGGCCAGGCCGCCGGCGGCGCTCGCGGTGGGCGCGGCGACCTTGCGGACCGTGCTGGCAGAGATGTGATGGTCATGGCCGAGGAGGTGGCCGGGTCGCTGTCCCACGGCAGGCGGTGGTACCCGGACGTCGTGCAGCAGGTGGCCCCGCCGGGGATGTTCGACCTCGGCCCGGGCTACCTGGAGCCGCCGCTGCTGCCGGTCGACCTCCTCCGCCGGGCCTACGCCGACGCGCTGTCCGAGTTCGGCTCGGCCGCGCTCAGCTACGGCCCGGACGCGGGGGCGCTGCCGCTGCGGACCCTGCTCGCCGACCGCCTCGGCCCTCCGTGCACGCCCGACCACCTCATGGTGACCGCCGGCACGTCACACGCGCTCCACCTGATCGCGGCCATCCTGTTCCGGCGGGGCGACCTCGCGCTCGTCGAACAGGTCGGCTACGACCTCGGCCACGCCATCCTCGCCGACAGCGGCCTGCGCCTGCGGGCCGTCCCCATGGACTCCGCCGGCATGGTGCCGGAGGAGCTGGACCGGGAGCTCGGCGCGGCCGGGGGGAGCCGGGCGCTGGTCTACCTCAATCCGACCTTCCACAACCCGACGGGGATGCTCGTGCCGTCCGCCCGGCGGCGCGAGCTCCTCAAAGTGGCCGGCCGGCACGGGGCGGTGATCGTCGAGGACGACGCGTACGCGGAGCTGGCCATGAGCAGAAGCGGCCGGACCGACCCGCTGGCCGCCCTGTCCGGATACCGCGGGGTGATCCGGCTGGGCTCCTTCTCCAAGTCCCTGGCCCCCGGCCTGCGCCTCGGCTGGCTGGCGGCCGATCCGGAGACGGTGGCCAGGATCCAGGCGCACGGAGTGTTCACCAGCGGCGGCTCCCCGAACCACCTGGCCTCGCTCGCGGTGACCGTGCTGCTGGTGAGCGGCGCCTACGACCAGCACGTCAACTGGCTCAGATCCTGCCTGCGAGCCCGGCGGGACGCCCTCGTGGACACCCTGCGCGCCAACCTGGGCGAGGAGTTCACGTTCGACCGGCCGGGGGGCGGGTTCTTCCTCTGGCTGAACGCGGCGGGCGGGCACGACGAGCAGGCGCTGGTGACCAGGGCGCGGGACGCGGGTGTCAGGGTCCTGCCGGGCTCCCGGTTCGGCAGGACCGCGACCCCCGCGATCCGGCTGGCCTTCAGCTTCAACTCGCCCCGCAGATTGGCGGCCGCGGCGCACAGGCTGGCCGCGGCCTGGAACCCGACAGATCGGATGCAGCTATGGACCTGACAGATCCGACTGGACCCCGTGGGTACAGCCTTCCGCTGTCACCCTCGGGGCAAGCGGCCATGGTCAGCCCGCCTCCCTGGCACTTCTCGGGAGACGTGATCATGGTTGAGTACCGTGCCGATCCCGCCGCGGTGGCGGCCTTCCTTCCGCCCGGGGTGGAACCCGCGCCGGACCCGGGGGCCGCCGCCGCCATCTTCGCCCACTGGCACTGGCGCTCGGAGAGCGAAGAGGAGGCCGACGACCCCGAGCGCAACCAGTTCAACGAGTTCCTCATCCTGCTCGCCTGCACGGCGGAGGGCCGCCCGATGGCGCGCTGCCCGTACGCCTGGGTCGACGGGGCCATCCCGATGGCCCGCGGCTGGATCCAGGGCATGCCCAAGCAGTTCGGCGCCGTGCACCTGACCCATCCCAAGGCCGTCGGCCGCACCGGCCCCCACCTGGTGACCGGCGGCGTCTTCCACGGGATCGCCTCCCAGTACGGCGCCCGCATCGTCAAGGCCGGCGTCACCCTGGGCGGCCGGGCCGCCGAGCCGCCCGCGCTGCACACCGTGCCGCTCGTGCACACCAGGCACTTCCCCGCCTGGGTGCCGTCGGACAAGCCGATGTCGCAACTGGTGGCCTCGGAGGTCGTGGACGTGGAGTTCGGCGAGATCTGGGAGGGGGAGGCGAGCCTGCACTTCGCCGACGACCTGCCCGGTGATCTCGCCTCGCTCGCTCCGGTGCAGGTGGGAGGAGGTTTCGTCTTCTCCTACGCCGAGACGTTGTGCCACGGCAAGGCGCTGTCTCGGGTGAGGCAGAGCAGGGATAGGGCAGAGGTAGTCGCCTCATGAAGTATCAGAGCCATGAGAACAAGACACGCCATTGCCGCCACGTTCATCGCTCTCTTCAGCGTCCTGGGCCTCACGTCCGTAGCGGCGCAAGCGGCCTCGACCCCGCAATGTGTGCCGGCCGACCCTCCATGGGGACTGTGCTAGCACCCTTTCGCTAAGGCACTGCCCGTGCGAGTTTCGCCGAACCCTCCTGAACGCGGGCCGCCCCCGCTTCGTCGCCGAGCGCGCGGTACAACTCCCCCGCCATCGCGTACTCGGCCGCTGCCAGCGTCATTTCTCCGCAATTGACATATTCCGAGGCCAAGGCGTACCTCGCCTTGGCCTCCGTACGCCGGTCGCCGGCGATCTGCGCCAGCTCACACCCCTCCAGCAGATTGAGGAACCCCGCGTGACGCTCACCCCGCCCCAGTTGCAGGGTCCCCAGGTCGATGAGGATGAACGCCGTCCCGACGTGGTGGTCCAGCGAGCGGATGAGACGCAGCGCGTGCTGGAAGCCCCGCTCGGCGGTGTCGAGATGCCCGGCATGCGCGTCGAGCACCGCCATGCTGTGCAGGATCTGCGCCTCCAGCCCCAGGTTCCCCGCCTCGTGCACGAGCAGCCGCGCCTTGCCCAGGTAGATGCGCGCCGTGCCGTCCGCGTGCCGGTCCAGATAGATCTTGGCGATGCCGTGCACCGCCCCCGCCTCGCCCGCGCGGTCGCCCGCCTCGGCGAGCAGCGTCGCCGCCCGCGCGTACGTCTTCTCCGCCGCGTGCAGGTCGCCGCCGGTCCTGCTGATGGCGGCCAGGTCGCTCAGCGCCAGCCCCTCGCCCCCGGCGTCCCCCAGCCGGCGGAACAACTCGGCGGAGCGTTCGAGCAGGTGCCGCGCCTCGCCCATGTCGTGGCGGATCGTGGCCCGGTGGCCCTGGGAGTAGAGCATGGCCGCCTCGCCGCGCACGTCGCCCTCCCCCCGGGCCGCCGCCAGCGCGGAGTCGGTGATCGAGCGCCACACCTCGAAGTGGCCGCCGGACTCCAGCAGCGGGAACAGGGCCAGCGCCAGCTCCCAGCAGTATTCCGTCTCGCCCAGCTCCGCCGCCTGCTGCGTCGCCGCCGAGATGCGCGCCGGCTGGGACTCCAGCCAGGCCGGAGCCCAGCCCGAGGGCAGCCGTTCGAGCCAGGGGTCAGGAGGGTGCCAGCGCCGCGCGGAGCCGCGCACGATGCCCCAGTGACCGCCGCGGACGGCGACGTAGGCGGCGTCGCTCATGCTGAGCAGCGCGCCGAAGGAGCGTTCGAGCGCCGCCGACCGTTCCTGCGGCGAGTCCTCCTTCATCGCCCGGTCGTGCGCCACCGCCAGCACCAGGTCATGGCAGGTGTAGGTCATGCCCTCGTAGCCGCGCACCCCCGTCGGAGAGAGAAAGCCCGCCTCGCCGAGCTGGTCGAGGCGCTCCTCCGCGGCCGGCAGCGAGATGTCGGCGAGCGCCGCCGCCATCCAGACCGACACCCCCCGCTGGCCGAGCAGGCCGAGCCGGCGCAGCAGCGAGCGGTTCTCCTCGTCGAGCATCCCGTACGCCCACTCCAGGACCGGCTCGACCTCGCGCAGCTCCGACAGGATGCGCCGGCGGCCGGTGAGCCTGGCGGCCACCTTGCTGATCTGCCAGGTGGGCCGGGCCGCGAGCCGGGAGCCGACGATGGCCAGCGCCAGCGGCAGGCCCAGACAGCGCTCGATGACCTGCTCCACGGCCTCCGGCTCGGCCGCCATGCGCTCGGTCCCCGCGCTCTGGGCCAGCAGTGCCCTGGCGTCGTCGCCGTCGAACGGCTGCAGCGCGATCAGGGTGACGCCGTGGAACTGGGGGGCGTCGCCCCGGCTCGTCACGATCACGGCGCATCCGGCGCTGCCGGGCAGCAGCGGCGCGATCTGCTGGGCGTCGGCCGCGTCGTCCAGGACGAGCAGCAGCCGCTTGCGCGCCGACAGGGAGCGGAACAGCTCCGAGCGCTCCTCCGGATCGGCGGGGATGGCCGGGCCGCTCACGCCGAGCGACCTCAGGAACCGGCCGAGCACGTCGTGCGGCTTGGCCGGGCGCGGGCTCGCGCCGCCCAGGTTGGCGAAGAGCTGCCCGTCGGGATAGTTGTCGGTGAGCAGGTGCGCGACCTCCAGCGCCAGGGTCGTCTTGCCGACGCCGCCGTTGCCGAGGATGACGACGACCGGCAGGTGCCTGCGCTGCGCCGGGGTCAGCGCCATCATGGCCTGCTTCAGCTCGCCGTCCCTGCCGATCATCGTCGGCAGGCCGGCGGGGAGCTGCTGCGGGGTGAAGGCGGGCTCGGGCGACTGGTGCAGCGCGGAGTCCTGCTGGAGGATCTGCTCGTACAGGTGTTGCAGGTCGGGCGAGGGGTCCACGCCCAGCTCGTCCACCAGCCGGTTGCGCAGGTCGCTGTAGGTGCGCAGCGCCTCGGTGGTGCGCTGGGAGCGGTAGAGCGCCAGCATGAGCTGGCCCGCGAAGCGCTCCCGCATCGGGTGGATGGCGGTCAGCCGGTGCAGCTCCGGGATCATCTCGGTGTAGCGGCCCAGTTCGAGCTGGACCTCCACGCGCTCCTCCACCGCCGCCAGGCGCAGCTCCTCCCACCGGCGGGCCTCGGTCGCGAAGATCTCGCCGTCGAAACCGGTCAGGGCGGGGCCGCGCCACAACTCCAGCGCCCGGTTCAGGTCGCGGGCCGCGTCGCCGGTACGGCCGGCGCGCAGCGCCGTGCGGGCGAGGATGACCAGCCGCTCGAAGATGTAGGCGTCCAGCGCCTCGGGCGGGGCCACCAGGACGTAACCGCCGGCGTTGGTCTCGATCGAGGTGGCGCCCATGAGGAAGCGCAGGCGCTTGATGGCCCCGTGGATCTGGGTGGAGGCCGTCTTGCGGGGCGAGTCGCCGTACAGGGCGTCGATCAGCTGGTCCTTGGACACCGCCTCGCCGAGGGAGAGCAGCAGCCGGGCCAGCACCGTGCGGTCCCGCACCCCCGCGACGGGAATGTCCGTCTCCCCCCGACGGACGATCAGCGGACCGAGTATTCCGTACGTCAAGACTGGAACCATCTCCTGCTCCATCTCGTTCACCGGACCCCCGAGAACGGTCTCCGCCTCTCAGAGCTATTTACCGAGCCCATGCCCAAGATATTCGCAGGTGTCGGGCTCGTTTTCTCCCCCATAACCGAACGTCGTACGCCGGTGACCAGGAGTTCACCGGTTGCGGCCCGTCCTTTTTGCGCTCCCCAGTAAAGTCTCAGTCAGGGTATTTGTCATTCAAGAAAATGCCGTTGACTGTCATCGGAACTGTACTGAGCCTTTCTGGAGAAGTGAAGGCGGAGGCCGCATCGGGCCGGGGCCGGCGGGCCCGGGTCACCCGGATCTGACGTGCGCGACAGGGGCGCCCGCATGGCCGCCGCTCTCAGCCGCGCCCCCAGTGACTTCTTGACACTCCTCTTGACCAGCGCATTCGGCACAAGAGCCGAGCGCCGCTCATGACATGGGGGAACAGGGAAACTCCTCCGCCCCGGGCGCGTTCACGCCCGGGGCGGAGGAGCCTTTCCGGTGCGAGGTTCAGCCCATGGAACGGGCCGCCCTCGCCTCGCCGACCGGCTCCCGCCGCGTGGCGAACCGCAGGGCCAACGGCGTGAGCATCGATTCGAACTGGACTGCGAAGCTGATTTTACTTGATCCGGAGTTGCGCTCCTCGAAATGGATCGGGATCTCCACGATGGATTGTCCCAGTTGCCGGCACAGATGGTTCATCTCCACCTGGAAGCTGTATCCGTCACTGCGGATCGCGTCGAGATCTATGTTTTTCAGCACCTCGCGCCGCCACATTTTGAAACCGCCGGTCACGTCGCGCAGCGGGAGCTTCAGTATGGCGTTGACATAGATCCCGGCGAACCTGCTCAGCAGCCGCCGGTGGCGGCCCCAGTCGGCCGAGAGCGAGCCGCCCGAGACATATCTGCTGCCGATTACCACTCCGGCCTGCGCGGACATGATCGTGCCCAGCATCCGGGGGATGTATTCGGGGCGGTGGCTCAGGTCGCCGTCCATTTGCACGACGAAATCCGCGCCCCGGCGGAGCGCTTCTTTCAGGCCCGCGACGTAGGCCCGCCCGATGCCCTCCTTCACCTTGCGGTGCACCACGGCCATCCGGCCGGGGCGGTCGGCGTTCGCCCGTCGCGCGAGGTCGTCGGCGATCGCGCCCGTGCCGTCGGGGGAGTCGTCGTCGACGATGATCAGGGTGAGGTTGGGCAGGTCAAGCGCGTGCACCCGGCGCGTCAGCTCGGCGATGTTGCCGGCTTCGTCATAGGTGGGGACCACCACCGCCACATGGGCGTCGCGCCAGGGCGCGGGCAGGGGTGAGGCGTCGGTGACATACGATCTCGCGATGTTCTTCATCACGCTCCCTTTCGCGTGCGTCGCTACAGGGGTTACTCGATGCGGATCGCCGTTCCGGAAGAGCGTGAATCGCAGATCGAGTATCAATCCTTGTCGGTAAAATTGTAGCCGGGCGGGGTCGGCAGCATAAGTGACGTTCTGCGGAAATCGGTAAGTGACCACTTGATTTCATAACAAGCATTTGTTGTCAGGTGTCAATGCAGGGGTCAATGTTTCGCGCGAGGCCCGACGGGGCACCGGGCGGCCGTGCGGAGGACGCCGCGCGGGCCCTCGCGGGGCGGCCCGCGAGGAGGCGTGATACGGTGCTGGCCGGCGATTTCGCGATCTCGTCCCGCATGGATGTGCGGCGCGCGTTGTCCGGCCGGATGAAGGGAACCCCCGGAAAACGGTTTCGGGTATGGCCGGGAATGTGCGCCGGTGGCGGGCGGGCGTGCGGGTTTTCCTGTCTCCGGACCGCGGGCCGGGGCGGACGGAAACGAGGGGAAGGCAAATCCGGCCGCTCGGGTTAAGGGTCTCCTCAGATGACGGCCACCCCGCTGACCAGCGGAAATCTGCCCGAAGTGGCCGTTCGCCGGGTGCGGGTCCGGCGAAGTGGCGGCGGTTGTCGGGGGAAATGAGCGGCGACGTCCCGGGCCGTTGACAGCGCAATCCGCCGCAGGCGAGTTTCCACGACACCCCGAGCCGGGCGGGGAGCCGCCGGGACGGGCCGGGCGGGGAGCCGCCGGACGGGGAGCCGCAGGGACGGGGAGCCGCAGGGACGGGCCGGGCGGGGAGCCGTGGGGGACGGCTGGGTGAGAAGCCGCCGTGGCGGGCCGGACGGGGAGTCGGGCCTGGGCTCGCCGGGCCGGGCGGAGACCTAAGATGCTTGCCGTGGGTGCCGAACGATCGAGGTTGCGCCCGGTCGACCTGGCCCGCCTCGCAGGCGTCTCGACCCAGCAGATCCGCAACTACGTCGACGCGGGCATCCTGCCGCCCGCCGGCCGCACCGAGACCGGCTACCGCACGTTCGGCGCACATCACCGCGCCGCGCTGCTGGCCTACCGGGCGATGCTCAAGGGATACGGGGCGGAGGCGGCCCGGTCGATCATGCTGGCCGTGCACGACGGTGACCGCGCCCGGGCGTTCGCCCTCGTCGACGCCTGCCACGCCGCGCTGCACGAGCAGCGCGCCTCGCTGAGGACCACCGCCGAGACCCTCGACGCCATCGCCGGGCAGATCGCTGGGGCCCCCGAGGCGCCCCGCGCGGACCTGCGCATCGGGGAGGTGGCCGCCCACCTCGGCGTGCGCGCCTCCGCGCTACGGGTGTGGGAGCACGCCGGGCTGCTCGCGCCCCGGCGCGAGCCCGGCACCGGCTACCGCGTCTACGGCCCCTCCGACGTGCGCGAGGCCCGCGTGGTGCACGTGCTGCGGCAGGGGCGCCATCCGCTGCCGCAGATCAGGCTCATCCTCGACGGCCTGCGCCGCACGGGCGACACCACGGCCCTGCGTGCCGCCGTGGCCGAGCGGCTGGCCGGCCTGACCCGTACGGGCGAGGCCATGCTCGACGCCGCCGTCCACCTGCGCGCCTACCTCTCCGGGCACGTCAGCTGAAGTCGGCGGCGTGGTCGGCGGCCCACTGCGTGTACGTGCGGGCCGGGTGCCCGGTGAGCTCCTCGACGACGGAGTTGACCGGCGCGTCGCGGCCCACCGTGGCCGCCATCAGGTCGAAGAGCGCGTTGACGAAGTCGGGGTCCATGAACCGCCCCATCTGCTCCCTGACCGGCCCGGCGTCGAGCTCCTCGAAGCTCAGGTCGCGGCCGAGGGCCGCGCCGAGCGCGCTCACCTGCTCGGCCTGGGTCAGCGACGCGGGCCCGGTCGGCTCGTAGACCCGCCCCGCGTGCCCGCCGGAGGTCAGCACCCGGGCCGCCACGTCGGCGACGTCGCGCTCGTGGACGACGGTGGCGGCGGCCCCGGCGTACGGGGCGCGCACGACGTCACCCCCGCCGAGCTGCATCGCGAACGACAACGAGTTGACGGCCGGGAAGAAGATCCGCAGGAACGTCCACTCCGCGCCGGTCGCCTTGACGGCCTGCTCGACACCGTGGTGGTAGGCGGCGATCACGTCGGGCTGCTTCTCCGCCCCGTCCACCACGGCCCCCGAGGACAGGAAGACGATCCGCCGCACGCCGGCCCGCCGCGCGGCGTCCAGGAACGGCGCCGGGTCGAGCCCGTACGGCAGCACCAGGAACACCGCCGTCACGTCCGCCAGCGCGGGGCCGAGCGTCTCCGCCCTGGTCAGGTCCGCCTGGACGACCTCGACGCCGGCGGGCAGCCCGGCCCGCTCGGGGGTCCGGCTCAGCGCCCTGACGGGGTGACCCGCGGCGACGAGCGAGTCGACGGTCTGGCGGCCGAAGTGAGCGGTGGCTCCGACGACAAGGATCATTTTCGTGCCCTTCGTTCCTGGCGACCCCGCGGCCGCACACCATTCACCCTAGCAGAACGGAACGATCCATTCCACTAGTAGCCACGGCCGTCCGGCACGGGCTCCAGGTCCCGCGCCGGACGATGGTGGCCACGGGGGGTGTGGTTTCCCGCACCCCGGAACGGCTGTCCGCCTCATGGTGGCCGGACCTTGATCGTCTCTAGTCTCTGAGCCATGACGGAATGGCTGGTTGACCTGATGGAGGCCCTGGGCGCACCGGGGGCCGGGATCGCGATCGCGCTGGAGAACCTCTTCCCGCCCCTCCCCAGCGAGGTGATCCTGCCGCTGGCCGGCTTCACCGCCTCCCAGGGCGAGATGAACCTGCTCGCGGTGCTGCTGTGGACCACCGCCGGCTCGGTGGTCGGGGCCCTGGCGCTGTACGGGGTGGGCGCGCTGCTCGGCCGCGAACGCACGCTGGCCCTGGCCGCGCGGATCCCGCTGGTGAAGGTCTCCGACATCGCCAGGACCGAGGCGTGGTTCCACAAGCACGGACGCAAGACGGTGTTCTTCGGGCGGATGATCCCGATCTTCCGGAGCATGATCTCCGTCCCCGCCGGGGTGGAACGCATGCCGCTGGGCGTCTTCACGCTCCTGACCACGGCGGGGAGCCTGCTCTGGAACACCGTCTTCGTCCTGGCCGGCTGGGCACTGGGGGAGAACTGGTCGCTGGTGGAGGGTTATGTCGGCGTCGGCACCAACGTGGTCATCGCCACGGTGCTGCTGGCCCTGCTGGTGTTCGCGGCCGTACGGCTGGGCGAGCGGCGCAAGGGGCGGCACACCGTCCGCGGCTGAGAGCCGGCCATGGTGCGGGCGGGGGAGCCGCCGGAGTCCCGGCCCGGGCCAAGGCGGACGGCCTCGTCCCGGGCCATGGCGGGCGGTCGTGTCCCGTACGTGACACACCGCGTCAGTCGCGGGAGGCGGGGACCTCGCCGCCGGGGGCGGCGGTGCGGGAGCGCAGGGTCGCCGCGGCGATCAGGGCGCCCGCGACCGCGATCCCGGCGGCTCCGACGAAGGCGGCGGAGAAGCCGTCGGTCAGCGCCGGCGGATCCCCCAGCCGGCCGGCGCCGTTGGCGGCGGCCACGGCGGTCATCGCGGCCAGGCCGAGCGCCGAGCCCACCTGGTAGCTGGTGTTGACGATGCCCGAGGCCAGGCCGCCCTCCTCCGGGCGGGCGGAGGAGATGGCGGTGCCGAGGGAGGGGATGAAGGCCAGCGACATGCCCAGGGCGGCCACCAGGCTGGCGGGCAGGACGTCGGTGGCGAAGCCGCCGTCCGGGCTGATCAGGGACAGCCAGGCCATCCCCGCCGCGAGCAGGACGAGCCCGGTGACGGTGGTGGCCTTGGGGCCGAAGCGGCCGATGGCCCGCGGCGCCAGGACGATCATGCCGATCATGATGAGCACCGTCATCGGGAGCAGGGCCGCGCCACTGGGGAAGGCGCTGTAACCGAGGACCTGCTGCAGGTAGAGGTTGAGGAAGAACCACATCGGGATCCACGCGCCGCCCAGCAGGAGCTGGGTCAGGTTCGCGGCCGACAGGTCGGGGGTGCGGAAGATGGACAGGCGCATCAGCGGCTCCCGGCGGCGGGCCTGGATCGCGACGAACGCCACCAGCAGCGCCACGGCCGCGGCCAGCACGATCCACGTCTCGGCGGAGCCCCAGCCCACCTCGGGCGCGCGGACGATGGCGTAGACGGCGGCGCCGAGGCCGAGGGTGACGGTCAGCGTGCCGAGCACGTCGATGGAGCCGCGCCGGGCCCGGGCGGCGGGCATCAGCGGGCCGGTGGCCAGCAGCGCGACGAGCGCGATGGGCACGTTGATGTAGAAGACCCAGGGCCAGCTCAGGTATTCGGTGATGACGCCGCCCAGGAAGACGCCGGCGGTGCCGCCGGCGGGCGCGGCGGCGCCATACAGGGCCAGGGCCCTGGTCAGCTCGCGCGGGTCGTGGCCGAACAGCATCATCAGCAGCGTGAGCGCGGACGGTGCGATCAGCGCGGCGCCCACGCCCTGTACGGCCCGGCCGGTCAGCTCCACCCACACCTCGGGCGCGATGCCGGCGAGGAGCGAGCCGGCGAGCAGGATGATCCAGCCGGCGCCGAAGAGCCGGCGGGCGCCGAACAGGTCGGACAGGCGGCCGCCGAGCAGCAGGAGGCCGCCGAAGGCGACGACGTAGGCGTTGAAGACCCAGGACAGGCTCTCCTGGGTGAAGCCGAGGTCCTGCTGGATGCGGGGGAGGGCGACGCCGATGATCGACGTGTCCATGATGACGATGAACTGGGCCGTGGCGATCAGGGCCAGGGCGGCCCAGCGCCGGGGGGACGGTGCGGACATGATCAATCCTCCGATGCTTGTACCCCAC
This sequence comes from Nonomuraea candida, assembly GCF_000725485.1. Classification (GTDB taxonomy): domain Bacteria; phylum Actinomycetota; class Actinomycetes; order Streptosporangiales; family Streptosporangiaceae; genus Nonomuraea; species Nonomuraea candida. Next base: position 1,789 of record NZ_JOAG01000010.1, on the reverse strand, counting down.
GGGGGTATGTCGAGCGGTGCTCAATAGATACCACCGGGGGGTATATGTCAAGTCGGGTCGCCGTGGTTGCCGGGAATACCGTAGGGGGGTATGGTGTTGTGACAGGCGACTGACGAGGAGAGGGGTGGACATGGCCGGATACAGCGGTAACAAGCAGGACCATGCGATGCGCCTGCGCCGCATCGAAGGGCAGGTCCGCGGCCTGCAGCGCATGGTCGAAGACGACAAATACTGCATCGACATCCTGACCCAGGTGTCGGCGGCGACCAGCGCGCTGAAGTCGTTCTCTCTGTCCCTGCTCGAAGAGCACCTGGCCCACTGCGTCGCCGAGGCCACGCAGAAGGGCGGGCCGGAGGCGGAGGCCAAGGTCAAGGAGGCCTCCGACGCCATCGCCAGACTTGTCCGTTCCTGAGGATCGAAGGAGACACCGAGATGAGCACCGCCACCTACACCGTCAAGGGCATGACCTGCGGCCACTGCGTGAGTTCGGTCAAGGAGGAGGTCGGCGGGGTGGCCGGTGTCACCGCCGTCGAGGTGGACCTGGCCAGCGGCCTGCTGACCGTGGACAGTGACGGTCCCGTCGACGCGGCGGAGATCGTCGCCGCCGTCGAAGAGGCCGGCTACGAAGTGGTGGAGCGGTGAACACCGGGGCCAAGCTGGGCTCATACGTCCTGGGGCTGGCCGTCGTTTTCGGCGGCGCCCTGGGCGTCGGCAAGGTGGTCGGGCCGATCGCGCCGCCCCCGGCCGAGGAGCACGCCGCCACGACGGCGGGCGCGGCGCACGGGGAGCCCGCCGGAGAGCTCTCCGCCACGCCCGCCGCGAGCGCCGGGCACGGGGAGCACCCCGCCGAGCCGGCGAAGGCGGATACCCCCGGGGGGCTCCAGGTCTCCCAGGACGGCTACACCCTGACGCCGCTCACCACGTCGATCAAGCCGGGCGAGCCCACCGACTTCCGCTTCGCCGTGACCGGCCCCGACGGTGAGCCGGTCACCGGTTACGAGGTCGAGCACGACAAGAAGCTGCACCTCATCGTCGTCTCCCGCGACCTGGAGACCTTCCGGCACCTGCACCCCGAGCTGGCTCCCGACGGCGTCTGGTCGGTCAGGCTGACGCTGCCCGGCGCGGGGCCGTACCGCGCCTTCGCCGACTTCAAGCCGGCCGGCGGCGCCGCCCTGACCCTGGGGGCCGACCTGCCCGTGGCCGGCGACTACCGGCCCGAGCCGCTCCCGAAGGAGAGCCGTACGGCGAAGATCGACGGATACGAGGTCACCCTCGACGGCGAGCTGACGCCGGGGCAGTCCAGCAAGCTGACCCTCAAGGTGCGCAAGGACGGCGAGCCGGTCACCGACCTGCAGCCCTACCTCGGCGCCTACGGCCACCTGGTCGCCCTGCGCGCCGGAGACCTCGCCTACCTGCACGTCCACCCGGACGGCGAGCCCGGCGACGGCAAGACCAGGCCCGGCCCCGAGATCGTCTTCTACGCCGAGGCGCCCAGCACCGGCGACTACCGGCTGTTCCTCGACTTCCAGCACGGGGGCGAGGTCCGTACGGCCGACTTCACCCTCTCCGCGGGTAAGAGAGCGCAGGTACCGGCGCCTACGTCCACCTCCGGTGGGCACGGCGACGACCACAGCCACTGAGCGAGCGAAAGGAGAAGGTGATGTCCCAGGTCACCGATGACCGGCAGAACGCCGTCGAGCTCTCGATCGGTGGCATGACGTGTGCCTCGTGCGCGAACCGGATCGAGCGCAAGCTGAACAAGCTGGAGGGCGTGTCGGCGTCGGTCAAC
>NZ_JOAG01000009.1 GCF_000725485.1 Nonomuraea candida | reverse complement strand
GGGTGTAGCCGCCGGCCAGCCAGTGCACCACGTCCAGGTCGTGGGCGGCCTTCTGCAGCAGCAGCCCGCCGACGTGCGCGCGCTCGGCGTGCCAGTCCTTGAAGTAGAAGTCGCCGCCGTGCCCGACGAAGTGCCGCACCCAGACGGTGCGCACCCGGCCGATGTCGCCGCGCCGGATGAGGTCGCGCATCAGCCGGACGACGGGCATGTGCCGCATGTTGTGCCCCACGTACAGCCTGGTGCCGCTCTCCCGGGCGGCGCGCAGGATCGCGTCGCACCGCTCCAGCGTGATGTCCAGCGGCTTCTCCACGAAGACCGGCACGCCCGCGCGCAGGATCTCGCAGGCGAGGCCGGCGTGGGTGTCGTCGGGAGTGAGCACGAGCACCGCGTCGACCTCGCCCAGCATCAGCCGGTAGTCCTCGTACGCCCGCGCCCCGAAGCGCTCCTCCGCCCGCTCGCGCAGCGACTTGTCCAGCTCGGCCACGGCCACCACCCGCGAGCCTTCGCCCGGCCGATGGGCGACATCGGCCAGGGAGCCGCGCAGGCCCAGCCCGATCACACCGATGCGCAGGTCGTTCATGAGGGCTCCAGGAAGAGTTCGATCACCGGGACCGTGACGTCCGGGCGGGTGATGGGCAGTTGCAGGGTGAGCGTGTCCTCCGGCAGGCCGCGCAGGTAGTGGTGGAAGGGCTCCTTGGGGTCGATCTCGACCAGGGGAACCTCCGAGGCGTCGTGCAGGAACTGCGCGTACCGGACCCGGCCGCCGAGTCCGGCGAGGTGCACGTACTTCATCGGCCAGGACAGCAGATGCAGGTAGAGGCGGTCACCGCGCTGGGTGTAGCGGCAGTCCTGCGGCGGCTCGAACGCCGAGGCGCCGGCGCCGTGAATGGAGCGGGCGTGCAGGCGCATCCACTTCCCGATGCCGCGCAGCCGCTCGATCGCGCGGGGCTCGAACTCGCCGCGCGCGTTGGGGCCCACGTTGAGCAGCATGTTGCCGCCCTTGGAGACGGTGTCGATCAGCATCTTCACCAGCAGGTCCACCGGCTTCCAGTCCTGGTTGTCGCGGTGGTAGCCCCAGCTTCCGTTCAGCGTCTGGCAGGACTCCCACGGGGTGTGGCCGGGCACGCCGCCGGGCGGCATGACCTGCTCCGGGGTGGTGAAGTCGCCGGTGCCGAGCCCGAGCCGGTTGTTGATCAGGATGCCGGGCCGCAGCTCGCGGACGAGCCGCTCCAGTTCCTTGGAGCGCCACTCCGCGGGCCCCTTGGCTCCGAAGCCGCGCCCCTCGTAGGAGAAGTCGAACCACATGGTGTCGATGTCGCCGTAGCGGGTGAGCAGCTCGCGGACCTGGCCGTGCAGGTAGTCCGTATATTTCCGGATGTCGCGGTCGCCAAGGTCATCGTCGCGTTGCGGGTGGTAGAGGTCGTTGGGGAAGTCGGGGTGGTGCCAGTCGAGCAGCGAGTAGTACAGGCCGGTACGCAGGCCGCGTTCCCTGAAGGCGTCGAGCATCGGGGCGAGCAGGTCGCGCCGCGCCTTGTAGTCGGTCAGGCCGGAGTCCCACAGGCAGAAGCCGTCGTGGTGCTTGCTGGTCACCACGGCGTACTTCATGCCCGCGCCGGCCGCCTCGTCCGCCCACGCTCCCGGGTCGTAGAGGTCAGGGTCGAAATGGTGGAAGTAGCGGCTGTACTGCTCTTCGGTGAGCCGCTCGTACGAGCGCACCCACTCGTGGCGGGCGGCGGCGGCGTAGATGCCCCAGTGGATGAACAGACCGAAGCGTGCCTCGGTGAACCAGCTCATTTCCCGTCCTTTTCCTGGACCGCGACCCCCGAGAGCCCGATCCGTCCTGTTCCGATCCGCTGCACCCGCACGTACCGGCCTTCGGCGTTCACCGTGACCAGCGACGGGCGCAGCACCTTGCCCGCCGGCTGCACCACGGTCGCGTCGGCGAAGTCCGGCGTGCGCGAGACCAGCACCTGGACGTCGGCCGTGGTCATGCTCGCGTCGTTCCACAGCTCGACTGTGCCGACCGCGACCTCCTGCCCGAGGTCCACCTGCCACCACGAGCCCTGCCCCGAGGTGGTCCTGCTGTCAGTGACGGTGGAGCCGTCGATGGCGTTGGCGGCCACCGCCGTCCCGTCGGTGGCGGACTGCGAAGCGCTGCCCGCCCTGGCGAGGTCACGTTCGAGCTGCTCGACCGGGCTCGGCCGGGCGCCGGGCGCGGCGGTCCAGGTCACGGTGTGCCCTTCGGGCCCGGAGTCGCGCCGGTCCAGGACGAGCGGCTCGCTCCGCCGGTACACGCCGCCGGTCAGGCGGATCTCGATGTCGCGGTCCATGCCTTCGGTGAGGGCCTGCCGGGCCTTGTCCCTGGCGCCCTCCAGGGAGCAGGGGTGGGGTCTGCTGCAGGCGGCGGAGCGGCCGTCGGGGGCGGCGTAGTAGACCTTCGGTCCCGGTGCCGCCGCCGGGGTCATGGTCAGCAGCAGCACCAGGGCGACCGCGCTGTTCACATGCCCTCCAACGGGGGGTTGTGGGCGCCGTAGAGCCAGTCGCGCAGGAATCCGTCCAAGCCGGGGCGGTGCGTGATGGCGGCGGCATGGGCGATGAAGTCCTCGGTGGAGGCGTTGCCGTTCCTGAAGCGCTTGACCCAGGTGCGCATGATCCGGTCGAAGGCGGCGTCGCCCACCTCGGTGCGCAGCGCGTACAGCACCAGGGCGCCGCCGTCGTAGATGTTGTAGCCGCCCAGCGCCTTGGGCCTGCCGGGCGGGCCGTCCTTGGCGCGGACCGCGTCGAGCTTGCCGTACACGGTGCGCATCCGTTCCAGCAGGGACGGGCCGCCGTGCTCCTCGGCCCACAGGGCCGCGTAGTAGACGGCCGGGCCCTCGTTCAGCCAGGCGTCCTGCCAGGTGGCGGGCGTGACCGAGTCGCCGAACCACTGGTGGACCAGCTCGTGCACCATCGTGTTGGAGTAGGTGGGCTGGTCGAACCAGCCGGTGCCGAACAGCGACAACGTCTGGTTCTCCAGCGCGTTGCGGTAGCCCGGGTAGATGTGGATGCCGTAGGTGGAGAACGGGAAGCGGCCGAACTTCGCCTCGGCCCAGGCGATCTGCTCGCCGGTCTCGGCGGCGATGGGGCCGTAGCGGTCCTCCTGCCCCTGGGGGACGACGTGGCGCAGTGGCAGGCCGTGCGGGCCCTCGCCGTACAGGTAGGCGCCCTTCACCACGGCCAGGGCGATCAGCTCCGAGGCCATCGGCTCGCGCGCCTCGAACCGCCACACGTTGCCCCGCCTGCTGGTCAGCTCGCCGTTGGCGGTGGCGACGTATCCTTCGGGCGCGGTGACGCGGAAGGTCCAGGTGGCCTTGTCCGACGGGTGGTCGTTGACCGGGAAGAACGTGTCGGCCCTGCTGGACTGGGCGGCGGCGGCGAACCCGCCGTCGGGGCCGAAGTTCCATCCCGTCAGGCCGGCGCGCGGTGCTTTGCCGTTGCCGCGGAAACGCACCTCGGCCGTGAACGGCACGTGCTCGCGCAGCGGTGCCGCCGGGGTGACGGTCAGTTCCTGCCCGCTCTGGCCGAGGGAGAGCGACCAGGTGGCGGGTTCGCCGTTGACGGTGACCCCGTCGATGGTGTGGCCGTCGGTGTCGAGGTTGAAGGACGACAGCGCCTGGGTGGCCTTCGCGGTGAACGCGACCGCGCCGGTGAAGTCGTAGGTGGCCGGCGTGAAGTCGAAGGAGACGTCGTAGTGGCGGACGTCGTAACCGCCGTTGCCGAGGGTCGGGAACAGCGGGTCGCCCAGGCCGGGCGCGCCCGGCGCGGGCGCGGCGGGGACAGCGGCGGGGACAGCGGCGGCCGTGCTGAGCAGCGCGGCGGCGGCGAGTAAGACGAGGTGTCTTTTCATGGTCAGCCTGCCTTCGGTGCTTGCTTGAGCGCTTCCTCGAACTCGGCGCGCGCCTTGTCCCCGCCCTTGGCGCGCCAGTCCTTGATCAGCCGGTCCAGGTCGCTGACGGGGGCGCGGCCGGCCACGATGGAGGTGACGCGGTCGTTGCGCATGGTGTAGAGCGACTCGTAGCTGTTCTCGTTGGCCGGCGAGTACGACCCCACGGTCGGGTCCTCGACCCCGACGGCGATCATCTTGCCGATCGCCTCGTGCATGATCTTCACGGCCTCCGCCGAGGAGGAGTCGAACAGGGGCTGGGTCGGCGCGGCGACCATCTTCCACGGCACCGTGGTGTCCCTGCCGCCTTGCTCGGTCAGCACGGGGTTGCCCTTGTCGTCGCGCGTGTGGTCGGCGCCCTCGACGCCGTAGTTGAACAGCGTGTACTCCTCGCTGCCGAACGGCGAGGCGAAGAAGTCGGCCACCCGCAGCAGCTCCTTGGCGCGGGCCTCGTCGCTCTTCTTCATCATGGTGATCGAGACGACGATGTTGTTGAGGTGGGCCTTGGCCGCCGGGCCGATGGGGATCATCGGCCTGGGGTCGGCCTTCTGGTCGATCTTCCTGGAGGTCTGCAGGTAGCCGGTGGGGCCGAGGTAGGCGGGCAGGCCGTCGTAGACGAGCGCCGCGCGGCCCGCGTTGAACTCGTTCTTGCGCTTGAGCCCGTCGAAGCCCTCGGAGCCGGGGTAGATGACGCCTGCCTCGCGCAGCTTGCGCACGTACTCGACGGCGGCCCTGTACTCCTCGGTCTCGATCTGGTGCACGAGCTTGCCGTTGTCCAGCCGCCAGAGGTTGGGCGCGCCGAAGAGCTGGGCGAAGATCGACAGGCCGTAGACGCCGCCGGTGTGGGTGACCAGGCCGTACTGGTTGTCCTTGGGCCGGGTCACCTCCTTGAGCAGCTCGAACAGCCGGTCCAGGTCGGTGACCTGCGCCAGATCGGTGACGCCCGCCCGCGCGAACATGTCGGCGCGGTAGAAGCCGAGCCCGCCCACCATGTTGCGCGGCACGGGGATGCCGTACAGCTTCCCGCCGACGATGCCCTGCTTCCAGAACACCTGCGGGATCGCCGCCAGGTTCGGGTACTCCTTGACCGCGTCGCCGCCGAGCAACGCGGTCAGGTCGGTGCACTGGCTGGCGACGAACGCGGGCAGGTTGTTGACGCCCTGTGTGGAGACGTAGGTGAACAGGTCGGGCAGCGTGCCGCCGGCGACCATGGTGTTGAACTTCGTCGGCCAGTCGTCGGAGGTGACCGGCTGCATGTCGGCCGTCCCGCCGAGCCGCTTCTCGACCTCCTGCCAGGCGGGGTTCTCGGCCCGTCCGGGCGGGGGTGGCGAGAAGGTCTGCACCGCGATGCTGACGGTGCCGCCCGACATGGGTGGCTTGGCCACCGCCTTGAACAACTCCTTGGGATAGGTGAAGTACCCGTCGGGCACGCCCGTGGCGTTGCCGGGCAGGTCGGGCTTGAGCGCGCCGGACAGCGGCGTGTACGCAGGCAGTGTGATGGCCAGCCCCTGGGCCTTGGCGGCGGGGGCGGCCGATCCGCCGCCGCAGGCGGACAGCGCGGCGGCGCCGGCGGCGGACACGGCCGCGGCGGCGCCGAGGCGCAGGAAACCGCGGCGGGAGACGGGTTCTCTCATGACGATCTTTCCTTGGGTCGGGGGGTTCAGCCCTTGATGGCGCCGGTGAGCACACCCTTGGTGAAGTAGCGCTGGAGGAAGGGGTAGACGAGCAGGATCGGCACGATCGCCACCACGAGCACGGCCATCTGGATGGCCTGCACCGGCGCGGGCGCCTCGGCGGCGGCCAGGGAGTCCAGCGTCCTGCCCTGCAGGACGAAGGTGCGCAGGATCAGCGGGAGCGGGAACTTGTCCGAGTCGTTGAGATAGAGCAGGGCGTTGAAGAAGGCGTTCCAGTAGCCGACGGCGTAGAAGAGCGAGATGACCGCGAGCACCGCCTTCGACAGCGGCAGCACGATCCTGACGAGGATGCCGAAGTCGCCGGCCCCGTCGATGCGCGCGCTCTCCAGCAGTTCGCGGGGCAGGCCCATGAAGAACGAGCGGAGCACCACCAGGTTGAACGCGCTGACCAGGCCGGGCAGGATCAGCGCGCCGAAGGTGTCGATCAGCCCGACCTGCTTGACCAGCAGGAAGTTGGCGATCAGGCCGGGGTTGAAGAGCATGGTGAGCAGGGCGATCAGCAGGATCCAGCGGGCGCCGGTCACCTCGCGGCGGCTCAGCCCGTACGCCATGCCGATCGTGGCCAGCATGCTGGCGGCCGTGCCGATCACCGTCACCAGCACGCTGACCAGCAGCGCCCGGGTGACGGTGCCGCCGTTGAAGACGGTCTCGTAGGCCGAGAGGCTGGGCGAGGTGGGCAGGAGCACGAAGCCGCCGCTCCTGGCGATGTCGCTCTCCGTCGACAGGCTGGTGCCGATCACGCCGACGAACGGGTAGGCCACCAGCAGGACCACGGTGAGCAGGATCAGGCCCTTGACGACCAGGCCGATCGTGGAGGGCCGCTCCATCCAGGCGGGACGGCTACTTGTCGGCACCGCGGTACACCCCCTCGTGGCCGAACAGATGGGCCACCTTGTTCGCGCCGAGCACCAGTGCGGTGCCGACGATGGTCTTGACCAGGCCGACCGCGGCGGCGGCGCCCCACTGGCCGTCCTTGACGCCGTTGAAGTAGACGAAGGTGTCGAGCACCTCCCCCGCGTCGGGGCCGACGTTGTCGCGCTGGAGCAGGATCTGTTCGAAGCCGACCGACAGGATGCTGCCGAGGTTGAGGATGAGCAGCAGGATGATGATCGGGGTGATGCCGGGCAGCGTGACGTGCCAGAGACGGCGCCAGCGGCCCGCCCCGTCCATGGCCGCGGCCTCGTACAGGCCCTGGTCGATGGAGAGCAGCGCGGCCAGGAAGATGATCGTGGCCCAGCCGGCGTCCTTCCAGATCACCTGCAACGTCACCAGCAGCGGGAAGACGTCCGGGTCGGTCATCATGTCGTAGCGCGGCAGCCCGACGCTCTCCAGGAAGTTCGGCAGCGCTCCCGCGCCGCCGAGGATCTGCTGGAACACCGAGACGATGATCACCCAGCCGATGAAGTGCGGGAGGTAGACCACGCTCTGCACGAACCTGCGCACCTTGTCGCTGAGCACGCTGTTGAGCAGCAGCGCCAGCGCGATGGGCGCGGGGAAGAACAGGACGAGCTGGGTGAGGGTGATCTTGAGCGTGTTGCCCAGGGCGTTCCAGACGCCCGGGTCCGCGAAGACGCTGACGAAGTTCTGCAGGCCCACCCATGGGCTGTCCACGAACCCGATGTAGGGCTGATAGTCCTTGAACGCGACCACGTAGCCGAACAACGGCCCGTAGTGGAAGACCAGGAAATAGAGCAGCCCGGGCAGCGCCAGCAGGAGCATCACCCGGTCGCGCCGGAGGCGGCGCCACAGCGACAGCTTGGGTGGCGTCCGGCGCCGCTCGGAGGCGGCCTCGGTGGGTGGAGCGTCGAGGGTAGCGGTCATGCGCTGTGGTCCTTCCGGTTGGCGAGGAAGTTAGTAAGCGCTTTCGATCCCGTCAAGACCTATAACGGAAAATATCCGCTTCCTGCTGCGCCTGGCTTGACCTTTCCGCAGGTGGAGTCCTAACGTGCGTGCTCGATGTATAGAATGCGCTTACTATCAGAAGGGACGCCGGTGAAACCTCCGCAGCCCCGGCTGAGACCGCGCGCCGTCCTCGCGATGGCGCCCGGAGTCCGAGAGGAGGTGTTCGGCGGCGGAACGCTGCGCAGGCTCGGCGATCTGGTCGAGGTCCACGATCAGGTGCTGCACGAGCTGAGCTCGGCCGGCGCGCTGGACACGATCGCCGGGGCGGAGGTCCTCGTCACCGGGTGGGGCTGCCCGAGGATCGGCGCCGACCTGCTCGACCGGGCACCCGCCCTGCGCCTCATCGCGCACGCGGCGGGCACGGTGAAGACCTTCCTCGACCCCGCGGTCCTCGACCGCGGGGTACGGGTGACCAGCGCCGCCGACGCCAACGCGGTGCCCGTGGCCGAGTTCACCTACGCCGCCATCGTCTTCGGCGCCAAGCGCGCCTTCACCCTGGCCCACCGCTACCGCGAGTCGGGCAGCCGGCGCGACTTCACCGGCCTGGCCTGGCTCGGCACCCGCGACATCACGGTCGGGCTGGTCGGGCTGTCGCGGATCGGGCGCCGGGTCATGGAGCTGTTGCGCGGGCTCGACGCCGAGGTGCTGGTGTACGACCCGTACGCCGAGCCCGCCGAGGTGGCCGCGCTCGGCGGCACGGCCGTCGACCTCGACACGCTGGTCAGGCGGTCACATGTGGTCAGCCTGCACGCCCCGCAGACCCGCGAGACCCACCAGATGCTCGACGCCAGACGGCTGTCGCTGCTCGGAGACGGCGCCGTCGTGATCAACACCGCCCGCGGCGGCCTGATCGACACCGAGGCGCTGGTCAAGGAGGTACGCAGCGGCCGGTTGGACGCGATACTTGATGTCAGCGACCCCGAACCACTGCCGGGCGGACACCCGTTGTTCGACCTGCCCAACGCGTTCGTGACCCCGCACCTCGCCGGTGCCCAGGGCAACGAGCTCACGAGGCTGGCCGAGTCGACGCTCGCGGAGATCGCGCGCTACACGACCGGGGAGCCGCTGCTTCACCAGATCCATCGCGACGAGCTCGACCGAATGGCATGATCGTCAGCCACGGAAAGGAGGGGCCGGTGACCGAGCAGAGCCTGGCGACCATGGCGGATGTGGCGGCGCGTGCCGGGGTCTCCAGCGCGACCGTCTCCCGGGTGATCAACGGCAACTATCCCGTCTCGGCCGCGACCAGGCAGCGGGTCGAGCAGGCCATCGCCGAGCTCGGATACGTCGCCAACGCGCATGCCAGGGCACTGGCGGGAGTCACCAACAGGACCGTCGGCATCATCATCAACGACCTGGTGGACCCCTTCTACGCCTACATCGCCCGCGGGGTCGAGCGCGAGGCGACCGCGCACGGCCGGCTGTGCATGGTCTGCTGCACCAAGGGCAGCCACGAGCAGGAGCTGGCGCTGATCGACCTGTTGCACGAGCAGCGCGCCGACGCGGTGATCCTGGTGGGCGGCGCCTACGAAGACCGTTCCTACGCCGCGCAGGTCGCCCGCAGGGCCCGGGCGCTGCACGCCAGCGGCTCCACGCTGGTGCTGTGCGGGCGCCCCTCGCTCGGCGAGGACGTGCCGACCAGGACCGTGGAGTACGACAACGAGGGCGGCGCCTTCGCCATCACCGACTACCTCATCACCCAGGGCCACCGGCGCATCGTCTTCCTCGGCGGCCCGCCGAACCTGTCCACCACCATCGCCCGCCTGGCCGGCCACCGCCGGGCGCTGCGCTTCCGCGACCTGCCCCATGACAAGGGGCTGATCCACACCGGCCAGCTCAGTCGCAGGTTCGGCTACGAACGGATGAAGGCGCTGCTGGCCGAGCGTGCCGACTTCACCGCGGTGTTCTGCGCCAACGACACCGTCGCCGCCGGCGCGATGCAGGCGCTGGAACTGGCGGGGGTGCCCGTGCCCGAGGCGATCTCGGTGGTCGGCTACGACGACGTGCCCATCGCGCAGGAGCTGCGCCCCCAGCTCACCACGGTGCGCATCCCGCTGGAGGAGATGGGCCGCCAGGCGGTCCGCCTCGGCCTGGACGTCGGAGAGGACAACGACTACCTCTCCCCCGTGCAGACCGTCGCCGTGGTCGGCACGAACATCGTGGTCCGGGCCTCGGTCGCGCCTGCCAGGTAGCAAGCGCGTACTCCCCTCTCCGACATTCGGCCCAGGCAACTGGGCCAGAAAGCCGTAGAAAGATTCAGTAAGCCCTTGACCGCCTTAGAAAGCGCTTACAAACTCCCTCCCATGACCCCCCTCAGCCGCAGATCCTTCCTCATGGCGGGCGGCACGGGCGCCGCCCTGCTCCTCGCCCGGCCGGCCCTGGCCGAGGAGGCCCGCCACACCGTCGTCCTGCGGGCCCGGCCCGGCGCCGAGAGCGAGCGCCTCCGGCTCCAGCAGGCGCTCAGGACCACCGACTTCCACCCCACCGGCGTCCACCTGCCCGCGAACGCCCCGCTGACGGTCGAGGTGGCGGCGCCCGACGGGCTCCTGCCCACCCTGCACGTCGGCGCCCCGGACACCCACGCCGACGTCACCTACAAGAACCCGCGCGCCTACCCGCTGACCGCGGGCGCCAACACCGTCACCGACCCCGGTGGCGGGCTGGTCTACCTGTCACTGGTCGGCGACGGGCAGCGTGCCAGGGTCCGGTTCCGGTCGGGCGGGGTACGCGTTCCGACGTTCAGGCTGGGCGAGACCACAGAAGAGAGCTTCCAGGCGCAGCTCGACACGCTCACCGACGCACCCCAGGCCGAACTGGTGTCGGAGCGGGCCATCGTCTCGATCAGCCGTGAGGGCATGCTCGCCTGGCGGGATCAGGATCACACGGCCCTGCTCAGGCTCCTGGAGACGATCATCGCTTCGCACGCCGCGATCTCCGGGCTCTCCCCAGCGGAGCGTTCCCCGCTGCCCTTCCACCTCGTCGAGGCCCCACGGATGCCGGCCGGCGCCGGAGCGTACGCCACCCACGGCTGGACCGCCTACCCGCGCACCTACCTGGACCGGCTGATCACCGTGGCCGGCCTGCGCACCAGGGGCTGGGGCGTCTACCACGAGCTGGGCCACCTGCACCAGCAGATGGCCTACAAGCCGGGCGACCTCACCGAGGTCACGGTCAACATCTACTCGCTGGCCGCCCAGCGCACCCTCGGGCAGCCGTCCAACCTGGTCGTCAACGGCTCCTTCGGCACCGCCCTGGCCAAGCTGCCCGCCGCCGACTATCGCAAGCTGGGCGCCTACGAGAAACTCGTGCCCTTCCGCCAGCTCGAACTCGCCTTCGGCGAGGACTTCCACCCGCGGCTGCACCGCCTGGTGCGCGCCGAGCGGCCGGACTCCGACTACACCGAGTCGGCCAGACGCTGGGGGTACCTCGCGCTCTACACCTCCAGGATCGCCCGCGCCGACCTGTCTGCCTTCTGGCGGCGATGGGGCGCTCCGCTGACGGACGAGCACCTCGCTCAGGTGGCGGCGCTCGGCCTGCCCGCCCCCGCCATCGACCCCTCGACGCTGACCGACTAGGAGGCGACCGTGCCCCTCACCCGCAGGACCCTCATCACCGGCCTGACCGCCGCCGGCGCGGCCTCTCTGCTGTCCCGGCCCGCGTCCGCGGCCCCCGTCCCGGCACCCAGGACCGTCGTGCTGCGCGGCCGTCCCGCGGCGGAGGCCGAGCGGCTGCGCATGCAGACCGTCTACCGCACCACCGAGTTCGTGCCGACCGGGCTCTACCTGCCGCCCGGCCGCGCGCTCACGCTGGAGGTGCGGGCGAACGATGGCGTGTTGCCCGTGGCCCACGTCGGCGCGGCCGACACCAACCCTGACACCGCCTACCGGTATCCCCGCGGCTACGCCCTGGCCGAAGGCGTGAACACCATCTCCGACCCGGGCGGCGGCCCGGTCTACCTGTCGATGGCCGGCGACCGGCGGGCGCGGGCCGTGGTGCGGTTCGGACCCGAGGGCGTGCCCACGCCGACGTTCGTGCTGGCGCCGAGCAGTGGGTGCGGCGACCCCGCCCTCGCCACGAGCCGGGCCTGGCAGGGCCGGGCGGGCTTCGCCGCTCCCGTGTTCGCCGCCCGGGGCACCACGGAGGCCGAGTTCCAGGCGCAGGTGGACACGCTGACGGACGCGCCGTTCGTGGAGCTGGTCTCACCGCAGATGATCGTGACGGTCCGGCGGGAGACCTTCCTCCAGGTGCGCGATCAGGACCACGCCGAGCTGATGCGGCTCCTGGAGCAGGTCGAGGACGTCGAAGCGGCCGTCTCGGGGCTCGACGGCTCGTCCGCGCCGCACGCCCCGACCCCGCTCGGGCGGCACCTGATCAACGTACGCCCCGAGTACGGCCCCAAGTCCACGGCGTACGCCACCCACGCCTACACCGCCTACTACGACGCCTACACCACCACTCGCCTCCTGCTGCCCGACAAGGTGCGGACCACGGGGTGGGGCGTCTACCACGAGCTGGGGCACCAGCACCAGCAGATGGCCTGGCGGCCGAGCGAGCTGACCGAGGTGACGGTCAACATCTACAGCCTCGCCGTGCAGCGCCACTTCGGCATGCCGTCCAACCTGGTGACCAACAAGGCGTACGAGACCGCGCTGGCCAAGCTGCCCGTCACGAGCTACGCGGGGCTGGGGGCGTTCGAGAAGCTGGTGCCGTTCAGGCAGCTGGAGCTGGGCTTCGGCGACGGCTTCTACCCTCGCGTGCACCGGCTGGTCAGGGAGGAGAGGCCGGCCTCCTCCTCCGGCGACTCCGCGCGCCGTTTCACGCTGATGGCGCTGTACTTCAGCCGGGCCGCCGGACACGACCTCACCACGTTCCTGCGGGCGTGGGCGTTCCCCGTACCGGAGAGCGGCTACGCGGAGCTGGCCGCGCTGGGGCTGCCCGCGCCCGGCATCGATCTGACGGCGCTGGTGGAGCGATGACCAGCCGCCGCGCCTTCCTCGGCGGCCTGGCCGCCGTGCCTCTCCTCGACCGGCACTCCGGCGCGCAGGCCGGTCAGGACGCCTTCTCGGAGCTGCGGGCCAAGGCCGCCGTCCTGTTCACCGGCGGCGGCGGCCTCGACCCCGGCGACCCCGTCTTCGCCGCGCCCCTGGCCCGGCTGGACGCCGGCGCCCGGGCGCATCGGGCGGCCATGGAGCTGTCGCCCGGCCGTGCCTTCCTCTGGCCCGACCTCCCGCTGACCGGCGTGCCGGGTGACATCGCCGGCAGCTACCAGCGCCTGCGCACGCTCGCCGTCGCGTGGGCCAGTCCGGGCACCTCCACGCATGGGAGCGCGTCGGCGGCCGAGGAGATCCTCTCCGGCCTCGACTTCCTCTACGAGCGCGCCTACAACGAGACCGGGCGCGAGACCGGCAACTGGTGGGCACTGGGAGATCGGCGCGCCCCGTGCCCTGATGGACACGACCGTGATCATGTACGACGTGATCAGCGCCGAGCAGCGGGCGGCGTGGACCCGCGCCGTGGACCGCTTCTGCCCGAACCCCGACCGCAGAACGAACCTCACCGACTTCGCCGAGACCGGCGCCAACCGGGCCGACAAGGCGCTCATCGTGGCCCTGCGCGGCATCGTCGGCGCCGACGCCGCCAAGCTCGCGCTCGCCCGCGACGGCCTGTCCGACACGCGCGACGCCGGCAGGCGCACCCTGTTCGGCCTCGTCACCTCGGGCGACGGCTTCCACGCCGACGGGTCGTTCATCCAGCACGGCGTGGTCGCCTACACCGGCTCGTACGGGGTGGTGCTGCTGCAGTCCCTGGCCACGACCCTGGGGCTGCTCGGCGGCAGCGCCTGGGCGGTCACCGACCCGGCGGTGGGCGTGGTGCTCGACGCGGTCGAGCACGCCTACGCGCCGTGGATCCACGACGGGCTGATGATGGACAGCGTGCGCGGCCGGGCCGTGTCACGGCAGTTCAACCGCGACCACGACGCCGGCCGCGACACCGTCGACGCGATCCTGCAACTCGCCACGGGCGCCGGCGAGCCCTACGCGACCCGGTTCCGGCAACTGGCCAAGGGCTGGATCCGGCGGGGCCGCTTCCTCGACGCCGCGAACGTCGCCGCCACCGCCAGGGCCGCCGCGCTGCTCGGCGACGACGCGGTGACCGCGGCGCCACGCCCGCGCGGCCACCGCGTGTTCGCCGCCATGGACAGGATCGTGCACCGCCGCCCCCGCTGGTCGTACGCGATCAGTCTGTCGTCGCGGCGGATCACCATGTACGAGTGCGGCAACGGCGAGAACTACCGCGCCTGGTACCAGGGCGACGGCGCCACCTACCTCTACCTGGACTCCGACCACTACAGCGACGGCTACTGGCCGACGGTGGACTCCTACCGCCTGGCCGGCACCACCGTGGACACCCGTCACCGCGACCCCGCCGTCTCCGTCAGCGGCACGGGCGCGTTCCGGCCGGCCAACGCCTGGGCGGGCGGCGTCACCGCCGCCGGTTACGGCGTGGCGGGCCTCGACCTGGCGGCGGCGGGCACCACGCTGACCGCCAGGAAGGCCTGGGTGTGCCTGGACGACGCGGTGGTCTGCCTCGGCGCCGGCATCACCAGCTCCGACGGCCGCCCGATCGAGACGGTGGTGGAGAACCGCGCCACCGCCGCCGCCCTGACCACCGGCGACGGCTGGGCCCACCTCGAAGGGGTCGCCGGATACGTCTTCCCGTCCGGCCCCGCGCCGCGGGTCCTGCGGGAACGCCGCACCGGCGCCTGGCTGGAGATCAACGACGGCCCCGGCACCAAGGGCACCGCCGATCCCGTGACCCGCGACTACACCACCCTCTGGTTCGACCACGGGACGAACCCCTCGGACGCGACCTACGCCTACATCCTGCTGCCCGGCGCGACCCGCCGGCGGACCGGGGACTTCGACGGGGCCCGGATCCTCGCCAACACCGGCCGCGTGCAGGCGGTACGCGCCCACGGGCGCTCGGCCGGCGGCGGAGAGGTGCTCGCGGCGCTGTTCTGGGCGGCCGGGGAGGCGGGCGGGGTGTCCGCCTCGTCGCCCTGCGCGGTCCTGATCAGGCGGGCGGCCGGCCGGATCACGGTGGCGGTCTCCGACCCGGGTCGCACGACCGCCACCACCACGCTCACCTTGCCGTACCCGGCGCACCGCCTCATCGAGGCCGGCGATACGGTCTCCGTCACGACGGGCGAGCGGCCCCGGCTCACCGTCGACCTGGCCGGCTCGGCCGGCCGCACCCACACCGCCGTACTGGCCACGGGGCGGAAAGGCTGAACATGATCCCTCCCTACCTGCCACTGCCGCCGTCCGACCGGGTGCTCTCCCCGCGCACCGGCTGGACCCGCGCCCATTGGGAGGCTCTGGCCGACCACCTGCTCGAGGCCGTCACGCCGTACGCCTCGCCGGGACAGGCGCAGATCCGGCTGCCCGGCCGGGCGAGCTGGTCAGGCGTGGCACTGGACGGTCTGGAGGGATTCGCCCGCACGTTCCTGGCCGCCGCGTTCCGGATCGCGGGCGCGCGCGGGAACGTGCCGCACCTCGTCGAGAGGTACGCCCGAGGTCTCGCCGCGGGCACCGACCCGTCCGGCGGCGAGTCCTGGCCGGTGCTGACCGACTGCTCCCAGCAGATGGTGGAGGCCGCCTCCATCGCGATCGGCCTGCACGAGACGCGGCCCTGGTTGTGGGACCAGCTCGACGACGGCGTGCGGGAGCGGGTCGTCGAGTGGCTCGGCGGCTTCGTCGGCAAGCGCACCTGGGACAACAACTGGATGTTGTTCCAGACCGTGACGGAGGAGTTCCTCAAGTCCGTCGGCGGGCCGTACGAGCAGCGGGAGATCGAGCGGGGCCTGGAGCGCATCGAGGACTGGTACGTCGGCGACGGCTGGTACACCGACGGCGGATCCCGGAACTTCGACTACTACTGCGGCTGGGCGCTGCACCTGTACCCGCTGATGTGGACCCGCATGTCCGGCGACGCCGGGCGGGCCGCGCTGTACGCGGGGCGGCTGCGCGAGTTCCTGGGCACGTACCAGCACTTCTTCGGCTCCGACGGCGCGCCGGTCCACCAGGGCCGCTCGCTCACCTACCGTTTCGCCGCCGTCGCGCCCGTCTGGCTGGGCGCCCTCGCCGACGCCACCCCGCTCACCCCCGGGCAGACCCGCAAGCTGGCCTCCTCCGTCGTGCGCCATTTCGCCGAGCGTGGCGTGCCGTCGCGCGACGGGCTGCTCTCCCTCGGCTGGTACGAGCCGTTCCTGCCCACGACGCAGGCCTACTCGGGGCCGGCGTCGCCGTACTGGGCCTCAAAGGCCTTCGTCGGCCTGCTGCTGCCTCCCGACCATCCGGTGTGGACCGAGCGGGAGCAGCCGCTGCCCATCGACGAGCGCGACGTGACCGCCGCCGTCCCGGCGACCGGCCTGCTCCTGCACGGCACCCGCCACGACGGGATCGTCCGGCTGCTCAACCACGGCAGCGACCACGGCGCCCCGCCCGACGACCCGCACTACGCCAAGCTCGCCTACTCCACCCGCACCGGCCCCGAGAGCGCCGAGCACGCCTGGCCCCGCGACCTCGACAACCACCTCGCCCTGGTCGCGGCGGACGGCACCCCCTCCCGCAGGACCGCCATCCGGCCGCTGTCCTGCCGCGACGCCACCGCCTCATCTTCGTCCGCGACCGGAACGGGCGCCGTGATCACGACCACCTCGACCGTGTCCGGCCCCTGGGAGATCCGCGTCCACGAGATCACCGGCGGCGAGGGGGGCACGGTGCGCGAAGGCGGCTACGCCCTCTCCGACACCAGCCCGCCCGCCTCGGTCACCGGCGACCGCTGGGCCCTGGCCCGCCGCACCGACGGCCTGACCTCCGCCGTCATCGGCCTGTACGGATGGGAGCGGGCGAGCCTGTCCCGGGAGGTGGAGTCGAACGCGTTCGGCCCGCACTCGGCCATCCCCTGCCTGCACGCCGGCACGCCCGGCCTGCACGTCTCCCTGGTGGTCCTGTCGGGGGACGAGGTGCACCCGGGCGCGCTCCGCGACGCCATCACCGTGGACGTACGCGACGAGGCGGTCGTCGTCACCTTCCCCGGCGGCACCTCCACAGCGGTGCCTCGCACCCCCGTGGATTGATCAGGCACCGGGCCGGACCGGAACCACGACGCCCGGAGCCGGCAGAGCGAGCCCATCCCGCAAGAACGCCTGAACGCCCTGCCTCGACCTCGCGAAAATGGCAGACTGTGACCATGCGGCCACCCCGAGCGAAGTACTTCAACACCACCGGTCCCTGCGACCCTCGGCTCCACTACATGCTTCCCCCCGCGCCACGGCTTCCCGAGGCGCGGACGCTGATCGAGATGGACCGCTACTTCGTGCTGCACGCGCCCCGGCAGACCGGCAAGACGACCATCCTGGACACCCTGGCGTCCGACCTGACCGCCGAGGGCGACACCGCCGCCCTGTCGCTCTCCTGCGAGCGCGCCAAGGCGGCCGGCGACGACTACGCCGCCGCGGAGTCGCTGCTGCTGGATTCCCTCCGCGAGGCCGCCGACCTGTCGGGCTGGCCGGAGAAGCTGCTGCCGCCGGATCCGTGGCCTCAGGTCACGCCGGGCAGCCGGTTCGGGGCGGCGCTGAGCGCGTGGTGCCGGCGCTGCCCGCGCCGGGTGGTGCTGTTCCTCGACGAGATCGACGCTTTGCAGGGCGACAGCCTGGTCAGCATCCTCAGCCAGCTCCGCGACGGCCACAACAAGCGATCGAAGGGCTATCCGTTCCCCACGTCACTGGTGCTGTGCGGGCTGCGCGACCTGCGTGACTACAAGGTTGCCTCCGGCGGCGACCCCAGCCGGTTCAACGCGGCCAGCCCGTTCAACATCATCGCCGACTCGCTGCGCCTGGGCGACTTCACCGCCGACCAGATCGCCGAGCTGTACGACCAGCACACCCGGGCGACCGGCCAGGAGTTCACCAAGGACGCGGTCGACCGAGTCTTCGAGCTGACCTGGGGCCAGCCCTGGCTGGTCAACGCCCTCGCCCATGAGATCACCGTCAAGATGGGGGTGACCGGGACGATCGGCGACAAGCAGGTGGAGGACGCCAAAGAGCGGCTGATCCGGGCCCGCGCCACCCATCTGGACTCTCTCGTAGCCAGGCTGCACGACCCGCGGGTCAAGCAGGTGATCGAACCGATCCTGGCCGGCACGTGGCCCGGCACCGACATCGCGTTCGACCATGCGGCCTCCTACACCCACGATCTCGGCCTCATCCGGGGAACCAAGGACCTGCAGATCGCCAACCCCATCTACCGGGAGGTCCTGCTCCGCGTGCTGGGCGACCGCACCGAGCGGTTCGTACGCGCCTCCCCGCACAACTTCGTGCTCTCCGACGGCCGGTTCGACCTGCCCCGCCTGCTGCGGGAGTTCGTGGTGTTCTGGCGCGAGCACGGCGAGGTCCTCATCCAGCAGGAGGGCTACCACGAGGCCGCCTGCCAGATCATCCTCATGGCCTTCCTGCACCGTCTGGTCAACGGCGGCGGCTACCTCGACCGCGAATACGCCGCCGGCACCAAGCGCCTGGACGTGCTCGTCCGCTGGCCGTACGACGGCCCCGACGGCGAACGGCTCATGCAACGCGAGGCCATGGAGCTGAAGGTGTGGCGACCGGGCGCGGACGACCCCGAGCCCGAAGGACTGGCCCAGCTCGACCGCTACCTCGACCGCCTCACCCTCACCACCGGCGTCCTGGTCGTCTTCGACCGCCGCCCCGAGGCCCCGCCCTGGAAGGAACGCGGCAGCTTCGCCCGGGCCACCACGCCGTCCGGCCGCGAGGTGACCGTCCTGCGGGCGTGACGAATCGGCCGTTCGCACGCTCGACCACACTCGCCGCCGGTAAGGGAGGCCCGTTCCGCCGGCGGGGTGGTCACGAACTCCGGTAGTAGGCGTCGATGGGGGCGCGTGCCTCGTCGAACAGCGCCGGGCCCTCCTGCTCGACCGCCGGCCAGGCGCCCGAGCCCGGGTTGAGCTCGACGAGCTGCTCGGTGGAGAGCGCGTAGACGACCCGGCCCAGCCCGGAGCGGACGATGCCGCCGGCGCACATGCCGCAGGGCTGGCAGCTGGTGTACATGGTGGTGCGGGCGGCGGTGCGCTCGTCGAGCTCGCGGGCGGCCCAGCGGGCGAGCTTGAGCTCCGGGTGGGCGCTGATGTCGTTGTCGCGGCGTACGGTGTTGTGCGCCTCGGCCAGGATCTCGCCGTCCGGGCCCGCCAGCAGGGAGCCGTACGGCGCGTCGCCCAGGGTGACGGCGCGCGCCGCGAGGCCGATCGCGCGCCGCAGCAGCCTCTCGTCGGCAGCCGTGATCATCAGCGGCCTCCCTTCTCGCCTGCTGCCGTGATCACGGGCAGTCCTCTCGTCCCGTCGGCAGTGGTGATCATCAGCGGTTCCTCCAATGGGTGGCGACGGCGGTGAGAGCGTGCCACGCCGTCTGCGGCCGGCGGGTCTCCTCCGGGTCGCGGTGGTAGGGGTCGAGGACGACGGTGGCGGCGCCGAGCAGGCGGAGCTGGTCGAGGTCGTCGAGGATCTGCTCGATGGAGCCGACACCGGCGGGGCGTTCGGCGTCGACGACCGGCGCGGTCGTCAGCCGCAGGAAGATGCGCGGGGCGAACCCGGACAGGCCGTGCTCCGTCACCGCCGCGCGGATCCAGGCCAGGGTGCCGTGCAGCGGGTGCCAGGGGGCGCCGTACGCGACGGCGCGCCTGATCCCCGCGCCGCTGTTGCCGCCCACCCAGATCGGGTACTCCGCCCCCCGCAGGACGCTCAGGTATTCGTCGGTCAGCTTCCCGCGTTCGGCGAACGGCACGCCCAGCGCTTCGTACTCCTGACGCGACCAGCCGACGCCCACCCCCAGCACGAACCTGCCCCCGCTCAGCCGGTGCAGGCCGGTGGCCATGCGCGACACCAGGAGCGGATGCCGGTAGGGCAGGACCAGCACGGTCGTGCCCAGCTTCACCCTGGTCGTGACTCCGGCCAGCCAGGACAGCGTGGTCAACGGCTCGTAGAACGGCTCCGGGTAGCGTTCGGCCACGTCGGGGGTGACGGCCACGTGGTCCGACATCATGAGCAGGTCGAAGCCGAGCCCTTCCACGATGCGCGCCCACTCACGCAGCACGCCGGGATCGGTGCCCGGCCCGAAGTTCGGTACGTTGACGCCGAGTTGCATGGCAGGAGGCTATCCCGGTCATCGTCGCCGCCGGAACCCAGCCTTCCCGGCCTTTCCGGCCTGTCGCCGGGAATCTACCGGTAGATTCTCCTCATGACCGTCAATCTCGACGAGGTGGACTGGGCGATCATCAATCAGCTGCAACAGGACGCCCGCATCTCGCTGAGCGAACTGGGGCGGCGCGTGAATCTCAGCCCGTCGGCCACCACCGAACGGGTCCGCCGGCTGGAGTCGCAGGGCGTCATCACCGGCTACCACGCCACGGTCGACCTGACCAAGGTCGGCTACCCCGTGCTCGCCCTGGTCCGGCTGAAATACCCGGGCAACCGCCACCAGCCCCTGCGGGAGCTCCTCGCCGAGCGGCACGAGATCCTGGAATGCCTGCGCACGACCGGCGACGACTGCTACACGCTGAAGGTGGCCGCCACCTCCATGGGGCATCTGGAGACCCTCATGGACGAGCTGGCCGGCCTGGGCAGCACGACCACGAGCGTCGTCTACAGCCGGCCCCTCCCCTACCGCGGCCCCGGCCGCCCCTGACCGTCCCGGCTCTCCACGTCCGGCCGCCGGGCAGCCGGCTCAGGACAGGACGGTGACCGGGTCGCCGATACGCAGCTCGCCCCGGTCCCAGGGGACCAGGCGGATGCCGAACCAGGTCTTGCCGTCCCAGCGGCGATGGCGGGCGAGCGTGCGCAGCGGCTCCTTGCCCTGCGCCAAGGTGACCGGGTCGTAGGTGGTGGCGGCGCAGCGGTCACAGCGCTCCGAGACGCGGAAGGCGAGCGCGCCGATGCGGATCTCGCGCCAGTCGTCCTCGGCGTACGGGGGCGCGCCGTCGATCACGAGGTTGGGGCGGAACCTGGCCATGTCCAGCGGCGCGGGCGGGTCATCCTGGCGTTCCCGGGCCTCCTCGCGGATCCACTCGTCCAGGCGGCGCAGTGAGGAGCGGGAGGTGAGCAGGACGGGGGCGTCGCCCGCGAGGCTGACGACGTCGCCGGGCAGGCCGCCGTGGGAGGCCGGGACGGCGCAGCGGCGGGGGTCGTCGAGCCAGACCAGGCGGGCCGGTTTGCCGAGCAGCCGGGTGAACCAGGCGTGCGCGGTGGGGTCGGCGAGCACCACGCTGTCCACTTCGGCGAACCCCACCGGAACCCGCTCTCCGGTGGCCGGCGGGACCTTCAGCCGGGGCAGGCCGGGCGCGTCGAGCAGCAGCCCGTCCTCGTCCGTGACGCGGGCGACGACGGAGAGCAGCCGGGGGTTCTCGCCGAGCCAGTGGATGTCCCCCTGCTCGTCCACGACGGCCCAGCGCCGGTCCTCCGCCAGCCCCCAGGGCTCCACGACCGACGAGTCCACCATTCGCCCCGCCACCGACTTAAGCGGATATTTCCGGATCTCCGCTAACTCCATTCCCACACGGTACGTCCGGGAGAGCCCGTTCACGAGGACGCGGCCACCCCCGGGCCCACGCCCCGGCGGCCGCCCGTCCGTACGTCGCCCGTCCCGGACGGATGAGCTCCGGTCTTCACCCGGCGGCGCGCCCGCCGGAGGAGGCGCCGGACGGATCGCGGCCTGAAACGTTCACGGAGCCGCCGCGCGCCGGGCCGCCAGGTGATCAGCCGACGGGCCGGAACTCGAACCTCCGCCCCACGACGAGCACCAGCGACGCCAGCAGCCCCGTCGCCGCCGCGAGGGCCAGCCAGCCGAGCGCGCCGCCGGACGAGACGACCAGGCCGAGCACCGCCGGGGCGGCGGCCGACGCGAGACCGTGCAGGGTGCCGAAGGCCGCGCTGTACTGGCCCTGCAGCTCGCCCGGCACCACCCTGAACTGCAGGTCCATCGCCCCGGCCGCCAGCGTGACCTCGCCGAGCGAGTAGACGACGGCGAACCCCAGCACGAGCACGGCCGCGGTGACGAGGGAGGCCCGCGCCGTCCAGGCGAAGACGAGGTAGGACGCCCCGATGGTCACCCCGCCCAGGAGGAAGGCGAGGACGGCGCCGCGCCCGGAGCTCACCCGGGCGTTCGCGTGGAGCTGCAGCACCACGCCCAGCACGGTGTTGACGACCAGGGCGATGCCCGCCAGCCAGGTCAGCCGCGGATGGGTGAGCGCCAGCCAGAGCGGCACGGCGAAGGGCAGGACGTGGTTGTGCACCGAGATGAGCGCCGAGATGCCCGCGAACGTCATGAACCGGCGATCGCGATAGACGTGGAACAGCCCGGCCGGCCGCCCGGGGCCGGTCGCGGGGCTGCCGGGCACCTCGAGTCTCCCGGCCAGCAGCGCGCACCACAGGAAGGTGACGAGGTTGACCGCGACGGCGACCAGGTAGCCCTCCGGCGCCCCCACCGCGAGCACGCCCGCGCCGGCGAGGCCGCCCAGCGCGAGGCCGGCGGTCAGGAAGGTGCGCAGCGTGGCGCGCGCCAGCACGGCGTCGGCGCCGGCGGCGCGGCGGATGAGCGCCACGTTCGACGACATGCACAGCCCCTGGCCGAGGCCGGCGAGCAGCCCCGCGGCGACGAAGACGGCGGTCTCGCCCGCGGCGAGCATCGCCGCCATGCCTGCCAGGGACACGACGAGACCGGCCCGGAACACCCGGCGGGGTCCCCTGGTGTCGGCCAGCCGGCCGCCGACCAGGTCGGCCGCCATGGCCAGGAGCATCGCCGTGAAGAGCACCGCGGAGACCAGGGTCAGCGAATGGCCGAGCACGGTGGTGAAGTAGAGGGCGCTGATCGTGGCGTAGAGGCCGTTTCCGACGGCGTTCACCCCGGTGATGAGGGCCAGCAGCGTCATCGCGCGGGAGCCGCGCACAACACGCCAGGCGCGCGCGTATGCCGAGATCAGGGATGCCTCCGGGTCATCAGGAAACGTCCAGCGGGATCGCCACGGTTTCCGGGTTGTATTTCGCGAGCAGGTAATAGGGCCGCAGCGCGCTGATCAGGGCGTCGGCGCCGGAGATGCCGCGCATTCTGGCGGCGATCTCCAGCTCGTCCGGGCCGACACCGTAGAGGTCGCCCGCCAGTTGCGCCAAGCGTTCGTCGGGGATGCCCTCCACGGAGAAGCCGGGGCGGCGGGACTCGGCGTCGCGGTTCATCGCGGTGGCGAGGCGGTGCACGTCGAGCGCCCGGGCGTCGAGCCCGGCGCGGCGCAGCCGGCGGCCGGCCTCGGCGTCCGGGGTGACGTCGGGCAGCAGCCGGAACGCCCTGGTCACCGCCTTCCTGAGCAGGGCGGGGGGCGGCCAGCCCGTTCGTCGAGGGCCGGAAGAGGGGGATCGCCCAGCGGTCGCGTACGGTGCCGTCGAGGCGGACGAGCTCGTGCGGCAGCCAGCGGGGCCGGTCGCCGTCGCGGGCACCGGGCAGGACGGGCTGCGCGCGGACCCAGTCGAGGCGCGTGCGCGGGGTCAGCAGGCTGCCGTAGGCGAGCGGAAGGCGCGCCGGGTCGTAGGAGAGCTCGGGCCCGAGACCTTCCGGGGTGTCCCTTCGCACGCTCGCCCGGGCGGTCTCCGCGTGCCAGAGCTCGATCGACTCCATCACCGCCGACGCCTGCGCCAGCGCGTCGGTCAGGCCCTTGCCCTGCGACACGGACAGAGTGGTGGACAGGGGCCGGCACGCCTGCCACACCGGTATGCCGATGTGGTCGAGGCCGGTGATGTCGGCGATCCGGGTGATGCCGACGCGCGGCAGGTGCGGGGCGACCCGGCTCAGCGTCTCCTCGGGCGGGACGGCGCGGTGGGTGCCGGCCCGCACCGCCTTGCCCGGCCCGCGGCTCATGCGCGGCCCGGGGCCGGCCCGGCGCCTATCACCGCGCACCCCATGACCAGCTCCGTGGCGTCGTCGAGCTCCAGCAGCCGGGAGAGGGTCTCGTCGCGCAGCGCCGCGGTGAACGTGCAGGAAAGCCCCATCGCCGCCGTCAGGAGATAGACCGTCTGGCTCAGGTGCCCGACGTCGTAGTGCAGGATGCGGTAGGAGCGGGAGACCTTGTACTTCCACTTGTTGCGGGCGAACACGCTGGTGAAGAAGAGGTACGCGGACGCGTCGCGGGTCCAGGTCTGGTCGCCGCACACGTGCACCAGCAGGTCGTCGGCGAGCGGCGGGGTGAGGCGGTCGAGCACCTGGTGCCGGGCGTCGTAGTGGTGGAGCCCCTCGGGGACGCCGGCCACTCTGCGCGCGTAGACGTAGAGCTCGGTCGGATGCCTGCCGCCACCGGACGGGCTCGTCTTGAGCGTCGTCCGGCTGACGTCGCTGCTCCTGATCGGCGCGGCCGTGATCGCCAGCAGCGCCGCCAGCTTCTCCCCCGGTATGTCGTCGCCGGAGAATGACCGCACGCTGCGCCGGTTGTAGAGCAGCGTCAGGAGATCGCGTTCGACGAGCGTGCCGGCGCAGGAGGCGTCGGCCGCGAACGGGACGCTGTCGAGCGCGTCCGGGTGTTTCTTGAACGCCGGCGGCGGCGGGTCGGCCGCCAGCTTGCGCCGGAGCTGCTCGTCCTGCTCGGCCTCGGACAGGAACAGGTTGGAGTCGAGGAACCGGGTCGAGTAGTGGAACGCCCTGGCGAGGGGCGACCAGGGGGCCCACGCCGCGCTCATGTGCTGCTCCCGGAGGTCGCGGGGCGAGCCCAGCTCGACGAGGATCTCGGCGCCGACGAGCGCCCGGATGACGCGTTCGGCGTGCTCGCGGCTGTGGGGGTCGTCGTGCCCGGCGAGCACCCGCGCTATTTCCCGCGGGCGTCTGAAGGCCGCCAGAAATGTTTCCGTGCCGCTCGCCAGAGCGACTTGCCGATGGTTGAGATAATCGTCCCAGACGAGATGTCCGTCGTCCACGTAAAGGACGCCGCAGATGGAGGTCCGATGCATCGCTTTTCTCTGTCGAGGGGCCGGGGCGACGGGGGCTCGGCTGCCGCCCCGGCGGGTTTTCCGGCTACGGCAGCTCGATGCTCTTCCAGTTGGGGCTGTAGGAGTCGAGGGACTTCTCCGTCTGGGCGTAGCCGTCGGTCCTGGCCTCGAAAGCGAGGTCCTCGTCGGCGGGGAACGCGATCCGCTCGGGCATTCTGCATCCTTTCCGCGATCGTCTTGCACGACCATTCGCGAATTTATCAAGGGCCCGGAACGAGCGTCAATTGAATTAAATGCGGGCAAAATTGGGCGCATTTATCAATAAATATCGCCCTATTGTGCGGCGGCCGGCGGCGCGGAGCCGGACCTGCTGCCGGGCATCGTGACGGCGGCATCGTGACGGCGGGCGGCGCGGCGGCCGGGGCGTGGCCGCACGCGAGCGCGCCGGCGGCGTGAAGCGAAAAGGCATTGCCGCCACGGCGGGCAGGTCCAGCGGTTAGTATCCCCAAGCGCCACCGAACGTCGCCAACCCGTTCCCGTACGCCGCGCCGGTCCCACGGAAGCCCCCATGCCGTCATCACGTTCGCGCGAGCACGACCCGCACGACGGCGGAGACGAGAGCCCGCCGCCGCGCCAGGACCACCCGCGTGCCATCGTGGTCCAGGCGGTGGTGAGCACGCTGGTCGGCGTGATCGTCACCCGGGTCTGGACCGATTTCGCCACCTTCACCGACCGGTTCCCCGGCGGCCACTACGTCGGGATGGCGCTGCTCGTCGGCGTGGCCTTCCTGGTCCTGGGGGCCGCGTCCCGGCTGAGCCCGCGCAGGCTCCGGCGGGCGGTCGCCGAGCGGGCCGGGCGGGTGTGGCGATGGCTCTGCGGGTGGATCCCGCACGGCCTGCGCCGGCCGGCGGCGACGCTGCGCCTCGCCTCCGTGTTCCGGCTGCTGCCGGCGGTCTACCTGGCCGCCGTCGCGGGGGCGTGCGTGGTCGCGCTGGGCCTGGGGGGCGGGTGGGCGTACCGGCAGCTGGGGTTCGTGCCGTGCGGCTCGCCGGAGGAGCTGACCGTCATGACCGCGCCGGAGAACGTGGCCGCGCTCCGCGCCGACGTCGAGAAATTCGTCCGTGACCGGTCGGAGCACGGGTGCGCGCTGCACCGCGTCTCGGTCTATCCCGAGGCGTCGGTCGAGGAGCTGGCGTACGGCTTCGAGAACGACTGGCAGCGCGACGGGTACAACCAGCACGGCGACCCGTACACGCGGCTGCTCATCCCGCGCCCCGACCTGTGGGTGGCCACCACGACGGAGGAGCTCGGCCTGGTGCTCGGCCCGGCCTCGCCCGTGGCGGCCGTCCCGCTGGGCGAGGCCGGCACCGACCGGATGACGCTCGCGGTGGCGAACCTGCGCTACGGCGACTTCGACCGGTTCCTGCCCGGGCGCGGCCAGGGCCGCAGCCTCGACGCGGCGCTGTCGGCCGCCAGGGAGCGGCTGCGGATGCGCCTGGTCTATCCCGAGCCGAGCCTGTCGGTGGCCGGGCTGGTGGCCGCCGCGCAGGTCGTCGACACCGACAGCGGCAAGGACATGGCGCGCAGCGCCGGGCTCGGCGGCACCGTGGTGGAGACGCTGTGCCGCTTCCGTACGGGACCGGCGGGCGAGCGGCGGCACCTCGCCTTCCTCGTGCCGTCCCGCGCCGTCGACGACCTCAACGCCGGCGGGCCGGGCCTGCCCGGCTGCCCGGGCCCGCCACTGAGCAACTCCGACGCGCTCAGGGACGTGAAACCCGAGGGTGGAGCGCTCCTGACGCACCCCATCTACGGGCTGACCTGGCCCGGCGACGACCGCGTGCGCCAGGAGGCGGTGCGCGAGCTGGCCGGCTGGCTGAGGGACAGGCGTCCCCTCGACGCGCGCCCGGGCCCCGCCGGGACGCCGATGAATCACGACCTCGGCGCCGTCCGCGAGCGGATCAGCGCCAAGCTGCCGTCCATGAGCGTCCAGGTGGCGCTGGACGGCTCGGGCTCGATGGCGGAGTCGCCCTCCTCGCTGCTGGCCAGGATCCGGGACGCGTTCGCCGCCGTGCGCCCCGCGCTGGGCCTCGACGACAGGCTGTCGGTGAGCCTGTTCCACCGGCCCGCGGACGGCGGGCGGGTGGTCAGGTTCGACTCCGCCGTCTACCACCGGCGCGACTGGGACCGGCTGCTGACCCGGCTCGTGCCCGGCCCGGCGCGCGCGAGGGACGCGCCGATCTCCCAGGTGCTGCGCGAGCTGGGCGGCCGGCTCGACGCGCCGGGCAGACCCGTCGTCGTGATCACCGACGGCGGCCCGTTCCGGTCGGACGAGAAGGACGACCAGGTGGCGCGGGCCATCGAGCGGGCGGCGAGGGACGCGCGGACCGTCCTGGACGTGCACATCCTCGTGGTCGGCGACGCGGCCTGCCCGCCCGGGCTCGGGCGGGGCCCCGCGCCCGAGGGCGGGGTGACCTGCGCCGCCGTGGCCCACAACAACCTGGAGGACGCCTTGCGTGACCTGGTCTCCGCGATGCGCGGGCGGGCCCGGTGATCGGCCGGTCGCTCACCGAGCGGGTGGTGGCGGGCGTCGCCTTCCTGGCGACCGTGAGCGTCCTTGCCTATCTGACGGCGACCGGCCGGCCGGCGCGGCCGGAGCGTACGTGCCCGCCGCACCTGCAGACGGGCCTGCGGGTGGCGGCCGGTGACGACATCAGCGCCAGCACCTACCGGCGGGAGCTGTTCGACGAGTGGAACGCGCGGCACCGGCCCCGGGTGACGCTGATCGAGGTGGGCGAGACCACCGACGACGAGCGCAAGGAGATGATCTCCGCGGCCCAGGCCGGCCGCTGCGCCTACGACGTCCTGATCATGGACGTGGCCTGGGTGCCGGAGTTCGCGCGCAACGGGTTCCTCCAGGAGACGCCGCTCACCGAGGAGCAGCGCGCGGCCTTCGTCCCGCAGGCCCTGCGCACCGGCGAGGTGGACGGCACCCAGTACGCCGTCCCCTTCGGCACCAACATCCCCGTGCTCTACTACAAGTCGGACCTGCCCTACCCCCGTGACCTCGACGAGTTCCTGAGTCTGGCGCGACGGCACGGCTACGCCGCCCAGCTCGACGACTACGAGGGCGGCACGGTCAACCTGCTGGAGGCGATGCTCTCCGGCGGCGCCCGGCTCATGGACGGCGACCGCGTGGTGCTGGACGAGCCGGGCGACGCGGCCAGGGCGGAGGAAGCGCTGCGGCGGTGGAGCGAGATGACGCGCGCGCTCCTGGAGCGCCGGCCGGGCCACGCGAACCTCCAGGAGCGCACGAGCATGCGCGAGTTCCGCCGAGCCGACATCGGCTACCTGCGCAACTGGGCGTTCTCCTTCCACGAGCTGGCCGCCGACCCGGCCCTGCACACCGCCGGCGGGGCGCTGCGCTTCGAGGTCGGCAGGTTCCCCACGCGCGGCGTCCTGGGCGGCTTCAACCTGGCCATCGCCAAGGACTCCCCGCACGCGGAGGAGGCGATGGAGCTCATCCGCTTCCTGACCGGGAAGGAGCACCAGAGCAGGCTGTTCGCCTGCGGCGGCTACCCGCCGGTGCTCAGGGCCGTGTACGACGAGTTCCGCACCCGCCCCACGGCCTGCGAGAAGAGGAGCGAGGAGGACCCCCGCGGCGCGATCGGCCCCGAGGACCTGCGCACGCTGGCCGCAGCGGTGCACGCCGGGTTGCAGAACACCGTGACCCGGCCCGCCTCCCCCTCCTACCCGGTGTTCAGCGAGGTGTTCCGCGCCTGCGTGCGCGACGCCGTCCTGGAGGGCCCGGACGCGCCCCCGATCAACTACCCGGCCTTCGCCGCCGCGCTCCGCGACGCCCTGGACGGCCGCCCCGCCGACCGCAACGCCTGCGCCGGATCGGCCTGAGCGGGTCGGCCTGAGCGGGTCGGCCTGAGCGGGTCGGCCTGAGCGGGTCGGCCTGAGCGGGGATCAGCCTGAGCAGGCTCGGGCTGAGCAGGGTCACCCCCGCGCCCGGGCCGGCCTCAGCCGCCCGCCCCCGGCGGATCGATGGACAGGGCGTGCCGGAAGACGCCGCGCGGGTCCCAGCGCGCCTTGATCCGCTGGAGGCGAGGGTGGTTGCCCTTGTAGTAGAGCGTGCTCGCCGGCACGCCCGAGCTGTTCCACTCCGGATCTGCCAGGTCGGCGTCGGGGTAGTTGATGTAGGAGCCGTCGCTGACCTCGCCGGGCACCGGCACGCCCCCGGTGCCGGCGTACACGTCCCGGTAGAAGGCGCGGATCCAGGAGAGCCGGGCCGCGTCGTCCGACTCGTCGGCCCAGGACGTGTAGTAGACCGCCTTCATGACCGAGTCGCGTTGCGCGAGGGCGGTGGCGTGCGGCGGCACCGCGCCCACCTGGCCGCCGTAGCCGATGAGCAGCAGGCCGGCACCGGCGTCACCGCCGGGGCCGGTCAGGTGGCGGTGGACGGTGGCGAGCTGGGCGCCGGTCAGGGAGCGGCGCAGGTAGGCGGCCTTGTTCTTGTACCGGCGGGCGCCCGCGTCGCCGGACTCGCCGGTGCCCGGCCAGGTCATCCTGTGCAGCCACGGCATCGTCCGCCGCAGGTCGGCGACCGGTTCGAGACCAGTGCCCGCGGTGACCTCGGACACGAGCCCGTTCACCAGCCGGTCGGCGCCGGGCAGGGCCGCGTCGGTCTGCACGGCCAGCGAGAGGTACCCGGCGCTGCGGTGCGACAGCATGAGGATCGCGTACAGGCCGGTGGCCGGCGCGCCGGGGGCGCTGTTGCGTTCGTGCCAGGCGCCGAAGTTGCCCGCCAGCCGGGTGAACGCCCGCTCGGTCATGCCCTCCCAGGGCCAGGCGACCACGGCCTCCAGCATGTCGCTCGGCGAGGGCGGCAGCAGCCGCGACGGATCGCCGGTGGCGCCGGGCGAGCGCAGCCAGTAGCGGGTGACCACGCCGAAGTTGCCGCCGCCACCGCCGGTGTGCGCCCACCACAGGTCGCGGTTCGGGTCGCCGGGCTCGCTGGTGGCGACGACCGCGCGGGCGGCGCCGTCCCGGTCGGCCACCACGACCTCCACGCCGTACAGGTGGTCCACCACGGAGCCGTACCGGCGGGACAGGGCGCCGTACCCGCCGCCGCAGAAGTGGCCGCCGGCGCCGACGCCCGGACAGCTGCCCGCGGGGATCGTCACGCCCCATCCCTTGAACAGGGTGCGGTACACGTGCCCGAGCGTGGCGCCCGGCCCCACCGAGAACGCGCGCATGCCGGCGTCGTAGCCGACCTCGTCCATCGGCGAGAGGTCGAGCAGCAGTTTCACCGCCGGGTCGGCGGTGAGGCTCTCGAAGCAGTGGCCGCCGCTGCGCGCGGCGATCCGGCGTCCGGCACGCATCGCGTCGGACACCGCGCGCACCACCTGATCGGTGGAGCCGGCCACCCGGATCTCCTCCGGGCGGCCCACGAAGCGGAAGTTGTTGCCGCGCAGCAGGCCGGTGTACCGGGGGTCGCCGGGCCGGACCGTGACCGGCCCGAAAGCCGAGGGCCCGCTTCCCGCGGGCTCGCGCGCCACGGGACCGCTCGTCACGGGACTACTCGTCACGGGGCCGCTCGTCGCGGCGCCACTCGTTGCGGCGCCGATCGTCACGGCGCCCGTGCCGGTGAGCAGCGTACGACGGCTCACCTGGTTGCTCCTCGGCTGATCCATCCCGGTCCCTTCGTGTCCTGGTCCGCTGACCGCTGGGCCTCATCACCGTCCCAGGGCGGCGACCGGGCGCGCATCAACCGATCGCACGGGCCAGGGGCTGAACCGGGTCCCCGCCGGTCGGCCGTGCCGGACTCCACCGATCGGCTGATCCGGCGGCCCGGGCCGGGGCCCCGGGCCGCCGGAGGCCCGGGGACGCCGCTCCGGGCAGCGCGACGTTGTGCGTCCTTTTACCTGGAACGCCCCGGGCGAGCCCGCCGATCATCTGGTGTGCTCCTCAGCAACCGTGCCGTCTTCGCCAGCTCCGACCTCGACGAGGTCCGCGGCGAGGTCGCCAAGGTGTTCTGCCCGCACCGGCTGGATCTGGCCGGGGACGCGGACCTGCTGTCGGCCCGGTTCAACTCGGTGCAGCTCGGCTCGGTCCGCGTGAGTTACCTCGACTACGGGGCCGGCGTGCACATCGAACCGGGCGACCTCGACACGTTCTTCCTGGTCATGATCCCGCTCATGGGGCGCAGCCTGATCCGCGCCGGCGACCAGGAGATCGTCTCGACCCCTTCCCTGGCCTCGCTGCCCTCACCGACCCGCCACCTCGACATGCGCTGGGCGGCCGGCTGCCCCCAGCTCCTGGTCAAGTTCGAGCGCGTCGCGATCGAGCGCGCGCTGGAGCAGATGCTCGGCGAGCCGCTCGACGGCCCGGTCGTCTTCGACCTCGGCCTGGACCTGACGACGGGCTGGAGCCGGTCCTGGCGGGACCTGGCCGACCTGCTCGTCAGGGAGGCCGAGCGCGACGACGGGCTGAGCGGCCACCCGCTGGCCATCGCGCACCTGGAGAACGCGCTGATCACCCTGCTGCTGACCATGCAGCCCTCCAACTACCTGGAGCGGCTGAGCGCGCCCAGGCCGCCCGCGCTGCCGAAGGTCGTGCGCCGGGCGATGGAGTTCATCGAGGGGCACGCGCACCTCCCGCTCACCACCACCGACATCGCCGGCGCCGTCGCGGTCAGCAGCCGCTCGCTCCAGGAGGGCTTCCGCGCGCATCTCGGGCTGACCCCGATGGCCCACCTGCGGCGGGTGCGACTGGCGCGGGTGCACGACGAGCTGAGCACGGCCGACCCCGCCAGGGCCACGGTGACCACGGTGGCCGCCCGGTGGGGCTTCCTGCACCAGGGACGTTTCGCCGCCCAGTACCGCGAACGGTACGGGCAGCCGCCGTCGGAGACGTTGCGCAGAGGTTCCGCGTCAGGTGGATGAAGTCCGCGTTCAGCGGATGGCCCGGGCGGTCGCGCCGGTCGTACCTTTCTGTCAGGCGCCGATCACCACCTCCACTCCTGACACCGAAGGGACACCCCACCATGCGTGACATCCTCGTCGTCGGCGCCGGTCAGGCCGGGCTCCACCTGGCCATCGGCCTGCTCCGGCACGGCTACGACGTGACCCTCGTCTCCAACCGCACCCCCGAGTCCATCCGCGACGGCCGGGTGATGTCCGGGCAGGCCATGTTCGGCACCGCGCAGGCCCGCGAGCGCGAGGTCGGCCTCGACTGGTGGGCCGACGTCTGCCCGCCCATCGAGGGCATCGCGCTCACCGTCCCCGGCCCCGGCGGCGGCAAGGCGCTCGACTGGGCGGCGCGGCTGCACGTCCCGGCCCGCGCGGTGGACCAGCGGCTGAAGATGCCGGCCTGGCTGGCCGAGTTCGAGCGGCTCGGCGGCACGCTCGTCCTGCACGACGCCACCCCCGAGGACCTGGAGGGCTACGCCGCCCGCCACGACCTGGTGCTGGTCGCCGCGGGCAAGGGGCAGATCGCCTCGCTGTTCGAGCGGGACCCGGCACGCTCGCCGTACGCGACCCCGCAGCGCGCGCTCGCGGTCACCTACGTCAACGGTCTCGCGCCCCGGCCCGATCACTCGGCGGTCTGCTTCAACCTGCTCCCCGGCGTGGGCGAGTACTTCGTCTTCCCCGGGCTCACGCACACCGGGCCCTGCGAGATCATGGTGTTCGAGGGCGTGCCGGGCGGCCCCATGGACTGCTGGGGCGACGTGCGCACCCCCGCCGAGCACCTGGCGCGCGGCCGCCGCGTCCTGGAGACCTTCTTCCCGTGGGAGGCCGAGCGCTGCGCCGGGATCGAGCTCACCGACGACAACGCGGTCCTGACCGGCCGCTTCGCCCCCACGGTCCGCCGTCCCGTGGCCGTCCTGCCCTCCGGCGCGCCGGTGCTGGGCGTCGCCGACGTCGTGGTGCTCAACGATCCGATCACCGGGCAGGGCAGCAACAACGCCGCCAAGTGCGCCGCCACGTACCTGCGGGCCATCGTGGAACGCGGGGCGCGGCCGTTCGACGCGGACTGGATGCGGCGCACCTTCGAGCTGTACTGGGAGCAGGCCCGGCACGTCACGAGCTGGACCAACGCGCTGCTGGCCCCGGCCGAGCCGCACCACCTGGCGCTGCTGGGCGCCGCCGGGCAGCGGCCGGAGATCGCCTCGCGCTTCGTCAACGGCTTCGACGACCCCTCCGACTACGCCGAGTGGTTCATGGACGCCGGCCGGGCCGAGGACTACCTGAGCAGGGTCGCGGCATGAGATCGCTGCGCGAGGCCCTCGGGCAGTACGCGACCGGGGTGGCGGTGATCACGACGGCGACCGCCGACGGGCGGCGGGCGGGCGTGACCGTCAACTCCTTCACCTCGGTCTCGCTCGATCCGCCGCTGGTGCTCTGGTGCCTGTCGAACCGGGCGCCGAGCGCGCCGCTCTTCCTGCGCGCCGGGCGGTTCGCGGTGAACGTGCTCGCCGCCGGCCAGGACCACCTGTCCAGGCGCTTCGCCACGCCCTCGGCCGACAAGTTCGCCGGGGTGGAGCTGCTCGGCGCGGCGCCGCCGGTCCTCGCGGGGACGCTGGCCCACTTCGTCTGCCGGACCGAACGCGTCCACGACGGCGGCGACCACCACATCTTCGTCGGGGCGGTGGAACACCATCAGCGGGCCGAAGGGGAGCCGCTCGTCTTCCACTCCGGCCGCTACCGGACGTTCCGGCCCGAACCGGCCGTGAGCGGGGGCCGCGCGGCCGGTCACCCGGCCGGCCGGGTGTCCCCTCGTTGTGAGGAACGCACATCCGGAGGTGACAACCGCATCTGGGAAGGCGCCGCGCACGCCTCTACGGTCGGGGCATGACTCTCAGACGCCTCGCCGCCGCGACCGGCGCCGCGCTCCTGGCCGTCTCTCTCGCCGCCGCCCCCGCCAGGGCGGACGGCTACCACGAGTGCTTCTCCGGCACCCGCACCCCCGACGGCGAGTACCACAGGCTGTCCGCCCACGCGTGCGCCGGCGCGGGCTACTACCAGGTGACCGTCGTCGTCATGGTGGGCGACGCCCGCGGCACCCACTCCTGCGGCAGCGTGTTCTCCTGGCACGGTGACCTGGTGGGAGAGCGCTGCCGCCTGATCTGACCGGCGGGACCGGCGATCTGAGCGGCGGGACCGGCGATCTGAGCGGCGGGACCGGCTACGGGTGGCTGGTGACGCTCGGGGCGCCTTCCCCGGGCTCGGAGCCGATCGGCTCCAGCCAGCCGAGCCGCTCGGCCAGCCGCCGGGCGCTGTCGATGACGGTGGCGATGTGCGGCGAGGGGTTGTCCTGGTGCCACAGCAGCGACCAGGGGTAGTGCGTGGCGGGTTCGACCAGGGGCCGCCAGGTGGTGCCCGGCCGGTTGGAGGTGCGGAAGGAGGAGGGGACGCAGTGCACGCAGCGGTGCTGGAGCACGAGGTCGGCGGCGGCCCGGCTGCTCTGCACGGTGCCCTCGTAGACGGCGGGCGCGAACCCGGCGGAGCGGCACAACGTGATGACGAACTGGTTGAGCTCCGGGGTCTGCGACTCCTCGCCGAGCAGCAGGAGCTCGTCGGCGAGGGCGGCGACGGGCACGCCGCCGAGCTCGGCGAAGCGGTGCTCGTCGGGTACCAGCACGCCGAGCGGATCGAGCCTGACCAGCTTGGAGGTCACCTCGGCCGGAGCCTGTGAGGCGTGCCCGATGGCGATGTCGAGGCGGCCGTCGGCCAGCTGGCGATACTGCTCCGGAGTGCCCGCCTCGACCTGGTGGATGGTGAGGCCGGGATGGGCGTGCTGGAGCTCGCGCAGGATCTGCGGCATGGTGTCGTAGCCGGCGTCGATGATGCCGGCCCGCAGCACGGGCGCGGACCCGGCGGCGTTGCGCGCCGCCTGCGCGGCCCGGCCCACGTGATCGAGGATCTGCCGGGCCTCGACGAGGAAGGCCGCGCCCGCGGCGGTCAGGTCGACGTGGTGGGTGCTGCGGTTCAGCAGGCGCACGCCCAGCTCGCGTTCCAGCCGCTGGATCTGCTGGCTCAGCGCGGACTGCACGATGTGCTCCCGCGCGGCGGCCCGCCCGAAGTGCAACTCCTCTGCCAGGGTCACGAAATAGCGCAACTGACGCAGCTCCATGCTCGCCACCCCTTCCCGCCCGGGCGGCGCCTATCCGGGCCGTCTCCTCCACTCTAGGCATCACATGGCGGTGCCGGTTCGTGGAGGAGGGCCGGAGCGGCGGCGTTGCATGCGCCGGCGGTCGGGCCAGTGCACGTTCCCGGCCCAGCCGAGCCGCTCGAACACGGCGATCAGGGCGGCGGACGGGTCGAGCTGGCCGCGGTCGACCCCGTGGCGGGCGCAGCTCGGCTCGCTGTGGTGGCCGTTGTGCCAGCTCTCGCCGAAGGACAGCAGCGCCAGCGGCCACAGGTTCGTCGAGCGGTCGTGGCGGCGGGTCCGGAAGGGCCTGGTCCCGATGACGTGGCACAGGGAGTTGACGCTCCAGGTGACGTGCTGGAGCAGCGCGACGCGGATCAGGCCGGCCCACAGGAAGGCGGTCAGGCCGCCGTACAGGGTGCCGGTGATCGCCCATCCGGCCAGGAACGGCAGCGCCAGCGACAGCGCGCACAACGCGGGGAAGGCGCGTGCGACGCGGGCCATGGCCGGGTCGGCCAGCAGGTCGGGGGCGTAGCGCGCGGGCGGGGTCGGGTCGTCGGCGAACAGCCAGCCCAGGTGGGCGTGGGCGAGCCCGCGGAGCTGGCCGCGCAGGCCGGTGCCGTAGCGGTAGGGGGAGTGCGGGTCGCCGGGCCGGTCGGTGAACGCGTGATGGCGGCGGTGCACCGCCACCCAGTCGATCACGTTGCCCTGGAAGCCCATCGAGCCGGCGACCGCCAGCGCCACGCGCAGCCAGGGCCGGGCGGTGAAGGAGGCGTGGGTGAGCAGCCGGTGGAAGCCGACCGTCACTCCCAGGCCGGTCACCACGTACAGGACCGCGGCCAGCAGCAGGTCGGTGAGCGTGACCCCGCTCCCCCAGGCCAGGAAGATCGCGACGGCCAGCGCGGCGAACGGCAGGACCACGATCGTCCCCGTCAGCGCCACCTGGAGCCGTCCGGCCGGGACGTGCTCCTCCGCTCCGGGGAAGGGCGAGGTGCCGTCGTAGTCGTGCCGGCGTTCCGCCGTCTGTTCGGAAGTGGTCATAAGGTCTCTTTCATCTCGTCTGTACGGTGGGGTCATCGGTGCGGGTGGAAGGCGGCTAGACGGTGCGGCGGTGCACGTAGCACCAGCGCCAGGTCGATCCGGGCGCCAGGGCGGCGACGACCGGGTGGTCGGTCTCCTCGTAGTGGGCGCGCGCGTGGCCGCCCCGCGAGTCGTCGGCGCAGGCCACCCATCCGCAGCTCAGGCACACCAGCAACCGCGTCCAGGGACGGCCGAGGCGCCGGCATTCCGCGCACTCGGGCGGTCCGGGCTCCACGACCGGGAGCTCGGCCACGTGATCGCAGCGCGGGATCTGGCCGTTCAGGCCCGCGCGGCCGGTCGTGTTCGTGCGTTGTGCGTCCAGGGTCATGACGACGCCCTCACCGTGGCAGCGACGCGAGCTGCGCCGTCTGGTCACCACCAGTCAAGGGGACGGGCGGGCCGGGG
Organism: Nonomuraea candida; assembly: GCF_000725485.1. Lineage (GTDB taxonomy): Bacteria > Actinomycetota > Actinomycetes > Streptosporangiales > Streptosporangiaceae > Nonomuraea > Nonomuraea candida. The sequence continues at coordinate 298,966 of NZ_JOAG01000009.1, read as the reverse complement.
GAAATGCGCGATCCGAGCCTGCCTCATCAGCTGCGCCGATAACGGGCCCGCCGGCGCCGACCGGCTGCCCCCGTCGTCAAACCGCGCAGGAGGGTGACACTACTGTGGCGGGGCGGCGGGGGTATGCGGGCACGTCAGGGTAGGAGTGCGGAGGAAGCCCGGCAGAAGGCTTCCTCTCGATACCAGCCGAGGTGTGCTCCCTCGCGGCGCTTTTTCCTGACGGGGCGGCCTGCCAGACATGGAGCAGGACATGACCGTTCAGGACCTCACGCGTGCGGAGAGCACGACCGCCGAACACCTCTTGACGCGGATGGTGGCGCCGGAGACCTCCGACGCCGATCGGGCGCGGCTGCGCGAGCTGCTGGTGCGGATGCACGAGCGGCTGGCCAAGGAGATCGCCAACCGCTACCGCAACCGGGGCGAGCCGATGGAGGACCTGCTGCAGGCCGCCTACGTCGGCCTGGTCAAGTCCATCAACGGGTTCGACGCCGGCCTCGGTCACGACTTTCGCGGCTACGCGGCCGTGACCATGATCGGTGAGGTCAAACGCCACTTCCGGGACCGTACGTGGGCGGTGCGGGTGCCGCGCCTCTACCAGGAGCGCCGCGCCGAGCTCAACCGGGTCACGGCGGAGCTCACCCAGGACCTGAGCCGCGCCCCGACGGTGGCCGAGCTGGCGGACGGGATGGCCATGTCGCAGGAGGAGGTGCTGCTGGTGCTGGAGGCCTCGGCCGCCTACAGCACGCTGTCGCTGGACGTGCCGACCATCAGCGGCGAGGAGGACTCCGTCACGCTGGGCGAGCTGCTCGCCGACCATGACGACACGCTGGACACGCTGCTCGACGCGCACGTCGTCAAGCCGCTCATCGACGCCCTGCCCGACCGGGAGAAGCACATCCTGCTCCTGCGCTTCTACGGCAACTGCACCCAGGCCGAGATAGCCGCCGAGTTCGGCATCTCGCAGATGCACGTCTCCCGGATCCTGCGCGCGGTGCTGCACCGGCTGCACGAGACGTTGTCGCAGCAGAGCGACCCGCCCGCCGCCCCGCACGTCACAGGACGAGCTGCCGGTGCCGCTGGCTGCGCCACTCGACCGTGACCACGGTGGCGTCGTCCTGGAGGCGGCCGCGCTGGTGCTCCAGGATGTTCTGGATCAGCCGGCGCAGCGTCTCCGGCGCCGACATGCCGTCGGCCTCGCGGCGGACGACGAAGTCGATGAACCGTTCCAGCCCGAACAGCTCCCCCTCCGGGCTCTGGGCCTCGATGACGCCGTCGGTGTAGAACAGCAGCCGGTCCCCCGGCTGCAGCTGGTAGCGCAGCAGGCCCGTGGAGATGCCCAGCCGGAAGCCCATCGGCGGGTCGGGCACGCTCGACAGGGTGGCGACCTGCCGGCCGTCCCGCAGCACCAAGGGGGGATGGTGGCCCCGGTTGACCCAGCTCAGCCAGCCTGTCCGCAGGTCCAGGTCGGCCAGGATGCCGGTGGCGTACCGTCCGGTGAACTGCTCGGCGATCGCCTCGTCGGCCGCCTCGCTCGTCGCCGGGAGGTCCTTGCCCTGGCGGCGGTTGTTGCGGCAGGCGCCCATGGCGATGGTGGCGGTCAGGCCGGCGGAGGTGTCGTGGCCCATCGCGTCGAAGATCGACACGTGCAGCGTGTCGCCGCTGATGGCGAAGTCGTAGGCGTCCCCGCCCACCTCGTACGCCGGTTCCAGCGCCGTGCTGACCACCACCTTGTCGTTGGCGAAGGTCCCCGGCGGGAGCAGGTTCCACAACACCTCGGCCGACATCGCCATCGGCTGGGCGCGGACCAGGCGGGCGTAGGAGTCGCTGTGCGGGCGCTTGCTGATCACCAGCAGCGCGACCAGGGAGGCGAGCTGCCCGGCCAGCGGCTCGGCGGCCGGCGCGCTCACCGGCGCGGTCAGCCCGATCACGCCGACCCGCTCGGTGCCGTCCAGCAGCGGCACCCACAACCGCTGTGAGGCCTCGCCGTCCGGCCACGACCGCGCCGCCTCCTCCTCGGCGGGGTCGGCCACGCGCCGGGCCCTGACGATCTCCACGTTGCGGAAGGCGCGCCCCGCGACCGTGCCGTCGATCCTGATGGGCCGCAGCGCCTCGCCGGACACGTCGTGCTGGCCGGGCAACGGCACCAGGTACTGCTGCTGGAGATCGGCGACGAAGATCATCGTCTCGGAGAACCCGACCAGCCGGGCGTGCCCGGCGACCTCCCCCGGGACCTCCTCCAGCGCGGACAGATGATTGGCGCTCAGCAGACCGCCCAGCATTCGCTCGCCGTCGTCGGTCATGGTGACGCCCTCCCGAGGGGAATCCGTGCCAACACCATAGATCGTCACCCGCCCCGGGACGGCTTATCCGCGCCCGTGTGCCCGTCCTTCGACCGTTCCGTGCCGGGCCGGTGCGGGCGCAGGTCAGCCGGGAGTGCCCTGGTGCGCCGCCGGGATAGATCACCATAATGAGTGATCTACGGGGGTGAGCGGGGCGAGGGGAGTACGCGGGACATGTCGGTGATCCAGCCACTGCGTGAGGAAGATCCCACGGGGATCGGGTCCTGCCGGCTCGTGGGGAGGCTGGGCGCGAGCACCTATCTCGGGGAGACCGGCGACGGCGCGCGGGTGGTCGTCAAGGTGCTGCCCGCCGACGTCGATCCCGGCCGCTTCCTCAGGGCCGTCGAGCCGCTCCGCGACGTCTCGGCCTTCTGCACGGCGCAGGTCCTCGGCTCCGGCACGCTGGCGGACGGTCGGCCGTTCGTGATCAGCGAGTTCATCGACGGGCCGACGCTGCGGGAGGCCGTGGCGGCGGGCGAGCCCCCGCGCGACGCGGCGCTGCACCGGTTCGCGGTGGGGACGGTGACGGCCCTGGTCGCGCTGCACCAGACGGGAGCGGTCCACGGCGACCTGGGGCCGGACACGGTGGTGCTCGGGCCGGACGGTCCCCGGGTGATCGGGTTGGGGCTGGCGCGGGCGCTGGAGTCCACCGGCGGGGCCACGACCCGCAAGGTGGAGGTCCCCGCGTTCACCGCTCCCGAGCGGTTGCGGGGGGATGAGCCGGGCCCGGCCGCTGACCTGTTCTCGTGGGGGGCGACGATCGCGTACGCCGCCTCCGGCCGCTCGCCCTTCGACGGCGGCTCGATGGCCGGCACGGTGAACCGCATCGCCCGCGCCGAGCCGGAGCTGCCGCCGGAGCTGGGCGACCTGAGCGAGCTGGTGCTGGCCTGCCTGGACAAGGACCCGGCGCGCCGCCCCGCCGCGAGCGAGGTGTTGTTACGCCTGGTGGGAGAGACGAGCTTGCTGACCGGTACGGCCCCCGGGGCCGCCCGGGGAACGCGGGATTCGGCGGCTCCCTCGGACGCCCCGGAAGCGGACCTGGCGGAAGTCACGCCGGCCGTCACCGCACCCCGTCGCCGGCGGAGCCCGATGGTGATCGCGGTGGCCGCGTTCGTCGCGGGGGCCGTGTTGTCGGGCGGCGGCGTGTACGCGCTGACCTCGGCGGATCAGCGGGAGAGGCCGGTCGCCGCCGCGCCGGCCGGAAGCGCGGGCGCGGCGCCGTCTCAGGCACCGTCCCAGGCGGCGGGACAGGCAGGAGCGACGCCGGGACAGGCAGGAGCGACGCCGGGACGGGCGGGGGCGGTGCCGGGCCAGGCGGACGGGACGCCGGGCCGGGCAGGAGCGGTGCTCACGGCGCCGCCGCAGGTGACGGCCGAGGCGACGGTCGCGCCCGTGCCGCCGGTGGCGAAGCGGGCCGACCGGGACGTGAAGCTGCCCGACCTCGGGGCCACGCTGCACGAGCACCCCTCCGACGCGCTGCGCCTGGCGGCGTACCTCCAGGCCAAGGAGCCGTTCAAGGCGTTCGCCAGGGACGCCTCGGGAACGTTCAAGGAGGTCGGCTTCGGCGAGGAGCCGGTGGTCTCGCCGGACGGCGCGTGGGTGGCGCTGAACCCGTGGCTGAAGTTCCAGGACTCCGACCTGGACCAGGTCAGGTTCGTCAACCTCAAGACGGGCGAGCGGTTCTCGGTCACCACCGTGCGCAAGCCGAAGCAGACGTGGTTCCCGTCGTGGTCGCGCGACGGCAGGCGGCTGGTGTTGTCGATCACCGATGAGAAGCGGACCAGGATCAGCGGCTTCGCGCTGGTGGACGTGGCCGCCAGGACCGCCAGGGTGGTCGAGTCGGAGTACGCCGACGACATCACGCTGGCGTTCACCTTCACCCCGGACGGCGGGCTGGCACGCGGCTACCACGACGGCGACGCCATCGGCGTCGACTTCTACAACGACGCGGGCCAGGTGATCCGGAGCATGCACTGGGTGGGCAAACCGCGCAACCGCGACTGGTTCTCCCCCTCCGGCAAGCTGTTCGCCACCATCTGTCCCAAGGGCGGGAACGTGTGCGTGTGGAACGCCGAGACCGGCGTGCGCGTGGCCACCGTGCCGGGGATCGGCCCGAAGACGGGGCTGCTGGGCTGGTTCGACGAGGCCCACCTGCTCGTCCAGGAGCCGGACGGGAAGCGCAAGAACCGCGCCGAGGTGCGCATCGTGGACCTGGCCGGCGACGTGTCGCGGGTGCTCGCCGACGTCAACCCGGTCAACGGCGCCCTGAACTGGGCGCCTCCCGCGCGGTGAGCGCCGTGCCGGCCACGCCGCCGCTCGCCGGCGACCCGGTGAAGGTGGCGTCGTACCGCGTGCTGGGGCGGCTCGGCGAGGGCGGCCAGGGGGTGGTGTACCTCGGGGAGTCGCCGCGGGGCGAGAAGGTCGCGGTCAAGATGTTGCGGTACGACCCGGCGCGCGACCACGGGACGGGCGGCCTGGCCGGCTTCGCCAGGGAGATCGAGCTGACCCGGCGCGTGAAGGCGTTCTGCACCGCGAACGTGCTGGAGACCGGCGACCTGGACGGGGTGCCGTACATCGTCAGCGAGTACGTGGACGGCCCGTCCCTGGCACAGGTGATCGCCCGGCGCGGGCCGCTGCGCGGCGCGGAGCTGCGCCGGCTGGCGATCGGCACGCTGACCGCGCTGGCGGCGATCCACCAGGCCGGGGTGGTGCACCGGGACTTCAAACCGGGCAACGTGCTGCTCGGGCGCGACGGGCCGAGGGTGATCGACTTCGGGATCGCGCGCGGGCTGGAGGCGGGCGAGCGCGGCTCCGGCGAGCTGGTGGGGACGCCGCCGTACATGGCGCCCGAGCAGTTCTCCGAGGCGGGCTCCGGCGCGCCGGCCGACCTGTTCGCGTGGGCCGCCACGATCGTGGCGGCGGGCACGGGCCGGCCGCCGTTCGGCTCCGCCTCCACCCCCGTGGTCGTCAGCCGCATCCTCACGGCGGAGCCCGAGGTGGGCGATCTCCGGGGTGATCTGCGGGAGCTGGTGCTGCGCTGCCTGGCCAAGGACCCGGCCGAGCGGCCGGCGGCGCCGCACGCGCTGCTGACGCTGCTGGGACATCCCGTGCCGCCCCGGCGCCTGCTCGCGACCGGCCAGGAGTCCGCCGCCCCGCCTCCGGCCCCGGTCACGGGTGAGGTGCGGGGCGAGGTCCCGGGTGAGGTGGCCGGGGCGGGCAGCGGCGGGCCTCGCGCGGGGGCGCGGCGGCGGCCGCGGTACGGCGCCGCCGCCGCGGCGCTGGCGGTGCTCGCGGCGGGCGGCGCGGCGTACCTGCTGGCGCGACCGCCCGCCGGGCAGGCCGGCCAGATCACCGGGCAGGCCGGGCAGGTCACCGGGCAGGTCACCGGGCAGGTGGCCACGTCCGCTCCCGGGCGCCCGGCGCAGCCGCTCACGGCGCCGATGCGGACCTCCTCGGCGGCGACCGTCCGCCTCCCCGACTGGCCGATCACGGTGTACGACCATCCGGAGGACCCGATGTGGGTGTCGTCGGCCTTCGGGGCGGCGGCCGGCTCGGTGGCGGGTTCCCCGGCGTACGTCCGTGACCCCCGGTCGGGGACGTTCACCTATTTCGGCAGCTTCCAGACGCCGGTGGTCTCCCCCGGCGGCGCGTACGTCGCCGCCCTCACCCTCGGCAACCTGGCCCGCACCGACTTCAACGAGCTGCGCCTGGTGGACCGCCGCACCGGCGAGGACGTCCGGCTGCGCACCTCCGACAAGCCCGGCGACACCACCGACCTGCGCTGGAGCGACGACGAGCGCCTGCTGCTGACCGTGCACCAGGGCGCGGGGAAGAAGCGGCGCGCCAAGGGCTTCGTCGTGGTGGACCCGGTCACCAGGGCCGTCACGGTCCGCGACGTCCCGGGCGGCGGCCCCGGCCCGTACGTCTGGGGGCCCGGCGGCAGCGTGCTGCACCAGGGCGAGGACGGCACGGTCCGGGCGCACGACCTGACGGGCGCGCGGCTGCGCTCGTTCGCCGGCGTGGGCGACCTGTTCGCCGTCAACGCGGCGACCGTCCCGAGGTACGGCACGGTGTTCGGCACCCGCTGCCCGCCGCCGCGCCGCGGCCTGTGCCTGTGGGACGCCGTCACCGGGGAGCGCGCGGCCGAGGTGCCGCTCGGCGACGGCGTGGAGTTCGACGGCTGGCTGGACCGTGACCACTACCTGGCCAGGACCTCCGGCGGCGGGGTCACCAAGGTGGTGATGGCGGACCTGGCGGGCGAGCCGGTGCGCACGCTCGCCGAAGGCCCGGCGAAGGAGTTCGGCACGGTGACGATCCGGCTGACGCGCCGCTGACCGAAGGCCCGTCGCGCCCGCCACGGACCAGGCCCCACCCCCACGCCTGCCGTGGACGAGCGCGTTCCCCGGTCACACCCGGGCGGGCTCGGGCGCGTCGTCCCCCAGGGGCCTGAAGCGCCACTCGCCCGCGCCGAGCAGGGCGAGCTCGTGGGTGTGGTGCTGCTCGACCGTCGAGCGGTGGCTGACGCTGACCATGATGGTGTCGGGCAGCTCCGTGCGCACCCGCTGGTACAGGACGAACTCCAGGTGCTCGTCCAGCGCCGAGGTCGACTCGTCGAGGAACACCACCTTGGGCCTGGTCAGCAGGATCCGGGCGAACGCGATCCGCTGCTGCTCCCCCGGGGAGAGCACCTTGGCCCAGTCCTGCACCTCGTCGAGCCGGTCCACGAGGTGCGGCAGCGCGACCTCGCGCAGGACCTCCCGCAGGGCCTCGTCACCGGCGGCGCCCTCCCTGCCGGGATAGGTGACGACGGCGCGCAGGTCGCCGAGCGGCACGTAGGGCAGTTGTGACAGGAACATCGTCTCGTTCGGCCCGCACGGCCGGGTCAGCCTGCCGGTGGTGAACGGCCACAGCTCGGCGAGGCTGCGCAGCAGCGTGGTCTTGCCGCTGCCGGACGGCCCGGTGATGACCAGCGTGTCGCCGACGTCGAGCCGCAGGTCGAGCGGCTTGATCAGCTGCCGCCCGTCGGGGGTGCGGACCTCGACGGCCTCCAGCCGCACCGTGCCGTCGGCGCACGGCAGCGTGGTGACCTCGGGCAGTCGCCTGGCCTCCTCGTCGGCGACGACCAGGCCGTGCAACCGGATGATCGCCGCCCGGTACCCGGCGAAGGCGTCGTAGGCGTTCCTGAAGAAGGACAGGCCGTTCTGGATCTCGTTGAACGCCGAGGCCGACTGGGTGAGGTCGCCGAGGCGGATCTCGGCGGCGAACAGCCGGGGCGCCTGCAGCAGGTAGGGCAGGGGCACGATGCTCTGGCTGATCGCGAAGTTCCAGGCGTTGAAGCCGATGGTCCGGTTCAGGTAGCGCTGGTAGTTGGCGACGACAGGGGCGAACAGGCGGCGCAGCCCGGAGCGCTCCGCGAGCTCGCCCCGGTAGAACGCGACCGCCTCCGCCGCGTCGCGCAGGCGCACCAGGGCGTACCGGAAGGCGGCGTTGAACTTCTCGTTGCGGAAGGCCAGCCAGATGATCGGCTTGCCGATCCAGAACGCGACGACGGTGGCGAACAGCACGTAGACCAGCCCGATCCAGAACATCGCCCGGGGGATGTCCATCTCGCCGATGGAGAGCGTGCCGGAGAGGTTCCACAGGATCGCGGTGAACGACACGATCGCGGTGACCGCGGAGATCGCGCCGAACAGCAGCGTGCTGGACGTCCCCCCGTTGCTCGGCAGGTTGGGCAGGGGCCCGTTCCCGGCGGTGACCACGTCGATGTCGGACTGGATGCGCTGGTCCGGGTTGTCGATGGTGTCGTCGATGAAGCGCGAGCGGTAGTAGGCGCGGCCGTCGAGCCAGTCCCCGGTCAGCCGGTCGGTGAGCCACGCGCGCCAGGCCAGTGCGAACCGCTGGAACAGGAACAGGTCCAGCAGCAGCCGGGCGATGTGCACCGCCGCCAGGACGCAGAAGACCCACAGGGACGTCCAGAAGCCGCCCTCGCCGGAGACCTTCACCCGGTCGTCGCGGACGGCCATGCCCTGGACCGCGACCTGGAGGCTGGACAACATGTCGTTGCCCTGGTAGCTGAACAGCACGTTCAGCCGGACGCCGGTGATCACCGACAACAGCAGGACGCCGAGCCAGAGCCAGACCTTGAGGCTCTCCGGGCCGGTGAAGTACGCGCCGGTGATGCGCCAGAACTGCCTGCCCCACGTGGTGAAGCGGCCGATCAGTACGAGGACCGCCAGGGTGCACACCGCCGCGATCGCCCACGCCTTGGCGATCCACACCAGCGATGTCCACAGCTCGGTACCCCAGTCGAGCGTCGGGGTGAACAACTCCATTCCGGAAACGTATCGGCACGGAGCGTGACCGGCACGCCGGAGAGCCGAACTCGCACGAGGAAGTCGCCCGTCAGGCGTCCGCGGTCAGGCGTCCGCGGTCAGGCGTCCGCGGTCAGGCGTCCGCGGTCAGGCTGTCCACGGTCAGGCTGTCCACGGTCAGGCTGTCCACGGTCAGGGTCAGGTGCCGGACCAGCACGTCGGCGGCCGTGTCGGCGTCGCGGGCCAGGGCGGCCTCCTCCAGGCTGCGGTGCTCCGCGTGGCCGTCGCGCCCGGGGGTGCGCAGCGCCGACCAGCGGCGGGCCAGCTCACTGGCCGTCCACAACCGGTCGAAGGCATCGAGCAGCACCGGGTTGCCGCACCCCTCCAGCAGGGTCCGGTGGAACACGCGGTGGGCCTCCGACCAGGCGCCGCTGTAGTGCTCCCCCTCCTCCGGCACGTACGCCGGAGTGCGGGCCAGCCGGTGGTGGGCCGCGCGCACCCGGGCCTCCCAGTCGAGGTCGCCGCGTTCGATCGCCATGCGCAGCATCGCGGGCTCGATCGTGCGGCGCGCCTCGGCGATCTCCTGCCAGCGGCGGTCGGAGAAGTCGGGGACGGCGAAGCCGCGGTTGGGCAGGCGCACCGCGACGCCCTCGCCGACCAGCCCCACCAGGGCCTCCCGGACGACCGCCAGGCTGACCTGGTGCCCCTGGGCGAGCTCCTGCGGCTTGAGCGCCTGGCCCGGCGCGTATTCACCCCTCATGATCGCCTCCCGGAGCAGGGTGTGCACCCGCTCGGAGAGCATCTGCTTGGTCGCCGTGCCGGCCGTCTGCGTCATGCCAGCATCATAGACCATTCGACAAATAATCGATTTTCTGTGTTATCGTCGATGATGTCCGGCCGGGACCGCGACGGCTTCCCCCGTCGCTGCCAGAAAGGCCGGACCTCCCATCTCTCCTGACGCAAGGAACCGTGCGATGAACAACCCCTTTGCCCGCCTCCCCGAGGTGCCCTCCTTCACCGTCACCAGCACCACGCTGGCCGACGGCGCGCCCTGGCCCGCCGCGCAACTGTCCGGCGGCCTGCCCGGCGGACGGGACGTCTCCCCGCAGCTGTCCTGGAACGGCGCCCCCGAGGGGACGAAGAGCTACGCCGTGACCGTGTACGACCCGGACGCGCCGACCGGCTCCGGGTTCTGGCACTGGGCCGTGGCCGACATTCCCGCCGGCGTCACCGAGCTGCCGGAGGGCGCGGGCGACGAGAGCGGCTCGGGGCTGCCGGAGGGCGCCTACCAGCTCCCCAACGACGCCCGCGCGGCGCGCTTCATCGGCGCCGCCCCGCCGGCCGGGCACGGCCCGCACCGCTACTTCATCGTGGTGCACGCCCTCGACGTCGCGGCCATCGGCGTCCCGGCCGACGCCACCCCCGCCTACCTGGGCTTCACCATTTCCGGGCACGTCCTCGGCCGCGCGGTCATGACCGCCACCGCCGAGACCCCGGCCTGACCGCCCGCGAGGCGGAGGAAGGTTCGTCCCCGCATGACCGTGACCCCGATCGAGCTCTTCGCGTCCTGCATCCACCTGCACCCGGGCGGCCGGATCCACGCCAGGACCGCCCCTCCCGACGCCGGCCGGGACGGCTGGCGGCTGCGGGCCTACCACGCCAGGACCGACGCCGACGTGCACGGCGGCCGGTGGGAGGTGCATCCCGAGGCCGAGGAGGTGGTGTCCTGCATCGCGGGCAAGGTCCGCGTCCGCCTCCGCCCGCAGGCGCCGGGGCAGGCGGAGGAGGAGGTGAGGCTGTGGGCCGGGACCGCGGCCATCGTCCCGCGCGGCCGATGGCACCGCGTCCACCTGGACATCCCCAGCACCATCATGACCGTCACCCTGCCGCACGGCGGCCACCCGGAGGAGACCGCCGACGCCGGCCCGGGACGCTGAGCCCTCCGGCCACCGGCGTGCGCGGGCGGGGTCGGACCCGCGGCGGGGCGGGGATCAGGCCGGGGGCGCGAGCCTGACGGGCAGGGCGCGGAACCCGTTGGAGACGAAGGACTCCAGCGGCACCAGCTCACCGGCCTCGGGGGCCGGCGCGAGCCCCGGGAACCGCTCGAAGAGCGCGGGGAGCGCGATCGCCGCCTCCATCCTGGCCAGCGGCGCGCCCAGGCAGTGGTGCACGCCGTGGCCGAAGGCCAGGTGCTCCTTCACCGCCCGGGTGACATCGAACCGGTCGGCGTCCGGCCCGTGCGCGAGCGGGTCGCGCCCGGCGGCGCCGTAACAGGCGAGGATGGCCTCGCCCGCGCGCAGCACGACGCCGGCGCCGAGGTCGAGGTCCTCGACGGCGAACCGCAGCGGCAGGTTCGGCACGGGGGCCTGGTGGCGCAGCGTCTCCTCGACCACGTCCTCCCAGGTTGCGTCGCCGGCCCGGACCAGGGCGAGCTGCCCGGGGTGGGTGAGCAGCGCGACGACCGCGTTGCCGAGCAGGTTGACGGTGGTCTCGTGGCCCGCGCTCACGAACAGCGCCAGCGTGTCCACCAGCTCCTCCTCCGACAGCGGCGCGGTGTCGTCGCGGGCGGCGATCAGCGCCGAGGAGAGGTCGTCGCCGGGCCGTTCGCGCTTCTCCGCGACCAGGTCGCGCAGGATCTGCCGCAGGCGCGGGAAGGCGGCGGCGGTCTCCTCGGCCGACCTGCCGATGGTGAACAGCGCGTCCACGCAGCGGGCCACCTCCGCCCTGACGGCCTCGTCGCCGATGCCGAACAGCTCGCAGATCACCCTGATCGGCAGCCGCTGGGTGTAATGCTCGCGCAGGTCGACCGGCTCGCCGGGGGGCAGGCCGGCCAGCCCGTCCAGCAGCTCGCCGGTGATCGCCGTGACGCGCGGGCGCAGCGCGGCGACGCGGCGCACGGTGAAGGCCCCGGCGATCAGCCCGCGCAGCCGGCGATGGTCGGGACCGTACGCCGTGAGCATGTTGCGCACCGCCACCCAGGGGAACAGCGGCCACTCCTGGGAGATCTCGCCCTTGATCCAGGCCGGCCAGTGCCGGTAGGCGTCCTTGGACACCCGCGGATCGACGAGCAGCCGCCTGAGCAGCCCCGGCTCGCTCACCGCCCACGCCCGCACGCCGCCGGGCAGCTCGACGCGGACCGCCGGGCCGAGCGCCCGGATGCGCGCGGCCTCGCCGAGGATGTCGCGGCCGCTGGGATCGATGACGAAGGGGACGGTGCCGGCCTGCCTGTCCATGCTCTGCTCCAGTCTCGGTACGCGGGGCACGCCCCCTCCCGCCAGTAAAGGCGGCGTCCCCGCCCCTGTCGAGGCGGCCACCGTGCCGGAGTCTCAGCGGCTGACGGTGATCTCCCGTTCCATGTGCGCCAGCTTCTCGGGGTTGCGCACGGCGTACAGGCCGGTGATGAGGCCGTCCTCGACGCGCACCGCCACGACCGTGTCGGTCCGGCCGCCGAGCCGGAGGACGAGCCCGGGATGGCCGTTGACCAGGACCGGCTCCAGCGCCGCGCCCGCGACGCCGCGCAGCACGCCGGCCACCGCGCCCGCCCCCACGACGGGCTTCAGCCCGGCCCGCACCACTCCCCCGCCGTCGGTCAGCAGCACGACGTCCGGCGCGAGGAGGTCGAGCAGGCCCTGCACGTCACCGGTCTCGGCCGCCCGCCGGAAGGCCTCGATCACGCCGCGCGTCTCGGCCGGGGAGACCGGCCCGCGCGGCCGGCGGGCGGCGACGTGGGACCGGGCCCGGTGGGCGATCTGGCGGACGGCGGCCTGGCTCTTGCCGACGGCTTCGGCGATCTCGTCGTACGGCAGGTCGAACACGTCACGCAGCACGAACACCGCCCGCTCGACCGGCGTGAGCGTCTCCAGCACCAGCAGCATCGCCATCGAGACGCTGTCGGCCAGCTCGACGTCCTCGGCCACGTCCGGCGTCGTCAGCAGCGGCTCCGGCAGCCAGGGCCCGACGTAGGACTCCCGGCGCCGGTCCAGCGTGCGCAGCCGCTTCAGCGCCTGCCGGGTGGCGACCCTGACCAGGTACGCGCGCCGGTCCCGCACCTCGCCGAGATCGACGCGCATCCACGACAACCACGTCTCCTGCAGCGCGTCCTCGGCGTCGGCGGCCGACCCGAGCATCTCGTAGGCGACCGTGAACAGCAGGTTCCGATGCGCGAGAAACGCCTCCGTGGCGGGGTCCACGACCGGGGCCGCCGGCCGGTCGCCGCGATCGCCCGGCGCCGGACCCGTGACCGGCGTCGCCGGCTGCTCGCCGTGGTCGCTCATCTCCTGATCCATGGCCGGGGTGGCGGATCGGTCGCCGTGTTCGTCCATCGCCGGTTCCTGTCTGTTCGTTCGCGATCGTGCCTCCATACGATCCCGGCCGCCGTCGCCGTGTGACAGCCAGGGGCGGTGATCCATGTCACAGGCGTCCCGCCGGTCCGCCGGGGACCTCGGGCCGGCGGTCTCACGGTGGCGGCTGGCGCCCATGTGGAAGTTTCTCGCTACCGGCGGCGGGGAACCCCGGGGGCGCTTCTAAGATCCGAGGTGTGGCCAAGTACTTCGATCTGCATCCGGACAATCCCCAGCCCCGCCTGATCAGCCAGCTCGCCGAGATCCTGCGGGCCGACGGGCTCATCGCCTACCCCACGGACTCGGGCTACGCCCTGGGCTGCCGGCCGGGCAACAAGGAGGGCATCGACCGGATCAGGGAGATCCGCAGCCTGGGCAACGACCATCACTTCACCCTGGTCTGCCGGGACTTCGCCCAGTTCGGCCAGTACGTTCACCTGAGCAATGCGCTCTTCCGCCAGGTCAAGGCGGCGACTCCCGGCGGTTACACGTTCATCCTGCCCGCCACCAAGGAGGTGCCGCGGCGGCTGCTGCATCCCCGGAAGAAGACGGTCGGCGTGCGCATCCCCGACCACGTCGTCACCCAGGCACTGCTGGCCGAGCTCGGCGAGCCGCTGGTGTCGAGCACCCTGCTGCTGCCCGACGAGGCCGACCCCCTGACGCAGGGCTGGGAGATCAAGGAGCGGCTCGACCACGTGGTGGACGCCGTCATCGACGCCGGCGAGTGCGGCGCCACCCCGACGACCGTGGTCGACCTCTCCCAGGGCGAGCCCGAGATCCTCCGCCGCGGCACGGGAGACCCGGCCCTCTTCGAGTGACCGCTCGGCCCGCGCCGGGAAACTCCGCCGCCCGGCACGGGCCCCGGCCGGGCTCAGGCCGCGCCGAACCTCCACCGCCCGGCGCGGGCCGGGCTCAGCCCGTGGCGAGGAACTCCGCCGCCCGGCGCCAGGTGTCGCGCAGCACCGGATCGTCCACGGTCCAGGTGGTCGACCGGACCGTCCCCCGGCGGCGGAACTCGCGCATGATCTGCACGTGCACGGGCAGCCCCACGAAGTCCCGCATCGCCCGCGGGCTCGTCCACAGCGACACCGAGCCGGACCTGCGCCGCGTGGGCTCCATCCAGAGCCAGTGCCCGACGGCTCCCTCCAGGGTCGGCCACAGCCGGGCCAGGCGGGTGCCCGCCCGGTAGATCCGCGGCAGGTCGTACAGGTGGTCGCCGGTGAACGCGGTGACGCTGACGAGCACCTGCCCGTCGAGACCGGCCGGCCCTGGTGTCCAGGCGCTTCTCAGCACGGCTCAGCCCTCCGGCAGGACGGCGGGATCGGTGGCCAGGCCGCGCAGCCGCTCCAGGACGGCCCGGCGGGCGCGGGCGTAGGTGAGGTCGTGGCCCACCAGCCGCGCGTGGACGACCGTCGACTCGCCCAGCGCGTCGATCTCGTACGCGAGCTGCCCGGTGTCCAGGCCGGCGGGCAGCTCGCCAAGGGTGACCGCCTCGTCGAGCAGCGACCGGACGAACCCCAGCCAGTCGTGCAGCGACTCGGCCAGCCGGGCGCGCACCGCGCCGGGCCGGTCGTCGAACTCGGTCTGGGCGGCCAGGAAGAAGCAGCCGCCCGGCAGCGCGCCGCCGGCGTAGAAGGCCAGCCGCGCCTCGTGGAGCGCGAACACCCGGCGCACGCCGGCGGGCGCGCGCAGGGCGGGCCCCATGACGTGCTCGGTCCACTGGCGGCGCGCCCAGCCGACGGCGTCGAGCTGCAGGCGCTCCTTGTCCTTCCAGTGGGCGAACAGGCCGGACTTGCTCACGCCCAGGTGCTCGGCGAGGCGGGCGAACGTCAGGCCGTCCAGCCCGTGCACCGATGCCAGCGCCACGGCGGACTCCAGGACCGCCTCCCGGGTGCGCCGTCCCCGCAGCAGGCGGCCGTCGCCGCGCTTCTCGTCGTCCATGCCGACGACCGTACACCATAAAACCGACCGGTCGCACTTATTCTTTGACGCGAGGCTTCGCCGAGGCAGGCGCTTCGCACGCGAGCGCTGCCGGGGCCCGGCTCAGCCGGCCACCTCGAACAGCTCGTTGAGCTGCCCGTTGAGGCGGGTGAGCGAGGAGGCCGGGGCCTCGCCGAGGAAGAGGGCGTCCAGCGCGGGCCGCATCAGCGCGGTGACGTCGGCCGCGTTGGAGGTGACCGGCAGGGGGAACGTGGTGCGGTCGGCGATGTGGTCGGTGAAGGGCGACACGTCGAGGCCGCGCTCGGTCCTGTTGTACTCGATGGCCAGCTTCGTGCCCGCGGGCCGGGCGGGGAACACCACGCCGGTGCGGCCGATGATGTTCTGGCACTCCTCGCCCGACAGGAACTTCACCCACTTCGCGGCGTTCTCCGGCTGCCTGGAGAACGTCGTGATGGAGTCGGCCAGGCCGTTGAACATGGAGGCCCGCTTCCCGGTCGGGCCGATCGGGGTGGGGGCGACGCCGATGTCCAGCTTGTTGCCGGCGGCGTCGGTGAGCTTGCTGAACGAGGAGATCGTCCACGAGCCGCTCAGGCCCATGGCGGCGATGCCGGACTGGATCTGCGTGTCGGCCGTGATGGCGTTGTTGCCGCCGATCGCGGCGAAGCTCGCCATGTAGCCCTTGCGCACCAGGCCGAAGTACCAGTCGAGGGTCTCCTGCACGACCGGGTCGTCCAGGTTGAACCGGGTGCCCCAGGGGTTGCGGTCGGTGGGCTGCCAGCCCGCGCTGCCGGTGAAGGCCGACCACTGCGTCTGCCCCCAGTTGTCGCCGCCGCTGCCGTTGGCGGCCAGCCCGTACGTCTTGACCCGGGTCGGGTCGAAGCCGGGCTCGTCGCCGCGCACGCCGTTGCGGTCGATGGTCAGGCGGGCGATCGTCTTCTCGAAGGTGCCGCCGTCGCGCGGGTTCCAGGTCAGCTCGTCCAGCGTGGCGGGGTCGATGCCGGCGGATCTGAGCGCGGCGGCGTCGTAGAAGATCGCGATGGTGTCCCAGTCCTTCGGGGCGCCGTACCGCTTGCCGTCCTTGCCCTTCCACAGCTCGGCCAGGCCCTGCTGGTAGTCGGAGTCCTTGATGTCGCGGGTGGCGGCGAGGTCGTCGAGCGGGCGCAGCACCTGGAGGTCGACGAACTGGGGGAACTTGGCGAGCTGGTCGGTGAAGACGTCGGGGGCGGTGTCGGCGATGAAGCTGGCGGTGAGCTTGGACCAGTACTCGTCCCAGCCGTACTGGGAGATGCGGATGCGCAGGCCGGGGTTCTGCCGCTGGAAGGCGTCCGCGCACTTCTGGTAGCCGGGCTGCTGGGCGGAGTCCCAGAGCCAGTACTCGATGGTGCCGGTGGTGCCGCCGCCCCCGCCGCCGCCGCAGGCGGTGGTGAGCAGGAGGGCGGCCAGGAGGATTCGTCTGAGCATCACTTGATCCCGCTGAAGCCGATGGAGTTGACGATGCGGCGGGCGAAGAAGAGGAACAGCAGCAACATCGGCAGCGCCGCCACCAGCGTGGCCGCCATGAGGCCCGCCCAGTCGGGGCCCGCCTGCGGCTTCTGCGACTTGAACACGCCGAGGGCCACGGTGAGCACCCGCGACTTGTCGGTGTAGCTGACCATGAGCGGCCAGAAGTACTCGTTCCAGGAGGTGATGTAGGTGAGGATGGACAGCGTGGAGATCGGCGCGGCCGAGATCGGCAGGATGAGCCGGAAGAAGATCCGCGTCTTCGAGGCGCCCTCGACCAGCGCGGCCTCCTCGACCTCGCGAGAGATGCCGAGGAAGAACTGACGCAGGAAGAACACCGCGAACGGCGTCATCAGCATGCTGGGCAGCGCGATGCCGAGCACGGTGTCGATCAGGCCGAGCTCCTTGATGAGCACGAAGTTCGGCAGCAGCGTGAAGATCGCGGGGATCATCAGGCCGGACAGGAAGACGGCGAAGACCTTCTCGCGGTGCCGCCAGCGCAGCCGGGCGAAGGCGTAGGCGGCCATCGCCGAGAAGAACACCTGCCCGGCGGTGACCATCGTGGCCACCAGCACCGAGTTGAGCAGGTAGCGCCAGAACGCGATCGGCTGGCCCGCGCCGCCCGCGTCGATGGCCTCCTGGCCGGTCTGCAGGCCGAAGACGCGCTCGAAGCCGCCCCACGAGAACCGCACGGGCAGCAGGCTGTCGCCGCCGGCGTAGAGCGCGTTGTTGTCCGACAGCGCGGTGCGCAGCATCCAGTAGAACGGGAACAGGCTGGCGATGATCACCAGGACCATGAACGTCCAGGCCAGGGCGCGGCCGAGGCCGAAGCGGGGCTTCGGCGGCCGGGGCCCGGCGGCGCGGTCGTCGCTCGCGGCGGGCGCGGTCACGGTCGCCATGTCACCCTCCCTCGGCCAGGTCGGAGGTGCCGGCCCGGGTCAGCCGGTACTGCACGAACGTGATGATCACCAGGACGACCAGCAGCGCCACGGACATCGCCGAGGCGTAGCCGAACTGGAAGCGGCTGAACGCGGCCTCGTAGATGTAGTACTGCAGCACCCTGGAGGAGTCGACCGGCCCGCCCCTGGTCGTGATCGCGACGGTGTCGAACACCTGGAACGAGCCCACCACGCTGATGATCAGCACCACCGCCATGACGGGCCGCAGCAGCGGCAGCGTGATGCTGCGGAACAGGCGCGGCTCGCTCGCACCGTCCATGCGGCCGGCCTCGTAGAGGGTCCCGGGGATGGTCTGCAGGCCCGCGAAGATCAGCAGCGCGGTGTAGCCGGCGTGCCGCCAGACGTTGATGAGCGCGATGGTGGGGATGACCCAGGCGGAGTCGGCCAGGAAGCCGATCCGGTCCATCCCGATCGCCTCCAGCACCTTGTTGCCGATGCCGAGCTGGTAGTCGAGGATCCACAGGAAGACCAGCGCCGCGACCACGTTCGAGACCAGGTAGGGCGTCAGCACCACGCCGCGCAGCCAGGTCCGGCGGGTCAGCCGCTGCATCATCACCGCGATGACCAGCGCCAGCGCCGTCTGTACGGCGATGTTGACGACCACGTAGTAGACGGTGACGCCCATCGCGTTCCAGAACACCGGGTCCTGTGCCATGCGCACGTAGTTGTCGAGCCCGGTCCAGCGGGCGGGGGTGAGCAGGTTGAACTTGGTGAAGCTCAGGTAGATGCCCCGCAGCGTCGGCCAGAGCAGGAAGGCCAGGAAGCCGATCAGCGCGGGAAGGATGAACAGGAGCGCCAGGCGCGTGTCGTCGCGCGCCCGCCTGGCGGTGCCGGTCGTCGCCGGCCGGGTGGGGGTGGCCATGGTGTCTCCTTCACCGGTCACCGTAGGACCAATAAGGTGGCACTTCTACCCCTTTCTGGGCTTTCGGGGGATTTTGCGGAGATCGCGCGTGGGGTCGTCGTACGGCAGGATCTTCCCCGCAGGGCCGAAAGTGATCCACGCGGCCGGCTCCGGCGTATCACCGGACGGGCCGCGGCGGAGACGGATTCGTCACGACCACTGAGGAGACAACCCCATGAGAAGGACGCTCGTCGCGCTGATGACCGGTGGAGCGCTGCTGGCCGCCCCCGCGCTCGCCGCCACTCCCGCGCTCGCCGCCACCGCGAAGCCCACCACGCTGGGGCCGCACGGCTACGGCTCGGTCCGGCTGGGCATGAGCGCCGCGAAGGCGAAGGCCACCGGGAAGATCGTGCTCAAGCAGGGCGGCACGGGGGCGTGTTCCGGCTGGAACCTCAAGGCCCATCCGGCCGGGAAGGGCGCGGTGGGCCTGTACATCTCGCGCAAGGTCGGCGTGGCCGTGATCTTCGCGCAGAAGGGCATGAAGACGCCGCAGGGCATCGGCCTGGGGTCGTCGGCGCAACGGGTCAAGAAGGCGTACCCGAAGCTGAAGGAATCTCCCTCCGGGATCCTGCACGTCGCCGTGCCCGGGAACTCCAAGGCCTACTACGCCTTCATCCTGGACAAGGGCAAGGTCAGCGAGCTGGCCTTCGGGCTCGACACGCAGGACTGCGTCAACTGACGGGAGGAAACTCGCGACGGCCGCCCGGATCGGGCGCCCGTCAGGGCTTTTGGCGACGGGCGCATCGGGTAGGGGCATGCCCATGGCCACACTCATGGATCGGGTGCGCGCGTATCTGCGCAGCCCCAAAGGCAGAGCGAACATGGAGAAGGCGAAACAACTCGCCCGCGACCCCCGCAACCAGCAGAAGGCCCGGCGGCTCCTGGAGCGCTTCCGGGGCCGGCGCCACTGACCGGACCGCGTCCCGGCGCCACCGACCGGGCCGGATCGCCTCCCGGTGTCACCGACACCGGGGCCGGATCGTGTCCCGGCCCGCCTGTCAGGGGCGGTGCCGGGGGCGGGGCCGGGCCTTCGGGACCGGCGCCGGCCGCACGCCTTCGACGACGGTGTTGCGGACGGAGCCGATGCCCTCGACGGTCAGCTCGACCACGTCGCCCGGCTCCAGCGGCGGCGGGTCCGGCCGGCCGCGGCGGCCCCACAGCTCCGCCAGGCAGCCGCCGTTGCCGCAGGTGCCGGAGCCGAGCACGTCACCGGGCCGGACCCAGGTGCCGCGTGAGGCGTAGGCGACCAGGTCCTCGAACGGCCAGCTCATGTTGGACAGCAGGTCGCGGCCCACCTCCTCGCCGTTGACCGCGGCCGTGAGCGCCAGGCGCAGGAACCCGTCGCCGTCCCGGCGCTCCGCCAGCTCGTCGGCGGTGACCAGCCACGGGCCGAGCGTGGTGGCGCTGTCCTTGCCCTTGGCCGGGCCGAGGTTGACCCGCATCTCGCGGGACTGGAGGTCGCGGGCCGACCAGTCGTTCATGATCAGGTAGCCGGCGATGTGCTCGCGGGCCCGCTCGGGCGTCAGGTCGCGGCCCGCCCTGCCGATCACGGCGGCGACCTCCAGCTCGAAGTCGAAGGCCCGGCAGCCGGGCGGCACCGGCACGTCGTCGTACGGCCCGACGACGGCGTAGGGGTTGGTGAAGTAGAAGGCGGGGGCGTCGTACCAGGCGTCCGGCACGCCGCCGCGGCCGTCCACGCTCTTGCGCACCCCTTCGACGTGCTCCTCGAAGGCGACGAAGTCGCGGACGGTGGGCGGCGCGAACGGGGCCAGCAGCCGCACCTCCGGCAGCGGCACCGGCTCCCCCGCCGGCTCCGGGGTGAAGCCCGGGGCGAGCTCCGGGAGCAGGGCGAGCAGGTCGCCGCGTACCGGGGTGATCGTGTCGCCCGCCACGAGGCCGGTACGGGTGCGGCCGTCGTGGCGGTAGGTGGCCAGGCGCATCAGACGGGCGGGGCGACGAACACGCCGCGGTCGACGTCGTTGAAGGACTCCTTGGCGACCAGCTCGTTCATGGGGTTGGCGGTGCCCCACTGGTCGGTGACCTCGGGCCGGGAGAAGTCGTAGACGTGCGGATGCCAGGCGTCCTCGTCCAGCTCCTCCAGCTCCGTGGTGTATTCGACGGTGTTGCCGTGCGGGTCCAGGAAGTAGGAGAAGGTGTTGTCGCCGGCGAGATGACGGCCGGGACCCCAGATCATCCTGACCCCGGCGCGCAGCAGCCTGCCCGTGCCGTACATGTACTCGTCGAGGCCGCGCAGCTCGAAGCTGATGTGGTGCAGGCTGGCGTGCGGGCCGCGGGCGATGGCCATGCTGTGGTGCTGCGGGTTGCAGCGCATGAAGTGCATGACCTGGCCCATGCGGGGGTGGGCCAGGGTGTCGGACAGGGCGAAGCCGAGGTGGGTCTCGTACCAGAGGCGGGTGGCGTCGATGTCGGGGGCGTTGAGCACGACGTGCGACAGCCGGACGGGAACCGCTTCCTTGGCCTCCAGCCTGCGGTGCGCGCGGACGGCGACGTCGGCGGAGATCTCGACCGTGCGGCCGTCGAGGTCGAAGAGGCGGAAGCCGTAGCCACCGCCGGGGGTGTCCAGCTTGCCGGGCTCGCAGATCAGCCGGACGCCGGCGGCGCGCAGCCGCTCGGCCAGCGCGTCCACGTCGCCGGGGGTCGCCGCGCCGAAGGAGATCAGGTCGAGCCTCTTCTCCTCGGCCTTGCGCAGGCGGATGATGTACTGCTCGGGCGAGCCTTCCGCGGCCAGGAACGAGATCCCGCTGTCGTCGGCCACCTCGGTCAGGCCCCAGACGCCGGCGTAGAAGTCGCGTTGCTTGTCGTAGTCGGGCACGGCCAGGTCCACGTGCCGCAGATGCGTGATGAGTCTCATGCGGGTTCCTTCAGATCGAACAGTCGGACGGCGTTGCCGCCCCTGATGGGGGTGTCCGCGAGCCCGGCCGCGCGCAGCGCGGCGAGCGGGTCGGGGTCGCCCATGTCGAAGGGGAAGTCGGAGCCGAGCAGCACCCGTTCCGGCCCGGCGACGCGAACCAGCTCGCGCAGGGCGGCCGGGTCGTGGGTGAGGGAGTCGAAGTGCAGGTCGCGCAGGTAGCTGCTCGGCTCGCGGGCGCAGGCGCGGGCGTCGGGCCGCACCCGCCAGCCGTGGTCGGCCCGGCCCAGGCAGTACGGCAGGTAGCCGCCGCCGTGCGCGGCCAGCAGCTTCAGGCCCGGATGCCGGTCGAGCACGCCGGAGAAGATCAGGTGGGCCAGCGCGACCGCGTTCTCGACCGGCTGGCCGACGAGGTTCGACAGGTAGAACCGGTCCAGCCGCTCGTCCAGCGTGCAGCCGAAGGGGTGCAGGAAGATGACCGCGCCCGTCTCGGCGGCCCGCGCCCAGAACGGCTCGTAGGCCGGGTCGGACAGCTCGCGGCCGGGGGCGTGGGAGGAGATCTCCACGCCCTTCAGCCCGCGATCGAGAGCCTCGTCCAGGGCCGCGACCAGCAGCGCCGGATGCTGGAGCGGGGCCAGGCCCAGGCCGTGCAGCCGCTCCGGCGCCTGCGCGACGTGCCCGGCCACGCCCTCGGCGGCCAGCCGGCACACCTCCGTGGCGAGCTCCGGGCCGGCCCAGTAGTGGTAATGGGAGGGCGACGGGCTGACGATCTGCACGTCCACGCCCGCCGCGTCCATCGCCGCCAGCCGGTCGGCGGCCCGCGTGAGCAGGCCCATCCGCTCGCCGATCATCGCGCCCGACACGGCGAGGGCGTCGGGGCCGTTGCGGCGCGCCTCCAGCTCCCGGTGCGCGGCGTGCCCGGGACGCCCGGCCACCGCCCGCTCGATCGCGGGCAGCAGCACGTGCGCGTGCACGTCCACGGTGGTCATGGGCGTTCGCTCACCATCGCGGCGACGCGTCCCATGAGGCCGGGCACGTCAGCGTCGCGCGCGCCGTCGAGCTGCCGGCGGGCGAGCTGGACCGACGCCTCGACCACGGCCTTCACCCGGTCATGGCGGCGGTCCATGAAGGCGTCGAACAGGTCCTGGTCGAGCCGGTCGGCGGCGAGCAGCAGCTCGGCCAGGACGGCGGCGTCCTCCAGGCACTGCGCGGCGCCCTGGGCGAGGGTGGGCGGGCAGGCGTGCGCGGCGTCGCCGATCAGCACGACCCGGCCGCGGTTCCACGGGCGGTCCACGAGCAGCGACTCGAACCAGGTGTAGTTGATCCGGGCCGGGTCGGTGATGTCGGCGCGGATCTCGTCCCAGACGCCGCCGTACCCCTCGGCGAGCGCCCGCATGTGGGCGGCCTTGTCGCCGACGTCCTCCCTGGGCCTGGCCCGCTCGACGAGGTAGGCGTACATGGTGCCGGCGCTGGTCGGGCAGTAGCCGGCGATGAAGCAGGGGCCGCCGTAGACCAGGTCGGTGCGCTCGACGTCCTTGGGGCGGCGGGTGTGGACGCGCCAGATGCCCATGCCGGTCGGCTCGGGCGCCGCCTCGACGCCGATCAGGCCGCGCACGTGCGAGCGGATGCCGTCCGCGCCGACGACCAGGTCGAACCGCCCGGTGGCGCCGTCGGAGAAGGTCACCTCGCCGGTGTCCGACACGGCCTGCACCGTCAGGCCGTACCTGACGCGGGCTCCGGCGTCGCGCACGGCGGCGGCCAGGATCTCGGCCAGTTCGGGCCGGTTCATGCCGAGCGTGGCGGGCAGGTCGGGCCCGCCGGTGCGGGCGTCGGGGATCTCGGCGAGCAGCGTGCCGTCGGGGGCGCGCAGCCCGAGCGCGTCGAACGCGAACCCGGCCGCGCTCATCCTCTCCCACACGCCCAGGTCGCGCAGCACCCGCAGGGCGTTGCCCTGCAGCGTGATGCCCGAGCCGAGCGCGGTGGGCGCCGGTTCGAGCTCCGCGACGTCCACGGTGACGCCGGCGCGGCCCAGCAGGACGGCCAGGGCCGAGCCGGCGATGCCGCCGCCGACGATGAGGACTTTCCCTACTGCGGGCATGCTCGCCTCACTTGATGGCCAGGGGGTTGACGGGGGATCCCACCGCGCCGGTGATCGGCAGCGGCGGGGCGGTGAGGAAGAACTCGTACACGCCGTCGGCGGCGCAGTCGGCGGCCAGCGCGTCCAGGTCCCACATCTCGCCGACCAGCAGGCCCAGGTGCGGGATGACGACCTGGTGCAGCGGCTGGAAGGCGTTCGCGAACTCGTTGGGGCGCACCTCGAAGCCCCACGTGTCGGTGGCGACGGCGGCGATCTCGGTGCGGTGCAGCCAGCCCGCGCTCCAGAACGACAGGCCCGGCGCGGGGCCGCCGGCGTAGTCGCCCCAGCCCTCGCGCCTGGCCCTGGCCAGCCGGCCGGTGCGCACGCACACCAGGTCGCCGCGGCGGATCTCGACGCCGTGCGCCGCGGCGGTGGCGGTCAGGTGCTCCTCGGTGATGGCGAAGCCGTCGGGCAGCTCGCCGTACACCGCCGCCACGTCCAGCAGCACCCCGCGCCCGGCCACCGGGGCGGCCAGGTGCTCGATGCCGGTGACCCGGTCGCCCTCGCTGGTGACCACCTTGTCGGCGGGGCGGCCGTTCCACGCCTTGCCGTGGTCGAAGATGTGGCCGAGGCCGTCCCACTGGGTGGAGCACTGCAGCGGCATCGCGATCACGTCGTCCGCGCCGCCGAACCCGTGCGGGAAGCCCTGGTCGCCGTGGACGGCGTCGAGGCCGGTGTCGGTCATTGTGTGGACCGGGTTCGTACGCCGCCGCCACCCCTTCTGCGGCCCGTCGGCGTCGAAGCGCTGCGACAGCGAGAACGTCACGCCCCGCCGGACCAGCGCGGCGGCGGCACGGCGCTCGGCCGGGCCGATGAAGTTGACCGTGCCCAGCACGTCGTCCGCGCCCCAGCGGCCCCAGTTGGAGTATTTCGCCGCCGCCTCGGCGATGGCCCGCTCAGCGTTCATCGCGGCACCTGTTGCGCTGCGCGCCGAGGCCGGTGATCGTGCCCTCCATGACGTCGCCGTCGCGCAGCAGCCGCCCGTGGTGCAGGCCGTTGCCCGCCGGGCTGCCGGTCAGCACCAGGTCGCCGGGCAGCAGCTCGACGGTCCGGGACACGTAGGACACCAGCCGCGCCACGTCGAAGATCATGTCCTTGGTCGACTCGTCCTGCATGACCTCGCCGTTCAGCCTGAGCGTCACCTGCAGGTCGCCCGGGTCGCCGACGAAGGCCGCCGGCACCAGGTACGGGCCCAGCGGCGTGAACGTGGGCGCGCCCTTGGCCCGCAGCCAGTCGGTGCCGATCTCCGGCATGTCACGCCGGAACACCACCTCCCGCGCGGTGACGTCGTTGGCGATCGTGTAGGCCGCGACATGATCGAGAGCATTTTCCGGATCCATCCGGAACGCCGGACGGCCGATCACCGCCGCCAGCTCCAGCTCCCAGTCCGGCTTCGTGCACCACGACGGGATGACCACGTCGTCGTACGGCCCGGTGACCGAGGACGGCAGCCCGATGAACACGTACGGCCGGTCCTCGGCCGCGCGCCGGTCCATCATCGCCGCGACCTCGGCCCGCACCTGCCCGGCGGGCCGCCCGCCGGCCGGCTCGTGCGCCACGGCCAGGTCGATGACGTGCGTGCGGTAGTTGGCGCCCGACTGGAAGATCTGCCGGGGCTCGACCGGCGCGTGCACGCGCAGCTCCGCCAGCGGGAGCCACTCGCCCGCCGTGCTCGCGGCGGCGGCGTGCAGCAGCGGCAGCACGTCGTCCCAGCGTTCGAGCAGCGCCCGGGTCGTGGGGGCGTGGACGCTCAGGTCGAGGACCCGGTCACCGGTGACCAGGCCGGGGAAGGCGGGGCCGGAGCCGGCCGAGAAGGTGCCGAGCGCGAAGGGGCCGGCGAGGGGCGGGGATGTTTCCACGAGGTTTCCTCCGATGGGATGCCTTAACCTTGAGCCATCCCGGGAGATCTGGGAAATCGATTCTTTGGATCGCCGTCATCCATGAGCTGGATACCCTCGTGAACCTCGCCACCCTCGACCTCAACCTGCTCGTTTCCCTGCGCGCCCTGCTGGAGGAGCGCAACGTCACCAGGGCGGGCCTGCGCGTCGGGCTGAGCCAGCCCGCGATGAGCGCCGCCCTGGCCCGGCTGCGCCGCCACTTCGCCGACGAGCTGCTCGTCAGGCAGGGCAACCACTACGAGCTGACCCCGCTCGGCACCGCGCTGCGCGCCCCCGTCGCCAACGCCTGCGCCGTGCTGGAGCGGCTGTTCACCAGCCGCGCCGACTTCCGGCCCGCCACCGAGCAGCGCGACTTCACGCTGCTCTCCTCCGACTACGCCATCGCCGTCTTCGGCACCGCGCTCAGCCGGGCGCTGCACGAGGCGGCGCCCGGCGTCCGGCTGCACTTCCGGCACGTGCCGCGCGACCTGGTGGAGAGCCCCGAGGTGCTACTGTCCGGCGTGGACGGCATGCTCATGCCGCACGGCGTGATCTCCGGGATGCCCGCGGTCGAGCTCTACCGCGACGAGTGGGTGTGCCTGGTCGCCGACGACCATCCCGACGTCGGCGACGCCGTCACCCTCGACGACCTGGCCCGCCTGCCGTGGGTGGTCTACCAGCGCACCTTCGACGCGCCGGTGACCCGCCAGCTCACCATGCTCGGCCTGGAGCCGTACGTGGAGGTGTCCGTGCAGAGCTTCCAGCTCCTGCCGGGCCTGGTGGCCGGCACCCGGCGGGTCGCGCTCATCCAGCGGCGGCTGGCCGACCTGCTGCGCGACCTGGCCCCCGTCCGCGCGCTGCCCTGCCCCTTCGAGGCCGTGCCGCTGCGGGAGGCCCTGTGGTGGCACCCGGTGCACACCCACGACGCCGCCCACATCTGGCTGCGCGAGACCGCCGCCCGCGTGGCCGCCGCCCTTCCCGGGCTCGCCTGACCCTCCTCCCCGGCGGCGCGCGCCACGCTCCGCCGGCGGGTCAGCGGGCCACGGCCAGGCGGTAGTTCTCGTCGGCGCCGAGGAGGTTCCGGTGCGTGTCCTGGGCGGTGACGACGCCGCCGTCCAGGACGAGGACGCGGTCGGCGACGTCCAGGAAGGCCGGACCGGCGGTGATGACGACGGTGGTGCGGCCCCGGCGCAACGCGGCGAGGTTGCGCGCGATGAGCTGCTCGGTGACGGCGTCCACCGCCGTCGTCGGGTCGTGCAGCACGAGGACGTCGCTGTCGGCGGCGAGGGCGCGGGCCAGGGACAGCCGCTGGCGCTGCCCGCCGGAGAGGTTCGCGCCGCGGTCGCGGACGCCGTGGTCGAGCCCCTCGGGGTGCAGGGCGACGACGTCGGCCAGCATCGACGCCTCGACGGCCTCGGGGACCAGCCGGCCGGTGCCGGAGGGATCGACGTTCGTGCGCAGGGTGCCCGCGAAGATCTCGCCGTCGTACGGGTTGACCAGCAGGTGCTCGCGTACCGCCTCGATGGACAGGTCCGCCGCCGCCCGGCCGCCGATGCGCATCACGCCCTCGTACGCGGCGGGCGGGACGTTCATGGCCAGCACCGCCGCGAGGTCGGCCGCCACGCGCGGCTGGTAGGCGGCGATCGCCACGAACTCGCCGGCCCGCACCCGGAACGTCAGCCCGCGCAGCGACCCGTACCGGACGCCGTCCAGTTCGAGGTCTCCCCCGGGGGACGGGCGGTCCCGCCCCGGGGTCATCACCGGCGGCGCGGCCAGCACCAGGGCCATCCCCTGCGCCGAGGCGCGCGCGGTCATCACGTACTTCGGCATCTCGGAGAACAGCTTGAGCGGCTCCATGACGAACTGCGCCAGCCCCACGGCCATGACGAGCTCCCCGATGGTGATCCGCCCCTGGAAGGCCAGCCATCCCGCCGTCAGCGTCACGGCGGTGGCGAGGATCGCGTTCATGGCCAGGGCGGCGCCCTCGTACGCGCCGTTCACCCGGGCGACGGTGATCGCCTGGTTCCGCGCCTCCGCGCTGACCCTCCGGTAGGACCGGAACGCCGCGTGGTTGCCGCCGAAGCCGTGCAGCGGGCGCAGGCCGGTGATCAGGTCGGCGACCTTCGCGCCCGCCCGCGCCACCCGCGCCTGCTGCTCGCGGGTGCTGGTGCCGATCCGCCGGGACATGACGCTCAGGACCGACAGGATGGCCACGGTGCCCACGATCACCAGCAGGCCGAGCCTGAGGTCGGCCAGGCCCAGCGCCACCGCCGCGATCGCGACCGCGACCAGCGAGCTGACCAGGAGCGGCACGACCTCGATGATGTCGGCGGTCTGGTCGGCGTCCTCGGTGGCGATGGTCAGCACCTCGCCGGACTTGAGATCGACGTCCCTGGCCACCGGCTGGAGCCCGTGGTCCGCGACCTGCACCCGCCAGCGGTGCGCCTCGGTCGTGTTGGCCTTCTGCAGGATGCGCATGCCGAACCGCCACGACAACGACACGACCGTGATGATCACGGCGAGGGCGGCGATCGACAGGCCGAGCGCGGGCAGGCTCCGCTCTCGCATGGTGTGCTCGACGATCAGGCCGAGCGCGATCGGGAAGGCGGTTTCGCCCGCCTGGTACAGGCCCATGAGCAGGGTGCCGGCGGCCATGGCGCCGACGTTGCGCCGCAGCGCGGTGCGGAGGATGGCGGAGCCGGTACGGGGGCCCCGCGGGTCAGGAGTCGTCATCGCGTTCATCCGCCCTCGCGTTCATCCGCCCTCGCGCCAGGCCCGCCACAGCCGCGCGTACCGGCCGCCCAGGCCCACGAGCTCCTCATGGGTCCCCTGCTCCACGACGCGCCCGGCGTCCAGCACGGCGATCCGGTCGGCCGCCACGGCCTGGGTCAGCCGGTGCGCGACGAACAGCGTCGTACGTCCCCGGCACGCGGCCGCCACGGCCCGTTCCAGCTCGGCGGCGCCCTGGCTGCCCGCCTCCGCGGTCGACTCGTCCAGCACCACGACCGGCGCGCGGCTCAGCGCCAGCCGGGCCAGCGCGACCTGGGCGGCCTTGGTGGTGTCGAGGCGCTCGCCGCCCTCGCCGACCATGGTGCGCAGCCCGTCGGGCAGCGCGCGGGCCCACTCCTCGGCGCCGACCGTGCGCAGCGCCTCCCACAGCTCGTCGTCGCCCGCCTGCGGCGCGGCCAGCCGCAGGTCATCGGCGAGCGGGCCGGAGAACACGTGCGTCTCCTGGGTCAGGATGCTCACCAGGGCGCGCGCCCCGGCCTCGTCCAGGCCGGCGAGATCGGTCGTGCCGATGCGCACCGTCCCCGCCTGCGGGGCGCCGATGCCGGCGATCAGCGCGGCCAGGGTGCTCTTGCCCGCGCCCGTCGCGCCCACCAGCGCCAGCGAGCCGCCGGCCGGGATCGTCAGGTCGACGTCGATGAGAACCGGCCGCTCGGACCCCGGATACCCGAACGTCAGCCCCTCGACCGTCACGGGATAGGCCACGCCGCCCACCGCCCCGGCCGCGGCGCCGTCCACCGGCCGCGCGCCCGCGGACCCGGCGTCGGCGTCGGCGTCGGCGTCGGCGGGCCGCTCCCGTCCGGTTCCGGGGGCGACGCTGCCCACCAGGCGCTCCTCCGCGGCCTCGCCCAGCACCCCGACCAGCCGGGTCAGGCTCGCGCCCGACTTCTGCGCCTCGTCGAAGGTGAACATGATCGCGCCCAGCGGGTTGAACAGCCGGTGGAACAGCAGCGGGGCGGCCGACACCTCGCCCAGGGTGGCGGCGCCGGCCTCCAGCAGCGCGTACCCCACCACGATGATCAGGACGAGCCCGATGAACTCGGCGCGGTTCTCCCTGCCGACGAACCGGCCGAAGAACCGGAACACCTCGATGCCCAGCTCCCGCACCCGCCACGACTCGGCGGAGACCCTCTCGCGGAAGGCCCCCTCCAGCCGGTACGCGCGAACGGTGTCGATCCCGTTCAGCCCGCTGATCAGCGCCTGCGCGCGGTCGGCCTGGGCCGCCCGCTGCCGCCGGTAGAGCGGGGCGGAGCGGGGCAGGTACCACCGCAGGGCCAGCGCGTACGCCGGCAGCGCCCCCGCCCCCGCCAGCCCGAGCCGCCAGTCCAGCCCGAACATGCCGGCCGTGGCGATGACGACCAGCACCCCGGCGGAGAAGACCGTGGGGACGGCCGTGCGGATGCCCTTCGACAGCACGGCCACGTCGTCGCCGACCCTGGACAGCACGTCCCCCCGGCCGACCTGCTCGATCCGCGCGCTCGGCAGGCCGAGCACCGCCCGGACGGCCGCCTCCCGCAGCCGCGCGAGCAGCTCCGCGCCCAGCCGCCCGATCAGGTACGCCGAGGCGGCGGCCGCCCCCGCGCCGAGCAGCGCGGCGGCCACCATCAGCGCCCCGACCGTGACCAGGACGGAGGGCGGCTCGCCCTGGACCACGCCGTCGACCACCCGGCCGAGCAGCAGCACCGGCAGCACCTGGAGCGCCGCCCCGGCCACCGAGGTGAGCGCGGTGGCGCCGGTCAGCCAGGGCGCCTGGCGGAAGTGCGCGGCGACCCAGCGGCCGGCCTCGCGCCCGGTCGCCGTGCGCAGGACGCCGGGGGCGGTGCGGGCGCCGGCTGTGGTGCCGGCTGTGGTGCCGGTGGTGGTGCTCACGTCCGGGTCAGGGCGGGCCGGGGGCGGGACGGGGTCATCGGGAGGGTCAGCCGACCGACTTGACGAGCTCATCGATCGCGTACGGCAGGGACAGCAGGGTGCCCTGGGACATGGCCGCGCCGACCGCCGGCCCCTCGCTGTCGAGGAGGTAGGAGACCTTCCCCTCCTTGACCGCGGGCAGGTTGGCGAACAGCTCGAACTTCTTCAGCGCCTCCTGGTCGGCCTGGTCGTTGATGACGAAGATGCGGTCGACGTCGATGAGGTCGATGCGCTCGGGGGACAGCACGGTGTAGAACTTACCGCCCGCGATCTTGTCGATCTCCGTCGCACCCTTGAAGCCGATGCCCGACACGAGCCGCCCGCGCACGTCCGTGGTGGTGAACGGCGCCACCGAGTCCTTGTACCAGGACAGCGCGACGGCGGTCTGCTCCGCGAACTCGGGGTGCGCCTTCCGGGCGGCGTCGAGCTTGTCCTGGATGCCCTGCACGAGCTTGGCGCCCTCGGCCTCCTTGCCGAGCGCCTTGGCGATGTGCACCGCGTTGTCCTGCCAGGGCGCGCTGAACGGCTCCTTCTCGGCCTTGGTGCGGCCCACGGTCGGGGCGATCTTGGAGAGCTTGTCGTAGGCGGCCTGGTCGATCTCGGAGTAGACCGCGATGATCAGGTCGGGGCGCAGCGCGGCGATCTTCTCGTAGTTGGGGCCGGAGTCGCCGTTGTTCATGATGACCTCGGGACGGGTGTCGCCCCACTTGTCCTTCACCCACGGCCACTGCGTGTTGATGTCGGGAACCTGGCCCGGCGGGTTCGGGTACTGGTCGACCATGCCGACCGGCTTGACGCCGAGCGCCAGGATGGCCTGGTCGTCGGTGTAGCCGACGGAGACGACCCGCTCCGGGGCCTTGGTGATCTGCGTGGAGCCGAAGGCGTGCTCCACGGTGACGGGGAACGCGCCGGTCGCGGCGCCCGTGCCGCCGGCACTCGGCTGTCGCTGCTCCACCGGGTCGGAGCCGCAACCCGCGAGAAGCCCGGCGCCGAGGGTGGCGGCGGACAGGATCGCCGCCAGCCGCCGCCGGGACTTCGTCAGTGTCGTTCGATGGAGGAGCATCCGAAATCCCTTGTTCCGCGCTGTCCGCTACAAACCCGTATGAAGGCAGGCGAACCCTA
Organism: Nonomuraea candida; assembly: GCF_000725485.1. Taxonomy (GTDB): domain Bacteria; phylum Actinomycetota; class Actinomycetes; order Streptosporangiales; family Streptosporangiaceae; genus Nonomuraea; species Nonomuraea candida. Next base: position 267,975 of record NZ_JOAG01000009.1, on the reverse strand, counting down.
ACACAGAGAAGTAAGGGTAGACTAACCTAACTTCGTCTGCCCTCGTCAGACCGCGCCCGCCCCTCCCCGCGCGTCCGATCCAGCTTGTACGCCGCCCCCGTCGCGTACGTGGGCGCGGCCGATCGGCACGATGAGCGGCCGGTCGCCCACCGGGTCGTCCACCACCTTGGCCCGCAGCCCGAACGCCTCGTGCAGCAGCTCGGCCGTGATCACGTCCCGCGGGTGGCCCTGCGCCAGGATCGCCCCCGCCTTCATCACGATGAGGTTGTCGCTGTAGCGGGTGGCCAGGTTGAGGTCGTGCAGCACCATGACCACGGTGTGCCCCGACTCGTGCAGGTCGTCCACCAGGTCGAGCACGTCGACCGCGTGCGCCAGGTCCAGGTACGTGGTCGGCTCGTCCAGCAGCAGCAGGTCGGTGCCCTGGGCCAGGGTCATCGAGATCCACACGCGCTGGCGCTGCCCGCCCGACAGCGCGTCCACCGGCCGGTCGGCCAGGTCGGACACCCCGGTCATGGCCAGCGCCCGCTCCACCACCGCGGCGTCGTCCGACGACCACTGCCGCAGCCAGCTCTGGTGCGGGTGGCGGCCCTGGGCGACCAGGTCGGCCACCGTCAGTCCCTCCGGCGCGACCGGCGCCTGCGGCAGCAGGCCGAGCTTCTTGGCCACGTCCTTGCTCTTCAGGCCGGCGATGTCGGCGCCGTCCAGCACGACCGTGCCCTTGACCGGCTTGAGCAGCCGCGACAGGGTCCGCAGCAGGGTCGACTTGCCGCAGCCGTTGGGGCCGATGATCGTGGTGACCACGCCGGGCGGGATGACGACGTCGAGACCGTCGATGACGGTACGCGCGCCGTATCCGACCGTCACGCCCTCGGCTGCCAGCCGGGGGGCGCCGCCGGCTGCGGTGATGTGCTGTGCGACCACAAGACCCACTTTACTTAGGTGTGCCTAACCTTGACGTCGGCCGCGGAGGTTGGCGCGTACCAGCAGATAGACCAGGAAGGGGCCGCCGATCGCGGCGGTGACCACGCCGACCGGCAGGGTGATCGGCAGCGCGGCGCGCGCCACCAGGTCCGCGCCGATCAGCAGCAGCGCGCCCACCAGGCCGGAGGCCACCAGCGGGGGCGTGGGGCGCCGCGCCAGGCGCATCGCCACCTGCGGCGCCACGAGCGCGACGAACGGCACCGGGCCGGCCGCGCTCACCGCCACCCCGGCCAGCAGCACCGCGCACAACAGCAGGACCGCGCGCACCCGCGTGTACCGGACCCCCAGGCCCGCCGCCACCTCGTCGCCGAAGCGCATCGGCTTGAACGGGAAGGCGGCGCAGGCGACCACGGCCACGAGGGCGAGCGAGCACCACAGCGCCACCTGGACCTCGTGCCACGACCGGCCGTCCAGCGAGCCGACCAGCCACGCCTGGGCCCGCGCCACGTCCCTGATGTCGGCCGTGACCAGCAGCCAGGCGGTGATCGCCTCCATCACGGCGCTCACCGAGATGCCGATGAGGATGAGCCGGAAGCCGTCGATCCCGCGCCGCCAGGCCAGGAAGTACACCAGCAGGCCCGTGCCCAGCCCGCCCGCCAGCGCCGCCGCGGACAGGCCCACGGCGCTGACGACCGCCGCGGCGGCCCCGCCCGACACGGTCACCAGGAACACCGCGACCGCGCTCGCGCCGCCGGTGATGCCGAGGATGTCCGGGCTGGCCAGCGGGTTGCGCGCGACGGACTGCGTGATCGCCCCCGACACGCCCAGCGCGACGCCCACCACGAGCCCGGCCAGGGCGCGCGGCATGCGCAGGTCCATGATGACGAACGCGTCCACCCGCTCGCCCCGGCCGAAGATCGTGGCGACCACCTGGGGCAGCCCGATGGGGAAGTCCCCGACGCCGATCGACAGGCAGAACAGCAGGAAGGTCGCCGCCGCCAGGAAGAGCGTGACGGCGACGAGCCAGGGCCGCCACACGAACGACAGGCGGCCCAGCCGCACGCCCGGCGGCACCGAGGACTTGACGTTCGTCGCGTTCATGCCTTCCTGAACTTTCCGCGCCAGACCAGGGCCGCGAAGAACGGGGCGCCGAGGAGGGCGACGACCACGCCCGCGTCCAGCTCGCCCGGGCGCACCACCACGCGCCCCACGATGTCGCAGACCAGCAGGACGACCGCGCCCAGCAGCCCCGCGTACGGCACCAGCCAGCGGTGGTCGGGCCCGGTCACGTACCGGGCGATGTGGGCCACCATGAGCCCGAGGAACGCGATGGGGCCGCACGCCGCCGTCGCCGCGCCCGCCAGCAGGGTGATGGCGACGACGCCGACGGCCCGGCTCAGCGCGACGTTCACGCCGAGGCCCCGGGCGACGTCGTCGCCCAGGTTGAGCAGGTTGACGGTGGGCAGGGTGGTCATCGCCAGCACCAGCCCGACGGCGACGAACGCGGTCACCGGCCAGATCACGTCGAACCCGACGCCGGCCACGGAGCCCGCGTTCCAGAAGCGCAGCGCGTTCAGCGCCGTCTGGTCCGCGAGCGCGACCGCCGTCGTCATCGCCGCCAGGAACACCGCGATGCCCTGCCCGGCCAGGGCGAGCGTCAGCGGGTTGCCGGCGCCCCTGCCGATGCTGGCCAGCCCGAACACGACCGCGCCCGCGGCCGCCGCGCCCAGGAAGGCGAACCAGACGTACTGGAACGGGCTGGCGAACCCGAACAGGACGATCACCAGGACCACCGCGAACGAGGCCCCGGAGTTCACCCCCAGCAGGCCCGTGTCGGCGATCGGGTTGCGCGTGTACCCCTGGATCAGCGCGCCGCCGACCCCCAGGGCGACGCCCGCCACGATCGCGAGCATGGTGCGGGGCACCCGCACGGTCTGCACGATGAGCCGGATCTCGGTGAGCCGCTGGTCGGCGCCCGGCGCGGCGAACAGGCCGTGCCAGACCTCGCCGGGGCCCAGGGCGCGCGCGCCGACGGCCAGCGACACCGCGGCGGCGGCCACGAGGACCGCCAGGAGCACGCCCAGGCCCACGGCCCGCCGCCGGCGGACGTCGGTGGCGGCGGTGGCGGCGGTGGCGGCGGTGGCGGGGCGCGTTTCGGCGGCCGTGGCCATCAGGACGCCCGCCCGCCGGGCAGTACCGCGACCGTCACGCTTCCTCCGGAACTCGGGCCTCAAAATGAGGAGAGCCTAACCTAAACGCCCAAACCCCGGACCAGCCCGGCCACCCGGTGGATAAACCGTTTACAGCAGCGACGCCACGGAGGCGTCCCAGCCTTCGATCTCCCGACATTTGTCCTGATCAGCCGAGGCCCCTTGCACCGGAGACCAGCCGTCGGCGCTATCGCACTGCAACCGCATCCATGCGGAGAACTCCACCTTGACAGGGGATGCTGCGCATGTTGCGATTCCTCCCGTAGTAAACGGTTCAACTCATGGCCGTTTCATCGATGTTTCGCCCATCCGACTGGAGCCCCCCTATGGCGATGACGTCCCGGCGTACCCCTCCTGTTGAGTCCCGAAGCACACCCGGCAAGAACCGCGCCATGAGAGCGCTGACGCTCTGCGTGCTGACCAGCCTGGCCATCGGCCCGGCGGCGGGCCCGGCGGCGGCCGCCCCCGTGACACAGCCGCAGCCGGCACGGGCCGAGACCGCCGGTCACGGTCACGGCAACGGCAACGGCAACGGCAACGGCCACGGCCACGGCGGGGACGGGCGGCTGATGGAGCGGCTCGACCGCGGCGTGGTGGCCGTGCGGTCGGGCGAGAAGGAGGTGCTGGTCAGCTGGCGCCTGCTCGGGCTCGACCCGCAGGGCATCGGCTTCGACGTCGAACGGTCCACCGACGGCGGGCCGTACCGCAAGCTCAACCGCAGGGTGCTGACCAAGGGCACCAACTACGTCGACACCACCGCCGACCTCGGCAGGACCAACCGCTACCGGGTACGCCCGGTGCTCGACCGCCGCCCGCAGCCGCCGAGCCGGCCGTTCACCCTGACGGCGGGCCACGCGACAGAGCCGGCGGTCCGCGTACCGCTGCGCGAGGGCGGGCGGATCAAGTTCGTCTGGGTCGGCGACCTCGACGGCGACGGCGCCTACGACTACGTGCTGGACCGCCAGACCGCTCCCCAGAAGCTGGAGGCCTACCGCAGCGACGGCAGGTTCCTGTGGGAGGTCGACCTGGGCCCCAACAGCGTGAACCAGAACAACATCGAGGGCGGCTCGGCCACCGTCGACGTCGGCCACAACGACGGCGTCACGGTCTACGACCTCGACGGCGACGGCCGGGCCGAGGTGGCCGTCCGGGTCGCCGACGGCGTCACGTTCGGCGACGGCAGCAAGCACACCGAGACCGACGACGTGCGCCAGTCGATCGCCATCCTCGACGGCCGTACCGGCGCGCCCAGGGCGACGGCCCCGGTGCCCGGCGACTACCTCGCCGACGGCCCCATGTACGCCCGCTTCGGCGTCGGCTACCTGGACGGGAAGACGCCGAGCCTGGTCGCGTACATGAAGAACCGGATCGGCAACGGCGGCTTCAACCTCATGTACACCGCGTGGACGTTCGACGGCCGCGCGCTGAACCAGCAGTGGAAGTTCCTGCGCGGCGACCAGGACCTGCCCGACGGCCACAACACCCGCATCGTGGACGTGGACGGCGACGGCAAGGACGAGGTCGGCGAGATCGGGTTCGTCCTCAACGGTGACGGCACCCTGCGCTACAGCCTCGCCCCGCACGGGATCATCCACGGCGACCGCTGGTTCATCGCCGACATCGACCCCGCCAGGCCGGGCCTGGAGGGGTACGGCATCCAGCAGGACCACCCCGGCGGGCTGCTCGACTACTACTACGACGCCGCCACCGGCGCCATGATCTGGCAGCACCGCACCACCGAACCCGGCGCCGACGCCGGCCGCGGCATGGTCGCCGACATCGACCCCCGCTTCCCCGGCATGGAGGTCTGGTCCATCAACGGCGAGGTCAACTACGAGCAGGGCAGGCCCACCGGCCTCTACAACGCCGCGACCAACCGGCTCGCCGAGCCCGACACCAGCAAGCAGCCGTGGCCGCACATGGGCGTGTGGTGGGACGGCGACCCGCTGCGCGAGCTGTTCAACTCCGACCCCTTCCCCGAGCGGCGCGACGCCCGCATCGAGAAGTGGGACCCCGCCAACCCGACCCCGCCGGCCACGCTCCCCCGCGTGGTGACCACCTCGGAGTACGGCGCGGTGACCGCTCTGGGCAACTCCGTCTACCCGCACCTGATCGGCGACATCCTCGGCGACTGGCGCGAGGAGGTGGTGCTGACCAACGCCACGTACGACGAGCTGATCATCTTCACCACCGACCGGCCGACCGACACCCGGCTCTACACCCTGGCCCACAACCCGGCCTACCGTAACGGCCTGACCCTCAAGGGCTACCTGCAGTCCGGCAACGTCGACTACTTCCTCGGCCACGGCATGACCACGCCGTCCCGCCCGAACATCCGCTACGCCGGCCGCTGACCCCCTCCGCCGCGGGGCCTCGACCCACGTCCGGCGCCCCGCGGCGTCCTCACGCCCGCTTCCGTACCGAACGCCTGACACCGTCAGAGGGCCAGCGCCGCCATGAAGGCCATGCTGGCCGCCATCCCGGCGGAACACGCGTCCTGGCCGAGCACCCGCCGGTCCCCGCCACCCCCGTCCAGTACCCCGGATGAGCCTCGCGCAGGTCCAGCCCAGCCCGATGACCAGCGCCACCGCACCCAGCGACCCGCCTCCGTGCGGATGCCCGGCCGAGGCGCCGCCGAGAGCGGACCCGGCGAAAGCACAGCCCGTACGGCTGTGACACCCAAACGCACTCCCTCCTTCACCACCCACACCCCGGCCCTCCTTCACCACCCACACCCCGACCCCCTTCACCGCCGCATTCCGGCCCCTTCACCACCCACACCCCGGCCCCCTTCACCGCGGCATTGCGGCCCCCTTCACCACCCACACCCCGGCCCCCTTCACCGCGGCATTGCGGCCCCCTTCACCGCCGCATTGCGGCCCCCTTCACCGCCGCACCCGCGCGATCGCTACCAACGGCCGAAGGTGACGGAGCTCGGCCGCTCACTCAACCCACCACTCAACCCGTGCAACCCGGCCAACGCATGAAACCCATGGGCCACGCCACCCGTTCACTTAGCGTGAAAATCAGGTGACATTTCGCATCACTTGCCGCAATGTGGGGAGCAGGCGATGAGTTCTGTCAGTGGTCCCGGTCAGTCTGTACATGACCGCGACTTCTTCTGAGACCCGAGTCCATGACGCCGGCCTTGACCGCGTTCCGCCCGACAATCCCGATCGAGGTGCCGTGCACAGCCCACAACTCGATGCGAATGCCAGGCCCGCGGCCGTCACGCCGGGGCGCACGCCGGCCGTGATCCGGCTGCTCGTGCTCGCCACGTTCGTGGTGATCCTCAACGAGACCATCATGATCAACGCGATCCCCGAGCTGATGGCCGCGATGCGCATCAGCGAGCAGACCGCGCAGTGGCTCTCGACCGCCTTCATGCTGACCATGGCCGCGGTCATCCCGATCACCGGCTGGTTCCTGCAACGGGTGCCCACCCGCCGCGCCTACTCGGTCGCGATGGGCCTGTTCCTGCTCGGCACGGCGGTGGCCATCGTCGCTCCGTCGTTCGAGGTGCTGCTGGGCGCGCGCATCATCCAGGCGTCCGGCACGGCCGTGATGATGCCGCTGCTGATGACCACGCTGATGCAGGTGGTGCCCGAGGAGGACCGCGGCCGGGTGATGGGCAACGTCACCCTGGCGATCTCGGTCGCGCCCGCGATGGGCCCGGCGGTCTCGGGAGTGCTCCTCCAGGTCGGGCCGTGGCGGCTGCTGTTCGCCGTGGTGCTGCCCATCGCCGCCCTGATCACGTGGCGCGGCCTGAAGCGGCTCGAGAACATCGGCGAGCCCCGGTCGAGCAGCATCGACTGGCTGAGTGTGGTGACGGCGGCGGCCGGCTTCGGCGGGCTGGTCTACGGGCTGAGCCGGTTCGAGGGCGGCGACGCGGGCGTGGCCGCCGCGATCGTGGCGGCCGGTCTGATCACCATCGCCGTCTTCGTGCTGCGCCAGTTGTCGTTGCAGAAGCGCGGGGTGCCGCTGCTCGACCTGCGCACCCTGCGCCACCGTACCTACACGGTCGCGCTGGTCATGATGTCGGTGGCGTTCATGGCGATGCTCGGCTCGATGATCCTGCTACCGCTCTACCTGCAGAGCGTGCGCCAGCTCAACGCCCTGGAGACCGGGCTCCTCGTGATGCCGGGCGGCCTGGCGATGGGTTTGCTCGGTCCGGCCGTCGGCCGCCTGTTCGACCAGTACGGCGGCCGCGTGCTCGTCATCCCCGGCGCGATCGGGATCATGCTGGCGCTCACCGGATTCACCCAGGTCTCGATGACCATGCCGTACTGGCAGATCCTCGGCCTGCACGCGCTGCTGATGGTGAGCCTGGCCCTGACGTTCACGCCGGTGTTCACCCTCGGGCTCGGCGCGGTCCCTCCGCGGCTCTACTCCCACGGCAGCTCGATCCTGAGCACGTTGCAGCAGGTCTCGGCGGCCTTCGGCACCGCGCTCGTGGTCACCGTGATGAGCGTGCGCGCCGACGCGCTCCGGTCCACGGGCCTCACCGACACGCTCGCCGCGCTGGGCGGCATGCGACTGGCCTTCGTCATCGGCGCGGTGCTGTCGGTGGCCGTGGTCGCCACCGCCCTGCTGCTTCCGGCACGGGCAGCCAGAACCATCGAACCGGGCCCGGCGTAACGCGGGCACGGCGGGACGTACCCGTCCAACCGAACCCGGCGCAAGAACGGCAGGGCGGCCCACCCACGCAACCGAACCCGGCGTAAGAACGGCAAGGCGGCACACAGTCCACCCAACGGAACCCTGTGCAAGAACGGCAAGGCGGCCCATAGCCCACTCAACCGAACCAGCGTGACAACGACGCAGCAAGGCGCCGCCCACCGATCCCCGCCCTGTCCAGACGCCGGCACAGCCAAACGCGCGCTCAATCCGGACCAGCGTGACAACGACGCAGCAGAACGCCGCCCTCCACACCGAACCCAACCAGGCACCACCCGGGGTGCCGAACCCAGACCAGGCACCACCCGCGAACCGAGCGCAACCAGCCGGCGGCCAGGCGGGGGCCGCCGGCTGGCCAAGGGCGTTGGCCGGGTCGCCGGCTAGGAGAACCAGTTGGCGCCCAGTTCCTGAATGGTCTTGCTGCCCTTGGGCACCAGCAGCGCCTCGCTCAGCACCTGGTTGACGCTCTTGGAGTCATTGATCATGGCGAAGAGGAAGAACGAGCCGCCGTCCGCCGTACGGAAGCCGAAGACCGAGCCATGTCCGGCGAACCTGACGTACAACCCCTTGTACACCTCGGGAAACGCCTTACGGCTAAAGCTGTTCTTGGCCAGCCGGTAGCCGGAGGCGCCCTCCTTCTTCTCGTTGTTCCAGAAGTTCAGGTACTCCTTGGCCACGGCGCGGGCCATGTCGTTGTCCATGTCCGTGACGTAACCGTCGGCGTCGAGCTGCGGCCTGGGCATCCGCTGCCCCCAGTGGATGGGAGCAGCGACGGCCAGCCGGAAGGACTCCCCGGGCGTGCGAAGAAACGCGAGCACGTGCGGACGTGAGTGCCCCTTGGTGTCCTTGTAAGTGGCCTGCGCGATGAACCAGTCACCGAACGAAGGCTGCTGCTCGGGCCTGGGCAGGTAGACCACCGGGGTGCCGGTCGGGTTGATCGGCTTGTGCCCCGGCTCCCACCCGAAGTCCTCGTGGTTGCGTTCGAGCACGCCCTCGTGCAACGCCCCCTCGACGAACAGCGCGTCGAGCCGGGAGTCCTCTCTCCACCACTTGCGCTTCTTGATCGTCGCGTTGTACTTGCGCACCCAATCCCGCATGGTCTGCCGCGCCCGCCCGGCCGTCAGCGCCTCCCTCGTACCGGAAGGAATAGGCGCCACACTCGCGGACGGCACGGCAGTCGCAGACGGAACCGCACCCGTAGACGGAACCGCACCCGTAGACGGAACCGCGCTCGCCGACGGAACAGCGCTGCCGGACGGAACAGCGCTGGCGGACGGATCCCCGCTCGGCGACGGCGACGCGGATTGTGACAGCGGAGGCCGTGGAGGCACACCGGGAGGCCAGTTGACCAGCGGAGGCACCACCCCGCACGCGGACAGGCTCAGCACGAGAGCCACGATCAACAGCGTTCCACGCACGAGCGACGACTCCCCCAGACCGAACATAAAGACAACCAATGAAGAACATATCCGGCACCACCCCACCATCTCCCCCAGACCCACACACCTCCCTCACCACAGCAGCCCCCACCCAGGCCTCACGCAACAGCAACCCCAGCACGCCGAGCCCATCACCATCACCCCAGACACCCAGCACCTCAAACCAGCACCGGCCCAAAGCCGCCACCACCCGAGAACCCGCCCCACCCCCAGAACCCGCACCACCTCGAAGCCCCCACCGCCCCAGAACCGGCGTCGCCCCAGAACCCCACCGCCCCCACCACCCCAGCGCCCGCACTGCCCCCAGAGCCCGCACCCTCCCAGAGCCGCACCACCCCCCAAAGCCGCACCACCCCAGGCCCCCACCACCCCAAGGCAGGCCGGAATGTAGGGCGGCGCTACGACCGTGGAGGTGTGCGCTTAGGGCGCGAGGGGCTGCCGCCACCGACGGGCCGCAAACTCTGACCTTGCCCTGTAGCAAGCCGGCAACGCCCTCGAACGCGCCCAGAAAACAAGGAATCATCCTCAGCATCAGATCGTGAGTTTTCCTGCCATCCCGAAAGCCGCCCGGAATAATGAAGGGGTGATCATTAGCACAACCCCGGAACACGGCAAATGGTTCGAACACGCGCTGGAATGGGAAACTGACCTAGAACACGGCAAACGTCCAGCACGCTGCATGATCACCCAAGTTGCCGAGCCCGTCCGAACGCTACTTCCCCAGGTGTGCTACCGGCGCATCGACGACCACGAGAATAATCACCCCAGCAGTATCGATATCGACCTGTTCCACCATCTCATACGGCGCTGGCTGACCCCCGAGGAATCCGAGCAAGCCGATCAACAAGCCAAATTCCGCCAATCCTCTCGAATCACCACAGACACCCACTAATAACCCCTCCTTGTCGGCGATCCCATCGCCGACAAGGACCCACCCTCTCCCCTGCCACAACCCCTCTCACTTCGGACTCGTCGAAGAGGACACGGATCGCGGCTGCCCAAAGCCGTCCCCGGTCTGAGCATCGAACGGCAAGACCGCGACGACCTCAAACCCTCCTCCAACCCGCGCACCACTCCGAAGAGATCCGCCATAGGCGGCAACCCGCTCCCGCATCCCCACGAGCCCATGCCCGCCGGCCATCCCCCCGGCCATGCCCGGAGCCGAATCCCCAGCCGCCCCATAGGCCCCGCCGCTGAAACCCCCACCAGCGACACTGTCCCCGCCACCAGCTACTCCCCCAAAACCGCCACCCCCTCCGCCGAACGCCCCGCTGCCCCCGCCACCGGACCCACCATCCACCACGCCACCAAGACCACCACCGCCCACGCCACCGGACGCAGCACCAGATGCAGCACCCGCAACACCGCCGAACGCACCGCCGAACAGACCGCCGGTCTCGCCCCCTGCGACGCCGCCGGCCTCGTCACCTGGGACGCCGCCGGATGAAAGGATCGGGCCACGGCCGTTGTCGGAGATGCGTGCCTCCAGTTCGCCGTTCCCGTACCGCAACACCACCCGCACCCAGCTCACTCCGGGCCCGGCGTGCTTGCGGGTGTTGGTCAGTGCCTCCTGCACGATGCGGTACACCGCGAGCTCCATACCGGCCGGCAGCTCCCGTGGAACCCCTTGCACCGTGAGCTCGACGGGCAGGCCCGAGCTCCGGGCCTCCTCCACCAGCTGACCGAGCTGCGCCACCCCTGGTTGCGGAGCGTACGGGTGGGCCACGGCCTCGCCGTTGCGCAGCACGCCCAGCATGTGCCGCATCTCGGTCAGCGCGGCGCGCCCTGTCTCACCGATCGTCAGCAGTGCCTGCTCGGCACGGTCGGGCTTGCTGCGCAGGCAGTGCGCGGCTCCGGCGGCCTGCACGACGATGACACTGAGGCTGTGGGAGACCACATCATGCATCTCCCTGGCGATACGGGCCCGCTCGGCGGCCGCGGCGAGCTGGGCCTGGTGGGCGCGCTCCCGCTCCAGGCGTACGGCGTGCTCTTGCAGGCTCGCCAGGTAAGCGCGGCGGGTGCCGATGGTGCACCCCCAGATCCACACGGAGGCGATGAAGATCGTGTGAACGACGACCGTGTTGGTGAACAGATCCAGTCCCGCCCCTGCCGTCAGGGCCGGCCCCCAGCGCAGGAAGCCGAGAACGACGCCGAGCACCATCAACGCGGCCGCCGCCACGGACACCCGCCGCTCGCACCGCGAGGCGACGTTGTAGAGCCCGAAGAAGAGCAGGTAGTTGCCCGGCATCGGCAACACGCCGCACAGCCACTGGACGAAGCACGTGAACGCGATGGCCGCGAAGCTCAGCGCGGGACGATCCCGCCGCCATACGTACGGCAAGCACAACCCCACGGACAACGCCACAGCGAGGTAGGGCAGCTCCGCCGCCGTGGCCACCGGAAAGTTGTACAGAAACGCCCCAAGGGCCACCGCACCATCGACGACCCACGGACACCCCCGCACCCATGCCAGCACCCCACCCTGTACACCCTGCACGTTCTGCACGTTCTGCATCTCCTGCAAGCCCCTCATGCCCCCGCCCGCTCCACACCGCCGGCGCGTCCCGCAAGGCCCGCCGGGCAGCAGTACCCGTGCCTCGCAGGTCTCGACCCGCTTCTGCATGCCGGGCACGCCCCGCGGACTGGACAGGCACACGAACCCCGCACTTCCCAGGTCCCGGCAGGCCCCCGTCGCACGACCCGCACCCCCTGTGTGCTCCGTATGCTGCACAGCCTTCTGAGCCGAACAGGCCACGCATGCCTCGTACGCCTTGGAGGCCCCTGCATGTCCTCACCCTAGGTAATCAGCCGACGCCGTACCCGTACGTCCGGCACCTCCGTGACAGACCGAGGCGAACGCCCAGCAGCCCACGGGACCCGGGCCGTGCCGATTGCCGCGGGCCGTGCCGATTGCCGCGGGCCGTGGCGGTGTCAGGGGGTGTGGTTTCGGGATGCGGGTGCGCCCGGGGCGGGAGGTGGTGGTCATTCGCTTGCCAGGGCGGAGACCACCGAGGCGCGGGCGGCGCGGCGGGCGGGGAGGACTGAGGCCAGCAGGCCGGCCAGGACGGCCACGGCTATGAGGCCGGCCAGGTGCAGGGCGGACACGTCGAGGACGATGCCGAAGGACGGGCCGAGCATCGAGGTGAGCCCGACCCAGCCGAAGAGCGTGCCGAGCCCCGCCCCGAGCAGTGAGCCGACGGCTGCCAGCAGTGCCGCCTCGACGGCGAGCGTGGCGCGCAACTGGCCGCGGGTCAGCCCGAGCGCGCGCAGCAGCGCCGACTCTCGGGTGCGCTCGTGGACGGACAGGGCCAGAGTGTTGGCGATCCCGACGACGGCGATGAGGACGGCCACGGCGAGCAGCGCGGTGACGACGAGCAGCAGCGTGTCGAGCAGTTCGCTGTAGGTGGCCTGGGTCTTGGCGGTGCCCGTGACCGTGACGCTGCTGCCGGTCGTGGCCCGGTCGATGGCGGCGCCTATCGCGAGGAGGTCGGCGTCGGGCTCCGCCTGGGCGTACACCCCTCCGATGGTCGCGTCGGGGTAGAGGCGGTCCAGGTCTTGGTGGGTGAGGTAGACGACGGCCGCCGACCCCTTCGTCGGGAAGATGGAGGTGATGGTGAGGCCCCTTGCCTGTCCACCACCATCCCCAATGCCGTTGCCGATTCCAGTGGTCTCTCGGTCGCCCTCGCCGTTTCCGGTGCCGTCTTGGTTGCCGGTGGCGTTGCCGGGGCCGTGTTGGTTGCCGGTGGCGTTGCCGGGGCCGTGTTGGTTGCCGGTGCTGGGGGCGGTGGCGGTGGCGGGGTCGCTGGAGTCTTGGTCGCCCTTGCCGCTACCGGTGCCGTCTTGGTGGCCGGTGTGGGTGGCGGGGGGGAGGTGCAGGGTGTCGCCTGGGGTTATGCGCAGGGTGCGGGCGAGTGGCTGGGTGATCACCGCTTGGCCTGGGCGGAGCCCGCAGATGCTGGGGAGCTGGGAGGTCACGGCGGCGAGCTGGTGCGGATCGACGCCGCTGATCGCGATCTTCTGACCGTTCAGGGACGTCGTGGTGCCGCGGACGATGGCGATGTCAGACAAGCCCGGGATGCCGCGAATGTCTTCGACGAGTGCGGGCGGGATGTTGCCCTCTCCGGAGCGGACCATGAAGTCGACCGGGAACTCCTCGTCCATCTGCGCGGTCACCGTCGCCTGCAGCGAGGCGGCGCCCACGCTCATTATGGTCATCAGGGTCACCCCGACGAGCAGCGCCGAGGCGGTGGCCGTGGCGCGCCGTGGGTTGCGTACGGCGTTGACGGCGGCCAGGCGGCCCGGTGCGCCGAGCCAGCGGCCCAGCGTGGCGCCCACCAGCCGGACCAGCGGCGGGATCAGCGCCGGGCCGGCGAGCAGGATGCCGAGGAAGGTCAGCACCCCGCCGGCGAACGCGGCGATGAACCCGGCCGTGTCCGTGCGCACCAGGGTGCCGACGGCCATGCCGGCGACGCCGGTGAGCAGGGCCGCCATCGCGAGGACGGAGCGGGTGCGCCCCCCGCGCCGGGTCGGGATGCCCTGGTCGCGCAGCGCGGCGACGGGCGGGATGCGGGTGGCGGCGCGGGCCGGCAGCAGGGCGGCGCCGATCGTGACGGCGAGGCCGACGGCGACGGGCACCACCACGGCGGTGGCCGAGAGCGCGACCGCGCCGAACGGGAAGCCCTCGAACGTCGCGCTCAGCGCGGCCCCCACCCCGTAGGCGAGCCCGAACCCGGTGAGCACCCCCACCACGGACGCCGCGAGGCCGAGCGCGGCGGACTCGGCCAGCATGGAACGGAACACCTGCCCGCGGGTCACCCCGACGCAACGCAGCAGCGCCATCTCCCTGGTGCGCTGGACGAGCAGGATGCTGAACGTGTTGGCGATCACGATGCCCGCCACGAACAGCGCGATCCCGGCGAAGGCGAGCAGCCCCGCCGTCACCCCCGCGGTCAGCCCGCCCGAGGAGACCTCCTGCTGGGCCTGCTCCTCGGCGGTACGCACCACGTAGGGGCGGCCGACCACCCGGTCGATGCGGGCGGCCAGCTCCGCCGGAGGCAGCTCGCCCGCGGCCACGGCCAGGACCGAGGCGACCTTGACCTCGTCGGTGAGCTCCCGCAGTTGCTCGTCGGTCACGCCGAGGAACGCGCCCGACGAGTAGCGGGGTGCGGAGCCGGGGTCCACGAGACCCACGACGCGCAGCTTGCGCGTCTCCCGCTCACGATCGACGACGCCCTCCCAGTGGAGCGGGACGCCGACGGTGTCGCCGATGCCGACCCCGCCGCGCTGGGCGGCGTCGTGGCCGAGGACCGTCTCGCCGGGCCGGGACGCCAACCGGCCCTGGACCACCTTCGGCCAGCCCACGGTGGAGCCGGGCGCGATGCTGACGATCGTCGCGGGCTCGAACCTGTCGCCGGAGCGCAGCGCGGCATCCCAGACGGCGCGCCGCTCGGCGTGGACGACGCCAGGGACGCGCCGCACGGCGGAGAGCACGTCGCCGGGCATGTCCCGGTCGCCTGGCGCGGTCACCACGGCGCCCGCCCGGCCGAGATCCTGGCTGAACGCGCCGAGGAGGGAGCTGCGCATGGCGTCGGTGAACACGAACGTGCCCGCGACGAACGCCGTGGCGAGCACGATGGCGGCCGACGACAGCAGCAGCCGGCCCAGGTGGGCGCGCAGGCTCGCGAGGGTGATGCTCAGCATGGTGCGGTCACCTCTCCAGCGTCTTCAGCGCCTCGAGCACCCGCTCGACGGTCGGTTCGGTCATCTCGTCCGTGCGCCGGCCGTCACGCAGGAACACCACCCGGTCGGCATAGCTCGCCGCGGCGGCGTCGTGGGTGACCATCACCACGGTCTGGCCCAGCTCGTGCACGGACATGCGCAGGAACGACAGCACCTCTCCGCTAGACCGGGAGTCGAGGTTGCCCGTCGGCTCGTCGGCGAACACGACGTCGGGGCGGGTGATCAGGGCCCGCGCGCACGCGACCCGCTGCTGCTGCCCCCCGGACAGCTCGCTCGGCAGGTGCCCGAGACGGTCGCGCAGGCCCAGCGTGTCGATCACCCGGTCGCGCCAGGCCGGATCGGCGCCGCGCCGGCCGGCGATGTCGAGCGGAAGGGTGATGTTCTGGGCCGCGGTGAGCGTGGGCAGCAGGTTGAACGCCTGGAACACGAAGCCCACCCGCTGCCGCCGCAGCAGCGTCATCTGCTTGTCGCCGAGGCCGACCAGCTCGGTGTCGCCGAGGAGCACCGAGCCCGACGTGACCGTGTCGAGGCCGGCGAGGCAGTGCATCAGCGTCGACTTGCCCGACCCGGACGGGCCCATGATCGCGGTGAAGGTGCCGGAGGCGAAGGCGACCGACACCTGTCTCAGGGCCGTGACGGAGGTCTCGCCGGCGCCGTAGACCTTGACCAGTTCGCGCGCGGAGACGGCCCACGTGCGCATGTCCTGACTGTCGGGGCGTGCTGTGACCGACACCATGCCTCCTTCCGGCACCCGTGGGCGCCCGCTCGGTGTGCTCGCTCTCGGGCGTCGGCCCGGTTGCGGTTCACACGATTGCGCAGGTCGGCGGGGTGGCGCGTCGCCCCCAGGTCTGCTCTTTTTCGTAGAACTCGCGGTGGACGACCGGGTGGGTGTACGACTCAGGTCGGACGGCCCCAGGTCCCCGCTCCCGCCCGGCCTCCATGGTCAGGACCGGCTTCGGCGCGAAGAGGCCGGTTTCAGCGCGAAGACTTCAGCAGCCTCGGCGCGAAGAGGGCGGCTTGGGCGCGAAGAGGGCGGCTTCACACCCAAATGGCGATCTCGAAGAGAGTCCCAAAAGACCTCACGCGTGGCGGGAAGCCCAAGCCCGACGCCTCATGTACAAGATCCCGACGCGAACGTGCACACTTGTCAGCTGTGCCAACTCTGCATGTCTTCGATATGGACGGAACTCTGCTGAGCGGAACGACGGCCAGCCTCCAGATCGCCCGGCATCTCGGATCGACGCGGGAGCTGGTCGAGCTGGAAGCCGGGTTCGCGGTCGGCGCGATCGACACCCGGGCTTTCGCGGCCGCCATCCATGAGCTGTGGCGAGACCTGACTCCGTCAGTGGTCGCGGCCGCGTTCGCCGGCAGTCCATGGCTGACCGGGATCCGTGAGGCCTGCGCGGACATCCGTGAGCGTGGTGAACGATCCGTGGTGATCACCATGTCGCCCGACTTCTTCGCCCGGCACCTCCTTGAGCTCGGCTTCGACGACGTGGTGGCCTCCCGGTTCCCGCCGCCGCCCTTCCTGGAGCCGCTGGATCCGGCGAACATCCTCACCCCCCGCGACAAGGTCCGCATCGTGCAGGACATGTGCGAGCGGTACGGCCTTTCGCCCGTGCAGTGCGTCGCCTACGGCGACTCGATGTCCGACGCTCCGCTCTTCCGCCGGCTGACCAGGACAGTGGCGGTGAACGCCGATCACCACCTCGCCGACCTGGCCGCTCTCAGCTACCGCGGCGACAACCTGGCCGAGGCGTACGCACTTGGCCGGGCACTCCTCACCCGCGACCCCTCCTGATCGATGCGTGGTCAGGAGTCGCGGACGCTGACCAGGCCCGTCTCGTACGCGAACACCACCGCCTGCACCCGGTTGCTCAGATCGAGCTTCGCCAGGATGCGCCCCATGTGCGTCTTGACCGTGGCCTCGGACACGTGGAGCAGCTCGCCGATCTCCAGGTTCGACAACCCGCGCGCCACCAGCGCCAGCACCTCGCGCTCACGCGGGGTGAGCCCGCCGAGCGCGGCCGGGACGGGCGGGCCGTCGCCGGTGGGCAGGTGACCGGCGACGCGGTCGAGCAGCCGCCGCGTCGTGCTGGGCGCGACGACCGCGTCACCGCTGTGCACGGCGCGGATCGCCGACAGCAGGTCCGGCGGCGGGGCGTCCTTGAGCAGGAAGCCGCTGGCGCCCGCTTTCAGCGCCGCGTACGCGTACTCGTCCAGGTCGAAGGTGGTCAGGATCAGTACGCGCGGCCCGCCCTCCATGGCGCGGATGCGGCGGGTCGCCTCCACGCCGTCCATCCGTGGCATCCGGACGTCCATGAGCACGACGTCGGCCGCCACCGTGGACAGCAGCTCCAGCGCGGCGGCGCCGTCGGCCGCCTCGCCGACCACCTCGATGTCGGGCCGTTCGTCGAGGATCATGCGGAAGCCCGCGCGCACCAGCTCCTGATCGTCGACGAGCACCACGCGGATCACGTCGCTGAGCTCCTTGTTCGGCGTCTCAATGCCGGCACTTTCCCGCGGCTCATCCTAGGCACACCGGCCCCCGAACCGGCGTCCGCCACTCACGACTCACGACTCGCGCCTCGCCATCCGGCGCAGCACGATCGGCGCGATCACGAACCCGGCGACCGCCCACGCCCCGAGCACGCCCACCGTCTCCAGGTGCCGCCAGGACGCGCCGATCTCGGCCTCGGACAGCTCGCCCGGCAGGATCGCCGAGCGCATCCCGAGCCCGATCCAGTACATCGGGAACGCCTGCCCGATCCACTGCCCCCATGCGGGCAGCGCGGCCAGCGGATGGAACACCCCCGAGACCGCCACCAGCCCCATCAGCAGCAGCGTGACGAAGCGGAAGTCGCGCGGGTTGGTGAACAGCGCGCCGATGATCGCCCCGAGCGGCAGCGTCGCGGCCATGCCGAGCGCCAGCACCCCGGCCAGCGTCAGCCACGACGACAGCGCGCCCAGCCGCAGGTCGTCGAAGAGGAACCCCGCCGGTACGAGCACGATCAGCAGCGTGGCCACGCTCATCGCGGCCTGCCCGGCCACCTTGCCGACGAGGTAGCCCAGCACCCCGTTCGGCGTCGCCTTGGCGCGCAGCAGGGTGCCGTCGTCGCGCTCCATGATCAGCGTCATGGCCAGGCCCATGAGTCCGGTGAAGACGATGTTCATCGCCAGGACGCCGGGGATCGCCCAGGTGCCGAGCGACAGGCCGGAGCCCGCGACCGTGGTGCCGCTCAGGAAGTGCAGCAGGGCCAGCGCGATGACCGGGAACAACACGTAGCCGAAGACCTGCCCGGCGTTGTGCCGGAACTCGATCCGGCCGCGCGCCAGACCCGCGCGCACCGCGACCATCCGGGCGTTCACCGGCTCGCCTCCGTCCACGGGCCGCACCGCTCGAAGCGGGCGTTCACGATCACATCCGCCCGCGCGCCACGCCGTCCGATGTGGGCGTTCACGGGCTCACGTCCGTCCACGAGGTACGCCGCCCGGACTCGAACTCGCGCACCATGGTCAGGTAGACGTCCTCCAGCCGCGCCCGGCGCACCTCCAGGTCGCTGACGGCCTCGCCGTGCCGGGCGAACAGCTCCCGGACGTAGCCGGTGGCGTCCTCGACCGTGTGCGCGTGCGACCGCCCGTCACAGGTGAACCGGACCTCCGAACGGCCCGCCACCCGCGCCGCCAGCTCGGCGGCGGTGCCCTCGATCGCGATCCGCCCGCCCAGCAGGATGAGGATGCGGTGGGCGAGCTTCTCCGCCTCGTCCAGGTCGTGGGTGGTCAGCACGATCGTGGTGTCCTCCTGGTCGCGCAGCCCGCACACCAGGTCGTGGAACTCCCTGCGGGCCTGCGGGTCGAAGCCGACGGTCGGCTCGTCGAGGAAGAGCAGCTCCGGCCGGCCCACGAGGCCGATGGCCACGTCGAGCCGGCGTCGCTGCCCGCCGGAGAGCTTGGCGAGCGCGGTGTTCGCCTGTCCGGTCAGCCCGACGCGGGCGATCAGCTCGTCGGGGTCGTGGGGGCCGGGCCGGCCGGGGCCGGTGTAGGGGGTGTAGTGGCGTGCGAGGTAGGCGAGCAGTTCGCGGACCCGCCATCGGCGGTGGTCGCGCCAGGACTGCAGCACGATGCCCAGCCGCGCGCGCCACGCCTCGTCGCCGTGCTCGGGGTCGGCCCCCAGCACGCGTACGTGGCCGGCGGAGCGTTTCCTGAGCCCTTCGAGGATCTCGATGGTGGTGGTCTTGCCGGCGCCGTTCGGCCCGAGCAGGGCCACCACTTCGCCGCGGCGGATGCTCAGGTCCACGCCCCGCAGCACCTCGGCGCCGCCGTAGCGCATGCACAGCCCGCGGGTCTCGACGACCGGCCCGCCCGCCGCACCCGGCTCCCCGCCGCCGGCCGTCTCTCGGGCCGCGCCAAGAGACGCCTCACCGGACGCGCCGGAAGTCGCCCCACGGGACACCTCCTCGGACACGCCGGAAGGCGCCTCACGAGACACCTCCTCGGACGTCTCACAAGGCGCCTCGCCGGACGCCTCGCCGGACGCCTCGCCGGATGACCGGCGGCCTCTCCCTATCCGCGACATCTCACCTGCGAAGCCTTCCGTGGGTCGTCGGCGGTGCCGGGCTTGTCGTGGGGCCGACGCGGGCCGCCCCCACGACAAGCCCGTTCACCTACTGCTCACCCGCCCTTCACGCGGGGCAGGAGTAGTCGTTGAACGGCAGCCAGGTCTCCTCGCACGGGCCGACGAACTCGCCGGTCTCCGTGCCGAAGCCACCCAGCTCGGTGATGGCCGGGGACTCGTACACGATGTGGTCGCGCATCTTGCACCTCCTCTCCTCATAGCTGGTGCGGTGTCGAACGGCCGGATTCACGGCCGGTCGGCGATCGGCCACGAGGGCTCGTACTCGTCGCCGAGCCCCACGCCGGTCTCTGCGGCGAAGTCGCCCAGCTCGGTGATGGCCGGGGACTCGTACGCGATGTGGTCGCGCATCTTGCACCTCCTCTCCTCATTGCCGGTGCGGTGAGAACGGCCGGATTCACGGCCGTCCGGTCATCGGCCACGAGGGCTCGAACTGGTCGCCGACGTCCATGCCGGTCTCTGCGGCGAAGTCGCCCAGCTCGGTGACGGACGGGGCGTTGTACGGGTGGTCGGCGGTCAATCCACACCTCCTCTCCTCCGGTCGCCTTGCGTTTCCCCGGGGCTGGTGGCGGGCCGGCGGTGCGCCGGGCCGGCGGGCACGGTGAAGAACGTGCGGTAGCAGGAGCTGTCCACGGGCTCGTCGACCATCCGGCCGTCGGCCTCGACCCACGCGTGCGCGGCGAACGGCGGCGCGGCGATCACCCCGACGCACCAGGTCGGCCACGTGCCGCGGGACCTGCACAGCAGCAGCACCGCGATCGAGCGGGTGAGGCACGCCGTGCGCCCGCGGCAGCGCGGGCTCGACGTGAGGATCTCGTCGCGCGCCCGCTTGGCCTCCGCGTATCCCGCGGGGCGGGCGCCGGCGGCCAGCCTGGCGAGCCTGCGGCGCAGCCGCCGCGGGGGCATCCGGCCGAGCAGGCCCGCCACGGGCACGATCAGCCCGATGAGCAGCCTGGTGGCCGGACCCGGCCGCACGGGCGCCTCGGGCAGCACCGCGCTCATCGCAGCATCCCCAGGTCGCGCAGGTGGCGAAGGAGCGTCTCGGCGTCGGTGCGGGCGGTGCCGCCGTCGATGCCGAACTCGGCCACGAGCCGCTCGGCCGCCTGTTCGGCGCCGCCGCCCTGCTCGACCACGTCGAGCACGAGCCCGGCCGCCCGGTTGGCGTGCCAGTAGCGTCCTTCGGTCTCGTCGAGGAGCACGTCGCCGTAGTCGGTGCGTACGCGCGAGATGCCGTCTTTGATGGAGAAGGTGGTCATCGTCCCCGTCCTTGTCCGCAGGCGCCGGCCGGACCGGCCGCCGTGACCTGATTGCGCAGGAACACCGCCATGTTCACGGCCTCGAAGACGTGGGCCGGCGGCATGGCCTTGGCGTCGGGCCGCAGCGCCGCCGCCAGTCCGTCCGGATCGACCAGCCCCGAGGCCGGCAGCCCGGACTCCTCGAAGAGCGCGAGGAGCTCCCCGTGGTGGTCGGCGATGCCGCGCACGGCCTGGGCCGACCCGCCGACCTTCGAGGTGCGGCGGAGGAACTCCGCCGGCAGCAGGCCCGTCATGGCGGCCTTCATCAGCGGCTTCCACTCGACCGGGGTGTCGCGCTCCTCGCGCCGCACGGCGAGCACGGCCTCGGCGACGTGGTCGTCGAGCAGCGGCGCGTCGTACGCGACGCCGAACGGGGGCCCGAGCTGGCCGAGGCCGCGCGCGATCCTGGCGCCCTCGCGCAGCAGGAACAGCTCCAGGTGGGCGGCGCGGTCAGGCCCGAGAGGCGTGGCGGCGCCGGCGGTCTCGCGGAAGGCCGCGGCCACCATGGCGCGGGCGTCGGCCGACAACCACGGCGGCAGCCGGGGCGGGGTGGACCAGTCGCTGATGCGCGGGATCTCGGACCTGGGCGCGCCGGCCAGCGCCCGGGCGATGTTCCTGCGCAGCCAGGTGGGGTATGAGCTGCCGTCGAGCAGCTCGCGCAGCGTGGCGGCGATGCCCAGGCCCTCGGGGGCGTGCACGGCGCGCGCCCTGCGCCAGCCGGCCAGCGGGCGGGCGCGGAACAGCGAGTGCTCCCACGGGCCCAGGCCGCGCAGCAGGTGGTCGCCGCCGACGCCGTTCAGGTGGGCCGTGATGCCCCTGGCCACGTCGTCGCCGAGCATGCACGCGACCCTCGGGCCCGCCATCGCGGCCTGGGAGGGCAGGTCGAACCGGGTGCGCACGTCGAGCAGGCCCCCGAAGAAGCCGGGCAGCCCGTCGCTCGACTGGACGAGGTGCTCGCGCACCCCCGGCATGGCCGGCAGGGCCCTGCGCGCCCAGGCGAGGTCCTCCTTGCCGCCGGGGTCGTCGTTGTACATCGTCCTGGCGAGCACGCCGCCGGGTCCGCGCGCGGCGAAGTAGCACAACGGCGTGGAGTCCATGCCGCCGGACAGGTCGCAGGTGATCGGGCCGCCGGAGGCGGTGCGGGCCCCGACCGCGGCCTCCAGCGCGTCGCGCAGCCCGGCGGCGCCCTCGGCCCGCGACGATCGCGGCTCGGGGCGGCGCCACCAGGTGCCGCGGCTCCAGCCACGGCCGTCGCGCTCCAGCGTGAGGTAGTCGCCCGGGGCGACGGGCGCCACCTCGCGCCACGGCGGGGCCTCCGGGAACGGATGCGGGAGCGAGCGCACCAGCCGCAGCGCCAGTGCCGTCTCGTCCATCGGCGCGCCGGCCAGCTCGGCCAGCACGTCCGCCCGGTCGCAGGCCACGCGCACGCCGTCGACGAGCGCGTGGAAGATCCGGTGCACGCCCATGGCGGTGCCCTGGACGTAGACCCGGCCGTCGAGCGAGCCGGCCACGCAGTAGGCGCCGGCGAACCGCGCCGACACCTCCGTCGCGTCGCCCACCGACCTGACCTCGTCGCTCACCCGGGCGAGCCGCTCGGGGGCGACCGCGAACGAGCCCAGCAGCGCCAGCCGCCGGGGCCCTTCGTCGTGCACCAGCACGTGGGCGGCGGGCAGGCACGCCAGCAGCCAGGGGCGACCCGAGGGATGGCGGCCGACCACGTCGGCGCGCGCCAGGAGCCGGTCGGCGACCGGGCCGGCCGCGTCGTGGTCGGGCAAGGCCACGAAGAACCACGCCCCGGCTCCGCCCCTCGATCGCATGATGTCCTCCCGCGTGTCGCCGGCCCGGGCGAAACGACTCCCCGGATCCCTGATCTCGATTGCGGGATCCACCCTTGACCACCAGCGAGGATCACGCTGAGTGCAAAGCTAATCACGGGGAGTGGACACGTCAAGGTAGATCAACTGAGCGCGTCCGAGAAGGTTCACCGCCCCGCAATATCGCGATAGAGGCGGTGATCAGCGACTTTATGGGGAGCCGGGAAGCAGCGTGAGGATTTGTCGTGGGTTGCGGATGCCCTCATCCCCACCCGATCACGGCTTTCCGGACTGACCACTCCAGAACAGGCCGATCGTGGACGACGCCGGACCGTTCCCGGCCGATCCGGGACGGCCGGTCCGGGACGGCGCCGGACGTTCTCGCGCCGATCCCGGACGCGCCGCTCCCGGATGGGCCGAACCCGGACGGGCGATCGGGCCCGCGCGGGGGCCGCGGCCCCCGCGTCAGCGGCTGCGGAGGGTCTTGCGCCAGTGGAAGCCGCCGGGCAGGTTGACCGAGAGCGTACGGCGGCCGTCCGCCGTACGCGTCACGCGGAAGAGCCGGTTGCCCCAGCTGTGGCCCACGCCGCGCCGGGAGAGGTTCAGCCGGAACGGGCCCATCTTCATGGATTTGCGATAGCTCCACCCCATATCGGGTTCCTCCTTGTCGTCGCGAAGGACTTCCCGCTACCCGCACGGCGCGCGACATATCGGGTTTCATCATCGGCGTGGCATTGCACGGTCAACGGTGCGCCAAGGAGACGCGGAAGAAGCGGGGGCGTTAGGTTCGGTGGTCGTGCAGCCTGACAGTGACAAGCCGACCGACGACACGCCGACCGGCAAGCCGACCGACAAGCCGACCGACAAGGCCACCGACAAGGCCACCGACAAGGCGGCCGACAAGCCGGTCGAATACCGGCAGGGCCGGTTCCGTACGCCGCCGGGAGCCACCGAGCTCCTCCTGGTCCGGCACGGCGAGTCGGAGCCCGCGCGCCCCGACCGGCCGTTCCCCCTGGTGGACGGCCAGGGCGATCCGGGGCTCGCGCCCGAGGGGCGGGAGCAGGCGGAGCGGGTGGGCCTGCGGCTCGCCGCGGAGCGCATCGACGCGATCTACGTCAGCTCGCTGCGGCGCACGGCGCAGACCGCCGCGCCGCTCGCCGCGCGGCTCGGGCTGACGCCGGTGGTCGAGCCCGGGCTGCGGGAGGTGCACCTGGGCGAGTGGGAGGGCGGGCTGTTCCGCCGCATGGTCGCGGAGGGGCACCCGACGGCGCGGCGGATGTCGGCCGAGGAGCGCTGGGACGTGATCCCGGGCGCGGAGCCCGCCGCGGCCTTCTCCGAACGGGTGCGCAAGGTGCTCGCCGGGCTGGCCGCGGCCCATCCCGGCCAGCGGGTCGTGGTGGTCACCCACGGCGGGGTGATCGCCGAGGCGCTGGCGGCGGCGACGGGGTCGCGGCCGTTCGCGTTCCTCGGGGCCGACAACGCCTCGGTGTCACATCTGGTGCTGACCGACGCCCGGTGGGTCCTGCGCCGCTTCAACGACACCGCGCACCTCGACCCGGCCTTCTCCACCACGTCCGCCCCGCTCACCTGACGCGCCGGCCGCGCCGCCGCCGGCGGACTCGATCAGCAGGCGGTGCGACTCCAGCAGGCCCTCGGGGAGGTCGTCGGGAGCGCACCAGCGGGCCTCCAGGATCTCCATGGGGTTCAGCCGCAGGGCGCCGCCCCCGCAGTGCCGGGCCGCGTACGCGACCTCGACCCTGAGCCGGAACCCGCTGCGCAGCCGCACCAGCTCGCCCACGCTCACCTCCAGCCCGGTCTCCTCGCGCACCTCGCGGGCGAGCGCCTGCTCGAAGGTCTCGCCCCGCTTGACGCCGCCCGTCGGCAGGCCCCACGGCCGGCGCGCGTCCCAGAAGCGGTGCCGCAGCAGCAGCACGTTGCCCTCGCGGTCGCGGACGACGCCGGTCACCCCGACGATGAACTTGGCCTGGGACAGATAGAGCAGCCGCCAGCGCATCGATCCGCGGAGACCGAGCCAGAGCCGGGCGAGCAGCCTCTTCACCGGCGTCCCTTCGGAAGTGATCGAATATCGGGCCGTTGCAGCGTACCGGCTGTCGCCCGCGCCGCCGCCGCCGGCGGGCGGCGGGCGGCGGCCTCAGGAGGCAACGGGGGTCACGGGGTCTTGGGCGGGGCCGTGGAGCGGCGGGGCACGAGGGTCGGGGTGACGGAGAAGCGCACCGCGGAGGTGCGGCCGCCGATGCGTTCGAGCAGCAGCCGCCCCGCGGTCTTGCCCATGAGGGCGCCGTCCTGGTCGACGCTGGTCAGCGCGATGTGCGCGAATCCGACCACCCGCGCGTTGTCGTAGCCCGCCACGGAGATGTCGCCGGGGACGGTCAGGCCCGCCTCGTGGATGGCGGCGAGCGCGCCGAAGGCGGCCTGGTCGGCGCCGGCGAAGATGGCGGTGGGGCGCGGGTCGCGGGCCAGCAGCTCGCGGGTGCCCTCGTAGCCGCCCTCCTCGGTGTAGGAGGTGGCGGCGACGGCGATGTGCTCGGCCAGGCCGTGCTCGGTCATCACCCGCTCGTAGGTGGTGGCCCTGACGGTCTGCAGCAGCACGCTGGAGCGGCCCCCGACGTCGTCGGTGATGTGCGCGATGCGGCGGTGGCCGAGCGCGATCAGGTGCTCGACCACCAGCGCGGCGCCGATCTCGTCGTCGTCGAGCACGCAGTCGTACAGGGCCGAGCGGTCGTGGCGGCCGAGCACCACGAGCGGGGTGTCGCCGGCCATCTTCTCCAGCTGCGACTTGGAGCAGAGCGGGGCGACCCAGAGGATGCCGTCGACCTGCCGGTCCACCAGCGCGTCGCTCGCGCGTCGCTCGGCGGCGGGGCCGCGGCCCCCGCTCTGGACCATGATCGCCTGGTAGCCGCTGCCGGAGATCTCCTCGGTCAGGCCGTCGAGGATGTCGGCGAAGAACGGGTTTCTGATGTGCGGCAGCAGCACCCCGATGGTGAAGGTGCGCCCGCGCATGGCCCGCGCCGCGTTGTGCGGGCGGTAGCCGAGCTCGTCGATGGCGGCCCGCACCTTGGCGCGCATGGCCTCGCTGACGCCGTAGGCGTTCTGCAGCACCTTCGACACGGCGGTGGTGGACACCTGGGCGTGCTTGGCCACGTCGGTGATTGTCACTCTGCGCTGCCGATCTCGCGTGACCATGTGCCGCCTCTCCTGGACTCGTTGCCGCCCCATTGTACGAGCTCAGCGCTCCCCCACCGTGGGGAACGTTACCCATCGCCTAGGTCAGACCTCCGTCGAAGGCCAGGTCGAGAAGAATTACGGTTGGGGACCGTTCCCCAGAGACCCCCTTGACGCCCTGCCAGGTAACGCCTACGTTAACTGCCACTGGGGGACGCTTAAAACGATTCAACGAACCCGGAGGGGCGTTGTGAAGACCTCGCACCGCATGACCGGAGCGGCCCTGGCCGTTCTGGTGACGGCGGCCCTGACCTCCTGCGGCTCGGGCTCAGGCCCGGAGTCCGGCAGCGGCACCGTCACCTTGGAGTTCCTCGTCGACAACAGCCAGGCCACCATGGACACGGCGAAGGCCCTCGCGGACGCCTTCATGCAGGCCAACCCGACCATCACGATCGAGACCGAGACGCGGCCCGGAGGCAGCGAGGGCGACAACATCGTCAAGACCCGGCTCTCGACGGGCGACATGTCGGATGTGTTCTGGTACAACTCCGGGTCGCTGCTCCAGGCGCTCAACCCGGCCCAGACCATGGTCGACCTCACCGGCGACCCGGTGCTGGCCAACGTGCAGAAGGACTTCCTGCCGGTGGTGAGCCAGGCCGGCAAGGCGTACGGCGTGCCCGCCGGCACCGCCATGGGCGGCGGCATCCTCTACAACCGCAAGGTCTACGACCAGCTCGGCCTGAAGCCCCCCAAGACGTGGGCGGAGTTCATGGCCAACAACGACAAGATCAAGGCCGCCGGGATCACGCCCGTGATCGGGACGTTCAAGGACACCTGGACCTCGCAGCTGTTCGTGCTGGGCGACTTCTACAACGTGCAGGCGGCGGTGCCGGCCTTCGCGCAGGACTACACCGCGAACAAGGCCAAGTTCGCCACCACACCGGCCGCGCTGGCGGGCTTCGAGCACCTGGCCGAGATCCACGCCAAGGGCCACATGCAGGAGGGCTTCGGCTCGGCCACCAACGACCAGGGCATGAAGATGCTGGTCGAGGGGAAGGGCGCGCACTATCCGATGCTCAGCGCCCAGCTCCCGCCGCTGGTGTCCAGCATGCCGCAGGCCGCCACCGACGTCGGCTTCTTCGGCATCCCCGGCGCCGACGCGGCCAGGAACGGCGCGACGATCTGGGAGCCGCCCGGCATCTACATCGCCAGGACCAGCGAGCACGTGGCCGAGGCCAAGAAGTTCCTCGCCTTCGTCGCCTCCCCGGCCGCGGCCGACGCGGTGAACAAGGTCGTGCAGCCGGCCGGGCCGTACCGGATCACGGGGGCGAAGCTGCCCGAGGACGCCATCCAGGTCGCCAAGGACCTCCAGGTGTACGTGGACGAGGGGCGCACGGCGCCGGCGCTGGAGTTCGTCTCGCCGGTCAAGGGCCCGTCGCTGGAGCAGATCACGGTCGCCGTCGGATCGGGCCTGACCCCGGCCGCCGAGGGCGCCGCGCAGTACGACAAGGACGTGGCGAAGCAGGCCAAGCAGCTGGGGCTCGCGGGGTGGTGACCAGGCAGGACGCCGGGCCCCGCACGGGGTCCGGCCCGGGACCCGGGCCCGGTCACGCCCGCGCCTCCCGCCGCCGCCGCGGCTCGGCCTACCCGTACGCGCTGTACCTGCCGGCCGCCGTCGTCTACCTGGTGATCTTCCTGGTGCCGACGGTCATGGCGTTCTACTTCGCGCTGACCCGCTGGACCCTGTTCGACAGCGAGTTCGTCGGCCTGCAGAACTTCCGCGACTTCCTGGCCGAGCAGAACCTGCGCATCGGCTTCCAGAACACCCTCGTCTACGCGGTCGTCACCAGCGGCCTGAAGGTCGTGCTCGGGCTGCTGCTCGGCGTGCTGCTCACCTCGAAGCTGAAGCTGCGCGGCTTCCTGCGCTCGGTGGTGTTCTTTCCCGTGCTGGTCTCCACGGTCGCGGTCGGCATCACCTTCAGCGTGCTGCTCAAGCCCGACACCGGGCTGGTCAACCAGGCCCTGGCCGTGGTGGGCGTCGACGGCGGCGACTGGCTCGGCGACGCCACCACCGCGCTGCTGTCGGTGGCGCTGGTGGACGTGTGGAAGGGCGTGGGCCTGGCCACCGTCATCTACATCGCCGGCATCATGTCGATCCCCTCGGAGTACTACCAGGCCGTCGCGGTCGACGGCGGGGGCGCCTGGCACCGCTTCCGGCACGTCACGCTGCCGCTGAGCTGGCCGGCCACCTACTCGGTGATCATCCTGTCGTTCATCGGCGGGCTGCGCTCGTTCGACCTCATCTGGACGATGACCCGCGGCGGCCCCGGCTTCACCAGCGACACCATCGCCTCGATCATCTACAAGCAGTATCAAGCCGGTTTCTTCGGCCTGTCCACCGCGGGCAACGTGCTGCTCTTCCTCATCGTCACGGCCATCGCCGTGCCCCTCAACCACTACCTCGGCAAGAGGCAGGTCACCGCATGAGAGCACTTCGCAGGCTCGGCGCGGAAACGGTCGCGCTGGTCCTGGCCACCGTGATCTTCCTGGTCCCGTTCGCGTTCATGCTGCTGACCGCCGTCAAGGACCGGACGCAGGCCACGGACCTGGACTTCTCCTGGCCGACGAGCTGGCCGGTGGTGGAGAACTTCCTGGCCGTGGTCGAGGCCCGCGACTATGTGCTGCTGCGGGCCTACGTCAACAGCACCATCCTGACCGTCGCGTCGGTGGCGCTGATCGTGGTCTTCGCCTCGATGGCCGCGTTCGTGCTGCAGCGCCGGCCCGGCAAGGTCGCCAAGCTGGCCGACTTCCTGGTGCTGTCGGGGCTGATCATCCCGCCCGCCGTGGTGCCGACCATCTGGCTGCTGCAGGCGCTGGGCCTGTTCAAGACCCTGCCCGGGCTCATCCTGGCCGAGGTGGCCTTCAACCTGTCGTTCGCGATGCTGTTGTTCCGGGCGTTCATCGCGGCCATCCCCCGCGAGCTGGACGAGGCCGCGCAGATCGACGGCTGCGGCGGCCTGCGGTTGTTCTTCCGGGTGATCTTCCCGCTGCTGCGGCCGGTCACCATCACCGTCATCCTCACCAGCTCGGTGGCCATCTTCAACGACTTCGTCAACCCGCTCTACCTGCTGCCCGGCGACGAGAACGCCACCGTGCAGGTCACCCTCTACAACTTCCAGAGCCAGTACAACACCCAGTGGAACCTGCTGTTCATGGACATCGTGCTCATCACGATCCCGCCGCTGCTGCTGTTCGTCTTCTTCAACCGCAAGATCGTCGCCGGCATGACCGCCGGCGCCATCAAGGGCTAAGGAGCACCTTGCTTAACGTCACCGCTCCCACGTTCGAGCACCACCGGGACCCCCTCGGCGTGGGAGAACCCGCCCCTCGCCTGTCGTGGACCGTCGCCACCGACACCCCCGGCTGGCTGCAGCGGGCGTACGAGATCGAGCTCGGCGACGGCACCGCCACGGGCCCCGTCGAATCGGCCGAATCGGTGCTCGTGCCCTGGCCGGGCCCGGAGCTGGGCTCGCGCGAGCGGCGCGGCGCCCGGGTGCGCGTGCACGGCGCCGACGGCTCGGTGAGCGACTGGAGCCCCTGGTCGTACGTGGAGGCCGGGCTGCTGCGCGCGGCCGACTGGCAGGCGGGGGCGGCCGCGCCCCCGGTGGAGCTGCTCGGCGCCCCCGACGGCCCCGCGCTGCTGCTGCGCCGCGGCTTCACCCTGCGCGGCCCGGTCGAGCGGGCCCGCTTGTACGTCACGGCGCACGGCACGTACGAGATCGAGCTCAACGGCCGGGTGGTCGGCGACGACGTGCTCGCCCCCGGCTGGAGCAGCTACCACCACCGCCTGCGCTACCGCACCCACGACGTCACCGGCCTGCTGCGCGAGGGCGGCAACGCCATCGGCGCCACCCTGGCCGACGGCTGGTACCGGGGCCGCCTCGGCTTCCTCGGCGGCAAGACCGGCATCTACGGCGACCGCACCGCCCTCATCGCCCAGCTGGAGATCACCTACGCCGACGGCGGCACCGACGTCGTGACCACCGACGGCACGTGGCGCTGCGCGCGCGGCCCGGTCACCGCGGCCGGCCTGTACGACGGCGAGCACCACGACGCCCGCCTCCTGCCCGCGGGCTGGTCGGAGCCCGGCTTCGACGACTCCGCCTGGCTGCCCGCCGACGCGCTCGGCCACGACGCCGCGCTGCTCGTCGCGCCCACCGGCCCGCCCGTGCGCCGCGCGGAGACGCTCGGCCCCGTCGAGGTGCTGACCGGCCCGAACGGGGAGACCATCCTCGACTTCGGCCAGAACATCGCCGGCCGCCTGCGCATCCGCGTCCAGGGCCCGGCCGGCCACACCGTCACCCTGCGCCACGCCGAGGTGCTGGAGAACGGCGCGCTCGGCGTGCGGCCCCTGCGCGCCGCCGCCGCCTGCGACCGGTACACGCTGCGCGGCGACGGCGAGCCCGAGGAGTGGGAGCCGCGCTTCACCACGCACGGCTTCCGCTACGCGCAGATCGACGACTGGCCCGGCGAGCTGGACCCCTCCGACGTGCGGGCCGTCGTGTGCCACACCGACCTGCGGCCCATCGGCGACTTCGACTGCTCCGACCCGCTGCTCAACCGGCTGCACGACAACGTCCGGTGGAGCATGCGCGGCAACTACGTGGACCTGCCCACCGACTGCCCGCAGCGCGACGAGCGGCTGGGCTGGACCGGCGACATCCAGGTGTTCGCGCCCACCGCCGCCTTCCTCTACGACTGCGCGGGCCCGCTGGCGTCGTGGCTCGCCGACCTGGCCGCCGAGCAGGCCGAGCACGGCACCGTCCCGCACTACGTGCCGTGGGTGCAGCTGCCGATGGCGTTCGAGACCTCGCCGACCGCCGCGTGGGGCGACGCCGCCGTGCTCGTCCCGTGGGTGCTCTACCAGCGCACCGGCGACCTCGGCCTGCTGTCCGCCCAGTACGCGAGCATGACCGCCTGGGTGGACCAGATCGCCTCCATCGCCGGCGCCGGCCACCTGTGGGACGAGGGCTTCCAGTTCGGCGACTGGCTCGACCCCGCCGCTCCCCCGGACGACCCCGGCAGGGCCCGCACCGACCACGCGCTGGTCGCCACCGCCTACCACGCCTGGTCGGCCGGCGTCGTGGCCGAGACGGCGGCGCTGCTCGGCCACTCCTCGGACGCGGCGCGTTACGCGGAGCTGGCCGCGCGGGTGCGCGCGGCCTTCCGGCGCGAGTTCGTCACCCCGTCGGGACGGCTGGCCTGCGACACCCAGACCGCCTACGCCCTGGCCCTCTGCCTGGACCTGCTGGACGGGCCCGAGCAGCGGGAGCGGGCCGGGCGGCGGCTGGTGCAGCTCGTCGCCGCCGACGGCCACCGCATCGGCACCGGTTTCGTCGGCACGCCGCTCATCTGCGACGCGCTCTGCTCGGTCGGCGCGTACGACACCGCCTACCGGCTCCTCACCCAGCGCGAGTGCCCCTCGTGGCTGTATCCGGTGACGATGGGCGCCACCACGATCTGGGAGCGCTGGGACAGCATGCTGCCGGACGGCACGATCAACCCCGGCGAGATGACCTCCTTCAACCACTACGCGCTCGGCGCGGTGGCCGACTTCCTGCACCGCACGGTCGCCGGTCTCGCCCCGGACGCGCCGGGTTACCGCCGCCTGCGCGTCGCGCCCCGCCCCGGTGGCGGGCTGACCCGCGCCTCGGCCCGCCTCGACACGCCGTACGGGCCGGCCGCGGTGTCCTGGAGCACGGACGGCGAGACGCTCACGGTCTCCGCCACCGTGCCGCCGGGCACGACGGCGGTGGTGGACCTGCCGGGCGCCGAGCCGCGTGAGGTGGGCTCGGGCAGCCACGAGTTCACGGTGCCCGCCTGACCCGGCTATGAGCCCTCCGGCGCCGCGGCCGCCCTCGTGCCGGGCGGGCCGGCCGCCCGGCCGGCGGTCGCGGCGGCGGTGCGCGGATGCCCGGCGCCCAGCACCGACAGCGGGGTGTGGCCGCTGCCGTCCAGGCCGAGGCGGCCGGCGACGGCGCCGTCGTGGAAGGCGCCGGTCTGCCGGGGGCCCAGGCCCAGCGCGGCGGCCGTGAGGGCGAAGAGCTGCCCCAGGTGGCCGGCGTCCAGCAGGCAGACCCGGTGGGCGCGGGCCAGGCGGTGCCGGGCGCGGGCGCGCTCGACCACCGCGGCCAGGACGACGAGGAACGCCGCCTGCCCCGCCCACTCCTGGCCGGCGCACAGGTGGACGGCCTCGGCGCCGGTGAATCCCTCGCCGAGCAGCGCCAGGCTGTGGTCGCGGGCGTCGTAGCGGTAGACGCCGGCGGGCACGCCGCTGACGTTCCAGACCGCCAGGTAGGGGTCGAGCTCCTGCCGCGCGCCGGCGTGGCACGAAGGCGCGCCGGGGTGGCCGGCCGGGCCGAAACACGTGGCCAGCAGCGCGGCGAGGGTGGTCAGGGCGACGGGGCCGGAGGCGAGGTCCCCGCGGGCGGCGCCCAGGCGGAGCACCTCCCCGAACGGCGTGGCCAGCTCGGCGGGGCGGCGCGGCAGCAGGATGCGGGCGGCGTGCGGCCGCCCGGCGAACGGCGCCGGCCCCTCCCCGGCCCCCGGGGACCGCGCCCGCCGCTGGGTCTGCGCCGTTGCGGTGTCCGGAAAGGCGGTGACAGTGTCCGGAAAGGCGGTGACAGTGTCCGGGAAGGCCGTGACGGTGTCCGGGAAGACAGCGGCTGTCTCGGGGAAGGCGGTGGCGGTGCGGGGGAAGAAGGGATCCTCGGCCTCCCAGGAGCCCCACTCCTCGGCGGCCCGGGCGTCCCGCTCGGCCTCCTCGCCGCCCTCGGCGAGCAGGATGCCGTGCTCGCGCAGCAGGGTGATGGTGCCGTCGTCGGCGTCCTCCTGGGGCGGGGCGGTCCAGTCCTCGTACGCGGCCAGCAGCGCGGCGGCGGTCGCGGGCAGGGTGACGGCTTCGCCGCCGGGGTACGGGCGGGCGACGAACGTGCCGTCGTGCCAGTAGCAGACCAGACAGCGGCGGCGGCGAAGACGCATCGGGAACTCCACCTTTCTGCTGGGATGGGAAGGCCGTTACGTCATGATGCCACTACTCTCAGTAACTCTAAGGCTACACACAGCTACCCTCCGTCACATGGGGCCGGCCGTCACGCCGCGTAGGCGTGCGTCTCGGTGGCCTTGACCGAGACCCAGATCCGCTGGCCGGCGCTCAGGTCGAGATCGGCGACAGCGGCAGGGGTGATGTCGGCGAAGGCGGTGACGGGGCCGTCGAGGTGCACCCGGACGTTGTCACCGTGGCGTTCGATGCCCTCGATGCGCGCCTGCCACAGGTTGCGCGGGCTGCCGTCGGGCCTGCTGCGGTAGAGCGCCACGGCGGCGGGCGGGAAGGCCACGAACGCGGGCCCTTCGAGCTGCTCGCAGGTGTGCAGCGCCAGCTCCCCCACGGTGACCCGGCTCCCGTCGGCCACCCCCCGATACAGGTTGAGGCCGACGAGACGGGCCACGTAGTCGGTGCGCGGGCGGCGGGCGACCTCGGCCGGGGTGCCCTGCTGGACCACGGCGCCGCCCTCGATGACGATCAACCGGTCGGCCAGCACCATGGCGTCGAGGGGATCGTGGGTGACCAGCACGGTGGCGCCGTCGAAGTCGGCCAGGTGGCGGCGCAGCTGGGAGCGGATCTCCAGCCGGGTGTGAGCGTCGAGCGCGGCCAGCGGCTCGTCCAGCAGCAGCAGCTCGGGCCGTACGGCCAGCGCGCGGGCGAGCGCCACCCGCTGGGCCTGCCCGCCGGACAGCTCGCGCGGCCGGGCGGCGGCGCGGTCGGCCAGGCCCACCCGCTCCAGCAGGACGGCGGCGGCGCGGCGCGCCTCGGCCCTGGGCACGCCCTGGCAGCGCGGCCCGAAGGCCACGTTGTCGAGCGCCGACAGGTGGGGGAAGAGCAGGTAGTCCTGAAAGACCATGCCGATCGGCCGGCCCTCGGCGGGCAGGGTGTGCAGCGGCCTGCCGCGCAGGCTGATCCGCCCGCCGGACATGGGCGTGAGGCCGGCCAGCGCGCGCAGCGCCGTGGTCTTGCCCGCGCCGTTGGGCCCGAGCAGCGCCACCACCTCCCCGGGGGCGACCCGCAGCGCGACGTCGAGGGTGAAGGCGGGCCTGGCGACCACCAGCCGGGCGTCGAGGGTCACGGCGCGCTCACCCACCGGTCGCGCAGGCTGGCCAGGATGACCACCGAGACGGCCAGCAGCACCAGGCTGAGCACGATCGCCGCCTCCGGCTCGGTCTCCAGCGCCAGGTAGACCGCCAGGGGCATGGTGCGGGTCGTGCCGGGGAAGTTGCCCGCGAACGTGATCGTCGCCCCGAACTCGCCCAGCGCCCGCGCCCAGCAGAGCACCGCCCCCGCCACCACGCCCGGCATGACCATGGGCAGCGTCACCCGCCGGAACACCGTCCACCGCGAGGCCCCGAGCGTCGCGGCGGCCTCCTCGAAACGCTGGTCGGCGCCGCGCAGCGCGCCCTCCACGCTGATCACCAGGAAGGGCATCGCGACGAAGGCCTCGGCGATGACCACGCCCGCCGTCGTGAACGGCAGCGTGACCCCGAACGTGGCCTCCAGCCACTGCCCGGCCAGGCCGCGGCGGCCCAGCACCAGCAGCAGCGCCACGCCCCCGACGACCGGCGGCAGCACCAGCGGCACGGTGACCAGGGCGCGCACCAGGCGCCGCCCCGGGAACTCGACCCGGGCCAGCAGCCAGGCCAGCGGCACGCCGAACAGCAGGCACACGGCGGTGGCGATGGTGGCGGACACCAGCGACAGCCGCAGCGCCTCCAGCACGTGCGGCTCGGCCAGCCGCTGGAGCAGCGTGGACCAGGGGGCGCGGACCAGCAGCCCGGCCAGCGGCAGGATCAGGAAGGCCAGCCCCGCCAGCGCGGGCACGACCAGCATCCACGGCGGCCGGCCGGTGACCTCGCGGCCTCGGGCCGTCCGCCCGCGCGGGCCCGGCACGTCGAGCTGTTCGGGTGCGGTGGAGCTCATGCGGATCAGGGGGCCTCGAATCCGGCCTTGGTCAGCACGCCGGCGCCCTGCGGCGACAACACCAGCTCGACGAAGCGCCGGGCCAGGTCACCGGCGGGCGCGCCGGTGACGGTGGCGATCGGGTAGTCGTTGACCGCCCGGCCGGCCTCGGGGAAGTCGATGCCGCGCACCTCGCCGCCGGCCGCGAGCACGTCGGTCCGGTAGACCAGGGCGGCGTCCACCTCGCCCAGCCGCACCTTGGTGAGGGTGGCCTTGACGTCCTGCTCCAGCGTCACGGGCGTGACGGTCAGGCCGGCGGCGGCCAGCGCCTTGACCGCCGCGGCGCCGCACGGCACCTGCTCGGCGCAGAGCGCCACCTTCACCCCGGGCGCCGCCAGGTCCTTCAGCCCGCTCACCTTGGCCGGGCCGCCGGCGGGCACCGCGATCTGCAGCCTGTTGCGCGTGAACGTGGTCGGCGAGCCCGCCAGCCCCGCGTCGGTGACCGTCTTCATCGTGGCCGGGCTCGCCGCGGCGAACACGTCGGCCGGCGCGCCCTGGGTGATCTGCTGGGCCAGCGTGGCGCTGGAGCCGAAGTTGAACCGCACCGTCGTGCCCGGATGTGCGGCCTCGAACCTCCTGCCCAGCTCGGTGAAGGTGCCGGTCAGCGAGGCCGCCGCGAACACCGTCACCTGCTTCGCGCCGCCGCCGCCGGACGCCGGCGGCGACGCGGCGGACGGGCCCGCCCCGCCGGAGCCGCAGCCGGCCAGGCCCGCCAGGGCGAGCGCGACGGGCGCGGCGATCGCCCACCGGGAAAGACGCCTGAACACCAAGGGGAGCTCCTCACGACTGGCCGGCCACGCGCTCGTGGCCCGGAATCTCCACGACGACGTTGGTGGACTTGATCACGGCGACCGCGACCACCCCCGGCTCCAGCCCCAGCTCGTCGGCGGCCTGCCGGCTCATCAGCGACACCACCCTGAACGGCCCCGCGGCGATCTCCACCTGGGCCATCACCGCGTCGCGCAGCACCTCGGTCACGATCCCGCGGAAGCGGTTGCGGGCCGACGAGCGGCCGCCGTCGGCGCCCGCGCCGACCTGCGCGCGGGCGAAGGCCGCCAGGTCGGCGCCGTTGACCAGCCGGTGGCCGTGCTCGTCGCGCTCGGCCGCGAGGCGGCCCGCGTCGACCCAGCGGCGGACGGTGTCGGAGCTGACCCCGAGCAGCGCCGCGGCCTCGCTGATCCGGAACGTCGTCACAATCCCTCACCCTACCTCGCACCTGCGAGCCCGAGCACCCGGCTCCCCTCGCGTGAGCGGCCCCCATCCGGGCCTGCCCCTGGCATTCACGAGACCGCCTCAGGCCGGGAGGTCCAGGCCGGACAGGAAGGCCGCGGCGGCGGGTGACGGCGGGAAGCGGCTCCAGACCAGGTACTCCATGCGGGCGGGCGCGTCGCGCAGCCGCAGCACGTGCAGGTCGGGAAGCTCCCGCACGAACGCCGCGGGCAACATCCCGACACCCAGGTCCTGCCGGATCAGGCGGGCCATGAAGTCCACGGTCGTCACCTCGAAGGCGACCTCGCGCCGGACCCCGGCCGCCTCGAAGGCCTGGTCGGACTGCGCCCGCGCGGCGGAGCCCGGAGGGAAGTCGACGAACGGCTCGTCCGACAGGTCGTGCAGGTCCAGCTGCGCCGCGCGGGCCAGCGGATGGGCGGGCGACACCACGGCCACGAGCTCGCCCCGGGCCAGCTCGCGGCCGCTGACGCCCTTGGGGCGCGCGTCCACCGGCAGGCCCAGGAAGGCGACGTCGAGGGTGCCCTGCCGGACGCGTTCGGCCAGCTCCTCGCTCGCCCCCGAGCGCAGGGTGATCCGCACGTGCGGGTGCCGCCGGTGGAAGCGTTTCAGCTCGCTGGGCAGATCGACCGCCACGACGGTGGGGATGGCGCCGAGGGCGAGCCGGCCCCGGATCTCGCCGGTGGCCGCCGCCACCTCGGCGCGGGCGCGCTCCGCGGCGTCGAGCGCCTGCCGCGCCGCCGGGAGGAACGCCTCGCCCGCCGGGGTCAGCCGCACCCGCCGGCTGGTGCGGTCGAACAACCGCGCGCCCAGCTCGCGTTCGAGGCGGGCGATCTGGTGGCTCAGCGCGGACTGGACGACCAGGCACTGCTCGGCGGCGCGGGTGAAGTTGCCCGTCTCGGCGACGGCGACGACGTAGCGCATCTGCTGCAGTTCCATGGATCAATCGTGGATCACGATCGTTCTCATGACAAACATGCGTTGGACTCATTGATCGTCCATGGCCGAGGCTGGGCGCATGACGGTGTTGCGAACTCCTGCCGAGAGCGGCCTGCCCCGGGGCCTGCTCCTGCTCATGTCGGTGGCGACGGGGCTGGCGGTCTCGGGCAACTACTTCGCGCAGCCGCTGCTCGACCTCATCGCCCGGGAGCTGGCGATCGAGCCCCCGCTGGCGGCGCTGGTGGTGACGGCCGCGCAGGGCGGGTACGCGCTGGGGCTGATCCTGCTGGTGCCGCTCGGCGACCTGATCGAGCGGCGCCGGCTGGCCGTGGCGCTCTACGCGGCGACCGCGCTGTTCCTGCTGGTGTCGGCCGCCGCGCCCAACGGCGCGGTGCTGCTGGCCGGCACCACGCTGACCGCGCTGACCTCGGTGGCGGCGCAGGTGGTGGTGCCGTTCGCGGCGACGCTGGCCCGCCCGGAGGAGCGCGGCCGGGTGGTCGGCACGGTGATGACCGGGCTGATGCTGGGCCTGCTGCTGGCGCGCACCGCGTCGGGGGCGCTGTCGGAGCTGGGCGGCTGGCGGACGGTCTACTGGGTGAGCGCGATCCTCATGGCGCTGATGGCGGTGCTGCTGCGGATCTTCCTGCCCCGGCTCGGCGGGGACGGCCGGCGACTGTCCTATCCGGCGCTGCTGCGCTCGACGGCGGGGATGTTCCGGCACGAGCCGCTGCTGCGGTGGCGGGCCGGCATCGCCGCCCTGAGCCTGGCCTCGTTCAGCGTGTTGTGGACGGCGCTGACCTTTCTGCTGTCGGGGGCGCCGTACCACTGGGGGGAGCCGGCGATCGGGCTGGTCGGGCTGCTCGGCGTGGCGGGCGCGCTGACCGCCACGGTGGCGGGGCGGCTGGCCGACCGCGGGCACGTCCAGCTCGTGACCGGGGCCGGGACGGCGCTGCTGGCGCTGTCCTGGGCGGCGAGCGCCGCGGGGGCGGGCTCCCTGGCCTGGCTGCTCATCGGCGTGGTCGTGCTGGACCTGGCCCACCAGGCGGTGCTCAACAGCAGCCAGAACGTCGTCTACGCGCTGCGGCCCGAGGCCCGTAACCGCATCAACTCCGCCTTCTCGACCGCCCTGTTCCTCGGCGGCGCGGCGGGGTCCGCGCTGACCTCGGCGGCCTGGGCGGTGGGCGGCTGGACCGCCGTGTGCCTCCTGGGCGCCGCCCTGGCCGCCGGGACCGTCGTGCTCTGGGTCCTGGAGCGCGTCACCGTCAACCGGGCGGCGGGCCGGGCCCGCCGTCCGTACGCGACCACCTGATGAGAACGAACGTGTCACGCACCGTGCTGATCACCGGGGCCACCGGGACCGTGTCCACCGCGCTGCTGGACGAGCTGCGCGGGGCCGGACTGCGGCTGCGGGCCCTCGTCCGCGAGGAGTCCGCCGCGCGCCGCCTGAAGGGGCAGGTCGCCGAGGCGGTCGTCGGCGACCTCGGCGAGCCCGCGTCGCTGCCGCCCGCCTTCGACGGCGTGCAGGACGTGTGGCTGCTCACGCCGAACGGGCCGCGCGCCCCCGAGCACCACATGAACGCCCTGTGGGCGGCCCGCCGGGCCGGCGTGGAGCGCGTCGTGCGCCTGTCCGTGGTCGGGGCGGCGCACGACGCGCCGAACCGCAGCGGCAGGCTGCACGCGCTGTCCGACCGGGAGATCGAGGCGTCCGGGCTGCGCTGGACGATCCTGCGCCCGCACTGGTTCATGCAGAACCTGCTGAACGAGGCCGGCGACGTCGCCGCCACCGGCACGTTCTCGCTGAACCTGGCCGCGGCGCGGATCGGCATGATCGACGTGCGCGACATCGCCGCGTGCGCCGCCCGCGTGCTCCGCGACGACCCGGACCGGCACCACGGCCGGATCCACACCCTCACCGGGCCGCGCTCGCTGTCGCTGGAGGAGGTCGCCGGCGAGCTGGGGCGCGCCGTGGGCAGGCCCGTCACGTACCGGCCGGTGGGCGACGACGTCAAGCGCGCGGCGCTGCTGGGGTACGGCGTGCCGGCGTGGATCGTGGACATGCTGGAGGAGTACGCGCGGGCGTACGCGGACGGCTGGGGCGACTTCACCACCGGCACGGTCGCCGAGCTGCTCGGCCGGCCGGCGCGCGACATCGCCGACTTCGCCCGCGACCACGCCTCCGCTTTCGCCCCGGCCGACGCCGGCTGAGCCGCCGCCCGGCCGGTCCCAGTGGCCGGTCCCAGTGGCCGGGGTCGCCGCGGCCGGGGGCGCCTCGGTGTCCTCTTGCGGAGACGCCGGGTCCATGGTCATGCTCGATCTGCCAGCCCGAGTCGATCCCTCCGGAGGCGCGGTGCCCGTCGATGATCGCCGGCAGGTCGTGACGGTGACGGGGCCCAGCCGGCTCCGGCCGGGGAGGGCGCCGGTGGGACGGCTGCTGATCTGCCTGCTGGTGCTGCTCACCGGCTGCGGCACCGGGCGGGCGGAGTCCTTCATGGACAAGGACGAGGTGGTCGTCGCCCTGCGCTCCGACGTCCCGCTGATCAGCTTCGCGGGGCGGCAGGGCGGCTATGACGGGTTCAACGTCGAGGTGGCCGAATACCTGCTGTCCCGGCTGGGCAAGCGGATCCGCTGGCTCGAGATCCAGGCCGGCGACCAGCTCAGCGTCCTCACGCGGAAGCGGGCCGACCTGGTCTTCGCGCACATGTCGATCACGGCGGAGCGGAAGAAGGTGATCGACTTCGCCGGGCCGTACCACGTGGACTTCCAGGACATCGCGGTGCGGCCGGCCGACAAGGAGGCCGTCCGCGACGTCCGCGACCTGGCGGGCCGCAGGATCTGCTGGGTGCGCGGCACGAACATCGCCCAGCGGATCATCG
This sequence comes from Nonomuraea candida, assembly GCF_000725485.1. Lineage (GTDB taxonomy): Bacteria > Actinomycetota > Actinomycetes > Streptosporangiales > Streptosporangiaceae > Nonomuraea > Nonomuraea candida. Next base: position 227,955 of record NZ_JOAG01000009.1, on the reverse strand, counting down.
ACGAGCGCGGGGTGAAGGCGACCGCCGTCGAGGCGCCGGACTACGACCTGTGCCTGAAGATGATCCAGGACGGCAGGATCGACGCCATCTCCACCAACGCCCAGATCCTGGCGGGCCTGCTCACCAGGCCGGGCGTGGACCTGCACCTGGTCGGCGCGACGTTCAACGAGCAGCGCACGTCGATCGGGGTGCGCAAGGGCGACGTCGCCGGGTGCGAGGCGCTCAACCGGGCCATCACCGCGATGTACCAGGACGGCACGGCGCGCAGGCTGCTGGACAAGTGGTTCGGCGCCTCGGGCATCGACCTGTCGGTGGTGGCGGTCCCCCAGTTCGAGGGCTGCTCCTGAGCCCGGCCCCGGGCCGGCGTCGGTCACGCCGTGTCACCGGCGCGTGTCACCGGCACGTGTCACCCGGACGGCGGCGGGGCATGAGGGGGGAGGGGCGTCTCGGGGGGTGAGGTGGGCGAGGAGCGTGAGGGCGGCGGGATCAGTGGCGAGCTGGGGCAACTGGGCGCCGAGGACCTGCAGCGGCTGCAGGCCGGCCTGAGGCAGATCCGCGACCTGCACGACCGGATGGAGCGCCTGCTGGAGGCGGTCCTGGCGATCAGTTCGGAGCTGGAGCTGAACGCCGCGCTCCGCACCATCGTGGAGGTCTCCGCCGACCTGGTGGACGCCCGCTACGGTGCCCTGGGCGTGCTGAACGAGGAGGGCCAGTTCTCCGACCTGTTCACGTGCGGGGTCTCGCAGGAGGTCTACGACGCCATCGGGCGCATGCCGACCACCCACGGCCTGCTCGGCGAGCTGGTGGCCCACCCCCGGCCGATGCGCGTGGACGACCTGACCGCCCACCCCGAGTTCCGCGACTTCCCCGAGGGCCACCCGGTGATGCGGACGCTGCTGGGCACGCCGCTCCTGGTGCGCGGCACGGTCTACGGCAACATGTACTTCGCCGACAAACGTTCCGGCGGCCCGTTCACCGGCGACGACGAGCGCATCATCGCGGCGCTGGCGAGCGCGGCCAGCGTGGCCATCGAGAACGCCCGCCTCTACGACCGGATCAGGCGCAGCACCGAGGAGTTCCAGCGCAGCCTGCTCCCCGAGCTGCCCGACCTGCCCGGCCTGCACTCCTGCGTGCGCTACCGCCCCTCCAGCTCCGTCCCCAACATCGGCGGCGACTGGTACGACGCGATCGTCCTGCCCGACGGCGCCCCCTGCCTGATGGTCGGCGACGTGATGGGCCACGACCTGCGCTCGGCCACCGTCATGAGCCAGATCAGCAACATGTTGCGGGTGCTCGCCTACGAGCACTGCGAGCCGCCCTCCCGCATCCTGACCCGGCTGGACGAGGTGCTGCACGGCCTGCACGGCGGCCCGATGGCCACCGTGCTGCTGGCCCGGCTGGAGGAGCGCACCGGCGAGGGCTGGCGGATGCGGTGGGCCAGCGCCGGGCATCCGCCGCCGCTGCTGGTGGCCGCCGAGGGCCCCGCCCGCTACCTGACCGTCAACGGCGGCCACCCGCTCGGCGTCGCCCCCGAGCTGCCGCGCCCCGACCACGAGCAGGTCATCCCCACCGGATCGACGCTGCTGGTCTACACCGACGGGCTCGTGGAGGACCGCGCGCACGACCTCGGCCAGGGGCTGGCGAGCCTCGCCCGTACCGCCGCCGAGCTGCGGCACCTGCCCGTCGAGGAGCTGTGCGACCGGTTGCTCTGCCATCGTGGCGGCGGCGACTTCGCCGACGACGTGGCGCTGCTCGCCGTCCGCCTGGCCGCGCCCGGCGACGGCTGACGGGGCCCTCGCGCCGTCACCATTCGTCCTCGTCGTCCTCGTCGTCGTGGAAGAGACCCCAGGCCGAGTACGCGAGCACGGCGAACCCGACCGCGCAGATCGACACGATGAACGCCTCCCTGCTCACGGTGAGCGCCACCAGGCACACGGCTCCCGAGACGATGCCGATCGCGATGATGACGCCGTTCCTGGTGACGCGCGGGCGCGCCGGCGCGGGCGGGGCCGGCGGGGCCACCGCCGCCGCGGGAAGCGGCTCCCACAGGCAGCCGCACTCGGGGCACTGCCACGGCCGCCGGTCGTCGCCGTACGCCGGGCGGGCGCACTCGTGAGGGGTCAAGGGGGGTGTCCTTCCGGGACGGGAGGCGGCTACAGGCCCTGGCCCAGGGCGACGATCAGCGAGATCAGCGCGATGGGTCCCATGACGGCCACCGACACCACGAGCGAGCGGTGCCCGGGCAGGAGGCGGGCCAGGAGGCCGGCGGCGGTGCCGCGGATCTGCCCCGCGCCCGGCACCACGAACAGCCCCAGCGTGAACGCGCCCGCCGCCAGGGCCTCGGCGTGGCTGGCGGTCAGCCGGACGGCCAGGTGCAGCAGGCCCGCGACGACGAAGCCGAACGCCAGCGACAGGAGGATGTGCCCCATCGCCATGAGCGCCTCCCTGGACCCGTCGCGCCGGGCCTCGCCGAAGAAGTGCCCGCCGGCGCGCAGGGCCAGGGCGATCGCCGCCGCCGCCAGGCCGCCGGGGACCGGCATGAGGATGGTCAGCGCGATCAGCGTGACGAGCATGAGCACCCCGACGAACCCGCTGCCGGCCACGAACCGCCGCAGGTCGAAGGGCTCCTTGGGCGCCGGGGGCGGCGCCGGGCTGGGCGGCGCGGGCCGGTCGGCGTGCAGGGTCGGCGCGGGCACGTAGGGCGGCGGCCGCTCCTCCTGGCGCCTGTGGCCGTACTCGACCGGCGGGAGCAGGTCGGAGACGCTGTCCATCATCAGCGTACGGGGCCCGCGCTGCGGGCCGCGGGGCGACGGGTCGAGCGCCCTGGCCATCCGCAGCAGCTCCCGCGCCCCCGGCCGGGCCGCCGGGTCGACCTGCATGGCCCGGCTCAGCCAGTCGCGCAGCCACCCGGGCGCCCGGTCGATCTGCGAGCGCCCCTCCATGGTGTTGAAGCAGATGGCCTCGAACGTCCCCGTGCCGAACGGCGGCAGCCCCGTCGCCGCGAAGAACACCGTCGAGGCCAGCGCGTGCACGTCGGCCGCCTGGGTGATCTGCGAGTTGCGGATGATCTCCGGCGCGAGATAGCCCGGCGTGCCGACGAACATGCCGGTCTGGGTCAGCCGGGCCGCGTCCACCAGGTGCGCGATGCCGAAGTCGATGACCAGCGGCTCGCCGCCGACCATCATGACGTTGGACGGCTTGAGGTCGCGGTGGATCACGCCGGCCGCGTGGATGTCCACCAGCGCCTGGCACAACCCCTGGGCGAGCCTGATGACCTCGTGCGCCTGCAGCGGGCCCCCGCTCAGCACGGTGTCCTCCAGCGTGCGGCCGGGCGCGAACCTGGTCACCACGTAGGGCCGGTCACCGGCCAGCTCGGCGTCGATCACCTCCGCGACGAACGGGCTGCGCACCCGGCGCATCGTCTCCACCTCGCGGAACAACCGGTCGCGCGCCTTGAGGTCGGCGGCCACGTGCGGGTGCAGCACCTTGATCGCGACCTCGCGGCCCGCGTCGTCGACGCCGAGGTGGGCGACGCCCATGCCGCCTTCGCCGATCTTCCTGATCACCCGGTAAGGGCCGAGATGCTCCTGCGTCTGAGCGCTCATTCCCGACGTCATCCTCCGTGTTTCCCCCGCTTGGCCGTGCTCGCGTCGCGCACCGGCGGGGCCATTGTCCCGCAGTGCTCCCCCGAGATGCACAGTAAGCGAAGATCCGGCCGAATGCGCCGCAAGTGCCGCTCCCACCCCTTCTCCGCAGGCCCCTTCCCGGAGCGGCCGGCGGGGTTCGTCCCGCCGGGCGGCAGTGCCGGTGTCATGGCAGGTGAGGCGGGTCCCGCGTGATCGGATGGCGGCGGCGACAGGATTCTGTCACTCTGCGTTGTCGATCGACTACTCGTTGCTGTTGAGTGAGGTGTCTGCCACTCGCAGGCGTTCCCGAACAGCAAGGAGTGAACCATGAGAACCCTCCTCCGCAGAGCCGCCGTAGTGCTGGCCGCGACCACCACCACGGCCGCGGCCGCGGCCGGGCTGGCCCTGCCCGCCTCCGCCGCCCCCGCCGCGCCCGCCGCCCAGGCCGCCGCCCCCTGGCCCTGTCCCAGGATCATCGGGGTGTGCGCCCAGACCGCGGACGGCGCGCTCCGGATGCTCCTCCACCGTGAGGAATACCTTGCGCCGCCGGTCGTGCGGGCCGCGAACAACACCCCCGAATCGTGGTGCTTCTTCGCGGAGCCGGGCTTCAACGGAGACCGCCGCGCGGTCGCGCCCTGGGAGACCGTCCTCGACTTCGGCTTCGACGTCTACTCGGCCTCCCCCGGCCGGTGCGGCCGGGCGTGAGCCTCCGGCCGCCCGCCTGACCCGCGGCCGTCGCGGCCGTGCGCCGCCGGGTCCCCGTCACGGGGGTCCGGCGGCACCCTTTCCGGCGCCGGGCGCGATGAGTTCTCGCCGCCTGCGCGGTCATACCATCGACGTCCCCGTACCGACGGAGAGGAACCCCGCCATGCCGAAGGTCATCGCCGACATCACCATGTCCCTGGACGGCTACGTGACCGGCCCCGGCGCCGACGCCGAGCACGGGCTCGGTGACGCCGAGGAGCTGCACGCCTGGGTGACCGACCGCGACGCGCTCGACGCCGAGATCCTCCGGGAGACGACCGCGGCGACCGGCGCCGTGGTGATGGGCAAGCGGCTGTTCGAGGTCATCGACGGCCCGCTCGGCTGGACCAAGGACATGGGGTACGGCGCCGACCAGGCCGGCGCGCCCCCGTTCTTCGTCGTCACCCACCACCCGCCCCGGCACGTCCGGCTGGCGGAGGAGCTGGGCCTGCGCTTCACCTTCGTCGGCGACCTGGCCTCCGCCGTGGAGCGGGCGCGGGCCGCGGCGACCACGGGCGACGTCGTGATCATGGGCGGTGGCGACGTCATCGGGCAGGCCCTGCACCAGGGACTGCCCGACGAGCTGCGCCTGCACCTCGCCCCGATGCTGCTCGGCGGCGGCACCCCGCTCTTCAAGCCCGGCACCCGGCAGCTGTACCGGCAGCGCGAGGTCCGGCCCTCGGCCAACGCCGTCCACCTCGTCTACGAGCGGCTGACCGGCCCGGCCCGCTAGGAGATCGATCCCGCCCGGACGGCCGCGCCGGTGGTGGTTCCCGGCGGGACGGCCGCCCGCACGAGGGCGGCCGTCCCGGGGTTCAGAGGTGCTCGCCGATCAGCGCGAGGCACTGGAAGGCGGCCAGGCCGAACTGGGCGCTGGCGTTCGTCGACAGGTCCGCCTCGTCGACGGGGTTGAGCACGGCGGGCCCCTCGACGCGTTTCGAGGTGAAGGCGTGGCCGTCGGGGTAGCCGGCGTGCCCGGTGCGCAACTCCTGCCAGGCGCGCCTGGCCAGGGCCTGGTCGCCCAGTTGCCGGGCCGCGTACGCGGTGGCCCGCGAGTACGCCTGGCGCAGGTTGAGGTTGCCCCAGTCCGCGCCGGTGGCCGCGCGCTGCTCGTCCTTGGTGGCGTTGTAGAGGCGGCAGAACTCCACCCACTTGGCCTTGACGGCCGCGTCGTCGATCAGGTCGATCAGCTCGGTCATGACCTCGATGAGGCCGAAGACGGAGCTGAGGCTGCCGATGCTCACCGAGCGTTCCGTCATGGGCGCGTAGCGGCCGTCGGCCAGGTTGTAGGTGACGCCGCCCTGCACCCACCCGTTGGGCAGCGCCGCGATCGTGGTGGCCCCGTTGACGAGCTTCGTGCGGGCGATCGGGTCGCCGTTGCGCTCCCACTCGGTGAGCCAGGCCATCGCCAGGGCGCTCCAGTCGGTGGTCTGCCCGACGCCCAGCGCCTTGGGGTCCGGGTCGAACGGCTGCCCACCGTTGATCTTGCGGCCGGGGTCGAGCACGAGGAAGGTGCGGTCGGAGTCGATGAGGTCGTGCAGCACGTCGCCGATGCGCTCGTCGGCGGTCAGGAAGTAGTGGAAGCGCTTGTAGCCGGCGTTGCTGATGCGCACCTGCTTGGCGCTGTCGGCCCAGTGCAGGATGCCGTGCCGGGTGCCCAGGCCGCGCCACTTGCCGAGGTGGTACATGTCCACCTCGCTGGTGTGGCGGGTCATCGCCTCGGCGAAGCGGAACGCCTTGGCGTCGCCGCTGCGCAGGTAGTGGTACCAGAGCCACAGGTCGGTCGACAGCTCGGAGTTGTCCCAGGCGTAGCCGCCGACGTCGTAGCGCCACACGTGGCGGTCGGCGTCGTAGCTGTGCATGATGTCGCCGTAGTCCCAGAAGCCGTACCAGGAGCGCTGGTCGACCTGCTCGCGGTGGTAGGCGTGCATGAGGTCGAGCTTGTCCTCCAGCGCGGCCTTGGCCGGGACCGAGCGGTCCACCGGGGCCCAGGAGCCGAAGACGCCGGCCGCGTGGTTGTGCTGCGGCGGGCTGATGAGCAGCGGCGGGGTGGCGTTGGCGGCGGCGAGCGCGGCGAAGCGCCCGGCGGTGGGGGTGGCCTCCAGGGCCCAGAAGGTCAGCTCGGTGGTGCGGGCGATGCCGTACGGGGTGCCGAAGCCGGGCTCGTAGTCCTCGTAGGTGATCTCCAGGGCGTCGAGCTGCTCGGGGTAGGTGTCCTGGCCCAGGCCGTCGTGGTAGAAGCGCAGGTCCATCGCCCCGGCGCGGGGCGACCACATCCACACCGTGGCGCGCGCCTCGTCCGTGGCGGCGCCGGAGATCTCCAGCTCGGTCGGGTGCAGCTGCCAGAAGTTGCGCATGCCGAAGGCCAGCCCGCCGGTCGGGCCGCCGAGATAGGCCAGGCCGGAGGCGCGGCGGCCGCCGTCCACCCTGATCCACGAGTGGCCCGGCTTGGTGCGCTTGTGGATCTCGAAGCCGTGCGCGTTGAGCTGGCGCAGGCTGTAGTCGCCCCAGGCCGGGATCCACTGCAGGCGGGTGGTGACGCGCTGGTCCCAGGTGGCGGGATCGGGGGTGGCCCGGCCCTCGTACTGGGCCTGCCGGACCGCCTTGCCGGGGTCGCGGCGCAGGCCGGTGATGCCGCGTACGGCTTCGGCCAGCACGCCGTCGCCCTCGCCGGCGAAGCGCACGTGCCGGTCGTGCGGCTCGCCGCGCATCGGCACGGCGAACTGCACGCCGAGGCCGTTGACGAAGTCCTTGCTCTCGTTGCCGTCGTAGACGAAGGTGTGCACGACCCGCAGGGCGTCGGAGCCGGCGTACAGGTAGAAGCGCACGGTGAACGGCAGCCACTCGCGCCGGCCCTTCTTGTGCTTGCCCTCCACCTTGACGACCGCCCGCACGGGGCCGCTCTGCTCGACCCGCACGGAGGAGACGCGGCCGGTGAACTCCTCGCTCCTGCCGGGCTCCTCGGCCTTGTCCTGCCGGGAGGCGATCAGCCGGCCGTCCTTGGCGACGACCGTCGAGCCCCGCGCGATCGACGTGACGACGTGCTCGCCGGAGCGGGCGAAGGCGACGGTGATCACGCCGGTGTCCACGGTGATCCGGCCGCCGTCGGTCCTGACGGTGACGGGCGCGGCGGGCGCCGCCGCGGCGCCGGCGCCGAGCCGGTACGTCTCCGCGCGCGGCGCGGCGCCGCTGACCGCGTGGGCCGTCCACTTGACGGACCCGTCCGGCCACCAGCCGATCGGCCACGACTGCACCGGCACCTGCGCGCCCGCCTCCGTGGTCAGCGAGAACTGCTGGTCGGGCGCGAACGCGCCGCGCGGCCAGGGCACGCCCCACGTCGTGCCGCCGGCCAGCTCGGCGGGCGCGCCGCCCTCCAGCCAGCGCAACGAGACCGGGTCGTGCCCGGCCGGCGCGACCGGAGCCGTCGCGGGCACGCTCTGCTCGGCGGCGGCGGCCGGGCTCGCGCGGAAGGGCAGCGCCGCCGCGGCGCCGGCCGTGGAGGCGAGCATGGTACGTCGGCTGATGTGAGCCACGGGGGGTCAACTCCTTGTACGCCGGGACACGGGGGGTGTGAAGACGTCACCCGACGGAAACCCCGAAGGGTTTAACCGTTTACACAGATGGGATAGGACCACGAGCCTGCTTTCAAGTCAAGATCTGAGCCATCGGAGACCCTCTTCCTCGAATACGCTTACAACCTGAATAGGTGGCCGATTTGCCTAAAGCCATTAGGGAAAAGTACGTTGTCTTCAGGCAACGGGAAGGGTGGTCATGGCACGAGCGGGATTGACGGCGGAGCGCCTCACCAGGGCGGGAGCCGAGCTGGCCGACGAGGTCGGCTTCGCACAGGTGACCGTGTCGGCGCTGGCCAGGCGGTTCGACGTCAAGGTCGCCAGCCTCTACTCCCACGTGAAGAGCTCCCACGACCTCAAGACCAGGATCGCCCTGCTCGCCCTGGAGGAGCTGGCCGACCGGGCCGCAGACGCGGTGGCGGGCCGGGCCGGCAAGGACGCGCTGGTCGCGCTGGCCGACGTCTACCGCGACTACGCCCGCGAGCATCCGGGCCGTTACGCGGCCGCCCAGTACAGGCTCGACACCGAGACGGCCAGGGCCAGCGCCGGCGTCCGGCACGCCCAGCTCACCCGCGCGATCCTGCGCGGCTACGACCTGACCGAGCCCGACCAGACCCACGCGGTGCGGCTGCTGGGCAGCGTGTTCCACGGTTACGTGTCGCTGGAGCTGGGCGGCGGGTTCAGCCACAGCGCCCCCGACACCCAGGAGACCTGGATCAGGACCCTGGACGCCCTCGACACCCTCCTGCGCAACTGGCCCGCCCCCTGACCCCACCGCGCCGCCCGGCCCCGCCCCCTTGACCGCACCGCATCCCACCCAGTCCGCCGGCGCCACCCCCTGGCCCCACCGCACCGCGCCCCTGACCCACCGCCCCCCAACCCACCGTCCCCGATCCCACCGCGCCACGCCCTGACCCCATCGCACCCTGCCCCTGGCCGGGCCGGTGGGCACGTATTTCTGGAAGAGCACCATGCAGAACGACTGGATCACCACGCCCATCACCGCCGGCCTGCTGCGCGGCGCCCTCGACCTGGAGCGCACCGAGCGCGGGGTGCTGCCGCACCGGCTGCCCGCCCGGGCCCGCGCGCAGTGCGCCGACCCGCAGCTGGTCATGGCCGAGTCCCAGCCCACCGGCGTACGCCTGGCCTTCCGCACCCGGGCCACCGCCGTCGAGCTGGACGCGCTGCGCACCAGCCGCGTCTTCCGGGGCGCGCCGCCCCGCCCCGACGGCGTGTACGACCTGCTCCTCGACGGCCGCCTGACCGCCCAGGCCGGCGTGAGCGGCGGCGACACCATCACCGTCGACCTGGCCACCGGCGCCGCCGAGCACCGTCCCGGCCCGCCCGGCACCGTGCGCTTCACCGGCCTGCCCGACCGGGTCAAGGACGTCGAGATCTGGCTCCCGCACAACGAGACCACCGAGCTGATCGCCCTGCGCACGAACGCCGCCGTCGAGCCCGTCCCGGACCGGGGCCGCCCGGTGTGGCTGCACCACGGCAGCTCGATCAGCCACGGCTCCGACGCCGCGAGCCCCACCACCACCTGGCCGGCCCGCGCCGCCGCGCTGGCCGGCGTGGAGCTGATCAACCTCGGCCTGCGCGGCAGCGCCCTGCTCGACCCCTTCACCGCCCGCGCCATCCGCGACACCCCCGCCGACCTGATCAGCCTGAAGCTCGGCATCAACGTGGTCAACGCCGACCTGATGCGCCTGCGCGCGTTCGGCCCCGCCGTGCACGGCTTCCTCGACACCGTCCGCGACGGCCACCCGGACACGCCGCTGCTGGTCGTCTCCCCGATCTACTGCCCCATCCACGAGGACACGCCGGGCCCCGGCGCCTTCGACCTCGACGCGCTGCGCGAGGGGCGGGTGCGCTTCCGTGCCACCGGTGACCCGGCGGAACGGGCCGCGGGGAAGCTGACGCTCACGGTGATCAGGCAGGAGCTGGCCCGCATCGTGGCGCAGCGCTCGGCCGAGGACCCGAACCTGCACTACCTCGACGGCCTCGGCCTCTACGGCGAGGCGGACTTCGCCGAGTTCCCGCTGCCCGACCTGCTCCACCCGGACGCCGCCACGCACCTGCGCATCGGCGACCGCTTCGCCGCCCTGGCCTTCGGCGCGGACGGCCCGTTCTCCGGCAGCAGGACCGTGACGGGGTGACGGCGGGGTGACGGCGGGGTGACGGCGGGGTGACGGCGAGGTGACGGCGGGCCGCTCTCTCCCCGATGCCCCGGTGGGACGATTCGGACAAGAGGGGCATCGTGCTGTAACGGCGGACACAGGCAGGCGGCCGAACGCCGTTCAGGATGGGGGCGGATCTTCCCGCACGACGAAAGGTGAAAACGTGCGTCTGCTCGCCGGGTTGACGATGACCGCCGCGCTCGCCGCCGGACTCCTGACCGCCCCGCCCGCCCTGGCCGCCCAGGCGGCCGAGAGCTTCTCCGCCGACTCGGGCGACTCGTGCCGCCGCGGGTTCACCGAGGGCACGCTCGAACGGTACGACGGGCCGGTCATCCGGCCGGCCATCCTCGTCGAGGGCCTGGTGTCCGACGAAGCGCTCCCGACCGTCTGCCAGCCCGACGGCATGCACACCCGGGCCACCTTCAGCGGCTACCGGGGCGCCGAACGGGTGGACACCGAGGCGTACAAGGTGGACGACGAGCAGAGCAAGTTCTCCTTCACCCTGTCCGACTCCACGGGCGTGCGCACCATCGACCGGGTGGTCGTGCAGGTGTGCCGCTTCAGCAACACGCCCATCGGGATCAGCTACTGCGGCAAGGCGCAGGAGTACAAGATCCCGTAACCGGCACGATCGGGTTGCCCGCGTAGTCCAGGACGACCCGGTCGCCCACCGGCTCCGCGAGCGAGACCGGATACTCGCCGAAGAGCGCGTACGCCGCCATGACGCACCCGCCGATCCCGTCCCCGGGATCGGTCACCTTCATGCCCACCACCACGCTCGTCGCGGACTCCACCGCGACGGCCTCCAGCACCGCAGGGCGGTCTCCGGGGCAGGCGCGCGGCACCTGGGCGGACACGGTGAGCGTCCGGCCCCCGTCCTTCAGCCCGACGCCGGGCAGGAAGGGCGAGGAGCGCAGCTCGCCCAGCCGCCAGAACGTCTCAGGCGCCGGCGCCGGCCAGGTCACGCTGCCGCCCGTGCCGAGGGCGAACCGCCAAGCCGGCAGCGCCGCCTTCCCCCGGTCGGTGAGGAAGGTGGCCGTGGTCAGCGCGGCCCCGGTGATCGTCGCGGGCCGGGACGGCGAGGGGCCCCGCGCCGCCCGCGCCATCGCCTCGAACGCGACCGCCGCGGAGACCACCGGCACGGTGGCCGCCCGGGTGGCGGGCGCAGCGACGGGCCCGGCCGCCGAGCCGGGCGCGGACGCCGAGCCGGGCGCGGACGCCGAGCCGGGCGCGGACATCAAGTCGGGCGCGGGCACCGAGCCGGGCGCGGGCACCGAGCCGGGCGCGGGCACCGAGCCGGGCGCGGGCACCGAGCCGGTCGGGGGGCCGTCGGGGAGGTCGGCCCGCATCGGTTCCGGCGCGTCGGCGGGCAGGTCCACGGCCGCCCGGAACGGGCCGGCCGGCTTCGCCTCCGCGCTGCGCAGCGGCAGCTCGTCCAGCACGACCAGGGGGCGCGGGTCGCGCCCGGCGGGGAAGTCCCGCCACCCCCGCACCGCCGCCTCGTCGACGGTCCTGGGCATGCCGAGAAGCGGGTCATCCCCGGCCCCGGTCGCCGCCCCGCAGGCGGTCGCCAGGAGTGACACGGCGATGAGCAGGCTCCGGCGCACGAAACCCAGTAGACCTCTCCCAGGGACCCGGGGCAATCAGCTCCACGCGGCGACAAGAAGAACAGGTCAGCAAAAATCATGGCCTGACACCTTCAGCGCCGAATGTCATAGTGAGTGCATGTCGTACGCCGACATCGACCGCCTGCTCCGCGAAGCCCGCGAGGCCTCGGGCGACAGGACGCCCGCCGACTACGTACACCGCCTGCTGATCAGCTCCTGGGACTCCCAGATCATCGTCATCGTCGCCCGGCTGCGCATCGCCGACGAGCTCGCCGCGGGGCCGCGCGCCGCCCGGGACGTGGCCGCGGCCGTCGGCGCCGACCCGGACGCCATGCTGCGCCTGCTGCGGGCCGCCGCCACGATCGGCATCATGACGGAGACCGAGCCGGACCACTACGCGCTGACGGCCGCGGGCGAATGCCTGCGCTCCGACTCCCCCACCGCCATGCGCGAGCTGGCCATCGCCTACGGCTCCCCCCAGGCGTGGCAGATGATCGGGGCCTTCGAGGAGTCGCTGCGCACCGGCCGGTCCAACGCCGAGACGGTGCTGGGCCGCTCGTTCTGGGAGCACCTCGCCGCCCATCCCGAGCAGGCCGAGCACTTCTCGCTGGCCATGGGCGAGCAGTCGGCCCGCACCTCCGCCGGCGTCGCGGCGGCCGTGGACCCCTCGGCGTACACGCGGATCGTCGACGTCGGCGGCGCGTACGGCGCGCTGCTCACCGCCCTGCTGGAGAAGGCGCCGCGGCGACCGGCGTGCTGCTCGACCGGCCGTCCGTGATCGAGGGGGCCCGCCGCCACCTGAGCGACTCGCCCTTCGCCGGCCGGATCGAGCTGGTCGGCGGCGACTTCCTGACGGAGGTGCCCAAGGGCGGCGACCTCTACCTGCTCAAGTGGATCCTGCACGGCTGGGACGACGAGCAGGCCGCCCGCATCCTCGCCGCCTGCCGGCGCGCCGCGGCGCCGGAAGCCCGGCTGCTGGTGATCGAGATGCTCCTGCCCGAGCCGTGGGCGCCGTCGCAGGCGCACCTGTACGACCTGGCCATGCTCGTGCTGTTCGGCGCCCGTGAGCGCACGTTGTCGCAGTACCGCGACCTCCTGCGCGCCGCCGGTTGGGAGCTGGAGTCGGTCACCCCGGTCTCCGGCGACTACAACGTGCTCCAGGCCGTCACCGCCCCCTGACCGCGCGGCGCCCCCCGTGCCCACGATGAGCCGGCGCGCGAAGCGCCCCCGCAGCGTGCCCCCGTCAGCGTGCCCCCGTCGGCGTGCCCCCGTCGGCGTGCCCCCGTCGGCGTGCCCCCGTCAGCGTGCAGGGTGGGCCGGGGCGGCACGCGCGGGTCCGGCAGGGGACGTAGGGTCCACATCAGCGACCAGTTCCCCGGCCGCCTCACCGCGGCCCCTGCGAGATGGAAGCGTGCATGACCGTCACTCCCGAGCAGTTGCGCGCCCTCGCGACCCGCGCCGAGGCGCTCACCGCCGAGGTCTGGACGCTGTGCGGAAACGTCCAGACCGGCCCGGCCGAACCCGGCGCGGACGCGTCCGCCCCCGCCGCGCCCGACCCGCTCGTGTCTGCCAGGCAGGCCGCGGGCCTGCTGGCGCGGGCCGCCGAGGAGCTGCAGCTCGCCGCCGCCGACCTGGCCAGGCTCCAGGTGCGGCCGTGCGGCCTGCCGTGGGGCGTGTGCCCGGAGCACGGCAACACGCTCTCCTCCCAGGCGGGCGTCTCGACGTGCCGCGTGTGCGGCCGTACGTGGGACCATGACCGGCTCCGCCGGCCGTGCCACGAGCCGGCGACGTGGAAGGTGATCGACCGGGCGGGGACGGTCACGAGGATGTGCGACGGACACGTCCTGGGCGCCCGCGCCGCCGCCGGCAACGCCACCTTCGTCCGCCTCGACCAGGAGGCCGGCTCCCAGCCCTGACCGGCGCGGCCCTTCCCTCCGCCGGGTTCGGGGCGTACATTTCGTCAAGTACGTACTTGACGATCGTTGCGGAGCTGACGCGGTGAACGATCAGGAGAGCGAGTTCGTCGACCGGATGGGCCTGCTCATGGAGCGGCTGGGCGGGACGCGCACCATGGGCCGCCTCTACGCGTGGCTCATGATCTGCGACCCGCCCCACCAGTCGCTCACCGGCCTGGCGGCCGACCTGGGCGTGAGCAAGACCGCGGTCAGCACCGTCGCCAGGCAGCTGGAGCTGAGCGGCATGATCGAGCGGGTGCCCACGCCCGCCCGCGGCCACCACTACCGGGTGACCGGCGGCGGCTGGGCATACGTCTTGCAGGTGCAGCTCGCCGCCCTGCGGCAGAGCCTGGAGACGCTCGACTTCGGGCTGTCGGTCGTCGGCGAGGAGCGGCCCGCGCAGCGGGCGCGGCTGGCGGAGACCCGTGACTTCTTCGCCTTCACCTTGCAGGACGCCGACGGCATGCTCCAGCGCTGGCGGGAACACCGCGAGCGATCGTCCTGACGTATGTCTCGATCCTTTCGAGGAGCGCGACACCAGAGGGATTCCCAACCCAAGGAGTGGCGATGGCCGACATCGTCGAACGGTACGACATCCCCGTACAACACTTCTGGCTGCACGGGCCGCGATCCGGCCCGCAGGTCGAGCACGATCCCCAGACCGGAATGTGGAACGTCTACGGCTACGCCGAGCTGCACGAGGTGCTCGGCGACCCGGCGACCTTCTCCTCCGACACCATGCGCGTGGCCCCGAAGGAGCTGATGCCCGACGCCGAGGGGCTGTCCCTGGAGGGCTTCATCACCCAGATCGACCCGCCCGAGCACGGCAAGCTGCGCAAGCTGGTCAGCAGCGCCTTCACCCGCAAGGTCGTCGCGGACCTGGAGCCGCGCATCGCCGAGCTGACCGGCGAGCTGCTCGACGCGGCGCGCGAGCGCGAGCGGTTCGAGCTGGTGCGGGACCTGGCCTATCCGCTGCCCGTCATCGTCATCGCCGAGCTGCTCGGGGTGCCGAGCGGCGATCGCGCCCTGTTCAAGGAGTGGGCGGACGCGCTGTTCCAGCGCGACTCCAAGACCCTGTTCGAGGACGCCGAGAAGCGCAGGGCCCAGACCGAGGTCACGCTCAAGGCGTGGCGGGAGATGGCCGCCTACCTCGCCGGCCACGCCGCCGAACGCCGCCGGCGGCCCCGCGCCGACCTGCTCACCAGGCTGGTCGAGGCCGAGGTGGACGGCGAGCGCCTGCCCGACGAGCAGGTGGTCAACTTCGCGATGGTGCTGCTGCTGGCCGGGCACATCACCACGACGATGCTGCTCGGCAACACGGTGCTCTGCCTCGACGCGTATCCCGAGCGGCAGGACGCGGTGCGCGCCGACCGGGAATCGGTCCCGGCCGTGATCGAGGAGTCGCTGCGCTTCCTGACCCCGTTCGCCGTGCTGGGGCGCGCCACCACGCGCGAGGTCGAGCTGGGCGGGGTGACGATCCCGGCCGACCAGCTGGTCATGTGCTGGCCGGCGGTGGCCAACCGGGACCCCCGGCAGTTCCCCGACCCGGAGGTCTTCGATCCGGGCCGCGACCCCAACCCGCACCTCGGGTTCGGCCGCGGCATCCACTTCTGCCTGGGCGCTCCCCTGGCCCGGTTGGAGGGGCGGGTGGCGCTGAACCTGCTGCTCGACCGGTTCGAGCGCCTGCGCACCGATCCGGCGGACCCGGTGGCGTTCATCCCGACGCCGTCCCTGACCGGGGTGAGCCGCCTTCCGCTGCTGCCGAAGTAGCGGCTCCCGCCCGGGCGTGCCCGATCAGGCCGGGTCACCGGCCTGATCGGGCCGGGGCACGCGCCCCCGCGTGTCCGTTCAGGCCAGGTCGCCCGTCACGGTGACGAAGGAGTGGGCGGGCAGGTGCACCCGCAGCCCGGTGGCCGTGGCGGTGACCTGGTCGTGGGCGCGCGGCGCGACCGTCTCGGGCGCGTCGGGGGTGTTGTGGTCCTGCAGCCGGCCGGCGGTGAGGATGCGGGCGCGCACGCCGGTCAGGGCGCCGCCGCGCAGGTCCAGCTCGACGTCGGCCGGCCGGTCGGCGTCGAGGTTGGACAGGGAGACGAGCACGCGGCCGTCCTTGCGGCTGGCCGACAGCGAGACGGTCGTGAGCGTGTCCGTCCCGACCTCGCGCGCGGGCGGCGCGGCGAGCAGGTCCACGCGCAGCGAGTCGGCGTCGTGGTGGCCCTTGTTCATCTCGAACACGTGGTAGGTGGGGGTGAGCACCAGGGCCTTGGTGTCGGGGTCGGTGAGGATCATGGCCTGCAGCACGTTCACGGTCTGGGCGATGTTGGCCATGACGAGCCGGTCGG
This sequence comes from Nonomuraea candida, assembly GCF_000725485.1. Taxonomy (GTDB): domain Bacteria; phylum Actinomycetota; class Actinomycetes; order Streptosporangiales; family Streptosporangiaceae; genus Nonomuraea; species Nonomuraea candida. The sequence goes on along the minus strand of NZ_JOAG01000009.1, from coordinate 211,932 downwards.
CGTGCCGGTGGAAGACATCGAAGTGCACGCTCGCGACCAGCGCGTCGCGCAGGGTGTTCTGCTGGTAGAGGAAGCCGGGGTTGGTGCCGGGCTCGACGTTCCACCAGGTGCCCCACTCGTCCAGGACCAGGCCCACGTTCTTGCCGGGGTCGTAGCAGTCCATGACGTTGGAGTGGCCGGTGATCAGCTCGTCCACGTACGCGGCCTTGACCATCGTGCGGTAGTAGTCGTCGAGGTCGAACACCGTGGCGTCGCCCTTGTCCTGCCAGGTGCCGGGAACCGTGTAGTAGTGGAACGACAGCGCCTGCATGAACGCCGCCGGCCGGTAGGCGCAGCCCAGCTCGCCGAGCATCTTCATGAGCGTCTCGGTCCAGGCGTAGTCGCCGGAGTTCGCCCCGGCGGCGATGCGGTAGAGCTTGTTGTCGCCGTGGTCGCGGCTGTAGGTGCCGAACTTGCGGGCCTCGGCCGCATACTGCTCGGCGGTCATGTTGCCGCCGCAGCCCCACGCCTCGTTGCCCAGCCCCCAGAAGCGCACCCGCCACGGCTCCTCGCGCCCGTTGGCCTTGCGCAGCCGCACCATCGGCGAGTCGCCCTCGCGGGTGAGGTACTCCACCCACTCGCTCATCTCCCGCACGGTGCCGGAGCCGACGTTGCCGCTGATGTACGGCTCCGCCCCCAGCAGCTCGCACAGCGCCATGAACTCGTGCGTGCCGAAGTGGTTGTTCTCCTCGACGTTGCCCCAGTGGGTGTTGACCATCGCGGGCCGCCGCTCCTTGGGCCCGATGCCGTCCATCCAGTGGTATTCGTCGGCGAAGCAACCGCCCGGCCAGCGCAGGTTGGGGATGTTCAGCGCCTTGAGCGCCGCCACGACGTCCAGCCGGATGCCGCCCTCGTGCGGCAGGTCGCTGTCCTCGCCCACGTAGAACCCGCCGTAGATGCACCGCCCCAGGTGCTCGGCGAAGTGACCGTAAAGGTGCCGGCTGATCACCGGCCCCTTGACGTCGAGGTTGATCACGGCGGGCACGACTGTGGTGCTCATCTCTACCTACCTTGGCTTCAGGCGCGATCGTCGATCAGGCGAAGGAAACTGTATCGATACAACATCCTCTGTCAAGGGAGGGAGAACACCTGACGGAAACCGCGCATCCGCTGTACGGCGCCGCGCGCATCGGCCAGCATGGACGGTGTCCACGGCCGAGGGGAGACGCCCGTGCCGACCAGACTGTCCTACTCCGACGCGGTCAAGCTGCTGGGCGGCCCGCACAGCGGGCTGGTCGCGGCGCTGGACAAGCTGACCGCTCCGGCCGGACCCGCGCCCGTGGGCGGCGGTCAGGCGAAGGGGCGGGCGATCTGGTCGAGGGCCAGGGCGACGAGCTCGTGCAGGTCGCGCGTCTCGTCCTCGGCGCACCACCACTGGGTGCCCACGCGCAGCGCGGCCAGGAACGCGGCCGTGATGAGCTGCGGCTCGACACTGGCCGCCCCTCCCCCGGCCTGCCCGGCCGCCCCTCCCCCGGCCTGCCCGGTCGCCCCGGAGCCCGGCGTCACCCGCTCGGCCACCGCCCGGCTCAGCTCGCGCTCCAGCCTGACGCGGCCGGCCATCTGCCTGGCCAGTAGGCTCGGGTGGCGCAGGGCGAGGCGGGCGCGCAGGTGCCACTCCCTGTCGGCGGGGCCGGTCTCGGCGTAGAGGCCCTCCAGCGCGGCGCGCAGCGCCTGCCACGCCGTCCGGCCGGGCGGCTCCTCGCGGACCCGCCTGACCAGGGTGTTCAGGAGCTGCTCGTCGCCGTACAGCAGCGCGTCCTCCTTGCCGTCGAAGTAGTTGGAGAACGTGCGCCGCGAGATGTTGGCGGCGTCGGCGATGGCCTCGACGGTGACGTTGTCGAGGCCGTGCTCGACGGCCAGCCGCAGCGTGGCCTCGTGCACCGCCTGGCGCGTCTCGGCCTTCTTGCGCTCACGCAGACCTGCTGTGGTGCTCATGATGCGGCCAGCTTACCCAATGGGAATAAATGCTCAAAGCGCAAAGTTGCCCAATGAGCATGTAAGGTGTCCGGGTTGCATCCCTTCCATCCCTGAAACGGAGGTTGCGCGTGAGTGCACAGCCGGCAGCGCCGTCCACGGCGGAGCCGATGACCCACCGCCAAGTCCTCGAAGCTCTCAGCGGCCTGCTGCTCGTCCTGTTCGTCGCCATGATCAGCGGCACCATCGTCTCGGTGGCGCTGCCGCAGATCATCGGCGCGCTGGAGGGCAGCCAGTCGCAGTACACCTGGGTCGTCACGGCGTCACTGCTGGCCTCGACCGCCTCGACGCCCATCTGGGGCAAGCTCGCCGACCTGTTCAACAAGAAGCTGCTGCTCCAGATCGCCATCGTGATCTTCATGGTCAGCTCGCTGGCCTGCGGGCTGGCGCAGAACACCGGCCAGCTCATCGCCTTCCGCGCCGTACAGGGCCTGGGCATGGGCGCGCTGCAGATCCTCGCGCAGGTCATCATCGCCGCGATGATCTCCCCGAAGGAGCGCGGCCGCTACAACGGCTACCTCGGCGCGGTCATGGCCGTGGCCACCGTCGGCGGCCCGCTGCTCGGCGGCCTCATCGCCGACACCTCCTGGCTCGGCTGGCGCTGGTGCTTCTTCGTCGCGGTGCCCTTCACCATCGCCGCCTTCGCGCTGCTGGCCAAGACGCTGCGCCTGCCGACCGTGCGGCGCACCGACGTGAGCATCGACTACTGGGGCGCCACGCTCATCGCCGCCGGCGTCAGCGTCCTGCTCCTGTGGGTCACGTTCGTGGGCAACTCCTTCGACTGGCTGTCCTGGCAGACCGCGGCCATGGCCGGCGGCGGCGTGCTGCTGCTCGCCGTGGCGACCTGGGTCGAGTCGCGGGTCAAGGAGCCGGTCGTGCCGCTGCACGTCATCAGCCGGCGCACGCCCGCCCTGGCCATCCTGGCCAGCCTCGCCGTCGGCATGGCCATGTTCGGCGGCTCGGTCTTCCTCGGCCAGTACTTCCAGATCGGCCGGGGCTACGGCCCCACCGCCGCCGGGCTGCTGACCATCCCCATGATGGTGGGCGTCCTGCTGTCGTCCACGATCAGCGGCAGGATGGTCTCCAACAGCGGCCGCACCAAGCCCTACATCCTCGTCGGCCTGGTCGTCCTGCTGGCGGGCTTCGCCGGGCTGGCCACCATCGACCACGAGACCTCGCTGGTGCTGATCTCGGCGTACATGCTGGCCGTGGGCGTCGGCGTGGGCATGTCGATGCAGAACCTCGTGCTGGTCATCCAGAACACCGTCCCGCTCAGCGAGATCGGCGCCGCCAGCGGCGCGGTGACCTTCTTCCGCTCGCTCGGCGGCACGGTCGGCGTCTCGGTGCTCGGCGCGGTGCTCGCCAACCGGGTCGCGACCAGCATCACGGAGGGCCTGGCCAGGGCCGGCATCCTCGCCGGTGGCGACGCGGCGACCGGCAGCCTGAACATCGCCGCCCTCCCCGAGCCCGTCAAGGAGATCGTCCGGGCCGCGTACGGCGACGCGACCGGCCACATCTTCCTCATCTCGGCGGCCATCGCCGTCGTGGGCCTCGTCGCCGCGGCCTTCCTCAAGCCGGCCCGCCTCCGCGACAGCCTCGACCTGCCGGAGCAGGCCCCCAGGCAGGAGGCCGTCAGCACCGCCTGACCACCGCCTGAGCACCGACTGAGCACCGCCTGAGCCGGCGGCCGCGTGCTGCGGCTGCCGTGTCAGCCGGCGGCCGTGTCAGCCGGCGACCGTGTCAGCCGGCGGCCGTGTCGCCCGCCTCGCCGACCGCCCGGCGGGCGGTGAAGAGCAGACGCTCGAACGGGCGCCCCACGTAGCCCATCGCCCGCGGCCCGGCCGGAATGGTGGCGGGGGCCGGACGGTAGTGCAGGAAGGTGTAGCCGAGGCGCCAGGCCAGCAGCCCGTCCGTGGCGATCTGGTCACCCACGATCATCCCCGGCCGCGGGAGGCCGCGATAGTGCCGCGACCGGAACGGCTTGCCCGCGTCGGCGACGTAGCGGATCTCCAGGCCCGCCCTGGCCGGCGCGGCGGCGGGGCGGCGGCTGGAGTTGGTGGCGAAGGCCACCGCCCGCACGGACGGCATCGCCGCCATGTCGTCGAGCACGCGCGCCACCCCCGACTCCAGATCCGCGGCGCCGTTGCGCCAGTAGCTCACCAGGGGCTCCACGTCGAAGATCACGCAGGCCGGGCTCTCGTCGGCGACGTGGCGCAGGACCTCGGCCCACGACGTGATCTGCTGGGTGTGCACGCGACTGACCCACATGGCACCATCTTCCGGAATCCGCCGCGCCTCCGGCAGGTTCTCCGGAGATAGGTCACCCTCTCAGCAGCTTCTCCGGAGACCGTCCCTCGCCTCGAAGGCGGGCCGCTCACAACACCGAGCGCACGGCCTCTTCGGAGCGGCCGATCACGGCCGAGCCGTCGTCGGCCGTGATGATCGGCCGCTGGATCAGGATCGGGTTCTGCGCCAGCGCCCTGATCCACCTGTCGCGGGAGGCCGCGTCGCGCGGCCAGTCCGCCAGGCCCAGCTCCGCCGCGCGCGCCTCGCCGGTGCGCGTGATGTCCCACGGTTCGAGGCCGAGCCTGCCCAGCACCTCACGGAGTTCGGGCTCGCTCGGCGGATCCTCCAGGTAGTGGCGCACGGTGTACTTGGCGGCCTCGGCGTCCAGGATGGACAGGGCCGAGCGGCACTTCGAGCACGCGGGATTGATCCAGATCTCCATGACCCATGACCGTACCGGTAACGGAGCTTTCCTCTGGGAGATCCGATCACGGTCTACCGGAACGTGATCATCCGCCGCCGCGCCGTCACCTCTCGCCGAGTCCGAGCGCCGGCAGGATCGCCTGGTCGACGATGTCCGCCAGGTCGTCGTCGCCGGGCGGGGGCCCCGCGTCGATCAGCCGTTTGAGCACCAGCGCCTCGCCGATGTCGAGCACGACCCTGGTGAGCCGCCGGGCGGGGAAGTGGCCGCGCTCGGCGTAGTGCCGCAGCACGGTGGCGGTGAACGTGCCGCCGCGGCCGGCGAAGACCTTTTCGTACAGGGGCTCGGAGATCATCTCGTAGCCCTTGGGATCGGTGAGGCTGATCGCGACCGCCCGGCCGGCCGGGCTGCGCGCCCACTCGACCATCAGGCGCAGCGCCCGGATCAGGTCGCCGCGCAGGTCGTCGGAGCCGGGTGTCGGCTCCTCGACCGGATGCGCGTGGTAGAGCGCGTCGACGAGCACCTCGACGGGGTCCGACCAGCGGCGGTACAGCGTCGTGCGGGGCGTCGCCGCCCGCCTGGCGATGCCCTCCATGGTCAGCCGCCCGACGCCGGCCTCCGCCACCTCCTCCAGCACCGCGGCGTGGATCGCCTTGATCAGCTCCTCGCCGCGCCGCCGCGTCCGGCCGCCGCCCTCACTCATCGCGTCTCCTCTTTAGCCACAGTCATGTATCTTATCCGGGAACCTAAGCTACACCCATGTATCTAATTCCTGGGGAGTCTCATGTCCACATCCGCCCCCGCGCCCGTCTCCGCGCCGGGCCGCGCCCGGCACGCCACACCGCTCGCCGGGCGATCCCTCGCCCCCGACCTCGCGCGCGGCTTCATGCTGCTGCTCATCGCGGTGGCGCACGCGCACATGTACCTGTCGGGCCACCCCTCGGGTTTCCGCGGCTACACGCTGGACGGCACCGCGCTCGACCGGGTCGTGGCCGGGGTCCAGATCCTCCTCGTGGACGGCCGGGCGCTGCCGATGTTCGCGGCGCTGTTCGGCTACGGGCTGGTCCAGCTCGCCGCCCGGCAGGTCGCCGGCGGCGCGAGCTGGCCCGAGACGCGGCGGGTGCTGCGGCGGCGCAGCCGGTGGCTGCTGGCCTTCGGGTTCTGCCACGCGCTCCTGCTCTTCTTCGGCGACATCCTGGGCGCCTACGGCCTGGTCGGGCTGCTGTTCATCGGCTTCATCCGGCGCAGCGACCGGGCGCTGGCCTGGGCGGCCGGCGTCGGGGCCGTCCTGCACGTCGTCGTGGTCGCGCTGCTCGGGGTGCTCACCGTGACCGCCGAGAAGGGCGACACGCCCGCGGCCATGGCCGATCCCCTCGAGGCCGCGATGATGCGGATGATCGGCTGGTCCGGGATGACGCCCACGTACTTCCTGGTGAGCGTCGTGCCGGCGTTCATGCTCGGCATCTGGGCGGCGCACCGTCGGCTGCTGGAGGAGCCCGGGGCGCACCCGGCCCTGCTGGCGCGGATCGCCGGCGTGGGCACGGCGATCGCGGTCGCCGGCGCGGTGCCGATGACGCTGATCGACACCCGGCTGTGGACGGCTTCCGACGCGGTCTCCGTGTCCGCGTACGCGCTGCACAGCGTCACCGGCATCGCCGGCGGGCTGGCCTACGCCGCGCTGGTCGGGCTCGTGGTGGCCCGCTGGGAGCGCGGCAGGCGGCGGCACGGCGTGGTGGCCCGGGCGCTGGCCGCGTGCGGGCAGTGGTCGCTCACGTGCTACCTGCTCCAGTCGGTGGTGTTCGTCCTGCTGTTCGCGCCCTACCTGGGCGGCCTGTCCACCCGGGTCGGCGACGCCGCCGCCTCCGGCATCGCCGTGCTCACCTGGCTGGGCACCGTGGTCCTCGCCGCCGTGCTGTCGCGTACGGGCCGGCGCGGCCCCGCGGAGACCGCGCTGCGGCGCCTGACCTACCGCTGAGCCGCCCCCCGCGCCCCCCGCCCCTGGAAGCGGTCGAGATCGGGTCAGCAATCCGTCCCGTGCCGCCGCGCGTCGCGGGACGGCCCGCCCGCCCTCGCTATAACGATGGCGACGTTGATCCGCGCGGTCGATCTGCGTGGCAGGGCCGGGAGGGCGGGCGCATGACGAGACTCGGACGGGCGGCCACCGGCCTGGGCCTGATCGCCGCCCTGTGCACGACGGGCCAGGCGGCGGCGGAACCGGGCGCGTCGCGGCAGGCCGCCGCGCCCGGCCGGCCCGGCGGGTCGCCGGCGGTCGCGGCGTCCGCGGCCGCGGCGCCGGAGGTGTTGCGGCTGGTGCTGGACGGGGATTCCCTCTCGCTGCGGGACGCCTTCGCGATCCTCGACGGGCGTCCCGTCTCCGCGGTGCTCGCGCCCGAGGCCCGCGCCACCATGGCCAGGACGCGGGCGGGCGCGCTGGCGGCCCTGGACGACCAGCGGGTGTACGGCTGGAACCAGGCGCTGGGGCCGCTCAAGGACCGCCCGCTCTCCCTGGCCGACGCGGAGCGCTTCCAGCGCAACGTCCTGCGCTCCCACGCCGCGGGCGTCGGCGAGCCGCTGCCGGACGACGTGGTGCGGCTGGCCCTGATCATCAAGGCCAACCAGCTCGCCAGGGGCCGGATGGGCGTCCGGCCGGAGGTGCCGCAGCGGCTGCTGGACCTGGTCAACGCCGGGGTCGTGCCGCGGATGCCGCAGGTCGGCTCGCTCGGCACCGGCGATCTGCAACCGCAGGCGGCGGCCGGGCTCGCGGCGATCGGCGAGGACGCGCCCGTGCGGTATCGGGGCCAGGAGGGGCCCGCCTCCCTGATGTTGCCGCGGGCCGGGCTGGCCAGGGACTTCACCCTCCAGGCCGGGGAGGCGCTGCCGATCGTCAGCGGCAGCACGGTGGTGGCCGCCACGCTCCTGCACGCCGTGCACCGGGCCACGGCTCTGGCCGACCAGGCGGAGGCCGCCCTCGCCCTGTTCATGGAGGCGATCAGGGCCGAGCGGGGCTCGCTCGACGCGCGTACGCACCGGGAGCGCCGCATCCCCGAGCAGGACGCGGTCGCGGCGCGGCTGCGCGCGATGGTGGCGGGCTCGCGCTGGATGACGGAGGAGGGCCGCAGGCGGCTCGACCCGGCGAACTACGAGCCGCGCGTGCAGGACGCGGTGTCGGTACGGGCCGCGCCGCACATCCTGGCCGGCCTGCGGCACGCGCTCGCCGAGACCCGCACGGCGCTGGTGCGCGAGGCCAACTCCGCCACCTCCAACCCGCTGGTCTTCCGGCGCGAGGAGGGGCCGGGCTACGAGTTCGTCATGGGCGGCAACTGGGACGCCTCCGTCATGGGGCACCTCGCCGACACGCTGAACGCCGAGATCACCGACGTGGGCGTGCTGTCGCAGGAGCTGTCGGGGCGGCTGCTGTCGCCCCGGTGGAGCTACGGCCTGCCGGCGAACCTGGCCGGCGGGGAGGCCGGCCTGAACTCCGGGATGGTCCAGGTGCAGACCGTGGCCGCCGCGCTGGTCCCCGAGATGCAGGTCAGGGCCACCCCGGCGGGCACGCTGTCCCGGCCGGTCAAGGACGGGCAGGAGGACCACAACACGATGGCGATGGCCTCGGTCCGGCACCTGCACGAGAACCTCGACCGGCTGGAGGTCGTCCTGGCCGTGCAGTACCTGATGGCGGCGCAGGGCATCGACCTCATCGCGCCGCGGATGGCGCCCCTGCCGCTCGGCGCGGCCACCCGGGGGCTGCTGGCCGAGCTGCGCAGGCACGTCCCGCCGCTGGGCGACGACCGCTACCAGACCCCCGACCTGGAGCGGGTCGTCCAGCTGGTGCGCGAGCGGCGGCTGATCGCCGCTCCGGCGGCCGGCCGGCCGTGACGGGCCCGGTTTCCCGCCCCCTTCCTGAACGCATCCTGACAGGTCCGGCCTGCGGAAACACCCGGTGACCTGGGGGGTCCCAGGTTTTTCCCAGGTAAGGGTCCTACGGTAAAGGCGCTCATGACCGGGGCCGAAACCAGGGGAGGGCTGCATGGACGCGAGCGGCGGGGGTGGTGTGCCCCGGGTGCGGGGCAACGACTATCGCGTGCTGGAGCCGCCGGAGCACTTCACCCCGGAGCTGCGGGTGAGCGTGATCATCCCGGCGTACGGCGGGCAGGACAAGCTGGATCTGGTGTTGCAGGGGCTGGCGCGGCAGACGTACCCGGCCGGGCTGACCGAGATCATCGTGGTCGACAACGGCAGCTCTCCCCCGCTGCGGCTGCCCGGGGGCTCGGCGGCCCGCCTGATCGTCTGCGACCGGCCGGGCCGGGCCGCCGCGCGCAACGCCGGGCTGGCCGCGGCGACCGGCGACGTCATCCACTGGCTGGACTCCGACGTCGTGCTCACGCCGGGCGCCGTCGAGGCGCACATGCGCTGGCACCACGCCGCGCCCTACCTCTCCGTCACCGGCTACCTCCGCTTCACCCCGGCCCCGCTGCCCGCCGTCCTGCCGGAGGACCTGGAGGCGGCCTTCGAGCCCGCCGAGCCGCACGCCTGGCTGGCCGGGATGGTGGAGCGGACCGACGGGCTGACCGCCAACCCGGTGCGCCCGTTCAGCCTGCACGTGGGCGGCGCCACCTCGGTCAACGCCGCGCTCGTACGCGCCGCCGGGCCGATGGACGAGGAGCTGGTCCTGGGCCAGGACACCGAGCGCATCCGGCTGATCACCAGCATTCTCGACCCGGCCGAGGTCACCGCCGAAGAGCTGGCCCGTTGCTCCCATGATCGCTGGGAGGCCGAAACCGGCATCGATCAGCTGAAGACGCACCTGCGCGGGCCGGGCCGGATCCTCCGCTCCCGCACCCCAGAGCCGGCCTGCCAGGAAATCTGGGCCTACCTCTTGACCCACTGGGCGTTATGCACGCTGATCTGCGCCGCCGCCACCACGGCCGGGCTCGACCCCGACCGGATCAAGTTCCTGGGCACCGTCTGCATCGTGCGCCGCTCGGTCACCGGCCCCGCGGCCTTTTCCCCCTGAGCCACCCAACGCCTCCTGGACCCGGGCCCTCCACCACGTCGCGCACCGACGGAACACGAACCCGCAGCGCCGCCACCGCTCCTTCCCGCGAGCCGTCAAACGCTCCCGCAAGAGCAGCTACCGCGAGCGACGCCCCTCCGACAAGGGCATCCGATACGCAGGACCGCCGACCGTAGCGCTATTGCCCACACCATCGGTCGCGCGAGCCAAGCCATGATCATGTCTTATCTAAACGGCATTGAACCATCGAGGCAGGGCTGAAGCGTTCTCATGTTGTAAGACCGAGTAGCTGAAGGCCGTCGGTGGGGTGGCCCCGGGTGACCTGCTCAGCTGCTGAGGTCGGCCGGCAGCGAACCATTCACCGGTGGGCGGCATCAAAAGGAGGGACTTTCAACTAACTACTGGAGAAACAAGGCTATGAGGATGAACATGGCTTCACTGGTAGCGGCGCTGGCGGTCGCCGGCGCGACGCTGGTGATCGCCAGCCCGGCCGGAGCCGCCACCGCCACGTCGGGCACTTTCGGCCCGCACGGCTATGGCGGCATCAAGCTGGGGATGACCGCCAAGCAGGCCAAGGCCACCGGCAAGATTGTGCTCAAATGGCGCGACTACTGCTCCGGCTGGGACTACAAGGCCCATCGCAACGCTCGCCACGAGGTTGGGCTCTACATTTCGAAGAAGCGTGGCGTCGCCGTCATCTTCGCGCCGGCCGGGGTGCGCACCCCCAAGGGCATCGGTGCTGGCTCAACCCTCCGCCAGATCAAGAAGGCCTACTCCGGGGTCAAGGAGCAACCGAGCGGCTACTACGTCACCGCGCCCGGCAACCGAGAGGCGGACTACTACTTCGGCCTCAACCGGCAGGGCAAGGTCGAGCAACTCGGCCTCGTCCTCAAGACCCAGGACTGCGTGAACTGACTTCCCTCCGGCCGCGAGCCTGTCTGAGCCGCTGTCGGCGACCGATCTCAACCTTCTCTGGTCAGAGAGTTGAGAATGGTCGGAGAGCCGTCCTTTCGAGGACGGCCCTCCCCGATCTGGATCGAGCTCCCCCGCCCGGTCGCGGCCGATGCCGGGCCGGCCGGCCATGCGCGAATCGGCTACGCCCGCGCCTCCACCGTCCGCCAGTCCCTCGACACCCGGCTCGACGCGCTCAAGGCCGCCGGCGTCACCCGCGTCTTCGCCGAGAAGATCTCCACCCGTGTCACGGTGCGTCCCGAGCTCGCACGGTCCACCCGGTCCTCATCCGGCAAGCGACGGGCCCTCCGGTACTGATGGAGGACCGAACTTTGGCGCTGCAGAGTCCTTAACAGCGCGGCGGCGGCCGCCGCCAAGGCCCGACCACCTTCTCGCGGAACTCGCGCCAACCGTCTGTCCCTTGACTGACCTGGGGCCAAGAGGACGTCACCATGGACACGGGACCCACAATCATGCTGTGGGTCCCGTGTCCCAGAACCGGAAAGAATCGTAACACCCCAGATAAAAGGGCTTTCGTCGATCATTTGAAACCCGGCGCCGAAGCCATCGCCAAGGTCACCGAGGCCCTGGCGCCCCGCCGCCGTACCGACTGACCAACTGAATGGCGGCTCATTGGAGCTGTAGGATTTCCGGGCCATTACTACTGGGACCCACGACCCCCCCATCACCGGAAACAGGCGGTGACTAAGCCTTCCCGGCGGGGGAAGAGCCGATGGATGACAGCCACTCCACCACGCTTCGGCCTCTTGGGCGTCCCCTCCAGTGCGGCTGCTCACTGGCCAGGACAGGAGAAGGCGCCGCAAGCCCTGCGACGGGCAGGGCTCACCGAGCGGCTGCCGGTGCGTGACTACGGCGATCTCCCCAAGATCCGTATGCGTCCCGAACCAGACCGTCATCCGCAGAACCTGGGGCTGACCATCGAGGTGGCACGGGCCGTGGCCGAACGCACCTCTCATATCGTCGACGATGGGCTCATTCCCCTGGTGATCGGCGGGGACTGCACGGTCGAGCTGGGCGTCGTCTCCGGCGCGTTGGCCGCCGGCACAGATCCCGCACTCGTATACGTCGATGGCGGGGTGGACCTGCGCACGCCTGAAACCGCCCCCACGGGCATTCTCGACTCGATGGGCGCCGCCCACCTGCTCGACCTGCCAGGCGCCGCGCCTGAACTCGCCGGGCTCGGCCCGCGCAGGCCGCTGCTCGCGCCGGATGCGATCGTCTTTCTTGGCTACGAACAGACCGACAATGCGAGGGAACGGGAGATGTTCGACTCGCTCAGCTGCGTCAAGCTGCCCGCCACCGAGGTACGGGGCAGGGCCGTCGCCGCAGCCGCGCAGGCATGCCGGGATCTGGACGGCTTCCTCGTGCACTTCGACGTGGACGTGATCGATTTCGTTGACCTGCCGCTCGCCGATGTGCCGCAGTACCACGGCGGGCTGAGCTTCCAGGAGGCGATGGAGGTGCTGGCCGTTCTGGCCGCCGCCCCGGGCTTTGCCGGGCTGACCGTCACCGAGTGCAACCCCGACCATGGCAACGAATCCGGCGGTGATCTCACGCGGTTCGTAGACGGTCTGACGTACGCGCTGGGCGCGGCTGCTTGACAACAGGGGCCTGGTAGTAATAGCCGTGAATCCCACGATGCTACCGCTGACCTGCGGAGGCTCCTGGGAGACACGATCACGGGGCGGCGGGGGCAGCTTCCGTCCACGCAGGCCAGATCCGTACTCGTTGGATCTTCCGCGAGCCTACCAGTCCAGTCCGGAACCCCTCTGAGGAACAACCTCGCGTGGCCACACAAAGTGGCGACGGTTACTCAGTGTTACTTTGCGGCTGGTGACGCGGACCCGAGCGGGGCCCACGAACACCGGGGCGTCGGGCTCGACGGCGGCGGCCAACGCGGCCAGTTCGGCGGCGGTGGCGATGAGATGGGGCCGACCAGCCGGATGGTCGGCCGCGTGGTCGTCAGTCATGAGCGGCTCGTTTCGGTGCCGATCCACACATTGCAGTGGGCGCACCAGTCGCGGGCGATGGCCAGGTCAGGGAAGGTCCGGTACGGCCCCCAGATCTTCTTGGGCCAGCGCCGTTCGTGCTCGAACGTCGGCCCGTTCCGGCAGGATGACGAACCCGTCGTGACCTAGAACCGGCGCGCCTGCAGGGCGACCAGCTCGGCCAGCGCCGCGGCGAACGGACCGGCCGCTACGCTTGTTTGCGTCTTCTGGTGGCACCCTCGCTACGGCTGCTGGGGAGGGATGTACCACTTGGTGTAGTAGCTGCGGTACTCGCCATCCACCAGGATGAACGCTTCCCCTCGGAACTTGGCGACGGGCCACCCTAGCCCGTACGTCTCGCAGCCGTCGTAGGCGACGTGAGTGCGGTCGCCAGTGCCAAGGAGGTCCAGATGTATGTGGGTGCTGAGGAAAATGGACTGCCGACGGTAGTTGCACACCGCGACCGTGTAGTTGGTGTAGGTTGAGCGCTCCAGCCGGACGCTGCCTACTACCTCTCCGTTGTAGTACATATTGAACTGTGCCCAGTTGCCTTCGTCCACGTGGCACCATCGCCAGCCCACGGATGTCCTCCCTTGGCAGCCGTCCGCACTGGCCGGGGCAGCGGTGACCGCACCCAGGGTCGTGCCCAGGAGCAGGGCGGACAGGATTGTGATGGCGCGGCTGCCGAACCTCTTGCGCATCGATTCACCTTCTCCCGGACCCGTTGGGCGGGTCGTTGTCCTGTGATTGTGTTTTCTGGTGCACGCGTCCACGATCCACATCACCCGGCGAACGTCGCAACGGACTTCGATCCAGATCGAATAGTGCTGGACAACGCCCCTTCTCCACCGGCGCGAGCGGCTGACCGGCGCCCGTCAGGGGGCACTCCAGCAGTGCCGCCCCGCCTGTACTCGGTGACACTTCGATGGTGGGCGTGTCCAGTCACTGACCGTACAGACCCGCACAGGAAAGGGCCCGGAACGGTGAGTGGTCCGTCGGGTAGCCCGGTCTCGAGCGCTTCACGGATTTCCGCTCGGTCGGAGCTGCGCATCGGGCGGCGGCCGAGCCAGTTGGGCCAGCCGTCCTGACGTTGAGGAACGGTGTAGTCAGGCGCGGCCAGGTCGGGCATGCTCCAGCGCGCGGCGGCCCAGGTGGTGAAGGAGCGCAGCGCGGAGCGGTGGCGGTTCCAGGTACGGGGGCCGCGTTCCCCCACGCCGTGGCGAACACCGCTGCCGTCTGCTCGGCCGTCAGGTCGGCCAGCAGCACGCCGTCGCCGAGCTCGGTGCACAGGCGGGCCAGTGTCTGGCGGTAGGAGCGCAGGGTGTCGGCGTCCAGGTCCCGGCGGTTCAGGAAACGCGGTGGCGGCGTCGGCCAGCGTCGGGCCGCCGGTGAGCGGCAGGACCTTGGCCGTGGTCACGGCGTTCGGTGGCCTTTGGCGTCGCGGAGGATGGACGTGATGTCCAGGAGCGCGTTCATCGCCGCGGCGAGCTCGCCGAAAGGCCGCCAGTGGGCCTGCGGCGCGCTGCGGCCGGGGTAAGGCTTGGCGCGGGTTCGGGGATCACCGGCGGGCTCCATATGACAGGGAACGCGTTGTCTTCGACCCTAGAGGCGCGAGGCGGAACCGCTGGCCGGAATGAGTGAAGGATCTTGTATGTGACAGGGAATGGGCTCTTCCCTGTCACATCGGGCTACGGCGCGCGGCGGACGCTCAGTCGTCGTCGCCTTGCTCATCCTCCTCCCAGCCTCGTTCTTGTCGGCGGCCAATTGAGCCCGGCGATCGAGCTGCTCCTTCGCAGGAGCGTTGCCGGCTTCCTGTTCAACGAGGACGGAGTGATGGGATGAGCGCGGCGATGGCGTCGAGGATGCGATCAAGTCCATGCCGGAAGCGTTCCTCGGGGGCGAGGTGGGCGGTGCGGGAGTCGAGAACCGATCGGTTGAACAGGGGGAAGGCGCCGGATTCGACGACCTGGCGGACGTACGGTCCCATGTAGTCCCGCTTCCAGCGCTCGGGGTCCAGGCCGGTGCGGCGGGCCTCCTCCAGCCAGCCGATCTCGCGGCGGATCGCGCTGTGTACGTAGTCGTTCAGCATGCCGACGAAGCCGGTGATGTCGTCGATGTCGAGCCCGGTCCCGTTGAAGGCGCTGAGTGCGAACTCGTGCACGCGCAGCAGGTTGGGGCCCAGCGTGGGCCGGCTGGTGAGCAGCGCGATCAGCCAGGGGTGGCGTAGGCCGGCGGCGCGGGTCTGCCGGGCCAGCAGCGTCAGGTCGCCGCGCCAGTCACCGGACGGGCCGTCGGGGAGCTCGATCTCGCTCATCGCCAGGTCGATCATGAGGTCGAACAGGTCGTCGCGCCGGGGTACGTAGCGGTAGAGCGACATGGCGCCGGTGCCCAGCTCGCCCGCGATCCGCCGCATGGTCGCGGCCTCCACTCCTTCGGCGTCGGCGATCTGGACGGCCGTTCGGGTGATCTGCTCACGGCTGTAGCCGGGGCGCCGTCCTGGGCCGGAGCGCTCGTGCGCCTCGGGCTGCATCCAGATGCTTGTGGGTTCCTCGTCGGCCATGCGCATCCCTCCCCTTCCATTTGCGTACATGGTACCTGAATGACTATGGTCCATTTCACGTACGAAGTACGCGAAATGGAGGACGTGTGGATCGATCTCTTCGTGTGGGCGTGATCGGCGTGATGCTGGGCATGATCACAGCCCCGTTGGACGGCATGATGCTCGGGCCCGCGTTGCCGATGATCGTGAAAGACCTCGGCGGGCTGGAGTACTTCTCCTGGGTGGCGACGGCCTATCTGATCTGCATGGCCGCCTCGACACCGATCTGGGGGAAGCTCGGCGACCTGTACGGCCGCAAGGTCGTCTACATGGCCGCGATCGCGATCTTCCTGCTGGGCTCCGGGCTGTCGGGAGCCGCGCAGGACATGATCCAGCTCGTCGGCTTCCGCATGGTCCAGGGACTGGGCGCGGGCGGCCTGATGACCGGGGCATTGGCCTTGATCGGCGAGCTGGTGCCGCCCCGGCACAGCGGCAAGCTCATGGGGCTGTTCGGGGTCATGATGCCGATCGCCTTCATCGCCGGGCCGCTGCTCGGCGGCCTGTTCGCCGACGTGGGCTGGCGGTGGGCGTTCTTCGTCAACCTGCCCGTCGGCGCGGCCGCCCTGCTGCTCATCGGCGCCGCCATACGGCTGGAGCCGCGCCGGACCAGGGCGCGCATCGACTATCCCGGAGCGCTGCTGCTGACAGTGGTCCTGGTCGCACTCAGCCTGGTCGCCGGCTGGGGTGGCACCCAGTACGACTGGGGATCGGCCCCGATCCTCGCCCTGATCCTCGTCGGGCTGGTGGCCCTGGCCGCCCTACTGCTGGTGGAACGGCGCGCGGCCGAGCCGATCGTCCCGCTACGCCTGTTCGCCGACCGCAACTTCACCCTCGCCCAGGTCATCCGCTTCCTCGGCGGCGTCGGCATGGTGGTGGCGGCCACCTTCCTGCCCCAGTACATGCAGCTGGTCCACGGCGCCTCACCGATCGCCAGCGGCCTGCTGATCCTGCCCGCCATGCTCGGCATGGTCGCCGTGCTGATCGGCACCGGCAGGCTCATCAGCCGCACCGGCCGCTACCGGATCTACCCGATCCTCGGCGGCGCCACCGTGACGGCCGGCATGCTCGCGCTGCTCCTCCTGCGGCCCGGCGTCGACCTGGCGCTCGCCTCCGCCCTGACGCTGATCGGCGGCATCGGGGTCGGCCTGCTGATGCAGTCCACCACGATCATCACCATCAACAGCGCCGCGCCACGCGACATGGGAGCGGCCAGCGGTTCGGTCACGCTCTGGCACACCATGGGCGCCTCCCTGGGCATGGCCGCTCTGGGCGCCCTGTACACCGCCCGCCTGCAGGACACCCTCATCGACCGCCTCGGCGCGGAGACCGCCACCCGGGTCGCCCTGACGCCCGAGGCGCTCGGCGGGCTCACGCCCGCTGCGCGGGAGGCGGTTCGCCTCGCCGTCTCCGACGGCATCCATGCCATGGCCCTCGGCGCCGCCGCGCTGGGCGCCCTCGCCTTCGTGCTGGCCTGGTTCATCCGCGAGGTCCCCTTGCGCGATGGCGCCCCGTCGGCCGAGCCCGCCACCGCGGCCGCATGACAGGGGACACTCATGCCACAGCCTGTGAAAGTCCAGCTCGTGATGGACGTCATCTGCGTACACTCCTACCTCGGCTACACCCGCTTCACCCGCGCCGCGGACCGGCTCAGGGCCGAGGGCCTGCCGGTGGCGGTGGAGTTCCTGCCCTTCGAGCTCGCCCCGGGCGCCCCGGCCGACGGGCGCCCGCTGCTGGCGGTCCTGGAACAGACCTTCGGCCCGCAAGCGGCCGCCGGCGCGCTCGCCTTCGCCGAACACGCGGCCGGTGAGGGCCTGCGGCTGGAGTACGGCAAGGCGATCGCCACCGGCACCTTCGACGCCCACCGCCTCATCGCCGACGCCGCGCACCAGGGCAAGGCCGAGCCCATGGCGGAGCGCCTGTTCCGCGCCCACTTCACCGATGGGCTGCATATCGGCGACCCCGCCACGCTCGCCCGGCTGGCCGCCGAGGTCGGCATCACCACCGGCCACGTGCCTGCCGCCGAGCTGCGCGCCCGGCTCGCCCGCGTACGTCGCCTCGGCATCACCGGCGTACCGGTCTTCCTCATCGAGAACCTGGCCTCGCTCACCGGCCCCCAGACCGAGACAACCTTGCTGGCGGTCCTGCGACAGGCCGCCATCCTGAAGGGAGAACACCGTGATCACTGACCCGCTGAGGCTGGCCGTCATTGTCGGCAGCGTCCGCGACGGCCGCTTCGGCCCGACCGTGGCCGGCTGGTTCGCCGGCCTGGCCACGTCCCGCCCGGACCTCGACGTCGACGTGATCGACCTGGCCGAGGTGCCGATCGGCGGGGCGGCCCCGTCGATGTCCGCGCCCGCGCCGGTGCTGGAGGCCCTGGGCGGGCTGACCCCGCGGCTGACGGCCGCCGACGCGTTCGTGGTGGTGACGCCCGAGTACAACCACAGCTACCCGGCCGGCCTGAAGAACGTCATCGACTGGCACAACCAGCAGTTCCACGCCAAACCGGTGGCGTTCGTCTCCTATGGCGGCATCTCCGGAGGTCTGCGCGCGGTGGAGCACCTGCGTGCCGTCTTCTCCGAGCTGCACGCCGTCACCACCCGCGACACCGTCAGCTTCCACGGCGCCTGGGAGTGCTTCGACGGCGACGGACAACCGAAGGACCCGGTCGGCCCGGCCGCGGCCGCCAAGACCCTGCTGGACCAGGTGACCTGGTGGGCGCGCATCCTGCGTGACGCCAAGGCCATCACCCCCTACACCGCATGAAGCAGAAAGGCATGATCATGACGACATTGACCGGCAAGACGGCGCTGGTGACCGGCGCGAGCCGGGGCATCGGCCGCGCGATCGCCACCCGGCTGGCCCGCGAAGGCGCCCGGGTCGCCGTGCACTACGGCGGCAACCACGCCGCCGCCAAGGACACCGTCGCCGCCATCGAAGCGGCCGGTGGGCGCGCCTTCGCCGTCCAGGCCGAGCTGGGCGCGCCCGGCGACGCCGAAGCCCTGTGGACCGCCTTCGACGCACACGCCGACGGGCTGGACATCCTGGTCAACAACGCGGGCATCCTCGGCGGCCAGAGCGAGATCGACGGCGTCACCCGGGAGGGCCTTGAGCACCTGTTCGCGGTCAACACCACCGCCCCGTTCCTCATCACCCAGCAAGCCCTGCCACGGCTGCGCGACGGCGGGCGGATCATCACCGTGGGCACCATGCTGACCCGCGGGGCGGCCATGCCCAGGGCGATCGACTACGCCATGTCCAAGGCCGCACTCGACGTCATGACCGTCGCCCTGGCCAAGCAGCTCGGGCCGCGCGGCATCACCGTCAACCTCGTCGCCCCCGGCGTCATCGACACCGACATGCACCAAGGACGCCTGGTCGGCGAGGCCCTGGCCTGGCTGTCGTCACAGACGCCCCTCGGCCGGCTCGGCACGCCACAGGACGTGGCCGACACCGTCGCCTTCCTGGCCTCCGACGACAGCCGCTACATCACCGGGCACCGGCTCGACGTCTCAGGCGGGACGACCATGTAGACCCACGCCACCGAGCGGCCCCATGCTCGTCTGCTCGCTCCGACTCGGCGAGCAGACGAGCGCCTATCGCGCTGAGCTCTGAGAAAACCGGCATCTGAACGCCGGAGTACGGATCACCGTGGCCGGTCCGGACGGTTCATCCCCCGCTCAAGCAGCCTCCGATCGCTCCTCCATCACGACACTCGGCCCCGGAAGCACACTGTCGAAACCCCCACTTCAGGCGCGATTTGGCGGCTCATCATCCATCGGCCTCACTCCTCCTCATCGGAGCCGGCGTTCGGATCATGCAGCTCGCGCAGCCCGCCGCTCAGCTCAGGGCGATTGAACGGGTAGAACCCGTGGAAGTTGATGTGCTCGAACAGCAGAGATGATAGGCGGGCGCGGATCTCTGGCGTTACCTCGCCGCCCTTGATGCCCAGTTCGCCGGCCTCCAGGCGCTTCACGGCCGCGTCGATATACAGCGAATTCCACCAGACGATCGCATTGATCCCCAGCCCCAAGGCTCCTACCTGGTCCTCCATGCCGCGTTCATGGCCGCGCACCAACCGGCCCAGGTTGCCGAAGAACACTCGCCGGGCCGGCGTGTGACGGGACTCGCCCACATTCAGTGCGCCCCGATCATTCTGCGATAGTCCTCCACATGCAGCACCTGCAGCAGGTGGAGCGACTTGAAGATGCGGCCGTAGTGGGCGAAGGCGTTGCCCAGGCCGGTCAGCCGGCCGTCGGCGGTCATCATCTTGATCAGGTCGTAGGCGCGGACCTGGTTGGTCGACAGCGACCCGGCCACCCGGGCCATATCGTCCCAGTGCTGCACGATCGCGGGAATCGACACGCGGCGCAGCCCCGGGCTGTTGAGTCGCCCCAGCCGTTGGTGGCGCGCGTCCCGGTGGTCAGGCCACCCTCCAGCATGGCCGTGTCGATCCACCACAGCTGGGTGTCGGAGATGTCGGCGTGCCGGGGCGCGAACTGATACCCGCACATCGCGAACATGCCGTACACCAGGTCGCTGTAGCTGTCCGTGCCGGTCACCACCACCTCGGGCTGCTCGGCGGCGTCCAGACGGTGGATGGCGTCCAGGTCGTGCACTCCTGGGACGTCGCCAAGACGCTGGGTCTCACCGTGGAATTCGAATCGGACGTGCTCCACGCCGCGTTGATCGTGGCGCAGGCCGTTCCTCAAGGCGAAGCCCGCCGCACGCGGTTACCGTGGGACCAGCGGCCGACGCGCCGGCCCGCTTCCGAGCCCGGCTCCCACGCAGCCCGGCGAAGAGGACAAGGTCCTGTGAGGATCGCGCGAGGCAAGGACACTCCGCTGGTCTGGTGACTCTGGCGGGGTGGCGTGGGCACCCCGGCCGAAGGGACCTGACCATGGTGAAGAACTCCGGGCTGAAGTCCAAGATCCGCGCGCGGATGGACGCTACCGGCGAGCCGTACAGTGTCGCCGCCCGCCACGTGAAAGCCGAGATGGCCGCGCAGGCCCCGACGCGGGACGGGCTCGGCCGGGATGACCGGTTCGGCGGCCATGAGTTCGAGTACGAGCCCGGACCGACCTGTTCCGCTGCACCGAGTGCGGGGTCTACGAGGTGGTGGCCCGCGACACGGACGGACCGATCAAGCCGTGCACCGGCCTGGCCGGCGGTGACACCGAACGGGTCTACCTGCTGCTGACGGAGAACCCGGCGCTGGGCTACTACAACCTGGCGACGGTGGTCCGCCTTACCGGTCTCGGCCGGGCGCCGCGGTTCTCGTCGCGGGACGGCAAGCAGCTGGTGGAGTCGGCTCCCAGCGTCGTCGCCGAGCTGGTCCGCCGGATCGGCCTGATGACGGTCACCGTCGAAGGGCGCCAGGTGCCGGTCGTCTCCGCGATCGAGCCCCTCACCGCTGAGGCCGGTCGGGCCGTCATTGCGGAGAACTACGCGGCCTACGTCGCCGAGTACGGCGAGCCTGCGTAGTCGGGAGCGGAGAAAGCATCACCGGCCCACCTGCTCGATGGCCGGTGGCGAGGATCGAGCGCGGACCAGTTCCTCCAACGCCACGTTGGAGACTCCGTCGTCTGCCCCGAGTGTGGGAGCAGGGACAGTATCGCCAACATCGACGTGTCCGTACGGCGCAGCATGCGGACGGGCGCGGCGGGATGGCCGTGCGTGGCGCGGGCCAGTCTCACGGTGCCGCAACCCTACCGCTCTCCGGAAAAGCATTGTTTGCCTGCCCGGCGAGGGCTGCCGAACAACTCCGCCGTCCCGAATCCTGGTGGCGCAGGGCTCCGACGGGCACGCGGATCACGGGGGCCGCGTCCCGCGGAAGTCGGAGTATCGGGTGAGCGGCACAGCCGCAGTCAAGCCACCCGCGCCATCCCCGGCCCATCAGGAAAGGCAGGCGCCCATGCGGCTCGCAAACATCCCACTCGCACTCACCCTCACCACCGGTCTGACCCTGGCGGCGGCCGGACCGGCCGGCGCGGCCCCGGCGCACAGCGAGGTCTCCGGCCAGGCGGGCGCGGCGGCGATGGCCCAGTGGTCCACTCAGCGGCACGAGGCGGTGGGCCCGCGCAAGGGATACATCGGCACCTCGCCCTGGAAGCGGCTCGCGGGTGTCCGCGTGATGCAGGTCAAGGCACGCTGCTGGGGCAACGACTCGCACATCGTGGTCAGACTCCACTACGTGCGCCGTTACGGGGCCGGCAACAAGGTCGCCAAGTCCGGCAGGTGGGCCTGCAACGGCAGGTACGGCATCGTCCGCATCCACAACGCCGGGCACCCGGAGTACTACGCGTCCTTCAACCTCGACAAGAAGCACACCGTCGAGTACTGGGTGCAGAACTACAAGTAGCCCGCGCGCTCCCCGCCGCGTTCCGGCCTGCGCCCAGGCCGGGATGCGCGCGGGGGCGGGCGGACGACTTCTCCAAGCCTGTCCGAGACGCTGTTGGACACCCTGACCTCGGGGATTGGCTGGTTACAGCTGGTGTTCGGCGTCCTGGCCATCTTCTGCCTGATCGCCGGGTCGGCTCTCGTCTGGGGGAACAGCGAAGACAGCTCGGGCGTGCCTGCGAAGCCGGTACCCGCCGGCAGCTCCCGCCAGGCCGCCATGGTGGTCAGGCCGAGCTCGGGATAAGCGCGGATGAGGAAGTCGCAGTGTGCCTGGGCTTGGCCTGACCGCCGTCCCGGCGGCAGATCGCGGCGGTGGCGGCGGCCGGGTCGACGGTGATCTCCCGCAGGGCCCCGTCGACGGTGGAGATGAGCAGAGCCGTGCGGGTGAAGGCCACGGCCGGCGTGTACTCGGTGTCGTAGCTGATCGGTGCGGCGATCCGCTGATACCTCCGCCGAGACGGGGTGGACCTCGCTCGTGGCCGTCCTCATGATCATCTACGGCCGCCTCGACGCCACGGACTTCTGACCCGGCCGCGCCCTTCCCACCGGGGGCGGGCGGCTCACATTTGGGACGCGAACCCGCGCATGCCTAAAAGGCTGTCATATCGGTTAATATGCCACATTTACCGCGCATTTGACAGGACCGGTATCCGAACGTCCAGCTCCCGCCTTAAGATCCCTGCATGCGGGGCACGTACCTCCTTTTACGGACATGCTTAATCTGACAGGCGTCGTTACCCAAACTGCCGCTGAAACTTATCGGGGCCGCTCTCCGTTCTGCGGATAAGAAAACGGCAACTGTGAGGAAATGTGCGCGTCACTTCATCCTTCAGGTCCCTCTTCGCGCTGATCACGACCACTGCCGTGGTGTTCGTCCCGACCGCCGCGCACGCCGCTCCCCCGTCCGACGTCAAGCCCGTCCGCGTCGTCATCCTGGTGGACGAGTCGGGCAGCCTGTCGGGGCAGGACGTCTCCCGCGAGCGGGCCGCGGCCCAGCTCATCGCGCTCAGCGAGCTGTCGCCGCGGTCGCAGGTGGCCGTCGTGGGGTTCGGCAGCTCCAACGGGCCCGGCCAGTCGGCCGTGGACATCGTGTGCCCGCTGACCGGGGTGGAGACGGCGCAGGACCGCGAGTCGCTGAGCCGGTGCGTGGAGAAGCTGCGCCGCCGCGAGGCCCACGAGGGCAACGACACCGACCACGCCGCCGCGCTGGAGCAGGCACTCGACATCATGAACGAGCCCGACGACCAGCAGCGGGCGAAGATCGTGTTCCTGCTGACCGACGGCGTGCTCGACGTCGCCCGCAGCCCTCAATACGGCGCCGACCCCCGCGACCGCAACGCCAACGCCAGGAGGCAGATCGCCGGCACCCTGGGCGACGCCCGCGAGGGCCGCGTGCAGATCTGGCCGCTGGGCTTCGGCTCCGCCGACCAGGCCGGCCTGAAGGCGTTCGCCGACGGGGGCTGGCGGGAGCCCTGCGGCACCCTGGAGTCGGCCAGGCCGCGGGCCCGCGTCGTGGCCGGCTCGGCCGACGTGGAGCGCTCCCTGCTGGAGGCCTTCGCGTACGCCAGATGCGCCGGCATCGGCGAGTCGGTGACCGACTCGCTCGACGCGGGCGCCACCGTCGACTTACACGTCACCATCCCGGCCGTGGCCACCGACGGCTCCATCGTGGTGGTCAAGCGCGACCGGCGTATCCGGGTCGGCTACTTCGACCCCGAGGGCAGGCCCGTGCCCAAGCAGGGCGAGCAGCACGGCTCCACCTTCCAGGGCGCCGGCGAGTCCGGGCCGGTGGAGTCGCTGCGCATCCGCAACCCGGTGCCCGGCCAGTGGCGGATCCGGCTGGAGTCCCCGCCGGGCGTCGCCCGCCAGGACGTCAGCGCGACCGTCGTCTGGCAGGGCGCGCTGCGGGCCTCGATCTCCCTGAGCAACCCCCGCCCCCGTCCCGGCGAGCAGGTGGACGTGCGGCTGCGCCTGCAGACCAGGAGCGGCACGATCAGCGACCCCGCCGAGCTGAAGGGCCTGCGCTTCAGCGCCGGGCTGTCCGGCGAGGGCGTCCCGCCGCTGCCGATCGCCCTGGGCGACACGGGCGAGGGGCCCGACCGGGAGCGGGGCGACGGCGAGTTCTCCGGCCGCGTCACCGTCCCGCCCGGCGCCACCGGCGCGCTGTCCTTCCTGGGCCGGGTGACCGGCACGGGCATGGCCGGCGACGCCCGCGTCTACGAGACCAGGATCGCCGGGCCCGCCGACCGGGTGCGCGCCCAGGTCCGGCTGGCGCGCGCCACCGTCGAGCCGGGCGGCGAGGTCGCCGGGGCCGTGTCGGTCACCAGCGACGCCGGGCCCGCCCGGCTCGCCCTGCGGCTTCTCGACGCGCCCGCCACCGTGCGGCTGTCGGCCGGGGAGCTCCAGGCGCCCGCGGGGCACTCGGAGCACGCCTTCACGCTGCATGTCGCCGCCGGCGCGGCCGGGGGCCGGGTCAGCGGCACGGTGCAGGTGCTCGGCCCGGACGGGCAGCTCGTGGCCGACGGGTTCGTCGACGTGGACGTGCGGCCGCCGACGCCGTGGTGGCAGCGGGCGCTGCAGGCCCTGGTGATCGTCCTCGCGGTCGTGGCGGTGGCGCTGCCGTTCCTGCTGGCCAGGCGGCGCGCGCGGCGGCGGGCGGCCGACCCGAGCGACCTGACGCTGCACCTGTTCGAGCGGCCGGGCGAGCCCTATGTCAGCCGGCTCCAGGCGCCGCTGGGCGAGGGGCCGGAGTTCACCTTCGAGGTCGCCAACGGCCTGCTGGTGCGCACGTACGGCACCGGCTACGCGGTGCGCCGCGGCCAGGGCAGGACCGTGCTGGTGCGCGACCCGCAGGGGCGGGAGCTCGACCCGCTCGTCCCCGGCCGGCCGATCGCCCTGCCCAACGGCCTGTGGCTGGGCGTGGACGACGGGCGCGCCAGGGGCGCCGGCGACGGCGGGGACGCCGGCCCGCCCGTGTACGGCTCGCCCGAGCCGTCCCAGAGCAGGACCCACCGACCGATGCCAGGCGACGACCTGTTGTAAGGGGGGCACATGAGGATCTTCGATCCGATGATGTTCGTGGGGCTCGGCGGCACCGGCTGCCGGGTCGGGGTGGAGCTGGAACGCCGGCTGCGTGACGAGCTGTGCGGTCCCGACGGAATGGACCTGATCAGAAACTTCAGCTGGCAGAACTACCAGCCCTACGAGCTGCCCTCCTGCCTGCAGTTCGTCTACGTCGACCTCAACGAGGCGGAGCTGAACCGCACCCGCCGCCGCGTGGTGCCGACCGAGCGGGAGCTGCCGGCGGCCGGCCGCACCGCGCACCTCATCCACGACGTGGTGCCGAAGTTCGACTCCTACCCGGAGGTGGCCCGCAGCCTGCGGGCCACGCTGGGCGACCACGTCAAGGACTGGCTGCCGCCGCGCGAGCAGGAGCCGCTGGTCGCGCCGCTGATGCGGGGCGCGGGGCAGCTCCCGACGGTGGCCAGGGCGGCGCTGTTCGAGCGCATGCGGCACGGGCCGGGGCCGGTGGTGCAGGGCATCGAGGACGCCATCGGCGCGATCGCCAACTCGGGCAGCGAGCTGGCCGCGCTCGGCGGCCGGCTGCGGCGCACCTGCGACGTGTTCGTGGCCTTCTCGGTGGCGGGCGGCACCGGCAGCGGCATCTTCTACGACTACCTGCACCTGATCGGCGACGCCTTCGCCCGCAACCACATCAGGGCGCGGATCCACCCGCTGGTCGTCATGCCGTCGGCCTTCGCCGAGGGCATGGGCGGCGGCCGCCGGGCCAGGCTGAACGCCGGCGCGAGCCTGCTCGACCTGTTCCGGCTGGTCGACGACCAGAACGCGCCGCACGCCGGCACGCAGGTGGACGAGCAGGGCATCGTCGGCGAGCTGGGCGTGCGCTACCCCGGCAGGGGCGAGGTGCGCCTGGCCACCGGCACCGTGCAGACCGGGTTCCTGTTCACGATGCCGCCCGGCGTCGAGCGCGACGACCTGCACCGCTCGATCGCCTCGCTGATCGTCTCGCTGGCCGGCACCAGGCCGAGCGGCGCGGGCGAGGCCGCCGGCGGCATGGAGGACCGCGGTGAGCAGTCCTTCGCCGACGACTTCATCAACCGGGCGGTCGAGCGCGAGGTGCCCGCGGCCTCCGGCATCGGCAACCGGGGCGTGTCGACGGCGTTCGTCTCCTCCATGACCGTGCCGGTGGAGGAGCTGGCCGACCTGGTCAGCTCGCGCCTGCTGGCCCGCGCGGTCACCCAGCTCGACGCCGTGCCGCCGGGCGCCGCGGAGAGCAACGTGGACGAGATCCGCCGCATGTTCACCACCACCAACCTCGAACCGCTCAACACCCGCGAGCCGCTGCCGGTGCCGGAGGCGCGCACCGCGACCGGCGCGGCGGAGATCCAGAAGTCGCTGGCCAACCGGATCCGCGCGATGGAGGACAACCTGGCCTCGCTGGAGCGGCAGCTCAGCCGTGCCGTGCCGGCCATGGCGCAGGAGATGGACGTGCGGCGCGGCGTGTTCGAGGGGCTCGGGCACGTCGACCCGTTCCGGCTGCGGCGCGTGGTGGCCGGCCTGCCCGGCGACGTGCACGAGGCCGACCGGCTGGGCTTCGCCGGGCTGCTCGACCACCGCAGGGCGCAGCCGCGCAAGCCGTACGAGAACATGACCGAGGCGCCCCCGCAGCCGCGGGCGATGCGCGACCGGCTGCTGCGCAAGGTGCAGTGGGCCGACCCGGCCGTCCAGGCCTCGCTCCACGACCAGGAGACCTGGTACCTGTGGCGCAGCCAGGCGCTGTGGCACAGGGCGTGGGCCGACCAGATGCCCCGCTGGGAGCCGCGGCGCAAGCAGCTCATCCGCGAGGTGCGCGAGTTCACCCAGGTCTTCGCCGAGCACGCCGACGCCGACCCCGAGCGCTTCGCCCGCCGCGCCGGCGAGCTGTACGAGACCCGCGTCGGCGTCTACCACCTGCTGCCGCCCGAGGGCGCGGAGGCGTTCTACGACGCGGTCGTGCGCCGCTTCGTGGACGTGTTCGTCGCCCGGCAGCTGCTGCGCCCCACCGACGGGGAGGCGGCCGTGGTCAACGCGCTGCTCGGCCCCGAGGGCTGGCGGCACGCCCATGACCTGGCCTGGCGCACCGGCAAGCCGGCCGACGCGCTCGCCTGGGTGCGCGAGCGGCTCAAGCTGGAGGTCAAGAAGCTGTTCAAGGACCGCGACGAGGCCGCCGCGCTGGGCGAGCGGCCGCTGCTGCCCTCGCTGGCCGACATCCTGGCCCAGGCCGCCTCCGGCGCCGGCGACGACCCGCACGTGCGGCAGTTCCGGCTCAAGCTGGCCGACCTGGTGCCGGGCGGCTTCACCCCCGACGGCAGCGGCGACCTGAAGGTGCTGGTCTCCTACCCGGCGCCGGCCAAGGACCCCGACCTGGAGCGGTTCCTGAAGGAGCGCATCGACCTGCCGGGCCTGCCCGACTTCCGCAACATCGACGCCGACTCCGTGACGGTCGTGCAGCTGCGCACCTCGATGAGCGTCACCCAGGTGCGCGAGCTGCGCGAGGTGCTGGCGAGCTGGGCCGAGGCGCTGCACGACGAGCGGCCGCAGGACCACCTGAAGTGGCGCCAGCGGCTCGGCTACGACTTCGGCTACCTGGCCACCACCGAGGAGCACCGGGTGCGCATCCTGCACCGCCTGCTCTGCCTGCTGTGGAACGGGCAGGTCACCGTCGCCGAGGGCGAGCCCGGCTCGCCGCGGCGGATCAGGATCGACGTCGCGGGCGGCTCGATGACGCTCCCGCTCACCGGCTACGGCAAGGCCAGCTCCTGGCCCAGCGTGCTGCGCGCCTACGAGCAGTGGGTGCTCGGCGGCGACGAGGAGTTCCGCGGCCTGGTCAGCGAGCAGCTCATGAACGCCACGCCCGCCGGCCTGGCGAGCGCACTCAGCCCGCCCGACCCGCTCTTCCACCAGGTCACCGGCATGGCCGCCGACCAGCTCGGGCTGCTGGAGATCATGGCGCCCAAGCTGCCGTCGGGCGCGCGCAACCGGGCCGACCAGCTCGTGGCGTTCTGGGCGCACACCCTGCCCGCCGCGCTGGACCTGCCCTTCGAACGGGTCGCCGAGGCCGTCGCCTACAACCTGCGCGACCTGGACGCGCTCGCGAAGGAGTGACCATGGTCGTCGTGTTCGACCTGCGCGAGGACGACGAGCCGCCCCGGCTCGCCGGCCGGGTCCTGGTGGTGGCCGACACCGAACGGCTGGCCGCCGGGCAGCGGGTGCTGCAGGAGGTGTTCAGCTCGCGCCTGGTCAGGTCGGTGCTCGTCGTGGCGGTGGGGCCCGACCCGCGCCTGCCGCCGGCGCTGGACGGCGAGAGCCGCCGGGTGTTGTGGGTGGGCGACCCCCGGGGCATCGTGTGGAACGCCGACACCGGCGAGGCGGCGCACGGGCCCGACGTCAGCTCCGAGTCCATCCTCATCGACCTGCTCACCCAGCCGGAGGTCTTCGACGAGGTGGTGGGCCGCCTGGGCGACATCCCGTACGGCACGGCCTCGCCCGGCTGGCGCATCGTGGCCGGCCGGATCGACCCCGAGGTGCTCTCCCAGGCCTTCGCCGACGTGGCCGAGCGCTTCGGCGCGCCCGTCCAGCAGGACACCGCGGCGTTCACCGCGCCGTCGGCCACCGCGCTGCCGGTGCTGAGCGGCGGCGCCGACCTGCCCGCCGACCTGCTCGACGCGCTCATCCCCGACGGCCCCATGGACCGGCTCCACCGCCACGCCCGCGAGCGGCTCGACCGCGCCGCCCGCGCCCTCGACGAGCTGAGCTACTTCAGCCCGGCCCCGGCCCGCGCCGCGATCCTGGACGAGGTGGTCGCGGCCGGCCGGGAGCTGGCCGGGTTCCGCGACGCCGTGGCGCGGCTGTTCGCGGAGACCGACCACACCGACGAGGACGTCGCCGAGGCGCTGGCCCTGCACGGGGTCAAGTTCGCCACCCCGACCGGCATGGGGCGCGCCGAGATCGCCGGCGAGCTGCGCGCCGACGTGGAGTCGGCCCTGGCCGAGCGCAAGAGCCTGGCGCGGCTGGTCGCGCGGCTGCGCCTGCTGGCCGACCAGAGCGCGCCCATCGGCAGCGCCGCCTTCGCCGGTGACTGCCGCCGCGTCTGTCCCGACGAGCTGCTCAACGCGCTGCACGTGCCCGCGGAGTTCCCGCCCCGGCTGATCGACCGGTTCCTCTACTGGCGGCGCTCGCGGGCGTGGTGGCGCGAGCAGCTCGCGCTCGGCCCGGCCAGGACCGCGCTCGACGGGCTGCGCGCGCTGCTCGAGCGGGTCGCGGCCAGCGAGTGGATGCTGGGCCGGGCGCGTACGCACACCTCCGACGCGGCGCGCACGCTGGCGGCGGCGCTGAGCGAGATCTGCGGGCAGGTCTCGGCGACGCTGACGGACTGGAGCAAGGCCGAGGCGGGCCAGGCCGAGGCCGGCGCGGCGCTGGACGAGGAGGTCACCGTGCGGCTGCGCGACCGCGGCGGCCAGTTGCGCGAGGTCATCGCCGGCGACCTCACCGACGCGGTGACCGGCTGGCTGGAGCCCGGCTGGACCTCCCTGGAACACGGCGACTACCGCGACGTCCAGCTCGGCCTCGAACGCCGGGTGGACGAGACGCTGCGGCAGTACCGCTACCACCTGACCCACCGCGGCGTGCAGGAGCGTCCCGAGTTCGGCACCGCCGACACCGGCCGCCAGGAGCTCGTGGACGCGGTGTGGCGGCAGTCCCAGCAGGTCATGCGGGCGCTGCGGGCCCAGCCGGGCGGCCAGATGCTGCAGCTGTGCGGCGACCGCGACCTGTCGCTGCTGCTGCGGCAGGCGTACGCGGTGCGCTTCGCGCCCAGGGCGGTGCGCGGCCAGGGCAACCCGCCCGGCGTCGTGTGGACGCGGTCGGGCCAGTACGCCGGCACCCTGCGCCTGGTGCCGCTGCGTCCGGGGACGGTGGAGGAGAACTGGAGTGGGGATGGAACCTGAGCCGCTGACCTTCGACTCCCCCGAGGGCGACCCGGTGACCTGGGAGGTGGAGGCGGAGCCGTGGCACGACCCGTTCGAGCGCCGGCTCACGCTCGTCGTGCAGGGCGTCAAGCTCGTGCAGCGGCGGGTGCCGCGCGCGGCGGGACGCGACCGCGAGCACCTCTACGACCTGCTGGAGAACGAGGCCCGCATGGGCGCCAGGCTGCTGACCCGGCTGCGCCGCGCCTACCCGCCCGAGCTGCCCCGGCTGCTCGGCTACAGCCTCGACGAGGAGGAGCCGTTCGTCCTGCTGTCCGACTACCGCGGCGAGCCGGTCAGCCGCTACTTCGGCGCGCTGCTCATCAACGACCAGCGGGCGCTGCAGGTGAGCCTGCTGCGCGCCGTGCGCATCCTGTCGGCCTGCGGCATCGTGCACCGCCGCATCGAGCCCGCCACCGTGCGCTGGGACGGCTCCGCCGTGCAGCTCACCGACCTCAGCCACGCCGCCCTGGCCGGCACCCGCCGCCTGCGGATGGGCCGGCCGCCCTACGCCTGCCCGGCGCAGCGCGAGGGCACCGGCCTGACCGCCACCTCCGACGACCTGTGGAGCGCGGGCATGGTCATCTACCGCACGGTCACCGGCCGCGAGATCACCGGCCTGCCCGACCTGTCCGCCACCCCGGCGCTGCAGCCGCTCAACGACGTCTTCTCCGGCTCGCCCCCGTCGCCGCAGGAGGTGCTGGCGCGGCTGCGCACGCCCGACCCGATGCAGTCCATCCCCGTCGAGCAGGACCTCGCGCTGGAGGAGGGGCGCGCCGCCTTCGACCGGGCGCGCGCGGCCAGGCGCGAGCCGGTCGCCGTGCCGGAGAGCCCGACCCGGGTGCACCCGGTGGCCGAGGAGGAGGAGGATGGCCGGGCGCTGCCCTGGTGGGCCCGCTGGGCGCCGCTGGCCGTGCTGATCGTCCTGCTCGTCGTCCTGTGGGCGGTGACCCGGTGATCCTCTGCCCCATCTGCCTGCACGAGCTCGACTGGAGCGACGAGGAGCTCTACGAGCGCACCCCCGACGGCCGCTACCAGCCGCTCTCCCTCGGCCACGTCACCGGGCCGCGCCGGGAGGACCTGCTGCGCGCCGCCCACGTGCGCTGCCCGGCCCCGGTGTCGGACCCCGGTCTGGAGCACCACCTGCCCTACGACTACATCCGGCACGGCCGTCCCTTGGTGATCGGGCTCGTCGGCGGGCCGGAGACGGGCAAGACCCACCTGCTGGCCTCGATGATCGGCGCCATCGAGCAGGGCGGGCTGCGGCCGTACGGGCTGACCACGGACGCCCTGGACATCGAGCGGCACGCCGAGTACGTCGACTCCTACGTGCATCCGCTGCTCGTCGAGCGGGTCGCGCTGTCGCGCACCACGCACCGGGCCACGACCGAGCCGGTGGACGCGCTGCTCGTCAACGACGGGCGGCACACGACCGCGGTGGCCTTCTTCGACATCGCCGGCGAGCTGCTGCGCAGCGCCACGCACGAGGCGACCAGGTTCGTGCCGGCGATCGGCGGGCTGCTGTTCGTCATCGACGGCTCCAGCCGGTCGGCCCGGATGGGCGACGAGTCCTTCCGCGCCGTGCTCGACCGGCTGCCCAAGAGCGGCGGGCGGCTCGACGTCCCCGCCGCCATCGCCGTCACCAAGTGCGACGCCGTGCGCTTCCAGGCGCCGGTCGACACCTGGCTGTACGCCGAGCCCGACGGCCTCGACCCGGAGGCCGTGCTGGCCGAGAGCCGCGACGTCTACGCCTTCCTGCACCGGCGGGGCGCGCACGCGTGGCTGAGCCCGTACGACAAGTGCCGCAAGTGCACCCTGCACTTCGTCTCGGCGACCGGCGCCGCCGCCGCGGACGGCCGCTTCCGGCGCGGCGTGCGTCCGCGGCGCGTCCTCGAACCCCTGATCTCGCTGTTCGCCATGACCGGCGTCCTGCGGGGCCATCCGGAGGTGGGGCTGTGATGGGACGTTACTCCAGCGTCGACTGGATCCAGTTCGAGTGGGACGAGCGGCGCACCGGCCTCGGGCCCGTGCGCTCCTCCCTGGGCAGCACCGCGAGCTGGTACCACCGGCTCGGGCCCTGGCTCGACCCCGGTCCCTCGGCGGGGGTGAGCGTGTGCCGGCTGCAGGTGGACGGGCGGGTGGTGGTGCTGGCCCGCACGCGAACGGGCGGCTCGGACAGCAGGCGCACGATCCGGGTCCAGGCGTACCTGGGCGGCTCCACCTCGCTGCCCTCGGCCATGCCGAACGTGCGCCAGGCGCTCGCGCTGGCTCCCGGCTGGGCCGCGCGCCTGCCCGCCGGGGAGGAGCCGCTCGACCTGGCCGAGCTGCTGCGGCCCTACGACGAGACGAGCAAGTCGCTCGACCGGGAGGCGCGGGCCCGGGCGGCGGCGCTCGCGCCGATCGTCTCGGAGTGCCTGCGCCGGCCGCTGACGGCGTTGTCGGTGGCCTCGCACGGCGACCCGGTCGTGCAGCTCTGGGGGCTGGTGGACATCCTGGACCTGGCGCTGGGGCACTGTCCCGAGACGTTCTCCACCTACGAGAGCGACGATCTCAAGCAGGGGGCCGAGGTCATCTTCCTGACGCAGTGGCCGGGGCCGTCGTCGCAGGGGGCCCACCGGGCGAGGGTGGACCTGCGGGCGCCCGACCAGGACGACAGGTACGCCGAGATGGCGGCGGCGGTCGTGGACGCGTACGGGCGGGGGCGGCTGGTGCGGCTGCTCAGGGACCTGCGGATCACCGACGACCTGCCGGTGGAGGAGCGCATCAGGCGGCTGTCCGCCCTCACGCGCGACTCTGCCCCGGTCGCGGCCCGTTCCCCGGAGGACATCGGGCGCGCGACCCGTTCCCCGGAGGACATGGGGCGCGCGACCCGGCCCGCGGAGGACATCGGGCGCGCGGCCCGGCCCGCGGAGGACACCTGGGGCTCGCGCTCGCCGGTGGGTCAGGCGCGGGAGCAGCACGCCGCGCCACCGCCGGAGCGGAACGCCAGGCAGGAACCCGAGCCCAGAGCGGAAGCCGCACCCGGTCCCCGGGTGGCGGCCCCGTCCGAGCCCCGCCCGGTGGAGAAACCCGAACCTCGCCGGGGGGAGGGCTCGTTCGATCCCCGCGCGGGAGCCGCGTCCGGAGCGGGAGCCGCGTCCGGAGCGGGGGCGGCAGCAGGGGCGCGGGCGGAAGGGGACGACCGTGCGCGGGAAAGCCGGCCGGAAGCGAGGTCCTATGCCATGCGTGACGTGTTCGAGGAGTTCCGGGCGGACCTGGCCGTGGCGGGCTCCGACAAGGAGATCATGGCGATCCTGCGGGACGTCCGCGTGTGGGCGGCCACCCGGCAGCCGTCCGAGGTGCGCTCCCGGCTGCCGGCCCTGATCCCCGACCTGGAGCGGCTGCTGCCCGACAGCAGGATCAACCCGATCCTGCGCGACCTCCTGGACCCGGACGCCTCGCCCCGGACGGTCAGGTCGAACTGGCTCGATCCCCAGTGGCTGGTCCTGGCCGTGGCGCTGGCGGTGGTGCTCGTCCTCCAGATCGTGCACCTGTTCCTCCCGTGACGGAGGCCGGCCCCGCCGAGGGCGGCAAGCCCGCCGAGAGGTTCAGGCGCGCCGAGGCCCGCTGGGCGGGAAGCGGCTCCTCGCGCCGGCGGGTCGCGTTCGTCAGGAGGGGATGAGGGCGAGGCGGCGGCCGGCGGCGGCGAAGGCGGTGGCGATGCGGTCGAGCTGCGCCTCCGTGTGCAGGGCCGTGGTGCTGACGCGGATCAGCGCCCGCCCCTCGGGCACGCTCGGCGGCACCATGGCGGTGGCGAACACGCCCTCGTCGAACAGCTCCCGCCACAACCGGCAGCACATCACCGTGTCACCGACGTGCACGGGGATGATCGTGGTGCGCGACGCGCCGGTCTCGAAGCCGAGCCCCGCCAGGTCCGCGCGCAGCCGGTCGGCGGCGGCCAGCGCGCGCCGGCGGCGCTCCGGCTCGGTCTCGATGACGTCGAGCGCGGCCAGCGCCGCCGCCGTGCTCGCGGGCGACAGGGCGGCGGAGAAGATCATGGCGCGGGCGTGGTGGCGCAGGTAGACGATGATCTGCCCGGGCCCCGCCACCGCCCCGCCGGTGGTGCCGAAGCACTTGGAGAAGGCCAGGGTGTGCAGGTCGGCCGCCCCTTCCAGGCCGTGGTGCTCGGCGGCGCCGCGGCCGCCCGCGCCGAGCAGGCCGATGTCGTGGGCTCCGTCGAGGGCCAGGCGGGCGCCGTACCGGCGGGCGAGCGCGGCGATGCCGGGCAGGTCGCACAGCGTGCCGGTGGTGGAGAACATGCCCTCGGTGAGGATCAGCCCGGCCGCGCCCGGGTCGCACTCCCGCAGCAGCCGCTCCAGGTGCGCGAGGTCGTTGTGCCGGTAGCGGCGCATGCGGGCGCGCGAGAGCCGGACGGCGTCGATGAGGGAGGCGTGGATGAGCTGATCGGCCAGTACGGCGTCGCGCGGCCCCACCAGCGCGCTGAGCGCGAGGTTGGCCAGGAAGCCGGTCGCGGTCACCATGGCCGCCTCCTGGCCGAGGAAGGCGGCCAGCCGCCCCTCCAGGGTCTCGTGCAGCGCGAGCGACCCGTTGACCAGCCGCGATCCCGAGGTTCCGGTGCCCAGCAGGCGGATCGCCCGGCAGGCGGCCTCCTTCAGCCGGGGGTCGGCCGACAGGCCCAGGTAGTCGTTGGACCCGGCCGACACCAGCACGCGCCCGTCCACGACGACCTCGCCGGTGGCCGGCCGTTCCTGGACGGGCCGGTAGTAGGGGTAGGCGCCCAGCTCCGCCACGGGCTCGAAGTCGTCGTGGAGCCGGCATCTGTCGAACACGTCGAGCATCGCGCATCACTGCCTTTCCCGGACATGCGGACCGTGTGATGCGAAAGTCTGCCGTTCCGGGCGCGCCCGCGTGATCGGTCTCACGGCCCGGCCGTTCCCGACCGCAGGGTTCGCGCCGGCGCGGAGCCGCGGCGGTCCGGGCGCGACGGCTCGCGCCGGGTGTGATCGGCGGGCCGGTTCGTGCCGGGTGTGATCGGCGGGCCGGTTCGTGCCGCTTCCGCTCGGGTAGCCGTGCACCATGTCCGAGCTGCTGACCGGAGATTTCTACGAGTTCGAGAACCTGCTCTCTGACGAGGAGCGCGGCATCCTGCTGCGCGTGCGCGAGTTCCTCAAGGAGAAGGTGGCGCCCATCGCCAACGACTGCTGGGTGCGCGCGGAGTTCCCCGTCGGCCTGGTGAAGGAGTACGCGGAGCTGGGCATCGCCGGCCTGGCCTACCCCGAGTGCCCGGGGCCCAAGCCCAGCGGCCTGCTCAGCGGCTTCCTGGCGCTGGAGATGGCCCACGCCGACCCGTCG
The DNA here is from genome assembly GCF_000725485.1 of Nonomuraea candida. GTDB lineage: Bacteria > Actinomycetota > Actinomycetes > Streptosporangiales > Streptosporangiaceae > Nonomuraea > Nonomuraea candida. The sequence goes on along the minus strand of NZ_JOAG01000009.1, from coordinate 176,867 downwards.
ATGGCCACGTTCTTCGGCGTGCACACCGGCCTGGCGATGGGCAGCATCGCGGCGTGCGGCTCGGCGGAGCAGCGGGAGCGCTGGCTGCCCGCGATGAGCAGGATGGAGCAGATCGGCGCGTTCGCGCTGACCGAGCCGACCGGCGGCTCGGACGTGTCCGGGGGCCTGCGCACCACGGCCAGGCGCGAGGGCGACACGTGGGTGCTGGACGGCGCCAAGCGCTGGATCGGCAACGGCACCTTCGCCGACCTGATCGTGGTGTGGGCCCGCGACGAGGCGGACGGGCACGTCAAGGGGTTCGTGGTGGAGGGGGACACGCCTGGCTTCACCGCCACGAAGATCGAGGACAAGATGGCGCTGCGCACGGTGCAGAACGCCGACATCACGCTGTCGGGCTGCCGCGTGCCCGAGTCCCACCGGCTGCAGGAGGCCCGTTCCTTCCGCGACACCGCCAAGATCCTGCGCAGGACCCGCAGCGGCGTCGCCTGGCAGGCGGTCGGCATCATGATCGCCGCGTACGAGATCGCGCTGCGCTACGCCAAGGAGCGCGAGCAGTTCGGCCGGCCCATCGGCAAGTTCCAGCTCGTCCAGGACCTGCTGGTCAAGATGCTCGGCAACGCCACCGCCTGCCTGGGCATGGTGGTGCGCCTGGCGCAGCTACAGGACGAGGAGGTCTTCCGCGACGAGCACTCGGCGCTGGCCAAGGCGTACTGCACGACGCGCATGCGGGAGGTCGTGGGCTGGGCCCGCGAGCTGCTGGCGGGCAACGGCATCATCCTCGACTACGACATCGCCCGGTTCGTCGCCGACGCCGAGGCGATCTACTCCTACGAGGGCACCCGGGAGATCAACAGCCTCATCGTCGGGCGGGCGATCACGGGGCTGAGCGCCTTCGTCTGATCACGCGGCGTCACACAGGCGTCATCACGATCACGAACCGTGTGTTGACAAAGAGTCAACACGCGATTCGCATGATTCTTCGCATCCGTACCTTGAAGTACATGTGCCCCATGGGCATAGTGGACGGACCACAGGCGCACCCAGTCGTGGCGGGCAACCTCGGGGGGCGGTAGCAAGGTCACGACTGCCCGGCGCATCCACCACGCGCGGAATGGGACACGAAGGATGAGCTCGCCCCCGCCTCTTCGCACCAAGCTGCTCAGGATCCTCCTGCTTCCGCTGGTCTCCATGGTCGCCCTCTGGGGGTTCATCGCCTACTCCAGCGTGGACGAGATCACCACGGTCTCGCAGATCCAGGACCGGTGGGAGTCGATCGGGGCGCCGGTGCTGGGACTGATCGTGGAGTTACAGCGGGAACGCCAGCTCTCGGCCGAGGCGCCGAACGGCACCGCGGCGTACAAGCCGCTGGCCGAGCAGCGGCGGGTCACCGACGACCACGTCGCCCGGCTGCGCCAGATCATCACCGAGCTGGACTCCGGGGCGGCGGGCGGCGAGCGGCCGGCCAACGTGCAGAGCATGGTGCAGGCCCTGGACGGGCTGCAGTCGCTGCGGGCCTCCGCCGACGGAGGCGTGCTGGCGCCGGCGCTGACGATCATCGAGGCGTACAACAACCTGATCGCCGTGGCGAACCAGCAGTTCACCGACCGCGACGCGATGAGCGACGCCTCGGCCTACCAGTCCGTCCGCGGGATGACGGCCTACAGCACCTCCGCCGAGTACCTGTGGCGCGAGCACGCCGTCCTCACCGCCACGCTGGTGCAGCGCAGCATGACCCCGACCGACCGCGCCGCGTTCGTCGCCGCGATGACCGGCCGCCGGCTCGCCCTGGCCACCGCCGAGCGCGACGCGGGGCCCGAGCTGCGCGCGAGCTACGACCGGCTGGTGTCCAGCGCCGCCTACCGGCGGCTGGTGGCGGTCGAGGACGAGCTGTTCTCGTACGACACCGGCGGCGCCCCGCCCGTCTCGGCCGCCGAGTGGCGCGGCGACGCCGAGGCCGTGCTGGCCCAGATCAACCGTGACACGCAGGCCGAGCTGGCCCGCGCCGCGGCGTCGGGCGAGGCGCAGAAGACCGGGGCGTACTGGCGGATCGGGCTCGTCCTGCTGCTGGGCCTGGCGGCCGTGGTGCTGTCGGTGTGGCTGTCGTACCGGTTCGGCCGCTCGCTGGTCGAGGAGCTCAGGCGGGTGCAGGGCTCGGCGGTGGAGCTGGCCGAGCAGCGGCTGCCCCGGCTGGTCGAGCGGCTGCGCCGCGGCGACGACGTGGACCCCGCCACCGAGGCGCCGGGGCTCGACCCGGTGGCCGAGACCGCCGAGGTGGACCGGGTGGTGAACGCCTTCTCCCTGGTCCGCAGGACGGCCGTCGAGGCCGCGGTCGGCCAGGCGGCCCTGCGCAAGGGCGTCGGCCAGGTCTTCCTCAACCTGGCCCGGCGCAACCAGGCGCTGCTGCACCGCCAGCTCTCGCTGCTGGACACCATGGAGCGCCGGGTGGACGAGCCGGAGGTCCTGGAGGACCTGTTCAAGCTCGACCACCTGACCACCCGCATGCGGCGGCACGCGGAGAACCTCATCATCCTGTCCGGCTCGTCGCCCGCGCGCCGCTGGCGGGACCCGGTGCCGCTGTTCGACGTGGTGCGCGCGGCGGTGCTGGAGGTCGAGGACTACACCCGCGTGACGGTCGCGCCGATGCCGGACGCGCCGATGCTGGTCGGCGCCGCGGTCACCGACGTCATCCACCTGGTCGCCGAGCTGGTCGAGAACGCGACCGTCTTCTCCCCGCCCAACACCACCGTGCAGGTGCGCGGCGTGACCGCGGCCAACGGCCTGGCGCTGGAGGTGGAGGACCGCGGTCTCGGGCTGACCGACGCCGCCCTGGCCGGGCTGAACGCGCGGCTGGCCGACGTGCCGGAGTTCGACCTGGCCGACAGCGACCGGCTCGGGCTGTTCGTGGTGGGGCGGCTCGCGGCCCGGCACGGAATCAAGATCATGCTGCGGCGGTCCCCGTACGACGGGACGACCGCGATCGTGCTGCTGCCCGCCGCCCTGCTCGCCGGCGCCGAGCAGCCCGCCCTGACCGCCGCGCCGTCCGCCGCCGCCAAGGTCGCGGCGCTGAACGGCGGCGCCCACGACTCCGTGAACGGCAGCACGCACGACGCCTCCCCCGCCACGCCGTCCGTTCCGGAACCCGCCACGGCCTCCATTCCGGAACCCGCCACGGCCTCCGTTCCGGAACCCGCCAGGGCGTCCGTTCCGGAACCCGCCACGGAACCTGCCGCCGGGCCCGCCACGGGTCCTGCCGCCGGGCCCGCCGCGGAGAGCGCCGACGAGCCCGCCACCGGTCACGGCACCGGTCACGGCGCCGAGGGTGACACCGGCCAGGACGCCGGCGCCGCGCCGGCGCGCAGTCCCTGGTTCGACGCGGGCCCCATGCCGCCGCTCCCGCCGGCGACCTCCCCGGTGCCCGAGACCGTCCCGCCCTTCGGCGACGCCTCGCCGCTCACCGGCGACTCGCCGTTCACAAGCGGCTCGCCGTTCGGTAACGGCTCGCCGTTCGTCACGGGTTCGGCGTTCGACAGCCCTCCGCCGTTCGAGGCCGCGCCGGCGTTCCGAGGCGGCCCGGCGTTCGAGGGCGGCCCGCCCGCCGGCTGGAGTGTCACGATCCCGGCCCAGGAGGCGGACGCGGATCTCGACGGGCTGCCCATGCGGATTCCGCAGGCCAGCCTGGCCCCCCAGCTCCGTACCGACACGCGCCCGCGGCGGCGCGGCAGCGCGACGCGCTCGCCGGAGGAGCTCGCACAGCTCATGTCGTCCATGCAACGTGGCTGGCAGGAAGGCCGCCGGCAGACGGAGCACGAGCAGATCGACGACGGCGACATGTGGAACGGAAAGGACGACAAACCCGATGCCTGACGCCAGAAGCGAACTGAGCTGGCTGCTCGACGACCTCATCCAGCGGGTGCCCGGCATCCGGCACGCGATCGTGCTGTCCGCCGACGGGCTGTCCATGGGCAGCTCCCGCGGCCTGACCAGGGAGGACGCCGAGCACCTGTCGGCCATCTCCGCCGGCAGCCACAGCCTCGCCATGGGGGCGGGCCGGCACTTCGGGCTGGGCGGCGTACGGCAGACGATCATCGAGATGGAGGAGGGCTTCCTCTTCGTCACCGCCGCCGGCCAGGGCGCCCGGCTGGCCGTGCTCGCCGCGGGCGACGCGGAGCTGGGCATGGTCACGTACGAGATGGCGCTGATGGTCAAGAGGGTCGGCGAGCACCTCTCCGCGAATCCGAGGGGAGCGGCACCGGCACCCGCCTGGAACGGCGCGAGACCATGACCGGGGAGGATCCCGGGCCGCTGATCCGGCTGTACGGGCTGACCGGGGGCAGGGCGCGCCCGCAGGGCGAGTCGTTCGACCTGGTGGCCATCGTCGTGACGGCCGGCGACCCCGCCGAGCCCGCGGACCTGATCCCCGAGCATCGCGCCGTGCTCGCGCTGTGCCGCCGGCCCACGCCGGTGGCCGACGTGGCGGCGCATCTCAGGCTCCCGCTCAACATCACCCGGGTGATCCTGGGCGACCTGCGGCGGGACGGCCTGGTCCGCATCGAACGCCCGCGCCCCATGGCGCAGGCGATCGATGAACGCATCTACAGGGAAGTGCTGGATGGGCTACGCAGCCTTTGAGACCGGGACGGCCACGGTCGCTCCGGCCCTGGCCATCAAGATCCTCATCGCGGGCGGTTTCGGCGTCGGCAAGACGACGATGGTCGGCACGATCAGCGAGATCCGGCCGCTGCACACCGAGGAGCTGCTGAGCGACCGGGGCATCGGGGTGGACGACACCTCGGGCGTGGAGTCCAAGGTCACCACGACCGTCGCGCTGGACTTCGGCCGCATCACCATCCGCGAGGGGTTGTGGCTGTACCTGTTCGGCACGCCGGGGCAGGACCGCTTCTGGTTCATGTGGGACGAGCTGGCGCTGGGCGCGCTCGGGGCCGTCGTCCTGGCCGACACCCGCCGGCTGCAGGACTGCTTCCCGGCGGTGGACTACTTCGAGCAGCGCGAGATCCCGTTCGTGGTGGGCGTCAACTGCTTCGACGGCGCCCGCAGGTACGAGCCGGGCAAGGTACGGCGGGCGCTCGGGCTGGGCGAGCACATCCCGGTCGTGCTGTGCGACGTGCGCGACCGCCGATCGGTCCGGGACGTCCTCACGACGCTGGTGACGTACGCGGTCAAAGGCGCCTAGACCGCTCCAACCCCGGGGACGGAGGCCGGGGGCAGGTTTGCCGCGCCGTCCTCGGGCACCTGGAGACCAGGCGCGCCGGCGCCGTTTCGGCGACCACCTGCGCGGCGTCGGCGCGCCGCCCCGTCACTCTCCGTTTCACCGGCGGCCTGCCGGGTAGCCGGTAGGTCGTCTCGCCGGCGGCTCGGTACCCACCCCCTTCGGTAACCCGCGCGGCGAAGGGGTGTGAGGAGGGGGCCGTGTACGAGATCCACGGGAGGTGCGAGCCCCGCTACGGCCCGGTGCGCGAGGCGTTCGCCCGCAACTTCGACCAGGGCAGGGAGCTGGGCGCCTCCCTGGCCGTCTACCAGCGCGGCCGGCCGGTCGTCGAGCTGTGGGGCGGGTGGGCGGGCGAGGGGGTCGCGTGGCGGTGCGACACGATCGCGCTGCTGGCCTCGGCCACCAAGGGGCTGGTCGCCGCCGCCGCGATGGTGCTGGTCGATCGCGGGCTGCTCGACCTGGACGCGCCGATCGCCGGCTACTGGCCGGAGTTCGCCGCCGCGGGGAAGGCGGACATCCCGCTGCGGTGGGTGCTGGGGCACCGGTCGGGCGTGGTGGCCGTCGATCCGCCGCTCACCCTGGTGGACATCGAGCAGGGCACGGCCGTGAGCCGGGCGCTGGCCGCCGCCAGGCCGGCGTGGCGGCCGGGGCAGGCGCACGGCTACCACTGCCTGACCATGGGCTGGCTGGTGGGCGAGGTCGTGCGCCGGGTCACGGGCATGTCGGTGCGGCGCTTCTTCGCCACCGAGATCGCCGCGCCGCTCGGCCTCGACCTGCACATCGGCCTGCCCGGCGGCGCGGAGCGCAAGGTGGCCGACCTGGTGCCGCCCACGGTGGAGCAGTTGCTCAAGGGCCGCGACGACCCGCGCCTGACGGGCCTGAACCGCGCCATCTGCGACCCCCGCTCCCTGTTCCACCGCTCCACGTTCGGCAGCGTCAGCCTGCTGGGCGACCCGTTCTCGGCGGCGGCCATCCCGCAGGCCGAGATCCCCTCGTTCGGCGGCGCGGGCAACGCGGCCGGGCTCGCCCGCCTGTACGCGGCGCTCATCGGCGAGGTGGACGGCATCCGGCTGCTGCGCCCGGAGACGGCCGACCGGGCCAGGACCGTCGAGGCCAGCGGCATGGACCTGGTCCTGCGCTGCCACACCTCGTACGGCCGCGGCTTCCTGCTCCCCGGCGGTCCGATGTGGCCGGGCGACTGCTCCCCCACGGCGTTCGGCCACCCCGGCGTCACGGGCGTGTTCGCCTACGCCGACCCGGACAACGAGCTGGGCTTCGCGTACGTGCCCAACCGGATGACCGAGCTGATCGAGGGCTGCGACGACCGGGTCAGGCCCCTCATCGAGACCGTCCACCGCTGCGCCGCGTGAACGAGCCGCCCGAACCAGCCGCCCGAACGAGCCGCCCGAACGAGCCGCCCTGAGCCGGCCGGACCGGCCGCCCGGACGGGCCCGCTCGCTCAGAGGTAGGGGCCGCTGCCCCCGGGCGGCGGGGCCGGATGGGGCCGGACGCCGGGCGGCAGGTCCGGCCGGGCCGCCTGCTGGAGGGTCAGCCCGACCCTGATGCCCTGAAAGACCCCTTCCAGCCAGCCGACGAGCTGGCTCTGCAGGATCCTCAGCTCGGCCTGGCTGAGGTCCTCCGACGGATGCGGGAGCAGCCGCTGCAACTCCTCGCGCAGTTCGGGCGCCACCGAGGCGCCGATCTCCTCGACCGCCCGCGTGTGGATGAGCTGGAGCTGGTCGCGGGCGTGCTCGTCCAGCGACAACCCGCGGGCCTCGTCGAGCAGCGAGCGCGCCATGGTGCTCACGCGCAGCAGGCGCGCGGGCTCCCTGACCCGTCCGATCTCGGCCTCCACCGTCGTCTCCGGCGGCTCGGACGGTACGGGACCGCCGGGCCTGTCAGGCTGGTGCGGACCGGGTACTGAAGTCATGTCGCCGTCCTGTCGGTCGTGGTCGCTCGAAAGCGCCGTCATCACGGCCCCTGCCCACGTATCCGCTGCTCACGCCAGAAACGAGATCTTCGCCGGAGGCCCCGGTCACCCCAGGGGCAGCTCGTCCAGGAGGGCGCCGGCCACCTCGCGCGCCGGCCCCTCGTACGCGCGGGCCAGGGTGCGGAAGACCCGCTCGGCCCGGATGGCGGGCCAGTCGCGCGGCAGGTGCTCGGCGGGCAGGTGCGGGTCCTGGCGGACGAGGTGCAGCCAGTCGGTGTGCAGGAGGAGCTGGCGGGCCAGGTCGTCGGGCAGCGCGGCCTGCGGGGCGGGGGTGTCCCAGCGGTCGAGGAAGGCGCGGTGGCGGGCGGCGATGCGCTCGATGTCGAACGCCCGGCGCACGAGGTCGGCCGGCCCGGTCGGCCCGGCCGCGCGGGCGGTCAGCACGGTGACGTGGTCGCCCAGGCCCAGGTCGGCGACGATGGGGCCGACGTCCTTGACGCCGGGGGCGATCCACAGGCCGCTCTGCAGCAGCCCGAAGCCGGCCCAGCCGAGCCGGGAGCGCAGGTCGTGGCGGAGGTCGCGGCGGCTGTCGGGCAGGGAGAAGCCCACGAGCGTCCAGACGCCGTCCCGGTCGCGGTTGACCGCGCCGGTCTCCCAGACCCGCCGCCGGCCGTCCTCCAGCACGTCGGTGGCGCGCGCGGTGAGCCCGAAATACGTCCTGCGCCCCGTACGGTGCCGCGCCAGCAGCCCCCGCCTGGCCATCCGGGTGAGCGTCGAGCGCACCGCCTCCTCCGTCACGCCCAGCCGGGCGAACACGTCGATGACGCTGCCGGCCGAGACGGCGACGTCGCGGCCCAGGACGTGGATGCCGAGGAAGCTGAGCATCAGCGACTGGGGGCGCGGGGACGGGAGCTGCCCGGGGCGGTCGCCCTCGCCCGGCGGTCCTCCGGCCGGGAAAGTCACAGCCCGAGGGTAGACGGACGGGCCATCTTGGGCAAAACTTTGCCGCGAGTCGCATTTTTGCCCCACATTTCCTCCGTGAGGTGACGCCCATGAAGGTGTCCGGCAACGCAGGCATCGCGCGGCAGGCCCCGCCCTCGTGAACGCCGCCACGAAACCCCGGCGAGCGAAGGGCCCGGCCGCCGTGAACCCCGCCGAACGGAAGGCCCGGACGTCGTGAACCCCGCCGAACGGAAGGCCCGGACGTCGTGAACCCCGCCATGAACCCCGCCATGGACCTCGCCGAGCTGACGGCCATCGACGTGCACACCCACGCCGAGATCTCCAGGGACGGGCACACCTCGCTCAGCCCGGAGCTGTTCGGCGCCTCGGCCGGCTACTTCGGCTCCCACGAGCGGCCCTCCATCGACCGGATGGCCGCCTACTACCGGGAGCGGAGGATGGCCGCCGTGGTGTTCACCGTGGACGCCGAGCACGCCACCGGCCATCCGCGCATCTCCAACGAGGAGGTCGCCGAGTCCTGCGCCGCCCATCCCGACGTGCTGATCCCGTTCGGCAGCGTGGACCCGCACAAGGGCCGGGCGGGCGCGCGGGAGGCCCGCCGCCTGGTCACCGAGCACGGGGTGCGGGGCTTCAAGTTCCACCCCAGCCTCCAGGGCTTCGACCCGGACGACCGGATGGCCTACCCGCTGTACGAGGTGATCGAGGAGCTGGGCGCGATCGCGTTGTTCCACACCGGGCAGACCGGCATCGGCGCGGGGGTGCCCGGCGGGGCCGGGATCAGGCTCAGGCACTCCAACCCGATGCTGGTGGACGACGTCGCCGCCGACTTCCCGCACCTGAAGATCATCCTGGCGCATCCGTCGTTCCCCTGGCAGGACGAGGCGCTGGCGGTGGCCACGCACAAGCCGTCGGTGCACATCGACCTGTCCGGCTGGTCGCCGAAGTACTTCCCGCCGCAGCTCGTCCGGTACGCCAACAGCCTGCTGCAGGACAAGGTGCTGTTCGGCTCCGACTATCCCGTGATCACCCCGGACCGGTGGCTGGCCGACTTCGCCGCCCTCGACATCAAGCCCGAGGTCCGCCCCAAGATCCTCAAGGACAACGCCGCCCGCCTGCTCGGACTGAAGGAGACCGCGCCATGACCACCACCGTGAACGGCCTGACGGAGCTGAAGGCCCTGGCCGGCCGCGACCTGGGCCACAGCTCCTGGCTGGAGATCACCCAGGACCGGGTGAACACCTTCGCCGACGCCACCAACGACCACCAGTGGATCCACACGGACGCCGAACGCGCGAAGGACGGCCCGTTCGGCGGCACGATCGCGCACGGCTACCTCACGCTCTCCCTGGTCATCCCGCTGTTCACGGAGCTGCTGCAGGTCCGTGGCGTCACGATGGGCCTCAACTACGGCCTGGACAGGGTGCGCTTCCCCGCCCCGGTCAAGGTGGGCGCCCGGATCAGGCTGGCCGGCACGGTCGTCTCGGTGGAGGACGTGCCGGGCGGCGGCGTGCAGACGGTCATGGACTTCACCGTCGAGATCGACGGCTCCCCCAAACCCGCCTGCGCCGCCCGCGCCATCTACCGCCACTACGCCTGACCCCCGCCAGCCTCCCCGGTCCGGGGGCCGGGAGGCGAGGGATGGTCGAGGGGGCGTCCTACGATGTGATCGTGACTGCGACTCCTCGACGCGCCCCCCGTCCCGCCGCTCGCGGCGGTGCCCGGGGCGGTGCCGCGCCCAGCATCCGGGACGTCGCCGCGGCCGCCGGGGTGTCATACCAGACCGTCTCGCGCGTGCTCAACGAGTCGCCCCGGGTGCGGCCCGAGACGCGGACGGCGGTGCTGGAGGCGATCGAGCGGCTCGGGTTCCGGCCCAGCCGGGCGGCGCGCGCCCTGAGCCTGGGGCGCGCCCGCGGCATCACCGCCGTCACCTCCAACACCGTCCTGTACGGCTACGCCGCCACCCTCCAGGGCCTGGAGGAGGCCGCCAGGGCCGAGGGCATGGCGATGGGGATCAGGGTCGTGGAGTCGGCCGAGCCCGCCGAGGTGAAGCAGACCGTCGACTACGTCAGCGACGCCAGCGCGGGCGGGGTGGTGGTGATCGCGTTCGACCCCCTGGGCGTGGCGGTGCTGGAGGCGCTGCCCGAGCACGTGCCCGCCGTCGCCGCCGCCGAGCCGGCCGCGCCCGACCGGGGCCGGGTCGCCATCGCCCTCGACGAGCGCCGCGCCGCCGCCGACGCCACCCGCCACCTGCTGGAGCTCGGCCACCGCACCGTCCACCACGTGGCCATCCCGTCCGAGGGCGGAGCCCCGTCCGGCCGGCCGGTGGACGACGGCGCGCCCGGCGGGCGGCTGGCGGGGTGGCGTGATGCGTTGCGGGCGGCCGGGGCCGAGATTCCCGGGGTACTGGCGTGCGGCTGGGACCTCCGTTCCGCGTACGCCGCCGGGCAGCGGCTGGCCGCCGACCCCGCGGTCACCGCGATCCTGTGCGGCAACGACGACATCGCGCAGGGCGTGCGCCGGGCCTTGTACGACGCGGGCAAGGACGTGCCCGGGCAGGTGAGCATCGTCGGGTTCGACGACATCCCCGGCTCGGCGTACTGGACGCCTGCCCTGACCACCGTGCGGATGGACTTCGCGGGCCTGGGCCGGGCCTGCTTCCACGCGGCGGTGGCCGAGCTGACCGGCGGCGAGCAGCCCGCGCCCGCGCTCACCCCGCCCGCCCTGGTGCTGCGCGAGTCCACCGCGCCACCACCCCGGCCCTGACGCCGGCAGGCAGGCACCGCTCCCCCGCCTCGTCACTGACGCCGGCGGGCGGAACCCCGCTCCCCGCTCGTGTCCGGGCCCGTAACCGGCGTGTAACGATCCCGCATAGGGGGCTTCCCTGGCCGGCGTGTGACCGCTCACACTGAGGCTCACGCATGTGACCGGTCACATGTCCTGCTCACGGAAAGCGAGATCTGATGCCTGCTGACGTCGTCGAGACGTTGCGCTGGGGCCACGCCGCCCTCACCGCCGTCGTGGAGATCCACCCGGATCGCCCGGTGACGCTGCGCGAACTGTCGGCGGGAGAGCCCGCCCGGCCCCCGGCGCACCCGGCGCAACCGCTGGTCGAGGTGCTGGTCGCGGGCGAGGGGCGGGCCAGGGCCTCCCGGCGGCTCTCGGAGACGGCGGTGGGCGCCCGGCTGCGGTACGCGGGCTCCGCGCGCTCGCACGAGAACGGCTGGCACGAGCTGCGCCTGCTCCTGCGGGACGCGGAGTCGGGCCTGGAGGCGGAGCTGGTGCTGCGCTCCCCCGACGGCGTGCCCGCGGTGCGGGCACGGGTCCGGGTGCGCAACACCGGCGGCCGGACGGCGCTGCTGCTGGCCGTCACCTCGTTCGCCGCGGGCCTCCCGGCCGGCGACCTCGACGTGCTGCGCGCCGACAGCGACTGGCTGGGCGAGGGCCGCTGGGCACGGGAGCCGCTGCGCGACCGCGTACCCGACCTGGGCCTGGCGGGGCACGGCCAGCACGGCAAGGGCGTGTACGCGCTGACCAGCTCGGGCACCTGGTCCAGCGGCCGGCACGTGCCGATGGGCGGGGTGACCGACGGGGGCACCGGCCTGACCTGGCTGTGGCAGATCGAGCACAACGGCCCGTGGCGGTGGGAGACGGGCGGCCGCGTGGACGGCGCGTACCTGGCGCTGTCCGGGCCGACGGACGTCGACCACCAGTGGAGCCAGCCGCTCGCGCCCGGCGCGGAGTTCACCACCGTGCCCGTCTCGATCGCCGTGTCGGACGGGGGCGTGGCGGGCGCGGCGGCGGCGCTGACGGCGTACCGGCGGGCGCTGGTGCGCCCGCACCCCGACCGGGAGGCGCTGCCGGTCGTGTTCAACGACTACATGAACACGCTGATGGGCGACCCGACGACGGCCAAGCTGCTGCCCCTGATCGACGCCGCCGCGGAGGCGGGCGCGGAGATCTTCTGCGTGGACGCCGGCTGGTACGACGACGGCGGCGACTGGTGGGACAGCGTCGGCGAGTGGCGGCCCTCCCGGACCCGCTTCCCCCGTGGCCTGGAGGAGGTGCTGGCCCGCATCGCCGGGCACAGCATGACGGCCGGGCTGTGGCTGGAGCCCGAGGTCATCGGCGTGCGCAGCCCGATGGCGGACAAGCTGCCCGACGAGGCGTTCCTGCAGCGCGGCGGCGTGCGGATCGCCGAGCACGGCCGCTACCACCTGGACCTGCGCCATCCGGCGGCCGTCGCGCACCTCGACGAGGTGGTGGACCGGCTGGTGGCGGAGCTGGGCGTGGGCTACTTCAAGCTCGACTACAACATCGACCCCGGCGCGGGCACCGACCGGGAGGCCGCCGCCGGGGCCGGCCTGCTGGCGCACAACCGGGCGCACCTGGCCTGGCTGGAGGGCGTCCTGGACCGGCACCCCGGCCTGGTGCTGGAGAACTGCGCCTCCGGGGCGATGCGCATGGACTACGCGCTGCTCTCGCGCCTGCAGCTCCAGTCCACCAGTGACCAGCAGGACTTCCTGCGCTACCCGCCGATCGCGGTGTCCGCGCCGCTGGCGGTGCTGCCCGAACAGGCCGCCAACTGGGCCTACCCGCAGCCCGGCATGAGCGACGAGGAGATCGCCTTCACGATGTGCACCGGCCTGCTGGGCCGCCTGTACCTGTCGGGCAACCTGCACCGCATGACCGCCGCGCAGCGGGCCCTGGTCAGGGACGGCGTGCTGCTCCACCGGGCCCTGCGCGGGGACCTGCGGCGCGCCGTGCCGTGCTGGCCGCTGGGCCTGCCCGGCTGGGACGACCCGTGGCTCGCCCTCGGCCTGCGCGCCGGCGAGACCACCCATCTGGGCGTCTGGCGCAGGCCGGGCGCCCCGGAGAGCACCGTGCTCGCCCTGCCCCACCTGGCGGGGCGCGAGGTGCGCGCCGAGATCGCCTATCCCGCGGGGGCGGACGGCTGGGCGTGCGCGTGGGACCCGCGCCGCGCCGAGCTGACCGTCACCGTGACCACCCCCGCACCGACCGCCCGCATCCTCCAGATCCGCCCCATCTGAACCCTTTCGGCCCCCGGCCGAACCCGACAAAGGACGCCGAATCGTGAAGATCGCACAGCGTGCCGCCGCCGCGGCGGCCCTCGTCCTGGCCGTGACGGCCTGCAGCGACCCTTCCGCCGGGCCCGCCGCGGCCCCCGCCACCGGCGGCTCGCCCGCCGCCTGGCCCTCCCCCACCGCCCGCCTGGACGGGGTGACGCTCACCATCTGGGCCGCCCAGAACAGCACCACCGTGCCCAAGGCCGTGACCGAGGCGTTCAGCCGGGCGACCGGGGCCAAGGTCGAGATCGTCACCGTCCCCGACCCGTACGAGCAGGGCGTGCAGACCAAGGTGGCCACCGGCGACAAGCCGGACCTGGCCTTCTGGCAGCCGACCGCCTCCATGCTCACCGCGCTCAACGCGCGGGCCAACCTGCAGCCGCTGGACGGCGCGCCCTGGATCTCCAGCCTGTCGCCCGAGCTGCGCGACATCACGGGCCTGCTGGACGGGACCCGCTACGCCGCGCTGATCACCAGCCCGGCCGTCGAGGGCGTCTACTACAACAAGAAGCACGTCGAACAGGTGCCGAAGAACTTCGGCGAGCTGGTCGAGACCGCCCGCGCGCTCAAGGGCGAGGGCGTCACCCCGTTCTTCGAGATGGCCGGCGACAAGTGGGCCACCCAGTGGTGGGTGCAGGTGCAGCTCGCCGACGCCGCCAGGGACGGCCTGTGGGAGCGGGTCAACACCGGCAAGGAGACGTTCGAGGACAAGACGATCCTGGACGCGATCAAGACGTACAAGGGGCTGATCGACGAGGGGCTGTTCAACGCCGACCTCAGGACCGCCACGTTCGAGGACCAGGGCGAGGCGCTGCTGTCGGGCGAGGCGGCCATGGTGATGCAGGTCAACTCGTTCTTCGGCCAGCTCCAGGCCAAGGCCGGCACCGCGGAGCTGGACGAGAGGATCGGCTTCTTCCCGATCTCGCCGACCGGCAACGTGGGCACGTTCATCCCCGACCAGTCCAACGCGCTGGTGGCCTTCCGCACCGGCGACGCCGGGCGGGAGCGGGCGGCGCGGCAGTTGCTGGCGTACTGGATGGGGCCCGGCTACGCGGGCTTCGTGGCCGACCGCAAGACCGTGTCGCTGCGTACGGACGTGCCCACGCCCGACGGGGTGCCGCAGGCGCTGAAGGACGCGCACGCCTCGCTCGGCACGGCCGTCGGCTCCATGCAGGCGCTGGCCGTGGCCAACCCGGACCTGTACCTGAACCTGGCCGACATGATCACCGGCACGCTCACGCCGGAGCAGGTGGCCGCCGCCACGCAGAAGCAGTTCGCCCAGCTCGCCAGGGCCGCCGGCGCGACCGGCTTCTGACCGTGAAGACATCCTGGAGACACCCGTGGAGACGACCGTGAGGACGGCCGGCCGCACCCACCCCATGTGGTTCCTCGTCCCGGCGTTCGCGATCCTGTTCGTCTTCTTCTTCCTGCCGACCCTGTTCAACTTCGTCTACGCCTTCACGGACTGGTCCAGCTTCAAGAGCGAGATCCGCTACACCGGGTTCGGCAACTTCGCCGCCCTGCTGTCGGACGGCACGCTCTTCGCCGCGCTGCGCGTCACCGTGGTCTACGCCGTGCTGGTGGCGCTGTTCCAGAACCTGTTCGGCTTCGGCCTGGCCGTGCTGCTGGAGCAGGACACCTGGCTCAACCGGGCGGCCCGCCTGGCCTTCCTGGTGCCGGTGCTGATGTCGGCGCTGGCCGTCGGCTACGTCTTCCAGGCCCTGCTCAAGCCGGACGGCAGCCTCAACGGCCTGCTCTCGGCGCTGACCGGGCAGCAGGTGGAGATCGCCTGGCTGGGCAGCACGACGTGGACGCTGGTCCTGGCCGCGGTCATCCACGCCTGGAAGTGGATGGGCCTGTCAATGCTCATCTACCTGGCCGGGCTGAAGACGATCCCGGAGGACGTGACCGAGGCCGCCCGCATCGACGGGGCCACGCCCTGGCAGGCGTTCTGGTGGGTGCGCTTCCCGCTGCTCGCCCCGGCCGTCACCTTCAACGTGGCCACCGCGCTGCTCGGCTCGATGAACGGCTTCGACATCGTCCAGGCGCTCACCGGCGGCGGCCCGGCCCGCAGCACCGAGATCCTGAACATCTTCATCTACCGCACCTTCGGGCAGGGGCTGTTCGCCCAGGCGACGACCATGAGCCTGGTGCTGTTCCTGGTGGTCGCGCTGCTGGCCTTCCCCGTCATCAGGGTGCTGCGCAAGAGGGAGGACATCCTGTGACCGTCCCCGTCTTCGGGTCCGCCGCCCGCCACACCCGCCCGCCGGTCGTGCGGGGACTGGCGGCGCGGCTGCGTCCCTTCGCCGTGGTCGCGCTCGTCGTGCCCGTGATGGGGGTGCCGCTGTGGCTGGTGGTCGCCACCGCCGGCAAGTCGCAGGGCGAGGCGCTGTCGCCGGACCTGTCGCCGCCGTCGGACTGGCGGTTGTGGGAGAACCTGGTCCAGGTCTGGCAGCAGGGCGAGGTGCCGGCGGCGTTCCTGGGCAGCCTGCTCGTGGTCGCGCCGTCGGTGGCGCTGGTGCTCACGTTCGGCTCGATGGCCTCCTGGATCCTCGCCCGGCGCGCCTCCCGGCTGAACGCCGTGCTGTACGCGCTGGCCATCAGCGGCATCGTGCTGCCGCCCGCCGTCGTCACCATCGTGCTCCTGCTGCGCCAGCTCGGCCTGGCCGGCAGCCCGGTGGGGATGATCGGGGTCTACGTCGGCATCTACCTGTCCACGGTGATCTTCTTCGTCACCGGGTTCGTCCGCACGGTGCCGCTGTCGCTGGAGGAGGCCGCCCGCATGGACGGCGCGGGGCCGGTGCGGGTGTTCTTCTCGGTGATCCTGCCGCTGCTGCGCCCGGTGCTGGCCACCGCGACCATCCTCATCTGCCTGTACGTCTGGAACGACGTCTTCTACGCCTTCTTCGTCATCGGCGGCCGGCTCGACACGCTGCCGCTGAACCTGTTCCAGGTGGCCAACGCCGGGCTCTATCTCGACAACTGGCATCTGATCTTCGCCTACATCGTGCTGATGAGCCTGCCGCTGCTGGTCGTCTTCGCCGTCGCCCAGCGGAAGATCATCTCCGGCATCACCGGCGGCGCCGTCAAGTGAGCGCCGCCGGCGGGCGCCGGGGTCAGGCGAGGGAGACCAGGCCGGCGTACCCGTCGTGCCAGAGGTCCTCGACCCCGTCGGGCAGCAGCAGCACCCGTTCGGGCCGCAGCGCCTCGACGGCCTCGTGGTCGTGGGTGACCATCACGACCGCGCCCTCGTACGCGCTGACGGCCGCCAGCACCTCGGCCTTGGAGGCGGGGTCGAGGTTGTTGGTCGGCTCGTCGAGCAGCAGCACGTTGGCCCGGGAGCTGACCAGCCCGGCCAGCGCCAGCCGGGTCTTCTCGCCGCCCGACAGCACCCCGACGGGCTTGTCCACGTCGTCGCCGCCGAACAGGAACGACCCGAGCACCGATCTGGCCTCGCCGTCGGACAGGTGCGGGGCGGCGGCGGCCAGGTGCCCGCCGACGGTGCCGGCGGGGTCGAGGGTGTCGTGCTCCTGGGCGAAGTAGCCCAGGCGCAGCCCGTGGCCCGGCACGACCCGGCCGGAGTCCGGCCGCTCGTGCCCGGCCAGCAGTTTGAGCAGCGTCGTCTTGCCCGCGCCGTTGAGCCCGAGCACGACGAGCCTGCTGCCCCGGTCGATGGCCAGGTCCACGCCGGACAGGACCGGCAGCGAGCCGTAGGACTTGGTCAGGCTGATCGCGCCGAGCGGGGTCCGGCCGCAGGGCGCGGGCTCGGGCAGCCGGATGCGGGCGACCTTGCCCGCGCGGCGGACGGGCCGGGTCTCGGCGAGCATGCGGTCGGCGCGGCGGGCCATGTCCCTGGCCCTGACGGCCGTGGCCGACCTGGAGCGCATGCGGTCGGCCTGCGCGTGCAGCGCGGCGGCCTTGCGCTCGGCGGCGGCGCGCAGCCGGGTCCGGCGCCGGTCGTCGGCGGCCCGGTCGGCCAGGTACGCGCGCCAGCCGGTGTTGTGCGTCTCCAGCGTGCCGTCCTCGACGTGCCAGACCCGGTTGACCACGTCCGCGAGCAGGCCGGTGTCGTGGGTGATGAGCACCAGCCCGCCGGGGTAGCCGGTCAGGAACGTGCGCAGCCAGGCGATGGAGTCGCCGTCGAGGTGGTTGGTGGGCTCGTCGAGCAGCAGCACGCCCGGCTCGGCGAACAGCACACGGGCCAGCTCGGCCCGGCGCCGCTGCCCCCCGGACAGGGTGCCCAGCGGCTGGTCGAGCGCGCGGTCGGGCAGGCCGAGCCCGGCGGCGACGCGGGCGGCCTCCGCCTCGGCCGCGTAGCCGCCGCGCGCCTGGAACTCGGCCTCGGCCCTGGCGTAACGCGCCATGGCGCGCTCGTCGGCGGACTCGGCCAGCGCCAGCTCGGCGGCGCGCAGCTCGCGCAGGGCCCGGTCGAGGTCGCGGGCGGACAGGACGCGGTCGATGACGGTGCGCTCGGGGTCGGCGGCGGCCGGGTCCTGCGGCAGGTAGCCGACGGGGCCGGTGCGGACGATCTCACCGGCGGCGGGCTGGAGCCGGCCGGCGAGGGTCTTCATGAGGGTGGTCTTGCCGGCGCCGTTGCGGCCGACCAGGCCGACGCGGTCGCCGGGGGCGACGTGAGCGGTGACGCCGGACATCAGGAGGCGGGCGCCGACGCGCACGTCGAGGCCACGGAAGGTAAGCATGGGAATACGCTCCGGAGAAGCTCTAGGGCACAAGGGTGGCGTGGAAGCTGGTGCCCTTGGCTAAGAGGTCCGGATCGTCGACATGCGACCCAGTGTACGAAGTCGTCGCGCCGGCTCGCCAGTCGATTTCGGCGGGCCGGCGCGCGGCGAGGTCAGGACGTCAGTTCCAGATGCCGGGCACGCCGGCGGGCACGTCGTCCTGGACCTCCTTCCTGTCGATCGCGTCGCCGCGCAGCGGCAGGTTCACGGTGACCTCGCGGCCCCAGCCGGCGAAGCGGGTGTCGGACTCGACCCGCACCGTGCTCTTGGAGACGGGCAGCGTGGCCTTGACCGCCACCCGCCTGACCAGGCCCTTGTCCCCGAACCAGAGGGTGTAGGAGATCGTGCCGGTCTTGAAGCGGGTGCCGTAGCGCTCGGCGAACGGCGCGGAGGCGGCGGCCAGCTTGGCCGGCTTGATCGCGCCCTTGAGGATGCCGTCCTTCCAGGACGTGCGGTGGGCGACGAGCGTCTTGAGCGTGGCCGGATCGAGGACCTCGACCATCAGGTTGCTCGGCGGCAGCTTGACGCCGGGGTAGCGCACCCAGCTCGCGCCGTGGGGCATCAGCGTCTCGTCCACCACGGGGCCGGAGACGTAGCTCACGCCGCCGGAGGAGATCAGCCTGACGGGGCCGGCCTGGAGGCCCTCGGTCTCCTTGGGGGCGGCCTTCTTCATCTCGCGCAGCAGCTTCTCGTTGTACTGCACGGTCTGGCCGAGGTCGGAGGCGACGGGGCCGCGGGAGCCGAGCCCGATCGTGCCGTCGATGGCGGAGGTGACGACCCGGCCGCCCGCGTAGGTGACCTTCGCGGTGGCCGTCAGGTTGACGGCCCTGCCGGAGGTTAACTCGGCCTTCAGCGCCTTGACCGGGTCGGTGCTGGATGCGGCTGCCTGCGCGGGGGCTGCGGTGAGCTGCACCATGCCCGCGACCACGGCGACACCGACGATGGTTCGCTTCATGGGGTTTCCTTGGGAACGGTCCGAAAAGACGCGAACAATCTGGTGCATCTAAGATCGCCAGTCAAGCCGGGGACCGGATCGTCCCGGGCCCCGCGCGACCCCCGCCAGGGCCGCGCGGCGCAGGGTCACGGCGTGGCTACGCCGGGAAGTCCTTCGGGTCGATCGAGCGGGTCCGCGCGTTGCCGCCCTTCACGGGGTTGAGGGTCAGGGTGTAGATCCGGTACTGGCCGCCGCTGGTGCGGTACCTGAGCCGTTCGTCGAAGCGCTGGTACACCGCGGCCCGGGTGAACCTGCCCTTGGAGACGCTGAAGCGGTAGCCGGTGGTGAAGTAGACACGGTAGGTGCCGTCGCTGACGTCGCCGATGGTGGCCGACGACTTGGCCCGCACGTAGATGCTGACGGCCTTGGTCTTGCCCCTGACCAGGGTGACGACGCCGTCACGGGACAGGCCGTTCTTGATCTTGAGCTTGCCGGGGCCGCCGCTGATGCGGTCGTGAAGGATCCTGCCATTGCGCGGCCGCGCCGCCGCGGCCGACTCGGCCGTCAGCGTCACCGAGGTGACGGAGCGCTCGCTGGTCGCGGTGGCGGCACTTGCGGGAGCGGAGGTGAGCAGCCCGCCGGCCAGCGCCGCGGCCGCGACGACCCCGGTGCGCAGGGCGGTTCCTTCGAGCAGTTTCTTCACGATGAACATCTCCTTTGTGACGCATGGTCACGGTAAAGATAGAAGAAACCGATCTCATCCGACACCGGGTATTTGCTTAGGTTCGGGGCCGGGCGGACGGGGTGCGCGCGGGGCCGCCGCACCACCTGACCACCGCCGCCACCGCCTGACCGGGCAGCTCGGGGCCGTCCTCGGCCGCCCAGGCGACATATCCGTCCGGCCTGATCAGGACCGCGCCCGGCAGGCCCGCCACGACCGGCCCCGCGTACCGGGCGATCGTGGCCCGGTTCCCGATCGCGTCGCCCGCCGCCCGCGCCACGCCGCCCGCCCGGGTGGTGTCCACCAGCAGGTGGCGGCCGTCGCGCAGCAGCTCGTACAGCCGGCCCTGCGCGCACCGCAGGTCGGGCACGCGCCGGCCGGTCCACGGGTGGGCCCCTCGGGCGGGGGCGGGATAGCGGATGCCGAGCCCGGTCAGCCGCCCGGCGAGCGGCTCGCGCGTCCAGCGCAGGCGCAGGACCAGCCGGAGCGTCAGCGCCCGCAGCGCGCGGCGCAGCGCCGAGCGGCCCAGCACGAGGCGGTTGAAAGCGTCGGTCAGGGCCAGCACCTGCGCGCCCACCCGGTGCCGCTCGCGCTCGTAGCTGTCCAGCAGCCCGTCGGGCGCCTGCCCGCGCACGGCGGCGGCCAGCTTCCAGCCCAGGTTCATCGCGTCCTGGAGGCCGGTGTTCATGCCCTGGCCGCCCAGCGGCGAGTGCACGTGGGCGGCGTCGCCCGCCAGGAACACCCGGCCGGCGCGGTAGCGGCGGGCCTGCCTGCGCTCGCTCCGGAAGCGCGAGCTCCACCGCTGCTCGGCCATGCCGAAGTCGGTGCCGGCGATGCGCAGGAAGGCGTCGCGCATCTCCTCCAGGGGCAGCGGCACGTCCAGGGGCACCTGCTCGCGCAGCCGGTCCCAGGCGATGGCGCGGAACCAGCCGTCGCCGAACGGCACCATGAGCACCACGCCCTCGCGGTTCGCCCAGGCGAACAGGCTGTCCTCGGGCGGCGCGGCCAGGCGGACGTCGGCCAGCAGGATGTGCGTCTCGTACTGCTTGCCGGCGAAGTCGATGCCGGCCAGGCCGCGGACCCTGCTGTGCGCGCCGTCGCAGCCCACGACGTAACCGGCCGACTCCGTGCCGCCGCCGGCCAGCTCCAGGAGCACCCGCCGGCCGTCCTGGCGCAGGCCGGTGACCTCGGCGCCGCGCACGATCTCGACGCCCAGCTCGCGGGCGCGCGCCTCCAGCAGGTGCTCGGTGCCGCTCTGGGGGACGATCAGCACCATGGGGTACCTGGTCCGCAGGGTGCTCAGGTCGAGGACGGCGCCCGGGGCCGGCTGGACCCGGCGTACGGGGACGCCCCGCTCCAGCAGGTCGTCCGCCAGGCCCCGGGCGTCCAGCAGCTCCAGGGTGCGGGCGTGCACGGCGAACGCCCTGGTGATGTTGGGCTGTGCGGTCCGGCGTTCCAGGACCTTGCAGCGGACGCCCGCCTGCGCCAGCTCGCAGGCCAGCATGAGGCCGGTCGGCCCGGCGCCCACCACGATCACGTCGGTCGAGTTCATCGTGTGTCATCCCTCCGGTGTCTCGATGCCCCCACCATGCGCCGGGAAGCGGACGCGTCGAATCCGCGAAGTGCACAGTCCGGCTCGGGCGGCCTCCCCTGCCCCGGCGCTCGCATCCGTGAAGTCACCGGTCGCGCCGCCCCTGCCGGGCAGCGGCCCCGCGCCCGCGCGGGTCACCGTTCGCGGCGCCCGCGGCCCCGGGTCGTCTGCCGCGGCGCCCGCGGCCCCGCCGGGTCAGCGGCCGCCGTCCAGCAGGCCCGGCTGTTCCAGGGAGAGTCTGACCAGTTCGGCCCGCGACGACAGGCCCAGCTTCACGAAGACCTTGTGCAGGTGGTAGTCGACCGTGCGCGGGCTCAGGAACAGGTGCGCCGCGATCTCCCTGTTGGTCCCGCCCTCGCTGACCAGCCGGGCGATCAGCAGTTCCTGCGGGGTGAGGTCGGCGGTCGTGCTGGGGTCGCGCCTGCGCGCGGTCTCGCCGCTGGCCTGCAGCTCCGCGCGGGCGAGCGCGGCCCAGGGCGCGGCGTCCAGCCGTTCGAAGCCCTCGCGGGCGGCGCGCAGGTGGCGTCGCGCCTCGATCCGCCGCCGGCGCCTGCGCAGCGTCTCGCCGTACAGCAGCGCCGTCCGGGCGGCGTCGAACGGCCGGCCGGCCCGCGCGTGCAGCGCCAGCGCCGCGGCGAAGTGCTCCTCGTCGCCTTCCACCAGGCCCCGGCAGCGGGCCACCAGCGCGTGCGCCCACGGGGCGCGGGACGGCTCGGCCCAGCGGCGCAGCAGCTCCAGGGCGCCGGCGGCGCGCTCCGGCCGGTCCGTACGCACGGCGGCCTCCACCAGGTCGGCGGCGGCGAAGATCTTCACGACGGGATGCCCCTCGCCGGGGGCGGCGTCCGCCAGCGCCGTCAGCCGGTCGAACGCCTCGCCGGTGCGGCCCTCCCCCAGCTCCAGCAGGGCCGGCGCCCATGCCGCGATCCCGGCCGGCGGCCCGAGCCGCTGGCCGATGGCGTGGGCGAGGGCCGCGCCGGCCTCCGTACGGCATTCGCGCGCGCGGCCCTGGGCGGCGGCGATCCAGGCGAGCACCGCCCGGTGGTGCGCGGCGGGATTGTCCTGCCCGGTGTCCAGCGCCAGCCGCAGGCCCTCGGTGGCGGTGGCGCGGGCGGCGGCGAAGCGGCCGGTCCACATCTGCAGCGAGGCGAGCGGCGCGAGCACCATGGGCAGCGCGCTGACCGCGCCGGCCGTGCGGGCGCGCACGACCGCGGAGGTGAACAGGTCGAGCGCCGCGTCGTCGTCCCCCAGGAACATGGCCGCGCCCGCGCCCAGCGCCAGGTCCTGCGGGTCGGCGGCGTCCCGCGCCAGCGCGAGCCCCTCGCGCAGCGCGGGCGCGGCCCGGCCGGCGTCGCCCTCCAGCAGCGCGACGAGCCCGGCCAGCAGCCGGGCGGCCGAGACGGCGGCGCCCTCCGTCACCTCCGAGAGGCGGCGGGCCGCGGTGACGAGCTTCGGCAGGTCGGCGATGGTCCACGCCTGCCGGCCCGCTTCGGCGAGCATGCGGGCGGCCCGGCCGGGGTCCAGCCGGGCGATGGGCTCGGCGCCGGCCACGAGCATCGTGTACGCCGTCGCCGGCCGGCCGCTGACGCCCTCGATCGTTCCCCGCACGTGCTCGCCCCTGGCGCGCAGCAGCGGGTCGGCCGTGTCGCGGGCGGCCTCGTCCAGCAGCGCGCGGGCCCGGTCCCGGCGGCCGGCCAGCCAGTCCGCCTCGGCGGCGAGCGTCAGCCGGCGCGCCCGCGCCTCGCCCGCGGCGGTCAGCGCGGCGGCCCGGCTCAGCGCGCCTGCGGCGGCCGCGTGCGCGCCGCGCCGGGCGGCCCGGCCGGCGGACGCCTCCAGCTCCCCGGCCACCGCCTCGTCCGGGCCGGTCGCGGCCGCCGCCAGGTGCCAGGCCCGCCGGTCGGCGTCCTCGTCCGTCAGCGCCTCCGCCAGCGCCCGCTCCACGGCCTGGCGCCGCAGGAAGGTCGCGCCCCGGTAGACGGCCGAGCGCACGAGCGGGTGGCGGAAGGTCAGGACGCCGCCGTCCACCCGGACGAGCCCGGCGTTCTCGGCCTCGTCGAGCGCGTCGGGGCCGGGCTCCAGCCGCCGCGCCGTCCTGAGCACGAGATTCACGTCGCCGCTCTCGTCGGCGGCGGCGACCAGCAGCAGGGTCTGCGCGGGCGCGCTCAGCCGGCGCACCCGGGCCAGGAAGACCTGCTCGACCACCTCGCCGACGGGCAGGCGCGCCGGCAGGGGACGGGCGCCCGAAAGCTGCTCGGCCGACAACGAGCCGGGCAGTTCGAGCAGGCCGAGCGGGTTGCCCGCGGTGGTGGTCACGAGCAGGCCGGCGACCTCGGGCGCGATCTCCACCGCCGCCCGCTCGGCCAGCAGCGCCCGCGCCGCCTCCGGCGCCAGCCCGCCCAGGCGCAGCTCGGGCAGCCCGGCCAGCGCCTTCGGGTACGGGGCCGCGGCGAGCGGGGGCGGCGGGACCGTGCCGGTCTCCTCGTCGCGCGCGGCGAACAGCAGCACCACGCCCTCGGCCTCCAGCCGCCGCGCCACGAACGCCAGCGCGTCGGCGGAGGCCCCGTCGAGCCAGTGGGCGTCGTCGATCAGGCACAGCAGCGGCCCGTCCTCGGCCACCTCCGACAGCAGGCTCAGCACCGCGACCGAGACCAGGAACCGGTCCGCCTCGACGGGGTCGCCCAGCCCGAACGCGCCCCGCAGGGCGGCGGCCTGCCCGGCGGGGATCGCGTCGATCCGGTCCGCCACGGGCCGCAGGAGCTGGTGCGCGGCGGCGTACGGCAGCTCGGACTCCGGCTCGACGCCGCAGCCCCGCAGCACCCGCAGGTCGTGCGCCCGCGCGGCGGCGAAGTCGAGCAGCGCGGACTTGCCGATGCCCGCCTCGCCCCTGAGGACCAGGACGCCGCTGCGCCCCTCGCGAGCGCCGTCGAGCAGCCGCGCCAGGAGGGCGCACTCCCGCTCCCTGCCATGCAGCATGCCTTGATCGTACGACCGCCCCCGGCAGGGCTCAGCGGCCTTCCCCCGCGGGGTGCAGGACGGGGGCGCTGAGCCGGGCGCACAGGTCCCAGACCGCGTTCTGCGCGGCGGGGTCGAGCGCGGCGGCCGGGAGCGGCTTGCGGCGGCACTTGCCGTCCACGTACGCCCCGGTCACCCCCTCCAGCTCGGGCGCGCAGGCGGCGTGCACGCTGGAGCGGGCCGAGCGGGTCAGGTCGGACAGGAAGAGCGGGGCGACGACCTTCAGCACCAGCGGCGCGATCGGCCGGTAGAGGATCGGGAACGCCCGGACCGGGATGGCCCGGTTCATCGGCGTGTGGCCGTGGCCGGGGTAGACCACGTTCGCCGTCACGCCCGTGCCTTCGAGCTCCCGCGCCAGGCGGTGGGTCAGCGCCATCGTCATCGTCTTGGTGTGGTTGTAGTGGGTGAACGTCCACCCGACGTAGCGGCGCTCCCCCATGAGGTCGCCGGGGTCGATGCGGCCGCCGGGGATGCCGCCGGTGAGGTTGACCACGCGGGCGGCGGGGGCGCGCCGCAGCAGTGGCAGGAGGAGATGGGTGAGCGTGTACGGCGCCAGGACGTGGGCCGCGAACATCTTCTCCACGCCGTCGGCGGTCGTCTGGCGGGTGGGCTGGTTCACGCCGACGTTGTTGACCAGCACGTCCAGCCGGTCGTGCCGCTCGGTGACCGCGTCCGCCACGCGGCGCAGGCCGTCGAGCCGCGTGCAGTCGGCGGCGACGGCGTGCACGCGGTCGTGGCCCGCGCTGTCCCTGAGGTCGCGGGCGGCGCGCTGCCCGCGCTCGGGGTCGAGGCCGACGAGGACCACCGAGGCGCCCCGCCTGGCCAGCTCGCGGGCCGTCTCCATGCCGATGCCGCCGGTGCCGCCGGTGACGAGGACTGCCCTGCCATTCATGTCATTCGATGCCATGAACGACACTATATGCCTACCGATACACTCGGACGCATGGCAGGGTTGAGAGAGCGCACGAGACGGGCCGTGCAGGCCGAGCTGGCGGCGGTGGCGCTGGAGCTGTTCACCGAGCGGGGGTTCGACGAGGTGACCGTCGACGACATCGCCCGCGCGGCCGGGGTGTCCAAGCGCAGCTTCTTCCGCTACTTCCCGGCCAAGGAGGACGCGGTGTTCGGCGGCGTCCAGGTCATGGGCGACGACATCGCCGAGCAGCTCGCCGCCCGCCCGGCCGGCGAGCCGCCGTGGGAGTCGCTGCACGCGGTCCTGCGCGAGTGGGTCGCGCGCATCGACGCGGAGAGCCGGGCGGCGCTGCGCCTGATCGAGAGCACGCCGACGCTGCGCGCCCGCTTCCACGACCGGCGCGAGCAGGCGCGCGGGCACATCGCGGCGGCGCTGGCCGCCCGCACGGGCCTCGACCCCTTCACGATCGATCTCCTGACGGCCGCCGCCGGGGCCGCCGTCGAGTGCGCCGCCCGCGAGTGGCTGCGCGCGGGCCCGGACGCCGGCCACATGGCCCTCGTGGACACCGCGTTCGACCGCCTCCGCCCCTCCTGCGCCGGCCCCTGACCCGCTGCCCTCCCGCCGCCTTCCGGCCGCCTGAGCCGGTGCCTTCCGGCCGCCTGACCCGCCGCCTGAGCCGGTGCCTTCCGGCCGCCTGATGCGGTGCCCGGCCCGCCGCCCTCCGGCCGGGGTGCGCCCGCGGGTGTGCCGGCGGCGGTTCCGCACCCCGCTGAAGTGGCGCTTCATGGCATATGGCCTAGACTGCGGCAGATGTTCGCGGCCCCTGCCCGGCTGGCCTGGCTGGACGCCCTGCGGGGGCCGGCAGCGCTGGCCGTCACCATGCACCACGCCGGCTGGACGTTCGTCCCGGGCGTCTGGGCGGCGGTGGACCGCCTGATCGACCTGGGCACGTGGGGCGTGTTCGTGTTCTTCCTGGTCAGCGGATACATCATCCCCGCCTCCCTGGAGCGGCGCGGCGACCTGCGCGCGTTCTGGACCGGCCGCGCCTTCCGGCTCCTGCCGCTGCTGCTGGCCGCCTCCGGACTGGCGCTCCTCCTCGCCCTGGCCGGCGTGCTGCCCTTCCCCCCGGGGATCGGCGGGCGGCCGTGGCCGGTGGTCGCGCTGGGCAACGTGACGATGCTGCAGGAGCTGCTCAACCTGCCCGCCGTCATCAACGTGACCTGGACGCTCTCGTACGAGATGGCGTTCTACCTGCTGAGCGTGGCGCTGTTCGCGGTGCGGCAGGCGCACCGGTCGGCGGGGATCTCCGTCGCGCTGGCGATGGCGGCCGTGCCGCTGGGCCTGCTGCTGCCGAAGGCGGTGATCGGCGGCCGGGCCGACCTGGCCGCCACGCTGCTCGGGCTCGCCGTCGTCGCGGCCGTCGGGGTGACGGCGCTCGGGCAGGGCCGGGCGCGCACGGTGGCGGCCGTCGCGGGCGGGCTGCTGGGCCTGGCGCTGGTGGTCCTGGGCAGCAGGGGCGGCACCTGGCAGGGGGTGATCATCCTGGCGACGATGTTCGCGGGCACGGCGGTGTACCGGGCCGAGCAGGGCACGATCCCCTGGCGGGCCGCCTGGATGGCGGTGGCGGCGGTGCTGGGCTGCGGGATCTTCGCCAAGGACGACCCGGCCTGGGCGCCGGCGATCGTGCTGGCGTTCGGCGTCTTCTGGCTGACGTACGCGCTGCGGCGGCGCGCGTTCCCGCGCTGGGCCTCCCGGCTCGGTGTGATCAGCTTCTCCGTCTACCTGCTGCACCCGATCCTGCTGCACGTGCTGCCGGACCTGCCGCTGTTCCTGCTCGCGCTGATCCCGCTCAGCCTGCTGAGCCACCGCCTGATCGAGGCCCCCGGCCAGCGCCTCGGCCGCCGCCTGATCCGGCGGCCGTGACGGCGGGGTGCGGGAAGGCGCGAGCCGTCCCGCCACGAGCCGCACCCGGTCAGCGGTGCGTGCCGGCGTAGATGGCGCGGGCGGCGAAGCCGATCCACTCGGGGCGCTCCCAGGTGGTCCAGCGGGCGCGGGCCTCCTTGTCGATCCGGGCGGCCGTCTCGTCGGCGGAGACGCCGGCCGCGCGCAGCCGGGAGACCTCCCCGTACACGTAGTCGAGGTAGTCGCGGACGTCGCGGATCAGCGAGGTGCCGCCCACCTCGCCGTGGCCGGGCACGACGATCTCCGGGGCGCGGGCGATCAGGTCGTCGAGGACGCCGATCCAGCCGCCGCAGTCCACGTCCACGTCGTGCGGCGGGAAGTACGGCGCGATCGGGAAGATCCGGGTCTCGATGAGATCGCCGCCGAACAGCACCCGGTCGTCGATGACGATGACCTGGTCGGAGCCCGTGTGCGCGGGCCCGACGGCCCGCAGCACCGCCTTGTGCCCGCCCAGGTCGAGCTCGGCCTCGCCCTCGTAGACCAGGTCGGGATCGACGAGTTCGACGCCTTCGAGCTCGGCCGCGGCGGCGGCGCTCAGCTCCCTGAACATCTCCACGTACGCGGCGCCCTTGCGGTGCAGCTCCGCGCGCTGGGAGGCGTTGTAGACGATCGTGGCGGCGCCCTTGAACGCCTGCGCCCCGAACCCGTGCTCGGGGTGGAAGTGCGTGACGGTCAGGTACAGGTGGCGGTCGCCGGCCAGGCGCCGGGCCTGCTCCAGGACGTGGGCGCCGTTGCGGGGCCCCATGCCGGTGTCGATGACCAGCGCGGCGTGCTCGCCGACGACGATGCCGACGTTCGGGACGAGCTCGACGCGCTGGTCGGGGATGACGTACACGCCGTCGGACAGCTCGACGGGCTCGCCGCGCACGACCGGGGCCGGGCCCGTCTCGATGTCGGGGAGGGCGCCGGGGATCTGCGGGGAATCGGCGGGGCACATGGCCGGTCTCCAATCTGAACAGTGTTGAGATGCATGTGAGCGTAGCAGAGATCTGAGCGGTGTTAAGATCGGGTGATGGCGAGAGAGCGGTACCACCACGGCGATCTGCGCAGCGCGCTGCTGGACGCCGCCGAGACACTCGTACGCGAGCGCGGCGCCGACGGGTGGTCCCTGCGCGAGGCCTCGGCGCGGGTCGGTGTCAGCCCCAGCGCCGCCTACCACCACTTCGCCTCCCGCGACACGCTGGTCCGCGCCCTGTCCGAGCGGACGCTCGGCTGGCTCGGGGAGCGCCTGCGCCAGGACTGCGAACGCGCGCCGGGCCAGGAGGACGACCCGCAGTGCCGGCTGATCGCCCTGGGCCGCGGCTATGTCCGCTGGGCGCTCGACGACCCGGCCGTCGCCCGGCTGGTGCTGCGCGGCGGCGCCACCGGCCCGGACTCCTCCATCTCCCCGCACCCGCACGACGTGCTCACCGCCGAGCTCGACCGGCTCGCCGAGGCCGGCGCGCTGCCGGGACCGGCGCGGGAGGGGGCGGAGTTCGTGGTGTGGGCGGCGCTGCACGGGCTGGCCGTGCTGCTGGCCGACGGCCTGGTCCGCTTCGACGACCCGCACGCGGTGGGCCTCCAGACCGAGCGGGTCGTCCGTACCACCCTCAACGGCCTGGCGCAGGAGTCGTCCCCCACGGCGGGCCGGCCGCCGGCCCGCTCCGCCTACACCGAACGCCTGGCCGCCCGCCGCGCACCCGAGTGAAGCCGCCCGCTCGGTGAAGCCGCCCGCTCGGGTGAAGCCTCCCGCTCGGGGGAGCCGGCGGGTGGAGCCTTCCCGGCGGGCGCGTCTCGGGAGGCCCGTTCAGGGGGCGGGCGGACGCCTGACCCGGAGGGCGCCGGCGGTCAGGGGGCGGGCTCCCCGAGTTCCTCCGTCAGCACGCGCTGGGCGACCGCGAAGGCGGCGTTGGCGGCCGGGACGCCGCAGTAGATGGCGCTCTGGAGCAGCACCTCGCCGATCTCGTCGGGGGTCAGACCGTTGCGCAGGGCGGCGCGTACGTGCATGGCCAGCTCCTCCAGGTGCCCCCGGGCGACCAGTGCGGTGAGCGTGACGCAACTGCGGGTGCGGCGGTCGAGGCCGGGCCGGGTCCAGATCTCCCCCCACGCGTAACGGGTGATCAGGTCCTGGAAGTCGCGGGTGAAGGGGGTCGTACGGGCCACCGCGCGGTCCACGTGCGCGTCGCCCAGCACCTCGCGGCGCACCCGCATCCCGGGGACGGCGGGCAGATGGGCGAGCAGCGCCCGCGTGACGCGCTCCGGCTGGTCGGCCACGGCCAGGTGCGCGGCGCCGGGGATCTCGACGAGCGTGGCGCCGGGGATGCCGTCGGCCAGCTCCCTGGCATGCGCCGGTGGCGTCGCCGGGTCGTCGCGACCGGCCACGACCAGGGTGGGCACGGTGATGCCCGCCAGCTCGCCGCGCAGGTCGTAGCCGGCCAGGGCGTCGCAGCAGGCGGCGTACCCGGCCGGGTCGGCGGCGGCCAGGTCGTCCAGCAGCGCGCGGTCGGGCGGGCCCGCGAACCAGCGCCGCGCGGTCGCCTCCAGCAGCGGCCCGGTGCCCTCCGACCGCACCAGCGCGGCCCGGTCGTGCCAGGAGCCCGGGTCGCCGAACCTGGCGCTGGAGCAGATCATCGCCAGGGAGCGCAGCCGTCCCGGACGGCGGGCCGCCAGGGTGGCGCCGATCGCGCCGCCGATCGAGACGCCCGCGTAGTGGAAGTCGTCCAGGCCCGCGTCGGCGGCCGCCTCCAGGACCAGCTCCGCCAGGTCCGCCACGGTGCCCACCTGGTGCACGGGGGACTCGCCGTGGCCCGGCAGGTCGAACCTGAGCACCCGGAAGGTCCGGGCCAGGGCCGGGAGCTGCGGCTCCCACAGGCGCAGGGAGGTGCCCAGGGACGGGCCCAGAACGAGCGGCTCCCCGTGCCCTGGACCGTCCATCCGGTAGTGCAGCATCAGCGTGGTGCCTCGTCTTCGTCACGCGCGTCTTCGTCACGCGCGTCTTCGTCACGCGCGTCTTCGCCAGGCACGCCCTCTTCGCCAGGCACGCCGTCGGTGGCCAGGGCGCGGTCCACGAGGGCGGGGGCGGGGCCCGGGTCGCCGGGGACGGTCAGGTTGGCGCGCATGCGTTCAGGGTGGACCCGGAGGTCGGCGAACAGCTCGGCCGCGTCGCGGGCCGCGCCCGCCACCAGGCGCAGCGCCTCGCGCAACGGCTGCCACTCGGCGTGCCAGGCGCCGGAGGGCCGCTCGTCCTCGGCGGCGAGGGAGCCGTACAGGATCGCGGCCAGCGCGGGGACCTGGCGGGCGGCGGCGGCGATCATCGTGGCTCTGACCGGATTGTGCTTGTGCGGCATGGACGACGAGCCGCCGCCCACGCCCTCGGACAGCTCACCGATCTCGGTACGCGACAACACCAGCACGTCGGCCGCCGCCTTGCCCAGCGCCCCCGCCGTGAACGCCAGCGCCCCGGCCAGGTCGGCGACGGGCGTGCGCAGCACGTGCCACGGCAGCCCGGGCGCGGCCAGCCCCAGCTCCGCCGCGAACCGCCCGGGCAACTCCAGCACCACGTCCCCAGCCGGGCCCACGCCCACGCCCGAGCCCGAGGGCGGGGCTGGGGGCGGGACCGGATCCGAAGCCAGGGCCGGATCCGAGGGCGGGGCCGAGCCCGAGACCGGGGCCGCATCCGGGGGCGGGGTCGTATCCGCGGGTGGGCGGAAGGCGGCCAGGGTGCCGGCTGCGCCGCCGAGCTGAGCCGGGAGGGACGCGCGGGCGGCGGCGAGGCGGGCGCGGGCGTCGCGGGCGAGCCGGCGCCAGCCCGCCGCCTTGAGCCCGAACGTCGTGGGCACGGCCTGCTGCGTGAGCGTCCTGGCGGCCATCGGGGTGTCGCGGTGCCGGGCCGCCAGCGCGGTCAGCGCCCCGATCACGCGGTCGAGGTCGGCCAGGACGGGGCCCAGGGCGCGGCGGGCGACGAGCATGAGCGCGGTGTCCATGATGTCCTGGCTGGTCGCGCCCCGGTGCACGTACGCGGCGTGCGGCCCGGCCGCCTCGCGCAGGTCCCGTACGAGCGGGATGACCGGGTTGCCGCCCGAGCGGGCCCGGGCCACCAGGTCCGGCAGGCTGAAGGCCGGGACGCGGGCGGCCTCCGACACCGCCCGCGCCGCCTCGGGCGGGGCCAGGCCGAGGGCCGCCTGGGCACGGGTGAGCGCGGCCTCGGCGTCCAGCATGGCCCGCAGCACGGCGACGTCCCCGGTGTCCGCGACCGCGCCCCGCATCGGCGCCAGCAACCCGAGATCGGCCTCCGCCGCACTCGCGGACGCCGGACCCGCGGATGCCGGGTGCGGCTGTGGGGCGGGGTCAGCCGAAGTCAAGGAAGACCGTCTCCTTCTCGCCCTGCAGATGGATGTCGAACCGGTAGACCCCCTCGCGCTCCTCCGCCGCCACCAGCGTCTGCCGCCGCTCCGGCGTGAGCGCGTCGAGGAAGGCGTCCTGCCCGAGCCGCCCGGGGTAGATGCGGGTGTAGAGGTGGTGCAGCAGGCCACGGGCGAACACGCACACGCTGATGTACCCGTTCCCCGGCATGACCGTGCGCAACGTCCAGTGCCCGTCCGCGTCGGTGGCGACGCGGCCGAAGCCGGTGAAGCGCACGCCGTCGCGGCCCAGGATCGCGCCGTTCGTCGGGTCGCGGCGCAGCGTGCCCGGCGCCCCGGCGAGCGAGCCCCGCTCGTCGGCCTGCCAGAACTCCAGCAGCGCGTCCGGCACCGGGTCGCCGGCGCCGTCGTAGACGTGGCCGTGCACGGCGATCCCGCCGGCGGCCAGCTCGCCGCCTCCGGGGAACGGCAGCGCGTACCCGTAGAACGGGCCGACCGTCTGCGAGGGGGTGGGCTTCATCGGCCTTCCTCCATCCAGGTCGCCGCGGGACCGTCGAGCACGATGTCCCACCGGTAGCCGAGCGACCACTCGGGCTCGGACAGGTCGTGCTCGTAGGTGGCGACCAGCCGCTGCCTGGCGCTGTCGTCCGTCACCGACTGCATGATCGGGTCGTACGGGAAGAGCGGGTCGCCCGGGAAGTACATCTGGGTGACGAGCCGCTGGGTGAAGGCGCTGCCGAAGAGCGAGAAGTGGATGTGCGCCGGCCGCCAGGCGTTGAGGTGGTTGCGCCACGGGTAGGCGCCGGGCTTGATCGTGGTGAACAGGTAGCCGCCGTCGTCGCCGGTCAGGCAGCGGCCCACGCCGGAGAAGTTGGGGTCGAGCGGCGCGGAGTGGTCGTCGCGCTGGTGCAGGTAGCGGCCGGAGGCGTTGGCCTGCCAGATCTCCACGAGCTGCCCGCGCACGGGCCGGCCCTGGCGGTCGAGCACCCGCCCCCGCACCGTGATCCGCTCGCCCAGCGGCTCGCCCAGGTGCTGCCTGGTGAGGTCGTTGTCGAGCGCGGTCACGTCGCTGGGGCCGAACACCGGCCCGGACAACTCGGCCGCCTCCGGGTCCTTGACCGCGACCAGCGGCTGCTTGGGGTGGCGCAGCAGCGTGCTGCGGTAGGGGCCGTAGTCGCGGGCGGGGTGGTCGGCCGCCTCTCCGGCGCGCGCCGCGCGGAGCGCCGCGATCTCGCCGTCGATGTCGGCCTGCTTGAGGGGTTCGGACATCACACTACCTTTCGAGTACGACGGCCAGCCCCTGGCCGACGCCGATGCACAGACAGGCGAGACCGGTGCCGGACCCGGCGGCGGCCAGCCGGTGCGCCACCGCGCCGGTGACCCGGGCTCCGGAGGCGCCGAGCGGGTGGCCGATCGCGATCGCGCCGCCGTCGGGGTTGACGATGGCGGGGTCGAGGTCGGGCAGCTCGGCCAGGCAGCCCAGCACCTGGGCGGCGAACGCCTCGTTCAGCTCGGCGGTGGTCAGGTCGCCGAAGCCCTTGCCCGCCTTGGCCAGCGCCTTCTGCGCGGCCTCGACGGGGCCGAGCCCGAAGTAGCGCGGCTCCAGGGCGCTGACGCCACTGGCCACGATCCTGGCCAGGGGCTCGCGCCCGCGCAGCCCCGCCTCGTCGGTCAGCAGCAGCGCCGCGGCCCCGTCGTTGAGCGGCGAGGAGTTGCCCGCGGTGACGGTGCCGCCGTCCTTGCGGAAGACGGGCTTGAGCCTGGCCAGCGCCTCCAGGGAGGTGTCGTGGCGGATGCCCTCGTCGGCGGTCACGCCCGCGACGGGCACGATCTCGCGCCCGAACGACGCCTTGACCGCCTTCTGGTGGCTGGCCAGCGCGAACGCGTCCTGCTCCGCGCGGCCGATGCGGTGCTTGTCGGCGATCAGCTCGGCGCCCTCGCCGAGTGCGACGGTGTGCTCGGCGGGCATGGCCGGGTTGACCAGCCGCCAGCCGAGCGTGGTGGAGACCAGCTCCTGGCCGCCCGCCGGGAACGCCTTGTCGGGCTTGGGCAGCACCCAGGGCGCGCGGGTCATCGACTCGACGCCGCCCGCGATGACGGTGGAGGCGTCGCCGACCGCGATGGCGCGGTAGGCGTGGATGACGGCCTCCATGCCGGAGCCGCACAGCCGGTTGACGGTCACGCCCGGCGTGGTGATCGGCAGGCCGGCCAGGATCGCGGCCATGCGGGCGACGTTGCGGTTCTCCTCGCCCGCGCCGTTGGCGTTGCCGAGCACCACCTCGTCGGCGCCGTCGAGGCCGTTGCGCTCGGCCAGCGCGGCGACGACGTGGGCGGCCAGGTCGTCGGGGCGGACGCCGGACAGGGCGCCGCCGTAGCGGCCGAACGGCGTGCGTACGGCGTCGAGGACGTAGACGTCCTTCATGCGAGAACCTCCGCGTCGGTGCGGTCGCGAATCTGCTCCAGGCTCACTCCGGGCGCGCGCTCGACGAGCCTGAGCCCCTGCCCGGTGACGTCGAGGACGCCGAGGTCGGTGATGATCCGGTGCACGCACTCCTTGCCCGTCAGCGGCAGCGTGCACTCCCCCACGACCTTCGGCGAGCCGTCCTTGGCGTTGTGGTCCATGATCACGAGCACCTTGCGGGCGCCGTGCACCAGGTCCATGGCCCCGCCCATGCCCTTGACGAGCTTGCCCGGCACCATCCAGTTGGCCAGGTCGCCGCGGGCGGAGACCTGCATCGCGCCCAGCACGGCCACGTCGATGTGGCCGCCGCGGATCATGCCGAACGACAGCGAGGAGTCGAAGAACGACGCGCCGGGCAGCACGGTGACGGTCTCCTTGCCGGCGTTGACGAGGTCGGGGTCGACCTCGTGCTCCTGCGGGTAGGGGCCGACGCCGAGCACGCCGTTCTCCGAGTGCAGCACCACGTCCACGCCCGGCGGCAGGAACGAGGGGATGCGGGTGGGCAGGCCGATGCCCAGGTTGACGTAGTCGCCGTCGCGCAGCTCGGCCGCCGCCCGCGCGACCATCTCGTCACGGGTCCAGCTCATCCGGCGACCGCCTCTCCTGCCGGCGGCGCCGAGACCGTGCGCCGTTCGATGCCCTTGTCGGCGGCCTGCTCCGGGGTCAGGACCAGCACGCGCTGGACGAAGACGCCGGGCAGGTGCACCTCGTCGGGGTCCAGCTCGGCCAGCTCCTCGACCTCGGCGACCGTGATCCGGCCGGCCATGGCGGCCAGCGGGTTGAAGTTTCTGGCGGCCTTGCGGAAGACCAGGTTGCCGTGGCGGTCGCCCTTGGCGGCGCGGACGAGGGCGAAGTCGGTGCGGATGCCGCGCTCCAGCACGTAGGGGCGGCCGTCGAACTCGCGCACCTCCTTCGGCGGCGAGGCGACCGCGATCGAGCCGTCGGGGTTGTGCCGCAGCGGCAGGCCGCCCTCGGCGACGGGCGTGCCGACGCCGGCCGGGGTGTAGAAGGCGGGGATGCCGCTGCCGCCCGCGCGCAGCCGCTCGGCCAGGCTGCCCTGCGGGGTCAGCTCGACCTCCAGCTCGCCGGCCAGGTATTGGCGGGCGAACTCCTTGTTGTCGCCGATGTAGGAGGCGGTCACGCGGGCGATGCGCCCGGCCGCCAGCAGGACGCCGAGGCCGCCGCCGTCGACCCCGCAGTTGTTGGACACGACGCCGAGGCCGGTGGCGCCGCTGTCGTAAAGGGCCTGGATCAGCACATTGGGGATGCCGCTGAGGCCGAAGCCGCCGACGGCGAACGTCGCGCCGTCCCGCACTCCGGCCAGAGCCTCCGCGGCCGTGGCGACCACCTTGTCTCCGCGCACGACGCTCCGTTCCCGACGTGTTCGCTCTGCGAACTTTAGTTCATTATTATCAGGACCAGTATGTGGATGCGCGGCTGGGCTGTCAAAGGTTCCCGCGCCGTCGTAGGAGGAGCCGATGGAAGCGGGCGGAACCCTTGAGCGCGGGCTGGCGGTGCTGCGCGCGCTGACCGCCGACCCGGGGCGGCCCGCCCGGGCGACGGACCTGGTCCGCGCGACCGGGCTGGCCAGGTCCACCGTGGACCGCGTGCTCGGCACCCTCGTCCACCTCGGCTACCTGCGCTCCGACGGCCGCGACGTGACGCCCGCGCCGCGCCTGATGGAGCTGGGCGAGTCCTACCTGGCGGGCTCCGGGCTGCGTGACGCGCTCGCGCCCCTGGCCGCGCGGCTGGCCGAGGAGCTCGACGAGTCCGTCTCGCTGGCCGTGCGCGACGGCGACGGGGTGCGCTTCATCGTGCAGGTCACCCGGCGGCGCACCATGTCGGTCACCTTCCGGGTCGGCGACCTGCTGCCCGCCGGCCGCTGCGCGGCCGGCCTGGCGCTGCTCGACCCGGACGCGCCGTGGGCCCAGGACGACCAGCTCATCGAGCCGGGCCTGATCGCGCTGGCGGTGCCCGTACGCGACGCGGCCGGGCGGGCCGCGTGCGCGCTCAGCGTGGTCAGCCACACCAGCAGGCACACCGTGACGGGGCTGCGCGAGCACTGCCTGCCCGCGCTGCGCAAGGCGGCCGCCGAGATGGAGGCGGCCCTCGCGGGCCCGCGCCCCCTGCCGGAGCCGCCGCCCGGGGCCGACCTCTCCCGCAGCGCCAAGCAGGAGCTGGGGATGGGCTTCCTGCAGTCGCTGGCGCGCGGCCTGGCCGTCATGGTGGCGCTCGGGACGGCCCGGGGCGGCCTGACCCTCGCCGACTGCGCCAGAGTGACGGGGCTGCCGCGCGCGACCGTGCGCCGCGCGGTCCAGGCGCTGGAGCGCCTCGGCTACGCCGCGGCCGACGGGCCCCGCTTCGTGCCGCTGCCGCGGGTGCTGGAGCTGGGCTACGCCCACCTGTCGGGGCTGACGTTCGGGGAGGTCGTCCAGCCGCACCTGGCCGACCTGGTGGCCCGGGTGCGCGAGTCGGCGTCGGTGGCGGTGCTGTCGGGCGACGACGTGGTGTACGTGGCCCGGGTCCAGACCGTCAGCATCATGAGCATCAACCTCACGGTCGGCACCCGGCTGCCCGCGTACGCGACCTCCATGGGCCGGGTGCTCCTGGCCGAGCTGCCCGACGAGCGGCTGGCCACGATCGTGCCGCGGCGGCTGTCCCCCAGGACCGTCACCTCGGCGGCCGGGCTGCGCGCGCTGCTGCGCCAGGCGGCCGCGGACGGGTACGCCCTGGTGGACCAGGAGCTGGAGGAAGGGGTGCGCTCCATCGCGGTGCCGATCCGCGACCGCGCGGGGCGCACCGTGGCGGCCGTGAACGTCGCCACCCACGCCGGCCGCGCCGGCAACGACGTCCTGGTGCGCGACGTGCTGCCCGCGCTCAGGGAGGCGGCGGCGCGCATGGAGGCCGACCTCGCCCACACCCGCGCCGAACCGCCCGACTGGTCATGAGCGCCAGGGGGCCCGGCCGGGTCATGAGGCCGGCGCGGCCCGGCCGGTCACGAGGCCAGGACTGAGACGGCGGTGGCCAGGTAGAGGCAGCCGCCGACCGCGACGCCGACGCCGGCCAGCGCGGGCGTCCAGGCCGCCGCCGTGCGCAGGAACCGCAGGCGCGGCGTGTGGCGGCTCAGCACCACCCTGCCGTGGACGGTCACGATCCCGACGCCCGTCAGCGTGACCGCCATGCCGAGGCCGAACGCCAGCACCAGCACGACGGCGTCGAGCGACCGTCCGGTGAGCAGCCCGCTGACCAGCACGATGAACGCCGACGGCGAGGGCACCAGCCCTCCGGACAGCGCCAGCGCGGTCAGCCCGCGTGGCGACCACGGGTCCTCAACGTGTCCATGCCCGTGCCCGTGTCCATGCCCGTGCCCGTGTCCATGTCCGTGCCCGTGCCCGTGCCCGTGGCCGTGCCCGTGCCCGTGGCCGTGGGCGCCGGTCCTGCGGTTGCGCAGGTGCCGGTACGTCAGGTGCGCCCCCACCCCGATCACCACCACGCCCGCGACCACCTGGAGCCAGGCGGTGACGGCCTCGGTGCCGAAGGAGGCGGCGCTGCTCAGGCCCACCCAGGCCAGCGCGAGCGCCAGCACCGACACGGTGTGCATCAGCGCCACCACCACGCCGAGCCGCAGGGCGTCCCGGTAGCGGCCGTGGGTGCCGATCAGGTACGCGGCCGTCACGCTCTTGCCGTGCCCCGGCGCGACCGCGTGCAGGGCCCCGACCCCCAGCGCGACCGCCAGCGCCGGCCAGAACGCCCCCGCCCCGTCGAAGAGCGCGATCAGATAGTTCTCCGGTCCGGTCGTGGCGCCGTTCATACGGGCACGTCCGCGCGGCGGCGGCGTACGAGGAACGCGGCGAGCACGCCCGCCACGGCCACCAGCGCGACGGCGGGCGCCGCGAGCGGCACGCCGCCCGCCGCCGACGGGTCGAAGCGCAGCCGCCTGGTGTCGGCCGCCGACGTGAGCAGCGCCTTCGCCGGCTCGGCCGGGGTCTCGGCGGTGAGCATCGTCCGGTACGCCTCGTGCAGGTCGGCCAGCGCCCCGATGCGGACGTCCACGTCCCTGACGGTCTCCGGGCACGCGAAGCTGAACCGGGCGCCGTCGGCGAGCAGCCGCTCCAGCGGGGCCAGCTCCGGCGCGCAGGGCCGGCCGTGCTGGGTGACGCCGATGCGGGCGAGCAGGTAGTCGCGGACCGCGGCGGAGCGGGCCAGCTTCTGCTCGCCGGTCAGGCTGGTGTCGGTGCCGGTCGCGGGGTCCTCGAACGCGCCGACCGAGCGGCCCAGCGCCACCCAGTCGTCCTCGGCGGGCAGCCAGGCGAGCGTCACCCGGTTGCCCTCGGCCCCGATCCGGGCCGTGGACGGCGGCCCGAACGGGTGCGCCGCCGCGGCCCCCGCGGGCACGAGTGCCACGGCGACCGGGACGGCGACGGCGATGAGCAGCACGCACAGGCGGCGTGCGATGAGCGGAAAGGTCAAGGAGAACTCCTGAGCAGGATCCTGGCCGGAACCGCACGACCCACCGGCGCGCGGTCCCGGCCAGGGGGGATCACTTGGTCACGGTGATGGCGGGACTGGTGATCTTCTGGTTCTGGCTGTCCAGGTAGACCTCGTACACGCCGCCCCTCTTCACCAGCACGGGCACCCGCACGGTCTCCTCGACGCGGCCCAGCTCATCGGCCTTCTCATAGCCGATCAGCGCGCCGTCGCGCCCGCGGCGGCCGGAGTCGTCGCCCCTCGCGCGCCACCACACGGCCACCCGCTCCCCCGGGTCGTAGCCGTACGCCGACACCTTGACCGTCTCCAGCCGCCGCACCGACGTCTTGTCGACGGTCACCTGCTCCCCGACGGTGTTCTCGGCCGTGCGCAGGTCGTTGACGGTGCGCTCGCCCTTGTCGTTCTTGCGGATCACGAACCCGTCGTGGTGCTCGCCGTTGGCGTAGCGGGCCTCGAAGGTGATGGTGTCCTTCGTGACGTCGATGAGCTGGTAGAGCTGGGTGTTCTGGCTGGTGCTGCGCACCTCGGCGCCGTTTCCGGTCCAGTTCTCGCCGCCGTTGAGCGCGTACATCTTGCCGCCCGACACCGAAACCACGTACGGCACGCCGTTGTGCACGGTCGCGGACTTGCGCGCCGAGACCGGGTTGCCGCGCCCGTAGGAGTGGTCGTGGCCCTGAAGCACCAGGTCCACGCCGTACTTCTCGAACAGCGGCGCCCACTGCGCCCGCACGTTGGGGTTGTTGCGGGTGCCGGTGGTCGAGTAGACGGGGTGGTGGAAGGTCACCACGGTCCACTTGTTCGGGTTGTCCTTGAGCAGGCCCTCCAGCCAGGCGGTCTGGGCGGCCATCAGCGTGGCGTTGCTCTGGTGGTTGGTGTCCAGCCCGATGAAGCGCACGCCCTGGTAGTCGAGGGTGTAGACGGTCTGCTTGAGCTCGGGGTTGCCCGGCCCGTTGTCCGGATACGGGAACTGCGGCCGCCAGAAGGCCGACAGGCCGCCGCTGTACTCATGGTTGCCGGGGATCGAGATGTTGTTGACCTGGCCGTCGATGAACCCGCCCGCCTTGTACCACTCGCCCCACTGCTCCTCGCTGTTGGCGGAGTCGATGAGGTCGCCTGGCGGAGCTGCGGGGCGCGGCACGCCGAGCTGTGGGGCGGCGGCGAGGACCGCGACCTGGCCTACTATCCGATCATGCCGACGGCGGAGACGTGGGCCGACGGCGACCGCGACATCATGTGCGCCGTCTACCGCCGCACCGGCCGCCTGACCGGCTCCACCCTCCCACCCGCCTGACCACCCGCCCGCCGCCGGCCCACGGCCCCGGTCGGGGGCGAGGTCGGCGCCGGCGGCAGGCGGCGCCGGGCGGGGATCAGCGCAGGAACTCGTCGAGTTCGCGGATGGCCACGTCCACGTCGTCGGCGACGCCGCGGCGCAGCAGCTTGGCGTACAGGCCATCGCCGCTCACCCCGTACCGGCGGATCTGGGCGACCCGCACCCGCATGCGGGCCTGGATCTCCCTCACCACGGCCTGCGGGTCGCCGGTGTAGCCGTACACGTCGAGGAAGAGCCGCAGGCGGGCGGCCCGCGAGTCGAAGTCCCGCAGCCCCTCCAGCGCGGCGACGTGGCGGGCGTAGAGGGGGACCCAGGCGTGCGCCATCCAGGCGACGTCGGACTCGGGTGTGACGGGGCCGGCGAAGTCCCAGTCGAAGAACCCGGTCAGCCGCCCCGCCTGCCAGGCGGCGTTGAAGGGGCTGGCGTCGTTGTGGGCGATGATCATGCCCGGCGCCCACCGCCCGCCGGTGCGCCACCGCGCCGCGGCGGACGGCACGAAGTCGGCCACGGCCTCGTGGTAGGCGCGCGTCCACTCGGCCACCTGGACGAGCGTCTCCTCCGTACGGGTCCACCAGGGCCACACGGGCGCCTCGCCCATGGTCTCGCCCTCGATGTAGGTGAGGATCTCGCGCCCCTCGGCGTCGATGCCCAGCACGCGGGGCGCCCCCTGGAACCCCTTGCGCTCCAGGTGCCGCAGCAGCTCGTGCACCGAGGCCGTCCAGGCCCGCACCGGCCGTCGCACGGTGTCGTCCACCCGCACCGCGCCCGCGTCATTGCCGCCGCGGAGCTGGTCTTTGTTCACTTGTCACCTCACCAGAGCCCGTGAGTGGCCGGGCCCGCCCCGCGCGCGGGGCTCGTCCCGCGCGCGGACCGGAGCCCGGAGGGTCAGCCCATCGGCGGCACCGTGCCGAAGGCGGGGCGGCCGGCCGCCCGGTAGGTCTGGAGCATGATCCCGTTGGTGCTGGTCCTGCTCCCGGCGAGCTCCAGCCCGGTCGGGACGACGCCGTCGGACAACCGCCTGCCGGAACCCAGCACGACCGGGAAGTCCAGCAGCGGCACGACCCAGCCGCCGTGGTCGAACCCGCCGCTGCGGTCCTCGTCGGGGCTGCCGGGCCCCTGCGCGACGCCGTCAATGGTGACGACCGTGGTGACGGTGAGCTGCAACGCGTTTCCTCCTGACCATGGGGCAGTCGTTTCCGCGGTGGCAGATCGCCGGACGTCGCGAAACTCATCGCCGCGGGCAGTGACGAGGGACTTGACGACCTCCCACGCGGTGGACACTGCCATGCCCGAAACCGGCGGTCAACCGCCTGATTGCGAACTCACGCGTCGGGCCATCCGAGCGGGTGCGCCACGCTCGCCACGGGCTCGCCGCCGGCCTCGGTGAAGGCGTTCATGGCCGAGATGAGCGCCCGGCGCTGCGCCGCCGACATGCGCGCCACGATCGCGCCGATCTCCTTCCTGCGGCGGGCCATCACCTCGTCCACGATGCGCCGCCCCTCCACGGTCAGCCGCATGAGGCTCTCGCGCCGGTTGTGGGGGTTGACCTCGCGTACGACGAGGCCCGCGGCGGCCAGCCGGTCGGCCATGCGCATCGCGGTGGAGGCGTTGACGTCGAGCAGCTCCGCCATCGTGACCAGCTTGGTCTCGCCGTGCCCGGCCAGCACCACCAGCATCCTGAACTGCGGGAGCGTCACTTTGTCCTCGACCGCCGCCAGGGACCGCGCGGCGAGGCCGACCAGGAGCCGCGAGCCGGTCAGGACCGCCGTGATGACCGCGGTCAGGTCCTCGCCGTCCACCCGCGGCGCAGCGTCTTCGCCCATGGGAACCGTTCTACACCGTTCCGCTACGGGTTCTCGAATGTTACTGTCACGTTTTATTGCACTGTGCAAAAATGAGAAGTGGCGAACCGTTACGCGATGGAGGGGTGAATGGGAAACGCGAACCGTACCGGCTTCTCCTGGATCGTCACGCAGAGTGGTGATTCCGCTGTGCTGAGTCCCGCCGGTGATCTGGACCTGGCCTCCATGGAGGAGTTCCGCCACGGGCTGACGGAGGCGATCGCGTGCCTGCGTCCGCCGCGCATCGTGGTCGACCTGCGCCACGTCGGCTTCTGCGACTCCTCGGGGCTGAACACGCTGATCTGGGCCGCCAACACGGTGGAGGGGGCGGGCGGCGGGCTCCGGCTGACCGGGGCACAACCCCGGGTGACCCGCCTGCTGCGCCTGACCGGGCTGGACAAACGCTTCCACCTCTGCGACACGCCGGCGGCAACGTAACGCCCGAGCTGCGAGCCACAGGGCGGCCCACCGGCCCCCGAGGCCGGGAACACGTCCCATGAGGCCGGCCTCGGGCATTTCTGGTCCCCGGCGGCGGGGTTTCCTCGTCCGAGAAAAGACGATTACGCCATTTCGTGGGGACGATGCATCGGGCGGCCATGCGGAGCCCGGCCGGATCGGGACGAGTGGCTGATCTGCGCCGCGAGTCAGAGCCGGGGCTGGAGGCCCATGCCCGTCCGCGCCGATGCGGACAAGAAGCGGGAGGGGTTACCGCCCCGGGTGAAGGTCTGCGGAACAAGGGGCCGGGACTACGCCTCCACCTGCGGGAGCGGTCTCGCCGAGGAATCGGACCGAGCGATGCCACCGGGAATCGAGCCCGCGGATCGAGGCTAAGCCGAGCATAAAAAGGCACTATTTGCGATCTTGCCTGGTCATCGGGCCCTGGGCAATCATGTCAACGCCGCCAGAAAGGGCGATAGTGCGCAATTCCCACGAAATCGGGCAGCGCAGGGTCCGCTGTGACGTGTCGCCAGGACCGCCGCTCTTCTGTCGGTGTCTCCATCGTCGATCAGGAAAGGAGTCGGCATGAAGCAACTCATGCGGCAGGTGAGCGAGCGGCTCGTCGGAGCGGTGCTGCCGAGCGTGGAGGCCGGTGCCTGCGTGCCGGAACACGGCCAGTGCTGCCGGAGGGGCTACGCCTTCAGCTGCAACGGCATTTGCAGCGTCCGCCGGTCCGGCTGCTGACCACTGTTCACCGTAGAGGCCGGCGGGATGCCCTCAGTGTCTCGCCGGTTCATCGGAACCGTCCGGAGGTTGCCGTGTTCGACCTGCTCGCTCGCGCCTTGCTCGCTGTCGTCTTCTTTGCGGCGGTCGTGGGAAAGGCGCGTTCCAGGCAGGGGTTCGCCGAGTTCCGCGACACGGTCGCCGCGATCGGGCCGCGGTGGCTGCCGGCCGGTCCGGCCGGTGGCGCGGTCGTCGCGGGGGAGGCCGCGGCTGTGGTGCTGCTCGCCGTCCCCGGCACGCGGCTGGCGGGCTACGCGTTCGCAGCCGTGCTTCTCGCGCTGTTCTGCGCCGGCATCGCCCGCGCGGTCCTGACCAGGCAGTCCGTACGGTGCCAGTGCTTCGGCTCGGGAGGCGGCCTGCTCGGCCCGCGGCACCTCGTCCGCAACACCCTGCTGATCGCCGTCGCCGTGGCCGGAGCGCTGGCCGGC
The DNA here is from genome assembly GCF_000725485.1 of Nonomuraea candida. GTDB lineage: Bacteria > Actinomycetota > Actinomycetes > Streptosporangiales > Streptosporangiaceae > Nonomuraea > Nonomuraea candida. Next base: position 133,688 of record NZ_JOAG01000009.1, on the reverse strand, counting down.
GGCGCGGCCCCGTCCGCCCCCGCCGTGCTGGTCGCCCTGGTCACCGGAGCCTTCCTCGGCCTGCTCACCACCCGCTGGGAGGACGTCGCGTTCCTCCTCGTTCCCGCCGGGAGAAGCCGTTGACCCTGCTCACCACCGCCGTCGTCCTGCTCGCCGTCGTGGTCGCGGTGCATCTGCTGTTCACGTTCGGGCTGGTCGCCCGGGTCCGCGAGCTGCAGCAGCACGGCGGCGCCCGCGCCGACAACAGGCAGTTGCCCAGGCCCGGAGCGGTCATCCGGCCCTTCTCGGTCACCGCCACCGATGGCACCGCGATCACCGAGGCCGACCTCGACGGCCCGGTCCAGGTCGGGTTCTTCCAGGTCGGCTGCGGACCGTGCCGGATGCTGTCGGACGCCCTGGTCGGCGCGCCGCCGGCAGTTCGGTTCGTCTCCATCGTGGACGGCGATCCAGTCGACCCGGAGGCCACCGAGCGGTTGGCCGCCAAGCTCGAGGCTCTCGGCCGGGTCGCGGTCATCGGCGTCGACGATCCCGTGCTGACCGCGTTCGAGGTCGTGGCGTTCCCGACGCTGCTGCACACGCACGGCGGCGTGGTCACCGCGTCCGGCAGCCGGCTCGATGACTTCGCCGACGCCACGAGCGCCGCCCCAGCACAGCTGACATGACGCGATCCGCCGTCCGCGCGGGCGCGGCGGCGCTCGCGCTGCCGTTCCGGTCCACGCCGGTGATCGCCACCGCCGCCCTGGCGCTCACCGTCCTGGCGGGCGCCGCGCCCGCGATCGCGGCATGGCTGACGATGACCCTGGTCAACGAGATCACTTCGGCACGTCGAGGACCCCGCCTTCCACGACCGGCTGCGGCTCGCCGAGCAGGCCGCGCAGGAGGCGCCCGGCACGGTCTCCCAGTTCGCGCAGGAGCTGATCCGTTCAGCGGTCCTGCTCGCCGGCTTCACGGGTGCGTTGCTGGTGGTGTGGCCGCCCATGAACCTGCTGCTGCTCGCCTCGGTCCTGACCGCCGTGCTCGCCAGGCTGGCGACCGCGCGGCGCGAGGCGGCCACCGAGGAGGCGTGGGTGGCCACCGACCGGCGCCGCCTGTTCTACCGGGCGCTGCTCACCGACGTGCGTGCCGCCAAGGAGATCCGGCTGTTCGGCCTCGGCACGCTGCTCCACGCCAGGATGATCGACTCGCTGACGGCGGTCTCGCACGCACGGCTGTCGGTGACGCGCAGAGGCGCGCTGCAGCAGAGCGGGCTCGCACTGCTCGGTGCCGTCGTGACAGGGGCAGGCACGGTCGTCGTCACCACGAACATCGCCACCGGCGGATCGTCGGTCGGCGACCTGGTGCTGTTCCTCAGTGCGGTGGCCGGCGTGCAGACCGGGCTGTCCTCCGTGGTGCTCCAGCTCGGCGAGAGCGTGCGCGCGGTGCGGCTGTGCGCGGGCAAGAGCACGCTGGTGAAACTGTTGTGCCGGTTCTACGACCCGCAGCGCGGCACGATCACCTGGGGTGGCGTGGACCTCCGCGAGCTGGACGCCGCGGCCCTGCGCGCCCGGATCGGCGTGGTGTTCCAGGAGTTCATGACCTACGACCTGACCGCGGCCGAGAACATCGGCATCGGTCAGGTGTCCCAGCTCGGCGATCGGTCGCGGATCGTCGAGGCCGCGCGGGCGGCACGAGCGGACGACACGGTGGCGGCTCTGCCCCACGGCTACGACACCGTACTGTCCAGGACGCATGCCGACGACGGCGAGCAGGCCGGAGTGACGTTGTCCGGCGGGCAGTGGCAGCGGATCGCCCTGGCCCGCTGCCTGATGCGCACCGACGCCGAGCTGATCGTGCTCGACGAGCCGACCTCGGGACTGGACGCCGAGGGCGAGAACCGGGTGCACGACACCCTGCGCCGGCACACGCGAGGCCGTACGCGGTTGCTGATCTCCCACCGGATGTCCGCGCTGCGCGGTGCCGACGTGATCGTCACGCTCGCCGACGGCCGGATCGCCGAGCAGGGCAGTCATGACGAACTGATGGACGCGGGCGGCGAGTACGCCCGGCTGTTCCGCCTCCAGGCCGGCGGATACCAGGATGCGAGAGTGCGATGATCGGGTGGATCAGGGTGACCGTACGGGGCAACAGCATGTCGCCCACCTTCCGGGACGGCCAGCGCCTGCTCGCGCGCCGGCTGCGTCGTGCCCCCCGGCGCTGGGAGGTGATCGTGTTCCGGGTGGCGGACGAGGAGCTGCCGCACCGGATCAAGCGAGTCGCCGCCGTCGCCGGGGACCCGCTGCCGGACTGGCTCGCCCCGGCACTGCACGGCGTGTCCCACGTACCGGCCGGGTATGTCGCGGTGGCCGGGGACAACACCCGCTCGCAGGACTCCCGCCAGCTGGGTCTGATCGACTGCCGCGACATCGTCGGCGCCATCCCGGCATTCCGTCGGGCCAGGTCGCGCCCGGCCGTCAGGGGAGATGGCCGACGGCGCCGATGAGGCCGGGGATGGTCAGGTCGATCCTGGCCTGGCGGTCGAGCTCCGACTCGGGCCGCCACGACTTTACCGGGACGAGCCCCGGCTCCAGCAGGGTCAGGCCGTCGAAGTAGGCGCCGATCTGCCGCAGCGAGCGGGCGGCCAGCGCGCCCGGCCTGGTCCCCTTGTAGACCTGCTGGCCCGCCTTGACCTTCGGGTCGTCGGCGTCCGGGGTGAAGAAGTGCGAGATCAGCAGGTGGCTGCCGGGCACGAGCGGCGCGCGCAGCGTCTTGACGATGTCGTCGGCCTGCTGGTCGCCGGGGACGAAGTGCAGCACCGCCGACATCAGCAGCCCGACGGGCCGCCCGAAGTCCAGGTGCCCGGCCACCTCGGGGTCGGCCAGGATGGCGGCGGGGTCGGTGATGTCGCCCCAGACCGCGACGGTGCCGGGGCTGTCGGCCAGCAGGGCGCGGGCGTGCGTCAGGACGATCGGGTCGTTGTCGACATAGACCACGCGGGCGTCGGGGACGATCCGCTGCGCGACCTGGTGCACGTTCTCCTGCGTGGGCAGGCCGGCGCCGATGTCGAGGAACTGCCGCACGCCCCGCTCGGCCATGACCCGCACGGCCTTGCCGATGAAGGCCCGGTTGTCGCGGGCCGTCTCGCGCACCTCGGGGACGATCGCGATGATCTTCTCGGCGGCCTCGCGGTCCGCCGGGAAGTGGTCCTTGCCGCCCAGGTAGTAGTCGTACATGCGGGCCACGCTGGGAACCGTGGGATCGACACCGGGCACATGCGGCTCAGCAGCACTCACGCGAGATCTCCCTGCACTGGGGTGACGCCCAGCCTAGCGATCAACGCGTACCGGGAGAAGTGTCGCTTTTCGGGCCTCAGCGGAGCAGACCGGCCTCATACAGGGCCTGAAGAACCAGGGAGTCGACGTACGAGACCGCCCAGCGCTCGTCCGCCAGGCCCGAACCCTGGCCCGCCCGCGCCGTGGCCGCACCGTGGCCGCACCGTGGCTGCACCGTGGCCGCGTCCTGGCCGCGAGCAGGCTTCCGGGTGCGGGAGACTTGGACGGTGACCTACGAGAACGGGCGCCCCGGCCCTCCGGTGACCAGCGCCTCCATCCTGGTGCTCACGCTGGCGCGCCGCGTCGAGACCGAGCTCAACGCCGCGCTGGCGGCGCTCGACCTCACGGTGAGCCGGCTCGGGCTGCTCGGTCACATCGCGGCCGTGCCCGGCGCGTCGTTCAGCGACCTGGCCCGCATGTCGGGCATCACGGTGCAGAGCGTGCACGCGGCGGTGAAGGCGCTGGCCGGGGCGGGCCTGGTGCGCGACAACACGGCCCGCGCGGGGGCCGCGTCGGCCATCGAGGTGACCCCCGACGGCGACCGCCTGCTGCGCCGGGCCCGGGAGGCGGTGGCCGGGGTGGACGAGCGGATGTTCGGCGAGACGGCCGACCCGGTCCTGCGCCAGGTGGGCGCCACCCTCCGCGCCGCCTTCACCGCCCCTCCTGGCGCCACCTCCTAGCGCCCTCTCCCGCCCCCTTCCCGGCCTTCCCTCCGCGCCCCTTCCCTGCCCTTCCCCCACCCGAGGCTCGCTACGTCGTCACTGGTCGCCTCCCATGGCGGTGGAGTGGAATCGGTCGCGGTAGTCGGAGGGCGCGACGCCCACCCGGCGGTGGAACGTGCGGCGCAGCGTCTCGGCGGTGCCGAAGCCGCAGCGGCGGGCGATGACCTCGACGGGGTCGTCGCTCTGCGCCAGCGCCCGCTGGGCGGCCTCGACCCGGACGCGCTCGACGTAGGAGCCGGGCGGCACGCCGAGCTCGGCGGTGAAGCGGCGCTGCAGGTGGCGGGGGCTGAGCCCGGCGTGCGCGGCGAGGTCCTGGATGTCGTGCCGGGCGCCGGGGTCGGCGTGGATGGCGGCCACGGCGGCGCGGATCGGGTCGGTGGACGGCTGCGCGGTCCACAGCGGCACGCTGAACTGGGACTGGCTGCCCGGCCTGCGCAGGAACAGGACGAGCTGCCTGGCCACGGCGAGCGCGACGTCGCCGCCGAGGTCGTCCTCGACGAGCGCGAGCGCGAGGTCCATGCCGGCGGTCACCCCGGCCGACGACCAGACGCGCCCGTCCCTGATGAAGATCGGATCGCTGTCGACCGTGACGCCGGGGTGCTCCTCGGCCAGCCGCCCGGCACGGCCCCAGTGGGTGGTGACCCGGCGGCCGTCCAGCAGCCCCGCGGCGGCCAGCAGGAACGCCCCCGTGCACACCGAGGCCACCCGGCGGGCGGTGGCGCCGGCGGCGGCGACCCAGCCGGTCAGCGCGGGATCGTGCCTGACCGCGTAGACGCCGCTGCCGCCGGTCACGACCAGCGTGTCCACGCCGTCAGGGGCGAGCGTGGCCACGCCGTGGCCGGCGTGCACGGGCAGGCCGCTCTCGGCCCGCACCAGCCCGGGCAGCGGGGCCACGACCTCGCAGGAGTAGCCGCCCGCGCGCCGGGCCGCCTGCTGGAACACCTCGTGCGGGCCCGCGAGGTCGAGGGCCTGGAAGCCGTCGAAGACGACGAAGACGACGCGGCGCTGGTTCACGCTTCCCACCCTGCCGGTCGCCGGTTGGTGGCGTCAATGACACGCACCCCACGATTCGCGCCATCAGCGGCCTCCTTCAGAGGGCCTGAAGGGTGCGTGCTAAGCTTCAGGTTACCTGAAGGTTTGGAGGTCTTCGTGGAACACCTGCTGCTGTCCATCCATGTGCTGGCCGGGATCGTGTTCGTGGGCGGCTCGGGCATCGCGGCCAGCCTCTTCCCGCGCTACGTGCCGGTCGCGGACCCGGTCCCGGCCGGCGTGGCGACCGGGACGGCCGGGTCCCGCGCGGGGGTGGCGTCAGCCGGGGACGGCCTCTTGAGCACGGAGGGCAGCGTGGCGGTGGCCGGAGCCGGGGCGGAGGCGGGCGGGCACGGCGAGGCGGACGGGCGCAGCCGGGCCGTGGCGGTCGCGATGCACCGCATCACCCGTGGCTACAGCCTGGCCGGGATCATCGTGCCGGCCGCCGGCATCGTGCTGGCGTTCGTGCAGGGCCGTACCGGGGAGATCTGGATCACCCTGGCGATGGTCCTGACCGCGGCGGCCGGGCTGCTGCTGGCCGTGCAGATCTACCCCCGCCAGCGCGACGCCCTGGCCACCCCCGGCGACCGGGCGCGGCTGAAGCCCCTGTCCATGCTGGCCGGCGTCTACAACCTGCTGTGGGCCGTGGTCGTCGTCCTGATGATCGTCCGTCCGGGCGCGGAGGGTTGAGGCCGGTGCGCGCGCTCCGCGTCGCGGTCTCCGTCGAGACCCTCTCGCTGGCGGTCCTGCTGGTGAACCTGTTCACCGTCCACGTGCCCGCGGTGGCCTCGCTGGTCGGCCCGCTGCACGGCGGGGCGTACCTCGCCGTCATCATCCTCACCACGCTGGCCCCCGGCAGCGCCGGGACCGGCGCGCGGTGGCGCGCCTGGGTCCCGGTGATCGGCGGCCTGCTCGCCCTCGCCCGGCTCCGCCGCGTGGCACAGCCGGCCTGACCGGCGGGACCCCGGCCACCGCCGGCGGCTACGAACGGTCGTCGCGCTGGTGGGCCATCGAGGCGCCGCCGGTCCTCTCGCCCTCCCCGTCCTCGATCGAGCCGGGCGAGTAGTAGCGCCGCAGCCAGTCGGCCAGCCCGTCGAGGCCGGGCAGCAGGACGCGCTCGGTGATGTTCGCCTGGTCCAGCCTCTGCCTGATCTCGGCCTTGACCGCGGCCGGGATCAGCCACGCCCGCGCGAGCCCCGGGTTCTCCCGCAGCCACCGTTCGAGCTGGTACGTCGGCGACGAGAAGACCGACAGCACCGACGACTGGTTGACCACCCGCTCGTCCAGCGAGGGCGGCTCGAAGAAGGCCAGGAACGGCGCGTCGTCACCGCCCAGCCGGTCGAAGCAGGTCAGGTCGGGGGCGACCTCTGCCAGCATCTCCGTGGTGAACACCAGCGCCCCTTCGGTGTCGAGCGAGCGGCGCAGCGGCGCGGGCAGCAGCCGGTGCGCGCCCGCGCAGTCCACGGCCAGCAGCAGGCCGTCGTCGTCCGGCCAGGACGCGGTGGTGAAGTGCAGGGCGACGAGCGGGGAGAAGGTCCAGTCCAGCAGGCGGGTGGGCAGGCCGTGGTGCTGGCCCAGGGCCAGCCAGTCCCACAGGGTCGGGCCGGGCGCGCGGCGGTGCGCGTACTTCCGGAAGTTCCTGATCAGATGCGACTCGACGCCCGCGTAGTCGCCGCGCAGCCGCGCCAGCCCCGACATGTGGGAGTACGTGCTGCGCGCCAGCCCCCGGAAGACCAGCGTGGAATGCGCGTGCGCCGCCCCGTCGCGCCGCCCGGCCTCACTGATCGCGTCGTCCAGCTCCCGCCAGGACGACACCTTGTGCACTTTCACTCTGCATCCGTTGCCCCCGGCCGTCCCTCCCACACATCAGGGCCCTCGACAACCGCGCCCGCGGACCCTAGGTTCGTTGTGACGTGGATCACCATCCCCCCGACGAGGTGACGTGCCATGGCCGTTGATCGGGCGACCGCCGGCTTGCTCAAGCAGTTCGCGGAGGCGGGCGGCAGACCGCTGCACGAGCAGAGCGTCGCGGAGGCGCGCGCGGTCAGCGCCATGCTCAGCGGGCTGAGCGGCAAGGGGCCGGAGATGGCCCGCGTGGCGGAGGTCACCGTCCCGGCCGAGGACGGCGCCGCGTTCCCCGCCCGCGTCCTGACGCCGACCGCGGCCCCGCGCGGCGTCATCGTGTACTACCACGGCGGCGGCTGGGTCCTGGGCGGCATCGACGAGTTCGACACCCTGGGCAGGGAGCTGGCCGCCCGGACGGGCTGCGAGGTCGTCCTGCCCGCCTACCGGCTCGCGCCCGAGCACCGCTACCCCACCGCCGCCCGCGACGCCTACTCCGCGCTGCTCTGGACGGCCGCCGCCAGGCCCGGCCTGCCGATCGTGGTGGCGGGCGACAGCGCCGGCGGCAACCTGGCGGCCGTCGTGGCCCAGCGCGCCAGGGACGAGGGCGGCCCGGCCATCGCGTTACAGGTGCTCGTCTACCCGGTCACCGACTGCGACCTGGACCGGGACTCCTACTACGACCCGGAGAACCAGCTCCTGCTCACTCGGGACGCGGTGGCCTGGTTCTGGGACCACTACGCGCCCGACCACGTCCGGCGCGCCGAGCCCGACGCCTCTCCCCTGCGCGCCGGGGACCTGTCCGGCCTGCCGCCCGCGGTCGTGCTGACCGCCGAGCACGACGTGCTGCGCGAGGAGGGCGAGACGTACGCCGAACGGCTGCGCCAGGCGGGCGTGCCGGTCGAGCTCCGGCGGTTCGAGGGCCAGATGCACGTCTTCTTCACGCTGGTGAACGTGCTGCCCGCGAGCGCCGACGCGCTGGCCATGGTGGCCGAGGCCGTGGCCCGGCGCCTGGCCTGACGGGCGCGCGGGGCCGGGAGTCCGCACCGGGCCGGAGCATGGTGCCACCTCAGCCGGCGAAGAGCTGGGTGAGCTTCAGGAACAGCTCGTACACCCCGTACGCGAACGGCAGCCCCACCCACGACCACGCCAGCGTCATCAGCGCGGCGCGCCGGCCCTCCGGCCTGTCCTGGCTCATCTCGTCCGCCCCTTCTCCGTCACCTGCTCCTGCCATCCCGCCACCCGCTCGTGGTGTCTCTCGTGCACCGGCCTGATCAGCTCGTTGGCCAGGAAGCCCACGGCGAGCAGCCCGATCATGATGAACAGCGAGGTCGTGTAGAGCTCGGGGCCCGAGCGCCCGGCGGCCTTCTGCGCGTCGGCGATCGCGTTGACGATCAGCGGGCCGAGCACGCCGGCGGTGGACCAGGCGGTGAGCAGGCGGCCGTGGATCGCGCCGACCTGGTAGGTGCCGAACAGGTCCTTCAGGTAGGCGGGGACGGTGGCGAAGCCGCCGCCGTAGAAGGACAGGATGCCCAGCGCGCACCCGATGAACAGCGGCTTGGAGGTGTCGCCCGCCAGGGCGATGGCGAGGTAGAGCAGCGCGCCGACGCCCAGGTAGACGCGGTACATGTTCTTGCGCCCGATCAGGTCGGAGGTGGAGGACCAGACGAACCGCCCGGCCATGTTGGCCAGCGACAGCAGCGCCACGAACCCGGCCGCCGCCCCGGCCGCGACGGCCGCGGAGGTGCCGGCGAAGAAGTCGACGATCATCGGCGCGGCCTTCTCCAGGATGCCGATGCCGGCGGTGACGTTGCAGCACAGCACGATCCACAGCAGGTAGAACTGCGGGGTGCGGATCGCGTTGCGGGCCGACACGTCGGCCGTGGTGACCAGCGGCCGGAGCCGGACGGCCGCGGCCGGCCGCCGTCCCCGGGGCGTCCAGCCGGGGGGCGGCACCCGTACGAGGAGCACGCCCATCGACATGAACCCGGCGTAGACGACGCCGTGCACGAGGAACGTCGTGGCGATCCCGCCGGTGCTCGCGCCGAAGGAGGCCAACATCTGCGCCGACCACGGCGAGGCGATGAGCGCGCCCCCGCCGAACCCCATGATCGCGATGCCGGTGGCCATGCCGGGCCGGTCGGGGAACCACTTGATCAGCGTGGAGACGGGTGAGATGTAGCCGATGCCCAGCCCGATCCCGCCCACGAAGCCGTAGCCGAGCACGACCAGCCAGTACTGGCGGGTGATCACGCCCAGCGCGGACAGCAGGAAGCCGGAGGAGAAGCAGGTCATCGAGACGAACATGGCCCAGCGGGGCCCGTTGCGCTCGACGAGCGTGCCGCCGAAGGCCGCCGACAGGCCGAGCATGACGATGCCGAGTTGGAACGGCAGCGCGCTCTGCGTGCCCGACAGGCCCAGCGCGGATTCGAGCGGTGGCTTGAAGACGCTCCACGCGTACGCCTGCCCGATGGCCAGATGCACGGAGAGCGCCGCGGGCGGCACGAGCCACCGGCTCCAGGTGGGCGCCGCCACGGTGCGGGAACGGCTGAGGAAACTGGCGAACCTGGTGCTGTCTGCCACGCCTCACCGGTACCACATACCGTATGCAGTATTGAGCATTCCGGCGATCTTTACGATGAGTGGTCCGATCCTCTCGATGAACGGCCGTTCTCAGGGACGTCGGCGATGCGCCGCCACGCGGTGAGGAACGTCTCAGAGATCACGTCCGCCGTGTCGTCGGGCGAGCCCGTACGGCGGGCGGCGTACTGATGGATGGCCGGGTAGTGCGCGTTGTAGATCGCTTCCAAGCGGTCTCGCGCGCCCGGTGGATGGCTCACGGATGGTTCTCCTCGTGCCAAAGTGCTGGACATCTCGTACATGTCCGGCACCTTTTCCGAGTGTTTCACCCCGCCGTCGCGGACCGCCGTTTGCAGGGATCTCCTCCGTTCGGTCGCATCGCAGATCAAGGTCCAGGGAACCGCCGACCATAATCGAGGGAGCGGCAGCGGGCGGACGAGGAGGCGGCGATGATCATGGAGACGACCGGCGAGCCGGAGATCAAGATCGGGGCGGGCCGCGTGCGGGGGCGCGTCGAGGACGGCATCGCCGTCTTCCGCGGCATCCCGTTCGGCCGGCCGCCGGTCGGCGACCTGCGCTTCGGCGCGCCCGTCCCGCCCGAGCCGTGGGACGGCACGCGTGACTGCGCGGCCTTCGGCCCGCCGCCGCCCCAGCCGCCCGCTCCCGGCACGCCGGCCGTGCCCGAGCGTCCGGGAGAGAGCTGGCTGACGGTCAACGTGTGGTCGCCCGCCCTCGACCCGGCCGCCCGGCTGCCGGTGATGGTGTGGATCTACGGGGGCGCGTACAAGGGCGGCAGGTCCGGCGACTCCGTGTACGACGGGGCGCGGCTGGCCCGCGAGGGGAACGCGGTGGTCGTCACCCTCAACTACCGGGTCGGCATGGAGGGGTTCGGGCAGATCGAGGGGGCGCCGGCCAACCGGGGGCTGCTCGACCAGGTGGCCGCCCTGGAGTGGGTGCGGGAGAACATCGCCGCGTTCGGGGGCGACCAGGGACGGGTGACGGTGTTCGGCGAGTCGGCGGGGGCCGGGTCGGTCGCCGCGCTCATGGCCATGCCGCGGGCCGCCGGCCTGTTCGCGCGGGCGATCGCGCAGAGCGTGCCGGGCACCTACTTCTCGGCCGCGCTGGCCGGCGACATCGCCGCCGTCCTGGCCGCCGAGGCGGGCCTGCGGCCCACCGTCGCCGACCTGGCCGGCGTCGAGCCCGCCCGGCTGGTCACGGTCACCGAGGCGATCACGCCCAGGATGGCCGGGTACGAGCACCGCTGGGGCGCCGTGGCCCGCACCATCACCCCGTACTCACCGGTCGTGGACGGTGACGTCCTGCCCAGCGACCCGTGGGCCGCGCTGGCCGGCGGCGCCGGCCGCGACGTCGAGCTGATCGCAGGCCACACCCGCGACGAGTACCGGCTGTTCACCCAGCTGGGGCAGGCGGGCGACGACGACGACCTGCTGCGCTCGTTCGCGCCCGGCCTGGAGCAGGGCTACCGGGACGCCTTCCCCGAGGCGGAGCCGGGGCTGCTGGGCGAGCTGGTCCGGTCCGACTGGCTGTTCCGCATGCCGTCCGTGCGGCTGGCCGAGGCGCAGGCGGAGGGCGGCGGCGTGGCCTACGCCTACGAGCTGACCTGGCCCACCCCCGCCCTCGGGGGCGCGCTGGGGGCCTGTCACGGGCTGGACGTGCCGCTGGTGTTCGGCAACCTGAGCAGCGGGATGGCCGCGTTCTTCCTCGGTGAGCGGGTGACGCCCGAGGCGGAGACCGTCTCGGCCGGGTTCCGGCGCGCGTGGACGGGCTTCGCGGCGGGCGACGGGCCGGGATGGGAGCCGTACGACGCGGGGCGGCGGCTGACGCGCCTCTTCGACGTCCGGCTGTCGGTCGTGCCCTACCCGGAGGAGGCGTCCCGCCGCCTGTGGGCCTCCCACCCGTTCACCGCGCTCCCCCTCCTCGGCTGAACCGCCCCGCACCGGAGCGAGCCCTCGTCGGCCGGGCGGCCCTCCCGGCCTCCTCCTCCCGAACTTTGTTCTGTAGAGTGGTGGGGCATGACGGACATCTTCGACGACCTCGTGGCCGAGTACGAGCAGCTCGACGCCGTCCTGGCCGCCCTCACGCCCGCGCAGTGGTCCCACCCGTCGGCCGCCGCCGGCTGGACCGTCTCCGACGTGGTGCTGCACCTGGCCCAGTCCGAGGAGCTCGTGCTCGCCTCACTGGCCGGCGAGCTGTCGGGCCCGCACGCTCCCGGCGAGGTCGACGCCGTGGCCGCCGCCGCCGTGGCCGCCCAGCGCGACATCGCGCCCGCCGACCTGCTGGCGCGCTGGCGCGCGGCCGTCTCGCGCACGCCCGCCGCGCTGCGTGGCCATCCCCGGGGCAGCCGCCTGAGCTGGGTGGCCGCCACCCTGTCGCCCGCGACCATGGCCACCACCCGGCTGGCCGAGCACTGGGCCCACGCCCACGACATCACGGAGCCGCTCGGCATCGCCTACCCCGACACGGCGCGGCTGCGGCACATCGCCTGGCTGGGGCACCGCACGCTGCCGTACGCGTTCGACGTGGAGGGGCTGTCCGGCGGGCCCGTCCGCTGCGAGCTGACCGCGCCCGACGGCGACCTGTGGCGCTTCGGCGACCCGGCCGCCCCGTCGGCCATCACCGGGCCGGCCGCCGACTTCTGCCGCGTGGGCGCCCGCCGCCTGGCCCCGTCGGACTCGGCGCTGAAGGCCACCGGCCCGCACGGCGCCGAGGCACTCGCCGTCCTGCGCAACTACGCCTTCTGACGCTCAGCCGATCACCCGCGCCCAGCCGGCCGCCCCCGAGCCCCGGCCCGGCCGCCCGCCCCCGAGCCCCGGCCCAACCGGTCGCCTGCCGCTCCCGGCTCAGCCGATCATGCCGCCCAGGCGGCCTTCGAGCATCAGCAGCAGCTCCGCCAGCAGGTCGGCCAGCTCCCGCTCCTTGCCCGGGGGCAGGCCGGCGAGCAGCGCGGTCTCGTACTCGAGCTGCTCGGGCATCAGCCGCATGATGAACTCCCTGCCGCGCCCGGTCAGCGACAGGTGGGCCACCCGTCGGTCACGGTCGTCGACGCGCCGGGCGACCAGGCCGATCTCCTCCAGGCGGCGCACCCGCTTGGTCACGGCCGCGCCCGAGGCGAACGTCTCCCGCGCCAGCCTGCCCGGCGTCAGCTCGCCGCCCACCCGGAGCAGGGCGCACAGCAGGTCGTACTCGGCCCGGTTGACCCCGGCCCGGCCCAGCGGGGCGTCGGTGGCCTGCTGCAGGAGGGCGGTGCACCGGTTGAGCCGGCCGATGACGGCGATGGTGTCGAGGTCGGCGTCGGGGAGGACCTTCCGCCACTGGCGCAGCGCGACCGCCACGGCGTCCTCCACGGGCCCGTCCCTTCCTGTCATGTACGGTGGCTCCGATCGTACGCGCCGGCCCCGCTCCCCCGATCCCGCGGTCGTCACCCCGCTACGCGGTCAGCTCGGCGAGCCTGTGGTGGCCGGCCCGTTCGGCGGCGGCGATGCGTTCCTGCGGCAGCGCCGCGCCCCACCACTCGCCCGCCGCCAGGTCGGCGGCCTCACGCAACTCCACGAGCGCGGCCCGCAACCGCTCCCGTGACGGCGGGCCCTCCGGCAGCGGCTCGCCGACCAGGCGTTCCAGCCGGTCGAGACCGTCCCGCACGCGCTGGGCCGCCCGCCGGTCGGGCAGCAGCACGCAGGCCAGCAGCCCGGCGGCGGCTCCCAGGCAGGTGTCCAGCCACCGGTCGGCCACCAGCGCCGGCACCGGCCCGGCGCCCGCGAACTCGGTCATCAGCATCGCCATCGGCGCCACGAACACGCTGCCCAGCCAGTAGTTGCGGGTGATGGCCGCCTCCGTGACGAACTGCAGCGCCAGCACGGCCAGGATGAGCGCGAGCGCGCCGAGCCTGGTGACGGGCGCCACCAGGGTGAACAGCGCGACGCCGAGGAGGTTGCCGACGACGCGTTGCAGGGCCCGGCTCCAGGACATGGTGGTGTTGGCGGCGAACACGGCCGCGGCGGTCACCACCGCCCAGTACGGCCGCCCCACGCCCAGCGCCATCGACACCCATCCGGCCGCCGCCGCCCCCGCGGCCACCATGCCGACCACCCGCACGCCGCGCGCCACCCGGGCCCAGCGGGACCGAAGCCGCCCGGCGCCCCCCGGAGCCGCCGGCACGCCCGCACCCCACGTCGCGGCCGGCGGGGGCGTGGACGGCTCGGGGCCCGCCTGTTCGGCGGCGATTCCGGCCAGTTCCGCCCGCTCGGCGGCCTCGGTCCGGGGGTCGCCGGCCGGGGGCCGGGGCAGCGGGCGGCCCTTGCGCAGGTCGCGCGCCCACGCCACGAACAGCTCCGCGTCGGCCTCATCCGCCTCACCTGCCACCTGGACGCCGACCTCACGCACCTCCCCCGCCACCCGGACGCCGGCCTCACGCACCTCGCCCACCACCTGGGCGCCGGCCTCGGCGGACGGCCGGGCGTGCGCACGCGCGCTCCCGCTCGTCCCGCCCCGGTCCGCCACGGCCTCGGCCGCGTGCGCCGGGAGGCCCGTGCGGGCGGCGGCCGACTCCGCGCGGACCAGGAGGCGGCGCAGGCCCTCGTGGTGGCCGCCGGAGCGCAGCAGGGTCTGCCAGGCGGCGTTGACGGCCGCGGCGGCCGCGTGACGTGCCTGGTGGGAGTCACCGGTCGCCGCCCGGCCCGGCCGGAGGCGGAGGAGGCGGGCGGTGGATTCCAGGGCTCGGGCGACGGCGACGCGTTCGGGGCCGTCCCGGCGGACCAGGCCGGGCGCCATGCCCACCGCCCACGCCACGGCCCCGCCCAGCAGCCCGAGCGCCAGGTGCGCGGGCACGTCGGCGAGGTGCTGGTGCGGGACGAAGGCGGCACTGGCGGCGATGAACGTGAGCACCACGTTGCCCGGCGGGCCGATCCGGGTGGCGTCGCAGACGGCCTTGTGCAGCCCGGCCAGGAGGGCGGCCACCGCCACCCGGATGGCGACCGAGTCGGTGAGCGCGGCCGTGACCAGGGCGGCGGCGGTGCCGGCCAGCATCCCCAGCACGACCCACGCCAGAGCCCCGGCCCGCGCCGCGTAGGGCAGGCCGTGACCGTACAGGGCGCACATGGCGCCCGCGGAGGCGTACAGGACCAGGTCCAGCCGTCCCGCCGCGAAGAGCCCGAGCAGCACGACGGCCAGCGCGGCGACGCCGCTGAGGGCGGGCTTGTGCCAGACGTCGCCGAGCGGCGCCAGGCGCAGCGCGGCGCGGACGGGCATGCGGACACGAGGACGGGACCGGGGGAAGGGGATGGCACTCACCCAGAAAGTTTAGCTTATGTTTTACTTGTGAAATAACAGATCGGCCCAGGTGAGAGGCCTGACGCCGGTGGAATCCACGGGTGAGCGGTGCGGACCGCGCCGAGAGGCACACCCCTGGGAGTCAGGGGTCGGCGCCGCGGACCGCGCGGTCCGCGGCGGCGATGAGGGGGCTGTCGCGGTAGCGCTGCCAGCCGGCCCGGAGGCGGTGCAGCTCGTCGCGGACCCGGGCCGAGGCGATCAGGTGGACGTCGTCGCCGAGGCCGAGCGCGGTGACCGCGGCCTGCTCCGGGTCGCCGGCGCGGAGGTGGGCGTGGGCCGCCCGCAGTCCGATCAGCACCCGGGTACGCAGCTCCACGGGCCGGCGGGCGTCCATGGAGGCGGTGAAGTGGCGGGCGGCGGTGGCGTGGTCGCCGAGCTGGGTCAGGGTGAGCCCGATCTGGTGCTCCAGGGACTCGCGCCGGTAGTTGCCGGTCCACTCCGTCTCGGGCGGGGAGTCGGCACGTTCGAGCTCGGTCTCGGTACGGCGCAGCAGGTTGAGCGCGTCCCAGCGGGTGCCGGCGGCGGCGTGCGCCTCGGCGCGCATGCCGGTGATCCAGGCCAGCGTGCGCCGGGGGCCGCGCCCGCCGAGCGCCGAGGCGGCCGCGTCGGCCAGCGATAACGCCTCGCCGTCATGGCCCAGCTCGGCGGCCTGCACGGCCATGCTGCGTAACGCCGTCGCGCGCAGCACCAGGTCATCGGCCTCGTCGGCGAGCCGCACGGTGCTGATGTAGTAGCGCTGGGCCAGCGCGTTCGCGCCGGCGTCCATGGCCATGTACGCGGCCAGGTAGCTCAGCTCGGCCGCCGCCGCGAACAGGTCGGGACGGGTCCGGCCCGTCGCCTCCCGCAGCAGCGGCGTGACCTCGTGGGACAGGTAGGCGGCCACGGCGGCGCGGGCGTGGCCGCCGCCGTACCGGTCGTCGAGGTCGGCGAAGCTGGCGGTGGCGGCGCGCAGGCGGGCCACCTCGCCGGCGCCCGGCCGGCCGCGCGGGGGCCGCGGCGGGTGGTACCCGGTCTGCCTGGCGGACAGGGTGGTGAGCGCGGCCAGGGTGAACGTGCCCGCGGTCAGCACCGTACGCCGGTTGAGCAGGTCGTCCTCCCCCAGCGTGGCCAGCCGGGCCACCGGGTCGCCGCCCCACGGGTCGTCGGCCGGCGGCCACCCGCGCGGCGGATCGGGCCAGCCGAGGTGCGCCGGGGTGAGGTCGGCCCGGTTGAGCCGCCGGCGGAACGCCTCCACGGCGGCGCGCACCGCCTCGGGGCGGGGGACCGTGCCGGTCAGCCAGTGCCCCACCGCCGAGCGGTCGTAGTGGATCCGCTCGCCGCTCTCGGCGGCCACGGCGTTGACGTGCCGCGCGGTGGCGGCGTGCGTCCAGCCGGCCTGCTCGATCAGCGCGGCGAGAGCCCGGTTCACGACCGGACGGGTGCGCCGTGGCGGCATCGCAACTTCACATCGCTTCACATCGCCGTCCCCTCGACGATGCGCCGTACGCAGCGCACCGTCAATAGTGCGGACGGTGACGCGCCGACCACCCGGCGGCGGCACCGCGAGCCGGAAGAGAAAGGACGACGGCGTCCCGAGCCGGGGAAGGAAGATCGCTGACGACGGCGCCCCGAGCCGGGGGGAGAAGGAGGAGGCATGGTAGGCACCCTTGCCGCCGAAGTGGCACACGGCGAGCTGCTGGCCGCGCTGGCGGGACGGCCCCTGGTCGTCATCGACCGGTTCTGCACCGCCCTGCGTACCGGTTACACCGGCCCCATGCCCATCGAGGCGTTACGGCCCGCACTGAGCATCGGCTGCTACGCGGCGTGGCACCCCGCGCTGCCCGGCATGGCCGTCTCCGCCGAGGAGCACGGCCGGGTGCGCTCGGTGGCCGAGCGGCGGGGCTGGCCGCGCCGGGTGCGGCACGACGCCGCGCGGCACCTGGTCAAGCTCGACCGCCCGCCCGTCATCCTCACCTCGCACGCCGGCGCCCAGCTCCAGGAGCTGGCGGAGCCCGGCGGCACGGTCGCGGCGATCGACCCGGGGGTGCGGGCCACGATCGAGGCCCGGCATCTCTTCGACGACCTGCTGCGCGCGGCCGGGGTGCCCGCCGTGGCGCGCGTGCGGTGCGTGCCGGCCGAGCGGCTGCCGAGCCTGGCGGAGCTGCGCAAGGCGGTGGGCAGCGACCGGGTCGTGGTGCAGGCGGGCGGCACGTTCGGGGGGCGCGGCACCGTGGTGGTCTCGGACGACGACGACATGGCGCGGGCGGCCCGGCTGCTGGGGCCGTACCGGGTGGCGGCGTACGTGGACGGCTGGCCGTGCGCCGTCACCGTGCTCAGCGTCCCGGACGGCGAGGGCGGCGTCAGCGTGTACGTGGACCGCCCCTCCCACGTGGCGACCGGCGTCCCGGAGCTGGGTGTGGGCCCGTTGCACAACGCCGGCCACGACTGGTCACGCCCCTGGCCGGTGCCGGCCGCCGCGCTGCTCATGGAGTGCGCGGAGCGGATCGCCGTCTGGGGCTGGCGCCGCTACGGCGTCGCCGGGATGTTCAGCCTGAGAGCGCTGCTGACCCCGGGCGAGCGCGTCTACCTGTCGGCGATCAGGTGGCGCTGCGACGAGAGCACCGAGGTCTCGGCGGCCAACCAGCAGGCCGTGGGCGTGCCGCCGTTCGTGCTGGCGCACTTGGTGGTGATGCTGGGCGGGCGGGTGAGCTGGCTGGCGGACGCGCAGGAGTTCAACCAGCTCAGCCTGATGCGCGCCACCCAGCGCGGCGGGCCCTTCTCGATCAGGGTACGGCTGGGCGGCGACTCCCCCGTGCGCGTCGTGGCCGGTCAGGGCTCCGGCGTCTACCGGCTGGACAGCGCAGGCCGCCCGCGCCTGGCCCGGCGCGCCGCGCACGCGTCCGAGGCGGACGCCGACCAGGGCGAGTTCCTGCTCGCGGACCTGCCGGGGCCGGACGTCATCTGCCGGCCCGGCGCCGACCTTGCCACGGTCGAGGCCGTGACGGAAGGGGCCACGCAGCCGTTCCACGGGCCCTCCAGCGCCTCGCCCTTCACCCGCCGCGTGGCGGCGGCCGTCGCAGACCTCTTCGCGCCCGCCGATCCGTGACGGCGGGCACCCCGGGTCTCCGGTCGCCGGCACGCGGCTTTCAGCGGGCCGCCAGGACGCGGCTTTCAGCGGGCCGCCAGGACGCGGGCCAGGGCGTGCAGGGTCTCCGGCGGGGTGCCGGGCGGCGGGGAGACGCGCAGGACGGGCTCGCGGAGGTGCAGCGGCGCGCGGGCCACCGGCACGACGCCCACCAGCAGGGACGCCTCCCTCGCCCGGGCGGCGGCGCGCTCGGCCGTGTCGCCCGGCGGGGGCTTGAGCGTGACGAGCGCCGACGGTTCGCCGAGCGGCTCCGCCACCCGCCAACCGCCGGCCCCGTCGAGGAGCTCGCGCGCCGCCCGGCCCAGGCCGGCCAGGTGGGCGTGGACGGCGGGCGGGCCGAGGTCGAGGTGCTCGCGGGCCGCCACGCCGAGGCCCAGCCGGGCCGCGATCGCGCCTTCCGAGCCCTCGTAGCGCGCCGCCCCCGGCACCGGGACCGGCTCGCCGGCCGCCGCGAGGTCGTCGTCCGGCCCGCGCCAGAGGTGGCCGCTCAGCGTGGGCGCGGGGGCGTCCATGGCGAAGGCCGGGGCGTCCGTGCCGGGGGCCGGGGCGTCCGTGCCGGGGGCCGGGGCGTCCGTGCCGTCCGTGCCGAGGGGCGGGGCGTCCATGGCCGGGGCCGGGGCGCCGATGCCAGCGGTCAGGGCGGGCACGATCAGGAGGCCGACGCCCCGGGGGCCGGCCAGCCACTTGCGCGACGTGCCCACGTACGCGCTCGCCCCCGTGCCGCGTACCTCCACGTGGCCCAGCGACTGGCAGACGTCCAGCACGAACGGCACCCCCGCCGCCCGGCACAGCGCCCCGATCTCGCGCGCCGGCTGCACGACCCCGTGGTGGGAGCCGACGTGGGAGACCACGACCAGGTCCAGCCCCGCCGCCAGCCGGGCCCGCACCCCGTCGGGGTCGATCCGGGCCGCGCCGTCCACGGGCAGCTCGACCAGCCGCCAGCCGCGCCGGCCTGCCAGGCGGCGCAGGAGCATCAGCGTGCCGCCGTACTCGGTGCGGGCGCAGCCGACGCGGGCGCCCGGCCCGAGCCGCCACCCGCCCAGCAGCGCCGCCATCGCCGCCGTCCCGCTCTCCAGGAACGCCACGTCCTGCGGCGCGGCCCCGACCAGCGCGGCCGGGGCCGCGCGGGTGGCGGTGAGGTCGGGCACGGCGGCATAGCCGCCGCGCTCGCGCTCGCGCCGCAACTGGGCCGTGACGGCGTCGAGGACGCGGTCGCTGGGCACGTTGCAGCCGGCCGCGTCGAGGTGCCCGGGCGGCGACACGCCGCGCGCCGCCCGCCACACCTCGCCCACCCGGTCCCGCACGCTCATGACTCACCCGTCCGGTCGCGCACGGTCATGCCTCACCCACCCGGTCGCGCACGGTCATGCCTCGGCCAGCACCAGCGTGAAGTCCTCCGCCGGGTCGGTGTAGCGGTGGCGCACGGTGAAGCCCGCCGCCGTCAGCTCGTCACGCAGCCCCTCCGGCCGGAACTTGGCGCTGATCTCGGTGCGCATCTCCTCCCCCGCCGCGAACTCCACGGCCAGCCCGAGCCCGCCGACCCGCACCCGCATGGCCCGGCTCGCCCGCAGCCGCATCTCGATCCAGTCCTGCCGCTCGTCGTAGACGGCGACGTGCTCGAACGCCTCGGGCACGAAGTCCGCGTCCAGCTCGCGGTTGATCACGCGCAGCACGTTGCGGTTGAACTCGGCCGTCACCCCGGCCGCGTCGTCGTAGGCCGCGACCAGCCGCCCGGTCTCCTTCACCAGGTCGGCCCCCAGCAGGAACGTGTCGCCCGGCCGCAGCGTGGCCCGCAGCCGCTCCAGGAACGCCGCGCGGGCGGCCGGTTCGAGGTTGCCGATCGTGCCGCCGAGGAAGGCCACCATGCGCCGCCCGTCGCGGGGCAGCAGCGCCAGGTGCCGCTCGAAGTCGGCGCACACCCCCCGCACGGCCAGCCCCGGATAGCGCCCGGCCACCCGCCGCGCCGCGGCCTCCAGGGTGACCGCGTCGACGTCGACCGGGGTGTAGCCGCGCAGCGTGCCCGCCGCCGCCAGCGCGTCCAGCAGCAGCACGGTCTTCTCGCTGGTGCCCGACCCCAGCTCGACCAGCGTGTCCGCGCCGCAGGCCGCGGCCACGTCCGCGGCCCTGGCGCGCAGGATCGCCAGCTCGCGGCGGGTCGGGTAGTACTCGGGCAACCGGGTGATACGGGAGAACAACTCGCTGCCGGCGGCGTCGTAGAACCACTTGGGCGGCAGCTCTTTGGGATAGGCGGCCAGGCCGCTCTTGACGTCGTGTTCGAGGGCCTGGCGCAGGTAGTCGCGGTCAAGATGGTTGATCACACGCACGGTGGACTGGCTGACGGGCACGAGGCCTCCTGTAGTGGGTTTCACAACGGCTGGACGCGGACGTCGTCGCGGGTGACGGTGAGCAGGCTCCGGTCGGGCACGGCCTGCCAGCCGGGCAGGTCGTCGAGCGGCTCGCTGGCCACCAGCACGCCGTCGGGCAGCCGGTGGTGGAACAGGGTGTCGCCCCAGACGGTCGCCACGAGAGACGTGCCGTCGCAGGCGAGCAGGTTGAGGCGGGCGACGGGGTCCTTCTCCCCCGCCCGTACGACGACCTCGGCCAGCGCCTCGCCCAGCCCGGCCCCGGCGCGCCCGCGCAGGAAGACGGCGGCGGCCAGCCAGGCGGCGTCGCAGGTGCTCTCGGCGCCGTCGGCGAGGTCCTTGACCGCGTCGCGCTCGACCCGGCCGTTGTGGCTGAGCAGCCACCCCCGGTCGGCGAACGGCGCGGTGGCGCTCTCCTCGATCGGCATGCCCACGGTGGCCGAGCGCACGGCGGCCAGCAGGCACGTCGAACGGGCCACCGCGGCCAGGCCGGGCAGGTTGGCGTCGGTCCAGATGGGCACCGAACGCCGGTAGCGCACCGGCTCGGGACGGCCGGGGACGTACCAGCCCATGCCGTACCCGTCGGCGTTGACCAGGCCGGCCCGCTGGCGGCGGGGCGCGTACGACTGCTTGAGCAGCCCGTGCTCCGGGTCGTGGATGAGCGAGGCGAGCGGGCGCTCGGCGCCCAGCCAGGCGGCGTGCCTGCACATCAGGCCGGCTCCGACCGGGCGCAGCGGAAGCCGGTGAAGATCTGCCGCCGGATCGGGTAGTCCCAGTTGCGGAACGTCGTGCGCGCCGCCGCCGGATCGGCCGCCCACGACCCGCCGCGCAGCACCCGGTATTCCTCCCCGAAGAACACCTCGCTGTACTCCTTGTACGGAAAGCTCCGGAACCCCGGATAGCCCTGGAACCACGAGCCGGTCCACTCCCACACGTCCCCCACCATCTGCTCGGCCCCGTAGGCGGAGGCCCCCGCCGGGTAGGCGCCGAGCGGCGCGGGCCGGGCGGCGCGGTGACCGAGGTTGGCCAGCGAGGGGCCGGGGCTCGCCTCGCCCCACGGGTAGCGCCTGGCCCGTCGCGCCTCCGGATCCCAGCCGCACGCCTTCTCCCACTCGGCCTCGGTGGGCAGCCGCTTGCCGGCCCAGCGGGCGTAGGCGTCGGCTTCGTACCAGCTCACGTGCTGGACGGGCTCGTCCGGCGGGACCGGCTCGGTGCGGCCGAAGCGCAGGCGCCACCAGGAGTCGCCGTCGCGCGTCCAGAACAGCGGCGCGGTGACGCCGGTGCGCTGCCGCCACTGCCAGCCTTCCGGGGTCCACCAGCGCGGGTCGTCGTAGCCGCCGTCGGCCATGAACGCCTGGTAGGCGCCGTTGCCGACGGGGAGCCGGTCGATCCAGTAGCCGGGCACGTCCACCCAGGTGGCCGGGCGCTCGTTGTCGTAGGCCCAGGGCACGGTGTCGGTGCCCATGAGGAAGGGGCCGGCGGGGACGTACACCTCCTCGGGGCCTCCGGCGCGGCCCGCCGGCAGGTCGCCGTCGCGTACGAGGCCGGGCAGGCGGGAGAGCTGCAGCGTGGCGAGCATGGTCTCGTCGTGCTGGTGCTCGTGCTGGATCACCAGGCCGAACACGAAGCCGTCGCGGTGCAGCGGGGTGGGCCCCTCCAGGTCGATGGCGTCGAGCACGTCGAGGACGCGGCCGCGCACGCCCTCGATGTAGCGGCGGGCCTCGGCCGGGCGCAGGAACGGCAGGGCCGGGCGGTCTTTACGCGGGGTCTTGAACGCGTCGTAGATGTCGTCGATCTCCGGGCGCAGCGGCGTGATGCCCGCGGCGGCGCGCAGCACCCACAGCTCCTCGTAGTTGCCGACGTGCGCCAGGTCCCACACCAGGGGGGACATGAGGGGCGAGTGCTGGCGCACCAGCAGGTCGTCGTCCGCCTCGGTGTAGGCGAGCGAACGGTCGCGCACCGCGATCAGCTCGGCGGCGATGCGTTCCTTGAAGTCGTTCATACGCGTGCTCGTCCTCCGTCGTGAGGCCCGTCGTGAGGCCCGTCATGAGATCCGTCGTGGGGTCTGTGATCGAGTCCGGTGCCGAGGCCGGCACCCGGTCCGGGGTCGAGGCCGGTGCCGGTGCCGGCCGGCCGGGCGGGGGTGGGGTGGCGCGGGGCCGGGGGCAGCAGGTAGGCCGCCGGGGAGCGGCCGGTCGAGACGTGCCGGTCGGCGAACGCGGCCACCGCGCCGACCAGCTCGGGGCCCGCGCCCAGCCGGGGCAGCGCCTCCAGGGCGGCCCGGAAGCCCGCCTCGGCGGCCGTACGCAGCCGGGGATCGGCCAGCCCGCACCGCGCCGCCCGCTCCCACACCCCCCGGCACGCCTCCCGGTACCCGCCCCTGCCCGCCTCCCCGGACGCGCCGCGCCCCGCCGTCCGGGACGCGTCCCACCCCGCCTCCCAGGGCCCGCGCCGGCCCGCCGCCTCCCGAGACGGCAGCAGGGACGGCTCCAGGGCGGCCATGGCGGCGACGGCGGCGCGGTCGTCGGTGACGAGGGCGTGCGTGACGGCCGCGCACACCGGCCAGAGGTCCGGATGCTGCGCGTCCAGGTAGCGGATCTCCAGCCACCCCCGTGGCCGCACCGGCGGGAAGACGGTGGTGGCGTGGTAGGCGAGGTCCTCCAGGGTGGGCGTACGGGACGGACCGCCCCGCGTGGCGGCGCCGCGTTCGAGCCAGTCGCGGAAGGTCGAGCCGTCGCGGACGGGCCGGTAGTGGCCGGCGTGCTCGCGTACCAGCATGAGCCGGGCGTCCAGCAGGTACGCGGCCCAGTCGGCGGCGGGATCGCCCGTGACGGGCACGGGCATGGTCCTGGTCGGGTCGAGGCGGTCCCACACGGCCTGCCGGCCCGACATCCACCCGCACGGCCGGCCACCGCTCAGCGGCGAGTTGGCGAAGGCGGCCAGCAGCACCGGCCCGAACGCGTGCGCGCGCTCCCACCGCTCGGCGGGCCGCTCCCCCAGGTCCAGGTTGATCTGGACGGAGGCGGTCGAGCACATCATCAGCGCGCCGTACGGCACACCGAGGTATTCGGCCATCGCCGCGTAACGGGGCAGGTCGAGCTGGCGGCGGGCGGGCCGGACCGGATCGAGCCCCACCCCGGACAGCGACAGCCCGGCGGCGCGCAGCGAACCGCGCACCACGGCCACGTCGGCCGCCATCCGCGCCACCGCGTCGGGCAGCGGCCCCGCCGGCCCGGACAGCTCCACCTGCCCGCCGGGCTCGAACGTCACCCTGCTGCCTCCGGGCAGCTCGGCGGGCAGCAGCCGCCGGACCCGGTCCAGCGGCACCTGCCCGGCGGGGTCCGCACGATCCACGACCAGGAACTCCAGCTCCACACCCACCCGATCGGTGGCGGCCGGGACGTCCGTCCGGTCACCGGTGGCCGGGACGTCCGTCCGGTCGGCGGCGGGCTGGAAGCAGCGGCGGGCGAAAGCCGCGACCTCCGCGATGTCCCGCAACGGCGTGCTCTCGGCCGTAAGCCCGATCATCGTCTCCCCTTCGCCGGCTGCGCAGGCACGCGCGGTTGCGCGCGTGACTACAGACCCGGGAGGCGCGCGATCGTTACACCCGAATTTCCGTGTAACGGATGGGGGCCGGCGGGCACTAGGTCACATGGAGCGGGGATCACCGGGCTGCGACGAGGTGCTCGCGCTGCTCACCGACTATCTGGACGAGGCGCTCCCGGCCGACCGGCAGCCGGGCGTGGCGGCGCACCTGGACCGCTGCCCGCCGTGTTCCGCCGGGCTGGCGCGGCTCGTGGCGACGATCACGGCCCTGGCCGGGCTACGGGAGGCCGGCGCCCCCGCACCACTGCGCGCCCTCCTGCTGGAGCGCTTCGGCACGCGGGCCCGTACGGTCACCCCGCATGGGCGTCACGAACGACGGCACTCCTGAAAGACGGCCATGAACCGCAACGCCCGCGCCGAGACTCCCGGGCAGGAGCCGCACCCCCACGTCACCGAGGCTCCCGTCATGAGCGGCGGCGCTCGCGGAAGGCGGACATGAGGCGGTCGCGCACGTCGGCGGAGAGCTTCTCGGGGGGCTGGTCACCGAGGACGTTGATGGTGGCGCGGAACTGGTCGAAGTAGCGTTCGCACCCCTCGCAGCACGACAGGTGCGCGCGCACGCCCGCGCGGGAGGGCTGGTCGAGGGCGTCCTCGAGATAAGCGGTGAGAAGTTCCGCCAGTTCGTCGCAGGTGAACCGCTTCACGACGTTGACCGCCCTCGTCTCTGGAATGAACCGTTTCACTTATTGTCGCCGCTACCCGGCCCGATTGGGCCGCGAACTCATTCCGGCTGGGTGACGGACTCGTAGTAGGAGGCCAGCAGGCCGCGCACGGCGGTGCGGGCGCGGTGCAGCAGGACCCGCTGGTTGGCCGGGGAGATCTCCAGGATCTCGCAGACCTCGTCGGAGGTGCATCCCTCCACGTCGCGCAGGCTGATCACGACCCGCTGGCGCGGCGGCAGGCGGGCCAGCGCCTCGGCGATCAGCGCCCGCACCTCCCCCGCCAGCGCCTCGCCCTCGGGCGTCGGCCAGGCCGCGACCGGATCGGCGGGGCCGCCGGGCCCCTGCCCGGGCCCCCGGCCGCGCCCCCGGAACGAGCCCTGGCCGGGCTCCCCGTCCTGCTCGAACGTGCTCCACGGCAGCGTGCGGCTCTCCCGCACGCCCCGCTTCTTCGCGGTGTTGACCAGGATGCGGAACACCCACGTCTTGACCGAGGACCGCTGCTCGAAGGCGTCGATGCCGTCGATCACCGCCAGCCACGTGTCCTGGACGACCTCCTCGGCGGAGTGGTCGGTGGACACGTAGGACCTGGCGACCCGCAGCATGCCCCGGGACCAGGTGTCGAGCAGCGCCGCGAACATCGCCTCGTCGCCGGCGCGCAGGGCGCTGACGACGACGTCATCCGGGGGCAGCGCACCGCCCGCGAAAGACCCCACGATCGCTCCCCCTCCGGTCGAACGCCGCGTCATCACAACCTCGGGCCGGGGCCCGCGCCGCCCCCGGCTCGGGACGGCACGGCCCACGTTAATCTCCCCCACTGACGTTTCCCCGACTGCGTGCCGCCTAGCCGTGACATATGCGCATTGTGGAGATCTCGGTCCTGCCGGAACGGTCGGCTTCCGTGGCGGGCGGGGGGCAACACTGTGGCGCCCCCGCCCGCCGCCCACCACCCGCCACCCGGCGAGCGGTGTCGCTCGCCGGCCGGGTGGTGGCTAGCGCTCTCCGGCCGGTTCTCGTTCCGGGCCCTGGCGCGCGCCGTCCGGGACGACGGCGGCGCCGGAGGCGCCGGCCGGGGGAAGGGACTCGGCGCCGCCCGGGATGCGAGCGGGGCCGGGGACCTGCGCGGGGTCGGCGGTGACCCCGCGCAGGCGGTCGCGGCGGTTGGCGAGCAGGCTCGTGATCGTGACAGTGGTCAGGACCACGATGATCACCCCGAGCGAGGCCAGCGTCGGGATCTCCGGCACCCACGTCCAGATGCCGTGCCCCCAGTGCAGGATGAGCTTGACCCCGATGAAGGCCAGGATGACGCTCAGCCCGTGGTTGAGGTGGCGCAGCTTGGTCAGCACGCCCTGCAGCACGAAGTACAGCGCCCGCAGGCCGAGCAGGGCGAAGGCGTTGGTGGCGAACACCAGGAACGGGTCCTCGGTGACCCCGTACACGGCCGGCACCGAGTCCACCGCGAACACGATGTCCGTGGCCAGGATCGCCACCGCCGCCAGCGCCAGCGGGGTCAGCGCCCGCCGGCCCTTCTCGCGCACGACCAGCCGCGAGCCGCGGTAGTCGTCGGTGACCGGGATGAAGCGGCGGACCAGCCGGACCGTGCGCATGGAGGAGATGTCCACCTCCTGCTCGTGCCCGGAGAGCACGTCCTTGAGGATCTTCCCGGCGGTCACGATGAGGACCCCGCCGAACAGCAGGAACGCCCACGTGCCGCTCTGCAGCGCGGCGGCGCCCAGCCAGATGAAGATCGCGCGCAGGACGAGCGCCCCGACGATGCCGTACAGCAGCACCTGCCGGGCCAGCGCGGTGGGCACCGCGAAGGCCGCGAGCAGCAGCATGAACACGAACAGGTTGTCCACCGACAGCGACTTCTCCACCACGAACCCGGTGAGGAACTCGACCGCCGGCCCCGTCCCGTGGTCCACCCACAGGTAGACGCAGAAGAGCACGGGCAGCAGCAGGTAGAAGACCGACCAGCCGACCGCCTCGCGCATCCGCTCCTCGCGCTGACGGCGGGTCAGCATGAGGTCCAGCAACAGCAGCAGCAACAGAGCCGCCACCGTGATGCCCCAGAGAGTCGGAGATGCGATGGTACGCAAATCGACGGCATACGAAATTGTCCCCGCGGACATGGGATACCTCCCTCGAACGCCAGATCCGTTCGAGGTCTCCTTCACCCATGCGGGTGGTCGTCCGGGGACGCGCGGGACGTCCGTACTGACCGGGCCGACTCTTGCGAAGTACTCCCCTCGCGGGTTCAGAGTAGATCAAACGAGGACATCCCTCCACCCCGGGGGTACGAACCGGACCCGCCCTTGACGATCCAATTGAACGAATTTTTAAATTCGTTCATGGGACGCATCCCGGGAGTCACCGCCGCCGAGACGCGCGAGCGGCTGCTGCGCGCCGCCGCCGAGGCGTTCGCCGAGCGCGGCTACGACGGCACCCGCGTGGCCGACATCGCCGCGGCGGCGGGGGTGAGCAACGGTGCCCTGTACGCGCACTTCGGCTCCAAGGCCGACCTGCTCGTCTCGGCCCTGCGGGCGCACCGGAGGCTGCTGCTGTCCAGCCTGTTCTCGGCCGATCCCGACCGGTCGGCCACGGAGCTGCTGCTCGCGCTGGGCCGCGGCCTGACCCACACCGACGAGCTGCGCCGCCACCTCATCGTCGAGGCGCTGGTCGCCGCGCGCCGGGACGCGGACGTGGCGGGCGCGATGCGCGACTACCTGGGCGAGCGGATCGCCTGGCTGGCCGACGTCGTACGCTGCGGGCAGGCCGACGGCGAGCTCGACCCCGCGCTGTCCCCGGAGGCGGTGGGCACCTTCTGCCTCCTGCTGGGCATGGGCAGCACGCTCATCACCCCCGATCTGCACACCGTCGGCAACGACGAGTGGTCCGCGCTGCTCACCCGCGTGGTGACCGCCCTGGCCCCGCCCGCCGGCCCCACCACCGCGCCGACGGAGGCGACACCGTGAAACTGAGCATCGACCCCGGACGCTGCCAAGGGCACGGCCGCTGCCACACCCTCGCGCCCGAGCTGTTCGGCGAGGACGACGAGGGGTACGGGCAGGTGCTGGGCGACGGCCTGGTGCCGCCGGACGGGGAGCGGGCGGCGCGCCTGGCCGTGGCCAACTGCCCCGAGCGCGCGATCGACACAGGAGAGTAGCGCGAGGGTAACGCGGAAGAGCGGGCAGCGCGCCAGAGCGGAGAGCGGAGAGCGGAGAGCGGCGCGGGAGGGTGGAAATCGCCGTTCCCGTGGTGTTCGCTGGCGGTGCCCCGCCCGCCGGTGGCGGGGCGCCCCGGCAGAGGGAGAAGCCATGAGCGCCACGCCGCACCCCCTTGACCTGCTGACGCCCGGCGAGATCGCGGCCGCCCGCACCGTGCTGGCCGCCGCCGGGCTGGTCAAGGACACCACCCGCTTCGCCTACCTGGGACTGGCGGAGCCGGACAAGGACGCCCTGCTCGCGCACCAGCCCGGCGCCCCGGTCGACCGCAGGCTGCGCGTCCTGCTGTCCGACACGGGCGGCGCGGCCCCCCGCGACGTGATCGTCTCGGTCACCCGGGGGGCCGTCGACGCCGACCGCACGCTGGACCCCGCGACCGACGGCCAGCCGCCGGTGCTGGAGTCGGAGTTCGGGGTCGTCGAGGAGGTGCTCTCCACCGACGAGCGGTGGATCACCGCGCTCAAGAGCCGGGGCCTGGACGTCGCCCGGGTCAGGGTGGCGCCGCTGTCGGCCGGCGTGTACGCGGAGGAGTACCCCGGCGAGTCGGGCCGCCGCATCCTGCGCGGGCTGGCCTTCGTACAGGAGCACGAGAAGGACCACGCGTGGGCGCACCCGGTGGACGGCCTGGTCGCGTACGTGGACGTGCTCAACCGCACCGTGGACCAGGTGCTCGACTCGGGCCCCGTCCCCGTGCCGTCCGGATCGGGCAACTTCGACGACCCCGCCGTCACCGGCCCGGCGCGCACCACGCAGCGGCCGATCGAGATCACGCAGCCGGAGGGCCCCAGCTTCACGCTGGAGGGCAACCTGCTGCGGTGGGAGAACTGGTCGCTGCGCGTCGGGTTCGACGCCCGCGAGGGGCTGGTCCTGCACCAGCTCGCCTTCGCCGACCGGGACGCCGGCCGCGTGCGCCCGATCGTGCACCGCGCCTCGATCGCCGAGATGGTCGTGCCGTACGCCGACCCGTCCCCGGTGCGCTCCTGGCAGAACTACTTCGACGTGGGCGAGTACCTCCTCGGCCAGTACGCCAACAGCCTCGAACGGGGCTGCGACTGCGTCGGCGAGATCACCTACCTCGACGCCGTCATCGCCGACGAGCACGGCGCCGCCCGCACGCTGCCGAACGCGATCTGCCTGCACGAGGAGGACCACGGCGTCCTGTGGAAGCACTCGGACCTGTGGACGGGCTCCTCGGAGGTGCGCCGTCAGCGCCGCCTGGTGTTGTCGTTCTTCACCACGGTCGGCAACTACGACTACGGCTTCTTCTGGTACCTCTACCTCGACGGCGCCATCGGGTTCGAGGTCAAGGCCACCGGCGTGGTGTTCACCTCCGCCTACCCGGAGGGCGGGTCCGCGTACGCGACGGAGGTCGCGCCCGGCCTGGCCGCGCCCTACCACCAGCACCTGTTCTGCGCCCGGCTGGACATGGCGGTGGACGGGCCGGACAACCGGGTGGAGGAGGTGGAGGTGGCCAGGGTGCCGATGGGCCCGGGCAACCCGCGCGGCAACGCCTACACCTACCGCCGCACCCCGCTGACCAGGGAGAGCCAGGCCCAGCGCATGGCCGACCCGATCGCCGACCGCGTCTGGCACATCACGAACCCGGGCTCGCGCAACGCCCTGGGCCGCCCGGTCGCGTACGTCCTGCGTCCGGAGGGCCGGCCGGTGCTGCTGGCCGATCCGGGCTCCTCCATCGCCGCGCGGGCCGCGTTCGCCACCCGGCACCTGTGGGTGACCGCCTACGACCCGGACGAGCGCTACCCGGCGGGCGACCTGGTCAACCAGCACCCGGGCGGTGCGGGGCTGCCCGCCTTCGCCGCGGCCGACCGCGACCTGGACGGCCGTTCGCTGGTCGTGTGGCACGTCTTCGGGCTCACGCACGTGCCGCGGCCCGAGGACTGGCCGGTCATGCCGGTGGAGCACGCGGGCTTCACGCTCAAGCCCGCCGGCTTCTTCGACCGCAACCCGACCCTGGACGTCCCCGCCCACCACCTCCCCGCCCAGCACGGGCACGCCCAGCACGGGCACGCCGGCTGACCGGCCGCGCCGGCGGCAGAACCATGCGCGCCGGTCACACCGTTCTGGCGGGTGCGGCCGTGGAGGTGCGGGCCATCAGGTCGGGCTGGAAGATGACCTGGCGGTGCTCGTGGCCGTCGGGGTCGTTGGCCTCTTCGAGCAGGAGCTGGGCGGCGGTCTGGCCGAGCTGCTCGCGGGGCTGCCTGATCGACGACAGCGGCACCGCGGCCGCCGCGGCGAAGTCGATGTCGTCGTAGCCGAGGATGGCCAGGTCGGCGGGCACGCGCAGGCCGCGCAGCGTCATCTCCTGCAGCACCCCGATCGAGACCAGGTCGTTGGCGCAGAAGACGGCGGTGGGCCGCTCCTCCGGCGGCAGGTCGGCGATCCGCCTGCCGACCGTGCGGCCGGTGGCGACGGTGAGGTCGGGCAGCGCGATCACGGTCAGCGGGTCGTCGGGGCCGAGCACGCTCGCCAGGCCGTCGCGCCGCTCGCGCACCTGCCGGACGGTGAACGGGCCGCCGGCGAAGGCGATGCGGCGGTGGCCGCGCTCGCGCAGGTGCAGGCCGGCCAGCCGCCCGCCGAGCACGTCGTCCACGGCGACGGCGCAGCCGCTGCTGTGGATGGCGGAGCTGTCGAAGCGCACCACCGGGATGCCCCGGGAGACGAGCCGGCGCAGGCGCTCCTCCTCGCCGCTGTCGTTCACCGGCGTGATGAGCAGGCCCAGCGGGCGCTGCTCCTCGAACGTGTCCAGCAGGCTCGCCTCGCGGGCGGCGTCCTTGTTGCTGTTGAAGACCATCACGGTGACGTCGGCCTGCTGGGCGGCGGCCTCGACCCCGCGCAGCACGTCGATGAAGAACGGGTTGGCCAGGTCGAGCGCGACCACCCCGATGGTGCGGCTGCGCCCGGCGCGCAGCTGCCTGGCGGAGCCGTTGCGCACGTAGCCGAGCCGCTCGATCGCGTTCCGCACCCGGTGGAGGGTGTCGGGCGCCACCACCTCGGGGCGGTTGAGCACGTTGCTCACGGTGCCGACCGAGACCCCGGCGAGGCGGGCGACCTCTTTGATGCTCGACATCGTTCCTCGTGTCCCGTGAGCGGCGCGGCGCGCTGTGATCATAGCGCAGCGATCCCGTACGGTTCCGGAACGATTTGGTCACCCGATCGGTCACCGATAGTGATCTTGGGCGTCCCGGCTTGACCCCCGTGGTCATCCGTGCCTAGATCTGTAAGGTTCGCCCGCCCGACTCCCCCCGGAGGACATCCCTCATGGCATCGGCAGGAAAGAGCCGCAGATGCTGAACGACCCGGCCACGGAGCGGCGGGGGCGGGTGCTGCGGATCGTCGCGGTGCTCGCGGGCCTCCTCAGCCTGGCGCTGGCCGCCGTCCTCATGGGCCTGCCCGGCCCCTTCCGCACCCTCGACCCCGTCCCCGGTCACGCGCACGACGGGGAGCCCAGCAGGCGGCCCGTGGCCGCGCTCACCGCGCACCCGACGGCCTCGCCCCGCGCGACCGGCCCGTCCCCTTCCCTCGCGCCGCCGCCCCCGGCCGACCCGCCGCCTTCGACCGGCCTGACGGCCTCCGCCGACCCGCGGCCCGGCGGAGCCTCCGCGGCCAGCGCGCCGCCGGCCACGCCGCGCGCCACCCCCACGGCGGCCAGCGGCCGGAACGCCGTGCCGCCGTCCGGGAGCCGGGTCTCGCCGCGGCAGTCGCTGGTGATCCCCCCGGTCGCCCCCTCGCCCGCCAGGAAGCCGCGGCTGACCGTCCGGCGCGGCAGGATCGTGGTCCCGGCCCCGGCGCTCACCCTCGGCCCCGACCGGCTGCCGCCCGGCCTGACGGACGGGAACGCGGTCCCCGGCAGCGGGCCGGCCGGGAAGCCCGCCGCGGGCCGCGGCAGGTAGCCCCGCTCCCACGCGACGGCCCGCGGCAGGTAGCCCCGCTCCCTCGCGGCAACCCGTGGCGGGCCGCGGCGGGTGGCCCCGGCAGGCGGCGCGACCCGCTGAGGCGGTAGGGGGCGGCGCGGCGGGCACCGGTAGATTCGCTCTTCGGACCGGGCGTCACACCTGCCCGCCGATGCTGAAGGAGCCCCCGTGACCATTCCCCCTGTGCCTCCCGCTGTGACTCCGCCCGTGACTCCGCCCGTGACTCCGCCTGTGCCGCCCGCCGTGACCGGCGTCCATCCCGCGTGGCTGCCTCCCGAGGCGTTCCGCGCGGTCGGCTCGCGCCGCGTGCTCGTGCTCGGCGACGGCCCGCTGGCCGAGACCGTGCGGGCCGAGGTGGCGGACGCCTGCGCGCGGCACGGCGGCGCGGTGGCGGCCCCGGGCGAGGCGGCCGACCTCGTGCTGGCGCTGTCGTCCGGCGGCCCGCTGCCGCCCGCGGCGCAGGCGTTGCGCGGGCCCGAGGTGGGCGAGGAGGGCTTCGTGCTGGGCCGCCGTGACGGTGTCACGGCGGTGCTGGCCGACGCCCCGGCCGGCCTGTTGTACGGGTTCTTCGCGGTGGTGCGGCTCGGCGAGGAGGCGTTCGGCGACGGCCTGCCCGCCGGGACGCACCGGCCCGCGCTGGCCAGGCGCATGCTGGACCACTGGGACAACATCGAGGTGCACCCGGTGATGGGCCAGGTCGAGCGCGGCTACGCGGGCGGCTCGATCTTCTGGCGGGACGGCGTGCTGCGCGAGGACCTGACCCGGGTGCGCGCGTACGGCCGGCTGCTGGCCGCCTCCGGCGTCAACGCGGTCGCGATCAACAACGTGAACGTGCACGCCGCCGAGGCCCGCCTGCTGACCGACCGGCTCGGCGAGACCGCGGCGATCGCGGCGGAGCTGCGGCCGTACGGCATCCGGGTGCACCTGTCGGTCAACTTCGCCTCCCCCATCGCGCTCGGCGGCCTGGACAGCGCCGACCCGCTGGACGAGGGCGTGCGGGAGTGGTGGGCGCGCACGACGGAGCGGGTCTACGAGACCATCCCCGACTTCGGCGGCTACGTGGTCAAGGCCGACTCCGAGGGGCAGCCGGGGCCGTTCGCGTACGGGCGCAGCCACGCCGACGGCGCCAACATGCTGGCCGACGCGCTGGCCCCGCACGGCGGCGTGGTGTTCTGGCGCGCCTTCGTCTACGACCACCGTCAGGACTGGCGCGACCGCTCGACCGACCGCGCCCGCGCCGCCCACGACCACTTCGCGCCGCTCGACGGGCAGTTCAGGGACAACGCGATCCTCCAGGTCAAGTACGGCCCCATGGACTTCCAGACCCGCGAGCCGGTCTCCCCGGTGATCGCGGCCATGCCGGCCACCCGGCTGGCGGTGGAGCTGCAGGTGACGCAGGAGTACACCGGCCAGCAGCGGCACGTCTGCTACCTGGGCCCGCTGTGGAGCGAGGTGCTCGGGTTCCGCTTCTGGGGGCCGGACGGCCGCACGGTGGCCGACGTCGCCACCGGCGGCGGGCTGGTCGCGGTCTCCAACGTGGGCGACGACCCCTACTGGACCGGCCACCCCCTGGCCCAGGCCAACCTGTACGCCTTCGGCCGCCTGGCCTGGTCCCCCGGGCTCGACCCGGCCGCCGTGCTCGACGAGTGGATCGGCCTGACCTTCCCCGACGGGCCCGAGGAGGTGCGCGGCACGCTGCACGCGATGATGGACGACTCCTGGCGCACGTACGAGCGGTACACCGCGCCGCTGGGCGTCGGCTTCATGGTGCGCCCCGGCCACCACTACGGCCCCGACGTGGACGGCTACGAGTACACGCCGTGGGGCACCTACCACTTCGCCGACCGCGACGGCGTGGGCGTGGACCGCACCCGCGCCACGGGCACCGGCTACACCGGCCAGTACCCGGCGCCGTGGTCGGAGGTGTACGAGTCGCTGTCCGAGTGCCCCGACGAGCTGCTGCTCTTCTTCCACCACGTGCCGTACGAGCACGTGCTGCACAGCGGCACGACGGTCATCCAGCACATCTACGACACCCACTTCGCGGGCGCCGAGGAGGCGGCCGGCATCCGGCGGGCCTGGGAGAAGCTGGCCGGCTCGGTGGACCCGGCGCTGTACGCCCGGGTCCAGGAGCGGCTCGACGAGCAGGTGCGGTCGGCCGAGGAGTGGCGCGACCAGGTCAACACCTACTTCCTGCGCAAGTCGGGCGTGCCCGACGCGCACGGCCGCCGCATCTACTGACGGGTGAACCGCTGCTGGACCTCGGTGATCATGGCGCGGCTGTTCCACAGCAGGGTCGCCGCGAACGCCGAGGCCAGCAGCGCCAGCGCCGCCTCGGTGGCGGCCAGCGTGACGCCGGCCGCCACGATGAGCAGGCACGCGTTGGCCAGGGTGGCGGCGGGGAAGCGGCCCAGCGCGTACGCCGCCAGCTTGGCCACGTCGACCGCCCTGAACGCGAACAGCGAGGTGATGACCAGCGCGTTGACCACCCACAGCGTGCCGCCCGCCGCGAGGACGACGAGCAGCACCGCCCACCAGCCGGGCACGCCGGCCGCCGCGAAGTTGCTCAGGTTGGTCCCGACCAGGGCCAGCACGAGCAGCCAGGGCGCCCAGACCTTCAGGGCCGCGCCGAAGTTGAGCCGGTAGCCGCGCCAGAAGGCCGCCGCGGGGCGCAGCTCGGTCAGCTCGGTGCCGCGGTGGCGCAGGGCGTACAGGGCGGCGGAGAGCGCGGGTCCGGCGGGCAGCAGGCAGGCGGCCATCAGCGGCACGTTGGCGGCGTCCCGGTCGAGCAGGACCAACGCCACCAGGCCGGGCACGGCGGTGAGCAGGACCAGCAGCTCGACGATCAGCAGGGTGTAGACCAGCGCGGAGACCCGGGACAGCGGTCCGGTGCCGAACCGCCGCGTGCCCGCCGCCCCGCTCACCGCCGCCCCCGCACGACGCGGCCGCCCACGGCACGGCCCCTCACGGCACGGCCCCTCACCGGGCGGCCGTCTCTCGCGCGGCCACTCACCGGGCGGCCGTCTCTCGCGCGGCCACTCACCGGGCGGTCGTCCATCGCGTGCCCTCCTACAGGCCGAGGATCCGGCTGTCGTCCCACCACGGCGGGGTCTCGTCCGTCACCGGCGTCAGCTCGGCCAGCGTGACCTCGTGGCGGTCGAGCGTCAGGTCGAGCTCCACCACCCCGCCGGTGATCGGCAGGCTCCGGTGACGGCGGACCGGTTCCGCCGCTTCCCGGAGAATATCGAGCTGTTTGGGGTGTGGTGACCGGGGTCGCCCCATTTCGCACCAGGCCGCCCACGCGTTGCCCATCTCCTCGCTCACCGACGAGCGCAGCAGGAAGGCGGCCTGCCCCGGCATCGGGACGGACAAGCGCACGGTGTGCCCGGAGATCGCGGGACCGCCGGTGACGTCCACGGGCGCCCAGGCCAGCACGGTGACCCGGCCGGCGGCGTCCCTGGTCACCAGGTGGTCCTCGCCCCTGGCCAGGAGCTGGTCGCCCATCCGGGCCATGAACGCGTACAGGTGGTAGGTCGGCTTCTTGATCTGCCGGTGGGTCAGCAGGCCGAAGCCGCCGTGGAAGATCGAGGTCGGGATGCCGACCTCCTCGAACATGTCGCTGAACGTCCAGTACGAGAAGGAGTCCACCAGCTCGCCGCCCTCGGCCAGGACGGGCGCCAGATAGGCGGCGTTGAAGGCCGTGTCGTGGATCGGGTTGTCGGGGCGGTAGGAGGAGTTGAACTCGGTGATGTGCACCGGCAGGCCCTCCAGCGGGCCGCCCTCGACCTGGCGGCGCGTGGTGGCGAACTGCTCCAGCAGGCCGGCGGCCGGCCCCATCGTCTGGTGCACCCCGAACGGCACGTGCTGGGCCGGGCCGGAGGTGTAGGCGTGGCGGCTGAGGAAGTCCACCGGCACATCGCGGGAGGTGACGAAGTCGGCGAAACGCGGCATCCACTCGTCGGAGCCGGGCGAGATGGCCGGGCCGCCGACCTGGAGCGAGGCGTCCACGTCCTTGATCGTGCGGGCGGTGACCTCGTACAGGCGGTGGTAGGCGGCCTCGTCGGCGTCCTGCCAGAACTCCTTGAGGTTGGGCTCGTTCCACACCTCGATCGGCCAGCGGCGCACCCGGTCGAGGCCGTAGCGGTCGATCAGGTGGACGAGCGTGGCCCTGACCAGCTCGGCCCACTCCCGGTGGGAGCTGGGCGGGGTGACGTTGCCGCGCCACCAGAAGACGGTCCGGTCGCCGGAGGCCAGCCCCGAGGGCATGAAGCCCAGCTCCAGGAAGGGCTCGACGCCCAGCTCCAGGTAGGCGTCGATGACCTGGTCCACGTAGGTGAACGAGTGACGGACGCGCCGCTCGCCCTCGTACTCGTAGGGGCGGTGCACCCCGACGCCGTCGCTGAACAGGCCGTGGCCCCTGATGTGCCGGAAGCCGATCTCCCGCTGGACCAGCGCCAGCGAGTCCTGGTAGTCGCGCCGCAGCGCGAGGTCGAAGCGCCCGGTGCCGACGCAGAAGCGCCAGGCGCCGGACAGCCGCCCGGAGGGCTCGCCGGGGACGAGGTGTCGCATGGGTCAGTCCTTGAAAAGTAGGCGGCGTGAGCAGGCGGCGTGAGCAGGCGGCGTGAGCAGGCGGCCGGGCGCCCCCGGGCAGGAGGGGGCGGCCCGGCCGGGTGGGGAGATCAGCCGCCGTGAGCCTTCTTGAACCGCTCGTGGGCGCCGTTCACCAGGTTCACGTACTGGGTGGAGTTCTTGGACTCCAGCTCCTTGACGTAGGCGTCCCACTCGCCGAGGTCGCGCTCGCCCAGGATGAACTTGAGCGTGTTCTGGGTGACGTGGTCCTTGAGCGGCGTCTCCCAGAGCGAGACCTGGTCGCGCTCCTCCTCGCTGAGCGGGGCGGCCGGCTCGACGGGCCACTGCTTCCTGGCGTTCATCACATTCTGGAACTCCATCTCCTCGTCCGAGAACGTGGACTGGAGCAGCTTGGTGGGGCCGCCGTAGGCGAAGACGCCGTTGCCGAAGCCGAAGTCCTTCTGCAGGTGCTTGGGCGCGCCGGGGTTGAGCCCGACGTAGTCGACGTCGTCGGCCAGCTTGTACTTGTCACCCTCCTTGGTGTACGTCGTGCCCTCGACGCCCCACTTGGCGAACTCCAGGCCGGCGTCGGAGTACCACAGCCAGTCGATGAACTGCATCATGGCGACGAAGTTCTTGTTCTCCGTGGCCTTCTTGGAGATCATGATGCCGTTCTCCAGGCGGCTGGCGACCTTGACCTCGCCCGCCGGGCCGATCGGCACCGGGATCTTGACGATCTTGGCGTCCTTGTTGTTCTCGGTCAGCGGGCCCCGGTAGTCGTTGATCAGGGTCTGCGCGTTGGTGCTGATCACGAAGGACTTGCCGGAGATGAACTTCTGCTTGGCGGCCTCGTCCTGCTGGGTGAAGCTCTCGGGGTCGAGCAGCTTCTCCTTGACCAGCTTGTTGAGGTATTCCAGTGCCTGCTTGTACTGCGGCATCGCGCCGGTGTAGGCGAACTTGCCCTGCGCGGCGTCCCACGTCGCGTGCTGGTACTCCCAGCCGCCCTTGGTGCCGTACGCCTGCGCGATGAGCTTGATCAGGTTACCGCCGGGGGTCGGCACGCCCCACCGGTCGGTCATCGGGTAGAGGTCCGGGTACTCGGCCTTCATGGCCTTGAGCATGTTGTAGAAGTCGTCGAGGGTCTTGGGGACCTCGATCTTGAGCTTCTCCAGGATGTCGGTGCGCACCGCGAAGGAGTAGTCGGCCCAGGCGGCCTCGTGCAGGCCGGGCAGCAGGTAGATCTTGCCGTCGGACTGCATGATCGAGTTCAGCTCGGGCTGGAGCTGCCACTTGGCGACCTTGTCCTGGAAGTTCGGCATCAGGTTGAAGTAGTCGCTGACCGGCAGGATCGCGCCGGAGGCGACGAACGCCTCCTCCTGCGGGTGGTAGGTCTTCGGAATGATCAGCGGGGCGTCGCCGGAGGCGATGAGCAGGCTGCGCTTCTTCTCGTAGTCGCTCAGCGGCACCTCGACCGGCTTGAGCGTGACGTTGGTGCGCTTGGTCAGCTCCTGCCAGAACAGCCAGTCGGCCTTGTTCGGGTAGAACGAGTGGTTGTTGTAGAGCACGTCGAACGAGAGCGGCTCGGTGGCCTTGAACTGCTGGCCGACGCCGTAGCCGGCCATCGAGCCCGCCTTGTTGGCCGCGTCCGTCGCCTTGGCCGGGGTCTCGCTGTCGCTGCCGCAGGCGGTCAGGGCGAGGGAGGCGAAGGCGCCGAGGCCGAGGATCGCCTGACGCCGCGAAATCTCGCGCATGGGGGGAATTCCTTTCTGGGGGTTGAGAGGCGCCGGGAGGGTCAGCCCTTGACCGCGCCGAGCATGACGCCGGAGACGAAGTAGCGCTGGACGAACGGGTAGATGACCAGGATCGGCAGGACGGTGAGCACGATCGTCACCGCCTGGATGTTGGCCCCCGCCTGCGTCACTTCCGCGGCCGCCGCCCCGAAGGAGTCGGCGCCGGTGGCTCCGGCGATGAGGTTGCGCAGATAGACCGTCACGGGGAACAGGTCCGACTCGTTCATGTAGAGGAACGCGGCGAACCACGAGTTCCAGAACGAGACCGCGTAGAACAGGATCATCGTCGCGATGACCGCCTTCGACAGCGGCAGCACGATCTTCCACAGGATGCCGTAGGTGTTCAGGCCGTCGATCGCGGCGGCCTCCTCCAGGTCCTGCGGCAGGCTCTCGAAGAACGCCTTCATGACCAGCAGGTTGAAGACGCTGATCGCGTTGGGCAGGACGATCGCCCAGATCGAGTTCTTCAGGCCCAGGCCGCTGATCAGCACGTAGTTCGGGATCAGGCCGCCGGAGAAGAACATGGTGAAGACCGCGACGCCGACCAGGAACTTGCGGCCCTTGAGGTGCTTCTTGGACAGCACGTACGCGTAACACGTCGTCATCACCATCGCGATGACGGTCGCGACGACCGTGTAGACCACCGTGTTGCGGTAGTTCGTCCAGAACATCGGGTCCGACGCCACGATCTTGTACGTCGTGAGGTTGAACCCCTTGGGAATGAGGTTCACCTCGCCCGCGCTGATGGCGGCCTGGGAGCTGAACGAGCGGGCCAGGATGTTGACGAACGGATAGAGCGTCACCACCACGACCAGGGTCAGGATGACCCCGTTGAACCACTGGAAGACGCGGTAGCCCCGGGTCATGTCGTGCGTTGTCACCACAGGCTCGTCCCAACTGTGCGACGGGAGATCACATTGGCCGAGAGGATCAGGACCAGGCCGACCAGCGCCTCGAACAGGCCGATCGCCGCGGCGTAGCTGAAGTTGCTGGCCTCCAGGCCCATCCGGTACAGGTACGTCGAGATCACGTCGGCGGTCGGATACGTCAGCGGGTTGTAGAGCAGGAAGACCTTCTCGAAGCCGACCGCCATGAACGTGCCGATGTTGAGGATCAGCAGCGTCACCGCCGTCGGCCGGATGCCCGGCAGTGTCACGTGCCAGATCTGCCGCCACCGGGAGGCGCCGTCCATCCTGGCGGCCTCGTAGAGCTGGTCGTCGATGGTGGTCAGGGCGGCCAGGTAGAGGATGGTGCCCCAGCCGACGGTCTGCCAGACCTCCGAGCCGACGTAGATCGTCCGGAACCAGTCCGGGTCCTGCATGAACGAGATCTTCTCGCTGCCGATGTAGCTCAGGAACGAGTTGATCGGCCCGTCGATGGCCGTGATCTGCATGACGAGACCGGCCACGATCACGATCGACAGGAAGTGCGGCAGATACGACACCGACTGCAGGAACCGCTTCAGCGTGCGCCGGCGGACCTCGTTGAGCAGCAGGGCCAGCACGATCGGCAGCGGGAAGCAGAAGATCAGGGTCAGCGCGCCGAGGATCAGCGTGTTGCTGAACACGTTCCAGAACGTCGGGTCGTTCAGGAACATCTTCACGTAGCGCAGGCCCACCCACTCTTCGCCGAAGATGTTGCCGCCCGGCTCGAACTTCCTGAAGGCGATGATGTTGCCCAGCATGGGGGCGTACCGGAAGATCAGGAAGAACAGCAGCGGCAGCACCGCCAGCGAGTAGAGCTGCCAGTCGCGGCGCAGCGCGCGCCCCCAGGAGCTGCCGCCCTTGCGGCGGTGGCCCTTCGCCGCCGGCTCGGCGGCCTCGGGCTCCGGCGTCGTGCCGACGCTCAGCGTTTCGGATGTGCTCATCCTCGGCCCTCCGGTGGGTTGCGGTCGATGTGCGCCGGCGCCGTGAGCTGCCGCCGGTGGCCGACCTCGCGCTCGGCGCCGGTCAGGCGCAGCGGCAGCACCGCCGCGGCCCGCGCGCACGAGGGGCCGAGCCGCAGCTCGACGTCGCCCGGCTCGACGACGCGCCGGCCGTGCGCGCCGGTGAACGACGTGACGTCCGCCGGGACGGTGAAGGCCACCCGCGCGGACTCGCCCGCCTCCAGCGGCACGCGGGCGTAGCCGATCAGGCGCACCTCGGGCCTGGTCGTCTGCGCCACCGGGTCGTGCAGGTAGAGCTGGACGACCTCCGCGCCCGCGCGCGTGCCGGTGTTGCGCACGGTGACCTCCACGGCCACCTCGCCGTCCACCGCCCACTCGGTCACGCCGTCGCGGACGCGCGCCTGGCTCCACTCGAACGTGGTGTAGCTCAGGCCGTGCCCGAACGGGTAGGCGGGCGTCGGGTCCACCGACGACACCTCGCTGCGGCGGCCCAGCGGCGGGGCCAGGTAGGTGGCGGGCAGGCCGCCCGCGTCGCGCGGCACGCTGACCGGCAGCCGGCCGGACGGGTTCACCGCGCCGGTCAGCACCTCGGCCAGCGCCTGGCCGCCGCGCTGGCCAGGGAAGAAGCCGAACACGACGGCCTTGGCCGCGTCCACCTCGGGGCCGATCGCGTACGGGCGGCCGGCGAGCAGCACCAGCACCACCGGGGTGCCGGTCGCCAGCACGGCCCGCACCAGCTCGGCCTGCACGCCGGGCAGGCGCAGGTCGGTGGCGTCGCAGCCCTCGCCGGAGGTGC
This sequence comes from Nonomuraea candida, assembly GCF_000725485.1. Lineage (GTDB taxonomy): Bacteria > Actinomycetota > Actinomycetes > Streptosporangiales > Streptosporangiaceae > Nonomuraea > Nonomuraea candida. Next base: position 92,913 of record NZ_JOAG01000009.1, on the reverse strand, counting down.
CGCGCCCGAACAGGCCCGCGCGGTCGCCGACGGCGAGCACGCACACGTCGCTGCCGGCGGCCAGGGCGGCGGCCTCGGCGATGCCGGAGGTGTCGGCGCCGGTGATGTCGCAGCCCTTGGCGTAGGCCAGGTCCGGCACCAGGCCGGCGAGCGCCTCGCGCAGCGACGGCAGCTCCATGCCGAGCCCGTGCTCGGGATGCGGGCCGACGTGCGCGGGGAAGGTGTAGCAGCCCAGCATCGCCATCGGGTCGTCGGCGACCGGACCGACGAGCGCGATCCGCCGCCCCGGGGCCAGCGGCAGCACGCCGTCCTCGTTGCGCAGCAGCACGATCGCCTGGCGAGCCAGGCGCAGGGAGACCTCCCGGCTCTCCTCGTCGTCGAGCCTGACCTCCTCGGCCGGGCCGGGCAGCGGCTGCCAGTCCGCGTCGAGCAGGCCCTGCTCGGCCTTCTGCGTCAGCACGCGGCGCAGCGCGCGGTCGATCAGCGCCTCGTCCACCGCTCCCGACTTGACCGCCTCGACCAGCGGCGCGCCGAACGTGTCCACCGTGGGCAGCTCGACGTCGATGCCGGCCTTCAGCGCGATCCCGGCCGCCTCCCCGCCGTCGGCGGCGACCTTGTGCAGCCGCTCCAGGAACCGGATGGCGAAGTAGTCGGCGACGACCGTGCCCTCGAAGCCCCACTCGTCACGCAGCAGGCCGGTCAGCAGGCTCTCGTCGGCCGCCACGGGCACGCCGTCGATCTCGGCGTAGGAGTGCATGACCGAGCGGGCGCCGCCCAGGCGCAGGGCGATCTCGAACGGCGGCAGCACGACGTCCGCCAGCTCCCGCCGCCCCATCGGGACGGGGGCCAGGTTGCGGCCGCCCCGGGAGGCGGAGTAGCCGGCGAAGTGCTTGAGCGTGGCGACGATCCCGGCGCCCTCCAGGCCGCGCACGTACGCGGCGCCGAGGGTGCCGACCAGGTACGGGTCCTCGCCGATCGTCTCCTCCGTGCGCCCCCAGCGGTAATCCCTGGTCACGTCCACCACCGGGGCCAGGCCCTGGTGGATGCCCGCGGCCCGCATGGAGCGGCCGATCCGTCCGGCCATCTCCTCCACCAGGTCGGGGTCGAAGGAGGCGCCCCAGCTCAGCGGCGTCGGGTACACCGTCGCCCGCCAGGCCGCGAAGCCCGTCAGGCACTCCTCGTGCACCTGCGCCGGGATGCCGAACCGGCTGGCCCGGACGATCTCGGCCTGGGAGGCGGCCAGCGAGCGCGCCCCGGCGACCGGATCGACCGGCGCGGTGCCGAACGGGCGCGTGAGCTGGCCCAGGCCCAGCCGGATGGCCTCGCCCCACTCGGGGCCCGCGCCCATGTCGGTCTGGTGGGGGGCGACGCCGCCCCCGGACGCGTCCGCGCCGACCCACACGCCGACGAGCTGGGCGATCTTCTCCTCAAGGGTCATGAGCGGGATGAGCGCGTCGGCCCGCTCGGCGGGCGACAGCCGTGCGTCCCGCCACAGCTCGCTCTCGCCGGACGCCGAGCGTGTGTCGATTGGTTCCTGGCCCCTCATGCCATCCCTTCGGCCATGACGGCGCCGCCCGCGGCGAGAGCGGGGGGTGTTACGCGGGAGTGACGCCGAAACTTTCAAGCAGATCTGTTTAATATTGCGGCAACATAAGGGGCCCGTTGTGGCCTGTCAAGAGTGGCAACAACCTGCTATGTTGCAGATCCTCCCGACGGCCGGTCCGCGCAAGCCGGCGGCTGGTCGAGGCTCGGGCGGGCGTTAAGTTGCCCGAAAGTTTCGGAAACTCGAGAGCGGGGCGCCGGATGACGAACACCGCACCTCGGTGGTCCGCACCGGCCCCGGCCGTCCCGTCACGACACGAGGGCCGCGTCCGGTCACGGCACGCAGGCCATCTCCCGTGACCTGCGGGTCCCGTGACGACGGGCGGGCCGCGTCCCGTGATGACATGCAGACTAGCGAGTGGCCGCCGCGCGGGCGGCGGCGGCCCAGTGCGGGGCGCCGGCCCGGCCGGCGACCTCCTCCGCTTTCCGGAAATGTCCGGCGGCCTGCTCGTGCCGTCCCAGGGCCGCGGCCAGGCGGCCGAGGTACAACGCGACCGGGCCGAGCGTGACCAGCCCGCTGCCCGCCCCCGCCAGCTCGTCCTCGGCGGGCAGCAGCCGCTCGTGGAGGCGCTCCATGGCCGCCCGGTCACCGGCCGTGACGGCGGCCACGGCGTGCAGGCCGGTCCTGGCCTCGAAGAGCAGGTCCTGCGGAGAGTCGGGGATCGCGGCGACGGCCCGCACCGCCTCCTCGCGCCGCCCCTCCCCGAACAGGGTCAGAGCCCTCCCCCACGCCTCGTACGGCCCCCACCTGCCGGCCGTCCCGTCCCACCGGTCGCCCATCGCGCCGGGGACGCCGGGGTCGTGCCCCGCGACGGCCCGCCGGGCCCCCGCAGCCGTCCCGGAGACGGCACCGGGCACGTCCAGGTCGTGCCCCGCGCCCTTCCGGGAGGCGGCACCTGGCGCGCCGGGGTCATGCTCCGCCACCCGCAGGCACAGCAGCGCGAGAGGCAGGATGCCCTCCTCGACGCCCGGCATGCCCGTGCCGCTGAGCCGGGCGGCCGCCGTCCGGTACGCCGCACGCGCCGCGTCACCCCCGCCGCCCCTCACGGCCAGGCGGAGGGCGGCGTACCAGGTGGTGAACACGCCGACGAGCGGCAGGTCGTACCGCTCGGCCAGGCGGTCGGCGGCGGCCGCGTGCCGGTCGGCGGCCTCCAGGTCGGCCAGCGCGGCCCTGGCCTGGAGCAGGACGAGATGCCCGAGCACCTCGAACGTCACCAGCCCGTCGTCACCGGCCGCCACCTCCAGCATCTCCGCGCCGATCGCGGCCCGCTCGGGCGCGAGGCCGGCCCGCTCGAAGGTCTGCATGTACCGGCCGTTGAGCGCGTACGCCAGCAGCGTGCGGTCGCCCAGGCGGCGGGCGATCGCCTCGGCCTCGCGCGCCGCCTCGGCCCCGCGCCGTGCCGGGTCGGCGCGCCGCTCCATGGCGATGGTGATCAGCAGCCGGGCGCGTTCGGCGTCGTGGCCGGTGGGCGGCAGGGCGGCCAGCGTACGCTCGGCGGCGGCGGCCAGCCGGGCCGACAGGGCGGGGTCGTCGTTGGCGGTCCAGACGGCGGGCACGTCGAAGGCGCCGATCACCCGCGCGGCCAGCACCGGATCGCCCAGCGCCTCGGCCGCCGCGGCCGCCTCCGCCCGGTGGCGGCGCGACTCGTGCAGCTCGCCGATCACGGCCAGCGCCCTGACCAGCCCCATGACCGCCTCCAGCCGCACCGGCCCGCCACCGGTACGGACCACCTCTCCTCCGGGCCACTCCTCTCCGGCCCCGCGGACCGTACCGCCGCCGGGGAGAACGGACTTCGCACCGCCGTCAGGAGAGCCCGCGGGGGTCGCGCGGTCGAGGGCGTCGAGGGTGGCGCGCCAGAGGCGGGCCGCCTCGTGCGGGGCGGACCTGCGCTCCGCCCGCTCGGCGGCGGCGCGGGCGTAGCGGGCGGTGCGGGCGGCGTCGGCCCTGCCCCCGGCGCGGACGCAATGGTGCGCGATGGTCTCCACGTCGCCGGGCCGGACGCGTTCGACGATCTCGGCGGCCCTGGCGTGCCAGCGGGCGCGGCGGGCGCGCGTGACGTCGTCGTAGAGCGTCTCGTGCACCAGCGCGTGGGCGAAGCGCAGCCGGTCGGCGTCCCGCTCGACGAGGAAGCCGGCGATCAGGGCGGACTCGACGGAGTCCAGGACCTCGTCCTCGTCGCCCGCCAGCGGGATCAGCACGTCGAGATCGACCTCCTGGCCGACCACGGCGGCCTGGCGGAGGTGGGTGCGCGCCGCCTCCGACAGCCCGGCCAGGCGGTGCCGGATGACGTCGCGCACGCCGGCGGGGACCGTGTGCAGCGCCGCGTCGCCCTCGCTCTCCCACAGGCGGGTGAGCTCCCGGACGAAGAAGGGGTTGCCGCCGCTGCGCGCGTGGATCGTCCGGGCCGCGCCGCCGTCGCCCGGGTCGCGGCCGGTGATGGTCTGGACCAGCTCGCGCACCTGGGGCTCGGTCAGGCCGCCCAGGTAGACGCGCGCCGGCTCGGCCCGCGAGATCCGGCCCAGCGCCTCCGACAGCCCGGCGGAGATCTCGGTCGAACGGTACGTGCCGACGATCAGCACCGGCGCCGCGCCCAGGTCTCCGGCCAGCGTGGTGAGCAGCGCGAGGGTCTCCTCGTCGGCCCAGTGCAGGTCGTCGAAGACCAGGAGCAACGGCGCCCGCCCGGCGACCTCGGCCAGCCCGGCGGCGATGGCGCGACGCCGCCTGAACCGCGCGGCCAGCGCCACACCCCCACGCCCTTCCGGGCCCCCTTCCTCCCGCCCCTCCCAGCGGTCTGTCTCCCGCCCTTCCCGGCGGGCCTCGCCCCGGCCTTCCCGGTGACCTGGCCGTCCGGGTGCGCCGGGGGGCTCGTGCGGGTCGGCGGGTGAGGGCTCAGGGGGCAGGTGGCCGGCCGCGGTGAGCTGGTCGCGCATCTGCGTCCACGGCCAGGCGGCGGGCGCGCCCCGCAGTTCGGGACTGGCGCCCCACGCGGCGGTCCAGCCGCCGGACGTCAGGCGCCGGGCCAGCATCCCGGCCAGCGAGGTCTTGCCCGCTCCCGCCGCACCGGACACCAGCACGAGCCTCGCCCGCCCGTGTGCCACGACGTCCGCCGCGACCCCTTCCAGTTCGCCCAGCTCCGCGACCCGCCCGACGAACGGATGCCCGCCCGGCTCCGCCCCCGACGAGCCAGAGGGCGGGGACTCCGGCCGGGAGGCGGACGCCGCTCCGGAGGCAGGCACCGGTCCTGAGGCGGGTGCCCCCGCCGGTCGGGGGGTGGAGGGTGCGGAGGGCGGGGTGTCGGTGAGGTGGGGGGACTGGAGGAGGATGTCGGATTCGAGGCGGCGCAGCGCCTCCCCCGGGTCCACCCCGAGCTCGGTCCGCAGCACCTCCCTGGCCCGCCGCAACTGGGCCAGCGCGTCGCCCTGCCGCCCCCTCCGGTACAGCCCCAGCGCGAGCAGCCGCCACCCGTCCTCGCGCAGCGGATGCCCCGCCACGTGCGCCTCCAGGTCGGGCACCGTCTCGGCGGCCCGCCCGGAGGCCAGGGCCGCCTCGGCGCGGCGTTCGACGGCCAGCAGCCGCAGCTCGTCCAGCCGGGCCGCCTCGCCGCGCGCCCAGTCCTGCTCGGCGAACTCCGCGTACGCCGGCCCCCGCCAGAGCCCCAGCGCCTCGGTGAGCAGGGTGTAGGCCTCCTCGGCCGGCAGCCGGGCGGCGCCGGCGACGGCGGACTCGAACCGCCAGGCGTCCACCGCCTCCGGCTCGGCGCGCAGCGCGTAGCCGGGAGGCGAGGTGACCAGGAGCCGCGCGGGGGTGCGCGGCGGGCGGCCGGGTTCGAGGGCCTTCCTGAGCGCGCCGACGAACGTCTGCACGGCCCCGAGCGCCCCTTCCCGCCGCTCCTCCCACAGGTCGTCGATCAGCCACGACACCGGCACGACCCGGCCCCTGGCGATCAGCAGCCGGGCCAGCACGGCACGGTGCCGCGCGCCCCCGAGCTTGACAGGGCCGTGGTCGTCGTCGGCCGTCAGCGGGCCCAGCACCCCGAAAGTCACCATCCTGACCTCCAAGTTATCCGCAGGTGGGAGCGGTGCGGCCATCGCTGACCCGCCACTGACCGGGCGCTGATCGGAGGACGGCAGGTTGGGTGACGTCACCGGCCGGACCACGGGCCGGGGCCGTCCAGACGGACGTCACGAACCTCGTACGGACACAGGGAGAGCCGACATGGCACCTCAGATCACCGGATTCACCCAGCGGCGCGTCACCGTCGCCGACGGCGTGGCGCTCAACGTCGCCGTCGGCGGCTCGGGCAGCCCGATCGTGCTGCTGCACGGCTTCCCCCAGACGCACCTGATGTGGCGGCACGTCGCCGCCGACCTGGCCGCCGACCACACCGTCATCTGCCCCGACCTGCGCGGCTACGGCGACAGCGACAAGCCCGCCGACACCGGCGAGACCTACTCCAAGCGCACGATGGCCGCCGACGTCGTCGCCCTGGCCGGGGCGCTCGGGCACGACCGGTTCGCGCTGGCCGGGCACGACCGGGGCGCGCTCGTGGCGATCCGGGCCGGGCTCGACCACCCGGAGGCCGTCACCCACCTGGCCTCCCTGGACGTGCTGCCGACGCTCGACTCCTGGGACGTCATGCGCGGCCGCTCGGCCGCCGTCGGGTTCCACCTGTACCTGATGGCGCAGCCCCCGGGACTGCCCGAGGCCATGATCAGCGGGGCGGCGGACGAGTTCTTCGGCTACTTCCTCGACCTGTGGGCCAACGACCCGAACGCGATCCCGGCCGACGTGCGCGCCGCCTACCTCAAGGCGTCGCGCGAGGCCGTGCCGTCGATCGTGGCCGACTACCGGGCCACGGCCACCGTGGACGTCGAGCACGACGAGGCCGACCGGCGGGCCGGACGGCGGCTGGGCATGCCGCTGACGGTGCTGCAGCAGGACTGGGGCGCGGCGCTGGGCTTCGACGCGGCCGAGCGGTGGCGGGCCTGGGCTGACGACCTCGACCACCGTACGGTCACCTGCGGCCACTTCATGGCCGAGGAGGCGCCGGCGGAGGTGGTCAAGGCCCTGCGCGAGCTGCTCACCCGGTAGCCACGCGTCTCCCGGCGGGCGGCGTCTACTGGCTCGCGGCGGGACGCGCCTCGTCGTACTCGACGGCGTAGTCCTGCTGCGAGCGGTCCTTGAGGGCCCAGGCCGCCACGACGCTGATCGCGGCGCAGATCGCCATGTAGATCGCGATGGACAGCGAGCTGCCGTACGTGGCGTACAGCCAGACCGCGATCAGCGGCGCGGGCCCGCCGGCCGTCACCGAGGCGAGCTGGTAGCCGAGCGAGGCGCCGCTGTACCGCAGCCGGCCGGTGAAGCTCTCGGCGATGAACGTGGCCTGCGGGCCGTACTGGATGTCGTGGATGGGCGCGGCCAGCACGATGGCCAGGAAGACCAGCGCGGGCACGCGCGTGTCGAGCAGCGGCCAGTAGACGAACGACCACACCACCATGAGGGCGGCGCCGATCATGTAGAGCCGCCTGCGTCCCACCAGGTCGGAGACGTAACCCCAGAACGGCACGGTGACCAGGGAGACCAGACCGGCGGCGATCACGTACGAGTAGACGTCGCTCCGCTCGAAGCCGAGGGTCGTGGTGGCGTAGGTGAGGATGAAGACAGTGAAGATGTAGAACGGCGCCTGCTGCCCGGTGCGCAGCAGCGCGCTGAGCACGATCTCCCGCCAGTTCCTGGCGATGACCAGCCGCACCGGCACCCGCTCGACCCGGTTCTCCCTGACGACCTTCTCGAAGACGGGCGTCTCCAGGATGCCGAGCCTGATGTAGAGGCCGATGGCCGCCATCACGATGCTGAGCAGGAACGGGATGCGCCACCCCCAGTAGGGGTGCAGCGGCTGGAACACCTCCAGGGCCAGGTAGCCGAGCACGAGCCCGACGGGCACGCCGAACTGCGGCCAGCTCCCCAGGAAGCCGCGCCGGCCGCCGCGCGTCCTGCCCCATTCGGTGGCCAGCAGCACCGAGCCGCCCCATTCGCCGCCGACGCTGATGCCCTGCAGCAGGCGCAGGAGGGTGAGCAGGATGCCGCCCCAGATGCCGATCTGCTCGTAGGTGGGCACCAGGCCGACGAGCGCGGTGGCGACCCCCATGGTCAGGAGGGTGATGATGAGGGTGGCCTTGCGGCCGATGCGGTCGCCGTAGTGGCCGAAGATCGCCGCGCCGATGGGGCGGGCGGCGAAGCCGCCGAAGTAGGTGCCGAGGGCGAGCAGCAGGCCCGTCGTGGGGTCGCTGGTGGGGAAGAACAGCTCCGCGAAGATGGTGCCGGCGGCGAAGCCGTAGAGGAAGAAGTCGTACCACTCGATCGAGGTGCCCACGGCGGAGGCGACCACCGCCCGCACCAGTTGCCGCCGCCTGCGCTGATCTGTCGCCTCTGATCCTCGCTGCTGGGCCATCTACCGCTCCTGGGGTAGGTCACGCCGTCAACCGCGACGGTACATGACGGGACATGGATGGTCACCAGGGCGAACACCGTTCCGCCCGGCCCCGCCGCGACTCCCGCGCGGCCTGATTCGGGGCGGCGTTTCGGGGGTAGCGGAAGGACGACGTCTCGGGAGGAGGGCAGAGCGATGCGTCCCATCGCCTCCGCCGCGCTGGTGCTGGCCGTGCTGGCCACGGGGTGCGCGAACGCGGGTTTCGACAAGGCCAACAGGATGCCGCAGAACGACGGCGCCAACGCCAACGTGGGCAAGACCCTGTCCCTGCGCAACGCCTTCCTCCTCGGCGGCGACGACCCGGCCTCGCCCCCGCCCCAGCTCCCCCTGTACGCGGTGCTGGTCAACGACGGGCAGCGGCCCGACCAGCTCGAACGGATCACCGTCGAAGGGGGCGGCGACGTGCGGCTGGCCGGTCCGGTCGCGCTGCCTCCCGGGCAGGCGGTCGGCATGAACAACCAGGTCATCGGCACGGTCACGGGCGCGCGCGGCAACACGGTGCCGATGACGTTCACCTTCCGCGAGGCCAAGTCGGTGCGCGTGATGGTGCCGGTCAAGGCGCGGATCGGCCAGTACGCGAGCCTCACCCCGTCGCCGGCGGGCCCGCCCTCGGCCACGCCCGGCGTCACCGAGCCGCCCAGCCCGGGGCAGACCAGCCCGACGAGCGGGCCGCAGAGCCCGTCGAAGAACCCGGTGCAGCCGGGCCCGGGCACCGACGTCCACCCGGAGTGACGGAACCGGCTCGCCGGCCGCCCACAGTGACGGAACGGGCTCGCCGGCCGTCCGCAGTGACGGAACGGGCTCGCCGGTCCGCCCGCAGTGACGAGGCCGCTCCGGGGGCGGCGGGCACGGCGCGTCAGCCGAGCGTCTCCCCCAGGGTCGCGGCGGCCCGGCGGACCAGCTTGCCGTACTCCGCCCGCAGCTCCTCCGTCATGCGGCTGGCCGGCGTCGAGACGCTGAGGCTGGCGACCGGGCCGGCCGGGCCGAGGATCGCGGCGGCGACGGCGGCGATGTCGGAGCGCCACTCACCCCGGTTGTCGGCGTAGCCGCGCTCGGCGACCGCCGCCAGCTCGGCCCGCAGCAGGCGCGGGTCGGTGATCGTGGTGTCGGTGTAGCCGGGCAGCTCGGCGAGCGTGCGGTCGAGATGGGCCAGGACGGCCTTGCCGTTGGCCGAGGCGTGCAGCGGCAGCCGGGTGCCCAGCGGCAGCACGATGCGCAGCGGCTTGTCGGTCTCCAGCCGCTCGATCAGCACCACGGCGTCGCCCTCGGGCACCATCAGGTGGATCGTCTCGCCGGTGCGCTGCCGCAGCTCCTCCATGACCGGCACGGCCGCGTCGCGCAGCCCCAGCTCGGTCCTGCGGGCGAGGCGTAACGCCTTGCTGGTCACCTGCCAGCGCGTGACCTCGCCCCCCGGCCTGATCCAGCCCGCCTCGTGCAGCGTCACGAGCGAGCGCTGCACGGTGCTCTTGGGCAGGCCGAGCGCCCGGGCCAGCTCGCCCACGCCGATCGGCTGGCGGGCGGCGACCTCTTCGAGCACACGGAGGGCGTTGATCACGTTCTGCATGCATTGACTCCTCTGGGGGGTGATTTTAATGTTAATGAACCGCTACACGGCACGCCGTGCCGTGTCATGGCACGGAGGTGGCAAGACAGTGGGCCGGCACTTCCTGCAGATCCCTGGGCCGACCAACGTTCCCGACCGGGTGCTGCGCGCGATCGCCCGGCCCACGATCGACCACCGGGGCCCGGCGTTCGCCGCGCTAGCGGGCGAGCTGCTCGAACGGCTGAAGACCGTCTTCCGCACGGCGGGCCCCGTCGTGATCTATCCGTCGTCGGGGACGGGGGCGTGGGAGGCGGCGCTGGTCAACACGCTGTCGCCGGGCGAGAAGGTGGTCGCGTTCGAGACCGGGCACTTCTCCTCGTTGTGGTGCGAGATGGCCGCCAGGCTCGGGCTGGTGGTGGACCTCGTGCCCGGCGACTGGCGGCACGGCGCCGACCCCGGCGCGCTGGCCGCGCGGCTCACGCCCGACGTGGCCGCCGTGATGGTGGTGCACAACGAGACCTCGACCGGCGTGCGCAGCCGCGTCCCCGAGCTGCGCGCCGCCCTCGACCGGGCCGGGCATCCCGCGCTGCTGCTGGTGGACACGATCTCGTCGCTGGGCTCGATGGACTACCACCACGACGAGTGGGGCGTGGACGTGACCGTCGGGTGCTCGCAGAAGGGGCTCATGCTGCCGCCCGGCCTGGGGTTCAACGCGGTCAGCGAGAAGGCGCTGGCGCGGCGGGGGCGGCTGCCGCGCTCGTACTGGGACTGGGAGCCGGTCATCGCGGCCAACCGGCGCGGCTCCTTCCCGTACACGCCGCCCACCAACCTGCTGTACGGCCTGCGCGAGGCGCTGGTGATGCTGGCGGAGGAGGGCCTGGAGGCGGTCTTCGCCCGGCACGACCGGCACGCCGAGGCGACCAGGCGGGCGGTGCGCGGGTGGGGGCTGGAGGTGCTCTGCGCCGACGAGCGCGAGCACTCCAGCTCGCTCACCGCCGTGCTGCTGCCGGACGGGCACGACGCCGACGCGGTCAGGCGGCTGATCCTGGAGCGGTACGACATGTCGCTCGGCACCGGGCTGGGCCGGCTGGCCGGGCGCGTCTTCCGCATCGGGCACCTCGGCCACTTCAACGACCTCATGCTGGCGGGCACGCTGAGCGGGGTCGAGATGGGCCTGGCGGGAGCCGGGGTGCCGATCAAGGAGGGCGGGGCGCGGGCGGCGCTGGCGTACCTGGAGAAACCGGCCGGCCCGCCAGGCGCGGGCGCGGCAGGCGCGGGCGCGGCAGGCGCGGGCGCGGCGGGATCGGACGGCGCGGCGGGCGCGGAGGGGGTCGGATGAGCCTGGCCCGCGCGCTGGGCCCGCTCCTGGCCGGCGACGTCAGGGACGACCCGTACACCAGGCACCTGTACTCCTCCGACGCCAGCATGTACGCCATCGAGCCGCTCGCCGTCGCCTTCCCCCGGCACGCCGACGACGTCCAGGCCCTGGTGGCGGCCTGCGGCGAGCTGGGCGTGCCGGTGCTGCCGCGCGGCGCGGGCACCAGCCTGGCCGGACAGACGGTCGGCGCGGCCGTGGTCGTCGACTTCTCCCGGCACATGAACCGCATCCTGGAGATCGACGGCCGGACCGCCAGGGTGCAGCCCGGCGTGGTGCAGGACCAGCTCAACCGGGCCGCCCGCCGGCACGGCCTGATGTTCGGGCCCGACACCTCGACCAGCGACCGGGCCACGATCGGCGGCATGATCGGCAACAACTCGGCCGGCAGCCACTCCGTCCGCTACGGCTCCACCATCGACCACGTCCAGGCGCTGCGCGTGGTGCTGGCCGACGCCACCACGCCCGACCTGGCCACCGACGCCCGGCTGAAGGCGGCGGTCGCCGGCGTGCTGGACGGGCTCGACCTGTCGGGGTTCCCACGCTTCTGGCGCCACTCGGGCGGCTTCCGCCTCGACGCCGCCGCCGGCGGAGACCTCACCAAGCTGATCGCCGGCTCCGAGGGCACGCTGGCCGTGGTGACCGAGGCCACCGTGGGCCTGGTGGACCTGCCCCGGGCCAAGGCCATCGCCGTCGGCCACTTCACCTCCACCCCGGCCGCGATCGCCGCCACCTCCGACGCCCTGTCCCTGGGCGCCGCCTCGGTGGAGCTGCTGGACAAGGCCATCCTCGACCTGTCCAGGCGGCGGGTGGACTACGCCGGGCTCGGCGGCCTGCTGGCGGGCGAGCCGGAGGCGCTGCTGTTCGTGGAGTTCTTCGGCGACGCCCCCGCCGAGGTGGCCGACCGCGTGGACAGGCTGGCCGCCGCCTGGAAGGCGAACGGCCACGGCTACCACACGCTCAAGGCCGTCACCGCGCGGGAGCAGGCGGCCGTGCTCAAGGTGCGCAAGGCGGGGCTCGGCCTGCTGATGGCCTCCAGCGTGGGCAGCCGCAGGCCGCTGGCGTTCGTGGAGGACACGGCCGTGCCGCCGGAGCGGCTGCTGCCGTACGTCGAGGAGTTCGCCGCCGTGCTCGACCGGCACGGGCTGCGGGCCGGCTTCTACGGCCACTGCTCGGTCGGCTGCCTGCACATCCGCCCGTTCGTGGACCTGCGCGCGCCCGGCGAGATCGGCCGGATGCGGAAGGTGGCCGAGGAGATCGCCGACCTGGCGGCCAGGCACGGCGGCGTGAACTCCAGCGAGCACGGCGACGGGCTGGCCCGCTCCGAGTTCAACCGGCGGCTGTTCGGCGACCGGATCTACGAGGCGATGCGGCAGGTCAAGCACGTCTTCGACCCGCACGGCCGGCTGAACCCGGGCAAGATCGTGGACGCGCCGCCCATGACCGAGCACCTGAGGGACCCGGCGGCGCCCGAGCCGCGCCCGCTGGCCACCGCCCTGTCGTTCGGGCCGGGCGGCCTGCACGGGGCGGCCGACCGGTGCATGAACATCGCCGTGTGCCGCAAGGACGACACGGGCGTCATGTGCCCGTCGTACATGGCCACCCGGGAGGAGGAGCACTCCACCAGGGGCCGGGCCAACGCCCTGGTCAAGGCGCTGTCCTCGCCCGATCCGGGCGCGGAGCTGGGCGACGAGCGGCTGCACGGCATCCTCGACCTCTGCCTGGAGTGCAAGGCGTGCCAGTCGGAGTGCCCGCTCGGGGTGGACATGGCGGCGATGAAGAGCGAGTTCCTCCACCAGTACCAGGCCGTGCACGGCGTGCCGGCGCGGGCGCGGGCGTTCGGCGCGATCAGGACGCTCAACCGGCTCGGCTCGGCCACCGCGCCGCTGTCGAACTGGCTGGCCGCCGCCGTGCGCGGGCCGCTCGGCCTGAGCACCCGGCGCCCGCTGCCGCGCTTCCGGCGGGACAACCTGGTGCGCTGGTTCGCCCGCAGGAAACCGCCACGCCCGGGCGGCGAGCAGGCGCGGGAGCCCGGGACGGCGCGGGAGACGCGGAAGCCCGGGACGGCGCGGGAGACGCGGAAGCCCGGGACGGCGCGGGAGGTCATCCTGCTGGCGGACTCGTTCACCACCTACACCGAGCCGGCCGTCGGCCGCGCGGCCGTGGAGCTGCTGGAGCGCGCCGGCTACCGGGTGCGCCTGGCCGCCGAGGGCTGCTGCGGCCGGGCCGCCATCTCCAAGGGCCTGCTCGACCGGGCGCGGGCGACGGCCGGCGATCTGCTCACCCGCCTGTCCGGCTCGGACGCCCCGATCGTCGGCCTGGAGCCGTCCTGCCTGCTGACGCTCAAGGACGAGTACGCCGCCCTGCTCCCGGGCGACCCCCGCGTGGCGGCGGTGGCGGCCCGCGCCCGGCTCGTCCCCGAGCTGCTCGTCGCGGCCGTCGACGAGGGCTCGCTGGTCCTGGGCGACGCGCTGCGCGGGCGCGAGATCCTCCTGCACGGCCACTGCCACGAGAAGGCCGTCACCGGCACCGCCGCCACCCTCGCGCTGCTGTCCAGGATCCCCGGCGCGAAGGTACGGGAGATCGACGCCGGCTGCTGCGGCATGGCCGGATCGTTCGGCTTCGAGGCCGAGCACTACGACCTGTCCATGAAGATCGGCGGCCTCCGGCTCTTCCCGGCGATCGCCGCGTCCGGGCCCGGCGTCCTGCTCGCGGCCACGGGGGTCTCCTGCCGCCAGCAGATCGCCCACGGTGCGGGACGCGCCGCCCGCCATCCGGTCGAGCTCGTCCATCGGGCGGCCGGCCTGCCATGACGTTCGGGGGAGATCGGAGTACGCAGTGTCCGCAGAACTCCTGTCCATTCTCGCCCTTATCGTCATGTTCGTCGTGGCCACGATCTTCCCCGTCAACCTCGGGGCGCTGGCCCTCGTCGGCGCCTTCCTGGTCGGCACGCTGGCCGCCGGCATGGAGACCGACGCCATCCTGGACGCGTTCCCCGGCAGCCTGTTCGTGATCCTCGTCGGGGTGACGCTGCTGTTCGCGATCGCGACCGGCAACGGCACGGTGGACTGGCTCGTACGGGCCGCCGTGCATCTCGTACGGGGCCGCCTGGCCGCCATCCCGCCCGTCGTGTTCGCCATCTCCGCCCTGCTGACGGCCGTGGGCGCGCCGGCCCCGGCGGTGGCGGCGATCCTGGCGCCGGTCGCGTTCGGGTTCGCGGCCGACCACCGGATCCACCCGATGCTGATCGGGCTCATGGTCGCGCACGGGACGCAGGCCGGGGCGTTCTCGCCGATCAGCGTGCTGGGCGGGATCGTGAACGGGGTCACCCGCGAGTCGAACCTGCCCGCCGACGACCTGGTGCTCTTCCTGTCCAGCTTCGCCTTCAACACCGCCGCCGCCGTGGCCGTCTACTTCGTCTTCGGCGGCCGCGACCTCGTACGCCGAGGCGCCATCACCCCCGCCCCCGCCCCCGCCCCGGCCCCCACCCCGGCCCCGGCCACGGCCGGCGGCGCGGGGAGCGCGGTCGCGCGTGAGGCTCCTGCGGGCGCCGGCACCGAGGCCGCCTGTGAGGGCACGGGCACCGAGGTCCCCCGTGAAGGCGCGGGCACCGGGGTCGCCCGTGAGGGTGCGGCCGGTGGCGGGCTGCGGCTGACCCCGCACCAGGCGCTGACGCTGGCCGGCATCCTGGCGCTCTGCGTGGCCGTGCTGGCGTTCAAGCTGGACGTCGGCCTGACCGCCGTCACCGTGGCGGTCGTCCTGTCCCTCACCTCCCCCCGGTCCGGCAAGGGAGCCGTGGAGAAGGTGGCCTGGCCGACCGTGCTGCTGATCTGCGGCGTCGTCACGTACGTGGGCGTCCTGCAGGAGATCGGCACCATCGGCTACGTGGGCTCGGCGGTGGCCGCGATCGGCATCCCGCTGCTGGTGGCGCTGCTCATCTGCTACGTTGCCGGCGTCGTGTCGGCCTTCGCCTCGACCGTGGGCATCCTGGGCGCGCTGGTGCCGCTGGCCGTGCCGCTGCTGTCGCAGGGCACGCCGGGGCCGATCGCGATGATCGCGGCGCTGTCGGTGTCGTCGGCGATCGTGGACGTCAGCCCGTTCTCGACCACGGGCGCGCTGCTGGTGGCCAACGTCAGGGGCATGCGGCGGGAGGTCTTCTACCGCAGGCTGCTCGCGTACGGCGCCGTGATCGTCCTGGCCGGCCCCCTGGCCGCCTGGGCCGTCCTGGTGGCCCCCGGCCGGCTCGGCTGACCCCGGCCCGCCGCCGAGGCCGGGCTCAGTGCTCGCGCGGGGCGCGGCGGGCGGCGGCGTCCGGGCTCGCGCGGGCCCGGCGCGCGTCAGGGTTTGCGGGCGACGCCGCCCAGCCACCACGAGGTCCCGCCGGCCGGCTCCGAGCGCCACTGCCCCACCCCGACCAGCCCCGGCGCCACCAGGTCGAGCCCGTCGAAGAAGGCCTCGATCTCCTTGCGCGGGCGGAAGTGCAGCCCGCCGTTGTAGAGCGCGCGGGTCCGGGCGATGCGCGGGTCGTCCGGCACGCCCCCGTCCGACAGGTGCGTGATCACGACGTGGCTTCCGGAGGGCAGCCGGTCGAGCAGGCGGTGCACGAGCCCGGCCGGGTCGTCGGAGCCGGGCACGAAGTGCAGGACCGCGATGAGGATCACCGCCACCGGCCGGTCGAGGTCGATCAGCCCGGCCAGGTCGGGGGCGGCGAGGATCGCCTCCGGCTCCCGGACGTCCCCCGCGACGACGGCGGTGCCGAGACGCCGGCCCAGCAGCGCGCGGGAGTGCGTGAGGACGATGGGGTCGTTGTCCACGTACGCGACCTTGGCGTCGCGGTCGATGAGCTGCGCGACCTCGTGAACGGGCCGCTCGGCCGGAATTCCGGCCCCGATGTCGACGAACTGGCGGATGCCCGCGTCCCCCGCGAGGTATTCCACCGCGCGGACGAGGAATTCCCGGTTCTCCATGGCCGCGACCCGCACCTCGGGCGCCATCGAGAGCACGGTCTCGGCGGCGGCCCGGTCGGCGGCGAAATTGTCCTTGCCGCCGAGGAAATAGTTGTAGATCCGCGCCGCGTTCGGGGTCCTCGAATCGACCCCCGGTAACCCTGCCTCATTCTCCGACATATCGCAGAGAATAGATCATTTGGGTCTTGGCAGAAACGGTTCACTTACGGGATCTTGTCCGAATGGACCACGCGGTGGTGTTCGGGGCCGGGCTGGCGGGCCTGCTGTCCGCACGAGTGCTGGCCGACGGCTTCACGCGCGTCACGGTCGTCGAACGCGACCGGCTGACCGGGGGACCCCGGCGGGGCGTGCCCCAGGGCAGGCACGCGCACGCGCTGCTGCCGCGCGGCCGGCAGATCATCGACGAGCTGTTCCCCGGGGTGGTGGCGGAGCTGGTGGCGGCGGGGGCGGTGCCGTACCGGCCGCTGGAGCAGGCGCGCATGGTGCTCGGCGGGCAGCGCATGTGCCGGGCCGAGACGCCGGAACGCGGCCTCGCGCTGACCCGGCCGTTCCTGGAGGACCACGTGCGCCGGCGGCTGCTCGCGCTGCCGAACGTCACCCTCCTCGACGGCTGGGACGCCGTCGCCCCCGTCGTCCGCGACGGCGCGGTGACCGCCGCCCGCATCGCCCGCGCGCCGCACGACCACCGGGTGCTCGACGCCGCGCTGGTCGTGGACGCGATGGGCCGCGCGGGGCGGGCCGCGACCTGGCTGGCCGAGGCGGGGCCCGGGCGGCCGCCGGTGGAGGAGGTCGAGGTGAACGTCGGCTACGGCACCTGCTCCCTCGAACTCCCCGACGACGCCCTGGGCGGCGACCTCCTGCTCCTCGTCGGCGCCACGCCGGCCAACCCGCGCGGCATGGCGCTGTTCCGCGTCGAGGGCGAGCGCTGGATCCTCAGCGCGGGCGGCATGTGCGGCGACCATCCGCCCACCGACCCGGCGGGCTTCCTCGACTTCGTGGCCACCGTGGTCCCCGCCGCGATGACGGACGTGATGCCCGCCCTGCGCGCCGCCCCGCCACCCGGGCGGATCCTGCCGGCCCGCTTCCCGAAGGCGGTCCGCCGCCGCTACGACCGCCTGCGCGCCCCGCTGCCCGGCCTGATCGCGGCCGGCGACTCGACGTGCAGCGTCGATCCCCTGTACGGCCAGGGCATGAGCGCCGCCGCCCTCCAGGCCGTCGCCCTGCGCGACACCCTCGCCCGGGGCCGCCACGACCTGGAGCGCCGCTACTTCCGCGCCGCCCGGCGCGCCACCGAGCCCGTCTGGCAGCTCGCGCTCACGGCGGACCTGGCCTTCCCCGGCGTCCCCGGCGCGCCGCCCCTGCTGTCGCGCCTGGCCGGCCGGTACGTGGCCCGCGTCCAGCGCGCCGCCACCCGCGACCCGTCGTGCGCGCTGGCCTTCGCCCGCGTGGTCGGCCTCATGAACCCGCCCTCGGCCCTGATGCGCCCGGCCGTCATGCGCGCGGCCGCCCGCCACGGATCACCCACGGTCCGGAAGGACCGGAATCGCCGCCGCTTAACCGATTCATAGCGTACGCCGCCGTAACGCAGGGCGATTCACCCCAGCTCATCCCCCCGACGAGGCGCCCGAATCTGACAAAGCACCCCGTGAACCAGTTAACCAAGATCTTGACGCCTGCCGACCGCGTCTATAGCGTCCCCATTCGCTACCGCATGTCACCCCCTGGAGGCGCAT
The DNA here is from genome assembly GCF_000725485.1 of Nonomuraea candida. GTDB lineage: Bacteria > Actinomycetota > Actinomycetes > Streptosporangiales > Streptosporangiaceae > Nonomuraea > Nonomuraea candida. The sequence continues at coordinate 75,202 of NZ_JOAG01000009.1, read as the reverse complement.
GATGCGGAAACGGGGACGGCCTTTACGACGCTCCCTCGCGGCTCTCACCTCGTCCTTGGCACTCGCCTGGTCCCTCGTGCCGGCCCCCGCACAGGCGGCGGAGCTGTCACCGGCGCCGGCCCCGGCCGCCCGGGCGACGCCACCGGCCCTGGCCATGACCCCGCCGATGGGCTTCAACAACTGGAACGCCTTCGGCTGCGACGTCAACGAGAAACTGATCAAGGAGACGGCCGACGTCCTCGTCTCCAGCGGCCTGAAGGACCTCGGCTACCAGTACGTCAACATCGACGACTGCTGGTCCCTGCGCGAACGCGGCCCCGACGGCAGGCTCGTCCCCGACCCCGTGAAGTTCCCCAGCGGGATCAAGGGCGTGGCCGACTACGTCCACGGCAAGGGCCTCAAGCTCGGCATCTACGGCGACGCCGGCACCAAGACCTGCGCCGGCTACCCCGGCAGCCTCGGCCACGAGGAGCTGGACGCGCAGACCTGGGCGGACTGGGGCGTCGACTACCTGAAGTACGACAACTGCAACAACCAGTCGGACGGCTCGCAGGAGGACTACGTCCGGCGCTACACCGCCATGCGCCAGGCCCTCGACAGGACCGGGCGGCCGATCGTGTACTCCATCTGCGAATGGGGCACCTCGCGGCCCTGGACGTGGGCGAAGGGCGTCGGCCACCTGTGGCGTACGACGGGTGACATCAGCGACGACTGGGCCAGCGTGCGCTCGATCATCCGGCAGAACGCGCCGCTGGCCGCGTACGCGGGGCCGGGGCACTGGAACGACCCCGACATGCTGGAGATCGGCAACGGCGGGATGACCGCCACCGAGTACCGCACCCACATGAGCATGTGGGCCATGATGGCCGCGCCGCTGATCATCGGCACCGACCTGCGCAAGGCCACCCCCGAGACCCTGGCCATCCTCGGCAACCGGGAGCTCATCGCCATCGACCAGGACCGGCTCGGCGTGCAGGGCGCGGTCGTCTCCGACGCCGGCGGGCTGATGGTGCTGGACAAGCCGCTCGCGAACGGCGACCGGGCCATCGCGCTGTACAACTCCACCGACACGCTGGCCACGGTCAGCGTCGCGACGGGCGAGACGGGGTTGCGGGCCGCGCGGGCGTACCGGCTGACGGACGTCTGGACGGGGCGTACGACGCAGGTCAGGTCCACGATCTCGGCGGCCGTGCCGGCGCACGGCACGGTCGTCTACCGCGTCCGGCCATTGCGCGACGCCTCCTCCGTGGCCCCGGCGGTCACGGTCGGCGCGGAGCTGGGCACCGTCGTGCCCGGCCCGGCCGGCGGCGGCGAGCTGACCACGGCCGTCACCAACCGCGGCGTCGGCGCGATCCGCGACCTGTCGGTGTCGGCGCGGGTCCCCGACGGGTGGACGGCCACCGCGACGACCGAGCGCCGGCGCGCCCGGCTGGGCACGGACGCCACGCTGGAGACGGCCTGGCGGATCGGCGTGCCCGCGGCCACCCCGGCGGGCCGCTACCCGATCGACGTCACCGCCTCCTACACCTGGGGCCCCAGACGGCGGCCGGCGGTCACGTCCAGCCGGGTCGTCGCCGTGGTGGTGACCGCCCCCGGGGACGGGCGCCGGCACCTGAGCACGATCGACCCCGTCACCAGCGTCAACGCCATCGGGCCCGTCGAGACCGACCAGAGCAACGGCGGCGCGCTGGAGAACGACGGCAGCCTCATCACGATCGGCGGCCGGGTCCACACGCGCGGCCTGGGCACCACGACCGGCAGCGAGCTGCGCTACTACCTGGGCGGCCGCTGCTCCCGGCTGGTCACCGACGTCGGGATCGACGACACGGCGGCGGGCGGCCCGGCTGCGTCCCCGGCCACGTTCACCGTGTACGCCGACGACGCGGCGGTCGCCACCAGCGGCCCCGTCTCCTCCGGCGCGGCCGAGCCCCTCACCGCCGACCTGACCGGCGCGGCCTGGCTGCGCCTGGTCGCCGAGTCGGCGGCGCCCGGCGTGCCGGCCGACTGGGCGGCACCGGTGCTGACCTGCGGCGGCGTGCCGGACGACAGCCCGGTCCTGCCGGAGTCGCAGACGCTGTTCTCCTTCGAGTCCGGCACCGACGACTTCACCATCGCCAACCCCGGCGACGGCGGCACCGTGGCGCAGTCCCCGCTCTTCCACACCGACGGCGCGCACGGCCTCAAAGTCTCCACTCCCGTCGCCGGCAACTGGTTCGGCCGGGCGCTGGCCGCGCCGCTCGACCTGAGCGGCAAGACGATGCTGAAGTTCGACGTCAAGGCCGGGGACGTGGGCACCGTCGGCGAGATCGCCGTCCAGATGGGCGAGAACTGGACCTGGTGCCAGGGCGGCCTGTGGACCTGGACCAACGCCGGCGCCAGCAGGACCGTCACCGAACGCTTCGACCAGATCAGCTGCCCCGTGGGCGTGACCCTCGACCCCGGCGACATCCGCGCGGTGTGGGTGTTCCTCAACACGGGCGGTGACGTCCACATCGACAACCTCCGCGCCGAGTGACCCGGCCGGGGAGCCCCCTCTCCCCGGCCACCCGCCCGTGCCGGGCGCGGCGTCTCACGCGCCCGGCACGGGGTGGCCGAGGGGGGAGAGAGGGTCAGCGGTACGCGGTCGCCTGGAGGCTGTAGAGGTCGGCGTAGAGGCCGCCCTGCGCCATCAGGGTCTCGTGGTCGCCCTGCTCGGTGATGCGGCCGTGGTCGAGGACGTAGATGCGGTCGGCGTAGCGCACGCTGGCCAGGCGGTGGGTGATGAGCAGGACGGTGCGGCCGTCGGAGTGGGCGCGGATGCGCTCGAAGAGGGCGTGCTCGGCGCGGGCGTCGAGGGCGGCGGTGGGCTCGTCGCAGATGAGCAGGGCGGCGTCGCGGTGGAAGCCGCGCGCCACGGCGATGCGCTGCCACTGGCCGCCGGACAGCTCGCAGCCGTCTTTGAAGCGACGGTCGAGCAGGGTGCGGTAGCCGTGCGGGAGCTCGGCCACGACCTCGTCGGCCCCGGCCACGGCGGCGGCGGCGCGCAGGGCGGGCTCGCCCTTGTCGGTGCCCATGGTGATGTTGTAGCGGGCGGTCAGCGGCCAGCGGGTGTGGTCCTGGGCGATGACGGCGGTGCGCAGGCGCAGCGCCTCGGGGCTGACCTGGCGCAGGTCGGTGTCGTCCCAGCGGACGGTGCCGGTGTCGGGTTCGTAGACCCCGACAGGATCTTGGCCAGGGTGGTCTTGCCCGAGCCGTTCTCGCCCACGAGGGCGATCACCTCGCCCTGCTTGATCTCGACCGACACCTCGCGCAGGGCGGGCGTGTCGGCTCCGGGGTAGGTGAAGGTCACCTTCGAGGCCGAGACGCACTCGAAGCCGTCGGGGACGGCGCCCGGGCGCGGGCCCGGCAGGCGTCGCTCGGCCTCGGTGCAGAAGTCGAGGAAGTCGGTGAAGTAGAGGCCCTCCTCGTAGAGCTGGTTGGTGGCGTACATCAGGTTGGCCAGCGAGGTCTGGCCCGAGCGGATGGCCAGGACCGCGGTGCCGGCCACGGCGAGGGGGATCGCGGCGACCGCGAGCAGGACGCCCAGCGCGACGTAGACGAGGGCGGCGCCGAGGCCGCCGAGGGCCTCGCCGACGAGCCGCGTCGCCATCTGCCGCCTGGCCAGGCGGAGCATGACGTCCTGCTGGGCCTTGGCCACCGCGTCGTACATGCGCAGCAGGAAGCCGCGCATCGTGAACGCGCGCACCTCGGCCGCGGACGAGCGCTCGGCCAGCAGGTCGGCGATGATCCACTTGCGGCGGGTGGCGGGGATCAGGGCGTACATCGTCGCGTAGCGCATGCGGGCGCTGCGCACCGCGGCCCAGGCGTCGGGCAGCACGGCCAGCAGGAGCAGCGGGAGCAGGACCGGGTGCAGCACGCCCAGCACGCCCGCCGCGGCGACGATGCCGACGGCGGCCGAGACCACCTCGACGGCCGAGGTCACGACCGCGCCGGCCATGGACACGCCGCGGCTGCCCGCGCGCTCCATCGAGTCGTGGAAGTCGGGGTCGTCGTAGGCGACCAGCTCGACCTGGCTGGTCAGGCCGTAGAGGCGGGCCTCGGTGAGCCGGGCGATCTGGGGGGTGAGGCGGGACTGCGCCCAGCCCGCGAGGGCCTGCGTCGTGGTGCGCAGCACGGCCGCGCCGCCGACCAGGGCGAGGCTGGGCAGCGCCGCCAGGACGCGGTCGGGGGTGGGACCCTCGCTGAACAGGGCGGTCAGCACGCCGGTGGTGGCCAGCAGGCCGAACGCGGTGAAGACCCCTCCGAGCAGGTTGAGCCCGACCGTGGCGAGCGTGTCGCGGGGGCTGGCGCGCCAGGCCAGGCCCAGCGCCTGGGCGACGAGCGAGGGGAGCCGTCTGGCGATGGCCAGGAAGCCGACCTCCGCCATCTTGTCGGTGTGGGCGTACCAGCCGGAGAAGGAGATCTCGCCGAGTTCGAGTGGCTCGTTCTGCATGCATTGAGTGTGCACGCGGCCACTGACGGTTTCATTGCCCGCGACCGCCACTATGGTCAGAGCCGCTGTCATGTAAGTTTCACCGCCGGTTGACGGCCGATTTGAACGTTGTAATACTCCCCCACGAATCAGCCGCCCTTCCGTCGGCCCTCCCGGCTCGTCGCCCACGTTTCCCCAGGTCAGATGCTTGTCATCGAATGAATCGATTCAGCAGGCGGATCGGCGGGTGGCCCACCCACCACAGGAGCTGAGCATGCGAAGCAGCACGACCAGGCTCAGGAACAGGTCCCGGCTCGGCGTCAAGGGCGTCGCGGCCGGGCTCACCGCGGTCGCGCTCGTGGCGACCGCGCCGTCCGCCCCGGCGGCCGGCGCCACCGGCACGACCCGGACCACGCAGGCCGCACAGACCGCGCAGACAGCACAGAGCGCGCAGACAGCACAGACTACGCAGACAGCACAGACTACGCAGACAGCACGGACCGCGCAGGCCGCGACCGCCGCCGGGCAGGCGTCGGGGAGCGCGCTGGCCTGCGGCGACGGGTCCTTCAACGCGGAGGCGGTGCTGAGCGGCGGCACCTGGACCGCGCGCAACGGCGGCAGGACCGTCTACACCGGAAGCAGCATGTTGTCGGCCATGCAGGCGGCCGTCAACAGCCTCACCGCCGGCCGCACCTCCAAGCAGCGCGTCGTCGTGCGCGGCTCCGGCTCGATGAGCGCGGGCTCGCGGCTGTCCCTGCCCAGCTACACGGTGCTCGACGTCTGCGGCACCGTGAACGTGACCGGCTCCGGCTCCGGCGACCAGGCCGTCGTGTACGCCAGGGGCGTCACCGACGTCGAGGTCCGGCACCTGACCGTCACCGGCGCCCCGCTGTACGGCATCTTCGTGCGCAACGGCGTCAACGTCACCCTCGGCCAGATCGACCTGCGCCTGACCCGTGGCCTCGGCATCCGGATCGACAACCACGGCGACCGCAGCGTGCGCACCAGGAACGTGCGCATCGACAACGTCTACGTCTCGGGCACCAGCACGCACGGCGTGGAGACGTACGGCGTGGACGGCCTGACCGTCGGCACCGTCACGGCCCGCAACACCGGCCACTCGGGCCTGCTGCTGAACGACACCATCAACGCCAACGTCACCACCGTGGACGCCCAGGGCGCGGGCGCCGGCACCGGCTACGCCGCCTTCCGCATGGCCAACAGGAACGGCCGGATCGGCAGCGGCTATCCCACCAACATCCGCGTCGGCCAGGTCATCGCGCACGGCGGCGGGCGGGGCGTCTTCTGCGTCTCCGAGAGCGGCGGCGCGGTCATCGACCGGGTCGACATCGCGCAGACCGGCAACAACGCCATCCTCATCGAGAACTGCCACAACGTGAACATCGCCGCCCAGGGCGGCACCGTGGCCGGCCCCGGCGACATCCGGCTCGCGGCCCGCTCCGAGTTCCCGAACACCTCCGACATCGTCATCCAGAACCTGACGGTGACGAACTCCGCGATCACGGAGAACCCGTGCGGCGTCAACACGACCTTCCGGAACAACACCCTGGTCAACAGCCGTCAGTCGATCTGCTGAGCCGCCATATCACGGTGATAGGGGCAAGTTGATACGTCTCCGGGACGAGGGGGTGCGCATACCGTCACAACACCCCCAACTCCTGGAGGAGGCTCCGTGTCAAGACCTCTTCGCACCATGCTCTCCGTCGTCCTGAGCCTGGCGTTCCTGCTGGTCACCGCACCGGCGCAGGCCACCGCACTGGTCACGGTGCTCAGGTACGACGCCAGCCGGGCCGCCGAGTTCACCGCCACGATCGACCAGGCGGCCCAGGTCTGGAACTCCAGCGTCGTCAACGTCCGCCTGATCAAGGGCTCGCCGGCCCACTTCGTCGTGTACGCCGACAACGGCTGGCCCAGGGCCCTGCCCACCAGCCTGGGCCGGGGCACGATCTGGATGGGCCGGCAGGCGGTCAACCAGGGCTACTACCCGCTGCGGATCGCCACCCACGAGATCGGCCACATCCTGGGCCTGCCCGACCGGCGCACCGGGCGCTGCACCGACCTGATGTCCGGCTCGAGCGCGCCCGTGAGCTGCCGCAACGCCAACCCCAGCGCCGCCGAGCGGGCTGAGGTGGACGGGAACTTCGCCGGCGGCACGCCGCTGGTCGAGTTCGGCAGGCTGCACGAGGAGAGGTGACCCCCTCGGCCCCGCCCCCGTGCGGGGGCGGGGCCGAACCCCCGAGGCCCCGAAGGGCCGGGCGTTCGTCAAGTGCAGGTGTAGCCGGAGGGCAGGGCCGTGTCGCCGTTCGGGCGGCTCGACTGGAAGCCGAACGACGTGCTCGCGCCCGCCCCCAGCGCTCCGTTGTGCCCGGCGTTGCGGGCGGTGACGGTCCGGCCCGACACGGTGATCGCGGCGTTCCAGGAGCCGGTGATCGTGTGCCCGGCCGGCAGGGTGAAGGTGACCGTCCAGCCGGTCCTGGCCGTGGTGCCGGTGTTGGTCACGGTGGCCTGGACGACGTACCCGCCGCCCCACTGGCTCTGCGTGGACGGGGCGACCGCGCAGCCGCCGCCGGGGCCGTCTCCCGGCGTGGCCACCGTCACCGTGCCCGAGCGGGGCGAGCGGTTGCCCGCCGCGTCCTCGGCGTACACGGCGAAGGTGTAGGACGTGTCCGGCGTCAGGCCGGTGAGCGAGGCCGAGGCGGTGGCGGAGGTCGCCGCCACCGTCTCGCCCGAGCCCTGTAAGCGGACCACCTCGTAGCCGGTCACGCCCACGTCGTCGGTGGCGGCCGGCCAGGTGAGGGTGGCCGAGGTGGAGGTGACGGCGGAGGCGACGGGCGTGCCGGGCGCGCTGGGCGGGCTCGTGTCGTCCTCTCCCCCGGGCTCGTACGTCAGCCCGAACCCCTGCGGGAACAGCGGCGTCTTGCCGTCGCCGGCGTTGATCGGCTGCTGGGAGGCGCTGCTCATCCAGGTCATGGGCAGCTTGCCGGTCGGCTGCGCGGCGCCGAAGAGCACGTCGGCGACGCCCTGCCCCTCGGTGCCCGGCAGCCAGGCGGCGACCAGGGCGTTCCAGCCGGGGAGCTGGGCGGCGATGTCCATGGGACGGCCGGAGACGAGCACCACGACGACCGGCACGCCGGAGGCGCGCAGGGTGGCGAGGGTGTTGAGGTCGGCGCTGTCCAGGCCGAGCGAGCCGGGGCGGTCGCCCTGGGTCTCGGCGTACGGGGTCTCGCCGACCACGGCGACGGCCACCCGGTAGGAGCCGTCGATGCCGCTGCCGTCGCGGCTGTAGGTGACGGTGGCGCCGGAGCCGACCGTGTTCCTGATGCCCTGGAGGATGGTGGTGCCGGGGGTGATGTTCCCCGACGAGCCCTGCCAGGAGATGGTCCAGCCGCCGCTCTGGTTGCCGATGTCGTCGGCGCTCTTGCCCGCCACGAAGATCTTGCCGCCGGTCCTGGCCAGGGGCAGCAGGCCGCCGGCGTTCTTCAGCACGACCTGAGACTTGGCCACGGCCTCCCGCGCCAGCGCCCGGTGCGCGGCGCTGCCCACGGTGGAGGTGTACGACCGGTCGGTGAGCGGCTTCTCGAACAGCCCGAGCTCGAACTTCTTGGTCAGGATGCGGCGTACGGCGTCGTCGATCCTGGCCGTCGTGACCCGCCCGGCCTGCACCTCGGCCCGCAGCAGGTCGATGAACTGCCGCCACGCCGTGGGCGCCATGACCATGTCGACGCCGGCGTTGACGGACGTGCGCACGTCGTGCGCGGAGATGCCCTGGGCGCCGTCGATCTGGTCGATGCCGTTCCAGTCGGAGACCACGAACCCGTCGAAGCCCAGCTCGCCCTTGAGCACGGTGGTGATGAGGTACTGGTGCCCGTGCAGCTTGGTGCCGTTCCAGCTGCTGAAGGAGATCATCACGGAGCCGACCCCGCGCTCCACGGCGGCCTCGAACGGCGGCAGGTGGATCGCCCGCAGCTCGGACTCCGGGAGCTGGGTGTCGCCCTGGTCGACGCCGCCGGTGGTGCCGCCGTCGCCGAGGTAGTGCTTGGCGGTGGCCAGGACCGAGGCGGGCCCGTCGAGCGACGCGCCCTGCATGCCGGTGATGATCGAGGCCATCGAGGAGGGCAGGTCGGGCGTCTCGCCGAACGACTCGTACGTGCGCCCCCACCGGTCGTTGCGGGCCACGCAGAGGCAGGGGGCGAAGTTCCAGTCGATCCCGGTGCCGGACACCTCCTCGGCCACGGCCCGGCCGATCCGCTCGACGAGCGCCGGGTCGCGGGTGGCGCCGAGGCCGATGTTGTGCGGGAAGATCGTGGCGCCGACGACGTTGTTGTGCCCGTGCACGGCGTCCACGCCGTAGACGAGCGGGATGCCGAGGGGCGTGGCCAGGGCGGCGTTCTGGAACCGGTCGTACATGTCGGCCCAGCCCGTCGCGGTGTTCGGCGACGGCGCGGAGCCGCCGCCGGACAGCACCGACCCGAGCCGGTACGTGGTGACGTCGGACGTGCTGACCGAGCCGCGCTCGGCCTGGGTCATCTGGCCGAGCTTCTCGTCCAGCGACATCCGGGACAGCAGGTCGGCGACCCGGGTGGGCACGGGGAGTGAGGGGTCCTGGTAGGGGAGGTCGGCGCCCGCCACGGTCACGGCGGTGGAGGCCGTCACCGGGGACAGCGCCGGGGGCGCCACGGACATGGCCGCGGCGACGAGCACCAGCGCGGCGGCCCTGCTCGTCCATCTTCTGCTCGGGTTGCTCATTGGCACGCTGCTCCGCGCTCGGCTCGAAGGGTGTTTTGGGAGCGCTCCCAAACGCACTGTAGGTGACAACTGCCGAGTTTCCCGGCCCCGCCCGCCGCGCCCCGCCGCCCCTCCCCGGGCACCAGGGAAAACGGCGCCCGATCCGGTGAAACTTTCACCCCCGCTTGACCCTCCGCCCGGAGCGGGGTGCGTGCGCTCAAGGGCAGGAATCGGTCATCACTCGATCAATGCCCTGAAGCCTCCCCCGGCCGCCGTCCGGACGTTGCCTATCGTCGCCAGTGTCGGCAGCGGTACGACCGGCCACGGGGGCCTCATGACGGGTGGACGAACGTCGCGCGGATGGACGCGTCGCGCCCTTCTGCGCGCCGCCGGCGGGTCCGCCCTGGTCTCGGGGCTGCCGCCGGGCCGCGCGGCGGCGGCCGCCCCGGGGCACGCGGAGCTGCGGGCCCGGTGGCGGACGCTGCTGCTCGGCACGGGCTTCGACCCCGGGGCGGAGCCGTACCGGGAGGTGCTGGCGCGGCTCGGCACGACGGCGGACGGGCACCGGGAGTCGATGGCGCCCGAACGCGGCTCGCTCTGGCCCGGCCTCGGCTACGCCGGCTCGGACGAGCGGGCGCACACCCTGTCGGCGAACCTGCACGAGAGCTTCGCCAGGCTGCGCGTGATGGCCGAGGCGTACGCGCAGCCCGGCACCGGCGTGACCGGCGACGCCGCGCTGGCGGGCGGGGTGCTGGCGGGCCTGGACCACCTGCTGGCCGACGCCTACCACCCGGGCGTCACGCCGTACGGCAACTGGTGGCACTGGCGGATCGGCGGCCCGCAGGCCCTGCTGGACACGGCGCTGCTGATGGGCGGCCGGCTGACCGCGCGCCGGGCGGCGGCCTGCCGGGCGGCGGTGGACGCGTTCGTGCCGGAGCCGGTGGTGGCGCGCTACGAGGGCACCAGCACCGGCGCGAACCGGGTGGACCTGCCGCTGTGCCGATGATCACCGCCCGGTACGCCGAGCCCAGAAGGCTCCTCCTCCTCCTCGGCGCGCTCCCGATCGCCGGGTTCGCCGCCTGGGGCGTCGCCCACCTGGCCGCGCTCTCGGGGGCGATCGAGGGCCGCCCCTACGACATGTCGGCCGCCTGGCTGGCCTCGTTCCTGCTGTTGTGGTGGATGCCGCACCGAGAACCGGGGCAAGCGCTTCGCCCAGATTCACGTGCTGGCCGAGGACGACGGCGACGTCTTCCTCACCCTGGACAGCGACTCGATCCTCGACCGGCACGCGGTCAGGGAGGGGCTGGCCCCGTTCGCCGACCCCCAGGTGCAGTCGGTGGCCGGGCACGTGCTGGTGCTGAACCGCACGGCCAACCTGCTCACCCGGATGACCTGCGTGCTGTACCTGCCCTTCACGCGCGGCCTGCGCAGCGCCCAGTCGGTGCTGCGGCGGGTCACGATCAACTCCGGCACGCTGGCCTTCTACCGGGCGAACGTGGTGCGCCGCTGCGCGGGCGCGTACGAGAACGAGCACTTCCGCGGCCGGCCGATGCAGATGAACGACGACTCGATGCTCACCTCGCTGCTGACCTTCGCGCTCGCGCCGCTGGCCTCGCTCTGGCGGCTGCTGGTGCTGCGCCCGATGTACCTGTACGCGCTGCTGACCTGCTGGCGCGTCAACCGCTGGGGCACGCGCGGCGGCGTGGAGGTCTCCCTGACGACGGCCGCCGTGTAGGCCGTGTAGGCCGTGCAGGCCGTGCAGGCGGCGATCCGCGGGTCCTGGAAAGGCCGAACCCCCGGCCGCCGGGTGCGGCGGCCGGGGGTTCGTCACTGCGCGGAGGTTCAGCCGGTGAAGCCGACCGCCGTGTAGTCGTAGTAGGCGTAGCCACGCGCGCCCCAGTTGGCGAGCGTCTTCTTCACGGCCCAGATGTCGGGACGCTGGTACAGCGGGATGGTGTGCACCATGTCCCAGATGAGCTTGTCGGCCGCGTTGGCCAGCTCGATCGCCTTGGCCGGGTCGGTCTCGTCCACGGCCGCCTGGATGGCGGCGTCCACGGCCGGGTCGCTGGCCTTGGGGAAGTTGCTCTCGGAGCCGGTCTTGTAGATCTGCGGCAGGCTGCCCAGCGGCAGCGGCGTGCCGATCCAGGAGAACGGCACCAGGTCGAAGTCGCCCTTGATGATGAAGTCGTTGAAGAACTTGTCATCGGGGACCGGGCGGATCGTGACCTTGATCCCGGCCTCCTTGAGCATGGCCTGGGTCAGCTCACCCTCGGTCTTCGCGGTCGCGACGCTCGCCGGGATGACGAAGTCGAGCGCGAACTCCTTGCCGTCCTTCTTGCGGAACTCGGCGCCCGACTCCTGCTTCCAGCCGGCCGCGTCGAGGAGCTGCTTGGCCTTCTCCAGGTTGTACTTGCCGAGGTCGCCGGAGTTGTCGACGTAGCCCTTGTGGTTGTTCATGAAGACGTGGTTGCCGAGCGTCTGCAGCGGCCACTCCATGTCCTTCAGGTCGGACTGGGTGATCACGTCACGGTTGATCGCGTACTGGACGGCCTGGCGGACCGACTTGTCCTTCAGGAACTCGCTGGAGTTGTTGACCGTGATGTGCCGCCAGTTCGGGCTGAGCGCCTTGCGGATCTCGGCGTTCGGCACCTGCTTGGCCCGCTGCAGGTTGGCCGGGTTGCCGGCCTCGATGTAGGCGGCGTCGATCTCGCCGTTGGCGAAGGCGTTCACCTCGGCCGAGCCGTCGGCGATGGCCCGGAAGATGATCTTGTCGAGCTTGGGCTTGCGGCCCCACCAGTTGTCGTCACGCACGAGCGTGAGCGTCTTGGTGCCCTCGTCGATCTTCTCGACCTTGAAGGGGCCCGCGGTGACCGGGATCTTCTGGTTGTAGTCGCTGTCGTTCGCCTTGGGGGTGCTGACGTGCTTGGCGGGCATGAGGTGGCTGGTGCCGCGGTTGTAGAGGCCCTGCCACTCGGAGTACGGCTTGGTGAAGGTGACGACCGCGACCTTGTCGGAGTCGCCCTTCTTCACCGACTCGATCTTGTCCCAGCCGTCGGTGGAGGCCGGCTTGTAGGCCTTGTCCTTGCCGTTCTGCGCCTTCCAGCCGGCCTCGAAGTCCTTCCAGGTGATCGGCGTGCCGTCCGACCACTTGGCCTTGTCGTTGATGGTGTAGGTGATGGTCTGCTTGCCGTCCACCATCTCGTTCTTCACGTCGGTGACGTAGTCGGCGTTCGGCGTGAACGAGGCGTTCTCGTCGGCCATCATGATCTGCGGCAGGATCGGGTCGAGCATGGTGGCCGTGTCGGCCTGGTTGCCGTCGACGTGGTACGGGTTCCACTGCGTCGGCCACTGCCCGATGGCGAGAGTGAGCGTCCCACCGTCCTTGACCTGCTCGTACGGCACGGGGTTGATGCTGATGGCCGGAGTCTCCGTCATCTGCTGCTGAGCCTGCTGCGACTGCGCGGCGTTCGGCTTCTTGTCAGAGCTGCCGCCGCCTCCGCCGCAGGCCGCCGCGGCCAGGGCCAGGACCGCCAGCCCAGCGGCCGCACGGTGATGAACCTTCACTCTTCCTCCTGATTGTCCGAGGCCGTGATGACCTCGATCTCCTCCGCGTAATGGCAGGCGGCGCCGTGGTCCACGGCGTTCGCCTGCTGAACCACCGAGGGCTCCTCGTCCACACACCGCTGCCGTTCCGCCTCGTTCAGGCGGGCGAACTTGGGGCAGCGGGTGCGGAACCTGCATCCAGACGGCGGGTTCGCCGGGCTGGGCAGGTCGCCTTCGAGCAGGATGCGCTTGCGGGTGCGTTCCATCTCGGGGTCGGGCAGCGGGATCGCCGACAGCAACGCCTGTGTGTAGGGATGCGCGGGACGGTCGTAGACGTTCGCGACCGTCCCGATCTCGGCGATCCTGCCCAGGTACATGACGGCGACGCGGTCGGCGAGATGCCGGACCACGGCCAGGTCGTGGGCCACGAACAGGTAGGACAGGCCCAGCCTGTTCTTGAGCTCCTCCAGCAGGTTGATCACGCCTGCCTGGATGGAGACGTCGAGCGCGGACACCGGCTCGTCCAGCACCAGCAGCTTCGGCTCCAGCGCCAGCGCGCGGGCGATGCCGATGCGCTGCCGCTGGCCGCCGGAGAACTGCTGCGGGTAGCGCTCGGCGTGCTCCGGCGCCAGCCCGACGAGCTGCAGCAGCTCCGCCACCTTGGCGGCGACGTCCTTCTTGCCGTGCGCGCGCAGCGGCTCGGCGATGATGTCGCCGATCGGCATGCGCGGGTCGAGCGCGGCCATGGGGTCCTGGAAGACGATCTGCAGGTCCCTGCGCAGCGCCTTGCGCGCGGCCTTGTCGAGCGTGGCGCTGTCCTTGCCGAGCACGACCACCCGGCCGTCCTGCGGCGGCTCCAGCTGCATGATCTGCTGCAGCGTGGTGGTCTTGCCGCAGCCGGACTCGCCGACCAGGGCCAGCGTCTCGCCCTCGGCGATGTCGAAGGAGATGCCGTCGACGGCGTACACGGTGCCCACGCGGCGCTTCATGATCGCGCCCTTCATGAGCGGGTAGTGCCGCTTCATGCCGTCGAGTTCGAGCACGGTGGCGCGCTCGGCGCGCGGCACGTTCACGACCTCGCTGGGCGGGATGACCGGCACGGGGAACACGTCGGCGCCGGTCAGGCCCTTGTGCTCGATCTCGTGCGCGCGGATGCACGCGACGTGGCGGCCGCCGCCGAAGGGGACCAGCGCCGGCTCCTCCTCGTCGCACATGTCCACCTTCATCGGGCAGCGCGGCGCGAACGGGCAGCCGGGCGGCAGCGCCGCGGGCGAGGGCGGGTTGCCCTCGATCGGCACCAGCGCCCCCTCCTCGCCGTCGATCCTGGGGACCGAGGCGAGCAGGCCCATCGTGTACGGCATGCGGGGCCGGTAGTAGATGTCGTCCACCGGCGCCTGCTCGACGGGCCGGCCGGCGTACATGACGAGCACCCGGTCGGCCATGCCGGCGATGACGCCCAGGTCGTGGGTGATCATCACGATGCCGGCGCCCGTCTCCTGCTGCGCCGTCTTGAGCACCTCCAGGACCTGCGCCTGGATGGTGACGTCGAGCGCGGTGGTCGGCTCGTCGCAGATCAGCAGGTCGGGGTCGTTGGCGATGGCCATCGCGATCATCGCGCGCTGCCGCATGCCGCCGGAGAACTCGTGCGGGAAGGCCTTGGCCCGCAGGTCCGGGTTCGGGATGCCGACGAGGTCGAGCAGCTCGACGGCGCGCTTGATCGCCTTGTCCTTGCCCACCTTCTGGTGGACGCGGACGGCCTCGGCGATCTGGTCGCCGATCGTGTACACGGGCGTGAAGGCCGACAGCGGATCCTGGAAGATCATGCTGATGGCCTTGCCGCGTACCTTGACCAGCTCCTCCTCCCGCAAGCCGAGCAGCTCCTGGCCGTGCAGCTTCACCGAGCCGCTGACCGCGGCGTTCTTCGGCAGCAGGCCCATGACCGCCAGCGAGGTCACGGACTTGCCCGAGCCGGACTCGCCCACGATGCCGAGCACCTCGCCGCGCTCGACCTCGTAGCTGACGCCGCGCACGGCCTCGATGCCGCCGGGGAAGGTGACGGTGAGGTCCTTGACCTCCAAGATGCTCACGAGTTGCTCCCCGGGTCGAGTGCGTCACGCAGTCCGTCGCCGATCAGGTTCACGCTGAGCACCAGGGCGACCAGCAGGCCCGCGGGGAAGGCGAACAGCCAGGGGTAGCCGGTGGCGTTGCGCGAGCCCTCCGCGATCAGCGTGCCGAGCGAGACGTCGGGCGGCTGGATGCCGAAGCCGAAGAAGGACAGCGCCGCCTCGCCGATGATCGCGCCGCTGACGTTGAGCGTCGCGTCGATGATCAGCAAGGAGGACAGGTTGGGGACGATGTGCCGGAAGATGATCTTCCAGCGCGGGATGCCCATGTAGACCGCGGCCAGCACGTACTCGCGCTCGCGCAGCGAGAGCGTCATGCTGCGCACCACCCTGGAGGTGACCATCCAGGAGAACGCGGCCAGCAGCACCACGAACCACAACCAGGAGGCGCCCTCCCGGAGCCGCGGCGAGACGATCGCGATGATCAGGAAGCTGGGCAGGACGAGCAGCAGGTCCACGCCCCACATGAGCACGCGGTCCACCCAGCCGCCGAAGTATCCGGCGAACGCGCCGACGATGGCGGCCAGGCCCGTGGAGATCAGCGCCACCAGCAGGCCGATGACGATCGACTTCTGCATGCCGCGCAGCGTCACCGCGTACATGTCCTGGCCGATCGCGGTGGTGCCCCACCAGTGGTCGGCGTCGGGCGCCGACATGAAGGCCATGAAGTCCTTGTCGGTCCAGTCGTAGGCGCCGCAGAAGGGCCCCACGTAGGCCAGCACCACCAGCAGGATCAGCGCGATGAAGCCAAAGCGGGCCTGCTTGTTGCGCACCAGGCGCCTGAGGACGACTTTCGATCGCATGTCAGTTCACCCGCACCCGAGGATCGAGGGCCGCCACCAGCACGTCCGACAGGAAGGACGCGACGAGGATGCACACGGCGGCGAAGAAGGTCACCGCGGCCACGGAGTTGACGTCGTTCTGGTTGATCGAGTCGACCAGCCAGGCGCCCATGCCGTGCCAGGAGAAGATCTTCTCCGTGAACGTGGCCCCCGTGAACATCGTCCCGAAGGCGAAGGCGAAGTAGGTCGCCGAGGGGATCAGCGCGGTCCGCAGCGCGTGCTTGACCAGCGCCGTCCTGCGCCGCAGGCCCTTGGCCATGGCGGTGCGGACGAAGTCCTGGTTGAGCACGTCGAGCATCATGTTGCGCTGGATCCGGCTGTAGAAGGCGATCGAGCCGAGGCTGAGCGAGATCGTCGGCAGGATGAGGTGGTTCAGCCGGTTGAGGAACTGGTCCCAGCCGGTGAGCCGGGGGTTGTACTCGCCGGTGTACTCGATGAGCGTGAACCCGAGCCCTCTGTTGACGTTGTACGTGCCGATCGCCAGCAGCGTGGCCAGCACGAACACGGGGATCGCCATGATCACGAAGGAGCTGACACCTATTAACCGGTCACTGAGCTTGTACTGCTTCACCGCCGAGAACGCGCCCAGCGCCACGCCCAGGGCGAAGCCCAGGATCGTGCCGATGAGCAGGAGACGCAGGCTGACCATGATGCGACGGCCCATCTCGCTGTTGACGGAGCCGCCGTTCCAGGTCTTGCCGAAGTCTCCGGTGACGACACCCTTGGCCCAGGTCGCGTAGCGCTCGAGCACGGGTGTCTTGTCGTTCAGGTTGTAGGCATCAAGTGTGGCGTCGATGACCGCCTCGGGCACCGGGGGCTGACGCCCCTCGTACGCGGCCCGCGGGTTCATGGTGGTGGCCGCGAGCATGTACGCCAAACTAGCCGCGATGGCGACCAAGATCACATTTATTGCCAACCTGCGGAGCAGGTACTTGCCCATCACTCTCCGTTCGCGCTGACCGAGGGCGCGAACATCCGGTTGGAGAAGCGCCCCCGCAACGAAAACCCATCTCGCATCGTGGAATTTTCACGTGTCGTCGGGATGGCGATCGATCCGGAGAATATAAGCAAAAATATAACGACCTGAAATGGTGGAATATAACGGTAAGGTCAACCGCAAAAGATCGACACGGCCGGACGGTCCCCTCGAACACCCACCTGACCTGCGCCGACACGGTCCCTCGGAGGGGCTGTGACACCGCCCGCACGGGGGGTTATGTCACAGAATCCGGACATAAATTGCCCGACGCGCAAGTGATCCACATCATATTCCCTGGGGCCCGGCTGTGAGCACGAATCGATCACCCCCGCCACGCGCTCACGGCCGCTCGCCGTTGACGGGCGCGCCGCCGTCCGGCCGGGTTCGGGTCAGGCGTGGAGCCTCGAACGCCCCCTCGCACAGCCGGGCCGTCAGCTCGACCCCGGCCCCGGCCGCGCCGGCGCTAGAGCCGGTACGCCCGGCGGGCCGCGCCGGCGAAGACCTCGGCCCGCTCGTCCGCCGACAGCCCGGCGCACAGGTCGCCGGCGGCCCGGGCGACCTGCGCGTAGTCGGCGGCGAGCAGGCAGACGGGCCAGTCGGAGCCGAACATCACCCGCCCGGGCCCGAACGCCTCCAGCACGACCTCCGCGTACGGCCGCAGGTCGGCCGTCCGCCACGACCGCCAGTCGGCCTCGGTGACCAGGCCCGACAGCTTGCAGTAGACGTTGGGCCGGGCGGCCAGCTCCCGGATCCGGCCGCGCCACGGCTCCAGCTCGCCGGAGGCGATCGGCGGCTTGGACAGGTGGTCGAGCACGAACGTCAGCTCGGGCAGCGCGCTCACCGTCTCGATGGCGGCCGGGAGCTGGTGCGGCAGCGTCAGCAGGTCGTAGGCCAGCCCGGCGGCGGCCACGGCGGCCAGCCCGCGCCGCACGTCGGGCCGGATCAGCCAGGCCGGGTCGGGCTCGGACTGCACGCCGTGGCGCACGCCGACCAGCCCGCCGGGCAGGGCGGCCAGCGTGTCGGCGGCGTCGGGCGCGGTCAGGTCGATCCATCCGACCACCCCGGCGACCAGCTCGGACCCGGCGGCCAGGGACAGGAACTCGCGGGTCTCGTCGAGGTCGGGCAGCACCTGCACCAGCACGGTGCCGGTCACGCCCGCCGCGGCGGCGGGTCCGGCCAGGTCGTCGAGGGTGAACGTGCGGCGCACCGGCGCCATCTTGGCGGAGTCCAGCCAGGCGTGCGGGCGGGCGGACAGGTCCCAGACGTGGTGGTGGGCATCGATGTGACTCACACCACCGCAAGCTAGCAGATATCCCATGTTTCCCACAGAAACAGGAGTGATCAACGGTGACCGACGACGGTTGGCCGGCGCTCAGGCGTTGGCGGGATCGTGCTGGGCGAGCCACTCCTCACGGGTGATCGCGTACTCGACCTCACCCAGCTCGCTGCCGGGCAGCGGCTGCTCCCACTCCAGGTGGAACGTCCGGACGTGCCGCATGCCCACCGCGTTCATCGTCGCGCGGGAGGCCGCGTTGACCGCCATCGTCTCGGCGAACACGCGGCTCAGCCCGAGATCCTCGAACCCGTGACGCAGCAGCTCCCGGGCCCCCTCGCTGGCCAGCCCCTGCCGCCAGCAGCGCCGCAGCAGCCGATACCCCAGCTCGGCCTGCCCCTCGACGGGGCCCTGATCATCGCGCGTGGGCGGCTCCAGCAACCACCAGCCGACGAACCGCCCCGCCACGAACCCGGCCCAGAACCCCAGCCCCGGCGCCTCCTCCGCGACGGCCAGCCGCCGCCGGTGGAGCTCCGTCACCTCCTCGGGACCACGCGCCCGTCCGTCGCCGAGGTAGCGCATGACCTCGGGATCGCCGTCGAGCTCGATCTCGTGCCCGAGGTGCTCGTCGGCCAGCGGGACGAGCTCAATACGGCCGGTACGCAGAATCGCCTGAGACATGATCGCCATTCTCCCGCCCGGACCGTCCCCGGTCATTCCCTTTTCCACCAGCCATCGGACCCGGCATGGACCGCTCTCGGCTGGAGCACGCACGCGTCACCGTCCCGTACACCAAGGGCACGGACAGGCCGCCGGAGCCAATCTCGCGAATTCCCGTCACTTTCGGTGAACAGTTCGATACGCTACGTCGCATGCCGTCCCCCCAACATGACGCTCTCGTCCAACTGTTCTCCGATCGCCCCCAGCTGGTGACGGAGATCCTGCGCGACCTCATGCACGTGGAACTGCCCGACACTCCGCTCATCCAGCAGGAGGAGCGTACGTTCAACACGCGCATCTCCAGCGACATCGAGCCTGACCTGGTCTTCACCCTGGGGCCACGGCAGAGCCCCCTGCACGCGATCATCGTGGAAGTGCAGCAGGACAAGAAGAAGGAGTCTCTGCAGCTTGCCCGCTACGCCGCCGCCGCGTGGCTGATGCTGCGCTGCGACGTCACGGTCCTGGTCGTCTGTCCCAACCAGTCAGACGCCGACCATTACGCGCAACCCCTCGAAACCGGGCTGAACGGCTACCGTTTCCAGCCCCGGGCGGTGGGGCCGAGGGACATTCCGGCCATCATCGACCCTCAGGAGGCTGCGGCCGACCTGCCGCTCGCGGTCATGTCCGTCATGACCCAAGGCCGCGACCGCAAGGTCGTCGAAGCGTTCGCGGCGGCACTGTGCACCGCCTCCGATGAACACGCTACGAAGTACTATGAATACGCGTACAGCATGTCCGGGTACGAAATCCGCGAGATCCTGGAGGAGATCATGGCGTCCACCGCTTGGCCGGTCTACAGCCCCTTCGCCCGCGAACACTTCGGCCGCGGCCGCGAAGAAGGCAGGGCCGAGGGCAGGGCAGAAGGCAAGGCGGAGGGCAGGGCTGAAGGCAAGGCGGAGGGCAGGGCTGAAGGCAAGGCGGAGGGCAAGGCGGAGGGCAAGGCCGAGGAGGCCGTCCAGTCGTTGCTGCTCGTGCTGAACGCCCGAGGTCTTGACGTCTCAGAGGAAACCCGCGCCATGATCACCAACTGCAAAGACCTCACACAACTCCACACCTGGCTCCTCCGCGCCGTCACCGCCCGCACACCCCAAGACCTGTTCAACGAACCCAGCACACACCACCACCACCAGGGCGACGAGTAGGACCGTTCGCTCATGTGTGATCCCGGCTGCAGGCCAGCAGCCGGGGACTTCGCAGCTCTGTCGGCGCGGATGCGAAGAAGGCCGAGATCGTCATACATCACAGACCAGGCCGACCGTCACTTCAGCCGGGCATTCATCGCGGGGAGCCACCGGGGTCCTGGTGGTGGGTGGAGGTGATGCGGTGGGTGATCTCCTGGATCACCTGGTCGGTCAGGGCGGAGGTCGTGAGGCGGGTGCGGCCGTGGGGGCCGGGCTCGAAGGCGGTGGCGCCGTTCTCCCCCACCACGACCCGCCCCTCCCGGCTGAACGTGAACAGGTCCGGGGTCAGGAGGGTCAGCGCGGCGATCGGGTCATGAGGATGGTTCCACTGCTCGTTACGGACCCGCCACCACTGCTCGATCTCCGCCGCGAGCGCCTGCCCAAGGGGACCGGCCGTCGCGATCGCGGACACGTCGGCGGCGGTCATCCGGACGGCGGTGGTGATCTCCAGGCCGGTGACGGTGATCGGGGCGCCCGAGTCGAAGACGACGGCCGCGGCCTCGGGGTCGCAGGCGAGGTTGTGCTCCGGCGCGGGGCCGTCGAAGCGGCCGCCCATGATCCACAGGTGGCGTACGTCGCGGGCGAAGGCGGGTGAGGCGGTGATCGCGCGGGCGAGGTTGGTGAGCGGGCCGACCGCCACCACGTCCACCTCGCCGGGCGCGCCGGTCACCCGGTCCACCAGGTACGCCACCGCGTCCCCCTCGTCCACCGCCTCCTCGGCGAGGTCGGGGAACAGGCGGCCCTCGTGCCCGGCCCACCGGACGTCACGGCCGGTCAGGGTCCCGGCGGAGCCGGGCAGCACGGTCAGGGCACGGCCGGCCAGGCGGGCCAGGCGCTTGGCCAGGCGGGCCCGCAGCGGCGTGTCGCCGTAGACGGTGGTGCAGCCGAGCAGGTCCACCTCGGGCGAGCCGAGCAGGACTGCCAGGGCCAGGGCGTCGTCCACGTCGGTGCCGAGGTCGGTGTCGAAGATGACGCGCCGGGTCGATGCAGCAGCCATGCTGCCCCTTCTACCACCGCCGGCCCTCGAAGTCCGCACATTGGGAACGATCAGGAGCCGGTGCCGGGGTCGTCATCGCCGCTCGTCCATGGGACGGCCCGCCCGGACCCCTTCCACCGCAGCCACCCGGCCCGGGCCCCTTCCACCGCAGCCGCCCGCCCCGGCCTTCGCCGAGCGGGCCGCCCTTGCGGAGCGGGGCCGCCGGTCGGGTCAGTGCGAGGTCGTGAGGGGGCGGGGCGCGGAGGAGGGCGTGCCGGGGACCTGGTCGCCGGGCAGGCCCCGGCCCAGCAGCAGCGTGCCCAGCCACATGACCGCCATGCCCACGGCGACCAGGGCGGAGCCCTTGCCGTCCTCGAACGTGGCCACCACCATCAGCGCCACGCCCGAGGCGGTGACGGCGGCGCTGACGGGCGTGACGCGGCGCAGCAGGGCCAGGACGACCGCCTGGGCGAGCACGGCGGCGAAGAAGAGTTGCGCCCCGGGGCCGTACACCACCGCTTCGACCCCGGGATAGCCCTTCACCTGGTCCAGGACGCCCCGCATCGCCGCGCCGTCCGCCGCGGCGAACCCGGCGTACAGGCTGGTGGCCGACTGCGCGAGGTTCACCGCCACGCCGAGCAGCGCGAGCGCGGTCACCGTCTCCACCACCGCGCGGCGCCCGCCCGACACCGGGCGGGCCAGGCCGCGCATGGCCAGGGTCATGACGGCGAACATCAGGAAGGCGACCAGCCACAGCGCGTGCGCCGCCGTCCACCAGGGCCCCGGCTGCAGCGCGCCCTGAATGACGCGCATGAGGGACCAGCCGCCCAGCAGGGCGGCCGGTCCGGCGGTGAACGAGATCTGGGCCAGGCGGTTCGCGGGGTTCATGCCCGCCACGATGCCGCCCGTGGCCCGTCCGGTTCATCGGTGAACGTCCCTGATTTCTCCCTGGGGTCACCTTAGGTGAAGTACCGCAGCCACACGTACACCCAGGCCATCAGCGTGCTGAGGACGGTGACGACGATGCCGTAGCGGGTGAACTGCCAGAAGGTGATCTTGTGACCGTTGCGCGCGGCGATCCCGATGGCCACCACGTTGGCGCTGGCCGCGACCGCGGTGCCGTTGCCGCCGAAGTCGGCGCCCAGGGCGAAGGCCCACCACAGGGCCTGGCCGACCTGCGGGTCGGGGGCGGCGTCGACCACGCCCTCGACGATGGGGGCGGTGGTGGCGACGTACGGGATGTTGTCGAAGAAGGCGCCCAGCGCGCTGGAACCGAACAGCAGCGCCGTCGCGGCGACGAAGTAGTTGTCGCCCAGCGTCTCCAGCGCCCACGTGCCGATCGCCGCGATCACGCCGGTGTGCACCAGGCCCGCGACCATGACGAACAGGCCCATGAAGAACACCAGCGTGGGCCACTCGACCTCGCGCAGCACCTCGGAGACGTTCGCGCGGGAGACCAGCAGCATCACCCCGGCGCCCACCAGCGCCACGATCGACGGCTCGACGTGCACCACGGCGTGCAGCCCGAACCCGGCCACGACCGCGCCCAGCACGATCAGGCAGCGCACCAGCAGCCGCATGTCGGTGATGGCCCGCCGCTCCTGCAGCGCCATCACCTCGGCCACGCGGTCGGCGTTGTACTGGAACGAGCTGCCGAACAGCACCCGCGTGAACAGCACGAACGCGGCGAAGACCACGATCACGATCGGCGCCATGTGCACGAGGAAGTCGTTGAAGGTCAGCCCGGCGCGGCTGCCGATGATGATGTTGGGCGGGTCACCGATGAGCGTGGCCGCGCCGCCGATGTTGGAGGCGAGGACCTCCGCGATCAGGTACGACTGCGCGGCGATCCGCAAGCGGTTGCACACCACGATCGTCACCGGCGCGACCAGCATGATCGTGGTGACGTTGTCCAGGAAGGGGGAGGCCACGGCGGTGATCACCATGAGCATGACCATCAGCCGGTACGGACGCCCTTTCGACTTCTTGGCCGCCCAGATGGCGAGGAAGTCGAAGACGCCCGTCTGCTTGATGACGCCGACGATGATCATCATCCCGAGCAGCAGGAAGATGACGTTCCAGTCGATGCCCTCGTGCTCGGAGAAGAACACCTCGGCGCCCGGGATCAGGCCGAGCACGGCCATCAGCCCCGCGGCGACGAGCACCACTTTGACCTTGTCGGCCTTCTCCGTGGCGATGAAGAAGAAGGCCACCAGGAAGATCGCCAGTGCGGCGAAGGCGCTCATCCGGCCCGCCCCGGCGGGCCGGCGGACATGGCGGCGGCACAGGATTTCTCCGGACACAGGTGGTGCGAGGACATGGCAGGGCCTTTCCGATAGTGGGCATGCGCAAGCGGACGTGGCCGTCGGCACACGCCCGGTTGACGAGGGTCAGCAGGTTGTCCGGGCTCAGTCGTCCGAGCCGGAGAGGGCCAGGCTGGTCAGCAGCCGCTCAAGGGTGATCGCGCCGGTGAGGACGCCGTCGGGGCCGACGACCGCGACGATGGGGCTGCGCAGCCGCGCCATGAGCGCGGCCACCTCCAGCAGCGTCGCGTCCAAGGGGACGGTCGCGGGCGTCGCCGGCTGCCGCGGCAGGCAGTCGCCCACGCTCAGCTCGCCCAGCTCGCCCCAGAACAGGTCGGCGTGCTCCTCGTCGATGGTCCGGCACAGCGCCGGGTCCTCCTGGTACGCGCCCGGCACCGCCAGCCGCAGCACCTGCGTCCCCGGCAGCACGCTCGACGGCCGTCCCCGGCCGTCCACGACGATCAGGCCGGGCATCCGGCCCAGCGCCATGATCCGCACGGCCTTGGTGACGGGGTCGTCGGCGGTCACGGTGGGCAGGTTCACGGCGATATTGCTGGCATGCATGAGTTCATCCCGTTCGACATGCGGTACGACACCGCGACCGGTGGTCCCCGGCCAGGTCACCGCGCCGCCTCGGCGATCTCCCTGACCCGGCGTTCCAGTTCGGCCAGCCGGTCCGGCACGGGCCTGCTGTGCAGCAGGTCGGCGACCTGGTCGGCCTCGTCCTGGTCGAGGGGGATGCCCAGCGCCGGCGCGTCCGGCTCGGCGGGATCGTGGACGAGCAACCGCCGGCCGCCGTCCTCCACGAGAACGCCGAAGCGCTGCCCCCTCCTGGTGACGAGGTGGTGCAGGGTGCCTCGGCCCGGCACGGTCGTGCGGGTGACGTCCATGTCGCTGTCTCCAATCCGGCTCCGCTCCAGTCTCCGGGCGGACGCGCCCGCGAACCATCGGGTCCGGCACCCATCTGGGCAGGGATAGAACATGTAGGGATGAACTTCCGGATGGGGGACAAACCGCATGGACAACCACACCCGGCGGCGAACAGGCTGGTGAGATGAACGATCGCGCCGACAGGCGGCCCCGGGCAGAGGGGGCGGGGGACGTACGGCGGGACTCTACCCGCCCGGCGGAAGCCGGCACCGAGACCGGAACCGGAGCCGGAGCCGAGGCCGGCACCGAGACCGGAACCGGGGCCGAGGCCGGTGCCGGCACCGCGGCCGGGGGCGGGGCGGCGCCCCGGCCGCCGGCTCAGGCGTTGTTCCGCCGGCTGGTCCTGATCAACGGGCTGGTGTTCGCGGCCGGGACGCTCGTGCTCGCGCTCTCCCCCGCCACGGTGTCCGCCCCGGTCGTGTGGGCCGAGGTGCCGGTCCTGCTGGTGGGGCTGGCGGTGATGCTGGCCGCCAACGCGCTGCTGCTGCGCCGCAGCCTGGCCCCGCTGGACGCGCTGACCACGCTCATGCAGCGGGTGGACCTGCTGCGCACCGGCGACCGGCTGTCCCGCAGCGGCAACAGCGACCTCACGCACCTGATCGACACGTTCAACGCCATGCTGGACCGGCTGGAGGCCGAGCGCAGCGCCAGCAGCGCCCACGCGCTGGCCGCGCAGGAGGGCGAGCGGCAGCGCATCGCCAGGGAGCTGCACGACGAGATCGGCCAGAGCCTGACCGTGGTGCTGCTCGGGCTCAAGCGAGTGGTCGACCGCGCCCCCGCCGACCTGCGCGAGGAACTGCACGGGGTGCAGGAGACCGTGCGCGCCAGCCTCGACGAGGTGCGCCAGGTCGCCCGCCGCCTGCGCCCCGGCGTGCTGGAGGACCTCGGCCTGCACGCCGCGCTCAGCGCCCTGGCCGGCGACGTGTCCCGGTCGAGCGGCGTGCAGGTGGCCCGCGCGCTGCAGCACGACCTGCCGGAGCTGGGCGCGGACGTCGAGCTGGTGCTGTACCGGATCGCGCAGGAGAGCCTGACCAACATCGCCAGGCACGCCCGCGCCACCCGGGCCGAGCTGGCGCTCGCCGCCGAGGACGGCCGCCTGGTGCTGCGCGTCACCGACGACGGCCGGGGCGGGGCGCGCAAGGACGGCGCCGGGATCCGGGGTATGCGCGAGCGCGCCCTGCTCATCGGCGCCCGGCTGACCGTCGACTCCCCGCCGGGCGGAGGCACCCGCGTCCGCCTGGTCATCCCGGACCTCGCGAATCGGAGCGCAACCTCGTGAACAAGACCCGGATCCTGCTGGCCGACGACCACGCGCTGGTGCGGCGGGGGCTGCGGCTGATCCTCGACGCCGAGCCCGACCTCGAAGTGGTCGCCGAGGCCGCCGACGGCGCGCAGGCCGTGGCGGCGGCCTCGGAGGACCAGGTGGACCTGGCCATCCTCGACATCGCGATGCCGCGCATGACCGGCCTCCAGGCCGCCAGGGAGATCTCCCGCCGGGCGCCCGGCATCCGCATCCTGATCCTGTCGATGTACGACAACGAGCAGTACTTCTTCGAGTCGCTCAAGGTCGGGGCCTCCGGCTACGTGCTCAAGTCGGTCGCCGACCAGGACCTGCTGGAGGCGTGCCGGGCCACGATGCGCGGCGAGCCGTTCCTCTACCCGGGGGCGATCACGGCGCTCATCCGCGACTACCTCCAGCGGGACAAGGAGGGCGAGCGCATGCCCGAGAGCATCCTGACCCCGCGCGAGGAGGAGATCGTCAAGCTGATCGCGGAGGGCAACTCGGCCAAGGAGATCGCCGAGACGCTGGTGATCAGCGTGAAGACGGTCGACCGGCACCGGGCGAACATCCTGCAGAAGCTCGGCATGCGCGACCGCCTGGAGCTGACCAGGTACGCCATCCGCGCCGGCCTGGTCGAGCCCTGACCCCCGGCCGCCGCCCCGGCGCCCGCCGGGGCGGAGGGTTGTGCCGGACCCGCGTCAGGCCACCGCCGATTCCGGGGCGTCGAAGTGGGCGGCGGTCATCTCCACCAGCATGGCCCGGCCCTTGATCTGGGCCGTCGCCTCGGCCCCGATGAGCCCCTGCCCCGGGAGCTGGCCCGCGCCGCCCTCGGGCCCGAGCGGCACGAGGATGACCGGGGCCTGCCGCTCGTACGCGACCGCCTCGCCCTCGCCCGTGATCTCGGCGCGCAGGTTGGCGGCCAGCAGCTCCCCCTGCCGCCCGGCGTACGCGGCCATCTTGCGGTCGGCGTCGGCGATGTCGCCGATGGCGAAGACCCGCTCCTGTCCGAGCACCCGCAGGAACGGGTCCACCCGCACGTGCCCCTGCCCGTCCGTGGCCTCTGCGAGCGCCCCGCGCAGGTAGTCGGTGCGGGGCGAGACGCCGAAGCAGCGGAACCAGACGTCGGCCGTCAGCTTCTCGCCCGCCTCGGTGGCGATGGCGATCGGCGCGGCGGTGGCGGGCGGCGCGTCCGGCAGCTCCCGCAGCGGGCTGCCGAGCTTGAGCTCGACGCCCAGCTCGGCGAGCTGCCGGCGCAGCTCGACCCGGAGCTCCTGGTCGAACGGGCCGGGCAGGATGTCGGGCGCGACGTCGGCGAGCGTGACGTGCTTGCCGGGGAAGGCCGACTTGATCTCCCCCGCCAGTTCCAGCCCGGCCGGGCCCGCGCCGACCAGCAGCACCCGCTCGGCCCGCGCCAGCACCTCGTGCGCGGCGCGCAGCTCGGCCTTGGCGGCCTCGGTCTCGGGCCGGTCGGTCTTGGCCGGGAACGGGTACGCCGAGCCCGTCGCCAGCACCAGGTAGTCGGGCTCGATCGTGCGCCCCGAGGCGAGCGTCACGTGCCGGCCGTCCACGGCCACGGCGCGGTCGCGCAGGAACCGCCCGTTGACCAGCAGCCGGCGGTAGGGCAGGAAGATCCGGTCCAGCCACTCGGGCTCGACCAGCGCCCGCCAGGACGCCACGTTGTGCACGAACGCGTCGGTCGGGTCGACGAGCGTCACGTCGGCCACGTCGTCGAGCAGCTTGGCGACCTTGTAGCCGCCGTATCCGCCGCCCAGCACCACGACGCTCGGCCGCGTCTCCGCACTCCGGCTCATCATTCACTCCTAACTAGCCATCACGTTGCAGCTAGGTTATTCATATCCGCTAGGAAAATCAAAGCAGCGGTCGTCAGGCTAGCATGGAGGCATGGCGACGTCAGCTGCGCGGCCCAGGATCGGCCCCGACGAGTGCAAACGCGGCGACGCGGCGTTGACGCGCGCCTTCACCCTGCTCGGCAAGCGCTGGAGCGGCCCGGTGCTGGGCAGCCTGGGCTCGGGTCCCGCCGGGTTCCGCGAGCTGGCGCGGGCCATCGACGGGGTCAGCGACTCCGTGCTGTCCGACCGGCTGTCCGAGCTGACCAAGCACGGCCTGATCGCGCGCACCGTCGATCCCGGCCCGCCCGTCACCGTCAGCTACGAGCTGACCGAGAGCGGCAGGGCGCTCATGCCGGCGCTCCACCAGATCTCGGCGTGGGCCCAGGAGCACCTGCCTCCCGATCCCGCCGACTCCTAGAGCCGCCGGAGCCGGTCGTGGCCGCGGGGAGCGCCGCGGGTTACGTTGAAGTCCAGGCGTGCCCGACACCTGCGAAGGACGTGGTTACCGTGCTCTACCTGTTCGGCTTCGAGCGGATCGGCGTGGCCGTGAGCGACATCTACTTCGTCGACCCCCATCCGCTGGAAGGGCAGGAGGGGGCGGAGCGCGGCGTGCGGCTGGAGCTGCGCCGGCTGGAGCCCGGCGAGCTGAAGGGCTCGATCTACTCGTCCCGGCCCATCACCGTCGACCGCCCGCTCTGGCGGGTGGACCTGCTGGAGTCGGTCTCCGGCACGCCCGGCAGCTTCGACCGCACCCACCACCACCCCGGGATCAGGGGCTGGGAGCCGGGGCGGCGGGTGTTCGACGAGCGGCTGTCGCAGGAGCCGCTGAAGTGGCTGGGCGAGCGGCTGGCCGACCTGGAGGGGGTCCTCGACGAGGCCGGCGCCGGGCGCGACGAGGTCACTCCGGCCGACGTCACGGGCCTGCGCGAGCGCGCCCCGGAGATCGTCGAGACGGTCGCGCGGCTGCTGGAGACCGTACGCGCCGCGCACCCCGCCGCCCCGGGCGGCGCCGAGGCGGCCACGAGCGTCCGCGCGAGCTGGCTCTGAACCTTCCCCCGGAGGCCGTCAGAGGGCGGCGGGGCGGCGGTGCAGGAGACCGAACTTGGTCCACATCGCCTCCGCCGCCTCGATCGCGGCCCCCGTGCGCGCCGGGTCCACGGCGGCGAGCTGGGTGACCAGGGCCTGGGCCACGGCGACGCCCGCCGTCAGCGACGGGAAGAACGCCTCGCCCTCGGCCGGCACCAGCACGACCTCCTCGGCCGCGGCGGCCAGGGCGGGGCTGGCGGCGTCGGTCAGGGCGAACACCCGCACCCCCCGCGCGCGGGCCTCGTTGGCGGCCAGCACCGTGCTCTCGTAGAGCCGCCAGAAGCTGATCGCGATCAGCACGTCGCCCTCGCCGATCGCGGCCATCACGTTGGCCAGCTCCGCGTCCCCCGCCGTCACGGCCGCCACCGGATAGCCGGCCAGCCTCGCGTTGTGGGCCAGCGCCAGCCCGACGGCCGCGTAACTGCCGTCGGCGACGATCACCGTACGGCGGGCGGCCGCGACGGCCTCGGCGATCGTGGCCAGCACGCTCTCGTCCAGGCGGCGGTGGAGCAGGGCCAGGCTGTCGAGGTCGCGGCGCAGGGAGCGGGAGCTGGGTGAGCCGGCGCCCCGGTGCTCGGCGGCGACCTGGCCGGCGCTGAGCGAGGACAGGTAGCGGGCCCGCACCTCCTGCTGCAGGGCGGGCCAGCCGGCGAAGCCGAGCGCCTGCGCCGTGCGGGTGACGGTGGCCACGTTCACCCCGGCGAGCTGGGCCAGCTCCCCGGCGGAGCAGTATGAGGCCCGGCGCGGCTGCGAGAGCAGCACCTCCAGCACGGCGGCCGCCTTGCCGCGCAGCCCGCGCCCCGGCACCCGCCCGCGCAGCCACTCCTCGAAGTGGTCGCCGCCCGGCCCGCCGCCGGCGGGCGGGCCGTCGTCCGTGGCGCGTCGAGTCACCCGATCCCTTTCCTCGGCCCGGGCCGGGGTCCCGTGCCCCTGGCCGGGAACATGCTACGCGCTCACGAGCAGACAAACTTGCAAAGAACATTGCAATTTTGCCTTTTCGCACTATATGTTGCTTCGCAATTGACTTGCAGGGCCATGACCTGGGGAAAGGTGTGTTCGATGACCTTGTTGGCCCGTCTGGACCGGCTCCCGCTAAGCCGTCCACACTACGTCCTGCTCCTGATCGGCGGCCTGGGCTACACCTTCGACGGCATGGACTCCGCCGTCGTCGCGTTCCTGCTGCCGAGCGCGCAGGAGGCCTGGGGCCTGTCCAACGGCCAGCTCGGCTTCATCGGGTCGGCGACACCGTTCGGGTTCCTGTTCGGCGCGACCATCGCGGGCCTGCTCGGCGACCGCATCGGCCGCAAGAAGGTGATGATGTACGCCCTCGCCTTCTACGCCGTCTTCTCGGTGATCGCCGCCTTCGCCCCGAACTACGAGGTGTTCCTGGTGTCCCGGGTGCTGGCCGGCGCCGGCGCGGGGGCGGAGAGCGCGATCATCGCGCCGTTCCTGTCGGAGTTCGTGCCGGCCAAGCGGCGCGGCTGGTTCATCGGGGCGCTGGCCGGGTTCTTCTCGTTCGGCTTCGTGCTGGCGGCGCTGATCGGCCGGTTCGTGGTGCCGACGTTCGACGACGGCTGGCGGATCGCGCAGGTGATCACCGCGCTGCCGATCGTGATGCTGCTGTGGTGGCGCCGCTCGCTGCCGGAGTCGCCGCGCTTCCTGCTCCAGCAGGGCCGTACGGCCGAGGCCGAGCAGGTGGTCGCCGACCTGGAGCGGCGCGTGGAGCGGGCGACCCGGCAACCGCTGCCGCCGGTGCCCGAGACGGCCACCGCCCCCGCCACCGCGAACGCGCCGAAGGTCAACCTGTTCAGCGCGCTGCGCTACCTGTGGAGCCCGGCGATGGCCCGGCGCACGGCGGTGATCTGGCTGATCTGGTTCGTGATCACGTTCTCGTACTACGGGTTCTTCTCCTGGATCCCGACGCTGCTCGTGCAGCGCGGCATCACGGTCACCAAGAGCTTCGAGTTCTCGATCATCATCTATCTGGCGCAGATCCCCGGCTACTTCTCGGCGGCCTGGCTGTCGGAGCGGATGGACCGCAAGAACACGATCGCGCTCTACCTGGCGGGCTCGGCGGTCAGCGCGTTCTGGTTGTCGCAGATGGACTCGCCGGTCATGATCACCATCGCGGGCGCGGTGTTGTCGTTCTTCCTGAACGGCACCTACGCCGGCGTCTACTCCTACACCCCCGAGGTCTTCCCGACCTGGATCCGCGCCACCGGCACCGGCCTGTCGAGCGCCTTCGGGCGCGTCGGCAGCATCCTCGCCCCGACCATCATCGGCCTGTCGGCCGCGAGCCTCGGCTTCGCGGGCGTGTTCGGGCTGACGACGGCGGTGCTGGTCGCCGGGGTGGTGTGCGTGGTCGTGTTCGGCCTGTCCACGGCCGGCCGGTCGCTCGAAGAACTGACGGAACCGACTGCTGAGGAGGCGGCCAAGTGACGGAGCTCAAGGAGCTGGAGGAGAGGGTGCGCCGGGAGGTGGGCGTGCGGTTGTTCACCGTGCTCGCCTGGGTGCCCGAGCGGCGGGCGCTGCGCCGCGTGCACAGCAGCCACCCGGAGCAGTACCCGGTGGGCGGCGAGAAGACCGTCGAGGTCGCCCAGGAGTGGCTGGCCACCTGCATCGAGGGGCGGCAGCCGTACTTCGGCGGGGACAGGGCCGCGGTGCGGGAGATCTTCGCCGACCACGAACTGATCGAGAGCCTGGGCTGCGGCTCGATCATCAACGTGCCCGTCCTCGGCGCGGCCGGCGAGGTGCTCGGCGTGCTGAACATCCTCGACGCCGAGGGCGCCTACGACGACGCCTCCGTGGCCACCGCCCGGTCCATCGCCGACGACTTCGGCAAGGGCCTCGGCAAGGACGCCGCCGCCGCGTTCGCCGGAGGTGCCGCATGAGCCTGCTGCTGCGTGACGCGCTGCTGCTCGACGTGACGACCGGCGAGTACGAGGAGGCCGACCTGCGCTGCGCCGACGGCCGGATCGCCGAGACCGGTCGCGGGCTGACCGTCCCCGACGGCACGACGGTGATCGACCTCGCGGGCGCCCGGGTCGTGCCCGGCCTGATCGACGCGCACGTCCACGTCACCGCCTCCACCGCGAACCTCGGCTCGCTCGGCTCCATGCCGCCCTCGTACGTGACCGCCCACACCGCCCGCATCATGGGCGACATGCTGAGCCGCGGCTTCACCACGGTCAGGGACGCCTCCGGCGCCGACTTCGGGCTGGCCGACGCGCA
Organism: Nonomuraea candida; assembly: GCF_000725485.1. Taxonomy (GTDB): domain Bacteria; phylum Actinomycetota; class Actinomycetes; order Streptosporangiales; family Streptosporangiaceae; genus Nonomuraea; species Nonomuraea candida. Next base: position 43,687 of record NZ_JOAG01000009.1, on the reverse strand, counting down.
GGCCGAGGGCCTGATCCGCGGCCCGCGCCTGCTGTTCTGCGGCAAGGGGCTGAGCCAGACCGGCGGCCACGCCGACTTCCGCGGCCGGGGCGAGCACCTCAAGGACGACCACCCGTGCTGCGCGGGCGTCGGCCGGGTCGCCGACGGCGTGGACGCGGTCCGCGCCGCCGCCCGCGACGAGCTGCGCAAGGGCGCGCACCACATCAAGGTCATGGCCTCCGGCGGCGTGGCCTCGCCGACCGACCGCATCGACTCGACCCAGTACTCCATGGACGAGCTGCGCGCGATCGTCGAGGAGGCCGAGGCCGCCAACCGGTACGTCGCCGCCCACGCCTACACCGCCCGCGCCGTCAACCGGGCCCTGGAGGCCGGGGTGCGCTCCATCGAGCACGGCAACCTGCTCGACGACACCAGCGTGGAGCTGTTCCTGCGGCACGAGGCGTTCCTGGTGCCGACGCTCGTGACGTACTGGGCGCTCAAGGAGGAGGGGATGGAGTTCGGGCTGCCGGAGCGGAGCTGGCGCAAGGTGGACGAGGTGCTCGAAGCCGGGCTCGTCGCGCTGGAGCGGGCGTCGCGGGGCGGGGTGCGCATGGCGTACGGGACCGACCTGCTGGGCGGCATGCACCGGCACCAGAACCAGGAGTTCCGGCTGCGGGCCGAGGTGCAGCGGCCGATCGACGTGCTGCGCGCGGCGACCACCGGGGCGGCCGAGCTGGTCGGCATGGCCGGCGAGATCGGCACGCTGGCCGTGGGCGCGCACGCCGACCTGGTCGTGCTCGACGGGGACCCGCTGGAGGACATCGGCGTCCTGGCCGACCCGAAGCACGTGCGCCACGTCGTCCAGGCGGGCGCCCTCGTCTGAGGCTCGCGGGCACGGCGTCGTGCCGTCCGGACGGGCGTTCTCCGGGTGACCCGGGCAGGTGCCCCGTGCGCCGTCCGGGCGGGCGCCCTCGTGCGGCGCTTCCCGGCGCGCGTACCGTTGGGTGGGTGACGACGCTCGCGCGCACCGCCCTGGTCGTCGCCGCGGTGCTGATCCTGCTGCTGGGGCTGCTCTGGGTGTTCCAGCGCAGGCTCATCTACCTGCCGGACACCGCCCCCGTGCCGCCGGCCGCCGCAGTGCTCCCGGGGGCGCGCGACGTCACGTTCACCACCCGCGACGGCCTGCGGCTGTCCGCCTGGCACGTGCCCGGCGACCACGACGTGACCGTGCTGGTCATGGGCGGCAACGCGGGCAACCGGCTGCACCGGGCGCCGCTGGCCAGGGCGCTGGCGGCGCACGGGCTGCCGGTCCTGCTCATGGACTACCGGGGCTACGGCGGCAACCCGGGCAGCCCCACGGAGGAGGGCCTGCTCCTCGACGCCGAGGCCGCCCGCGACCTCCTCGGGAGCGGGCCGGTGATCTACTTCGGGGAGAGCCTGGGCGCCGCCGTGGCGACCGGGCTCGCGCTGCGGCGCCCGCCGGACGGGCTGGTGCTGCGCTCGCCGTTCACCGACCTGGCCGCCGCCGGTCAGGTCAACTACCCCTTCCTCCCGGTACGCGCGCTGCTGCGCGACCGCTTCCCCGTCGCCCGTGACGTCCCCCGGGTCAAGGCCCCGGTCGTGGTCGTCTACGGCACCGGCGACACGATCGTGCCGCCTGACCTGAGCCGCTCGGTGGCCGCGGCCGCGCGGGCGACGACCGTGGAGGTGGCCGGGGCCGGGCACAACGACCTGGTGCTGCTCAACGGCCGCGAGCTGGTGGCCGCGGTGGTGGACCTGGCCGGCCGCGTACGCGGCACGGGCGACACGGGTGGTGGCACGAGCGGCACGGGCGGCACGGGCGGCACGGGCGGCACGGGCCGGCCGTAAGCGGAAGCTCGTCCTCGACGGCATCGCGGCGCGGCCCGCGCCCGCGTAAGCTCCACACGTGATCCCCTTACGCATCGTCATCACCGCAGTGGCGACGGCGGGCGCGCTGGCCGTCGCGGGAGTCCTGGTCTTCGGCGGCGACGGCGGCGGCGCCGAGCCGGCGCGCGAACGCCTGGTGGTGGCCGCGGCCACCGGCTCCGGCCCGAGCGTGCTGGTCGATCGCGCGGGCACGGTCCTTGAGGAGTTCACCGGCGACTGCGCCGCCAGCCGCCACGTCTACGTCTGCGAGCGGGTGCGCGCCGAGCTGGCCGCGAGCGATCCCGGGCTGGTGTCGCGGCCCGGCCTGACGATCAAAACGGCGATCGACCCGCGCGCCCAGGAGGCCGCCCGGCAGGCCATCGAGCGCCACGTCGGCCGCGACGGCCGGCACCTCGCCCTCCAGGCGATGGTCGTTCCGGGCAGCGGCGAGATCAGGGCGCTGGCCACCAGCCAGGGTGATCCGCGCGGTTTCGTCACGGCCTTCCAGCAGGGCGCCACGGCGATGGTCTACCCGCTGGCCGCCGCGTTGGAGCGGGGCCTGCGCTACGGCGACGGCTTCCCCCACACCGGCTCCTACCGGTCGGCCGGCTACACGTCGTTCAAGAACTGCGCGGGACAGAACGTCGCCGACCCCACCCACTCGGTGCTCAACGCCGAGAGCGGCGGTCAGGGCGGCTTCACCACGCTGGAGACGGGCACGTCTGCGGCGGAGAACACGTTCTTCATGAAGCTGACCGAGCGCGTCGGGCTGTGCGAGAGCGTCAGCATGGCCAAGCGGCTCGGGCTGGCCCGCGCCGACGGCTCGCCCCTGCGGGAATATCCGACGTTCGCGCTCGGCGTCAACGAGGTCGACCCGGTCACGGTGGCCGGCACGTACGCCACCCTCGCCGCGCGCGGCCTGCGCTGCGCGCCCAGGGTGGTCACGGAGGTCACCGGCCCCGGCCTGAGCCGGTCCTTCCCCGCGCGGTGCGAGCAGGTGCTGGAGGCGCCGGTCGCCGACGCCGTCACGGGGATCCTGGCCCGGGCGCTGGCCGAGAGCCCGCTCAAGGGCCTCGGCCGCGACGCGGCGGGCATGACCGGGACGACGGCCGGCTATGAGAGCGCCATGTACGCCGGCTACACCCCCGACCTGGCCGCCGCCGTCAGCCTCGGCCACGCCCAGGACGTCCGGCAGGACGAGCCCGGCGACCCCGGGAACGTCCCGCAGGACAAGCCCGCCGCCCCCGTCCGGCCGGACAGGCTGGTCGACGTCACCATCGCGGGCGAGCACCACGAGCGTGTCACCGGGACATCCGTCCCGGGCCCCATCTGGAAAGACTCCATGAAGGCCGCCCTCGACGGCACCGAGGCCACGTCCTTCACCCCACCCGACACCGCCCGGTTCGGCGGGTGCAGCGAGGCCTGCGCCAACTGACCGCGAGCCCGGAGGTCCGATGAGACCCGTGGATCGTGCAGAGTACCTCGGATACACCCCCGTCACCGAGAGCCGCCGGCTGATCGCGAACGGCCTGCCCAAGGAGCTGCCCGAGACGCTCGGCGGCCGGCACCGCTTCAGCCCGCTCTCCCTGTACGTCGGCCACCGCCTGGCCGCCACGGCCTTCGCCAGGCTCGACGGCGTGGGCCTGTTCTGGCTGGACGTGTGGCTGCTGTCCCCCAAGCGCGGTGGACGCTGGAGCCTGCGTACGGGCGCCACGACCGCGGCCGACTTCGCCGACGAGGACGTGCTGCGCCCGCGCCCCGCCGCCTCCCTGCTGGGCGGTCTGGCCCGGCCCGAGGGCAACGTTCGTCACAACGTGAGCCCGGTGCCGTGGCTGCGCCGTCCCCGCCGCTGGGCCGCCTACGGCATCGTGCGGCTGCCGGCCGAGGTGGGGGCCGTACGGGTCGGCGGGCGGATCGTCGTCGTCCCCGAGCACGGCCTGCAGGCGTTCGCCTGGCCGGCCGCGCGCAAGGGGGTGGAGCTGGACCTGCTCGACCACCTCGGCGCCCGCCTGTCCACCCTGACCCTCCGCTGACGCCGGACCCTCCGCTGACGCCGGACCCGGCCGCGCGCGCACCCGGCGATCGCTCGGGTGCGGGACGGTCAGAACGTCTGCCAGGTCGTCTCCGTGACGCGGCAGGGCCCGCCCCGGTGCACCCGCAGCCGCCCGGCGGGCAGGTCGAGGCCGATCGTGGCGATGGTCTCCCAGCGCTGGTGGATCGGCTGGGTGAGGTCGGGGTGGGCGCAGACGGGCGCGCCGTCGGGCTCGTGGCCGAGCATGGCCAGCGCCCGCCCGTGCAGGTCCGCGCCGCGCAGGCCGGCGACGTTCTCCTCCAGGTGGCGCAGCCGGCGGTAGGTGCCGGGCCGGTCGTTGGCGTGCCGCTCCCCCGCCGCCAGGCCGTCGTCCAGGAAGTGGTTGCAGTGCAGCAGGACGCCGCCGGGGCGCGGCGGGATGACCGCCACGCCGGCCGGGGAGATCTCGATGGAGGCCGCCTCCGTCTCCGTGACGACCGTGATGACGGTCGAGGCCGACACCCGCGCGGAGCGGGCGATCTCGGCGGCCTGCGCCACCGTGTCCGCCTCGTCGAGGATGCGGCGGGCGATCAGGTGCACGGGCACGCCGATGTCGGCGCTGTCGGAGCGGTGGCGCAGGAGGTTGAAGTGCACGCCGAGCCCGGCCGTGGTGACGCCGATCTTGGCCAGCGCCCCCGCTTCGGTGAACGTGCGCACGACGCGGCCGGAGCCGTGCTCGTACTCCCACAACACGGGCGCGTCGCGCAGGTGGTCGTGCCAGTCCCAGGTCTGCACCGTACGCGGCGGGCCGTCCGGCGGCAGCACCACGGACGTCGAGCACTCGCCCTCCCCCGCCACGCCGGGCGCGCCCGTCATGTCGATGGCCGCCAGGATCTCGGTGCGGGCGTTGACCACGGCGACCTGCCAGGGCTCCAGCCCGGCGCCGGCCGCGATCTCCGCCATCTCGTCCGCCAGCCCGGGCGCCCACGCGGCCGAGCGCTCCAGCGCCCGCTCGCCCCACGCGCGCACCTGCGCGTCGCCGGCGCCGGCCACCCTGAACAGCTCGGTGTAGCCGGCGAGGTTGGCGGTGATCCGCGGGGCCAGCCGGCTGCCGAGTTCCTTGCCCCGGATCCGGGGATGGCTGGAGGTGAAAGTGGGGAATGTCATGACCTGTCCATCGAGTCGGCGGCACCGCGGGAGCTGCGCGGCGGAGGAGTCGCTGACGCGGGCGCACCGCCCGGCGTCGCTCTGAACAGTACGCACGCGTACCCGCCGATCTCCTACCCGGGCCCGCCGCAGGCGGAACCTCTCCTCCCGGCACGCCGGCCCGCGCCACCCCGCCGGGCGCGGAGCCCGGCGCGGCGGCGGGCACGACCGGTCAGTTGAAGGTGACGTCGCTGCAGAAGTAGTAGCTCTGAAGCAGGGAGGTCTCCCACCTGCAAAGACTCCTGCGTAACCCTTCTGAGCTGGGCCGATGCCTACTTAAACGATCTCAACAGATCTCGGTCAATCTTGGCGCGTTGTGCCCTCTGTGTGCCCTGACTTGAGACGGCCTGTCTCCCGAGCCCAGTCCTCGATGTGCTTCCACCACCACCAGTCGCGGCCGGAGATCTTTCCTCGCGGCTCCGGGAACTTGGCCACGTTGACCCACTCCTTCGCCGAGCGCCGGCGCCAGACGACAACCGTGTTCTCTGATACGCCCAACCTCTCTGCGATGGCGTCCACTCCGACCGGTACCCAGGGCGCTTTCGGCTCCTCATTCATGCTGCGAGTGTAAGCCCATTCTGTACGACTGTCGCCTATGGACAGTCATTCAAGGAGAGTCGTCTCTCCAGGGTTGACGGGTGTCATCGGTCAGCGTACGGTCGGAGACAGCAAAACGGGCCTGCCCGGTGTGCGACCACCGAACAGGCCCTTGATCACCAACCTGCCTACAACAGGGAGATGACCCATGGGCAACCTTACGCCCAACGCCGATCACACCCGCATCGACTTCGACCCCGAGACGCTCACGCCCGCCCAGCTTGCGGGCCGCGCGTGCGTCGTCTGCGGCAACGAGAACGGCAACCTCAAGGCGATGGAGTTGTACGCCCACGAGGGCGGCGAGACGTGGCTGTACGCCTGCTCCTGCGCCGACCCCGTCACTCAGGCCCGCTCCACCACCGACGCGGCCCTGCAGCACCTCCAGGACCTCATGGCGAACGGCATGGACGTCGGGCTGAGCCGGGAGTTCATCGAGGCGTTCACCGTCGAGATGTCCGCCACCAGGGCCAAGGCGGACCAGTTGAGCGCGGACATCGACGCTTTCGCCGAGAGGGCCAAGGTCGCGGAGGGCCACCTGCTCAAGGCGTTCACCTGGGGCAACCTGGCTGCCGCGCAGATCGCCCACGACCTCAACATGTCCGGCAGCGACATGCACGCGATGACCGAGGATCGGGACAGCGTGTTCACCGTCGCCGAGCGCGAGCAGCTCACCGCCGCGCTGAACTCCGTTCTCGACGCGCGCCGGGGTGCCACGGTCGCGGGTTGGAAGCCCGCGCCGATGCCGTTCGACTCCGAGGGGCGCTGCGACGACCCCTCGTGCATCTCCTGCCGCACCTCGACCGTCAAGGCGACGGCATGAGCTGCCGGTTCCCCTGGTGCTCGCGCGACCACAGCAAACAGCCGCGCGAGCACCGTACCGCCCCCGTCGAGCTTGGCGACCTGGCTGTGATCGCCATCCTGATCGACGGGCACCAGGACGAGCCTGACGGCCTGGTCCGGCTCGCCTACGCGGAACCGCGCATGCTGATCGAGTTCCGGCCCGCGGTTGCCGATGAAGTCGCCTACGTTCTCGACCGGATCGAGGGCGAGCACGCCGGCCGGGTGGCCGCCGCCGTACGGGGCGCCGCCCGCACTCTGATGGAGGCTCGGGGGTGGGATCTGTGACCACGATGACTGAGGCGCCCTACAGGGTGCCGCACCCGTGCCCGGTGCCGTGGTGCGAGGCGGACCACGTCATCCACCCGGACGAGCCGCACTGCGGCGATTCGGAGGAGTTCACCGTCACGGTCGACGCGGGCTGCATGGGCGTCTCCTTCCGGAAGGAGGGCTTCCTGGTGGGCCTGGAGGAGGCCAGGCACAACGGTGAGGTGATGGTGACCTTCGTCGGGATCAGCGCCAGCGCGCACATGTTCCCCCTGTCGGAGGCGCGGCGTCTGGCCGAGTACCTGGCGAAGATCTGCGACGAGGCGGACAGCGCGTAGGCTGTCCTCATCCTCGCCGAGCCCCCGTCACCTCCCCTTGGTGGCGGGGGCTCTTTCGTTCCCTGGCCGGTTCTCGTTCGGTTCTGAAGCGGTTCCTTCACGGTTGTCGAACCCTCCCAAGCACCTCTTCGTGGCGCGAAGAAGAGGTACGTGGGGGAGTACGGTTCCTGGTGGTCGCGTGTCCGGTCGCGAGCTGGTCGCGTCCACGGTCGCCGGCCGCGACCAAGTTGACCTGGAATCGGCGACCACTCGTGGTCGGTTTCGTGGTCACGGATGTGGTCACGAACGGCGTCACATGCTTTTCGCGTCCATGCAGGTCAAGCCCGTGATTTTGGTCGCGCTTCGGTCGCCTGGTTGGTCGCGGACACCGGCCGTGGTCGCGACCGGTTCGTGACTCGATCCGCGACCGGTCTCGTGACCTCCGGCGTGACACTCGGCGGACACTTCATCGACGCCGGCGCCGACACTTCGTGGTCGCGGAATGGTCGCGTCCACCTCATGGAAGTCAGGCGCTTTCCGCTGCCCTGTACCGGCCCGGTACCCCCTCCGTACAGGGGCGGTACAGGCGGGGCGACACCGCTGCCGACACTCGCACCGACACCTGTCCTCGGGTGTCGCTCCGGGGTGGCGCCACCCCTGGTGCTGTGACGGTGCTGTGACGAAGTTCCCGTGTTAGTCGGGTGACCTCGGACGACCTAACACGGTTAGTGATCTAGCATCCAGGTTACCCGTCTGCGTAGCCTTGCTGACCTGCGGATTGTTAGCCGGTTAGCCGGTTAGCTGGTGTTAGCTGAGGTCGTCGAGGTGCCCTCCCGCGCGCTACGCGGAGGGAGGCTCTACGACCCTTCCAGAGCCCGTTTTAAGGGGTGCAGGCGACCTAACTCCGCTCGCCTCCCTGGCCTCCCTGGGAGGGAGTTTGGCTGCTCAGCGTGATGGAGGAGGGTCAGGGAGGCGGTGAGGGAGTTCTCCCTGCCTCCCTGCCTGCCTCCCTCCAGCCGACAACGGAAGTTGTCACGCGCGTAACGGGGCCGTGCGCGCGTTACGTAACGGGTCTGCGTTGGAGGCTCAAGGCAGGGTCAAGTCCTGGACCTTGAGGCTCAAGAGCGGCTCAAGAACGACCTCCTGAGGCTCAAGTCCTTGACCCTCGGCCGCAGGCTCTTGAGGCACCTCTTGACCCTCTCCGAGACCCCCTAGCCAGGGCCTAGGAGTAGACGTCGAGAGTCTAGGAGCTAGACGGCCGGCCTAGGAAGCTAGGGGCTCGCACCCTGGGAAAACGCGCTCCTAGACGGCCTAGAGGGGGCGACGGTGGCCGCTACCCCTGGTCGTCCTTCGGCCAGGACTCCTTGGGAGGTACGCGGCGGGTTCGGCTTCCTGGCAGGTGCCGCCCCCGGAGTGCGTACTGGCCCGGTCGCAGCGAGCGCCAGGACCGGTCGAAGTCCTGCGGCGCGATCCGTGCCCTCCCGGGGGCGGCGCTTGGTGGCCCCACCCTGCCTTTCCTCCACGGGTGGGGCCGGTGGCCCGGCGGACCGTTCTAACACCGGGCCGTCTGCGGGGGTGGCCCCGCCACACCTCAAGGGCGGGGCCACCCGGCCCTCCGGCTGCCGGGAGCTCATCCTTCCCAGCGCCCCGGAGGGGGTCTTGCGTTGCCCTGCCCCGAACCCGGGCTCCCCTGGGCGAAAGCTGGGGGCAGGGCCTTCCCCTCCGGGTGGCGATGCTCTGCGGTCTGAGCTCCCGAAAGGGGGTTGTGCGCCCGGCTCCCGGCGCGTGTGCCCGCCGGGAGTCGGGCCGTTCAGGTGGCGTCGCCGCCGGTGAGAGCCTCGCGGGCCAGGTCGGGATACTTCCGCACCAGCTCCTGGAGGCGGCGCTTGTCGTCCTTCCGGGTCCTCTTGGGCGTCAGGTCGTCCGTCAGAGGCGGCTTAGCGGGCGGCCGGCGGTTACGGCGGATCTGCGCCCTGAACTCGGCCAGCATGCGGCGCATCTCGTTGCGGTGCGTCCACTGGCGGGCGAGGTCCTCGATGCTGCCCGCCTCCCGGATCGCGGCTGCCAGGCCGCGCTCCAGGGCGTCCGGGTCGCAGCCGGCGTCGAGCGCCTGCTGATGCAGCAGCCGGATGTCGTCCGGGGTGACCGGCTCCTTGTGGTCGATCCAGTCCGGGTCATAGCTGGTTTCGTCAGGCACGATCTGCTCCACCTGGTGTTCTCCACGCCCGCGGCGCGGGCATGTGGTGCTGCCGTTGTCGTCCGCCCACCCGTCCGCGGTGGGGTGCAGCTCGGCGCCGCACGCCAGGCACAGGGGGTTGCCGCTCACGCCTGTTCCTCCCACTCCCAGATCTTGATCTGGTTCTGGGCGGCGGCCCTGCGCATCTCCTCCTCGGTGGTGGCCCACACCTGCTGCAGGCACCCGTACTCGATCGCGTCAGGGGGAAGCCGGCGGTAGAGGAGGGCGTGGTAGCCCTCCTCGTCCAGCCATGTCGCGTACGACATGAGGTCGCGGGGCTGCGGTCCGGTGGCCGGCGCGGGCCGGTCGGGGCCGGTCATTGCTCACGTCCCAGCAGTCCGAGCTCCAGGAGCGCCCAGCCGAGGTCCACCGCGTCGTCCGGCGCGAGCCGCACGATGTGCGTCCCGCCGAGGCCGACGTGCACCTCGGGCCGGTCTTCGTCCAGGGCCTGCAGAAGGTCGGCCCACACCGTCTTCGCCTGGCCCAGGGGCCTGTCCAGGGGAACCACGCACACGATGCCGTGATGCTGCTCATGCGCGTCGTGCGCCGAGGTGCACCAGGGCGGGCAGCCGGCCGGGGGGTGGGCGATCATCGCGTGCCGCCGCTCTCCGCCGCCGGGGACGGCATGTTCCGCAGCAGGGACGACTGCCACGCCAGCGAATCCGCGAGCGTGCCGCCGTCCTGCTTCTGGACGGTTCCGACGACGCCGGCCTCATGCATCTCCGGCGTGATCGCGGCCAGCAGCACCGCGACCCACCACTCCCGGCCCGCGTCGTCGCGGCGCCGCTCGATGTGCCAGCCGGGATAGGAGGCGCGCAGCTGCTCCAGCGTGCGGATCGCATGCTGCTCGCGGGCCGCGCCCAAGCGGGCCGCGAACGCTGCCCGCGCGACCGCCTGCTGGATCTCCTGGCCGCTCAGGTTGGGGATCTCGACGGCCGGCCGACACCCGGTCACGGTGTCGGGGCCGGCCGGCCTGCTCGTGGGGGCGCCCGTGCCAGGCACCGGGGCGGGCGCTCGCATCGGGGGAACGGACCCGTGACTGTCCATGTCAGGACCGTAGAAACTGGGCTTCGCGCAGGCCAGGATGTTGCGGAATGTTGCGGCGATTAGTGCCTGTGGAGCTCGCCAAGCACATCGAGAACGAGTTCACGCGCCGCCTGGCCCTTCCGCGCCACGGTGGCCAACCGCTCGAACATCCGGGTGTAGAGCTCAACCTCCCGTGGTCGCGTGACCTCCAAGCTTGCGGTGGGAGTCTCCAGCGTCACCATGGCATCGTCGTAGATCCAGAAGCCGGTCGAGGCAACACAGGGGCGCTCGATCATCAGGGGGATGATGCGCAGCGAGACGTGCGGGTGTGACATGACCGTCAGCAGCCGCTCAAGCTGCTCCGCCTGCACGTCGGCTGTCCCGAACCAGGTCCGTAACGCCTGCTCCTCCAAGAGCACGTCGAAGCGTTTGCCCCGGGAGTGGATCACGCGTTGCCGGTCCATGCGAGCGTCCACCGCCTCGTCGAGGTCGTTGGGCGCGTCGAGGAAGCCGAACCAGAACGTGAGCATCGCCCGCGCATACGCTGGCGTCTGGAAGAGACCTGGGATGACGTTGTGTTCGTAGATCCGAAAACGCCTGGTGCGCTCGTACAGCGGGACGGGGGCCCGCATCAGGCGCTTCATGCCTGCTCGGGTCTGGCGGCGCAACTCCTGGTACATCGTCTGGATGGCGCGGACGGTGGCGACAAGGTCAGGTATCTGGTCTTCAGCCCGGCAGATGCGGCACCAGATGCGGATCTCTTCCTCCGTGGCGACCTTCACGCCGTGTTCCATGCGGCTGACCTTGGTGAAGTGCCAGCCTGCTTGCGCGGCGAGGGCGCGGCCGGTGAGGGCCGCGCCCTGACGGATCTCCCGTAGGCGGATGCCGAGTTCTTCGGCGACCTGCTGTGCTGGGCTAGGTGGGCGAGTAGTCACGGTGAGGGATGGCGAGCTTCCAGACGTCGGCGAACGCGTCCTCGCAGGCCGCGATGTCGAGGGGATCGGTGGAGCTGATCATCTCGCGCACGAGACCGTTGCCTACGTAGGTCAGGAACACGACTACGCGCCCGTCAAAGACGTAGAAGTCGTTCGCGGGGATCAGGACGATGCCGCCCGGTTCAGTGAGCCGGTGACGCGGCACCCAGCGGATGTCCTCGCCGGCATCAACCATGGGATGGGCGATGCTGTGGGACCAGCGCTGGTAGTTGCTCAGGGGCTCTGAGACGATCCGTGCGCGGCGTACGGATCGCCCGGCGGCTGTGTGCTCCCGGAGCGTCGCGCACCAGTCCTGGAGCCATTCGAGGTCGTCGGGTTCGCCGGCTTCCCACTTCGCCATGTGCGGCAGTTCGACTGCCGTGCCGTAGGCGTCGCGAGTCTCCAGATGGATGGCCTCGCGCTGGAAGCTGCCGAGCAGACTCTCGAACTCATCGTCAGAGACGATCATGCCCCGTCCCGGAAGAACGGGACCAGCCGGTCGGGGATCTCGACAGCGGTCTCCCCCTCGGGGATGTTCATCTGTCGGAGAGCGTCATCGTCTGTGACCACCCATCCCTGCACGACCCAGCTCCCCCGGTCTGTCCGGTAGAGCGTCGGCGACTGAGTCGGGTTGCTCTCGGGGTCCTTCGCGACGAACGTGAGGCGCATGCTCGCTCCTGTGGGGTTGCGGTGTGTTGCGCCCTCAGATCGTCTTTCGGCACCACTGGCTCGTCAAGGCATGACGCGAGGAGAAGTCCCGCCGACCTCGCGCGCACGCGCGTAGACCTGTCCGGAAAGTCCGGAAACTCCCCGCGCGTATGCGCGCGAGGAGCCTCTCGAAACTCCCAGAATCACCGCCAAACAGACAGGCCGAACCTCTCCGCCCACTCGTCGATCAGCGCCGGCCGCTCGACCAGCTCCCGCCACGGCGGCGGCTCCTCGAACCCGAGCGCCTCAACGATCTCCACCAGGCGCACCCGGCAGCGCGCCGCCTCGACGTCCCCGCCGAGCGCCGCCGCGTAGTACGTGATAGCCACCAGGCCGTGAGCCTCCTGCCGCAGCGCGGCCACGTCCGCCGAACCCCTACGCCTCCTCACGCCACCACACCACGCACGCCGTACGAGCCGCGAGCAGCCCCACGGCGCTGCGGCCGGTTAAGGTCGTCCCCGCCCTCGACCAGACCGGACGGGAGCCGCAGCGACGCCTGCAGCCGCGCCAGCGTGAGCGACTGCTGCCGCTGCTCGACGATCAGTGGGTGCGTGACCAAGTCACCCTTGCTGTTCTCGACCGTCTGAGGCGCGTTCTGCAGCTCCTCAGCGATCAAATCCAGCCGATCCACGCACCGAACCGCCTGCAAAAGCAGCAGTTCCTCATGCGCGTCCAAATCCAGATCATTCATGATCGAATTCCACAACTTGCGGCCCGACCTGCCCGAACCCTTCGGTGGCGGCGGAGTCTTGCGGTCGTTCACGGGCACCTCCCATGGTGCGTTTTAGGTCTCAGGGGATCGGAAGCGCTATGCCGATACGGGCTCGCGCGGAAACGATCAAGGGGGGATGCCCCTGGGTGATCTCGGCTCGCTGATCGTCGATCATGTGTCGCCGATCAGTCCTGGATGCGCTTCCTCTGTCCTCTGCCTGCGTCGCTTGGCGTGGTACGCGCGGATGCCTGCGACCTTCTGCGCGTTGGTGCGCTGCGTGTGATGCGGCTTGCACAGCAGCCGGAGGTTCGACAGGTCGTGGTCGGCGGGGTCTCCGATGTGGTCGACTTCGAGGTCTTGGCCGGAGCCGCAGATCCTGCCGTGCTCGATCCATTGGCACACGCGGTCGCGTGTCTTGACCTGCTGGACTCTGGCCGGCCAATCGACAGGCCGCGGGCTGCTGCGCCATGAGCCGTTCTCTACGCGGTCACGCGGGTTCTTCTGTATGCGCCTGGTCATGAGGTTCCTTCCTTGTGTAGGGCGGACCGACTCCCCAGTCATGGAGAGTCGGTCCGCTTGGCTGCCACGACGTACGAGGCTGAAAGGAGGAAAGGGCCTGTACGTCTGCCTCCTCTCGGGTCACCATTCCGAGCCGTCTACTGCCATGCGGTTGTGGAGCCGTACACGCCGTCGAGCTGGTCGCGTAGGAAGCTGTTGAAGGCGTCGGCCACTGCCGGGTCTGACACTGGCTTGCCTGCGGGCACGAGGGACTCGGAGGGGTACGGGTCGGCGGCCGGCGCCGCTGGCGGGTCGGGAAGTGTGAAGCCCCGGTATTGCCTGGCCTGGTGCCAGGCTCGGATGGGGTCGTTCACGCGGCACCCCCCTGGGTCTCTTCTGTGGCGAGTCGGTCTATGTCGGCGTCGGTCATACGGCTGAGTTCGGGGGCCCTGCTGTGGCCGCAGATCATCTGGTCCTGCATGCGCACTTGGGGGGTGTCGGCGTCGAGGAGGTCGCCGAGCTGCTGGGCGGTGGCTCGCATGTCGGGGTGGTGGTCGAGGTAGTCGCGGACGATGCCGCCCCACTTCTGCGCGCCGAGGTCGGTCTTGCACTGGTCCCATGCGCGGGCGAAGATGGCGCGTTCGAGCAGGGTGTCTCCGAGCCGGCGGGCGGTGGCCATGAGCTGTTCGGCGTCGGCAACCCGGTTGATGGCGTTGGCCCGTTCGGTGCAGGCGCGGAGTTCTCGCGCGGCCTGGATGGGGTCTCCGTCTTCGGGGCGGATGCCGAGCAGCGTGCGCTGCCCCTTGTGTACGGCTGCGGTGTAGCGGTTCTCCCCGTCTTGCCGGAGCGCGCTGATCGCTGCTCGCTCTTGGGCGTCGAGGACGGCCAGCTTGCGGCGGATACCTTCGGGGCTGTTTCGCTTGTCTTCGCGGATGCGCTTGGCTTTGGCGGCGTTGGTCTGCTTGAGCCGGAGGATCGCCTCGCGGGTCTGCTTGTCGAGCGGCACGTTAGGAGCCTCCTGGTCGGGCTGGTGGGCGGGTCCGGTACATCTCGGCGTCTGCGCGGGAGATGGTCCATCGGCCGTTGCTTCTGGTGGCGTCGAGCTGGCCGCGGTTGATCGCTTTGCGGATCCCGGACGGGCTGATGCCGATCAGGTCTGCGGCCTGCTGTGTGGTCAGTTCCAACGGTGGCGGTTGTCTCGTCGTGTCCGCTACGGCGGTCCCGTTCGCGGGACTGGCGCCGTGGCGGTTGTGCCAGTCTGCGGCGAGTACGCCCATGTGGAGGAGTGTCTGCGTGATCTCGTCGTCTACGAGGGCGGCGTACCGGGTTCGGAGCTGGCGGAGGTCGGCGTACTTGTCGAGCCATGCGCAGGCGCGGGCGGAGATGACGACGGCCGGCCCGTCGAGCCCGACGACGGCGGTGGTGCGGCGGGGCGCGTCGGTCATGCGGCGGCCGGCCCGTCGTCGGGGAGGTCGTCGTCGCAGTAGTAGCCCGTCCGCTGGTAGTTGCGCCCGCGGGTGCGGATCCGCCAGACGGCGATCTGCTGGCAGGCGCGCTGCCCGTTGAGGGCGCGGGCGAGGATAGAGCCGCATCGGTGGACCCCTGGGTATCCGTGGTCGTACGGGGCGAGCGGCCACCCGCCCGCGCTGTGGTCGGTCGTCGTGGTGGTCCGCTTGCAGGTCATGAGGTCGCCTGCCACTCGTCAAGCGTGGCGGCCAGGAAGGTTCCGCTCGCCTGGCAAGGGTGACCCTCGGGCGTGCGGTGGTACCGAACGACGTCATCGATGCGGCGTGCGATCTCGCGGTGGCATCCGGGGCAGTTCACCCGCGTCATGAAGTGGATGAGCCGCTGTTCCATCTCTGGCATGGTGATGTCGAGGTGGTCGGCGAGCATGGTCAGTGCGGTCACGAGTTCTCCTGTTCACGGGCCTTGCGGCGGAGTTTGTAGTTCTTCTGCTGGCATGAGGTGCCGCACCACTTCGACGGCAGCTTGATCGGGGTGTACGACTTCCCGCAGTGCCCGCACTTCTGCTTGGGGAGCTTCCGCTTGGCGGGCTTGCGAACGGAGCGCGATTTGCTCGGTGCTGGCTCGCGCGACGGAGTGCCCTCAACCTGGAGTTGGCCCGGGTGGATCTCGGGAGGGGGTTCGCCATTTTTGGTCAACCTCGCCCCGTCATCCTGGGGGAGGGTGTCGCCTTTTTTGGTGGCCTTCGGTGGCGCACCATCTCCCCCGGGAGCCCCTTCGCCATTTTTGGTTAACCTCGCCAATGCCGACCTGTCGATGTGTTCCGCGATGGAGAAGACGTCGCGGGTTCCCTGGCCCCATTTCTCATCTCTGGTCTCCAGCACGCCAAGTAGGTGCAACTCATCCAGGCCGCGTTCGACGGTGGTCCTGGGGAGCTTCAACCCGTTCTTGACGTCGCCAACGGGCTTTGGTCCCTCCTTGAAGAGGTAGGCGAGGATGCGACGACGGAGAGGGGGCAGGCTGTCTCCCGCGCACCGGGCCGCAACAGCGAAGGCGTGGGCCCGGTCCATCCCGAGGGCGATCCCGCCGCGCACGATCTGTGCGAGCTGCTTCGTGAAGCGGGTCGGCATCTCGGGTGCGTGGGCATAGACGACCTTCGGCCCTTCGCGCTCGACGGCGGTCCGAGCGAGGGTGACGACGTCCGCCAGGTCGAGCAGGCTCTCCATCTCTCGATCGGTCAACTCGATGACTGTGCCCCGCTCCACGGAACCGATCAGCTCACCTACCAGCTTGCGCAGTTCCTCTCGCATGGCGACCTCATAGCCGACGTTCCTGAGCGCCTGAAGGCCGGCCTCGCGACGGTTCTCAGTGGAGTCGATGCGGACGAGAACGAACCGGTCGCCCATGCTGGAGATCACCGCATGAGCGGAGTCCCATGCCGTCGTAACCGCTCCGATGACGGCAATCTTTCCGCGCCAGGAAAGCGTCTTGCCCCCTTCGGTTCCGACCTCACGGTTCCATCGGCCGTCGTACACCTCGCGGAGCGCAGCCAGCACTTCGGCCCTGGAGTCACGCGACATGCTGATGATCGTGGTCACGTCCTTGACAACCAACAGCCCCGTGGAGCCGAGCTTGCACAACAGGCCACCTGTCGCGTCTGCCGCCCGGTCCTTCTCGCTCGTTCCGGACAGGAGCGCTGCCTCACCTGAGATCGTTGACACGACCAGGGCACCAGCACCCTCCAGCGGCATCACGGTCTCGGTCTTGGCCGCTCCGGACCCGGACAGCACCAGGAGCCAGCACGGGTCACCTTTGAGCCTCTCGGCAGCGGCGGCGGACAGGACGGCGTCGAGGGCATCGAGGTCGTACTTGTCGCCGAACCACTTCCTGTAGGCACCCCTAACCGTCTCCAGGAGTTCACCAAATTTGGCGGAGGGGGTCTCAGGGTCGCTCACGCGCTCCTCCTGTTCGTGATGCGGAACGCGTCGGCCACCGTCCGGGCGGCCTGTCGCTCGTCGAATCCGTTGCCGAACTGCATCGACCGGTACAGCTCGTGTAGCTCCTGCTCGGTGGCGCCGTTCTCGACAGCTCGGCAGGCGGCCCAGAACAGGGCTTGGTTCCTCCCGGGCTTAGTCTTGCCGGACAACCAGGTGGCGAGGTGGTCGACGCCGGTGCCGTTGCTGGCGCGCAGGCGGGTGACCTGTACGGGCTTGGGCGGGTCGAGGAACGACCTCACCTCAGACCAGTTGAGTTGGTTCCGCGCGCCTGGACGCTCGGTGATGAGCGTGTACGCCCGTCCCTGAACGACGGACGGCGGCATGAGGATGTATCCGCCCGCCGCCTTGAAGTCGAGGTGGTGCTTGCGCAGACTTCCGCACGCCTGGTCGGTGCCGACGTACATGGCGTGGATGCCGCCCGAGGGCGTGCCGTTGATGGCGTACGGCTCAGGCAGCAGACCCGCGGCCTTGCACCGGTTGAACGCCGGCCATCCGGTGCCGTCCGGCTTCTGATCGACGTCGAGCACGTCGAACGTGTCCCGGCCGGTCGGGATCGCGATGTTCGCGTCGGGCTCAGACGTCCACCACCACGAGACCAACTCAATGTCGGTGGTGGCGTTGTGCAGGCCGTTAGGAGCGAACCGGCCGATCGGCCGCTTCCCCCCCGGGATGCAGGGGAATACCGGCCAACCCTGGCCCACATAGGTCAGGGCAGCGGCGAGCCTCTTGTGCTCGGTCACGCGGCCACCCCCTGCTGGCCGCGGTAGACCCTGGCGACGACGATCCACACGCGCTTGCCGCACCTGGAACGGCGTACGCCTTGTACGGCGCGCATCGCCGAGTCTTCGTCGGAGGCGCTGCGGAGGTGCCCCTGATGCCCGTACCCGCAGTGCTCGCACCTGTAGGCGAACCACCAGGTGCGCCGGCCGCGGTGAGGCGCGTACAGGGAGACGTGCGCGGCGGGGTAGCGGCGGCGGCTAAGGGCATGGCTTAAGTCGTAGCCACGCTGTACTCTGGCGGTGTCTTCGGCGACCTGATGGTCGTTCTCGGCCCTGGCGGGAGTTGCCGCTCCCCCAGGGTCGTTTTGTGTCTTCGGCGTGTTCATCGGGCAGCACCACCACACTGCTGCTTCTGCTGCTTCCAGTAGGACTCAACGTCCTTCCAGTCGTAGCGGACGTGGCGCCCCACCATGCCGAAGTCGGGGCCCTTGCGCTGGTAGCGCCACTGTCTGAGGGTGGCCTCAGGGATGCCGAGAAAGTCGGCGACCTCCTGAGGCGTGGCCAGGTTCCGCCTGACCTGCTCGCTGTACTTAACAGACATGAATTGCTCCCTATTAGGGACTGATCGCAACCTGTCTGGAAGCGTCTCAGCATGGCTTGCTACCTGTCAAGTTGGCATGGGATGCTCCCTATATGGCAGCAGTAGACGAGCCGAAACCTACTCGGCGCACGAACGAGGTCGGCCCCACTGGGGCACAGGTGGCAGAGAACCTGAGGCGTGTCAGGACCGCCCGTGGGCTCTCGACGGCTCGCCTCTCAAAGCTCCTGACTGACGTCGGGCGCCCCATCCAGCCGACCGGAATCACGAAGATCGAGAAGAAGGAACGGAAGGTTGACGTTGATGACCTCGTGGCGCTTGCTGCAGCCCTCCGGGTGAATCCCTCCGCTCTCCTGCTACCGCCCACGACCGCAGGAGAGGTCGAGTTGACTGGAGTCGGTGTCGTGCCTGCTGACATCGCCTGGAGGTGGGCGGACGGTGAGGGTCCGATCGCGATGGGAAGCGATGGCGAGCGGTACAGCGCCGTGTTCCTCGACTTCCTACTGCATGCGCGGCCTGAAGGCCGGCGAGACTTGGCGGTGGAGTGATGAGCGTCTACGACAGGTGGCACAAGACCCGGCCCAAGCCAGGCGAGGCCAAGTGCAAGTGCAGGCCCGCCAAGGTGCCGACCGCCGAGCATGGAATCGGCATGCGGTGGCAGGTCCGCTGGCGCGATGAGGCCGGCGAGCAGCAGAAGCTCAACTTCGAGACGAAGCCTGCGGCTGAGCGGAAGGACGCCCAGATCAAGGCGAGCTTGGATCGGGGCGACTACATCGACCCGAGCGCCGGCCGCGTCACACTGGCCGCGTACGCGCGGCAGTGGCGAGCCGGGATCACCGGCGACCCTACGACGTTGGAGCGCACCGACAGCCGACTCGCGTGGATCTGCGACAAACCGATCGGCGAGCAGGCGTTAGCCGTGCTGGCGAAAAGGCCCTCCCTGGTGCAGGCGTGGGTCAAGGACATGGAGGCGGCCGGGCTGCAGCCGTCCACCATCAAGGGCATCATGGGCGTGGCCTCCTCGGTGTTTGACGCGGCGATAGACGACCAGGTGATAGGCCGCAACCCGGTTCAGGCCAAGTCCGTCAAGTCGCCGAAGGTCGTCCGCAAGAAGGTCGTGCCGTGGACACTCGATCAGGTCGAAGCAGTCGACCAGGCGCTGCCCGACCGGTTCGCACCGATGACGATCCTCGGCGCCGGCTGCGCGCACCGGCAGGGCGAGCTCTTCGGCATCGCGCTCGACGACGTCGATTTCCTCGGCCGCGAGGTGCACGTTCTCCGTCAGGTGCGGCTCATCGAGAAGCAACTGGTCTTCTCGCCGCCGAAGGGCGGGAAGACGCGCACGGTGCCGCTGCCGGAGGCGGTCGGCCTGCGACTGTCGGCGCACATCGCTGCGTTCCCGCCGGTCGAGGTGACGCTGCCCTGGCTGCGGCCGGGCGGGAAGCCGGTGACGGCCGCGCTGCTGTTCGTGGGCGAGGACGGGAAGGTGCTGCATCGCTGCTGCTTCAACCGGGTATGGCGGGCCGGCCTCCAGGGGGCGGGGGTGCCAGTCTGCCGGGAGAACGGCATGCACGCGCTACGGCACACCGCGGCAAGCGCGTGGCTAGCTGCCGGCGTGGACATCCGCACGGTGGCGGAGTACTTGGGGCACGCTGACCCAGGGTTCACGCTGCGGACGTACACGCACCTGATGCCGGACGCGGCGGACCGCGCCCGGCGGGCGATGGACACGTTCTTCGCACGGGGCACTTCTGAGGTGTCGAGTGCCCTGGTTGTGCCCTAGGCGGGAACTTTTCGCACGTTTCCTCAGGTAAACGTGACGTCGCTGCAGAAGTAGTAGGTCTGGTCCATGTGCGAGGCCTTCCAGATCGTGAAGACCACGTGGCGGCCGGTGCGCGACCCCTTGTTGAGGCCGGTGATCATGTACGTGTTGGCGGGCGCGTACCTGGGCGTCTCGCGGATCAGCTCCAGGTGGTTCCAGCCGAGCCGGGTGGTGGTGGCGTCGTAGCCCTGGCGGGTGATGTAGACCCGGATGTAGTCCGCGCCGTGGTAGGCCTGGTCGGTCAGGCGGATGTCGAACGTGCCGGAGAGGTTCGACGTCTTCCACGCGCCCGGCGTGTCCATGGAGCGGTAGCGTCCGCCGTCGGTCTGGCCGGCGCTGCAGAGCTGGCCGTTGGGGATGACGGCCTGGTGCTGGCCGCCGACGTTGTCGCGGTAGAGCCCGTTCCAGTTCCACATGGCGTTGGGGTTGTCCTGCCAGGCCTGCCAGCACATGGGGTCCTGCTGCTGCATGGCGGGGTTCTGGAAGTCGCTGCCCCAGCGCAGCCAGCAGCCGTAGTTGCGGGAGGCGGGGTCGACGACCGACCCGTGGGCGGAGGCGGTGCCGGTCATCGGGATGGTGAAGATCATCGCCAGGGAGATCAGCAGGATCAGGGCGCGCTTCGCCCGGCGGGGTGCTGCGTGGGGCATTGTGCGGTCTCCGTGTTCCGGTCGGGGGATTCCGGTGGTGAGGAGCGCTCCCGGTGCGCGACGGTATCTGACGAGCCGGGGCAGGCCAAGTGATGGCGGATGTCAACGGCCGGCGTCGTTCGGCGATGCCCCCGGTGAACAGCGGAAAGGGTTTTCCCCGAACGGGTCAGAGAGTTGAAAGTTTCAACCGCCGACATCTCTGCCCGTTATGTGATCGCACCGAAACGTAAAGTGACGGAATTCGGGGAAGTAGCATGTCGACGAGGGCGAGACTCCCGATACTGAGCAGGTGACCTTGATGGCAACGATCGAACCGAGCAGGACGGACCCGTTCCTTCCGAGCGGCCGGCCCTTCACGATCGACGACCTGCTCGAGTTCCCCGACGACGGGAACCGCTACGAGCTCTTCAACGGGAGCCTACTGGTGAGCCCTGCCCCCACCGTCCTCCACCAACTGGCGATCTCCAACGTGATGTTCGCCCTGCGCTCCGCTGCCCCACCCGATCTGGTGGCCTTGACCGCCGTCAACCTGCGGGTGTCCGAGAAGGACTACTACATCCCCGACGTCGTCGTCGTGCCGAGAAGCGCGCTGAGGATCAGGCAGCTCATGTTCGCACCCCAGGACATGCTGCTCGCGGTGGAGGTGGGCAGCCCGAGCACCAAGATGCTGGACGAAGACCTCAAGGCCAAGGCATACGAGAAGGCGAAGGTCCCCGTCTACTGGCGGATCGAGCTGGACGAAGGCCCGGTTCTCTACGTTCACGAACTCAACGGCGACACCTACGAACCGCCCGTCGCCCACAAGGCCGGCACCACGGTCAAGCTCACGAAGCCGTTCCCCGTCAGCATCGACCCGAGCCAGTTCGTCGAGTAGACCTGGACCCCGGTTCTGCCGGCCCCCTCCTGCCGGGAGTGCCGGGGTCCAGGAGTCTCACTCCTGCTCGGACGGCGTCCGGGCGGCCAGGGAGGTGTAGACGGTCACCTCGTCGGGCCGCACCAGCCCGTCCTGGATGGCGCAGATGAGCAGTTTCTCCTTGGTGGGCGCGGGCCTTCCGGCCGCCGCGTATTTGACCCGCGCCCGGTCGATGTACTGCCGCACCGTACGTTCCTTGATCCCCATGCGCGCCGCCACGGACGCCTTCGACATGGACTGGAACCAGTACAACAGCGCCGCCCGCTCCTTGTCGGAGAGCTGCGGCCGATGGGGGCCCTCATCGGTGGCGATGGCCTGGGCCATCGGGGGCGTCACGGAGGGCCGGTCGGCGGCCACCTCCAGGATGGTCTCCAGGCACGTCTCCCGGGTCGCCCGGCCCTTGCCGATGAAGGCGGAGGCCCCGGCGTCCAGCACCGCGCGCACGGTCTCGGGCTCCTCGTGCTCGGAGAAGACGATCACCCGCTGCCCGCCCGCGCACAACTCGCCGACCCGGTCCACCACCATGGTGCCGTTGAGGTTGAGGTCGAGCAGGAGCACGTCGGCGGCCACGCCGCGGACGGACTCGATGGTGGGGCCCTGCGCGACGAGCTCGACGGGGCTCGGCGGCCCGAACCACGACCGCACGCCGTCCACCACCACCTGGTGGTCCTCCACGAGGGCGACCGTCACGGGCCCTGCCAGACGCTGTTGACCCATACCTCACCTCCCTGCCGCTGGTAGCTGACGACGACCCCGCTGGGCTCGCGCACGGGCGCGGGGCTGATGGGCAGATCCTCGTTGTCGGCCACCACGGCCACGCTCACCATCGTGGACATGGCCGACACGGTGACCCTGGCCCGCGTCCTGGCGCCGTCGAGGGCGCGTACGGGGGCCCGGAGCAGGTCCTCGCGCACGCCGTCCGGCAGGTCGGGCAGCCGCTCGCCGAACGGCGGGGCCGTCACGAGGACCTGGCGCCGCTCGGCCGCGTCGATGCGCTCGCGCAGCACCGACACCAGCTCGTCGGGCACGTCCTCCCGCTCGGTGATGAGCCGGCGCAGCCGCATGGCGCCGGCGGTGCAGTCCTCGCGCACCCGCGCGTCGCCGGGGTCGGCACCGTTGGCGAGCTGTTTGAGCAGCCCGTCGGCCACGTCGCGGATGGCCTCGTAGCGGCGCAGCCGGTCGGCGTGGATGCGCTGGGCGGACTCGCGCCAGGCGTCGTCGGCGGCGAGCCGGCGGGCCAGCAGCACGGTCTCCTCGGCGCGGGCGATCAGCATGTGGCAGCCGGCCATGTAGCCGAGCTGCATGGTGACGCCGCCGGCGATGACGACCAGGTATTTGGCGATGGAGACGCGGTCGAGCGAGCCCGAGACCGCCATCGCGGCCAGCATGATGGCGGCGTTGGCGGCCAGGAAGGCCGTGACCTCGCTCTTCCAGCGGGGCCGGTTCCAGCTCAGCATCACGGCGAGCCAGCCGACCGAGCCCCATCCCCAGTCGCTGATGCCGAGCAGCTCCTCCGGCCGGACGGCCGCGATCACCGCGACGTCCACGGCCAGCGCGGCGAGCGCCAGCTCCCTGATCCTGCCGGGGCCCCGGCCGGTGCGCGACAGCGCGAGCGCGCCGACGACCAGGACGGCGGAGTAGACGATCCAGGCCGCGAGGGCGACGACGGGCCAGCGGAAGGAGCTCCAGCCGGTGAGGGTGACGGTGAGGTCGTAGCCGAGGTGCCAGACGGCGGCGATGACGACGGCGCCGAGCGCGGTGTAGCGGGCGTAGCGGCGGGCTATCTGCTCGATCTCCTCGGTCATGGCCGCCACCACAGGCTCACGCGGGTGCCCCGGTCGCCGGAGGAGATCTCGGCGCCGCCGTTCGGCAGGGAGCGCATGGTGTCGAGGATGGAGCCGCGCACGCCGAACCGGTCGGGGGGTAAGCGGTGCTGGTCGAAGCCGCGCCCGGCGTCGGCGACCTCGACCAGGATGCCGCCGTCGCGCCGGGCGGAGACGAGCTCGGCCTCGTGCACCCCGGCGTGCAGGGCCACGTTGGCCAGGGCCTCGGTGACGGCGCGGGCGAAGCGCTCGGCGACCTCGCCGGGCACGGTCTCGGGGGTCAGCCGGCGGTGCACGTCGAGGCCGGTGGCCCGGCCCGCCACCTCGTCGAGCAGCGTGTCCAGGGCGATGGGGGCCGGGTCGGCGCCCGGCTGGTCGCGCAGCCGCTCCAGCGCGGCCAGGTCGGTGGCCACCTGCGCGCGCAGGGTGGGCGACGGCTCGTCATAGGTGCCCAGCCCGACCATGGTCAGCGTGTGCAGCGCGGTCTCGTGGATGCTGCCGACCTGGCGCAGCTCGTCCTCGCGGCGCAGCCGTTCGACGATGAGGGAGATCTCGGCGCGCGCGCTCTGCCGCAGGAACGCGTCGGCGGAGCGGGCCGCGCGGCGCAGCAGCGTCATCAGCAGCACGATCGCGAGCAGCTGGACGAGGTGGATGCCGAGCGGCCCGAGGACGCCGTGGCCGGGCGAGGCCAGCCGCACCCCCGTCGCGAACGCCGCCGCCAGGAGGAGCCCCGCGGGGATCGCCAGTGCGGGCCGCCAGGTGACCCCGGCCATCACGATGGTCATCGTGACGGCTCCGTGCACCCAGCTCGACCCCGTGACGAGCGTCTCGGTCGCCACGAGGTGGACCTGCGCCAGGCACAGCGCGACCGTGATGGCCACATCACCGGCCACCAGCCAGTGGGGCAGCGGCCGCTTGCGCCAGAACACCCGGATGTACAGGCCCGTCCACACGAGGTGGACGGCCAGCACCGGCGCCAGCCACGCGGCGGAGACCGGCGGGACCGCGCCGAACAGAGCCGCCACGACCGCCACCGAGCCGACCGCGCTGCGCGCGCCTGCCCCCGTACGCGCGACCGCCTGGTCCAGCTGCCTGGTGGCCGAGTCGTATCTCGTGGAGCCGGAGAGAGCCATGAGCCGTCCGCACGCGAGATGGGCACAGGACGGGTCTCACGATAACGCAGGTCAGCAATGGCATGGCAGTCTTCCTGGGCAGGCTCAGGCGGGTATTCGTCCACCTCGGGAGGATGATCGTGCACCTCCGGTGGAAGATCGTTCACCTCCGGCGGAGGTTCGTCGTCCTCCCCCGAAGCCTGTCCCCGCCGGGGCCGCCCGGCATGACGGCTGAACGACCGTCACGGGACGCCACGACGGCCGATCGGCCGTCATCCGCGCCGGGCGCGCGCGAGCGTCTACTGGGACGCGGGGCCGCGAAGATCGCGCTGGGAGGGAACCGACCGGATGACAGTGTTCGTGATCACGTTCCGGCCGCGGCTCGGGTGAGCGGGTGAGCGGCTGATCGTCGCGGCGGGCCTGGCAGGGGGCAACCTGAGGACGAGCTGAGGATGCGCGTCGCACCGCTCCGAGGCCGTTTAAAGTTCAACCTATGGAACGGATCGGGGACGGGAAGGCGGAGTGAGCACGACGATCGGTGTCGAGCGGTCCGCGGCCGATCAGCCCCAACCGAAGAAGCGGCGCAGGCGATGGTTGTCCTGGGCGATCGTCGTGTTCCTGGCCAGCTGGGCCGTGCTGCGGGCCGGCGGGTGGGAGCAGGGATCGTTCCTGACGCAGCTCATGACCGTGACGCCGTACGGCGCGGGGCTGGCGGCGCTGACCGCGCTCGTGGCGCTGCTGCGGCGCGACCGCTGGGCGGCGCTCGTGGCCGCGCTCGCGTGCGCGGTGATGGCGGCGGTCGTGGCGCCGCGGGCGTTCGGCCAGGAGCAGCCCGCGGCCAAGGGCGAGCCGCTGCGGGTGCTGACGGTCAACCTGTTCGGCCGGGGCGACGCCGAGACCGTGGTGGACTTCGTGCGCGAGCACGACGTCGAGGTGTTCAGCGCCCTTGAGCTGACCCACGCCGAGGCCGAGCGGCTCGACGCGGCAGGGCTGCGGGAGCTGATGCCGTACCGCGTGCTGCAGCCCGAGACCGGCGCGACCGGCAGCGGCATCTACTCCAGGCATCCGATGGCGGAGCTGTCCGGCTTGTTCCCGCCGATCGGGCACAACATGCCGGCCGCCACGGTGACGCTGCCCGGTGGCGGCAAGGTCGAGGTCGTGGCCGTGCACCCCAACCCGCCGCTGGGCCGCATGGAGGAGGAGTGGAGGAGCGCTCTGCGCTCCTTCCCCCCGGCCTCGGCCTCGGCGGTCAGGGTGCTGGCCGGCGACTTCAACGCCAGCCTCGACCATCGTGCCTTCCGCGACCTGCTGGAGCGGGGATACGTGGACGCGGCCGAGCAGGTGGGCAAGGGGCTGACCCCGACGTGGCCGAACTTCCGGCCCATCCCGCCGATCATCTCCATCGACCACGTCGTGGTGGACCGGCGGGTGGCGGTGAACGGGGTGGAGATCCTCGACGTGCCCGGGACCGACCACCGCGGCGTCTTCGCCGACCTCCGCCTCCCCTGAGCCGCCGCCCCGGCGGGTTTCGGCCTCCCTGCGCCGCCGTCCTGAGGCCGGCGGTCCCGGCCGGGCCGCCCCGCGTGGCGTACGGCGGCCCCGGTCAGCTCTCCAGGAGCCGGCTCGGGGTGGTGAGGCGGCGGGCGCCGCGCAGCTCGCGCAGCTCGCCGGTGACCCGGATGGCGGCGCGCAGCGGCGGGTCGTCGGCAGAGGGACCCGCGGAGAGCGTGATCGCGCCCGGCTCCACGATGCGGCGCAGCTCGGCCCCGGTGTAGGAGAAGGCGTCCGCAGGCACGCCGAACGCCACCGTACGCGCCTGCCCCGGCTCCAGCGCCACCCGCGCGAACCCGATGAGCTGGACGGCGGGCCTGGCGACCTGCGCCACCGGGTCGGAGGCGTAGAGCTGCACGACCTCCTCGGCCGGGCGGTCCCCGGCGTTGCGCACCGTCACCCGGGCCTCGATCTCCCCGTCAACAGGGCATTCCGGGCGGTCGGTGGTCAGGGAGACGTACTCGATCGGCGCGTACGACAGCCCGTGCCCGAACGCGTACGCCGGCGTCGGGTCGAGCACCGTGATGCCCTCGGCCTTCCTGCCCAGGGGCGGCTGCAGGTAGGTGGAGGGGTTGATCGCGGGCGAGGCGGGAATCTGCACCGGCAGCCGCCCCGACGGGTTCACCCGGCCGCTGAGCACGCCGGCCAGCGCCGCGCCGCCCTCCACGCCGGGGAAGAACGCCTGGAGCGCCGCCGCCACCCGGTCCTTGTAGGCCCCCAGCGCGTACGGCCGCCCCGACACCACCACCAGCACCGTCGGCGTGCCGGTGGCCAGGACGGCCTCGACCAGGTCCGGCTGCAGCCCCGGCAGGCGCAGGTCCTCGGCGTCGCAGCCCTCGCCCGAGGTGCCGCCGCCGAACAGCCCCGCCCGGTCCCCCACGAACAGCAGCGCCAGGTCCGCGCCGGCGGCCAGCTCCGCCGCCGCGGCGATGCCCGAGGCGTCGTCGCCCGCCACGTCCGCGCCGAGCGCGTACGGCAGCTCGGCCCGCGGGAACTCGGCCGCCAGGCGCTCCCTGACGGACGGGATCGGCAGGCCCGTGCCGTGCCCGGGGTAGCGGTCGAGCACGTGATTGGGGAAGGCGTAGCAGCCCAGCAGCGTACGGGGGTCGTCGGCGCACGGCCCGAGCACCGCGATCCGCGCGGTCGTGTCCGGGCCGAGGGGCAGGAGGGCGGCGGTGTTGCTCAGGAGCACGATGGAACGTTCCGCGACGGTCGCGGCCAGCTCGCGGTTGCGCGGACTGTCCAGGTCCAGGTCATCGGCGGCGCCGGGGACGAGCGGCCGGGCCTCGGCCACGTCCTTTCCGTCGAGGGCGAACGGCCTGGCCTCGGTCTCACCCTTCCCGTCGAGGGCGGGCGGCTGGGCCTGCGTCTCGCCCTTCCCGTCCGCGCCCGGGGTCCCGGGGGTGGCGTCCAGGAGGCCGAGGTCGATCTTCTGGCGCAGCACCCGGCGTACCGACTCGTCCACCAGCGCCTCGTCCACCCGCCCCGCGCGGACGTGGGCGACCAGGTGGGCGCCGTAGCCGTGGGTCTCGGGCAGCTCCACGTCGATGCCCGCCCGCAGGGCCAGCTCCCCCGCCGCCGCGAGGTCCTCGGCCACCCCGTGCATGGACGCCAGGAACGGGATCGACCAGTAGTCGGCCACCACCGTCCCGTCGAACCCCCATTCATCGCGCAGCAGCCGGCGCAGCAGCTGCGGGTTCGCGCCGACGGGCAGGCCGTCGAGGTCGATGTAGGCGTTCATGACCGACCGGGCCCCGCCCTCGCGCAGCGCCGTCTCGAACGGCGGCAGGATCACGTCGGCCAGTTCCCTGGGCCCGATGCTGACGGGGGCCTGGTTGCGGCCGAGGCGGGAGGCGGCGTACCCGGCGAAGTGCTTGAGCGTGGCGATCACGCCGGCGGACTCCAGGCCCCGCACGTACGCCGCCCCGAGCTGCCCGGCCAGGTACGGGTCCTCGCCCAAGGTCTCCTCGACCCGGCCCCACCGGTAGTCCCGCACCACGTCGAGGACGGGCGAGAGCCCCTGGTGCACCCCGGCCGCCCGCAGGTCGTCGCCGATGGCCGCGGCCATGCGCTCGATCAGGCCGGGGTCGAAGGTCGCCGCCCAGGCCAGCGGCGTCGGGTACGCGGTCGCCCCGTACGTCGCGAACCCGGTCAGGCACTCCTCGTGGGCGATCGCCGGAATGCCGTGCCGGTTGGCGGCCCTGACCTGCTCCTGCAGCGAGCGCAGCCGGGCCGCGCCCTCGGCGGGGCTCACGGGGGCGGTGCCGTAGACGCGGGTGAGGTGCCCGAGCCCGTAGCGCAGCCGTTCCTCCAGCCCGCCGTCCACCGCGAAGCGGTCCTGCAAGGGCGCGACGTTGCCGGTCTCGCCCGTCTGGATCCACACGGATCCGAGCTGCGCGACCTTCTCTTCGAGGGTCAGCTCGGCCAGCAGGCTCTCGACCCGCTCGCCGGGGGTGCGGGCGGCGTCCTGCCAGGACGCGAGGCCCGCTGCGTTGACAGATGTCATGGTTGCGACTTTCGAGAGATTCATCCCGATCATTAAGCCGGGACTTTATGTGCCGTCCGCAGGGTCGTCAAGAATGTTTCGCTGTTATTCCGAAAATTTCGGCATCGATTGTTTGACGCGCGGATTATCCGTCTTCGCCCGTCTTTCTGACCAGCGGGCCGAAGGGGCTGACGAGCATGAAACTTTCAGTCGCGATCTCCCGGGCGGTGACCGGACACATGCCCTCCGTCCGGTTCGCGGGCACCGTCAGGACCGCGTACGGGAGACGGACGCCGTACAGGCGGAGGCGCCCGCCCCCTTGTGGGGGACGGGCGCCCGTGTGCTGCGGAGGGTCAGGCCGCGTTCTCCTCGGCCTGCCGGTTGAGCGTCTCGAGGTCGAACGCGCCCGACTTGACGGCCGCGGTGAACGCTTCCCAGTCGCGGCGTGGAACCTCCAGCACCGTGTCCGGGTTGTCCACGTGGATGAGCTCCACGTGGTCGTTGATCCGCTTCGCCTCGACGCGGCTGGCGTCTTGTGTCATCAGCAGCACTCCTTCCGGTGCATTGCGGACTCCGCCCCGGTCACCCGTTCGCAGGAGGACCGGGGCGGTTGCGGGCAGCCTTCCATCACGGCGGGCGCCTCGGCCACCGGTTGAAGAAGGCAACCGGTAAGGAAACCCTCCACACGGAGGTCGATCCTTTGACCTCGGTGCTACAAACCCTGCCCGCCAGACCATCCACCGCGCCCTTCGTGCCGGACGAACGCGGGGGGCGAGCGGTCCGGCACGCGGGTGCCGGGGTCCATGAAGGCTGAGCCGTCACGGCGAGCGCCAGGACAGTTTTTATCGGAGGCCACGGCCGTTCCACCGGGCAGCGGAGCCGTTTCCGCCGCGCGGCGGGGCAGGGGCGGTGTCAGCGGGTGGCCGTGAGGGCGAAGCGGTGGGCGGTGGCCTTGAGGGGGTGACCGCGTTCCATCGACTCGTGCAGGGCGCGCAGGCGGCGCTCGTACCGGGTGACGTCGAAGTCCGGGATCTGCCAGGAGATGACGCGCAGGAACAGCACGAGCGCGCCGACGTCGTGGAAGGCGGTGGTGAAGGTGCCCTCCTGGCTCCAGGTGACCTTCAGGCCGGCCTCCTCCAGGGCCGACCGCGCCGTGGCCAGGTCCCAGGCGCGGTCCTCGTGCGCCGGTCCGTCCAGAGCGGCGTTGAGCTCCTCCAGGTCGCGGCCGCCCACCTGCTGGGTGAGGTACGTGCCGCCGGGGGCCAGGAGCCGGCGGAGCACGGCCGGGTCGCACGCCTCGTGCCGGTTGACGATCAGGCCGAAGGCGGCGTCGGGGAGCGTGCCCGGGTCCTCGACCGCCTCCACGCCCAGGGGCTCCAGGCGGGCGCGGGCCACCGGGAGGTTCGGCGGATAACCCTCGGTCGCCGCGGTGCGGGGCGGCAGCGGGGCGAACGAGGCCAGCAGCTCACCTCCCCCCGTGCCCAGGTCCAGGAGGGACGCGGCGTGCGGGAGGCGGTCACGCACGAGCCGCTCGTAGTCCCACGGCAGGCCGCCGTCGTAGGTGAGGCGATCTCGGAAGAGGGAGAAGTCCCAGCCCTCGAACGGGGTGGCCAGCGCCTCGTGGATCAGTGCCTCGAAGTCCATGGCAGGTGATCGTGCCCCATCGCGGTGACACCCCGCATCACCTTTAGGTCATGGTGGGGTCGGGGTGGGGTGCTGGCGCGGAGGACGACGGTGGCAGGGAGGGCGGTGGGAAGGGGTTCGCCGTCGGACAGGGCCAGGCGCATCGCGCTGAGCCCGGCCTCGTGGAGCGGCACCGCGACCGTGGTCAGCGCGGGCACGACGTCCCTCGTCGAGGCGATGTCGTCGAAGCCCGCCACCCCGATGTCCCGCCCCGGGATCACGCCGGCGTCGCGGAAGGCCGTCATCGCGCCGATCGCCATCACGTCGTTGACCGCGAACACCGCCTCCACGTCCTCGAACCCCCGCTCCACCAGCCGCCGCGCCGCCTCGTAGCCGCCCGTGCGGGTGAAGCCGGTCTCGACGGCGAGCGGCTCGGGGACGTCCGCGCCCGCCAGGCCGGACAGGAAGCCCTCGTGGCGGTCGCGGGAGGTGCGCAGCGCGGGCGGGGCGTGGAAGACGGCGAAGCGGCGGTAGCCCGCGCCGAGCAGCGCGCGGGCCAGGGCGGCCGACCCGCCGTGGTCGTCGATCGTGACGGTGCCGAACGGCAGGTCGCGCTGGCTGATCAGGACGACCCGGCCGCCCGCCGTGCGGTACTCCCGCAGCTCGTCGATCAGCGCTTCCCTGGTGCCCGCGCCGTCGATGCGGCTGCCGGTCACGATGATGACGCGCGGACGGCGGCCTCTGAGGGTGCGGACGATCTGCAGCTCGCGTTCCGGTGAGTCGCCGGCCACCGCCATGGTGACGATGAGCCCGGCCGCCTCCGCCGCCTGGGTGACCCCGGCGGCGATGGAGGAGAAGTACGGGTCGGCCACGTCGCGCACCACGAGCGCGACGGTCCTGGTCGAGCCCTTGGCGATGGCCTGCGCCGACAGGTGGGGCTGGTAGCCGAGCCGGGCCGCCGCCTCGCGGACCCTGGTGACGTTCTCCGCCCTGACGTTGCGGGAGCTGCCGTTGAGCGCGCGGGAGGCGGTGGCGACCGAGACGCCCGCCTCCCGGGCGACGTCGTGCAGCGTCGGGGCCGCCGCCCCCGCCCCGGTGGGATCAGCGAGCCCGTCGTCCATGGCGGTCATTGTGTCACCGAGATGATCCGCTCACAGCACGTCGCCGCTCCTCCTGGCCGGGGGTGAACACCGGAGCCGGCCGAGGACGAGAACCGGCGGCCGGTGCGCACCCTGACGAGGTGAGCGCCCGTGACGGGGCGAGCGCCCATGACGGGGTGAGCGCCCATGACGGGGTGAGCGCCCATGACGGGGTGAGCGCCCGTGACGGGGTGAGCGCCCGGGACAAGGTGAGCGCCCGTGACGGGGTGAGCGCCCGGGACAAGGTGAGCGCCCGTGACGGGGTGAGAGTCGGTGTGGTGGGCATCAGTCGGGGGTGTGGATGACGGGGTGGGTGACGTCGTGGGCGCGCAGGCGCCCGCACATCCCCCATCGCTCCTCCGGCGGGCTCTCCATCAGGGCGGAGCGCAGGAGGTGCGTGCCGTCCCCGCGTTCCAGGGCGTCGAGCACCCCGGCGGTGCGGCGGGTCTCCTGGGCGACCGTGCCCTCCCACAGCTCCCGCCAGCGCGCCACCTTGGGCCGTACGAGCGCCACCGCGCTGTCGTAGAAGCGCCGCAACGCCTCCGGGCCCTCCTCGGCCAGCCGCAGGAAGCCTTCCACGGCCAGCTCCCGCCGCCGCGCGACCGCCTCCTCGACCGTCCCCGAGCCGCCGGCCCCCGAGACACCGGCCCCCGAAACCCCGGCGACCGAGCCCCCGGCGACCGGGAGCGTGGCGGCCTGCCGGTAGCGCTCCGGGTCGGACACCACCTCGGGCGGGAACGTCATGACGGCGTCACCCGCCTCCGGCAGCCCGGCGTTCGACATGATCACCACGACTTCCAGGCCGCCCCGGTTGACCGCGCGGTGGATGGTGCCGGGCGTGAACCAGACGGTCGTGCCCGGCCGCAGCTCGGTCTCGCGCAGGCCGTGCACGTCGAGCGTCTGGAGGGCGCCGCGCCCGCCGATCACCACGTACGCCTCCGTGGAGGCCGTGTGCAGGTGCGGCGTGCCGCCTTCGAGCCCGTCGGCGCAGGCGCCGGTGTAGACCGTGAGCCGGCTCACCGACGTGCCGCCGGGGAACACCGTGCCACCGGGGAACACCGTGCCACCGGGGAACACCGTGCCGCCCGGGAAAACCGTGCCGGCGCCGGCGGGCACGTCCGGCGGGAGTGTCATGCCAGTGCCGTCCTGCCCTGGTCGGCCAGCAGCGCCGAGCCGTCCTCGCCGCGGTCGCCGTCGGCGACGACGACCGCGTACCGGAAGCGGAGGGTCTCGCCGTCGGGCAGCGGCAGCTCCTCGCTGAAGAACGGCGCCGGGTTCAGGCAGGCGAACTGCTCGGTGCGGGCGAACCACTGCGGCGGGTGCCGGGGGTTGGCGGTGTCGTCCACGATGACGATCGTCGAGTGGTCGCCGGTCTCGTCGTGCCGGCCGCGGAAGCCGAACCACTCGGCGCGCGTGCCGCGCAGCTCGTCGCCGCCCGCGCCGTCCGGGGACTGGATGATCCCGTCGGTGAACGAGCGGGGGCCGCGCCAGAACAGGCCGCCGTAGCCGGCGTTCTCGCGGCCCTTGGTGGTCGGGGAGCCGAAGTCGATGGTGGCGCCGGAGACGTTCGTCATCTCGGTCTCGAAGACCAGCGCCCAGGTGTCGTCGTCCACCAGGGTGGCGGTCAGGGCGCGCCGCTCCGCGATGACGGGCGCGCCGGCCTGGGAGGTCCAGTCGAGGGTGTGCCCGATGGTGGCCCGGTCGCCGGTGGCGGCCAGCGTGGTCAGCTCGCGGTGCGTGGCGCTGCCGTTGTTGTCGAGCTGCACGTACGACCGGCCGTGCACGTACGTCGGCCCGCCCCAGAAGTTGTGCTCGCCCACGTGCGGCAGCGACCAGGCGATGCCCTTGTGCCAGACGTGGTCGTGCGGCCGGTACAACGACACGAGCCGGCCGCCCCGGGTGCGGATCGGGTGCAGGTACGGCTTGGGCGACTCCAGCACCGGCGTGCCGGGGCGGTAGACGTAGGTGAACAGCTCGGCGTCGCCGGCCGCGACGGCGACCGAGTAGTCGAGCCGGTGGGTGACGTGCAGGGTCACGCGGTCCTCCAGGGGGCGCCCGAGCCGTCCATGCGGCGGGCGAACGGGTGGTCGGCGCCGATCTGCCCGGCCCGTACGCGCTCGCCGGTGAAGGCGGAGGCGTACAGGGCGGCGATGAACTCCATCGTGCGGCGGGTGTCGGTGGCGGTGACGGGCGGGGCCTGGCCGGCGTCGAGCGCGTCGAGCACGGCCGCGAACCAGCCGGTGTGCCCGCTGGAGCCGCCACTGGGGCCGGTCGCCCACAGGGCGGTGACGTCGTCCTGGCCGGGGGCGGGGGTGACGGTCCAGTCGTCGTCGGTGTAGCCGTACAGGTGCTCGACCTCGACCGTGGCGCGCTCGTAGTCGAAGCGCAGCTCGGAGGTCTGGCGGGGGGACACGACCGAGTTGACGACGGTGGCGACCGCGCCGCTCTCGAACGTCACCAGCGCCATCGACACGTCCTCGGTCTCCACCGGGCGCGCCCGGCGCGTGGCCACGGCCGTCACCTCGGACCAGGGGCCGAGCACCGACAGCAGCAGGTCGAACTGGTGGATGCCGTGCCCCATCGTGGGGCCGCCGCCCTCGGACTCCCAGGTGCCGCGCCACGGCACCGCGTAGTACGCCTCGTCGCGGTACCACTGGGTGAGGCAGGTGGCCAGCAGCGGCCGGCCGAGCGCGCCGGAGCCCGTCAGCCGCCGCAGCCGGATCGCGCCGGCGCCGAAGCGGTGCTGCAGCACGGTCGCGACGTGCGCGGTCGAGCGGGCCTCGGCCGCGATCAGCGTGTCGAACTCGGCGAGCGAGAGCGTCGGTGGCTTCTCCACCAGCGCCGTCACCCCGGCCTCCAGGCAGGCGAGGGCGAGCGGGGCGTGCAGCGCGGGCGGGGTGCACAGGTGCGCGATGTCCGGCTCCTCCGCGCCCAGCAGCTCCTCGGTGCTCGTGTACGCGTGCGGCACGCCGTACTTGTCGGCGAACTCGCGCGCCCGCCCGGCGTCCACGTCGGCCACGGCCACGATCTCGGCCCGGCCGCCGGACGCCTGCACGGCCCCCGCGTGGGCGTGGGCGATCCCGCCGGTGCCGATGATCGCGGCCCGGTATGTGCGTTGAGACAAGGTGTTCCTTCGTGAGAGGTGGGGGTCGGAGCGCCGTGGAGGTCGGCCTGCGGCTCCGTCCTGACGAAGAGGCGAGGGGTGGACGGTTGCGGGAAAACGTATTCCGCAGTCTGCATGGCGGTGACGCGAGCGTCAAGAGTGCCGCGAGGGAACCACCGGCCACTGACGCACCGGGCGCGGGTGCGCCGCGACCGGGTCACGCCCCGGACGTGATGTCGCCGCCGCCCCCCGGGCTATCGGCGGGTGCGGGTGCTGTCGCGGACGATCAGCCGGCCCTCCAGGAGCAGGCGCCGCGGGGTGTCCTGCTTGGACAGCGCGAAGCGCATCGCCTCCACGCCGTAGCGGGCGAGCGGCAGCGCCACCGTCGTCAGCCGCGGCGTCACGTCGCGGGCGAGCGGAATGTCGTCGACCCCCGTCACGGAAACGTCGCCGGGCACGCTCAGACCGGCCTCGCGAAACCCCGACAAAGCGCCGATCGCCATGGTGTCGTTGGTGGCGAGAACCGCCTCCACACCGTCCATTCCGGCGTCCGCCAGTTTCCGCGCCGCGGCGAATCCGCCCTGCCTGCTGACCGGGCAGCGAATGACCCGTATTTCGCCCTCGCCGACGCCTCCGGCGCGCAATCCCGCGACGAATCCGGCCGTGCGCTCGGCCATGTTGCGCAGCTCCGGGCCGCCCGTCAGAATCGCCACCCGGCGGTGCCCGGTCTCGGCGACGAAGGCGCCCATCAACCGTCCGGCGCCCTGGCTGTCGAGGACGATCGAGTCGAAGGCCAGCTCCGTGTGACCGACGATCACCACCCGCCCGCCCTCCCGCTCGTACGCGGTGAGCTCCTTCGCCAGCCGCTCGTCGTCCAGCCGCCGGCTCGACGTGAGCACGAGCGCGCGCGGGCGCAGCGACCGCAGCACGCGCACGGTCTCGGCCTGCCGCTCGGGGGCGGCCATGGTGGACGACACCGTGACGAACGCCCCGGCCGTACGGGCCTCGCGCTCCATCGCGGCCACCACGACGCCCATCGACGGGGTCGTCAGGTCGTCGGTCACGAGCGCGATCGAGTCGCCGGCCCGCCGCATCGCCCGGGCCGAGGCGTCCACCGTGTAGCGCAGGGCCGCCGCCGCGGCCAGCACGCGGGCTTCGTACTCGGGCGCGACCTTCCTGGCGCTGCCGCCGAGCACCCGGGACGCGGTGGCGACCGAGACGCCGGCCGCCGCGGCCACATCGTGCAGCGTGACCGTGGGCCTCGCCGCGTGGGGCATCGGCTGTTTCCCTTCCGCAGAGCCGGACCGGCCGGATAAACGTCCGGCAGTGCAGAATACTGTCATTTCCCGGTGCCGCGCCGCCCGCCGCCGGTTTTCCCCCGGCGGAAAATGCGGGACGGCGCGCCGGCATTTTCCGCGGCGTCGATCATGACTCCTGTCATGCGGACCTGATGACACTCACGACTGACTCCCGCGCCCTTGTTTCCCGCATGCTTGCGCCATGAATATCCGGACATTGGGAAAGAGCGCCACTGCCGCCGCCCTCACCCTCGGCGTGCTGTTCGCCGCGGCCCCGGCCCAGGCCGCCGCCCCGCGGGACACCGCGCAGGCCACCGCGCAGGCCGCCGCGCAGGCCACCGGGCTCGACCGGCAGGCGCTGCGGCAGTCGCTGAACGCCGTGCACGAGGCCGGCATGTACGGCATCTACTCCGCCGTGCGCGACGGCGCGCAGGACTGGCGGGGCGCCTCCGGCGTGGCGGACGTGGACAACCGCCGCCCCGTGCACAGCGGCATGTCGCACCGGGTCGGCAGCATCACCAAGACGTTCACCGCGGTGGCCGTGCTCCAGCAGGTCGCCCGCGGCACGATCGAGCTGGACGCCCCCATCGGCCGCTACCTGCCCGACCTGGTGCCCGGCGAGCGCGGTGAGAAGATCACCGTACGGATGCTGCTCAACCACACGAGCCACATCGCCGACCACGTGGGCCCGGCCTTCCCCTCGCTGCTGCAGGGCACGTTCGAGAGCCTGGACGACAACCGGTTCCGCACCTTCACCCGCGAGGAGCTGGTGCGGATGGGCCTGGACGCCGCGCCGACCGGCGAGCCCGGCGCCACGCCGGGAATCTACTCCAACACCAACTACCTGCTGGCCGGGCTGCTTCTGGAGAAGGTGACGGGCGAGAACGCCGAGCGGCACATCACCCGCAACGTCATCCGCAAGGCGGGCCTGCGGCACACGTCCTTCCCGCGCACGCCGCACATCCCCGGCCCGCACTCCAAGGCGTACGAGTCGATGTTCGGCTACATCGACCCGCCCAAGGACTACAGCGTCTACAACATGTCGTGGATCAGCACGGCGGGCGCGGTGGTGTCCACGATGGACGACATCAACCGCTTCTACCGGGTGCTGCTGCGCGGCGAACTGCTCGGCCCGGCGGAGCTGGCCGAGATGCAGAAGACCGTGCCGGTGCTGGGGGTGTCGCCGTCGTACGGGCTCGGCATCTACGCCAGCGACCTGCCGTGCGGGCGGTTCTGGGGGCACAGCGGCAGCGTGTTCGGCATGGGCACGGACTCCTACACCAGCGAGGACGGCAACCGGCAGCTCTCCATGGGCGTCAACCGCACCAAGTACCAGAGTCTCGACGAGAACGGCCTGCCGGTGATGAGCCCGATCGACCAGGCCACCATCGAGTACCTCGCGCTGGGGCTGTGCGGCATGAGCATGCCGCGGGCCAAGGCGGCGCAGCCGTCGTTCACCCCGTTCGCCGTGGACCGCCTGAGCGTCAAGCGCTGACCACACCCCTCCGGAACCGGGGCACGGGTCTGGAGCGGGATGCGGACGAGGGCCGGGATCGGCTGTTCGGCCGGTCTCATCCCCTGGTCAGGGCAGGCAGGGCGGCGGTGAGGTGCCGGGGTGCCGGCAGGATGCGCAGCGCCTCGTCGATCTCGCGCTCGGCCCACGCCCGGTGGCGCGGCTCGGCGCGCGGATCGGTCGCGACGCGCGTCTGGGCCAGCAGGAAGTTCAGGCGGGACGCGACCAGCATCGTGAAGTCCGCCGGGCGCAGGATCCGGCCGGGGCCGCCCTCCGCGAGGTACGCCTCGTACATGCGGCGCATGGCGTCCAGGTCGGGCACGGGGTCGCAGAACCAGTCGAACAGGGCGCGGGCCAGCTCCCGCCCCGGCGTCGCGGGCCCGAGGCGGTCCCAGTCCACGACCACCAGCGGGCCGACGGGGTCGGCGGGGTCAACGGGGTCAGGGTCGGCGGGGTCGGGGGCGGCGGGCCGGCCAGGGTCGTCAGGGTCGGCGGGGTCGGCGGGGTCGGCGGGGTCGGCGGGGTCGGCGGGGCGGCTGAGCACGTTCTCGGGGTGCAGGTCCCGGTGGCAGACGATCAGCTCGCCGGCGTCGGGCGCGGTGGTCAGGGCGCACAGCTCGGGCAGGTCGGCCAGCCGCTCCCGCAACCGCGCCGGCCATCCGAGGCCCGCCGCCGCCCCGGCCGTCACCGCCGCCTCCCACGCCCCCGGATCGGGAGCACGGTGATACCAGGGATCACTCCCCTCCCCACCCGCCTCGCCCGCCGGAACGCCACGCACGGGCATCACGCCCTCGCAACCGGGCTCCGTGCCGCCGGGAGTGGCCGTCACACCGCCGGGCGCGGACCTCGCCCCACCGGAGCCGGGCGGCGTGCCGTCCAGCTCGGTCGTCGCCGGCGGGGCGCAGCGGTGGAGCCGGGCGAGCAGGGCGCCGAGCCGGGCCGGGGTGGCCGGCGCCGTCAGGTCGACCGGGCGCAGGTCGATCCAGTCGTACAGGCGCAGCCACGTCCCGTCCGGCGTGCGCACCAGGTGGCGGCCGTGGCGGTCGGGGTGGCTGCGGGGCAGCCGTACCCCCGCGCCGGCCGCCCGCCGCGCGAACGCCAGCTCGGCCTCGACGAGCGCCGCCGCCGGCGGCTCGCCGAAGAGCTCCTTGAGCGCGTATGACGCCGTCCCCGCCTCCACCCGCCAGACCTGCCCCAGCGCGCCCCTGCTCCCCGCGCGCACCACGACGTCGTCACCCCACCCGTACGCCTCCCGCGCGTACGCCACCAGCCTCTCCCCCACGCGGCCACCTCCCGCACCCTCGGCCTCACCGCGCCCTCGCCGGCCGCACCGCATCCCGTCGGCCTCTGCCGCGTGCCCCCAGCCTCCGCCCGTGACGCGGATCCGGGAAGACCCGGCCGAGACCGAGGGCCGAGACCGAGACCGAGGGCGGGGGCGGGGGTCGAGGGCCGGGGCTCCGGCCAGGAGCCGGGCTCGTACGGTTTCGGCGGCACGGGGCAGGCCCCGGCGCCGGCCGCGTTGATCGACACCGGGCCCGGGTAGAAGCGGCGGATGTTCGACGACTTCGCAACCGAAATGATCGACGTGGGCGAGACGGAGCTCTACGTCCGGCACGGCGGCTCCGGGACCCCGCTCCTGCTCCTGCACGGCCATCCCCGTACGCACGCGACCTGGCACCGCGTCGCCCCGCTCCTCGCCCCGCACCACACGGTGGTCTGCCCCGACCTGCGCGGCTACGGCCGCTCGGGCAAGCCGCCCACCACCCCCGATCACACGCCCTACTCCAAACGCGCCATGGCCGGTGACATGGTCACCCTCATGCGGAGGCTGGGCCACGACCGCTTCGCCGTGGCGGGTCACGACCGCGGCGCGTACGTCGCCCACCGCCTCGCCGCCGACCATCCCGGCGCCGTCACCCGCCTGGTCGTGATGGACGGCATCCCCATCGGAGAGGCACTGGCCCGCGCCGACGCGAGGTTCGCCTCGGCCTGGTGGCACTGGTTCTTCCTCGGCCAGACCGCCAAGCCCGCCGAGCGGGTCATCAACGCCGACCCCGACGCCTGGTACATGGCGACCGCCGAACACATGGGCCAGGAGGCTTACGAGGACTACCACCGGGCCATCCACGACCCGGAGACCGTCCACGCGATGTGCGAGGACTACCGCGCCGGCCTGACCGTGGACCGCGCGGCCGACGACGCCGACCGGCGCGCGGGCCGGCGCGTCACCTGCCCGACCCTGTTCCTCTGGTCGACCGAGGACGACATGGAGGACCTCTATGGCGATCCGCTGGCGATCTGGCGCACGTGGGCCGACGACGTGACCGGCCACGCGATCGGCAGCGGCCACCACATGGCCGAGGAGGCCCCGGACGACCTGGCGCGGTCGCTGCTGGCGTTCCTCCGCCCGTGAGCCCGGCGGTGCGCGGGTGCGCGGCGGTGCGCGGGTGCGCGGCGGTGCGCGGGTGCGCGGCGGTGCGCGGGTGCGCGGCGGATCGCCGGCGGTGGTGACGGCGGTGATGACGACGGTGGTGGTGGTGACGGCGTTCGCGGCCGCGTCAGGAAGTGGCGTGAGCCGACGGCGGGATGTTGTGGTTGACGCGGAAGAGCTGGTGCGGGTCGTAGGCCGCCTTCAGCGTGGCCAGCCGCTGGTAGTCGGCCTCGGTGTAGGCGCGCCTGACCCGCTCGGGAGCCGAGTCGTGGTCGAACAGGAATCCCGGGAGCATGGCGCCGGTGTCCCACCGCCCGAGCCGCTCCAGCACCTCGTCGGCCGCCGTGCGCGCCTCCTCGGCGCGCCCGGCGGGCGCCGGCATCCGCAGCCACAGGTGGAAGGCCGCGCCCTGAGTGCTGACCGCGTGCGGGCGGGCGGGCGGCCGGTCCAGCGCCCCGCCCAGGTGACGCAGCTCCATCCCGGGGAACGGGCCCGCGGGGTTCGCCGGGTCGATGAACGAGACCAGCTCCTTCACCGCCTCGTCGTCCAGCTCGCGCAGCAACGCGCCGCGCAGGTGCACCGAGACCGGATTCTTGGGATCCCGGTAGATCTCGGTGATCTGCGTGTACGGCAGTGCGGCACAGGTGTCCTTCTCCGGCCCGAGCGCGCGCAACGGCTCCACCAGCCGCGCGCCCTGCTCCTCGCCCCCGGTGTGGACCACCCGGATCTGCACGAACGACCGGCCCCGGAACTCCTCGGGCAGTTGCGGCGCATCGGGCAGGCGCATCAGGGTCACCGAGGACGACATCTCCTCCGGCTGCTCTCCGGCCCAGGCCAGATAGGAGCCGAGAACGTGGGCGGCGTGACGGGGGTCCTCTCCCGGGTACCAGAGCTCGCCGCCGTAGACGGTGCGCAGCGGCAGCAGGTCGATCTCGGCCGCGACCACGACGCCGAAGTTGCTCTTGCCGCCCCGCACCGCCCAGAACAGGTCGGGCTCCCGGGTGGGCGAGACGGTCCGGAGCAGGCCATCGGCGGTGACGACGTCGAGCGCGCGGACGTGGCCGGCGGCGAAGCCGTACGTGCGCGCGGTCAGCGGCAGCCCGCCGCCGGTCAGGTAGCCCATCACCCCGACCTGGCCGGAGGAGCCGCACAGCGGCGCGAGGCCGTGCTCGGCCGCCGCGGCGACCGCCTCGCCCCACGACAGACCGGCGCCGATCCGCGCAGTGCGGGCGCCCGGGTCCACCGACAGCTCGCGTAGCCGTTCGGTGGCGATGAACACGGCTCCGTCCGCGGGCACCGACTTGCCGTGCCCGGTCGACTGCACCGCGACCGGGCGTCCCGTCCGCGCGGCGAACCGGACGGCGGCGGCCACGTCATCGGCGTCGGCGGCCAGCACGACCACCGCGGGGTGGTGCTCGACCGTCAGCAGCCAGCCGGAGCAGGCCTCGGCGAAACCCTCGTCACCGGGGTGGAGCGTGCGCCCCCGGATCTGCTCGCGCAGGCCGGCCAGGTCGGTCGTTGATGTCGTAGGGGACATGTCGATCATCTGCCTTTCGGGCATGTCACTGTTGCGCCTTCTCGAAGGAGGTCGTCTCGTCACCGGTTCCGGCGGGCGGCGGAGGGCCCGGCATCCACGCGTCGCGCAGCGGGCTCACGGCCGCCACGGCCGGCTCCGCCACTATCCGGCTTCAAACGTTGGTGCGACCAACAATACAGACAGTCGTGGGTCCTGCCAACAATTTGCTAGATTCGGCTCGTGGACACTCCCGAGGGGCCGCTGCCGGAGCGGCTGCGCACGCTGCCGAGCCGGTTGACGAACGGCGCGGCATTGATCGCCAACCGGCTCGTGGACCAGGCGCTCGCCCAGGCCGGCGCCCGGCGCTACCACTACGCCCTGCTCGCCACCCTGGAGGAGTACGGCCCGGCCAGCCAGGCCGCCCTCGGGCGCCGCACCGGGATCGATCGCAGCGACATGGTGACGACCGTCAACGACCTCGCCGAGCGGCGGTTCCTCGATCGCGCGCCCGACCTGGAAGACCGCCGCCGCAACATCATCACCATCACCCCGGCGGGCCGCGGGCACCTCGCCGACCTTGATCGGCTCATCGCCGCGGCCCAGGACGAATACCTCTCCCCGCTGTCCGCGGCCGACCGGCAGAGCCTGATCGACCTGCTCACCCGCCTGGTCGAGCGCCACGGCGACAAGCGCCACCAAGGGGCGCGGCCAACGGCGCCGAGCTGACGAGGACGACCCGGCGGCGGCTCTGAGGCTCTGAGGCGGGCGCGGTCATCGGGCCTGCTCTCCGTGCCGAGACCGGGCGGCGGCCCAGGCCGGGTCGTCGAGGAAGTGCACGTCGTAGTGCTCCTGCAGGGGAAGCAGGCTGTCGAACGGCTCCAGACCGTGCTGGATACGTCCCAGAGCGCGGAAGTAGCCGAAGCGGTCGACGCCTGGAGTCAGGACGACCAGCAGGTCGGCCGGGGCATCGGGCGTGGCGCCGAAGGCGTGCGGCGTGCGGGGCGGGATCACCACCAGCCCGCCACGGCTCACGGTGCTCAGCAGGCCGTCGATGAGGAACTCCACCGTGCCGTCGAGCACGTAGAACAGCTCCGTCGACAGCGCATGGTGATGCGGCCGTGCGCCGTCGGCGCCCTTGCCGAGAAGGAGACGATTGGCTCCGAGCGCGCCACCGGTGGCGCCGGCATCGGCCAGCAGCTGGAATCCGCCGCCACCCGGCAGCGTCACATACTCGGCGTCGTTCGCTTCCAGGACCAGCGGGCCGGTGAAAGAGGACATGATCAGCTCCCTTGTCGTGAGATCCGGCATCCATTGGAGCGCGGGAAGAACGCGGCAACCAGGAGCGTTTGGCACAGGCAGCGATCACGGATCGTGATAGGTCGCAGGAGGGTGCGTGGAGCTGCGGCAGTTGCAGTACTTCGTGGCGGTGGCCGAGGAGGGTGGCTTCAGCCGGGCCGCCGAGCGGCTGCACATCGTACAGGCCGCGATCAGCCAGCAGATCGCCCGGCTGGAACGCGAGCTGGGTGTGACCTTGTTCGACCGCTCCACCCGGCAGGTGCGGCTGTCCAACGCCGGGGAGCTGCTGCTGCCCGAGGCGCGCGCCGTGCTGGCCGCCACCCATCGCATCCGCCAGGCGGCGGCCGACATCGTCGCGGGCGAGAAGGGCGTCCTGCACCTGGGCACGGTGCAGGGGCCGGGTGACCGCATCCATCGCCTGCTGAGCGAGCTGGCGGCCATCGCGCCCGGGCTCCAGGTCCGGCTGCACCGCCTCAGCCTGGTCGAACGGCTGGCGGCCGTGCAATCCGGGGAACTGGACGCGGCCTTCGTCCGCGCTCTCACCAGGGCGCCGCAGGTGGAGCTGCTGCCCCTCTGGAGCGACCCGCTGCTCGTCGCGCTGCCGGCGAGCCATCCGCTCGCGGCGGAGCCCGTTCTCCGGGTGGAGCAGCTGGCCGATCTTCCCTTGCGGCTCGCCCCCCGTGATCACAACCCGCCCTTCCACGACCTGATCGTCTCGGCGATGCGGGAGGCCGGGGCCGAGCCGCTGCCCGGGCCACCGTTCACCGCCTTGCTGGACACGCTCACCGCCATCGGCTCAAGCGCGCCGTCCTGGACGGTCTTCTACCAGGTCACCGAGCTGCCTTCGCTGCCCCGGGTGGCCATCCGCACCCTGGCCGCGCCGGCGCTGATCACCTCGCTGGCCGTATCCCCAGGCCCGCCCGCACCGGGCGTACGCCAGCTCCTCGAAGCCATCGC
Organism: Nonomuraea candida; assembly: GCF_000725485.1. Lineage (GTDB taxonomy): Bacteria > Actinomycetota > Actinomycetes > Streptosporangiales > Streptosporangiaceae > Nonomuraea > Nonomuraea candida. Next base: position 425 of record NZ_JOAG01000009.1, on the reverse strand, counting down.
CCTGACCTCCGACACACGGCTTTGACCAGGTGGCGGCGGTCCGCGATCGCGCCGGCGACCCGGGCGAGGGTACGGGCCCTGCCCGTCCGGTGTGTCGCTGATCACGTCCGGTGTGTGCATTCCTCCACAGTTGATCGCTTGCGGTCTCCGTAATGTCCCTGCTGCCGGACGAAACCCGGCAGCACCGACCAGGGGGAGGAACCCGAAAATGCGCAAGACCTTCGCGATCGCCGCTCTCGCCGGCTCGATCGCCGTCACCGGCCTGGCCCTGAGCCCGGCCGCCGCCCAGGCCGCCACGGCCACGCGGACGGCCGCCACCGCCACCACCACCGCCCACGCCACGAGCTGGGGGAAGTTCTTCTCCGGCGACCGCAAGGCCTACACCTTCGGCAGGACGTGGGGCTCGCACGGGAAGGTGTTCACCA
>NZ_JOAG01000008.1 GCF_000725485.1 Nonomuraea candida | reverse complement strand
CATCACCGCGGGCAAGGCCGACATCAGCGGCATGCCGGCGGAGCTGCGCCCGCTGCTGAAGGCCGCCTTCCAGCGCAACCCGGCCAAGCGGCCCAAGGCTGCCGAGCTGGCCGAGCAGCTCGCCCGGATGCTGCCCGGCCCGGCTTCCGGCGGCTCGTCCGTCGGCTTGCCCGACGAGATCTCGACCGTGCCGCGCCCCGGCGAGCCCGCCGTGATCCCGGGCCCGCCGCCGCTGGTGACGGAGAGGCCGTCCTACGAGGTGTCGACGCCGCCGGTGACCCCGAAGCGGCTGCTCGACGGGCCCGACACGCCGGTCACGCCGCAGCCGGAGCAGCAGTACATCTCGCTGCTGCCCGGCCAGCCCGACCCGTGGCCGACGCGCAGGGTGCCGCCGGAGGAGCTGCGGCAGATCCAGCGCGAGGCCGGCCTCTACCCGCCGCAGTCGCCGCCGGCCGGCGGCAACGGGCCGGCGATCCCGGCGCAGGGCGAGGCCGACGTGCCCACCAGGCGGGTGCGGTCCGACTCGCCCGAATACCGCAGGCTCACCCAGAGCCCGCACCTCGGCCCGGGCGCGGGCGCGGGCGCCAACCTGGGCACGGCTCCGAGCGTCGGCTCGGGTCCGAACGCGGGCTCCGGCCTCAACCTGAGCTCGGGGCCGAACCTGGGCTCGGGGCCGAGTCTGGGCTCCGGTCCGAACCTGGCGCCGGGCCTGGCTCCCGGGCTGAACCCCGGGCGCCCCGACGTGCCCGACTACGGCCGCCCCGCGGCGGGGGCCGACGGCCACGACTACGGCCGCCCCAACCCCGTCCCGGTGCAGCCGCCGCCGTACATCCCGGCCCAGCCCCACTTCCCGCCGCAGCCGACCAAGCGCGACCCGTACGCGCCGGGCGCGCCGCAGGGCAGGCTGCTGCAGCGTTCCAAGGCCTACGGCGTGGCCGGCGCGATGCTGCTGGTCCTGATGATCGTGGCGGCCGTGCTGGCCCCGGTGCCGGTCGCGGTGGTGGCGATCCCGGTCGCGATCCTGCTGCGCGCGGCCGACCTGGCCCAGCCGCAGCTCGCGGCCCGCAGGGCGGCGGGGGCGGCGGCGCTCGACGTGCTGCGCGTGCTCGCCTACCCGGCGGCGCTGGCCAAGTCGGCGGGCATCACGCTGGCCCTGGTGCTCTACGCGCTCATCCTGGGCCTGCCGGTGACGCTGCTGCTCACCGTGGTGGCCGGGATGAGCTCCTCCTACGCCCTGGCGTGGGGCGCCGCGATCGCGCTGTGGACGATCTGCGCGGGCCCGGGAGTCGAAGGCCCGGGCAAGCAGATGCGCAGAACGCTCGCATCGCTCGTACCCTCGAGAACAGTGGCGATGGTGATGGCGGGAGTGCTCGCGGCGGGTGCCGCGCTCTCGCTGACCCTCGCCTACGGCACATTCGGGGAACAACCTGAGGGGGAGCCCGTATGGACTCCGCTGGAGATCGACGCGGTGGTCGAGCAGCTCGACACGCTAGGGGGGAAGTCCGGGGGATGACGCGGGGAAGGTGGCGATGAGCACCCAAGCACCAGAACGCCTCGGCCCATATCGCCTGGTCAGGAAGATCGGCGAGGGCGGCATGGGGGTCGTCCACCTCGGCCTCGACGGCGAGGGGCGCGAAGTCGCCATCAAGGTCCTGCACCCCCATGTGGCCGCCGACCTCAAGGCGCGCGACCGGCTCACGCGCGAGGTCGAGACGATGCGCCGGGTGCGCAGCCCGTACGTCGCGGAGGTGATCGACGCCGAGCTCGTCGGCAACCAGCCGTACGTGGTGACGCGCTTCGCCCCCGGCCGCACGCTGGAGGACACCGTCCTGTCGGAGGGCGCGCTCGACGCGCAGCGGCTCATCAGGCTCGCCCAGGGGTTGTGCCAGGCGCTGGTGTCCATCCACGCCGCCGACGTGATCCACCGCGACTTCAAGCCGTCCAACGTCATGCTGGTCGACGACGAGCCGCTGGTCATCGACTTCGGCATCGCCCACCTGGTCAACGCCACCCGGCTGACGCAGACGGGCATGTTCGTCGGCACGCCGGGCTACCTGGCGCCCGAGATCATCCGCGACTCGGAGATCACCCAGGCGGCCGACGTGCACGCGCTGGCCTCGACGGTGTTCTTCGCCGCGACCGGCGCGCCGCCGTTCGGCACGGGAACGTTCGAAGCGGTCTGCTTCAACATCATGGAAGGGCGGGCGCAGATCGACAAGGCGCCCGTGTGGCTGCGCGGCTGGCTGCACCGGGCCCTCCAGGTCGATCCGGCCCTGCGGCCCAGCGCCCAGGAGCTGCTGCGGATGGCCAGGGCGCTCGACCCTTCGGTGACCACGTTCAACGAGGCGTCGTTCGACGGGCCGACGGGCACCAAGCGGGCCCGCGACCGCACCCGGGCCATGGACACCTTCTCCGACCTGCTGCCGCCGGTCGAATACGGGCAGAGCGCGCCGCCCTCACCCACGCCGACGCGCCGCGAGGAGCGGCCGCGGCGCCGGGACGAGCGCCCCCGCCGCGAGGAGCGCCCGCACCGCGAGGAGCGCCCGCCGCCCTACGTGCCGGCGCCCATGCCGGCCAGGCCGGTGCCCCACACCGACCGGCGCGTGGCCGGGCACCCGCCGGCCGACCGGCGGGTGGTGCCGGCGCCGACCTCGCCCGCGCCGGCCCGGCCCTACACGCCGCCCCCGCGCTACACCCCGCCGTCCGAGCGCAAGCGCTACCTGTTCGGCAGCCAGGTCGTCGGCCTGCTGCTGCTGGTCACGCTGGTGGCGCTGACCGTGATGATGCCGGTCATGGCCGGCGCGGTGGCCGTGGCGCTCGCGCTCGTGCTGCGCATCGGCGAATACCTCTTCGGCGACCTGGTCAAACGGCGTCAGGTGCGCGGGAGCAGCGCGGCCGATCCGCTGCTCGCGGTGGTCGGCACGCCGTGGGCGCTGATCAAGTCCGCGCTGGTGACCGTGGTGCACGTGCCGCTGGCGCTGCTGTTCGGCGTCTGCGTCTGGGGCGTGCTCTCGTGGGCCGGGCAGATGGGCGTCAACGAGGCGGCGGCCTACGGGGCCGGAGCCTTCGCCGCGGGCCTGTTCGTGCTGCCGGGCGGCGGCGCGCCGCGCAAGGCCGTCACGCGCACGCTCACCGGCGTGCTGCGCAGCCCGGGCGCCGCGCTGGTCGCGGTCGTGCTGGTGGGCACGGCGGCGTTGTTCGCGGTGATGTTCGCGCTGGGGCAGGAGACGGTGTGGCAGCCGTGGCGGGCGCCGTCGAAGGTCATCGACGACCTGGCCAGCGACGCCAGGCAGAGCACGATCGGGCTGATCACCGGCTTGATCGGCAGTCTGCTCGACGGGCTCGGGCTGGGCTTCCTGAATCCCTGGTCATGAGTGTCCCCGCCGTGCCGCCTGGGGAGAGATGAAGTATGAGCGAGCGCCTCGGCCCTTACCAGCTTCTCTCCCGTCTGGGGGCCGGCGGATTCGGCGAGGTGCACCTGGCGCTCGACCCCGAAGGGCGCACGGTGGCGGTCAAGGTGCTCCATCCGCACGTCGCGGCCGACGGCCTGGCGCTGGCCCGGCTGGCGCGCGAGGTGGAGACCATGCGCCGGGCCGGCGGGCCGCACGTGGCCGAGGTGCTCGACGCCTCGATGCAGGGCGCCAGGCCCTATCTCGTCACCCGTTACGTGCAGGGCCGGCCGCTCAGCGCCGTCCCCGTGCCGGTGGCCGGCCTGCGGCGGCTGGCCGCCGGGCTGGCCGACGCGCTGCGGGCCATGCACGAGGCCGGGGTGGTGCACCGCGACCTCAAGCCGGCCAACGTGATGATGACCGAGGGCGAGCCGGTCGTGATCGACTTCGGCATCGCCAGCGCCCTCGACTCGCTGTCCGTCACGGCCTCGGGCGCGGTGGTGGGCACGCCCGGCTACCTCGCGCCGGAGGTGCTGGAAGGACGGGCCGCGGGCATGGAGGCCGACGTGTTCTCGTTCGGCGCGACGCTGGCGTACGCGGCCACCGGGCGGCAGCCGTACGGGCAGGGCCCGGCCTCCGCCGTCGCCTACCGGGTCGTGCACCATCCGCCCGACCTGGAGGGCGTGCCGAAGTGGCTGGAGCCGCTGTTACTCGACTGCCTGGCCACCGATCCGGCCACCCGGCCCACCGCCGCGCAGATCTGCGCCAGGCTCGACGTCGCGCCGGCCGCCCACGTGCCGCACCGCTTCGACGAGCCGGTCGCGCGGGCCCGCGTGACCGGCGACGACCTGGCGACCAGGGAGTGGCAGCCGGGCGGGAAGGAGCGGCACCGGCGCTCGGTCGAGGAGTCCAGGGCCCGGCACCGGGAGAAGGTGCGCAGGCGCTGGCTGATCGGGTCGGGGCTGTTCGTGTCGCTGCTGGCGGCGGCTGCTCGCGAGCCGCTGCCGGAGGTGTCGCTGTTCCTGCTGGCGGCGTACGCGGTGGGGGTCGTGGCCGACGCCGGGGTGGCGCTGTTCTCGCGCACCCCCTTCCGGCGCGGCCGCCTGGTCGCCGACGCGGCCAGCGTGGTGGGCGCGGTCGGCCTGTGCTTCGGGCTGGCGACGATGTTCAGCACGTTCACGCTGGCGCTGTTCGCGGGCACGGCTCTCGTGGTGGGCGTGGTGTTCCTGCTGTCCGCGTGAGGCTGACCGAATAAAGTTCGGTAGGGTGGGGATGGGTACGGCAGGGCCGCCGGTTTGCGCGTAAGCTACCCATGGGTAACATGACCGCACAACCTCGGCAGACCCTCTGTCGGGAGCCCGCCGGGCACCTGGCAGTCTGGACAGATGCATTCGGCGCCACCGCAGCGAGGCGGCGGCGCACGCGAACTACGGGAGGTCGGCCACCGGCCATGAACATCGTCGTCTGCGTGAAGCAGGTCCCCGACACGGCGACCGAGCGCAAGCTGCGGTCCGATGACAACACGCTCGACCGCGACGCCGTCGACGGCGTGGTCAACGAGCTCGACGAGTACGCCGTCGAAGAGGCGCTGAAGCTCAAGGAGGCCCACGGCGGCGAGGTGACCGTCCTGACCATGGGTCCGGGCAAGGCCACCGAGACGATCCGCAAGGCGCTGGCCATGGGCGCCGACAAGGCCGTCCACCTGAGCGACGACGCGCTGCACGGCTCCGACGCGCTGTCCACCTCGTACGCGATGGCCCAGGTGCTCAAGAAGATCGGGTTCGACCTGGTCATCCTGGGCTCCGAGTCCACCGACGCGCGCACCGGCGTGCTGCCCGCGATGCTGGCCGAGCGGCTGGGCACGCCGCAGCTCACGCTGGCCAACAAGGTCGAGGTCGAGGGCGCCTCGATCACGGTGCAGCGGCTGGCCGACTACGGCTACGACAAGGTCGAGGCCACGCTGCCCGCCGTCGTCTCCGTGGTCGAGAAGATCAACGAGCCCCGCTACCCCTCGTTCAAGGGCATCATGGCGGCCAAGAAGAAGCCGGTCGAGACGCTCGCCATCGGCGACGCCTCCATCGACGCCGCCCAGGTCGGCCTGGCCGCGGCCTGGTCCGAGGTCGTCGACTTCGCGCCCGCCCCGCCGCGCGCGGCCGGCACGATCGTCAAGGACGAGGGCGACGGCGGCGTGAACGCGGCCGACTTCCTGGCGTCCAAGAAGTTCATCTGAGAGCGGGGGTAGAACGCAAAATGTCGGAGATTCTCGTTCTCGTCGAGCAGGCCGAAGGCGAGGTCAAGAAGGTCACGCTGGAGCTGCTGACGCTGGCCCGCTCCCTCGGCACGCCCGCCGCCGTCTGGGCCGGCCCCGGCCTCACGCCCGAGGCCAAGGCCCGGCTCGCCGAATACGGCGCCGAGAAGATCTACGTCGCGCCGTCCAGTGACGTCGTCGACTACGTGGTCGCGCCCAAGGCCGAGCTGCTCGCCCAGCTCGTGACCGCCAAGTCGGCCGCCGCGGTGCTGGTCGCCGCCACGGCCGAGGGCAAGGAGGTCGCCGGCCGGCTGGCCGTCAAGACCGACTCCGGCGTCATCACCGACGCCGTGGGCGTGGGCGACGGCTTCGTGGCCGACCAGTCGATCTTCGGTGGCGGCGTCAACGTGCACTCCCGGGTGCGCAAGGGCACGCCGATCATCGCCGTACGCCCCAACTCCACCGCCCCCGTGGCCGCCGCCGGCGCCGGGACGGAGGAGGAGGTCTCGGTCACCCTGTCCGACGCCGCCAAGGCCGCCCGCGTGGTCGAGCGGGTCAAGCAGGAGAAGGGCGCCCGCCCCGAGCTGACCGAGGCCGCCATCGTGGTCTCCGGCGGCCGCGGCGTGGGCTCGGCCGAGAACTTCTCGGTCATCGAGGGCCTGGCCGACGCCCTGGGCGCGGCCGTGGGCGCCTCGCGCGCCGCCACGGACGCGGGCTGGTACCCGCACCAGTTCCAGGTCGGCCAGACGGGCAAGACCGTCTCGCCGCAGCTCTACATCGCGGCCGGCATCTCCGGGGCCATCCAGCACCGGGCCGGCATGCAGACGGCGAAGACGATCGTGGCCATCAACAAGGACCCCGAGGCCCCGATCTTCGAGCTGGCCGACTACGGCGTGGTGGGCGACCTGCACCAGGTCGTGCCCCAGCTCACCGAGGAGATCAACAAGCGCAAGTAGCGCATGCGGCTTGCCACCACCCGTGGCAAGCCGCATTCGTCTTCACGCTATGAGGCCGGGTGCGGGGAGGCCGGGGCCGTCCAGCTCGTCAGGAGGCGGAGGGCCTCGGCGGTCGGGGAGCCGGGCTCGACGTTGTAGACGCACAACGTCTGGTCGGGGTCTCCGGGCGGCTGGAGGGACTCGTAGGAGAAGCGCAGCTCGCCGACGAGCGGATGGTGGTAGGTCTTCGTGCCGTGGGTGCGGCGCAGCACCTTGTGGTCGTTCCACCAGGCGCTGAACTCCGGGGAGCGCAGGGTCAGCTCGCCCACCAGGTCGGCGAGGCGGCGGTCGTGGGGGTGGCGGCCGGCTTCGAGCCGCAGCACGGCGACCGTCTCCGAGGCGATCCGCTCCCAGTCGCCGGTGCGCTCGCGGGCCGCCGGGTCGAGCAGGTAATACCTGGCCAGGTTGCGCTGCGTCGCGGGCAGGGCGTCGAAGTCGGTCAGCACCTCGCGGGCCAGGCGATTGGCGGCCAGCACGTCGGTGCGGCGGCCGAGGACGAAGGCCGGCACGTGGTCGAGGGTCTGCAGCATGAGGTGCAGCCCCGGCCTGACCCGTTGCGGGCTGATGGGTGCGTGCCGGGCGGGGCGGGCCAGCAGGTCCGTCAGGTGCTCGCGCTCGGCGGGATCGAGCTGGAGCGCGCGGGCGATGGCCTCGGTCACCTCGGGTGAGGGGTTGCCGGCACGGCCCTGCTCCAGCCGCGTGTAGTACTCGGTGCTGACCCCGGCCAGCCGGGCCACCTCGTCACGGCGGAGACCGGGCACGCGGCGGGTGCGGCCGTCGGCGGGCAGCCCCGTCAGGTCCGGAGTGATCCGGGCCCGGCGCGAGCGCAGGAAGTCGGCGAGTTCGCGGCTGCGGTCCATGCCCCCAGTGTGACCCGCCGCGCGGGCCCGCTGTGCCGCCCGGGTGGCCCTGCCGGTACCTGTCTCGCGAGGACCTGCCTGGTCAGGGCGCGTTCGGACCCCCTGAGAGGGGTTCCGCGGCTGGTGTGCTTGTGGAGGAACGCGGCGACCGGCCGCGGATGAGACCCTGAAGGGGCGTACACCATGAGCACCACTTCCCTCACCGGCCGCGTGGCCGTCATCACCGGCGCCTCCAGCGGGATCGGCGAGGCCACGGCCGAGCACCTGGCGGGGCTGGGCGCGAGCGTCGCCGTGCTGGCGCGGCGCGCGGAGCGGCTGGACGACCTGGTGGCCAGGATCGAGCGGGCCGGGGGCCGGGCGCTGGCGCTGGCGGCCGACGTCACCGACGCGGCGGCGGTGCGTGCCGCCGCCGACCGGGTGGCGGCCGAGCTGGGCGGCGCCGACCTGCTGTTCAACAACGCGGGCGTCATGCTGCCCGCCCCGGTCGAGGAGCTGCCCACCGACCAGTGGCAGCACCAGATCGACCTCAACATCACGGGCCTGATGAACGTGATCGGCGCGTTCGTCCCGCAGCTCGTCGCGGCTGCCGGTGAGCGCGGGGTGGCCGACCTGATCAACACCTCGTCGATCGCGGCCCAGAACATCTTCCCGAACTTCGCCGTCTACTCCGGCACCAAGGCGTTCGTCACGCACCTGTCGCGGCACCTGCGGACGGAGCTGGGCCCCAAGAACGTGCGCGTCTCGGCGATCGAGCCGGGCATCGTCGGCACCGAGCTGCAGTCCCACGTCACCGACGAGGGCGCGCGGGCGTGGCTGGAGGGCTCCAGGCAGACGACGGAGTGGCTCACGCCGCAGGACGTCGCGCGGACGATCGGGTTCCTGGCAAGCCTGCCGCCGCGGGCGAACCTCCAGCAGGTCACCATCATGCCCACCGGGCAGCCCGCCTGACGCCCGCGACGGGCGCGGGTCACGAGGCGTCCCGGGCGGCCGGCGCGGGGGGCGCGACGTGCCGGGTGATCGCCGCCACCCGGTCCGCCAGCGGGCCGGGGGCGATCGGCACGCACGCGTAGCCCAGCTCCGCGTAGGCGTCCCGGTGGACCCGCTCGAAGCGCAGCGACTCCTCGTAGGTGATCCGCCGCGCCTCGGTCGGCGTGACGAACCCGAGGTTCTCCACGAAGAAGACGGTCGGCTCGTAGATGCGCCGCTCCCGGATGCGCTCCAGCTCCGCGGCGAGCTCCGGCCCGACCGGATGGCCGAGGTACGTGGCCAGGGCGTAGGTGCAGACGGGGGAGCGATCGTAGATCTGCACCGCGCCGGGCAGCGAAGCGGCCCGCTCCTGCCGCCGCCGTTGCAGGGCGGCGACCTGCCCCACGAAGGACGGCTCGGTCCACGGCTCGGCCTCGCCCTGGGCCTGGCGCAGGGCGATGACGTCGGTCGCGGCCTCCTCGACGACGGGATAGCCGTCGCATTCGAGCCGGCGCAGGATCGCCGTCTTCCCGGCGCCGGGCGCGCCGGTCAGGATGTAACGCCTCATCACTCACTTTCCCTGTTCTTCTGCGGCGGGCAGTCTGATCTCGAAGGCCGCGCCCCGGCCCGGGGCCGAGCGCAGCTCCACCCGCCCGCCGTGCGCCGCCACGATGGAGCGCACGATGGCCAGCCCGAGCCCGGCCCCGCCGGTGGCCCTGGCCCGCGACCCGTCGGTGCGGTAGAAGCGGTCGAAGACCTTCGACGCCTCCTCCGGCTCCAGCCCCGGCCCCTCGTCCGCGATCACCAGCACCGACTCCCCGCCGTCCGTGCCCACCCCGATTCGGACCGGCGTGCCCGGGGGCGTGTGGGTGACGGCGTTGCCGACCAGATTGCTGACCACCTGCCGCAGCCGGGCCTCGTCGCCCAGCACCGGCGCGCCGGCCGGGGAGCCGCCGGCAGGGCCGGTGAACGCGATGGGCCGGGCCGGGTCGAGGGCGGCGAAGTCGTGGCGGGCGTCGGCGGCCAGCGTGCGCAGATCCATCGGGGTCAGGTCGAGGCCTGGCCCCTCGCTCTCGTCGAGGCCGGCGAGCAGCAGCAGGTCGTCGACCAGCTTGGCCAGGCGGCCCGACTCGCTCTCGATGCGGGCCATGGCGGGCGCGGCCCGCGTACCCCCCATACGATACAGCTCCGAGAAGCCCTTGATCCCGAACAGCGGCGTGCGCAGCTCGTGGCTGACGTCGGCGACGAACCTGCGCATCCTGGCCTCCGACTCCACCCGGGCGGCCACCCCCTGCTCGATCTGGGCGAGCATCGTGTTCAGCGACCGCGCCAGCCGGCCCAGCTCGGTGTTGTGCGCGGCGGGCTCGGGCACCCGCCTGCTGAGGTCGCCGCCCGCGATGGCCGCCGCCGTCTCCTCCACGCGGCGCAGCGGCGCCAGGCCGGCCCTGATCGCGAACCCGCCCACCAGCGCGAGCACCGCCAGCAGCACCACGCCGGCCACGAGGCAGGCGGCCGCCATCCGGCCGACGGTCTCGTCCACGGCCGCCAGCGACACCGCCGCGACGATCCCGGTGTGACCGGCCCGCCGGGCGTTCCCGGCCGGCAGCACCACCGCCCGCCACTCCTCCCCGCCGGCCGCCGCCAAGGTGAACGGCCGCCCGGCGCGGGCCGTGACGTCGGCGGCGGCCAGGCGGGGCAGCGCGGGGGCGTCGCCGACGTCGCCGAACTCGTGCAGCACCGTCCCGTCCGCCGCCAGGTAGCCGGTGTACGCCTTGGAGATCAGGTCGAGCTCGCCCAGCGCGAGCGGGGCGGAGCCGGCCGCCCGGCCGCGCAGCACGGCCAGCAGCTCGGGCGGCACCTCCGACAGCGCCGTGCCCATCGTGCCGAGCTGGACGTCCACCCGGGCCATGAGCTGGGCTTCGAGCTGCCTGACGACCACCGAGCCGATCAGCGCCAGCCCGGCGACGAGCAGCGCGACCGTGATCGCCAGCAGCCGGGCGCGCAGCGACATTTCGGCGATCATGCCTGGGGTCTGCGGAGCAGGTAGCCGACGCCGTGCACGGTGTGGATCAGCCTGGGGGCGCCGCCGGCGTCCAGCTTGCGGCGCAGGTAGCTCACGTACGTGTCCACGATGCTCGTGTCGCCGGCGAAGTCGTAGCGCCACACCTGCTCCAGGATCTGCGCCTTCGGCAGCACCCGCCCGGCGTTGAGCACCAGGTGGTGCAGGAGCCGGAACTCGGTGGGCGACAGCCGTACCGGGCGGCCCGCCCGCCTCACCTGGTGGCTGTCGGGGTCGACCTCCAGGTCCCCGACCACCAGCGTGCGGTCGTCGGGGGCCGCGCCCGTGCGCCGCAGGATGGCCCTGATGCGGGCCAGCAGCTCCTCCAGGTCGAAGGGCTTGGTGACGTAGTCGTCGCCGCCCAGCCGGAGCCCGTTGATCTTGTCGGCCCTGGCGTCGCGGGCGGTCAGGAACAGCACGGGCACCGGGCCGGGGCGTCCCCCCGCCCTGGGCAGGCCGCGCAGGCGGCGGATGACCTCGAACCCGTCGAGGTCGGGCAGCATCACGTCGAGCAGCACCAGGTCGGGCGGGTCGCGCCGGGCCGCCTCCAGCGCCTGCTCGCCGCTGTCGGCCGAGCTCACGGTGAACCCCGCGAAGCGCAGCGTCGCCGACAGCAGCTCCTTGACGGTGGGCTCGTCGTCGACCACCAGCAGCCGTTCGCCCAAGTGAGGCACCTCCCCGGTGTCCAGCGTAATCAGGCGTCCCGGCGCTCGAACCGGGCGAAGGCCGCGACCAGCAGGGCGGCGACGAACGCCACGAACAGCCCGAACGCCGCCGCCGGCGGCAGCCAGGAGGTGCCGTAGAGAGCCTGGAAGGCGGCCGTGCTGGGCCAGAAGTTCTCCATGAGGTCGCGCAGGAAGCCGGGCGAGGACGAGGCGAGGGTGGGCAGCAGGAGGAAGGCGGTGCTGACGTTCACGGCGGCGGCCGTGCCGCGCAGCAGGAAGCCCAGCGCCAGCCCGAACAGCGCCAGCAAAGTGAGCACGACCGGCCCGAGCAGCAGCATGGCCAGGGCGTGCGGGCCGCCCGGCGGGACGGACGGGGCCCCGCCCGCCGCCAGCGTGCTCTGGCCGATCGCGAACATCAGCCACACCGAGGCCACGCTCACCGGCAGGGCGGTCAGCGCGGTGATCCCGGCCTTGGCCGCCATCAGCCGGCCGCGCCTGCCGACGGCGGCCAGGCTGGCGTGCAGGGTCCCAGAGCCGTACTCGGAGGAGGCGACCAGCACGCCCAGCGCGGAGACGAGGAGCTGGCTGATGAACACCCCGCGCATGACCTCCATCAGCGGGTCGAAGTCCAGCCGTTCCTGTGCGGTGGCGGCGGCGTACTCACCGGCCGCCGCGTTGCCGAAGAGCCACCCGGACAGCGCCGACACGACCACGGCCGCCAGCGAGAGCACCATGGTGGCCCTGATGCTGCTGAACTTCGTCCACTCCGCCCTGAGCGCGCCCGTGTCGATCATCGGGCCGCTCCGTACTCGACGGCGTCGCGGGTCAGCTCCATGAACGCCTCCTCCAGGGACACCCGGCGCGTGCTCAACTCGTACAGCGGCACGCTCTCGGCGCAGGCCAGCCGGCCGACGTCGGGCATGCTCATCCCGGTGACCAGCAGCTCCCCGCTCTCGCCCGGCCGCACCTGGGCGCCCGACAGCTCCAGCCGCCGGGCGAAGGCCGCCGCGTCGGGCGTGCGGACGGCCACGGCCGCCCCCGTCTCGGTGAACGCGCCGAGGTCGCCCTCCGCGATGAGCCGCCCCTTGCCGATGACCACCAGCCGGTCCGCGGTCACCGCCATCTCGCTCATCAGGTGGCTGGAGACCAGCACCGTGCGGCCCTCCGCGGCCAGCCCCCGGATGAGCGCGCGGATCCACCGCACGCCCTCCGGGTCCAGCCCGTTGACCGGCTCGTCGAGCAGCAGCACCGGCGGGTCCCCGAGCAGGGCCGCGGCCAGGCCCAGCCGCTGGCTCATGCCCAGCGAGAACGCGCCGGCCCGCCTCCCCGCCGCCGCCGACATCCCCACCCGGTCGAGCACCTCGCCGACGCGGGAGGCCGGCAGGCCGTTCGTCTGGGCCAGGTAGAGCAGGTGCTTGTACGCGGTGCGGCGCGGGTGCACGGCCCGCGCGTCCAGCAGCGAGCCGACCACGCGCAGCGGGTGGCGCAGCTCGTGGTGGGGGCGGCCGTTGACGGTGACCGTGCCGGCGGTGGGCAGGTCGAGGCCGAGGAGCATGCGCATGGTCGTGCTCTTGCCCGCGCCGTTCGGGCCCAGGAAGCCGGTGACGAGGCCGGGCCGTACCGTGAAGGTGAGATCGTCCACGACGAGCTTGTCGCCGTAGCGTTTCGTCAGTCCGTTGAGCTGGATCATGAGATCCAGCGTGCGGCGGGAGGCTGGGGGCGTTCTGAGCGGTTCTGTGAGTTCTCTGTGAGTGGGGCCGCCTGGCGCGGGCGGTTCCGGGAGGGCGGGGCGCCGCCACAGTGGTGGCGCGCGCCGCCGCCGCCCTCGACGCACAGAGAACTCTCAGAGACCCGGGGTGCCGGGTCAGGCGGCGGCTTCGACCCGCTCCCGCGCCGGCAGGGCGCTCGGCGCGGTCCGGTCGGCGCGCGGCAGCAGCCGGGCCGACAGGGCGATCAGCACCCCGAGCACGACGCCGATGCCCAGCGCCGTACGCAGGGATGTGGCGTCCGACAGGAACCCGATCACCACGGGGCCGAGCAGCAGGCCCGCGTACCCCATGGTGCCCGCCTGGGCGATGGCCGGCCCGGGCGCGTCGGTCGCGGTCCCGGCCAGCGACAGCGTCAGCGGCGAGATCGTCGCCACGCCGAGGCCGACGAAGAACATCGCCGACACCGCCACCAGCGCCGCCGGGGCCAGCAGCACGACCGCGAAGAAGCCGCCCGTGGCCAGGCCGGACACGGTCAGCATGCCGCGCACGCCGAACCTGGTGCGCAGCCGGTCACCCGTGAGCCGGGCGATCAGCATGCCCGCCTCGAAGACCGGGTAGCCGAGCGCGGCGACGGCCTCGGGCGCGCCGAGCTCGTCCCGCATGTAGAGGCCGTTCCAGTCGGCGACCGTGCCCTCGACCATGAAGGCGAAGAACATGATCGCGCCGAGCAGGTAGACGATCGGCGGCATGCGGCGCCGTCCGGGCCGCGCGGCGCCGGCCGTCTCGGGCTCGGGCAGGTACGTACGGCCCAGCAGCACCATGACCGGCAGCGAGACCAGGGCGATCAGGGCCACGTTCACCGTGAACGGCAGCCCCAGGGCGATCGCCAGGCTGCCCAGCGCGCCCGCCGAGATGGCGCCGACGCACCAGCCGGCGTGCATGCCGTTCATGAGCGGACGCCCGTACGCCTGCTCGACGGCGGAGCCCTGGGCGTTCATGGCGACGTCCACGGTGCCGAAGGCCATGCCGAAGACCGCCACGGCCGCGAGGAGCAGGGGCAGGTCGGGGGCCAGGGCCACGCCGAGGAGGCCGAGCGCCGTCAGTGGACCACCTGCCCGCAGCACCGCCCGGCTGCCCACGCGCGCCATGACGCGCCGCATGGACTGCATCGTCACCAGAGCGCCCAGGCCCCAGACCAGCAGGATGGTCCCGACCATCGCCTCGGACAGGCCGAGTTTGTCGGTCAGGGCGGGGATGCGCACGGTCATCGTGCCCACCATCAGGCCGGCAAGGACAAAGGTGAGGATTGCCCCGTAACGGGCACTCCTCAGCTCGCGGGTCATAAGGCCACACCTCACTGAAGTTCGTTACTTGCTGTACTGAGTCGGGGGGTGTCGTGCCGCGCCACCGCCGACGGCGGCCGGGCACACGCCGGCATGCCACCGGCGACCTGTCGCGCGATGGCATGCGTGACGCCCGCGGCCTTCGCCGGAGCGTGCGCGTCGCGCCGGAGCGCGTGCGGCACCCGGTGGGGCCGTGGACGTGTTCGCCCGTGCCCGGGTGTCGACGTGTGACGTCCGGGCGGCGCGCCGGGACGGCACGCGGAAGCGCGCGCGTCAGGGCGTCACGTCCGGGCGCCGCACGTCGGGCGCCGGGCAGGCGACGGCCCCGTCACGCGGAGCCGGAAGGGGGTGAAAGGGGTGGGAAGGGGAGCTGTCAGGCGGGCGAGGGTTTGATGAGCGCTCTGAGGTGGCGCTCCAGATCCTGGAGGTCGTCCTCGGAGTTGAGCTCCGGGTCGTGGCTGGCCACGTCCCACAGCCCCTCGCACGCGAGGCGGACGATCTGCGAGGCTCTCGGGTCGGGCTCGTCGCCCAGCCCCTCGCGATGCCAGCGGGCCATGGCCTCGCGCAGCGGCGCGAGCAGGAACAGGTTGCCCGACGCGCCGGTCACGATCGCCCATCGTCGCAGGCGGCCGGAGCGGACGGCGGCCAGTGTCGCGCCGACGTAGCGCCCGGTGTAGGTGTCGTCGGGCTGCGCGGCCATCAACTGGTCGAAGTCGTCGATCAGCCGCTCCACCATGGCCTTGATGAGGGCCTCTTTGGAGCTGAAGTGATAGAGCAGGCCGCCCTTGCTCACGCCCGCCCGGTCCGCCACGGCGGCCAGGGTGAGCGCGGCCGAGCCCTGGTCGCAGAGGAGGTCCTCCGCGGCGTCCAAAAGCTCGTCCCTTCGCATGCCTCAACTGTACCGTCCGGACGGTACAGTTGCAAACGAGATACCCTGAGCACGTGACCAGACCGTCGGCCTACCTTGATCATGCGGCGACCACCCCCATGCTGCCCGAAGCGATCGAGGCCATGACGGAACAACTCAAACGCGTCGGCAATGCTTCCTCGCTGCACGCGGCCGGTCGCCGGGTGCGCAGGGTGGTCGAGGAGTCACGCGAGACGATCGCCCAGGCGCTCGGCGCCCGGCCCAGCGAGGTCGTGTTCACCTCGGGCGGCACCGAGGCCGACAACCTGGCGATCAAGGGGCTCTACTGGGCGCGCCGCCCGCGCCGGCGCGTGCTGATCAGCTCCGTGGAGCACCACGCCGCGCTCGACCCGGCCCACTGGCTGGCCGACAGCCAGGGCGCCGAGGTGGAGCTGCTGCCGGTGGACGAGCACGGCCGGGTGCGCCCCGAGACGCTGCGGGCCGCCATCGAGCGCGACCCCGGCGACGTGGCCATGGTCAGCGTCATGTGGGCCAACAACGAGGTCGGCACCGTCCAGCCGGTCAACGTGCTGGCCGCCATCGCGCACGACCACGGCATCCCGTTCCACACCGACGCGGTGCAGGCGGTGGGGCAGCTGCCCGTGTCGTTCTCCGGCTCGGGGGCCGACGCCCTCACCCTGACCGGGCACAAGATCGGCGGCCCGATGGGGGTCGGCGCGCTGCTGCTGGCCAGGGGCCTGACGCCGGTCTCCGTCCAGCACGGCGGGGGCCAGGAGCGCGACGTGCGCTCCGGCACACTCGACGCGCCCGCCATCGCGGGGTTCGCCGCCGCCGTCAGCACCGCCGTGCGCGAGCAGGAGCGGCTCGGCCGCCACCTGAGCGAGCTGCGCGACGAGCTGATCAGGCGCGTCCGCGAGGCCGTGCCCGACGTGGTGCTCAACGGCGACCCCGGCGACCGGCTGCCGGGCAACGCCCACTTCTCCTTCCCCGGCTGCGAGGGCGACGCGCTGCTCATGCTGCTCGACGCCAAGGGCGTGGAGTGCTCGACCGGGTCGGCCTGCTCGGCGGGCGTGGCGCAGCCGTCTCACGTGCTGCTGGCCATGGGCGCCGACGCGGCGGCGGCGCGCGGCTCGCTGCGCTTCACGCTCGGGCACACCTCGACGCGCGACGATGTGGACCGCCTGATCGAGGTGCTCCCCGCCGCCGTCGAACGCGCCCGCCGCGCCGGCCTCGGCTGACTTTCACCGGCCGGCATCAGCCGGCCCGGCGGTCAGGTCAGGAAGGGGGCGATCGCGGTCCAGGCGGGGTCGGCGGAGACGTCGACCCGCGGCTCGCCCTCCTCCCAGCCCACGATCAGCTCCTTGGCGTGCACGGCGGCCTCGCTCGCCGGATCGGCGTAGACGTGGATGATCCGATGCCCCTCCGCGCTCAGGTGCGCGGCCAGCAGGGCGTCGTCGCGCAGCTTGAGCAGGCGGGCGGCCAGGCGCTCCTCGAAGTCGCGCAGCGCGGCCAGCGAGTCGCCGACGGGCAGGCCGCTCTCGTCGCGGTGCGTGTACGGGAGAGTGATCATGATGTGCTGGTCGAGCAGCGGGTGGTCCACCGGGCGCAGCGGATGGCGGGCCGTGGCGACCAGCGGCGCGCCGCCGCCCGTCTGGCCCTCCATCAGCACCCACTCCTCCTCGGAGTAGCCCGCGGCGAGGTCGGCGACCACGGCCGGCAGGTGCACGGCCGCCACCGAGTCGATCGGCTCGAACGTCACCGCCGTGATCTCGCCCACCCACCTGGCCACGTCGTCCTCGCCGAGCAGCCAGTCGAGGGCCAGCAGCGTGGCCTCCGTGCGGCTCTCCTCGTCGAGCTCGCCGAAGATCGGATGGTAGGCCGAGACGTCGACCCTGGCCTGGTCGCGCGGCACGCGCAGGCCCAGCTTCAGCTTGTCGAGCGCGAACCCGAAGCCGCCCACGTCGAACGTGAGCTCCATCGCCTGCGCGTGGGCCTGCCGCGACGGGTGGAACTCCCACAGCAGGTTGGACGGCGGCGCCGCCTTGGCCCAGCGGTGCGCCAGCGAGCGCAGCTCGGCGTCGCCCGCCGCGGTCACCACCAGCGCGTGCGCGGCCTCCTTGCCGGGCGCCACCTCCCAGACCAGCCCGGGGTGGATCGCGGCGACCGCCGGGGCGAGCCACTCCTCCAGCCCCCCGGCCTCGCCCGCGGCCACCAGGGAGTCGAGCCGCGGCCTGGTCTCCTGCCACCACGCCCAGAACCCGGCGATGGCCTCGGCCGGCCCACCGGCCCCTTCGTCTGCGTCCTTGCGCCCGAACAGTCGCATGGTCGAATACTTCCAGACCGAGGGCATGGTCGCGCACTCCCGGCAGGACAGTACGCTGGAACGGTCATGGGACTGCGTGTGCTTGCCGCCATGTCGGGCGGCGTCGACTCCGCCGTGGCCGCCGCTCGGATCGCCGAGGCCGGTCACGACGTCACTGGTGTGCACCTCGCGCTGTCGGCCAACCCCCAATCCCACCGCACGGGTGCCAGGGGCTGCTGCACGATCGAGGACTCGCGTGACGCGCGGCGCGCCGCCGACGTCATCGGCATCCCCTTCTACGTGTGGGACATGGCGGAGCGGTTCCAGCGCGACGTGGTCGAGGACTTCGTCGCCGAATACGCCGCCGGCCGCACCCCCAACCCCTGCCTGCGCTGCAACGAGAAGATCAAGTTCGCGGCGGTGCTGGACCGCGCGCTGGCCCTGGGCTTCGACGCGGTGGCCACCGGCCACCACGCCAAGCTGGTCGACGGGGTGCTGTCCAGGAGCGTCGACCAGGGCAAGGACCAGTCCTACGTGCTCGGCGTGCTCACCCGCGAGCAGCTCTCCCACGCGATCTTCCCGCTGGGCGACTCGACCAAGGCCGAGGTGCGCGAGGAGGCCGCCAGGCGCGGCCTGACCGTGGCCGACAAGCCCGACAGCCACGACATCTGCTTCATCGCCGACGGTGACACGCGCGGCTTCCTGGCCGGCCGGCTCGGCGCGGCCGAGGGGCCCATCGTCGACCAGAGCGGCGAGGTGGTGGGCAGCCACCAGGGCGCCCACGGGTTCACGGTGGGGCAGCGCAAGGGCCTGCGCATCGACCGGCCGGCCCCCGACGGCAGGCCCCGTTACGTGCTGTCGATCGAGCCGGTGTCCAACACCGTCACGGTCGGGCCGCGTTCGGCGCTGGAGGTCACCACGATCACCTGCGGCCGCCCGGTCTGGAACGGCCCTGACGGCCGCGACGACCTGACCGTGCAGCTCCGGGCGCACGGCGAGGTCTACCCGTGCCG
This sequence comes from Nonomuraea candida, assembly GCF_000725485.1. Classification (GTDB taxonomy): domain Bacteria; phylum Actinomycetota; class Actinomycetes; order Streptosporangiales; family Streptosporangiaceae; genus Nonomuraea; species Nonomuraea candida. The sequence goes on along the minus strand of NZ_JOAG01000008.1, from coordinate 186,057 downwards.
GTTCGAGGAGGGCGCGGAGGGGCTCACGATCGAGCTGGCCCGGCCCGCCACGGGCGTCGCCGCCGGGCAGGCCGCGGTCCTCTACTCCGGGGCCACCGTCATCGGCTCGGCCACCATCATGTCCGCCGCCTGAGCGGCGGCCGTCAACTCAGCGGCCGTCTGAGCGGGGGCCACCATCATGTCCGCCGCCTGAGTGGCGGCCGTCAGCTCAGCCGCCTGAGTGGCGGCCGTCAGTTCAGGGTCGTCGACTCCCCGATCTTCAGGCGGCGGATGTCGGCGCCCTGCCGCTCCGCCTCCAGCCGCAGCCAGTTGTCCACGAGCCCCAGGCCGATCTCGCTGTAGAGGATGTCGTGGGTGGAGTAGGCCCGCGCCGGGCGGATCGTCCGGAGATACTCCACCATCTCCGAGAGCCTCAGCCAGGGCGCGCCGGTCGGCACCAGCAGCGTGCCCACCTCCGCCTGCGGGACGGTGAGCGCGTCGCCCGGGTAGAAGACCTCGTCGTCGAGCAGGAAGCCGACATTCTGCACGATCGGCATGTCGGGGTGGTTGGCGGCGTGCCACTCGCCGAACGCCCGCACCTGGAAACCGGCCGTCTCGAAGGCGTCGCCGTGGCCCACCACCTGCACCTTGCCCGGCACCTCGGTGAGCTGGGCCGCGACGCCCTCGCAGGTCCAGATCTCCAGGCCGGGCGAGGCCGCCCGCACCTTCTCGACGTCCACGTGGTCGGCGTGCTCATGGGTGATCAGCACCGCGTCGGCGCCGTCCAGCACCGGGTCGGTCGTGAACGAGCCGGGATCGATGACCAGCACCTTGCCGTCCTTCTCCAGGCGGACGCAGGCATGGCCGAACTTCGTGAGCTTCATCCGGCAGAGCCTACGCTTGTGCTCATGTCTACGTGGGAAGCCACCGGAGTCGGTTCGCATCCGGGTGAGGATCATCTTGAGGCGATCAAGGTCGTGTTCGGCGAGGTGCCGGGGCTGCCGTACCTGCCGGAACTGCCCGCCAGGGGCGTCGGCGCCGACATGGTGGGGCGGACGGCGGGCCTGCTGATCGACCTGCCGGTCGAGGTGCAGCCGTCGGGGTGGCGGCTGAGCGACCGGCCGGGGCGCGACCACCAGCGGGCCGTCGACCACCTGCGGCGCGACCTCGACGGGCTGGAGGAGATCGCGCACGACTACACCGGGCCGCTCAAGCTGCAGGTCTGCGGGCCGTGGACGCTGGCGGGGACGATCGAGCTCAAGTTCGGCGACAAGATGCTCTCCGACGCGGGCGCCGTCCGCGATCTGACCGCCTCGCTGGCCCAGGGGGTGGCCGAGCACTGCGCCGAGGTGCGGCGGCGGCTGCCCGGGGTGACGGAGATCGTGCTGCAGCTCGACGAGCCCGGGCTGCCCGGGGTGCTGGCCGGGACCGTGCCGACGGCCTCGGGGTTCGGGCGGCTGGCGGCGGTCGAGGAGTGGCGGGTGGAGGAGTCGCTGCGGCTGTTCGACGATCCCGTCGTGCACTGCTGCGCGCCCCGGGTGCCGCTGGCCCTGCTGCGCAGGGCGGGGGTGCGGGGCGTGTCGCTGGACGCCGCGCTGCTGGGGCGCAGGAGCGACGACGCGCTCGGGGAGCTGTTCGAGGCCGGGATGCTGCTGTTCATGGGGGTCGTGCCCGGCACCGACACGCGGCTGTCCGGCCCCGGGATGGTGGCCAGGCCGGCGGTGGAGCTGTGGCGGCGGCTGGGGTTCGCGCCGGACCGGCTGGCCTCGCAGGTCGTGCTGACCCCGGCGTGCGGGCTGGCGGGAGCCTCGCCGGCGTACGCGCGGGCGGCGCTGGCGGCCTGCCACAAGGCGGCGCAGGTGCTCAGGGACGACCCGGGGGAGGGCTGAGACATGCTTCCGCGGGCGCTCGGCGATAGCGTTTGCACAGGTGAACGCATGGAAGGAGAGGCTCCGTGAGTGAGCAGGGCACTGAGGTCGAGGGCGTGCCGGTGACCGCGCTCAGGCGGCACGCCGAGCTCAGCGAGCTGGTCGAGGAGGCCCGCTGGCGCTACTACGTGCTCGACCAGCCCACGGTGAGCGACGCCCAGTTCGACCAGTGGTTCCAGGAGCTGCTGGCGCTGGAGGAGGCGCACCCGACGCTCCAGACGCCCGACTCTCCCACCCAGAAGGTGGGCGCGCCGGTGTCGGGCGACTTCGCCAAGGTCACGCACCTCAACCGGATGGAGAGCCTCGACAACGTCTTCAACGCCGAGGGCGTCGCGGCCTGGCAGGCGCGGGCCGAGCGGCTGGCCGAGGGCGACCCCGGCCCCTACCTGTGCGAGCTGAAGATCGACGGGCTGGCCATCGCGCTGGTCTACCGCGACGGCAGGCTGGAGCGCGGCGCCACCCGCGGCGACGGGCGCACCGGCGACGACGTGACGGCCAACGTCCGCACGATCAAGGGCGTCCCCCACCGGCTCACGGGTGACGACATCCCGAGCCTGGTCGAGGTGCGCGGCGAGGTCTACATCCCGGTCGAAGACTTCGGCAAGCTCAACGAGCAGCTCGTCGAGCAGGGCAAGCCGCCGTTCGCCAACCCGCGCAACGCCGCGGCCGGCACGCTGCGGCAGAAGGACCCGCGCATCACCGCGCAGCGGCCGCTGCGCATGCTGGTGCACGGCATCGGCCTGTGGGAGGGCGCGCCCGAGCCGCGGGCGCAGTCGCACGTCTACGAACGGCTGCGCGAGTTCGGCCTGCCGGTCAGCGACCTCTACAAGGTGGTGCCGGGGCTCGCCGAGGTCAACGAGTTCATCGACTACTACCACGCGCACCGGCACGACCCGGCCTACGAGATCGACGGGGTCGTGGTCAAGGTCGACGACTTCCGCACGCAGCGGGAGCTGGGCTCGACGTCGCGGGCGCCGCGCTGGGCGATCGCGTACAAATACCCGCCGGAAGAGGTCAACACCAAGCTGCTCGACATCCAGGTGGGGGTCGGGCGCACCGGGCGGGTCACGCCGTTCGCGGTCATGGAGCCCGTCGTGGTGGCGGGCTCGACCGTCGAGCGGGCCACGCTGCACAACGCCGCGGTCGTGGTCAAGAAGGGCGTGCTCATCGGCGACACCGTGGTGCTGCGCAAGGCGGGCGACGTCATCCCCGAGATCGTCGGTCCCGTCACGCCGCTGCGCGACGGGTCCGAGCGGGAGTTCGTCATGCCCACGCACTGCCCCGAGTGCGGCACCGAGCTGGCGTACGAGAAGGAGGGCGACGCCGACCTGCGCTGCCCCAACGCGCGCGGCTGCCCGGCCCAGATCCGCGAGCGCGTCTTCTACGCCGCCCGCCGGCAGGCGCTCGACATCGACGGGCTCGGCTACGTCGCGGCCACCGCGCTCACCCAGCCGCTGCCGCCGCAGGAGCCGGTGGTGCGCACCGAGGCCGACCTGTTCGACCTGACGCTGGAGCAGCTCCTGCCGATCAGGTCGGTGGTCCGCGACCAGGACAGCGGCCTGCCCAAGATCGACCCCAGGACGGGCGAGCAGAAGGTCGTCACGTTCTTCTCCAACCTCAGCGGCGAGCCCAGCCAGAACGCGCTGCAGCTGATGGAGGAGCTGGCGCGGGCCAAGCAGTCCTCGCTCGCCCAGGTGCTGGTGGCCCTGTCGATCCGGCACATCGGCCCGCCCACCGCCCGCGCGCTGGCGCGGGCCATGCGCTCGATCGACGTCATCATGAACGCTTCCGAGGAGGAGCTGGCCGCGGTCCAGGGCATCGGGCCCAGGGTGGCGGCGACGGTCAAGGAGTGGTTCGAGGTCGACTGGCACCGGGAGATCATCGACCGGTGGCGGGCGGCCGGGGTCCGGATGGAGGACGAGCCCGCGCCCGAGCAGGGGCCGCAGACGCTGGAGGGGCTGACGTTCGTGGTGACGGGCACGCTGGAGGGCTACACCCGCGACACGGCCGCCGAGGCGCTCACCAGCCGGGGCGGGAAGGTGTCGGGGTCGGTGTCGAAGAAGACGTCGTTCCTGGTGGCGGGGGAGAACGCGGGCTCCAAGTACGACAAGGCGGTGAGCCTCAAGGTGCCGATCCTCGACGGGGCCGGTTTCGAGGTCCTGCTCAGGGAGGGGCCCGAGGCGGCCGCCCGGGTGGCCGTCACCCCTGAGGCGTAGCCCCCGATCCACCGCTCTGGCGGGGGCCGGCCGGGTCACCGGCTCAACAGGGTGACCCGGCTCGAAGGGGCGCCGGGCTCGTGCGGCCGAGCCGGCCTCGCCCGTCACCGGCACAGACCGGATGAGCCGGCCCCGCCGGGGGCGGGGTGGGGGCTGGCTGTGCATGGCGCGCTACTGACGGTGCTTTTTGGGTATATGTCGGAAAGGAGAAGTGACGGAACGTACGCGCTTGGTTTCGCGAAGTGGGGTGAAGGTCGTACCCTCCCATAGTGACCTAATGGGGGTTCTGTTACCGATGACTGACCCAACCGACACCCGCGACACCGGACCGCGCGCCGGCACACCGCTGTGGGGCTACCTCGCGGGCATCACCGTGATCGGCTTCACCGCCCTGGTGGTGGCCATGCTCAGGCTCGACGCCGACGGCCTGGCCGGGCTCGCGCGCACCTCGCTGTTCTGGGTGCTCGCGGTGCTGGTGATCCTGGGCGAGCTGCGGCCCGTGATGGTGTCCTCCGCGACGGCCGTGGGCGGCACCTATCCGTCCACCATGTTCACCTTTGCCGTGCTGCTGCACTTCGGGCTGCCGGTGGCGGTGCTGATGCAGGCCGTCGCCATCGTCATCAACGGGGTGGTGACGCGTAAGTCGTGGCATCGGGTCATGTTCAACATCGCCCAGTCCACCCTCGCGCTGACCGCGGCGGCCGTGGTGCTGGGGGCGTTCGGGATCGTGCCGAGCCCGGCCGTGCCGTGGGTGCCCGCCGGGGCCGACCTGCCGGCGATCGTGCTGGCCGGGCTGGCGTACTTCGTCACCAGGGCCACCCTCGTGTGCGGCGCGGTCGCGCTGCACGAGCGGCGTTCGATCATGCGGGTGCTGAGGGCCACCCTGGGCCCGCAGGGCCTGGTCTACACGGCGCTGCTCGGGCTGGCGCCCCTGGTCGTGGTGGTCATGAACGACGCGCCCGCGCTCGTTCCCCTCTTCGTCGCGCCCCTGGCCGCCGTCTACTTCACCGCCACCCTGTCCATGCGCCGCGACCACCAGGCCATGCACGACGAGCTGACCGGCCTGCCCAACCGCAAGATGCTCATCGTCAGCACCGAGGAGGCGCTGGCCGAGGCGCGCCAGGACGAGCGGGTGGGCCTGTTCCTGCTCGACCTCGACCGGTTCAAGGAGGTCAACGACACGCTGGGCCACCCCGTGGGCGACCGGCTGCTGCAGCTGATCGCCCACCGGCTCACCCACTCCGTACGCCCCGGCGACGTCGTGGCGCGGCTCGGCGGCGACGAGTTCGCGGTACTGCTGCCCTCGATCAGGGACGCCCACGCGGCCAGGGAGGTGGCGGCCCGGCTACGGGCGGCGCTGACCGAGCCGGTGCGCCTGGAGGGCATGACCTTCGACCTCGACGGCTCCGTCGGGATCGCGCTCTACCCCGACCATGCGCCCGACTTCGAGCTGCTGCTGCAGCGGGCCGACGTGGCGATGTACCTGGCCAAGGAGGGGCGTACCGGCGTCGAGCTCTACCAGGCGGACAAGGACCGCAACTCGCCCGAACGCCTCACCCTGCTCGGCGACCTGCGCCGCGCCATCGACAACCGCGAGCTGCGCCTGCACTACCAGCCCAAGGTCGGGCTCGGCGCCGGCGACGTCCAGGGGGTCGAGGCGCTGCTGCGCTGGCGGCATCCGGTGCACGGGCCGATCGCGCCGTCGGAGTTCGTGCCGCTGGCGGAGCAGTCCTACCTGATGCGGCAGCTCACGGCGTACGTGATCGAGGAGGCGCTGGAGCAGGCCGCCGCCTGGTGGCACACGGGGCTGCGGGTGCCGATCTCGGTGAACATCTCCGCCCGCGACCTGCTCGCCTCGGCGCTGCCCGAGCAGCTCGAAGTGGGCCTGGCCCGCTACGGCCTGCCGCCGGCGGCCATCCAGCTGGAGGTCACCGAGCGCATCCTGACCGGCGACCAGGCCTACACCCAGGAGACGATCAAGGCGCTGGCCACGCTCGGCGTCCCCCTGGCGCTCGACGACTTCGGCACCGGCTACTCCTCGCTGATCCGGCTGCAGCGGCTGGCGGTGTCCGAGGTCAAGATCGACGCCTCGTTCGTCCGCCGGATCGCGCAGTCGGAGGACGACTACCGCATCGTGCGCTCCATCGTCGACCTGGTCCGCTCCCTCGGGCTGCGCTCGGTCGCCGAGGGCGTGGAGTCGGACGACGTGGCGATGCGGCTGGTGGAGCTGGGCTGTGACGTGGGGCAGGGCTGGCTGTTCTGCCACCCGATGCCGGCCGAGGAGGCCACGGCGTGGTTGCGGGACCGGGCGGGGGCCGCGGTCGCGTACGAATACCAGGCGGAGGTCAGCAGCAGCTCGGCCTGACCCGGTAGCGCACGATCACCAGGCGGAGGTCGGCAGCGGCTCGGCCTGACCCGGAAGCGCGGGCGATGCCGGTGGGAGGATTAATGGGTTCGGGGCTGCTGCGTCAAGCCCCCTAGGATGGCAGTGTCCAAAGACTCCATCCACGAAACGGGTTCAACGACTCATGTCCGCCATAACCCGCGACGAGGTCGCACACCTGGCCCGGTTGTCCAGGCTGGCGCTGACCGACGACGAGCTCGACCACTACGCCACCCAGCTCGATGCCATCATCGAGTCGGTCGCGAAGGTGGCCGAGGTCGCCGCCGAGGACGTGCCGCCTTCGTCGCACGCGCTTCCGCTGACCAATGTCTTCCGTGCCGACGAGGTGCGACAGTCCCTGACGCCCGACCAGGCGCTCGCCGGCGCCCCCGCCGTCGAGGACGACCGCTTCCGGGTGCCGCGCATCCTCGGGGAGGAGGCATGAGCCTGATCCGTAAGACCGCCGCCGAGCTGGGCTCGATGATCGCGGCGGGCGAGGTGTCGGCCGTCGAGGTGGCCGAGGCGCACCTCGACCGCATGGCCGAGGTCGAGCCCAAGGTCCAGGCGTTCCTGCACGTCGATCGGGAGACGACGCTGGAGCAGGCGCGGGCCGTGGACGCCCGGCTCAGGGCGGGGGAGCGGCTCGGGCCGCTGGCCGGCGTGCCGATCGCGCACAAGGACATCTTCACCACGCGCGACATGCCGACGACGGCCGCCTCCAAGATCCTTGAGGGGTGGCGCCCGCCCTACGACGCGACCGTCACCGCGCGCCTGCGGGAGGCCGGCCTGGTCATCCTGGGCAAGACCAACCTCGACGAGTTCGCCATGGGCTCCTCGACGGAGAACTCCGCCTACCACGTCACCCGCAACCCCTGGGACCTGACGAGGGTGCCCGGCGGGTCGTCGGGCGGTTCGAGCGCCGCCGTGGCCGCCTACGAGGCGCCGCTGTCCACCGGCACCGACACGGGCGGCTCCATCCGGCAGCCCGCCTCGGTGACCGGCATCGTGGGGATGAAGCCGACCTACGGCGGCTCCTCCCGTTACGGCCTGATCGCGTTCGCCAGCTCGCTCGACACGCCGGGGCCGTTCGCCCGCAACGTGCTCGACGCGGCGCTGCTGCACGAGGCGTTCTCCGGCTACGACCCGATGGACTCCACCTCGATCGACGCGCCCGTGCCGTCGGTCGTCGAGGCCGCCAGGAACCCCGACGTCGCCGGCATGCGGATCGGCGTCGTCAAGGAGTTCGCCGGCGAGGGCTACCAGGCGGGCGTCCTGGCCCGCTACCAGGAGGCGGTCCAGCTCCTCGAATCGCTCGGGGCCAAGGTCGTCGAGGTCTCCTGCCCGTCGTTCACGACCGCGCTGCCCGCGTACTACCTGATCGCGCCCTCGGAGTGCTCGTCCAACCTGGCGCGCTTCGACGCCATGCGCTACGGCCTGCGCGTGGGCGACGACGGCACCCGCAGCGCCGAAGAGGTCATGGCGCTGACCCGGGCCGCCGGGTTCGGTCCCGAGGTCAAGCGGCGCATCATGCTCGGCACGTACGCGCTGTCGAGCGGCTACTACGACGCCTACTACGGCCAGGCGCAGAAGGTGCGCACCGTCATCGCCCGCGAGTTCGAGGCCGCCTACCAGCAGGTCGACGTGCTGGTCTCGCCGACCACGCCCACCACGGCGTTCCCGATCGGCGAGCGGGCCGACGACCCGATGGCGATGTACCTCGCCGACCTGTGCACGATCCCGTCCAACCTGGCGGGCAACGCGGCCATCTCGGTGCCGGTCGGCCTGGCCGACGAGGACGACCTGCCGGTCGGCCTGCAGATCATGGCGCCGGTGCTGGGCGACGACCGCTGCTACCGGGTCGGCGCCGCCGTGGAGCAGGCGCTGGAGAGCCGCTGGGGCGGCAGCCTGCTGTCCAGGGCGCCGGAGCTGTAGGAGAAGGGAGGAACGGCGGCGTGCTCACGCGAATCGAGATCGACGGGTTCAAGTCCTTTCTGGACTTCGGGCTCGACGTGCCGCCGTTCCTCGCCCTGGTCGGCCCGAACTCGAGCGGGAAGTCCAACCTGCTCGACGCGCTCGCCTTCGCCCGCGCGGCCATCCAGATGGGCGTGCCGCACCTGCGCAGCGGGGAGGATCCGCTGCTCGAGGCGCGGCGAGGCAAGCCTCAGGAGCTCTTTCACCAGCCGGCGGGTCATCGTCCGGTCTCAGGGTTCTCCATTCGCGTGGAGGCGGAGGCAGGCGTCCAGGGCCGGTGCGAGGACGTCCGCGCCGCCATGGAGGCCCGCCGGGATTCGGGGGACTGGACGCTCGACGTCATGCCGGAACGGTCACGCCAGAAGGTATGGCCGGAAGAAGTGGCTTCCTGGCATTTCCACGTTCCGGACCCGCAGGCCATGCGGCGACCGGTGACGGCCTTCAACCAGAGACCCTTGGTGGAGGACGCCGGAAATCTGGCGGCCGTGCTCGCCAGGATGGCGGACACGGGAGAACTGGACGATCTGATGGTGGATCTGTCCGCTCTGGTGCCCGATGTGACCGGTGTGCGTCCGGTGCTGGACGAGCGCGAGCAGGAATGGTCGTTCGACATACTCGTCGATCACGAGCCCATGCCGGCCAGGCTCGCCTCCGACGGCACGCTGCGCGTCCTCGCCTTGCTGGCGGCGCTGTACGACGAGTCATCGGCAGGCCTGCTCATGGTCGAGGAGGTTGAGAACGGCCTGCATCCCAGCAGGCTCGGCCGGCTGCTCGACCGGATCTCGCAGCGAGTGGGCAGGTCCGGGCGGTTGTGGCGGCAGGTCATCCTGACGACACACTCACCGGTCGCGGTGTCCGCCCTCTACGGGACGGCTCCGGAGTCGCTGGTCTTCCTCGATTCGGTATGGCGGACGGGAGGCGGAAACCCCCGCTCCCGCGTCACCGTGGCCAAGCCGGTCCGTCAGGAGGGGGAGCCGGGAACCTTCGTGTCCCCGCGGCAGGTCCGCACCTATCTGAACACGGTGGGACAACCATGAGCCGGCCGCTCGTCCCAGGGCTGATCAGCGAGGGTGACACCGACGAGCTCTTTCTCGGGCCGGTCATCGGAAGGCAGCTACGCGCACTGACGGATCTCGCGCCACGTCCCGTGGACGTGCAGGCCGTTCAGTACGGCTCGTGTCGCATGACCAAGGACGACAGCCGGATCCGGCAGGCGATCGAGGACCTCGCGAGCGATTGTCACCTGATCTTTCTGCACAGTGACCATCGCGAGCGGGAAAAGGCGATCAGGCACTCGGCCGCCGGCATAGTTCCGTTGGTCCCGGTCAAAGAGACGGAAGCGTGGTTACTGGCCGATGTCACCGTTTGGGCCCGGGTGCCGGGTGCCGACACCAGTCATCTGCCGGCCAGGCCGCGGGACGTCGAGAAGATCTCCGATCCGAAAGCCGTACTGAGAAGGGTGCTGGCGGGTGTCTCACATCGGAAGGTCTCCGAGCACTTCGCCTTCGCCGGTGACCATGTGGGCCTGTCTGTGCTGGCCCAGCTTCCCGCCTATGCCACCTGGGTGGAGGCGACCTCGAAGGCGCTTGGGAGCCATGGCTTCCTCTGAATGCCGACGCGATAGCTTGAAACGCAACGATCTGAACTAAGGACCTCACCATGACTGCCGGCACAGTTATGCCGTACGACGAAGCGCTCGAGCGGTTCGAGCCGGTGCTCGGTCTCGAGACGCATGTCGAGCTGGGCACCAAGTCGAAGATGTTCTGCGGCTGCAAGACGGCCTTCGGCGCGCCGCCCAACACGCAGGTCTGCCCGACCTGTCTGGCCTTCCCCGGCGCGCTGCCGGTGGCCAACGCGCAGGCCATCGAGTCGACGATCCGCATCGGCCTGGCGCTGAACTGCTCGATCGCCGAGTGGTGCCGCTTCGCCCGGAAGAACTACTTCTATCCGGACATGCCGAAGAACTACCAGATCTCGCAGTACGACGAGCCGCTCTGCTTCGACGGCTACATCGACGTCGAGGTCGACGGGCAGACCGTGCGGATCGAGATCGAGCGGGTGCACCTGGAGGAGGACACCGGCAAGTCCACCCACGTGGGCGGGGCGACCGGGCGCATCCACGGGGCCGACTACTCGATCGTCGACTACAACCGGGCCGGCATCCCGCTGGTCGAGATCGTGACCAAGCCCATCCCGGGCACCGACCGGCTCGCGCCCGAGGTGGCCAGGGCCTACGTCACCGAGCTGCGCGAGATCATGCGCTCGCTCGGCGTCTCCGACGTGCGCATGGAGGAGGGGTCGCTGCGGTGTGACGTGAACGTGTCGCTCATGCCGCGCGGCGCGTCCGAGTGGGGCACCCGTACGGAGACCAAGAACGTCAACTCGCTGCGCAGCGTCGAGCGGGCCGTGCGGAGCGAGATCGAGCGGCAGGCGGGCATCCTCGCCGAGGGCGGCACGATCACGCAGGAGACCCGGCACTTCCACGAGGACACCGGCACCACCACGTCGGGCCGGTCCAAGGAGGAGGCGCAGGACTACCGCTACTTCCCCGAGCCCGACCTGGTGCCGATCGCGCCCGACCCCGCGTGGGTGGCCGAGCTGAAGGCGGCCCTGCCCGAGCTGCCGTCGGTCAAGCGCAAGCGGCTGCAGGCCGAGTGGGGGCTGTCCGACCTCGACATGCAGGCCATGCACAACGCCGACGCGATCGACCTGGTCGAGGCGACGGTCGCGGCCGGGGCGCCGGCGGCCGACGCGCGCAAGTGGTGGATGGGCGAGCTGGCGCGGCGGGCCAACGAGACGGGCACGGCGCTGGCCGACCTGCCCATCACGCCCGCGCAGATCGCCCGGGTGACCGAGCTGGTGGCCTCCGGTGCGCTCAACGACAAGCTGGCGCGCGAGGTGCTCGAAGGCGTGCTGGCCGGTGAGGGCACGCCGGACGAGGTCGTCGAGCGGCGCGGGCTCAAGATCGTCAACGACGAGGGCGAGCTGTCGGCGATCATCGACCAGGTGCTGGCCGACAACGCCGACGCGGCCGAGAAGGTACGCTCCGGGAAGATCGCCGCGGTCGGCGCGCTGGTGGGCGGCGTCATGCGGGCCAGCAAGGGCAAGGCCGACGCGGCCCGCGCCCGGCAGCTCATCCTGGAGAAGCTCGGCGTCTCCGAGTAGGCAGACGTCTCCGAGTGGGGAGGCGTCTTCCAGCGGGAGACCGGGCGGGCAAGGCCCCGCCCGGCGTTTCCGCAGGGCTCGCCCGCGAGGTGGGCCATTCGGGTGGCCCCGCCGATCCGGACAGATCGGCGGGGCTCCGCCAAGAACCAACCGATCGATTCCCCGGCGGGGCCCGCGCTACTCCTCCGGCGGAGAAGGCGGCGGGCCCTGTTCGGCGGGCCTGCCTTCACTCCTCCCGCTGCGAAGGCGCCGGGCCGCGGCGGGCGAGCAGTTTCCTGGCCAGGGGCGTGAGCAGGGCCAGGGCCGCCAGGGCGAGCAGGACGGCGGCCACGGGGCTGCGCACCAGCACGCTCACGTCGCCCGCCCCGATGGCCAGCGCCCGCCTGAGCTGGATCTCCGCCATCGGGCCCAGGATCATCCCGATCACCGCGGGCGCGACGGGCAGGCCGAAGCGCCGCATGGCGAAGCCGAGCAGGCCGAGGACGTACAGGATGAACAGATCCACCACGGTGCCGTTCACGGCGTAGACCCCGAGGGCGGCGAAGAGCACGATCCCGGCGTAGAGGTACGGGCGGGGGATGCGCAGGACGCGCGCCCACACCGGGGCCAGCGGCAGGTTCAGCACCAGCAGCATCGCGTTGCCGATGAACAGCGAGGCGATCATGCCCCACACCAGCGCCGGGTTGTGGTCGAAGAGCTGCGGGCCCGGCTGCAGGCCGTACTGCTGGAAGGCGGCCAGCAGGATCGCGGCCGTGGCCGAGGTGGGCAGGCCCAGCGTCAGCAGCGGCACCAGGGTGCCGGCGGCGGAGGCGTTGTTGGCCGCCTCGGGGCCCGCGACGCCCTCGATGGCGCCCTTGCCGTACTCCTCGCGGGCCACGCCGCGCGCCAGGCGCTTCTCGGCCGCGTACGACAGGAACGTGGGGATCTCGGCCCCGCCCCCGGGCAGCGCGCCGAAGGGGAAGCCCAGGGCGGTGCCGCGCAGCCAGGGCCGCCAGGAGCGGCGCCAGTCCGAGCCGCCCATCCACGTCCAGCCGACCGGCACCACCTCGGGCGGCGTGTGGCGCAGGCGGGAGGCCACGTAGAGGGCCTCGCCGAGCGCGAACAGGCCGACCGCGACGATCACCACGTCGATGCCGTCGAGCAACTGGGGGATGCCGAGCGTGAGGCGGGCCTGGCCGGTCTGCTGGTCGATGCCGACCAGGCCGATCACCAGGCCGAGGCCGAGCGAGGCCAGGCCGCGCACGACCGAGCGGGACAGGACCGAGGAGACCGCCGTGAAGGCGAGGACCGCCAGCGCGAAGTAGTCCTCCGGGCCGAACGAGATCGCGAAGGCGACCACCGCGGGCGCCGCCACGACCAGCAGCGCCGTGGCGATGGTCCCGGCCACGAACGAGCCGATCGCGGCCGTGGCCAGCGCCTGGGGGGCACGGCCCCGCCTGGCCATCTTGTTGCCCTCCAGCGCCGTGATCATCGAGGCCGACTCGCCGGGCGTGTTGAGCAGGATGGAGGTGGTCGAGCCGCCGTACATGCCGCCGTAGTAGATGCCGGCGAACATGATGAACGCGCTGGCCGGCGGCACGGTGAAGGTGATCGGCAGCAGCAGCGCCACGGTCATCGCGGGCCCGATGCCGGGCAGCACGCCGACGAGGGTGCCGAGGGTGACGCCGATGAGCGCGTACAGGAGGTTGACCGGGGTGAGCGCGGCGGCGAAGCCGTCGAGCAGCAGCTGGAACGAGGTCACCTCACACCACCCCGCCCAGCGGCCCGGCCGGCAGCGTCACGCCGAGGCCCTCGACGAACAGCAGGTACGTCGCCACCCCCAGCACCACCGCGATCCCGGCCGCGCGCAGCTTGTGCTCGGCGCCCAGCGCCACCGACAGGCCGAAGAACAGCAGGGACGAGCCGATCACCCAGCCCAGGACGTTCAGCAGCGCCGCGAAGGCCAGGAAGATGCCGCTGACGAGCAGGAGGCTGCGCCAGTCGGTGGGCGCGCCGGCGTCCACGTCCTCGCTCTCCTCGGGGTCGCCGTGGCCGCCGCGCAGCACGTCGATCACGTAGAGCAGGCCGATGAGCACCATGGCGCCGCCCACCAGCGAGGGGAAGAAGCGCGGCCCGATGCCGAGCTGGGAGGCCGCCGCCGACACGTCGAGCGTGCCGACCACGACGAGCACGCCCAGCACCAGCACCACGACCGCCAGCCCGAGCTCGGGCCGCCACCACGTGCGGATCATCAGGAGACGAGCCCCATCTCGGCGATGATCGCCTTGACGCGGGCCTGCTCGGCGTCGAGGTAGTAGGCGAACTGCTGCCCGGTCTGGAAGGAGTCGATCCAGCCGTTCTTGGCCACCGCGTCCTTCCACGGCTGCGAGTCGTGCATCTTGGTGACCAGGTCGGTCAGGGCCTTCTTGTCGGCGTCGGAGAGCCCGCCGGGGGCCACGAAGCCGCGCCAGTTGGCCAGCTCCACGTTGAGCCCGCCCTCCTTCAGGGTCGGCACGTCCAGGCCGGGCAGCCGCGCGCCGGAGGTGACGCCGAGGGCGCGCAGCTTGCCCGACTTCACGTGCTCGGCGAACTCCGACACGCCGGAGATGCCCGCGCTGACCTTGTTGCCGAGCAGCTCGTTCAGCGCCTCGCCGCCGCCGGAGTGGGCGATGTAGTTGACCTGCTTGGGGTCCACGCCCGCGGCCTTGGCCATCAGGCCGGCCACGATGTGGTCGGTGCCGCCCGCGGAGCCGCCCGAGATGGAGACCTTCGCCGGCTCGGCCTTCCAGGCCGCCACCAGGTCGGCCAGCGTCTTGAACGGCGACGCCGCCGGCACGACGACGATCTCGTACTCCTCGGTCAGCTTGGCGATGGGCGTGGTCTCGACCAGCGTGACCTTCGACTTGTTCTGCTCGATGGCGCCCACCATGACCAGGCCCATGGTCATCAGCAGGTTGCCGTTGCCCTTCTCGCCGGCGAGCTGGGCCAGGCCGATCGTGCCGCCGGCGCCCGGCACGTTGAACACCTCGACCTTGCGGTTCGGGTCGGCGGCCTTGAACGCCTGCTCCGCCGTACGGGAGGTCTGGTCCCAGCCGCCTCCGGGCGCGGCCGGAGCCATGATCCGCAAGGCGGCGTTCGCGGTGCCGCCCGACTCTCCGCAGCCGGTCAGCGTGCCGAGAGAGAGTACCGCGAGGGCGGCGAATACGCGCAAGCGCATGATCACTCCAGGGGGGATTTCACGTGTGTCGAACTGGCATGGTGAGGTCCATGCCCCGGCACGTCGAGTCTTTGCGCGGTTGCCGTCGTATTGGTCGTATTGGTCGCGACCGGCACACCACCGCGCGGCGGGCGCCGGTCGCACGGGCCGCGACCGGGACGGCACCGCTCCGCGGGCGCCGGGCGTACGGGCCGCGACCGGGACGTGACCTCCGTTTGTTTCGATGGGCCGGGTGAGACGGGTGCGTGAACCCTCCCTGGGGACCCAGCTGTTCGTGCTCCAGATGGTGATCGTGCTGCTCGCCGTCGGAGGCACGGGCGGCGTGTGGGCCGAGCACACCCGCGACCAGCTCGACGCGCTGCACCAGCAGCGGGCGCTGGCCATCGCCCAGTCGGTGGCCGCGCTGCCGCAGGTCCGCGAGGCCTTCGACCTCGAACGCCCGGACAGCGTGCTGCAACCGCTGGCCATGAGCGTCCAGCAGGAGACCGGCGCCGACTACGTGGTGATCGCCAACACCCGGCAGGAACGCTACGCCCACCCCAACGCCTCGCTGATCGGCAAGCGGCTGTCCACCGACGGCAGCACGGTCCTGCGCACGGGCCGGAGCTGGGTCGGCACGGAGACCGGCACCATCGGCACCACGGTCAGGGGCAAGACCCCCATCCGCGACGAGTACGGCCAGATCATCGGCCTGGTGTCCGTCGGCGTGCTGGAGACCACGGTCATCAGCCAGGTCTTCGACGCCCTGCCGCCGCTCGTCTGGACCGCGGGGGCCGTGCTGCTGGCCGGGCTCGCGCTGGCCGCGTTCATCACCGCGCGGGTGCGCAGGCAGACGTTCGGGCTGGAGCCGCGCGAGATCGCCGCGCTGCTGGAGCAGCGCGAGGGCGTGCTGCACGGCGTCAAGGAGGGCGTGCTCGCGCTCGACCTGCGGGGCAGGATCACGCTGGTCAACGACGCCGCCCGGGAGCTGCTCGGCGAGATCGGCGAGGACCTCACGCGGACCCCGCTCTCCGAGCGCATGCGCGACGTGCTCGGCGGCGCCGACCCCGGCGAGGACCGCATCGTGCTGCACGGCGAGCGCGTGCTGGTGCTCAACCGCACCCCCGTCTCGGTACGCGGCCGCCACCTCGGCTGGGTGGTCACCCTGCGCGACCGCACCGAGCTGGTCCGCCTGGCCCGCGAGCTCGACGACACCAGCAGCGCCACGGAGGCGCTGCGCGCCCAGGCCCACGAGTTCGCCAACCGCATGCACACGGTCGTCGGCCTGCTCGAACTGGGCGAGCACGAGGCGGCCATCGGCTTCATCACCCGCACCACCTACGGCGCCAACACCACCGACCTGCGCGAGCGCGTCCAGGAGCCGACCCTCGCCGCGCTGCTGCTGGCCAAGTCCGCCGAGGCGGCCGAGCGCGGGGCGGAGCTGGTGCTGGCCGAGGACTCCTCGGTGCCCGAGGGCGTGCTGGGCGACCCCCGTGACGCGGTCCTGGTGGTCGGGAACCTGGTCGCCAACGCCATCGACGCCCTCGACGGCGCGCGGGGCACGATCGAGGTGTCGCTGCGGGCCGACGCCGAGGGGCTGCGCGTCCGGGTCGGCGACTCCGGCCCCGGCATCGCGCCCGACCTGGTGGAGGAGGTCTTCAGGGAGGGGTTCACGACGAAGGCCGCCCAGTCGGGGCCGCGCGGGCTGGGGCTGGCGCTGACCAGGCAGGCGTGCCTGCGCAGAGGCGGCTGGGTCCGCGTACGCACCGCGGGCGCGACGGCGGGCGGGCCCGCGGGCGGGGCCGGCGGTGAGGCTTCCGGCGAAGGGCCCTCGGGTGGCGGGGCTTCGGGTGGAGTGGCTTCGGGCGGGGCGGTCTTCACCGCGCTGCTCCCGGCGAAGGGGACACCGTGATCCGCGTCCTGGTCGTGGATGACGACTTCATGGTGGCCCGCATCCACAGCGGCTACGTGAGCCGGGTGCCGGGCTTCGGCGTCGTCTCCGTCGCGCACAACGGCGCCGACGCGCTCGCGGCCGCCGCCGAGCTGCGGCCCGACCTCGTGCTGCTCGACGTCTACCTGCCCGACATGTCCGGCCTGGAGGTGCTCAAGGCGCTGCGCGACGTGGACGTCCTCGTCATCAGCGCCGCCCGCGACGTGCCCACCGTCAGGGAGGCCATGCGCGGCGGCGCGGTCAACTACCTCATCAAGCCGTTCACCGCCGCCGCGCTGACCGAGCGCCTCCAGCGGTACGCCGACACCCGCGACCACCTGACCGCGATCGGCCCCGAGGCCCGCCAGGACGACGTGGACCGCCTCTTCGGCGCCTACAAGGGCGCGCACAAGAGCGTCGGGCCCATGCCGAAAGGGTTGTCCCCCGCCACGTGCGCGCTGGTCGCCGATACGCTGCGGGAGGCGGGCCGCGGCCTGTCGGCGGCCGAGGCCGCCGAGCTGACGGGCCTGTCGCGGGTGAGCGCCCGCCGCTATCTGGAACACCTGTGCGCGGCGGGGCAGGCCGAGTTCCGTCCGCGTTACGGCACGGCCGGACGACCGGAACATCGTTACCGATGGCTAGGTTGACACACTTCCGTAGCCGTTTCCCGTGACATATGCGGATCCGCGTGCCTTACTGTTGCCTGAGACTTGGCTGCGGACCGGGAGGAGATTGAGGCGTGCGTAACGCCGGACCGATCGAATCACCGACCGACCCGTTCGCCTCGGTGCCGCTACCCACGTCGGCCGTCTCCAAGAAGCCGCGGATCGAAGGGCTGCCCCCGGGCGTCTCCCGGGACATCTTCGGCCCGCCGGACGGGCGGGAAGCACGGCCGGCCCCCGGCCCGAGCGCCTCGGGCGGTCCTTCGGGCGGCTCCGCCGGAGGGTCCTCCGGCGGGGGCGCGCTGCCGCCGATGGCGCAGCCCGCCCAGCCCTGGCCGGTGGCCGACAAGGAGCGCTCGCCCGCGCCCGTGTTCGGCCCCGCGCCCGAGCGGCCCTCGCCGTACGAGCCCGAGCCGCCCCGGCGCCGCAGGCTGCTGCCCGGCCTGATCGTGCTCGTGCTGGTGCTGGCGGCGCTGGCGTACGTGGTTCCGGCCGTGCTCATGTCCGGCTCTGTCTTACGCGGCACGCGCGTGGCCGGCGTCGACATCGGCGGCCTGACCGTGACGCAGGCGGCCGACAAGCTGCGCAGCGAGCTGGCCGCCAAGCTCAGCAAGCCCGTCGTGGCCGACATCGGCGGCACGAAGGAGACCATCCAGGCCGACGAGGCCGGCCTCGAACTCGACGTGGTCGCCACCATCGGCCAGGCGCCCAGCGGCTTCCCCGGCCCGCAGGAGGTGTGGCGGGCGCTGACCGGCACGACCGAGCTGCCACCCAAGATCACCATCGACTCCTCCCAGCTCACCAGGACCGTCGAGGGCCTGGCGGAGAGCGTCGACAAGCCGGCCCAGGAGGGCCGGGTGTTCTTCACCGGGCTGCGGGCCAGGGCCCGCCAGCCCCGGGACGGCGTGCTGCTCGACCGGGACGACGCCGTGCGCAGGGTCAGCCAGGCCTTCCTGAGCGGCGGTGGCGACGTCGTCCTCGCGCTGCGGCCCGCCAAGCCCGCCACCACCCCCGAGGCCGTCGAGGCGGCGCTGGTCAAGGCGAAGGCGGCCGTCGCCGCCCCCCTGACGCTGACCCTCGGCGCCAAGCGGGTGGCGCTGCCCCCGGCGACGATCGCGGCGAACCTGACCTTCGAGTCCGACGGCGACGGCGGCCTCGCCCCCTCGTTCGACGCCGAGAAGGTGCTGGCCTCCGTCGAGGGCGGCCTGGTGGACGCGGCGCAGCAGCCGCGCGACGCCACCTACCAGATCGTCGACGGCCGGCCGGTCCTCGTGCCCGCGCGCAGCGGCCGCGGCGTCAACCACAGGCTGCTGGCCAGGGACGCGGAGAAGGTGTTCGCGGAGGGCGGCCCCCGTACGGTCGAGGTCCGGCTGGGCACGGTCGCGCCGGCCGTGGAGACCACCCAGATCCAGGGGCTCGGCATCAAGGAGGTCGTCAGCACGTTCACCACGACCTTCGACTGCTGCCAGGACCGGGTGAAGAACATCCAGCGCATGGCGCAGGAGCTCGACGGCCACGTCGTACGCCCGGGCACGACGTTCTCGCTCAACGAGACCCTCGGCCAGCCGACGGTCGAGGACGGCTACGTCGAGGCGGGGGAGATCGTCGGCGGCCGGATGGTGAACATCGTCGGCGGCGGCGGCTCGCAGTTCGCGACCACCCTGTACAACGCGGTCTTCTTCGGCGGGTTCGAGGACGTGGAGCACCAGCCGATGGACTACCACGCGCCGCGCTACCCCGCCGGGCTGGACGTCGCGCTGCTCTACCCGGACCTGGACCTGAAGTGGCGCAACGACTCCGAGCACGGGGTGCTGATCAAGACGGCCTTCACCGGGACGTCGGTCACCGTCACGCTGTGGGGCACCAAGCGCTACGACAGGATCGAGGCCGTGGAGTCGGAGCGGCGCGACTTCACGCCGTTCCGCCGGGAGACCAGCTCGGCGGCCGGCTGCCTGCCGACCGTGGGGGAGCAGGGCTTCACGATCGACGTGACCCGGGTGTTCCACCAGGACGGGAAGGTGGTCAAGCGGGACAAGAAGCTGACCACCAAGTACCGCCCCCAGACCCAGATCACCTGCACCGCCGGCTGACCCCGGCCGGGGCCACCGCCCGAGGCCGGCGCGGAGCTCCCGCCCGGCCATCGTCCGGGCCCCGCCCGGGTCCACGCCCGCGCCGGGCGGTCCGGGCCGGGAGGTTCGGGCCGGGAGGTTCGGGCCGGGAGGTTCGGGCCGGGAGGTTCGGGCCGGGAGGTCCGGGGCGGGTCAGGACGGGGTGACGGCCATGATGCGGTCGTCGCCCTCCCTGGGGGAGCCGCGGCCGTCCTTGTTGCTGGTGCCCACCCACAGCGTGCCGTCCTCGGCCGCGGTGACCGCGCGCAGGCGGCCGTACCGGTCGGTGAAGCGGGCCGCCGGCGCGCCGGCCGAGCCGTCCTCGCCGAGCGGGACCTGCCACAGCCGCGCCCCGCGCAGCGCGGCCACCCACAACGAGCCGTTCGCGTACGCCATGCCCGACGGCGACGCCTCGGCCGTGGACCAGGTGAGGATCGGGTTGACGTAGCGCGGGTCGTCACCGCGGCCCTCGACCTCGGGCCAGCCGTAGTTGGCCCCCGCCTTGATCAGGTTGACCTCGTCGTAGGCGCCGGCGCCGAACTCGGAGGCGTACAGGCGGCCCGAGCCGTCCCAGGCCAGGCCCTGGACGTTGCGGTGGCCGTAGCTGTAGACCAGCGTGCCGAACGGGTTGCCGGGCGCGGGCGCGCCGTCCACGGTCATGCGCAGGATCTTGCCGGCGAGCGAGTCGCGCTGCTGGGCCAGGTCGGGGTCGCCGGCCTCGCCGGTGGTGGCGTACAGGTGGCCGTCGGGGCCGAAGGCGAGCCGGCCGCCGTTGTGGATGCCGCCCTTCGGGATGCTCTGGACGAGGAGCTGCTGATCGGTCAGCGCATCCCCGGCGAGGCGGTAGCGGACGATTCGGTTGTCCAATTCGGCGGTGTAGTAAAGGAAGATCTGCCCGTCCTTGACCGCGACCCCCAGCAGGCCGCCCTCGCCGTCGGGCCGCGCCTCGTCGATCGTGGCCAGCGTCCGCACCTGCCCGGCCGGGCTGACCCGCAGCAGGCGGGCGGTGTCACGCTCGGTGACCAGCGCGTCGCCGCCGGGCAGGAACGCGATCGCCCACGGCACGGACAGCCCGGTCACCACGTCCTCGGGATCGGCGGGGGCGGCGCCGGCCGACACGGCCGCCGTGGGAAGGACCTCTCCGCCGCGCCCCGAACATGCGGTGAGCACGGCCAGCAGCATGATCGCCCAGAGCTTCCTCATGTGCTCCATCCTTCCCCCGGAGTCGTAAGGTTCTCGACATGAAGACCTGGGTTCCGTCCGATGCGGTGGCTGATGTACTGTCCGACCTTCCCGGCGTCGAATGTGCTGTCTATGACGGCACGAGCGGGATGCCGGACGGGGTGGAGGAAGTGGAGGTGTGGATCCCGCCGCTGGTGACCGTGCCGGACGTGCCGGGGACGCTGGCCAGGATGCGCTCGTTGCGGCTGGTGCAGACGGTCACCGCCGGGGTGGACCCGTACCGGCCGCACATGCCGGAGGGCGCGCTGCTGTGCAACGCGCGCGGCGTGCACGACGCGGGCACCGCCGAGTGGGCGGTGGGGGCCATGGTCGCGGTGCTCAGGGAGTTCCCCGGGTTCGTGGACGCGCAGCGCAGGGGCGAGTGGACCTACCACCACACCGACGTGCTGGCCGACTCGACCGTGCTCATCGTCGGGTACGGCTCGATCGGGGCCGCGCTCGAACGGCGGCTCGACGGCTTCGAGGTGGACGTCGTGCGCGTGGCCAGGAGCGCCCGCGACGGCGTGCACGCCATGGACGAGCTGCCCGCGCTGCTGCCGGAGGCCGACGTCGTCGTGCTGCTCGTGCCCGCCACCGCCGACACCGCCGGGATGGTGGACGCCGCCTTCCTGGCGCGCATGAAGGACGGCGCGGTGCTGGTCAACGCCGCCAGGGGCGGCATCGTCGACACCGACGCGCTGGTCGCGGAGCTGAAGACGGGCCGGCTGCGCGCCGCGCTCGACGTGACCGCGCCCGAGCCGCTGCCCGAGGGCCACCCCCTGTGGAGCGCGCCGGGCGTGCTCATCACCCCGCACATCGCCGGCAGCACCCCCGCCTCCGGGCGGCGCATGCTGCGGCTCATCCGGGCCCAGATCGAGCGTTATCTCGCAGGGAAAGAGTTGCACAACGTCATCACCGACTCGTACTGAGAGTAATCCGGAACGTGGCTGGTCCGTGACCTTCGGTGCGTACGGTGGCGTTTGCAAGGAGTCCCTGACTCACTGTCAAGGAACTCTTGGCGGCAATTGGTCTGTCTGGTTATCAGATCGGTGACGACATCGGCGTTGTCACCACCCGCGCACCCACGACAGCACACACTGGCGAAGTGATCGACCGGACTTCGGCGGTCACTGGTGCAGAGTTCGAGACGGGATGGGCAACGACTGTGATCCGCTGGCGTGATCCACGGGTGCCGCCGGCCGCCGCGGCGGCCACAGGGGCGGTGGCGTACGCCGTCGCAGTCCTGGCGGGCAGCCCGGCCATGGTCACGGGCGCGATCGCCGGAGGGATCGCGGCGCTGGTCGCCGCCGCCTCCTTGCTGATCGCCTCAGTGAAGCAGGCCGCCGCGCACCGCCCCATGGCGATGGGTGCGCGCTGGATGGGCGGCGGCGCCGTCATCTGGGCCGCGGGGGTGGTGCTCGGACCGATCGCCGAGAGCTTCATGGTCAGCTTCGCCGACATGTTCGTGCTGCTCGGCACCGTGGTCACGGCGGGCGGCGCGCTGATCGCCGCCGACCGCAAGCTGCCGGCCAGGGCCGTCTTACGGCATGTGACCGACGCCTACCTGTGCACCGCCTCCCTGTTCCTGATCGGCTGGCTGGTGGCGCTGCGGCACGTCTACGCCGACACGGCCGACCCGGCCGCGTTCACGCTGGTCATGCTGCCGCCGATGATCGCGCTGCTGCTGACGTTCGCGGTGGTCCCGTCGGTGCTCGCCGGCGGCTCGTCCTCCCGGCTGTTCGCCCTGGCCGGGGTGGGCGTGCTGGCGGGCATGACCGTCGCGGGCGTGGCGACGGCGGTGGCGCGGCTGCTCGACGTCGAGCCGCAGTTGTGGGCCGTCATGCTCGCGCCCGTCGCCTTCCTGCTGCTGGCGGCCCTCGCCTGGGGGCCGCGGGCGCGGCGGGAGCACGGGCCGGGCGTCGTGCAGGCGGCCGGGCTCGTGCCGCTGGTGCTGGTCGCCGTGGCGGCCTGCACGCTGCTCGCCCACCAGGCGGGCGGCCGGGCCGGCGCGCCCGTCACCGGCGTCGTGGTGGTCGCCGTCTCCGCGGTGCTGCTCCTGCTGGTGCGCCTGTTCGTGGTCTCGGCGGCCAACGTGCGCCTGCGCGGCCTGGTCAAGCTGGGCGAGCGGCAGCTGCGCGAGCTGGCCGAGAGCACCGGCGACGTCGTGTTCACCTGCGACTACGAGGGCGTCGTGCGCGAGATCGGCGCCGGGGTCGAGGTCACCTACGGCTACCGCCAGGACGAGCTGGTCGGCGGGTCGATCTTCGACTACATCCACCCCGAGGACGTGCCGGGCATCCAGGTCGCCATGCGCGCGCTGACCCTGGACGGGTCGCCGCCCGAGGAGGAGGAGAACCCGCCGGGGGCCTGCCTGATCGCCTGCCGCGTACGCGCCGCCGACGGCACCTGGCGCCCCACCGAGTCCGTCGCCACCCGCCGGGCCGGCGGCGCCGACCTCATGCTCGTGACGACCAGGGACATCAGCGACGAGGAGGCCCTGCGCAACCAGGTGGCCCACCTGACCTTCCACGACGGCGTGACCGGGCTGCCCAACCGCGCCTACTTCGAGGAGCGCACCCGCGAGGTGCTGTCGGGCCGCACCGCGGGCCCGGGGATGGGCGGCGTGGCGGTCATCTTCCTCGACCTCGACGGGTTCACCTCGGTCAACGACTCGGTCGGGCACGCCAGCGGCGACTACCTGCTCGGGCAGGCGGCCCGCCGGCTGCGCGGCGCCGTGCGCGCCGACGACACGCTGGCCCGGTGGGGCGGCGACGAGTTCGCGGTGCTGGTGGAGACCGGCGGCGAGGCGCAGGTCGCGGTCGACCTGGCCGAGCGGCTGGTGCGCGCGGTCTCGCAGGAGCCGTTCCGGGTGGCCGACCGCGACGTGGCGCTGACCGCCAGCGTGGGCGTGGCCTTCACCGAGGACGACCTGCCCGCCGGCGACCTCATGCGCAACGCCGACGTGGCGATGGCGCGCTCCAAGGAGCTGGGCGGGCGGCGGGTCGAGGTGTTCGCCGCGCAGATGCACGCCGACGTCATGCGCCGCCTGGAGCTGGCCGCCGACCTGCAGCGGGCGCTGATCGAGCAGCAGTTCGCGATCGAGTACCAGCCGGTGGTCGACCTGGCCACCTCGCGGGTGACCGCGGTGGAGGCGCTGGTGCGGTGGTGGCGCGGGTCGGTGTTCGTGCCGCCCGAGCAGTTCCTCGACGCCGCCGAGGACACCGGGCTGATCGTGCCGCTGAGCGAGTGGATCCTGCGCGAGGCGTGCCGCGAGGTGGCCGCGTGGCGGGCCTCGTCGTGGGACATCGGGCTGTCGCTCAACCTGTCGGCGCGCCAGATCATGGCGCCCAGGTTCGTCGAGACCGTGGCCGAGGCGCTGACCGAGAGCGGGCTGCCCGCCTCCTCGCTGACCCTCGAAGTGATCGAGGAGATGCTCGTCGAGGACGCCGAGGAGACGATCAAGCGGCTGTCGGAGCTGCGGGCGCTGGGCGTCCGGCTGGCGATCGACGACTTCGGCACCGGCTACGCCTCGCTGGCGTTCCTGCGCCAGCTCCCCGTCGACATGATCAAGATAGATCCGTCCTTCGTGTCGGGGCTCGGCATGGACGACACGCTGACCCTGCTCACGCGCACGATCGTGCGGCTCGGGCACGACCTCGGGCTTATCGTGGTGGCCGAGGGGATCGAACGCCCCGAGCAGCTCGAACTGCTCAAGCAGATGGGCTGCACGCGGGGGCAGGGTTTCCTCGTGGCGCGGCCGATGGCGGCGCGCGGGGTCGACTCGCTGATGCGTACGAGTCTCACTGTCTGAGACATGTGTCCACCAAGTTGACACTGGGGCGTTCGGAGCGGCTATGGTGTAAGGCATGCTTCGCAGTGAGATTCTCGTAGTACTTCGCCGGCGCGCGGGCCGATAGCGAAGCACGACGACCTGCGCGCCGCCCCAGACCCGCCGTCCGGTGGGAAGGGGCATTTTTTATGTCCTTAAGCGAGTAGCCACGCAAGGAACGAGCCGATGACCGAACGGATGACAGGTGCACAGGCCCTGGTCAGGGCGTTGGAGCACGTTGGAGTCGACACAGTGTTCGGGATCCCGGGCGGTGCCATTCTGCCGGCCTACGATCCTCTCTACGACTCGACCAAGGTCCGGCACGTGCTCGTACGCCACGAGCAGGGCGCCGGTCACGCGGCCGAGGGCTACGCGCAGGCGACGGGCAAGGTCGGTGTCTGCATGGCGACCAGCGGGCCGGGCGCCACGAACCTGGTGACTCCGATTGCCGACGCCTTCATGGACTCGGTGCCGATCGTGGCGATCACCGGGCAGGTGGCCTCGCCGATGATCGGCACCGACGCCTTCCAGGAAGCCGACATCTCCGGCATCACCATGCCGATCACGAAGCACAACTTCCTGGTCACCGACGCCGGCGACATCGCCCGTACGATCATGGAGGCCTTCCACATCGCCTCCACCGGCCGTCCCGGGCCGGTCCTGGTGGACATCTCCAAGGACGCGCTGCAGGCCGAGACCACCTTCAGCTGGCCGCCCACCATGCAGCTCCCGGGCTACCGCCCGGTCACCAGGCCGCACTCCAAGCAGATCCGCGAGGCCGCCAAGCTCATCGCCGAGTCCAAGCGCCCGGTCCTGTACGTCGGCGGCGGCGTCCACAAGGCGCGCGCCTCCGAAGAGCTGCTGCGGCTCGCCGAGCTGACGAACATCCCGGTCATCACCACCCTGATGGCCCGCGGCACGTTCCCCGACAGCCACCCCCAGCACATGGGCATGCCCGGCATGCACGGCAGCGTCTCCGCCGTGGGCGCTCTGCAGAAGTCCGACCTGATCATCGGCCTGGGCGTGCGGTTCGACGACCGGGTGACCGGTCACCTTCCGTCGTTCGCCCCCTACGCCAAGGTCGTGCACGCCGACATCGACCCGGCCGAGATCTCCAAGAACCGCCACGCCGACGTGCCGATCGTGGGCGACTGCAAAGAGGTCATCAGCGACCTCGTCGCGGCGATCGAGGCGTCGGGGCAGAAGGGCGACTACGCCGACTGGTGGACGGTGCTCAACGGCTACAAGGAGACCTACCCGCTGGGCTACGAGGAGTTCGCGGACGGCTCGCTGGCCCCCCAATACGTCATGGAGCGGCTGAGCGCGATCGTGGGCCCCGAGGCGTTCTACGTGGCCGGCGTGGGCCAGCACCAGATGTGGGCCTCGCAGTTCATCGGCTACGAGAAGCCCGGCACGTTCATCAACTCCGGCGGCGCGGGCACGATGGGCTTCGCCGTCCCGGCCGCGATGGGCGCCAAGATGGGCCGCCCCGACGCCACGGTGTGGGCCATCGACGGCGACGGCTGCTTCCAGATGACCAACCAGGAGCTGGCCACCTGTGCGCTGGAGGGCGTGCCGATCAAGATCGCCGTCATCAACAACGGTAATCTCGGCATGGTCCGCCAGTGGCAGACGCTCTTCTACGACCAGCGCTACTCCAACACCAACCTGCAGGCCCCCCGCCGCATCCCCGACTTCGTCAAGCTGGCGGAGGCCTATGGTTGTGTGGGCCTGCGGTGCGAGCGTCCCGAGGACGTGGACGCCGTGATCGCGAAGGCCATGGAGATCAACGACGTGCCTGTCGTGGTCGACTTCGTCGTCCACCAGGACGCCATGGTCTGGCCCATGGTCGCGGCGGGCACCAGCAACGACGACATCAAGATCGCCCGTGACATGGCGCCGAGGTGGGAGAACGAGGATGAGTAGACACACGCTGTCCGTGCTTGTGGAGAACAAGCCGGGTGTCCTTGCGCGCGTGTCGGCGCTGTTCAGCCGCAGGGGGTTCAACATCGACTCCCTGGCCGTCGGGCCCACCGAGCACGACGACATCTCCCGCATCACGATCGTGGTGAGCGTCGAGGAGCTGCCCCTTGAGCAGGTCACCAAACAGCTCAACAAGCTGGTGAACGTGCTCAAGATCGTCGAGCTGGACCCGGCGCAGTCCGTGCAGCGCGAGCTCATGCTGATCAAGGTCAAGGCCGACGCCGAGAGCCGCTCCCACGTGCTGGAGCTCGTCAACCTCTTCCGCGCCCGCTGCGTCGACGTGGCGGCCGACGCCGTGACCATCGAGGTCACCGGCACGCCCGACAAGCTGGAGGCCTTCGTGAAGGTCCTCGAGCCGTTCGGGATCAAAGAACTCGTCCAATCGGGCATGGTGGCCATCGGCCGCGGCGCCCGCTCCATCACCGACCGGTCCCTCAGGGCACTGGACCGTACCGCCTGAAAGGTTTTGAGCAAGTGACCGAGATTTACTACGACGACCAGGCCGACCTGTCGATCATTCAGGGACGCCACGTGGCCGTGCTGGGGTACGGCAGCCAGGGCCACGCCCACGCGCTCTCCCTGCGTGACTCCGGCGTCGACGTGCGGGTCGGCCTGCCCGAGGGCTCCAAGAGCCGCGAGAAGGCCGAGAACGACGGCCTGCGCGTGGTCACCCCGGCCGAGGCCGTCGAGGAGGCCAACCTCACGATGATCCTGGCGCCGGACCACATCCAGCGCCACCTCTACGCCGAGCACGTCGCCCCCAACCTGGTCGAGGGCGACGCGCTCTTCTTCGGCCACGGGCTCAACATCCGCTACGGCCTCATCGAGGCCCCCGAGGGCGTCGACGTCTGCATGGTCGCCCCCAAGGGCCCCGGCCACCTCGTCCGCCGCCAGTTCGAGGCCGGGCGCGGCGTGCCGTGTCTCGTGGCCGTCGAGAAGGACGCCTCGGGCAAGGCGCTCGACCTCGCGCTCTCCTACGCCAAGGGCATCGGCGGCACCCGCGCCGGCGCGCTGCGCACCACGTTCAAGGAGGAGACGGAGACCGACCTGTTCGGCGAGCAGGCCGTGCTCTGCGGCGGTGTCTCCGAGCTGATCAAGGCGGGCTTCGAGACCCTCATCGAGGCCGGCTACCAGCCCGAGGTCGCCTACTTCGAGTGCCTGCACGAGATGAAGCTCATCGTCGACCTCATGTACGAGGGCGGCATCTCCAAGATGTACTGGTCGGTCTCCGACACGGCCGAGTACGGCGGCTACACCCGCGGCCCGCGCGTCATCAACGACGAGTCCCGCCAGGAGATGCGCCGCATCCTCGCCGAGGTCCAGGACGGCACCTTCGCCCGGCAGCTCGTCGAGGAGTTCGACAGCGGCCAGAAGGAGTTCCAGCGCTACCGCGACGAGCTGGCCGAGAACCCGATCGAGAAGACCGGCGCCAAGCTCCGCCCGATGATGAGCTGGCTCAAGGCCTGACGATCAGGAGGTGAGCCGATTCGTGGCCTGGCGAGCCGTTTCCTGGCCTGACGGTCCGGCTCGTGGCCTGACGGCCCGGCTCATGGCCTGACGATCGCGTCGCCGGCGGCGGGCGGGGGGCTTCCCTCCGCCCGCCGCCGTTTTTCGGGCCCGGCCGGGCGCGGGGCTCCCGGGACGGGCATGAGGTGGACGGCGAGGGCCGCCAGGGCGAGGGTGGCCGCCTGGAGGGCGAGCTGCGCGCCGTAGTGGGTGGCGGGGGCCGGGACGAGGGCGTTGACGTACATCGCGGTGTGGGCGCCGATCGGCATCCACACCGCGCCCGTGCGCTCCCTGGCGATCCCGCACAGCAGGCCCAGCGCCGTCGCCTGCGCCACGAACAGCAGCTTCTCCCCGAGCCCCGACGCCTCGCTCGACGAGATGACGTGCAGCGCGCCGAACGACAGCGTGGTGACCGCGAGCACCCCGCGCCGGCCCAGGCGGGCGGAGAGCACGTCGTGCAGGTGGCCGCGGAAGAGCAGCTCCTCCGGCAGGGAGGCCCGCAGCACGATGAGGACGATGGCGAGCAGCACCATCGCGGGCGGCGTGGGAAGGTCCGGCGGGCCCCATTCCGCCGCGCCCAGCCAGACGGAGAGGGCGCTGCCGGCGACCAGCGCGGCCAGGCCCGCCGCCAGGCCGGCCAGCGCCTGCGGCAGCGCCCACCACGTACGGGTGAGGGCGAGGCCCGACCACGGGCGGCCGGTCAGGCGACGATAGGCATGGAGCAGCCCGAGGACCACCAGGGCGGTCAGCGGCGGGGACACCCAGCCCGCCAGGCCCTCGGGCAGGGCACGTGAGATCGCCTGGGTCCCGAACAGGGCGGCGATGAGCATCGCGATCGTGACCAGGACGGCACCGAGTATTCGCATGCCGGACGACGCTAGGCCCGGCGCCGCCGGGGACGCATCGAGCCGGGGACAGAGCCGGCCATGACCGGAGTCATGGTGCCCGTGGTGGGATGCCGGGCGGAGAGTGGCCGCGTAAGGTGCGAAGATGTGAAATTTCGGGACACGTGGCACGGCAGGCTGTTCGCCGCGGGCGGGACACTTCGGGCACGCCCGGACGGCGCACCCGGGGCGGGCGGGGCGCGTCAGGCGGGGGTGCTCGCGGTGGGGCCGGACACGGGCCGTCAGGCGGGGGTGCTCGCCGCGGGCCGGGGCCGGGTGCTGACCGTGGCGTTCTGGGCCGTGTACGCCGTCACGCTGGCCGGCGGCCTGGCCACCGCGCGCGGCCCGGCCGACCTGGGGCTGTTCGCCGGCGTGATGGCCCTGGTGGCCGGGCTCTGGCTGGTCATCCCGGCGGGCCGGGACGCCGGCGCCCTGCGCAAGCTGGCCGCCCCGGGGCTGCTGCTGACCCTGCCGTTCGTCGGGCAGTTCGTCAGCGGGCTGCACTCGGCCATGCTGCTGGTCGCCATGGTGCACGTGGCCTTCCTGTACGGCATGCGGGTGGCCGTCGCCATCGTGGCCGCGTACGTCGTCGTCATGGGCGCGGTCGTCGCGCTGCTGTCCGGCGGCGACTGGGCCGTGATGGTGGACCAGGTCGTGCTGCTGGTGCTGTTCGCGGTCTTCTCCCTGGCCATGGCGGCGGCGCTGCTGGAGGCGGGCAGGCAGCGGGAGGCGGCCCAGCGGCTGATCGAGCGGATCAGGGAGCTGGCGGTGGCCGAGGAGCGCGCCCGGATGGCCAGGGACATGCACGACTCGATCGGCCACCACCTCACGCTGATCAAGATGAGCCTGGAGAACGCCGAGCGGTTCAGGCAGCGGCGGCCGGAGGCGGTGTGGGAGGAGGTGGGCCAGGCCAAGGAGCTGACCGTGCAGGCGCTGGCCGAGTCGCGGCGGTGGGTGCGCGCCCTGCGCCCGCTCGCGCTGGACGGCCAGGCCGGCAGCGCCGCGCTGGAGCGGCTGGCCCGCTCCTTCGACGGCACGGGGGTCGAGGTCGCGTTCGAGGTGGAGGGGCCGGAGCGGCGCGTCGACCCGGACGCGGAGCTGGTCCTCTACCGGGTGCTGCAGGAGGGGCTGACGAACGTGCTGCGGCACGCCGGGGCCCGGCGGGTGCGGGCGCGGCTGGCGTACGGGGCGGAGCGGGTGGTGCTGACGGTCGGCGACGACGGCAGGGGAGCGGCGGACCCGGCGGGGTTCGGGTTGTCGTCGCTGGCCGAGCGGGTGCGCGGCGTCGGCGGCGACTTCCGCGCGGGCAACGCCGACGGGGGCGGCTTCGAACTGCGCGCCGAGGTCCCGGCGGCACGCCCATGACGCGGCCGGGGAACGGCGGGCCCGGCGGAACGCCCATGACCCGGCCGCCGGGTGGTGCGCCGGAGGCGGGGCGGGGGATCCGGGTGCTGCTCGTGGACGACCAGGACCTGATGCGGCAGGGGCTGCGCAAGCTGCTGGAGGTCGAGGACGGGATCGAGGTCGTGGGGGAGGCGGCCGACGGCCGGCAGGCGCTGGCGGCCGTGCCGCGCTGCGCCCCCGACGTCGCGCTGGTGGACGCCAGGATGCCGCGCATGGACGGCGTGGAGCTGGTCGGCAGGCTCGCCGGGGAGCATCCGGGGGTGGCGGCGCTGGTGCTGAGCACGTTCGAGGAGGACGAGTACATCTTCGGCGCGCTGCGCGCGGGCGCCCGCGGCTACCTGCTCAAGGACTGCTCGCCGGAGGAGCTGGTGGCGGGCATCAGGAAGGCGTACGCGGGGGAGACCGTGCTCGACGGGCCGGTGGCGACCCGGCTGGTGGCCGAGCTGCGCAGGTGGCCGGGGACGGGCGGCGGGTTCCGGGGGCGGGAGTCGTTGTCGGAGCGGGAGCTGGACGTGGCCCGGATGATCGCCGTGGGGGCGACGAACAGGGAGATCGCGGCCCGGCTGTTCATCACCGAGGGGACGGTGAAGAACCACGTCTCCAGCATGCTGCGCAAGCTGGGGCTGCGGGACCGTACGCAGCTCGCGCTGCACCTGCGCGACCCCGGCTGGTGACGCTGCGCCGGTCACCGGGGGTCACGGGCCGGCGGCACGTGCGGAGAACACGATTTCCGCTCGTCCCGCGCCGCGATCCGTGATAATAATACCGGTATAGTTATCGACAAGGAGGGGCCGTGATCGAGCTCAAGTCGGCCGGTGAGATCGCCGCGATGCGGGAGTCGGGCAGAGTCGTCGCCGCCGTGCAGGCCGCGGTGCGGGAGGCGGCCGGGGTGGGGGTGTCGCTCAAGGAGCTGGACGAGCTGGCCAGGACGGTCATCCAGGAGGCCGGGGCGGGGGCCTCGTTCTTCGGCTACCACCCGTCGTTCGGCGCGATGCCCTACCCGGGGGTGATCTGCACCTCGGTGAACGGGGTCATCCTGCACGGGCTGCCGTCGCCGTACCGGCTGCGGGACGGCGACCTGCTCAGCGTGGACTGCGGCGCCTTCGTCGACGGCTGGCACGCCGACGGCGCGGTCACCTTCACCGTCGGGCAGGCCCGCGCCGAGGACCTGAAGCTGATCAGGGTCACGGAGGAGACGCTCGCGGCGGGCATCGAGGCGGCCGTGCCCGGGGGCCGGCTCGGAGACATCGGGCACGCGATGTCCACGGTCGGGCGCGGCGCGGGCTACGGCATGCAGAACGACTTCGGCGGCCACGGCATCGGGCGCGCCATGCACGAGTCGCCGTTCGTGCCCAACGTGGCCCCCCGGGGGCGCGGGATGCGGCTGCGGCCGGGGCTGGTGATCGCGATCGAGCCCAGCCTGATGGCCGGTGGCGGCGACGACTACTTCATGGGTTCCGACGGCTGGTCGGTGTGCTCGGGCGACGGCAGCAGGGGCGCGCACGTCGAGCACACGGTGGCCATCACGGAGGACGGACCGGTCATTCTCACCGTGCTCTAGGTCTCGCCGCCCGAACGGTCATAAACCGGGCAGCCAAAGGTCGCGCCTTGTCTAGCTGCGCACACCTATGCGTCAAATAGGGCGATCATCGTCATCTGTTCGTTTAGACACCGTATTTTTGCAGGTCAAGAGCGAAAATACGGGCGTTTGTCGAACTTGGGGCAGGGGCAGATCTTCCTCCGATAGCTACGGAGAGTAGTCGAGAGGTAGCAGGGAGAAACGCAATGGTCAGAAACGGACTCGTCCTCGCCGGGCTGGTCGGCGGGATGGTCATGTTCGGAGGCACCGCGCTCGCGGCGGCGCCCAGCGTCACCGCCGAGTCGGGCATCCTTCCCGGGCCCAACCACGGCAAGGACGACGGCAAGGGCTGGGACTTCGGTGAGTGGAACAACTACGGGGAGGACAACGACATCCTCGACCTGGACCTCCTGAACGAGCTGCTGAGCAGCGTCCTGAGCGGCTGACACGACAGCGGCTGACACGACAGACGTGTGAAGGGGCCCGCCCATCGATGGGCGGGCCCCTTCCGGCCGTACGGGCAGACCGCCCGCACCTGGCCGAACGGGCGCCGCGCGGGAGGGTCAGCCCGCGTAGGCGAAGGACGCCTCGAAGGAGTTGGCGGCGATCCGGTCGAGCTGGGCGTCGGTCATCCCCAGCTCCCGCCGCAACGCCGCGTAGTTGTCCTCCACGTATCCGCCGAAGTAGGCGGGGTCGTCGGAGTTGACGGTCACGACCAGCCCCTCGTCCAGCATCGCGGGCAGGATGTGGTCACGCAGGGACGGCACCGCGCGCAGCCGTACGTTCGACAGCGGGCACACCGTCAGCGGGATGCGCTCCGCCCGCAGCCGGGCCACGAGCTGCGGGTCCTCCATCGCCCTGATGCCGTGGTCCACCCGCTCGACGCGCAGCACGTCCAGCGCCTCCCACACGTAGTCGGGCCCGCCCTCCTCGCCCGCGTGCGCCACCCGGTGCAGCCCCTCGGCGGCGGCCGTCTCGAAGACCCGCCGGAACAGCGACGGCGGATACCCCACCTCCGCCGAGTCCAGCCCCACCCCGATGAAGTGCTCCCGGTACGGCAACGCCGCCCGCAGCACCTGCTCGGCCTCCTCGGCGCCCCGGTCGCGCAGGAAGCACAGGATCAGCGCGGCCGACACGTCACCGTCCTTCAGCGCCGCCGACAGCCCGCCGAACACGACCTCCAGCGGCACGCCCCTGCTCAGGTGCGCCTGCGGGTCGAAGAAGATCTCCGCGTGCCGCACCCCCTGGCCGGCGGCCCGGCGCAGGTAGGCGGTGGCCAGGTCGTAGAAGTCTTCCTCGGTGCGCAGGACCGCCATGTTCTCGTAGTACACGTCCAGGAACGACTGCAGGTTCGCGAAGGAGTACCGTGCGCGGATGGCCTCCACGTCGAAGGTGGGCAGGTCGATCCGGTTACGCCGGGCCAGCTCGACGACGAGCTCGGGCTCCAGGGTGCCCTCGATGTGCAGGTGGAGTTCCGCTTTGGGACGCATGGCAACGAGTAAACCCGACCCGGAGCAGCGGAGGCATCGTGCGAACCTCTGAACTCTCACCCTTTGAGCTGGCATAACATCAGATTTCATGAGGCTGTCGGATCTGCTCGCCCGCGAGGACCTACGGCTGACGGTGGTGACGGGCGCCGACGCGCTCGACCGGGAGGTGCGGCGGGCGTACCCGACGGATCTGCCCGACCCCCGGCGCTACCTGCGCCCCGGCGACCTCGTGCTCACCAGCGGGGTCTGGTACACGCGGCCGTCCGACTGCGAGCGCTTCGCCGACGCGTTGTGGGCCAGCGACGCCGCCGGCCTGGTCGTCGGCCTGATCGTGCTCGGCGAGCTGCCGGACGAGCTGGTCGCGGCGTGCCGGCGCCGGCGGCTGCCGCTCCTCCTGGCCGCGCCCGACCAGGCGTTCGGCGCGATCAGCGAGGCGGTGACGGCCGAGGGCTTCGCCGCCGAGCAGCGCAGGGCCGAGCGGGTCAGGGCGCAGACCCTGCTCGACGTGCTCGGCCAGATCCCGCCCGGCGAGGTCTCGGCGCACCTGCGGCTGCTCGGCGCGGACCCGGGGCTGCCGACGGCGGCCATGGCGGTGGCGCTGACCGGCGGGCCCGAGCTCGACCTGCCGGAGCTGCTGCACGAGGGGCTGGCCAGAAAGGGCCGGCACCTGATCGTCGGCGGCACGCCGCAGGAGGCGGTCGTGCTGGTCAACGGCCGGGCCTCGCGCAAGAGCCTGGCCGACGAGCTGCGCGGCCTGCTGGCGGACGCGCCCGGCACCAGCATCGCGGCCGGGATCAGCGAGATGGCGGCCAGCGTGTCGCAGCTCGGCGAGGCCCTGGAGACGGCCAGGCGCGGCATGGAGTCGGCGCGCGGCGGGCCGGGGCCCGTGTCGATCATGTCGGTGGCCGACATCGACAGCTTCGACCTGCTGCTGGCCTCGCTGCCGGCGAGCATGCGCCGCTCCTTCCGCGACCACCTGCTCGGCCCCGTCGAGGAGTACGACGCGCGGCACGGCTCCGAGCTGCTGCGCACGCTCGACATCTTCCTGGAGACGTGCGGCTCCTGGCAGCGCACGGCCGACGAGCTGTACGTGCACGTCAACACCCTGCGTTACCGGATGCAGCGCATCGAGGAGCTCACCGGGCGGCGGATGTCCTCGATGCGCGACCGTACCGACCTCTACCTGGCGCTGCGCTCGGGGCAGCAGGCCCGCGACGACGCCGCTCCCTGAGCGGCGCCCGGCGTCAGGGCAGGCGGCCGGCGACCACGTTGCCCCGGGAGACGACGGCCACGATGTTCTCCGTGGCCAGGTCCTCGATGCGCTCCCACGGCCGGCCGCGCAGCACGACGAGGTCGGCCCCCAGCCCGGGCGCGACGCGGCCCACCGGCATGCCGATCGAGTCGGCCGCGTCGGAGGTGGCCGCGCGCAGCGCCGACTCCGCGTCGAGGCCGAGGATGCGCGTCATGTGCACCACCTCGGCGAGCT
The DNA here is from genome assembly GCF_000725485.1 of Nonomuraea candida. Classification (GTDB taxonomy): domain Bacteria; phylum Actinomycetota; class Actinomycetes; order Streptosporangiales; family Streptosporangiaceae; genus Nonomuraea; species Nonomuraea candida. The sequence goes on along the minus strand of NZ_JOAG01000008.1, from coordinate 151,158 downwards.
GGTCGCCGAACTGCACGTGGTGGCCGTTGGCGTCGGTGCCGAGCACGAAGCGCACGCCCAGCGCGGCGGCCTGCGCCAGCAGCACGTTGCGGGTGGCGACCAGCTCGGCGGCCTTGGCCATGGCCTCGGGGGTGACGGGCACCCGGCCCTCGGCGATGGCCTCGTTGATGAGCAGCGTCGGGGCCACCGGCGTGCGGCGCTCGGCCAGGATCTCGGCCAGGTCCCTGCTCATGAGCGTGCCGTGCTCGATGGAGTCCACGCCCTCCTCGACGGCGACCCGGATGCCGTCCTCGGAGTGGGCGTGCGAGGCGACCGGCATGCCCAGCGCGTGCGCCTCGTCCACCACGGCCCTGATCTCGTCGCGGGTGTAGTTGCGCCAGACGTTCTTGTCGCCGATCGACAGCACGCCGCCGCTGGTGGTCAGCTTGATGCCGTCCATGCCGGCCCGGGCCCAGGTGCGGACGAGCTTGCGGCACTCGTCGGGCCCGTCGGCGGTGGGCTTCCTGACCGGGAACGCGGGCGGCACGAACAGGTCGTTGTGCCCGGCGGTCATCCCCACCACGCCGTGCACCTGGATGCGCGGCCCCGGCAGCACTCCGGCGTCGAAGACCCGGCGCAGCGCGATCTGGGCCTCGTCGCCGGCCAGGTCGCGCAGCGTCGTCACGCCGTGCCGCATGGCCCGCTGGGCGTGCGCGGCGCCGTGCAGCACCTGCTCGTCACGGGTGGTGGTCAGCGGCCAGGTCGCGAAGTCGGGCGGCGTGCCGGGGCCGGCGTAGCCGACGAGGTGGACGTGGGTGTCCACCAGGCCAGGCAGCACGCACAGGTCGGCGTGGCGCGGCGGCGCGGGGCTCACGCCGGTGATCCGGTCGGGCTCCCAGGTCAGATCGACCGGGCCGCGGAATTCGGTACCGTCCCAAAGGGGGATTCCGTCGAGTCTCATTTCCCGCTCGACGCTACCCGAGCCTCCGGGCGGCTGGAGGGATCTACGGTCCTCGCGCGGCGCTCTCGTAGGGACCTACAGGGGCCGCCAGCGGTTTTCCCGGGTTCCCGGCTCGTGGCCGTTCCCCGGACGGTGATGTCCGAAACCATCGTCACACGATGGTAATAATCGAGGGATACCGTCCTGACCTGCATGTTCACGGCCGTTCAAGGAGAATTATGGCTACCCTCGACCGTCGCGCGTTCCTGCGGACGACCGGTCTGGCCGGTCTGGCGCTCGGTCTGGCCGCTTGTGGCGACAACGGCACGACCACCTCCGGCAGCAGCAGCGGCGGCGGCGGATTCGGGTCGGTCAAGCTGCAGCTCTCCTGGAAGAAGAACGTCGAGTTCGCCGGCGAGTACTTCGCCGACACCAACGGCTACTTCAAGGCCGCCGGGTTCACGCAGGTCGAGCTGCTGTCCGGCGGCGGCTCCGGCACCTCGGTCGAGTCGGGCCTGGCCACCGGCCGCTGCTGGGCGGGCCTGTCGGCGCCCACCATCACCGCGCCCGCCGTGCTGCAGGGCGCCCCGCTGAAGATCGTCGGCGCGACGTTCCAGAAGAACCCGTTCGCCGTCATCTCCCTGAGCAAGAACCCGATCGAGAAGGCCGAGGACCTGGTCGGCAAGAAGATCGGCGTGCAGGACTCCAACGAGCTGGTCTGGAACGCCCTGCTCAAGGCCAACGGCCTCGACGCCGCCCAGGTGACCAGGGTGCCGTTCCAGTCGGACCCGTCGATGCTCACCTCCGGCCAGCTCGACGGGTACGTCGGCTTCGTCACCAGCGGCCCGGTCAACCTGCGCATGAAGGGCCACGACCCCAGGTACCTGCTGCTCGCCGACGCCGGCCTGCCGCTGGTCGCCGAGACGTTCACCGTCACCCAGGAGACCATCGACAACGAGCGCGACAAGCTCAAGGCGTTCCTGACCGCCGAGATCAAGGGCTGGAAGGACGCCGTCGCCGACCCGGCCAGGTCCGCCGAGCTGGCCGCCACCGTCTACGGCAAGGACCAGAACCTCGACGTCAAGGAGCAGACCGAGGAGGCCAAGATGCAGAACGAGCTCGTCGTCACCGACGACTCCAAGGCCAACGGCCTGTTCACGATGACGCCCGAGCTGATCGAGCAGAACATCGAGTCCCTGGCCAAGGCCGGTCTGACGATCAAGGCCGAGCAGCTGTTCGACCTGTCGATCCTCAACGAGGTCTACCAGGCCGACCCGAGCCTGAAGCTCGCATGAGCGGCATCTCCATCACCGGGCTGAGCAAGACGTTCGGCAAGGGCGTGACCGCCGTCGAGGGCGTGGACCTGAAGACGCCGAAGGGCTCGTTCCTGTCGCTGCTCGGCCCGTCCGGCTGCGGCAAGTCCACCGTGCTGCGCATCCTGGCCGGCCTGGAGGAGCCCACGTCGGGCGAGATCCGGGTCAACGGCGAGACGCCGCAGGAGCTGCGCCAGGGCCACCACCTCGGCATCGCCTTCCAGGACTCCGCGCTGCTGGCCTGGCGCAGCGTCGCGGCCAACATCCGGCTGCCGCTGGAGGTGGCCGGGATCAAGCCGGAGCCTGGCGTGATCGAGGACCTGATCAAGCTGGTCGGCCTGGAGGGCTTCGAGAAGGCCCGGCCCGCCGAGCTGTCGGGCGGCATGCGCCAGCGCGTGTCGATCGCCCGCGCCCTGGTCGTCAAGCCCAGCGTGCTGCTGCTCGACGAGCCGTTCGGCGCCCTGGACGACATGACCCGGCAGCGGCTCAACCTGGAGCTGCTGCGGATCTGGACCGAGAAGCCCGCCACCACGCTCATGGTCACCCACGGCATCGGGGAGGCGATCTTCCTGTCGGACCTGGTGGCCGTCATGAGCCCGCGTCCCGGCCGGGTGGTGGAGATGGTGGAGATCGACCTGCCGCGTCCGCGCACGCCCGAGATGATGCGGACGCCGGAGTTCCACGCCATCCACGACCACCTGAGCGACCTGCTCTTCGGGCACGGCTCATGAGACGGATCCAGGGCCTGATCGGCGTCGTCGCGCTCGTCGCGCTCTGGTGGCTGCTGGCCGTGACGGTGTTCGCCGACGGCGGCGCCGTGCCCGCCCCGCCCGCCGTGCTGGCCTCCATGGCCGACGACGGCTGGGCCTTCTACGGCCCCAACACCACCGCCACGCTGTCCGCCGCCGTCCAGGGCTTCCTGTGGGGCAACGGGCTGGCCATCGCCGTGGCGCTGCTGGTGCTGCTCGTGCCCCGGCTGGAGGCCGTCGCCACGCAGCTCGCCGTGATCAGCTACTGCGTCCCGCTGCTGGCCATCGGCCCGATCGTGCTGGTGGTCTTCGGCGGCGAGGCGACCGTGGTGTTCCTCGCGGCCATCTCCGTCTTCTTCACCACGCTCATCGGGGCGCTGCTCGGGCTGCGCTCGGCCGACCGGGCCGGCCTCGACCTCGTCACCGTGTACGGCGGCGGCCGCCTGGCCAGGCTCCGCTACGTCCAGGTCATCTCCGCCCTGCCGAGCACGTTCGCCGGCCTGAAGATCTCGGCCCCGTCCGCGCTGCTCGGCGCCATCATCGGCGAGTACCTCGGCAGCAACGACCAGGGCCTCGGAGTCTCCCTGATGATCTCCCAGCAGCAGTTCCAGGTGCCGCGCACCTGGGGGCTCGCGCTCGTGGCGGGCCTGATCGCCGGCCTCGGGTACGCGGTCGTCGCGCTCGTCGCCCGCGTGGTCACCCCTTGGTCGAGGGGGGAGGCCGCGTGATCGGGCGCACCGTGCTGCGGATCGTGGGCCCGCTGGCGCCCTCCGTCGTGATCGTCGTGGCCGCGTGGTGGCTGGCGCTGGAGGCGTTCGGGATCAGCCCGCTGGTGGGCAAGCGCCCGCCGCAGGTCTGGGAGTACCTGACCTCCTCCGAGGCGCACCGCGAGGCCGTGTTCGGCGCGCTGGGCGTCACGATCAGGGACGCGGCCATCGGCTTCGCCTCCGGCATGGTCGCCGCGACCGCCGTCGCCGTCGCGTTCGTGCTGTTCAGGACCGTCGAGCAGACGTTCATGCCGGTCGCCATGCTGCTGCGCTCGGTGCCGCTGGTGGTGATGACCCCGCTGATCACGCTGATCTTCGGCAGGGACCTGGTCGGCGTGGCCGTCATCGGCGGCATCGTGGTCTTCTTCCCCGCGCTGGTGAACATCGCCTTCGGCCTGCGCTCCGCCTCGCCGCAGGCCACCGACCTGATCCTGGCGTACGGCGGCAGCCGGCTGACCGTCCTGCGCAAGGTCGCCGTGCCGACGGCGATGCCCGCGGTCTTCGCCTCGGCCAGGATCTCCGTGCCCGCCTCGATCATCGGCGCGCTGATCGCCGAGTGGCTGGCCACCGGTGAGGGCATCGGGGCCGAGATCCTGCGGGCCATCGGGGGGTTCCGCTATGACGAGGTGTGGGCGGACATCGTGGTCGTCACCACCGTGTCCATCCTCGCGTACGCGGTCGTCGGCGTCGTCGAGGCGCTGGTCCTGGCGCGCTTCTCGGACCGGCCGCACGACTGAGCTTGCGCCTGACACCGTGTCAGGGCCTTCAATGGCGGCCATGTACCTCGGATCAGGACCGTACTGTTACGCCAGCTCGCTGGCCATGATGCTCGGCCCCGCCGCACCGGAGGTCGGGGCGATCGAGACGCTGACGGGGTCGCCGTTCGGCATGCAGCTCGTCGGCGGCTCCCAGCCGTACTTCGACCCCTATGCCTGGGACCCGGAGATCGGCGTGGACGCCGCCGTCGAGCTGCTCGGCTTCGCGTGCGAGCGCAGCCACGGGGGCACGCCGGAGGAGGCGCTCGGCCGGTTGCGGGCGGCCTGCGAGCGCGGACCCGTCATGGCGGGGCCGGTGGACATGGCGCTGCTGCCCTACACGCCCGGCGGGGGCGGCGACCATTACGTGGTGGTCCTCGCGGTGACGGACGACCCCACCGCCGGCGCGGCGGGTCTCGTGGGCGGCACTCCGGGGAGCGCTGCGGGTGATGGCGGGGGTGGCACCGTCGTGGTGCACGACCCGCACGGGCATCCCTTCGCGACGCTGCCGGTCGCCGACTTCCTGGCCGCGTGGCGGGCCGACGCGGTGGAGTACCTGGACACCTCCTACGTGATGCGCACCGGCTTCGTCCGGGTGCGCAGGACGTCCGTGACGCGCGCCCTGCACGACTCGCTGCCCGCCGCGGCCCGCTGGCTGGAGGGACGGGACGACCTGCCGGTGCCGCCGGGCACGCTGGGTGGGGCCGACGCGGCGCTGCGGCTGGCCGAGCTGGTGGCGGGCGGGCTCGGCCCGGACGTGCGCGGGCTGCTCACGCACTTCGGGGTGCGGGTCGGGGCGCGGCGGCTGGCCGACGCGGCCACCTGGCTGGGGAGCGTGGGCAGGGCGGAGGCGGCCGCCGTCGCGGAGCGGCAGGCCCGGGTGCTCGGCACCCTGCAACTTCCGCTGGTCACGGGCGACGACGCGGCCGTGGTGGCCGGCCTGCGCCGCCTGGCCCCCGGCTACGCCGCACTCCGGGCCGCCCTCTGAGCTCCCGGCCGAAGGGCGCCGGGGTCCTGGGCCGGTGGCGTTGTGCTGAGGGCGTGCTCCGATGGTGGTGCGGACCCGGCCGCGGTCCTGTGCGGGGGGAGGGCGCGGCCGGGTCCGCCGGAGGGGGAGCGCGTGGGCGTGCGGTGGGAACCGGCTCGGGGTGGGGCCGGTAAAAGCCCGGCGCTCCCCTGGTCGGGGAAGTCGAGGCTCGGCAATGCGTCGAACCCGCATTCTGGTCCCCCGAAGTCACCTATGAAGGGAAATTTCACCGCGAACCTGGAGTACCAAGCGGCCCCATCGTGATGCGACCCCGCCTGATCTCGGTGAACCACAGCGGCCCCCGCGCGTGGAAGGGCCGCTGCTTGCGATCAACCGGCTAGCACTGGACGGGCTTGAGCCACGAGCACTCCAGATCGCCCGCCGCGCCCGGCTCGGCGGCGCGCAGCGGGGTCGCGGTCCCGGCGGCCGCCGTCCGGGAGAACTGCGCGAGCCGTACGGCGATCTTGTCCTCGATGTCCTTCGGCGAGCCCGACAGGTACTGGTTGAGCATGATCGAGAAGATCAGCGGCTCGCCCTCGGCGCTGTTGACGTAGCCGGACAGCGAGGTGACGCCGGTGAGCGAACCGGTCTTGGCGTGCACGTTGTTCTCGGCCGGCGTGCCGCGCATCCGGCTGCGCAGCGTGCCGCCGGTGAACCGGTCGGCGTTGCCGGCGATCGGCAGGGACTCGTACCAGGTGGAGAACCACGGCTTGTCGCGTACGGCCGACAGGAGCTGCACGATCGAGCCCGGCGAGAACCCGTCGCGGCGCGAGAGCCCCGAGCCGTCCCGCATGTTGATCACCTGCACGCCGTGCGCCTTGGCGAAGTCGGTGCTGACCTTGAGCCCGGCCGACCACGTGCCCTGGCCCGACACCTTGCGGCCCATGGCCTTGGTGAGGATCTCGGCGTGGATGTTGTTGCTCAGCTTCATGAACGGCACCAGCAGCTCGCCCAGCGTCATCGACTCGTGCCTGGCCAGCTCCTTGGCCCCGGCCGGCGCCGCGCCGGTGACGGTCGGGCCGAGCACCTTGACGCCGTGCCTGGCCAGCGCCTTGCGGAACAGCGTGGAGACGTACGCGGTGGGGTCGTCCACCGCCACCCACTCCTGGTACGGCTCCGCGACCGTGCCCGTGATCACCACCGTGCGCGTGCCGTGCTGCCGCTCGATGAGCACGTCGGTCTCGGCGCCCACCGTGGCCCGGTTGACGATCTTCAGGTAGTCGGTCTCCGGCGTGGTGGACACCTTCACCTTGTCCCCGTCCGCCGCCACGGAGACGATCACCGAGCCGGCGTCGTAGTCCCTGTCGGGCGAGGCGGTCAGCGCGGAGATCGGCGCGGCGTAGTAGGCGGTCTCGTCGTCCCAGGCCCAGTCGTTGCCGAGCCGCTGCGCGTCGAACCAGGTGTCGTCGGCCACCAGCCGCCCGGCGACGGCCTTGACACCGGCGGCGGCGACCTCGGCCGCCAGGGCGTCGTAGTCCTCGGCCAGCATGGTCGGGTCGCCGGTGCCGCGCAGCACCAGGTCCCCGGTCAGCACCGAGCCCGCCTTGCGGCCGGAGTGCAGGACCGTGGTGGGGAAGCGGTAGTCGAGGCCGAGCGTCTCCGCCGCCGCGGCCGAGGTGAACAGCTTGGTGTTGGAGGCGGGGATGAGGAGCTTGCCGGCGTCGGTGGCGTACAGCTCCTCGCCGGTCCTGGCGCTCTTGACCACGACGCCCGCCCTGGCGATCGTGAGCCGCGAGTCGCTGAGGATCTGGTTGATGTCCTGGGTCAGGTCCGCCACGCCCGCCGAGGGGTCGTTCGCTACGGCCGGGGAAGAGGGTCCTGACGCCCACGCGAGGGCCGCGACGAGCGTGCCCGCGACGAGGGAGGCTGAGGTGCGCCGCATGGGGTCTCCAAGTGACTCGGGGATCGCATGAGAGCATGGATCACCGCACTCAGCCTGTAATCCGCAAATATCCGTATTTATTGGGGCGGGACGGCTTGTGAGGCGCCGTCCGGGCCGCCCCGCCGCCCCGCCGCCCGGCCGCCGGGACGGACGCGCGTGCCCGCCGGGACGGCGGGTCCGCCATCAGGACGGCTGGTGCGCCGTCACCAGGAAGCCGCAGTCGCCGAACGAGATCTCGTCGCCCGACTTCACCCGCGCCGGCCCAACCAGCCGCCATCCGTTGAGCCGCGTGCCGTTGAGCGAGCCGAGGTCCACCAGCAGCCACGCGCCGTCGTCCTCGCGCCGCAGCTCGGCGTGCACGCGCGAGACCGTCAGGTCCGACAGTACGAGGTCGCAGGCCGACCCCCGGCCCACCACGTAACGCAGCCGGTCGTCGTCGGGCAGGGCCAGCCGGGGCAGGCGCGGCCGGCGCCAGGCGGACTGCAGCCGGGTGGTGAACTCGGAGACGGAGGAGACCGCGTCGGTCAGCCGTTGCCGCAACGACGGCCGCCGGGGCAGGTCGGCGACGACTTCGTCGAGCTCGTAGCGGTTGCGCGCGCGCAGCACCTGGTCGACCCGGCCCACGAAGGTGTCATGGGAGATCCGGCCCTCCACGGCACGCTCTTTGAGCTCGTCGATCGCACGGTCACGTTCCCCATCTGAGGCGCGAAAGGGCGGATGCGTGGAGCTCATAGAGCGAGTATCGGCCTCAACCTCGGCTCGTGTCCAGAATACGCGGATCGGGTTGCCCTAGGCATACTCGGTATGCATACTCAGTATTCATGTCGATCAGGCATGGACTGCTCACCTTGCTGAGCAGCGGACCGCGGTACGGCTACCAGCTGCGCGTGGAGTTCGAGGCGACGACGGGGGCGACCTGGCCGCTGAACATCGGCCAGGTCTACACGACGCTCGCCCGGCTCGAACGTGACGGGCTGGTCGCCCCCGGCGGGGCCGACGAGCAGGGCAGGGCCATCTACACGATCACCGAGGCCGGTCGGGAGGAAGTGGGGCGATGGTTCAGCACCCCCGTCGCCCAGACCGACCGGCCCCGGGACGAGCTGGCCATCAAGATCGCGATGGCTGTCGCGAGCGGCGTGGACGTCGCCGACGTCATCCAGACCCAGCGCGTGGCGACCATGCGCGCGCTGCAGGAGCTGACCAGGGCCAAGCGGGCCGCGGGCGACGGGCTCGCGCAGCGGCTGGTCCTGGACTCACTGATCTTCAAGGCCGAGGCGGAACAGCGCTGGCTGGACCACTGCGAGGCCGTGTCCAAGGAGAAGAGCCGATGACTGTGGTGGAGTTGCGGGACGTGACCCGCGAGCACGGCCGGGTGCACGCGCTGAAGGGGGTCAGCCTGGAGGTCGCCGCGGGCGAGCTGGTCGCCGTCATGGGCCCGTCGGGCTCGGGCAAGTCCACCCTGCTCAACCTGGCGGGCGGCCTCGACCGGCCGACCTCGGGCAGCGTGACGATCGAGGGCGTCGACCTGGCCGGCGTCAAGGACCTGGCCGCCCTGCGGCGCACCCGCGTCGGGTACGTCTTCCAGGATCTCAACCTCATCCCGTCGCTCACGGCCGCCGAGAACGTGATGCTGCCCAGGGAGCTCGACGGCTCACGGTCCCGGCAGGCCCGCGCGCAGGCGCTGGCCGTGCTGGCGGAGGTGGGCGCCGAGGAGGTCGCCGACCGGTTCCCCGAGGAGCTGTCCGGCGGGCAGCGCCAGCGCGTGGCCATCGCCAGGGCGCTGGTCGGCGAGCGCCGGCTGCTGCTGGCCGACGAGCCCACCGGCGCGCTCGACACCGCCACCGGCGACGAGATCCTGCAACTCCTGCGCGCCCGCTGCGACGACGGCGCCGCCGTGCTGCTCGTCACCCACGAGCCCCGCTACGCGGCGTGGGCCGACCGGGTGGTCTACCTGCGTGACGGCCTGATCGCGGAGGCGAGCGCGGTGCGGCTGGAGAGCGCCCGATGAGCGCCCTGCGCGCCGCGCTGCGCCTCTCCCGCAGGGACGCCCTGCGCGCCAAGGGCCGCAGCGCGCTCATCATGGTCATGATCGGCCTGCCCGTGCTCGTCATCACGGCCCTCCTCACGCTGTCGCAGACCTCCCACCTGACCGCGCGGGAAGAGCTGCCCTCCCGGCTGGGCGCGGTCGCCGACGCCGCCGTGCTGAGCCACCTGCGCAGGACCCCGATCGAGCAGGACCCGGCCGGCAGGTACGGCAACCAGAGGCAGGAGGGCGCGCGGCCGTCCAGGTGGACGACGGCCGAGGTCGCCGCGCTGACCGGCGGCCGGCTGCTCCCGTTCCACGCCTATCCGGGCGAGGCCCGGCTGGGCGCGGGCTTCGACCCGGTGGACGTCCTGGAGATCGACCTGCGCGACCCGCTCGCCACCGGCCTGCGGTCGCGGGTCGAGGGCAGGCTCCCGGCCGCGCCCCAGGAGATCGCCGTCACGCCCGCGCTCCTGGACGCGGGCGTCCGCGTCGGGGACACGCTCCAGGTGACCCGGCACGGCGCGCCGAAGCGCGTGGTGGGCGTCGTCGAGCACCCGAGCCGGCCGGGCATCCGGGAGGTCGTGGCCCTGTACGACGCCCTGCGGCCGGACGAGGGCACCTGGCGGGGCGCCGGCTGGCTGGTGGACACGCCGGCCCCGGTCACCTGGGAGGACGTGCGGCGCCTGAACCAGGCGGGCCTGCGGGTGGCCTCCCGCGCGGTCATCGAGAGCCCGCGCGCGGCGGAGTGGGATCGCCGGCCGCTCGACGCGGAAAGGCCGCGCTGGCTGGCCATCGGCGTGATCCTCGTCGTCACGGAGACCGCGCTGCTGGCCGGGCCCGCGTTCGCCGTCGGGCTGCGCAGGCGGGCGCGAGAGCTGGCCACGATCGCGGCGCAGGGCGGCTCTCCCGGCCAGTTGCGCACGCTCGTGCTGGCCGACGGCCTCCTGCTCGGCGGCGCTGCCGCCCTGATCGGCGCCGCGCTCGGCGTCGGCACGGGCCTGGCCGCCGCGCGCGTCGTCGCGACGGCGCTGGACTGGCGCGCCGGGCCGCCCGACGTGCCGTGGTCGCAGGTGCTGGGCGTCGCCGCCCTCGGCCTGGTCAGTGCGCTGGTCGCGGCCCTGGCCCCGGCCGTGCGAGCGGCCCGGCAGAGCCCGGCTCTGGTGCTCGCCGGGCGAACGGCCGAGGTGCGCGGCCGGGCGCGCGTGCCGGTGCCCGGGATCGTGCTGGTGCTGCTGGGCGCGGGGCTGATGGTCCCCATGTCGTCCGGGAACGCGCTCGGGGCGGTGGCCGCGTCCACGGTGCTCCTGTTCGGGCTGATCGCGCTGACGCCCTGGATCGTCCGGCGCACCGGACGGTGGGCCGGGCACCTGCCGCTGCCCATGCGCCTGTCGATCCGCGACGGCGCCCGCCATCCCGGCCGCACGGCCTCGGCGGTGGCCGCCGTCATGGCGGCGACCATGTGCGCGATCACCATCGGCATCGCCGCCGGCACCGCGCTGACCGCGCGCCAGTCCGAGTTCCGGCTCGACGCGCCGGAGGGCACGCTGATCGTGCGCGCCTCCGGCGTCGGCGAGCAGGACTGGGCGGAGGTGCGCGCCGCCTTCCGCCAGCGGCTGCCCGGAGCGGACCTGGTCGCCGGGCTGGAGGCGGTCGACGGCGCCGGGCGGAGCCTGTCGACCAGCGCGGTACGGCCGGCGGAGGCGGCCTGCAGCGGGTGCCTCGACGCGAGCTACGACGAGGCGGCGATAGGCGACGCCCGCCTGCTCGCCCTCTTCCAGGGGCGGCGGGACCCCCGGGCGGCGGCGGCGCTGGCGGCCGGCCGGGCGGTGGTGTTCGACCCCCGGCTGATCAGCGACGGCACGGTGACCGTGGCCCTCGGCCCGGCCCGAGACCCGTACGGGGACGACCGCCGGATCCGGGTGCCCGCCGTGGCGGCCACCGGGGCGCAGCCCCACCAGGGCGGCGTCGTGCTGCCCCCCTCCGCCCTGACCGCGGCCGGGTACAAGACCGCCGAGCGGCGGCTCTACACCGTGCTCGACGCGCCCGACCTGGGCCTCATCCAGCGCGCCATGCAGGCCGTGACCGTCGGCGGCCTGCGGGTCAACGTCGAGAACGACACGACCGAGGAGGAGCTCGCGTTCACCCTCTGGGCCTCGCTGGCCGGGGCGCTGGTGCTCGTGCTCGGCGGCACGTTCGCGGCCACCGGTCTCGCCGTGGCGGACATGCGCAGGGACCTCGACACCCTGTCCGCCGTGGGCGGCCGGCCGCTGACCCGCAGGCTGGTGGTGGCGGCGCAGGCGGGCCACGTCGCCGGGCTCGGCGCCGTCATGGGCCTGGTCGCGGGCCTGGGCTCGGGGACCGTGCTGGCCGGGGCCACGATGCGGGACTGGCACGGCGGCGCCGGGATCGTCGTGCCGCTGCCGCTCGTGGCGGCGCTCGTGATCGGCCTGCCCCTGCTGGCCGCGCTGCTCGCGGGGCTGTTCACCCGGACGCGGATGGAGCCGGCACGTCGTCTGGCCTGAGCCGGTACTTCAGCGTGATCAGCGCCGAGGCGAAGATGATCAGCGCGGGGATCGCGGTCTGCCCGATGAGGACCGCGGTCACCGCGCTGTCGGGCTGCTGCACCGGCCGGCTCGGCTCGGACTCCACGAAGCCGCCGATCGACAGGATCAGGCCGAAGAACAGCGCACCCGACGAGCTGACCGCGTTCTCGATGGCCGTCCACAACCCGGTCAGGACGCCCGCCCGCCGTCTGCCGGTCCTGGCCGCGTCCACCGCGATCACGTCCGCCAGCATCGAGAACTGCATGAGCTGCACGCCCGCGTACCCGACGCCGACGAGCAGGATCATGACGTGCGCCCAGACCGGGCCGAACAGCGGGGTGGCCACGGCGGCGGTCGTGCCGCCGCCGAACAGCACGATCGCCAGGATCATCGCGCCGCGCTTGTCGAACCGCCTGGCCAGGCGCACCCACAGCGGCATCGTCAGCAGGATCGGGCCGACCAGCACCGCGAAGAGCGTCTGCGTGGCCGAGGACGTGCCCAGCGTGTACGTCGCGAAGTACGGCGCCGCCGCCAGCATCATGCTCACGGCCAGCATCTGCACGCAGGCCAGCACCGTCAGCCAGAGGAACGCCGGATTGCCCCTGATCGCGGCGAACTGCTCGCGCCACCCGCCGCGATCCGGCTCGGGGGCGCCCGTCATGGGGGCGCGGGCGGTGCCGAAGAAGGAGCCGAGCATGGCGACGAGCAGGATGACCGCGATCGTCAGCGCCATCATGCGGTAGCTGTCCAGCGTGCCACCCCCGCCGGTGGCGATGGCTGGCGCGAGGATGCCGCTGATGGCCGTGGCCGCCCCGATGAACACCATCCGCCACTGCAGCAGCGACGTGCGCTCGTGGTAGTCGTGCGTCATCTCGCCGGGCATCGCCTTGTACGGCACCTCGAACAGCGCGTACGCCGTCGCCGTGGCCAGGAAGCAGAGCCCGACGTACAGCGCCGCCGGCACCCCGGTCAGCGGCGGCCCGGCGAACACCAGGAAGAACGCGACCGGCAGCGTGCACGCCCCGGCCAGCAGCCACGGCCGGCGCGGCCCCCAGCGGGAGACCGTCCGGTCCGACCAGCGCCCGACCAGCGGGTTGATGAACAGGTCCCAGACCTTCGGCGCGGTGACCACCACGCCGGCCAGCCACGCGGGCACGGCCAGGAAGTTCGTCATGTAGAACAGCAGCAGCAGACCCGGCACGGCGTTGACCGTGGCCGTGCAGAACGAGCCCACCCCGTAGCCCAGGCGCACGCCCTTCGGGACGCTGGCCGCGCGCGCCGCCGGTGTGATCATTCCCTCATTAGAACCGAGGGAGGGCCGGTTCGTAAGGGCCCACTTTCGCGGGTCCCGAACGTCCCGGCCAGGCCCGCCGGGCCGGTTCCGGCGGGCTGCCGGCTCGCTTCCGCGGGCCCGGAACGGTCAGTCCGACACGTTGGCGCACACCACGTGCGCGCCGATCTCGATCATCCGGCGCTCGCTGCGCGCGTCGGCCACCCTGGCCATGAGGATCGGCGCCCCGGAGGCGGCGAACTGCGGCAGCCGGGCGCGCACCAGCCGGTGCAGGTCGCGCACGACGTCCTCGGCGGCCGACATGTGCACCTTCACGTGCAGCATGATCCCGGTCGCCCCCGACGCCGTGCCGGCCTCGGAGATCCAGACGTGGTGCACCAGCGGGAAGTCCACGAGCAGGTACGCGATCGCCTGGCGCAGCGCGGGCAGGATCGGATGCGTGCACCGCCGGTAACCGGGGTCCACCTGCTGCATCGGCCCCGACAGGTGCGGCCGTGGCGCGGGCACCCAGGGCATGGCGGGCGCCTGCGGGGACGGCGGGGCGACCTGGGCCAGCGCGGCGCCGCGCGAGACGGTGGCCATGGCGCCCGTCGCGTAGGCGGCCGGCACCGCCCCCGACAGGACGGGCGTGGGGCCCGATCGCGTCGTGGTCATGAAGCGCTGGAGATCGTCGATCGGCACGGCCGCGGCGGCGGGCCCGGCCGCGTCGATCACGATCTCGCGCACCCCGGTGACGCGCTGGATGTCCAGGATGGTGTCGGCGTCGCACGCCGAGAGGGAATGGCTGCCGCGGTGCCTGGCATAGGTCGCGGGGCCGGTGTACCCGAGCAGCACCCGGTCACCGGCCTGGGTCGTCCCCAGGACGACGGAACGATCTGGTCGCACTGCCACCAGGACTCCACCGTCGGCAAGAGCGCCCAGCAGGCGGTGCGGGGTGCCATGCTGTGCGAGCACGTCGGCAAGCGCAGGATTCCCGATGCTCATATGACGAACCATAGGTAGTCGGCCACGGCTTATCAGGCTAATGGCCAATAAATCTCCCGATCAAGACAAAGATGTGCCCGGACTGGATGACTTTGCGGCCACGGGGGTACGCAGGAACGCGTCTCAAATGATGGGCTCTCGTGAACGCGTTCACAAGCTGCCGATAGACTCTGTGGGACCGCCGGGGGGATCCGTGGACGTGTCCCCCCAAGCCCGCCGTGCCTTAAGGATTCCCACCCGTGAACAAGCCCGTCGTTCTCGTCGCAGAGGAGCTGTCCGAGGCTGGCCTCGCCGTACTCGGTGCCGATTTCGAGGTCCGCCACACCGACGGCGCCGACCGTTCCCAGCTGCTGCCCGCCCTCGCGGACGTGGACGCACTGATCGTCCGCTCGGCCACGCAGGTCGACGCCGAGGCCATCGCCGCCGCGCCCAAGCTGCGCGTGGTCGCCCGCGCCGGCGTCGGCCTCGACAACGTCGACGTCGAGGCGGCCACCAAGGCCGGCGTCATGGTCGTCAACGCCCCCACCTCCAACATCACCAGCGCCGCCGAGCAGACGCTCGCCCTCATCCTGGCCAGCGCGCGCAACACGGCCCAGGCCCACGCCGCGCTGAAGAACGGCGAGTGGAAGCGCTCGAAGTACACCGGCGTCGAGCTCGACGAGAAGGTCGTCGGCATCCTCGGCCTGGGCAAGATCGGCCAGCTCGTGGCGCAGCGGCTGCAGCCGTTCGGCGTCGAGCTGATCGCCTACGACCCCTACCTGCCGCCGGCCCGCGCCGCGCAGATGGGCGTCAAGCTGCTCAGCCTCGAAGAGGTGCTCAAGCAGGCCGACTTCATCACCGTGCACCTGCCCAAGTCCAAGGAGACGCTCGGGCTCATCGGTGACAAGGAGCTGCACCAGGTCAAGCCCAGCGTCCGCATCATCAACGTGGCCCGCGGCGGCATCGTCGACGAGGGCGCGCTCTACTCGGCGATCAAGGAGGGCCGGGTCGCGGGAGCCGGCCTGGACGTCTTCGCCAAGGAGCCCTGCACCGACAGCCCGCTGTTCGAGCTCGACCAGGTCGTCGTCACGCCGCACCTGGGCGCCTCCACCCACGAGGCCCAGGAGAAGGCCGGCACCCAGGTCGCGCGCAGCGTGAAGCTGGCGCTGGCGGGCGAGTTCGTGCCCGACGCCGTCAACGTCCAGGGCGGCGCGGTGGCCGAGGACGTCAAGCCGGGCCTGCCGCTGGCCGAGAAGCTGGGCCGCGTGTTCACCGCGCTGGCCGGCGAGGTCGCCACCAAGCTCGACGTCGAGGTGCGCGGCGAGATCGCCGCCCAGGACGTGCGGGTGATCGAGCTGGCCGCGCTCAAGGGCGTCTTCGCCGACGTGGTCGAGGAGCAGGTCACCTACGTCAACGCGCCGCTGCTGGCCAAGGACCGCGGCATCACCGTCGAGCTGGTCACCAGCTCCGAGAGCCCCGACTGGCGCAACGTGGTGACCGTGCGCGGCGTGCTGGCCGACGGCCGCACGGTCTCGGTGTCCGGCACGCTGTCCGGCCCCCGCCAGATCACCAAGATCGTCGAGGTCAACGGCTACGAGATGGAGATCGAGCCGACGGCCCACCTGTGCTTCTTCACCTACGCCGACCGTCCCGGCATCGTCGGCGTGGTGGGCAGGCTGCTGGGTGAGCACGGCATCAACATCGCCTCGATGCAGGTGGCCCGTGACGTCAAGGGCGGCAAGGCGCTCATCGCCCTGACCGTCGACTCCGCCATCCCGGGCGAGGTCGTCGAGCAGATCGGCGCCGAGATCGGCGCCGAGAGCGGCCGCTCGGTGGACCTGGAGGACTGACCTCGCACCCGCGCGCGGCAGGCCGTCACCCGTTCCGGGTGGCGGCCTTTTGCGTCTCAGCATGCGAGATAGTAGGACATCCAAGGACGTTGCTCGGGTACTGTTACCGGTAATGCGCCAGGTTCTCGTACTCATTACCTGCCGCGGCGGGGCCTGTTAGGGCAGGCCGACGACCCGCCGCGGAGTGCGGCGTGCGTGTCGGCCATCAAGTCCCTTCGTCCGGTCCGTGACCCGGACCTCACGAGATCAGGCCCGGTCGGATTCGCGACCGGAGTCCGGCTTTCCGCTCCATCCGCCGTCCCGCGAATGAGATGAGTCACCATGTACGAGATGTATTCCTGGAACCGTGCCGAGGACAACCAGGACGAGGCCGCCGAGGCCCTGCAGACCGCGCTGGACCGCCGCGACAACGGCGGCGCCCCGCAGAACTCCGGCCGCTAGCCGTCGACACAACCCGGCCCGCGCGTTCTCGCCGCTCGGTCCGGTGGCCCGCGCGGACCCCGCGGCGTGACCCGGTCGCCCGCGCCGGCCCGCCGCGATGAGCCAGGAGTGCGAACAGGCCCTCCGGGTGTCCCCGGAGGGCCTGTTCTCAGGTGCGGGCCGGTGTCGTCAGAAGGTGGCGACGAGGTGGGCCGGGATGGGCTCCTCGCGCCGTTCGAGCACCTTGGCCCACTGGCGCACGCCCTGGGGATCGGGCCGGACCGCGCCGACGAACGCCTGCCTGCGCCAGGCGGAGAGCTTCTCCTCCTTCACCACGTCGCCCGTGCGCGGCGCGTGCACCATGTGACCGGGCTTGGAGATCATCCCGACGTGGCCCAGGTTGCTGAAGAAGACCAGGTCGCCGGGCTTGAGGTCCGGCCAGTCGATCTTCCTGGAGAACGCCCCGTACTGCTGGCGGGCCGTGCGCGGCAGGTCGATCCCCGCCGCCTCGTACGCCCGGAGCATGAGCCCCGAGCAGTCGTAGCCGTTCTCGCTGGTCCCGCCCCAGACGTAGGGCGTGCCGCGCTTGTCCATGGCGTATTCGAGCGCGGTCTTCCAGGCGGGCTTGGGGGTCTGGCGTTCCCTGATGCGCTTGATCTCGGCGCCGGTCAGGGTGGCGTTGTCGTAGGCGATGGCTGCCCTGGCCGCGTCTTGGGCGGTGGCCTGGGGGGACGCGGTGTCGTGGCGGACGCCCGCCGGTGCGGCGGCGGCGTGACGGACGCCCGCCGGTGCGGCGGCGGCGTTCGGGCCGGTGCCGGGCGGTGACCCGGGGGTGGCGGCGTGGCCGGTGTCGGCCTGTGCGGAGGGGGAGGCCAGCAGGAGTCCGGCGGAGGCCGCCAGGACGATGGCGATGCGAGACAGAGGACTGTCCTTCCATGCGGCCGACCGGGTTAGCTGACGGGCTCGGGCCTGGAAGACAGCCCTACGGCGGTGCCGATTCGCCCCTGGGGGGAAAGTGGGTCCCCGGCTCCACGCAGCGGCTGCGTGGATTAGGCCAGACGGACGCTAACGAAACGGTCAAAAGATCGCAATACGTAACAAATCGGACGTCCGGAAAATGAGATGCTGTGTTCGTCAGGCGAGACGAGCCGGTAAGGTACCGGCATGGAGTCGCGTAACATCCGCTTGGCCGTCATCCCCGGCGATGGCATCGGCACCGAGGTCGTGGCCGAAGGGCTCAAGGTCCTTGAGGCAGTGGGCACGAAGATCGAGCCGACGCACTACGACCTGGGAGCCGCACGCTACCACCGCAGCGGCGAGACGCTGCCCGACGCGGTGCTCGAAGAGCTGCGCGGCTACGACGCCATCCTGCTCGGCGCCATCGGCGACCCCAGCGTGCCGCCGGGCATTCTGGAGCGCGACCTGCTGCTGCGCCTGCGCTTCGAGTTCGACCACTACGTCAACCTGCGCCCGGTCAAGCTGCTGCCCGGGGTGGAGACCCCGCTGGCCGACACCTCGGCGGAAGACATCGACATGGTCGTCGTCCGCGAGGGCACCGAGGGCCTCTACGCCGGCACCGGCGGCGTCATGCGCCGCGGCACGCCCCACGAGATCGCCACCCAGGAGTCGCTCAACACCGCCCACGGCGTCGAGCGCGTGGTGCGTTACGCGTTCGAGAAGGCCCGCTCGCGGCCGCGCAAGAAGCTGACGCTCGTCCACAAGACCAACGTGCTCACCTACGCGGGCGACCTGTGGCAGCGCACGGTCAACCGGGTGGCCGCCGAATATCCCGAGGTCACCACCGACTACTGCCACATCGACGCGGCCTCGATGTTCTTCGTCACCCAGCCCGAGCGCTTCGACGTGGTGGTCACCGACAACCTGTTCGGCGACATCATCACCGACCTCGGCGCGGCCATCGCCGGCGGCATCGGCCTGGCGGCCAGCGGCAACATCAACCCGGAGGGCGCCGCGCCCAGCATGTTCGAGCCGGTGCACGGCAGCGCGCCCGACATCGCCGGCCAGGGCAAGGCCGACCCGACCGCGACCATCCTGTCCGTCGCCATGCTCCTCGACCACCTCGGCCTGAAGGCGGAGGCGGCCAGGGTCGAGCAGGCGGTCGCCGACGACATCGTGGAGCGCCTGGCCGGCTGGGCCAACCGCACCACCCACGAGATCGGCGACGACATCACCGCGCGAGTATCCGGCTAGGACCGCCTAGCCCACACGAGCGCCTGGCGGTCCGACGAGGACCGGCAGGCGCTTTTTCGCGTCCGCGGGTGGCGGCCGACCAGACCCGCCACCTGGTACGCGCACCTGCCGATCCGGTCCGCCACCCCGTGCCGCGTCGGCTGAATCTGGGCCAACCACCCCTTCGGCCACTTGTCATCCCATATAGCGAGACAATAGGAAGTACGGACTGCCCTCCTGGGCACGGCTGCTCGCCGCCGCAGGGCCGCAGATCCGCAGACAGCGGGCAGATTCCGGTAGATTTCGGTAGATCGCAGAGAGAAGGACCGCCGTCATGACCATCGCTCAGAAGCTCAGCTTCGACGTGCAGCTATCCGACCACGCTCGCACCGCGGCCGAGCGGGAGCAGGTACTGGCGAATCCCGGTTTCGGGCAGACCTTCACCGACCACATGATCTCGGTCGACTACACCGAGGGCCGCGGCTGGCACGACGCCAGGCTCCTGCCGTACGGCCCGCTCTCGCTCGACCCCGCCACCTCGGTCTTCCACTACGCGCAGGAGCTGTTCGAGGGCCTGAAGGCCTACCGCCAGCTCAGCGGCTCGATCGTGACCTTCCGGCCGTACGCCAACGCCGCCCGCTTCAACCGCTCGGCCGCCCGTATGGCCATGCCCGAGCTGCCGGAGGAGGCGTTCGTCGACTCGCTCGAACTCCTCGTCACGACCGACAAGGAGTGGGTGCCCACCACCGAGGGGCACAGCCTCTACCTGCGGCCCTTCATGATCGCCACCCAGGCGGGCCTGGGGGTCAACTACCCGTCGAAGACCTACAAGTACATGGTCATCGCCTCGCCGGCGGCGTCGTACTTCACCGGCGGCATCAAGCCCGTCTCCGTCTGGCTGTCCACCGAGTACACCCGTGCCGCCCCCGGCGGCACCGGCTTCGCCAAGTGCGGCGGCAACTACGCCGCGGCGTTCGTCGCCCAGCGCCAGGCGGTGGAGAACGGTTGCGACCAGGTGGTCTGGCTGGACGCCCACGAGCACCGCTACGTCGAGGAGATGGGCGGGATGAACCTGTTCTTCGTCTTCGGCGACAAGCTCGTCACCCCCGCGCTCACCGGCACGCTGCTGCCCGGCATCACCCGGGAGTCCATCCTGGAGCTGGCCGGCGACCTCGGGCTGGAGACCGAGGAGCGGCTCATCTCGGTGGACGAGTGGCAGTCGGCGTGCGAGTCGGGCGAGCTGACGGAGGTGTTCGCCTGCGGCACCGCGGCCGTGGTGACGCCGGTGGGCACGGTCAAGGGCGCCGACCGCTCCTGGATCGTCGCCGACGGCACGCCGGGCCCGGTCACGATGCGGGTGCGCGAGGAGCTTGTCGGCATCCAGTACGGCGCCCGCCCCGACACCCACAACTGGATCCACAAGATCGCCTAGTACGGACGCCGCCCCGCGGAGCCTGGTGCGGACGCCGCCCCGCGGACCGCCGCCCGCGGGGCGCGTCAGGCTAGTTCTTCCTGATCAGCGCCATGCCGTCGGCGACCGGCAGCATGATCACCGTCACCCGTGGGTCCTCCATCACCAGGTCGTTGAACTGCCGGATGTCCACGGTGGTCGGCTCGTCGTGCGCGGGGTCGGCCACCCAGCCCCTGCGCAGCGTGTTGTCCGCCACCAGCAGCCCGCCCGGCCGCAGCCGCTCCATCAGCAGCTCGTAGTAGACCGGGTAGTTGCCCTTGTCGGCGTCCAGGAACGCCAGGTCGATCGGCTGGTCGAAGGCGGCCAGGGTCTCCGCCGCCGGGCCGAGCGTGAGCGTCACCCGGTCGGCCACGGCCGCCTCCTGCCAGTAGCGGCGGGCGATGGACGTCCACTCCTCGCTCACGTCGAAACAGTGCAACCGGCCGCCCGACAGCCCGCGCGCGATGCAGACGGACGAATATCCGGTGAACGTCCCCACCTCCACGACCACCTCCGGCGCCAGGAGCTGCGTGATCATCGTGAGAAAGGCGCCCTGGTCGGGGGAGATCTGCATGGCCGCGTTCTCGCCCGCGACCTCGGCGGTCTCCCGCGCGAGCGCGGCCAGCAGGGCGTCGGGCGGGGTGGTGTGCTCGAACACGTACCGCGCAACGGCGGGGTCGAGGAGGTATGCCTTCATGCGGCCATTGTTTCCGTTTCGGGTAGGGTCTGCGCGATCAATGAGGTGAAAGTGGGCTGATGATGAAGCGGTTGATGGCGGTCGCGGCGGCTTGTGTGGCGATCGCCGTACTGGGGGTGCTGGCCTTCGCCCGGTCGGGCGCGTCGTCGGACGGGGTGACGCTGACCCGGCAGGCGGACGGCTCGATGGTCCTGGCCGACCTGGGGAGCGACGCTCCCGTGCTCGACGTGTACGAGGACTTCGACTGTCCCGTCTGCAAGGACATGCACGCCAAGGTCGACGCCACGATCCAGCGGCTGGCCAGGGAGGGCAGGGTCAAGGTCGTCTTCCACACGGTGACGATCTTCAGGGACGAGCCCATGCGCTCCAACTCCATCCGCGCCGCCGCGGCCGCCCGGTGCGTGCCGGCGGCGAACTGGCTGGCGTTCCGGGACGCGGTGTACGCCATGCAGCCCGCCCCGCACGGCGTGGCCTCCGGGTTCACCGTGGAGGAGCTGGCCGGGGCGGCGCGGAAGGCGGGCGCGTCGGTGGACTCGTGCGTGACGTCGCAGACGCACGCGGAGGCGCACCTGGCGGAGACGGCCAAGGTGCCGCTCCAGGGCACGCCGACCGTGGTGCTCGACGGGCAGGTGCTGGGCGGTGAGGCGTTCGACCCGGCGGCGCTGGAGCGCGTCATCACCGGAGGTGACGGAATCCAGGTGTGACCTGGGGTGTCCCATGAGGTGAGACCGTTGTGCCAGATGGTGAATCGATGTGGCAGACTGGACGGCACCATGTTCTACGGTCTGCTCATTATCGGCAGGCGCGCCGGCTGACGACAGGGACACCGCCGGCGCGCAGACCTCTCACGTCCGTGAGGGGTCTTTTTGTTTTCCCGAAGACAAAGCCACCTTTCACCGACTTCCGCAGAGAAGAGAGACTCATGGCCGACGACCGCTTCCACGTATACGACACGACGCTGCGTGACGGCGCCCAGCAGGAGGGCCTCAACCTCACCGTCGCGGACAAGATCGTCGTAGCGCGCCACCTGGACGGTCTGGGCGTCGGCTTCATCGAGGGGGGCTGGCCGGGCGCCAACCCCAAGGACACAGAGTTCTTCAGGCGTGCTCGAACAGAGCTGGACCTGAAGCACGCGCAGCTCGCCGCGTTCGGCGCGACCCGCCGGGCGGGGATGAAGGCGGCCGACGACCCTCTGGTCGCCGCGCTGCGCGAATCCGGCGCGCCGGTCGTGACCCTTGTCGCCAAGAGTCACGACCGGCACGTGGAGCTGGCCCTCCGCACGACTCTCCAGGAGAACCTCGCGATGATCCGCGACACGGTCTCCCACCTTCGTGCGGAGGGCCGGCGAGTCTTCCTCGACGCCGAGCACTTCTTCGACGGCTACAGGTCCAACCCGGCGTACGCGCTGGAGGTCGTCAGGACCGCCGCCGAGGCCGGGGCCGACGTCATCGCCCTGTGCGACACCAACGGCGGCATGCTCCCCGACGAGCTGGCCGAGATCGTCCAGGAGGCCGTGCGCACCAGCGCCCGCGTCGGCATCCACTGCCACGACGACACCGGCTGCGCCGTGGCCAACACGCTGGCCGCGGTCAAGGCCGGCGCCACGCACGTCCAGGGCTGCGCCAACGGCTACGGCGAGCGCTCCGGCAACGCCAACCTCTTCACCGTCGTGGCCAACCTCCAGCTCAAGCGGGGCTTCGACCTCGTGCCCCGGGAGTCGCTGGCCGACATGACGCGCATCGCCCACGCGATCACCGAGGTCACCAACGTCACCCCCAACTCCCACGCGCCCTACGTCGGCATGTCCGCCTTCGCCCACAAGGCCGGCCTGCACGCCAGCGCCATCAAGGTGGACCCCAACCTCTACCAGCACATCGACCCCGCCCAGGTGGGCAACGACATGCGCATGCTGGTCTCCGACATGGCCGGCCGCGCCTCCGTGGAGCTCAAGGGCCGCGAGCTGGGCTACGAGCTGACCCCCGAGCACACCAAGGCGCTGGTCGAGCGGGTCAAGGACCTGGAGTCCAGGGGCTTCACGTTCGAGGCCGCCGACGCCTCGTTCGAGCTGCTGCTGCGCGACACCGTGCACGGCGAGCGCCGGCGGCACTTCGAGGTCGAGTCCTGGCGGGTGATCGTCGAGCGCACCAAGGGCGGCGAGCTGGTCAGCGAGGCCACGGTCAAGCTGCACGCCAAGGGCGAGCGCATCGTGGCCACCGGCGAGGGCAACGGCCCCGTCAACGCCCTCGACAAGGCCGTGCGCCAGGCGCTGGAGCAGCTCTACCCCGAGCTGGCCCGGCTGGAGCTGGTCGACTTCAAGGTGCGCATCCTCGAAGGCGCCCACGGCAGCGACGCCGTCACCCGGGTCCTCATCACCTCCAGCGACGAGCTGGGCGAGTGGGCCACGGTCGGCGTGGCCGAGAACATCATCGACGCCTCCTGGCAGGCGCTGGAGCAGGCGGTCACGTACGGCCTGCTGCGCGCCGGCCACGGCTGCGACTAGCCGCCGGGCTCGCGGCCGGCTCCCCGGGACGGGAGCCGGCGGCCGTGCGGTCGGCCGCCACCGGGAGGCCGGCAGTGACCGGCAGGCCGGCGACTCCTAGATCAGCCCGGCGGAGAAGGACACGCCGTCCACCGTGACCTTCCCGCCGGAGCACGACACCTTGGGCGAGTCCGTCCCCGGCACGACCACCGTCAGCAGCGACTTCGCCGCCGGGGACACCACCACGGTGGTCGCCTCCTTCGACAGGTACGTCGGCGACACCCAGCCCAGCTTGCCGCCCCGCTCCACCTTCTGCCCGCCGACCTGGTCGCACGAGGAGAACTGCAGCAGGGTGACCTTGAACTTGCCGTCGCCCAGCACCACCTTGCCGCCGCTCTTGGAGACCACCTTGAGCGAAGGGGCGAAGCGCCAGATGGTGCGGACCTTCTTGCCGCCCGAGGCCGTGTCCAGCACCGCCATCAGGTCGTCGCCATGGTTGACCAGCACCGACCTGGTACGGCTGACCCCGTACGCCTTGTCGGTCAGCTCGAACGCCTGCCGGTCCTTGCCGTACCGGGTCTTGACGAGCTTGCTGGCCGTGCGCGGCCGGAACTTCGCGCCCACCACGGTCGGCACGTTGTGCGCCTCGGGCGAGAGCGTCCAGTAGCGGTAGGAGCTCTTCTCGTAGGAGTGGAACCCGCCGTCCACCAGGATGTCGCGGCCGTGCGCGTAGTACGTCACGCCCAGGTGGTCCTCGTGGCCGTGGAACTTCATGCCCGGCCCGAACCGGATCGAGTAGTAGGCGGAGTCGGGCTTGTCCCAGGCGGTGCGGCCGTAGACGTAGCCCGCCTTGTACGTCTTGACCTCCTGCTTCGGCGTGCCCGTCTCCATCTTCGGCTCGGTCTCGGCGCTGCCGTCGCCGATGGGCACCATGTAACCGTTGGGCATGGTCGAGTGGGCGACGAACTCCTTCATCGCCTCGGCCCGCCGGGAGATCTCGCCGGGCACCTTGCGCCCGCACGCCTTCATGTTCGCCATGGCGACCTGGAGCCGGCCGTACACGTAGACCGCGTACCTCGGGGCCTGCTCCATCAGCGCGCCCTGCGCGTCCACGTCGAGCTTCACCGTGCCGGTCAGCCGCCGGCCTGCCAGGTTCGCCCAGTCCGCGCGGCCGTACCGGCAGCCGATGCCCATGAGCGCGATGTCCTGGTCGATGCCGTGGTTGTGGCCCTTCTTGTACAGGCGTGGGTCGGACAGCAGCTTGGCGTGCGTGGCCAGGCTGTCCTTCAGCCAGCTCTCGTTGACGTGCCTGCTCAGGCAGAGCAGCGGCTGGGTGCGCAGCGAGACCGGGTGGTCCTTCCACACGTAGGCCGGGGTGCCCTGGGCGCCGTACCGGTTGGCGGCCACCCAGTCCTTGGC
Source organism: Nonomuraea candida (assembly GCF_000725485.1). Taxonomy (GTDB): domain Bacteria; phylum Actinomycetota; class Actinomycetes; order Streptosporangiales; family Streptosporangiaceae; genus Nonomuraea; species Nonomuraea candida. The sequence continues at coordinate 126,418 of NZ_JOAG01000008.1, read as the reverse complement.
GATCTCGGTGGCGCGGTCCAGGTAACGCTGCTCGCCGGTGTTCTCGTACTCGACGACGAGCCCGCCCATCCAGCGCAGCGAGTGGAAGACGAACTCCCACGACCGGTTCCGGTACGGGCTCGCGTCCCAGTCGATCTTCTTGCCCAGCTTGTACGCCGGCAGCCCCACCAGCGAGATCTCACCCTTCATGACCTCGTCGGGCGTCGGCGTGGCGGGCAGCCAGTCGCCCTGGCACTCGGCGGTCCTGGTCACCTTGTCGGCCGCCTGTGCCGGGCTCGCGAGGGTGCCGAGCGCGAGCGTGAGGGCAAGAGGGATCGCGAGGCGGCGCACGCCAGTTCCTTCCGGGACAAAAGATGAGGGCGGAACATGCTTTCGGAATCACGATCAACTGGTCAAGTTGAGTGCCCGATTCGTTAACCGGCCGACACCCCTCCGGGCCCCGCCTGGCGTGCGGGCAGCCCACCGCGACATGCTGGGGGCGTGAGATACGACGACCTGGTCATCCCCGACACGCCCGCGTGCCGCGGCGCGCTCGACGTGGCGGCCCAGTACCACACGCCGTCCCTGCTCAACCACTCGATCCGCGCCTACCTGTGGGCGGCGGCGTACGCGCAGGGCCACCGCATCGACTTCGACGCCGAGCTGCTCTACGTCTCGTCGATGCTGCACGACCTCGGGCTGGCGGCCGAGTTCGACAGCCACACGGTGCCGTACGAGGAGGCCGGCGGGCACGTGGCCTGGGCCTTCTGCGCCGGGGCCGGCTGGTCGCGCGAGCGCCGCACCCGCGCCTGCGAGGTGATCATCCGGCACATGTGGGAGGAGGTGCCCGTGGCGGACGACCCCGAGGGACACCTGCTGGAGCTGTCGACCGGCATGGACATCTCGGGCCGCCGGACGGACGAGATCCCCGCCGAGGTGCGGCGGGAGGTGCTGGAGCGGTACCCGCGGCTGGAGATCGCCAAGGAGTTCAGCGTGTGCATCGCCGACCAGGGCGCGCGCAAGCCGACGAGCTACGCGGCGCGGTTCGTGAGCGGCGGCATCGTGGACCGCATCCTGCGCAACCCCCTCGACTGACCCGCATCCCGCCCCGGCCCGCCGGTCGCTCTTGCCCGCCGGTCGCTCTGGCCTGCCGGTCGCTCTGGCCTGCCGGTCGCTCTTGCCCGCCGGTTGCGGCCGGCCCGCCGGCCGGGACCGCCGGGGACGGCCGCCGCAGACCCGAGGCGCGGGGCCTCTGACGTCAGGACTTGGGGGCGGCGCTCTGGACGACCTCGAACGTCCACACCTCGGACCCCGTCGCCGCGGGCCCCTGCCCGTGGCCGTGCCCCTGGGCGGGCCCCTGGCCCTGTCCCTGGCCCTGTCCCTGGCCCTGTCCCTGGCCCTGTCCCTGGCCCTGGGCGGCGTCGGCGGCGGCCTGGGCGTGACCGCGCTGGAACGCCTGGCCCTGCTGCCACTTCTGGAAGTCCTCCTCGCTGCGCCAGCGCGTGTAGACGAGGTAGCGGTCGGACCCCTCCACCGGCCGCAACAGCTCGAACCACTCGAACCCGTCGGCCGACTCCACCATCCCGGCCCGGTTGGAGAAGCGCCGTTCGAGCTCCTCCCGCATCTCGGCGGGCACGGTCAGCACGTTGATCTTCACGACGGCCACGGAGAACCCCTCTCGTCAGCGCACGACTCGGTGCGGCGAAGGTGAGGGCTCCAGGCTAACGCGGGCCACCGCCGGCACCCGATCCCGGTCGAGCGCGTCGCGCACGTGGGGCAGCGCCACCTCGGCCAGGTGCCGGCCGAGCGCGCCGATGGGCACCGACTCGTCGGCCGCCACGCGCAGCCGTACCTCTGGGCGGCCCGGCGGGCCCACCAGGTTCGCGTCGGCGTGCAGCACGCCGGGGCCGGTCGCCACGTCCGCCGCCACCGCCTGCGCCATCCCGCCCGCCGCCACGTCAGTGACGCCGGTCGGGCCGTCCTCGATGCGCAACGTCCTGCGCGTCTGCCTGCGCCCCTGCACGAACAGCCAGCGCAGGGCCAGCACCGCGACGATCAGCGCGGCCAGCGCCACCAGCCACCAGATCCCCGGTCCGGTACGCGCGAAGAAGCCCGTCACGTTGCCGTCCACGATCGTCGTCCGCGCGGCGGCCCAGTTCTGGGAGAACGCGCCCAGCCCCCGGGCCAGCGCCGACCCGCCCAGGACCGTCAGCACCAGCCCGACCAGCCCCAGCCCCCACCGGTTGCCCCGCCCGGTCTTCCTGTTCACCGGCGCTCCTTGAGGTTCACGGCCACCCGGTACGGCCGCACGGGGTCCAGCCCGGCCAGCCTGCTCAGCACCGCGCCGCGCACGTCCCGGCCGACGCCGTCCGTCTCCCGCTCGGAGGTGTCCGGCGTGACGGCGAACGTGTGGCCGCGCAGCCTGACCCGGGCCGAGCGCACGCCGGGCACCTGCTCGGCCGCGCGGGCCAGGGCCCGGGTGACGCTCTTGGGGCGCAGGCCGATGATCACGTCGGGGTCGCCGCTGCGTACCGGCACCATCCTCGGCCGGCCCGGCACCAGCGCGAGCGCCAGCGCCGCCAGTCCCAGCAGCGTCACGAGCGCCGAGCCGAGCAGCACGCGCGGGTCGGACCACAGGGTCGAGGAGGCCCAGGCCAGCATGCGGTCGTACGGGAGCCAGCGCAGCGGCCGCCCGGCCAGCGCCGAGACCGTCTCGGCGAGGACCAGCAGGCTCAGCAGCGTGAGCAGGAGGGCGGCCACGATGGCGGGCACCCTCCGCTGCGGCCGGAACGCCCGCACGGCCGCCCGATCGGCGGCCTTGGACCGCGGCGGCTCCACCGGCGCCCGATGCGCCCCGCCCGGCACCGGCATGGTGTCCCGCAGGTCCTGGTCCCGACTGTCCTGGTCGCGCATGTCCTGCGTGCTCATCAACCCTCCCCGCTCCCGCGGCCCCGTCCTCGTACCGTCATGGGAGGTCTCCGCCCAGGTCGGTCATGGTGATGTCCAGCCGGGAGACCTCCACCCCCGTCTGGTACGCGACCCGCCGGATCACGTGCTCGCGCAGCCGGGCCGCCACGGCGTGCAGCGGCGCGGGATAGGCCACGCTGACGTTGAGCCGCACCGTCGCCCGCCCGCCGTGCACCTCGCAGTCCGACGCGCGGGCCCACGGCCGCGCCCGCTGGTGCACCTCGCGCACCTCGGGCACCTCGCGGGCGGCGCAGCACGCGATCTTCGTGACCACCCGGTCGGCGACCTCCGTGCGCCCGCGCCGCTCGGGCGCGGGCAGCGGCGCGGGACGCTGCGCGGGCACCGTCACGCCGGTAGCGGTCATTTGCGCCTCACGGACAGGTTGGACAGGTTCACTTCGCCGGTCTCGGCGAACCGCCCGACCAGGAAGCCGACCGCGCCCAGCACGAGGACGAGCAGGAACGCGTTCAGGCCGCCGAACGCCCCCGCCAGCCCGAGGATGATGCCGACGGCCATGCCGATGATCGGCCCCCACTGGATGTTGTTCATGGTCCCTCCACGACGATGTCGTCCACACGCACGTTGACCCGGCGCTCTCCGGCCAGGTCCGCCACCGCCCGCCGTACGGCGTCGGCGGTCTCGGGCAGCGGGCGGTCCAGCGTGGCCACGATGGCGATCTCCACCTCGCGCTCGCCCACGGACACGCCCGTGAGCCGCTCACCCGGCAGGTACGTGGCCACCGTCCCGAACGGCCCGCCCGACAGCCCCGCCACGCCGTCGCACCCCAGCGCCCTCTCCGCCATCACCCCGGCCTCGCCGCCGGAGCCGGGCGCGGTGCCCGACGGCGTGCCGGAGCCCGGCGTGGCGCCGGGCGGTGGCGGGGTGGGCGGGGCGGGTGTCATTGGACCCGGGGTTCCTGCTCCGGGCCCTGCCCCTGCCCGTCGTGTCCCCGGTCCCGGTCGCGGCCCCAGCCGCGGTCGCGGTCCTGCTCGGGCAGGTGCACGTCGTCCACCCGGATGTTGACCTCGGTCACCTCGAGCCCGCACATCCGCTCGACGGCTCCGATCACGTTCTTGCGCACGGCCGCCGCCAGATCCGGGATCGCGGTGCCGTACTCGGTGACGAGGTCGAGGTCCACGGCCGCCTGCCGCTCGCCCACCTCGACCGACACGCCCTGGGAGACGTTCGCCTCACCGCCGACGATGCCCCGCATGCTGCCCAGGGCCCGCGCCGCGCCGCCGCCCATGGCGTACACGCCGGACACCTCGCGGGCCGCCAGTCCGGCGATCTTGGCGACGACCCCGTCGTCGATGCTCGTGGTGCCCTTCTCCGTGACCAGGGCGGACGCCTGACCGGCGCCCTCCTGTGTCCGGGCCCGTGGCACGGTACCCGTCATACCGGTTCCCGTAGGCCGATTAGACATCGTGTCCGACACGATCCGTCACCCCCTAGGTGTCTCACTAATAGGCAGTGATAACCGCTGGTAGTCCAACGAAGCCCAACAAAACGGACTCTGGGCTCATTAATGGACGGTTCCTGACTTGTGCCGACGGCGGCGCGCCGAAAAGGGTGGGCGGACCCCTCCGGCGGCGGCGATAGCCTTGTCAGGTGCGTATAGCGAGGTTCTCCACAGGCGAAGGCGTCTCGTTCGGCGTGGTCGAGGGCGGTCCCGGCGAGGAGTTCGTCTCCACGATCTCCGGCCATCCGTTCGGTCAGGTGCAGTTCACCGGCGAGCGCTTCCCGCTGTCCCAGGTGAAGCTGCTGGCCCCCATGCTGCCGAGCAAGGTCGTCGCCATCGGCAGAAACTACGCCGAGCACGCGGCCGAGCTGGGCAACGAGGTGCCGGAAGAGCCGCTCATCTTCATGAAGCCGTCCACCACGGTGATCGGCCACGGCGAGAGCATCGCCTACCCCACGTCGTTGTCCGACCGGGTCGACTACGAGGGCGAGCTGGCCGTCGTGATCGGCCGGCTCTGCCGGGAGGTGCCGGTCGAGCGGGTCAAGGACGTCATCTTCGGCTACACCTGCGCCAACGACGTGACCGCCCGCGACCTGCAGAAGAAGGACGTGCAGTTCACGCGGGCCAAGGGATTCGACACGTTCTGCCCGCTCGGGCCGTGGATCCAGACCGATCTCGACGCGAGCGACCTGGCGCTGACGACCACGGTCAACGGCGAGATCCGGCAGAGCGGGCGCACCAGCCAGCTCATCAACGACATCCCCGCGCTGGTGGCCTACGTCAGCGCGGTCATGACCCTGATCCCCGGCGACGTCATCCTGACCGGCACCCCGGCGGGCGTCGGCCCGCTCGAGATCGGCGACGAGGTCAGCGTCGGCATCGAAGGCATCGGCACACTCACGAACAAGGTGGTCTCCCGTGACTGACGTACGGGTCCGGTTCGCTCCGTCCCCAACCGGCATGTTCCACGTCGGCGGCGCCCGCACGGCGCTGTTCAACTGGGCGCTGGCCGAACAGTCCGGCGGCCGGTTCGTGCTGCGCATCGAGGACACCGACGCCTCCAGGAACCGGCCGGAGTGGACCGAGGGCATCATCTCCGCCCTCGACTGGATCGGCGTCAACGGCACCAACCCGGTGTTCGAGGGCCCCTACTTCCAGTCGGCCTACGAGCCGCAGCACCGCGAGGCGGTGGCCAAGCTGCTGGCCGACGGCCGGGCCTACTACTGCGACTGCACCCGCGAGGCCCTCGTGGCCCGCACCGGCTCCGAGCACAAGGGCTACGACGGTCACTGCCGCGACCGCGGCCTGAGCGAGGGCGCCGTCCGCTTCCGCACGCCCGACGAGGGCGTGACCGTGGTGCACGACCTCGTGCGCGGCGACGTCGAGTTCCCCAACACGGCGCAGGAGGACTTCGTCATCGCCCGCACCGACGGCTCGCCGCTCTACGTGCTGGCCAACGCGGTCGACGACATCACCCAGAACATCACCCACGTCGTGCGCGGCGAGGAACACCTGGGCAACGCCGCCAAGCAGATGCTGCTCTGGCCGGCGCTGGGCGCGACGCCGCCGGTGTGGGCGCACCTGCCGGTGATCGTCAACGAGCAGCGCAAGAAGTTGTCCAAGCGCCGCGACAAGGTGGCCCTGGAGGACTACCGCGCGGAGGGCTACCTGGCCGAGGCCATGGTCAACTACCTCATGCTGCTCGGCTGGGGCCCCGGCGAGGACCGCGAGATCATGCCGTGGTCGGAGATGGTGCCGCTGTTCAGGCTGGAGGACGTCAACTCCGCCAGTGCCTTCTTCGACGAGAAGAAGCTGCGCGCGTTCAACGGCGAATACATCCGGGCGCTGCCGCTGGAGACGTTCGAGGAGCGCTGCGCGCCCTACCTGGAGCCCTCCTGGGACCGCGAGCTGTTCAGCAAGGTCGCGGCGCTGGCCCAGACGCGCATCGCGGTCCTGTCCGAGATCCGGCAGAACGTCGACTTCCTCTTCCTCGACGAGCCGGTCTTCGACCAGGCGTCGTGGGACAAGGCGATGAAGAACGCCCCCGAGGAGATCCTCACCGGCTACCTCGACCGGCTGGAGAGCGTGAGCTGGGACCCTGAGTCGCTCAAGCAGGCGCTGGAGGAGGTCGGCGCGGCCCACGGGCTCAAGCTGGGCAAGGCGCAGGCTCCGGTGCGGGTGGCGATCACGGGCCGCACGGTGGGCCTGCCGCTGTTCGAGTCGATCGAGGTGCTGGGCCGCGAGCGCGCCCAGGACCGCCTCCGCGCCGCCCTCATCCGCCTGAAGGGCTGAGCGCGGGGCTGGCCTGGCCGGCGCGCGGCACGAGCGCGCCGGCCAGGCTGACGGCGGCTCCGGCGGCCATCGCCCACCACACGCCGGCGACGCCGAACCACGCGCTCAGCGCGTACGCGAGAGGCACCTGCGCGGCGAAGCCCGCCAGCGTGGCGGCGAGCAGCCGGCCGCCCCTCCCGCTCGCCTGCAGCACCCCGCCCACGGCGATCAGCCCGCCGAACGGCACCAGGTAGAGCGTCATCCACCGGAGGAACCCGACGGCCGCCGCCGGGTCGTCGGTGAACAGCGCGGTGGCCGGCGCGGCGAGCAGGTTCAGCACGACCGCGACCGCCGCGCCCGAGCCGAGCCCGAGCAGGAGCGGCGACCTGACGGGCTCCGAGCGGGCGGTGCGGATCATCGCCGCCTGCCGTAGCGCGTAGAACACCATCACGCCGGCCAGCATGATCTTCTGCCCGATCCCGTAGCCGGCCACCTCCGCCGTGCCGAACCCGGCCAGGATCTCCACCGTCGCCATGCCCACGAGGGCGCGGGCCAGGAAGTCTCCCGACATGGGCAGGCCGGTCCGCATCACCCCGCCACCCGTCGCCCGATCAGCCTCCCGCGACCGGTCGCGCCTCGAAGCACCGGGATGGCGCCCCGGGGCGGGGTGACGGCCCGGGGCGGGGTGGTGTGCGGGAGCGGCATCGGGTGCCGAAGCAGGGTGGCGCGCCGGAGCGGGATCGCGCGCCGGGGCGGGGTGGCCCGCCAGGGCGGGGTGGCGTGCCAGGGAGCGCAGCGCGATCGCGAGGGTGAGCGCCCGCGCCAGCACCGTCGCCACCGCGGCCCCCTGCACCCCCATCCCCAGCCCGTGGATGAACAGCGGGTCCAGGACGACCACCAGCACGTTGCAGACGATCGCGTGCCGCATGGGCAGCCGCGTGTTCCCCAGCCCTTTCAGCACGCCGTCCACGACCGTCTGGGCGAAGTACACCGGCAGCCCGCCCAGCGAGATCAGGAAGAAGTCCGCCGTCAGCGCGGGGTCGTCGGTGAACAGCGCCGCCAGCGGCTCGCGCAGCAGCACGCCGGGAACCGCCACCGCGATCGAGAAGACGCCCCACAGCAGCCAGCCCGTCCTGATCACGGGCGCCAGCGGCGCGCGCCCGTCGCGCCGCCCGACCAGCACCGTCACTCCCGTCGGCACGGCCAGGAACAGCCCGTACGCCAGGTACTCGGCCGTCGTGCCCACGGTGACCGCGGCGATGGCCGCCTCGCCCAGGCCGGCGACCCAGAGCAGGTCGATCACGCCGACCGCGACCACGGCGGAGAGCAGCTCCACGTAGATCGGCAGCGCCAGTCGCAGCATCGCATTACCTCGTTTCGCTATATATCGAATCGAGGTATAGCGGTACGATGCACCCCATGGCAAGCGGCGGTGATCTGAGCCTGACGATCCTGGGCTTTCTCGACGAGCGCCCCATGCACGGCTACGAGCTCAAGTCGCACCTGGCCGCGCTGACCGGCCACCTGCGCCCGGTCAGCGACGGCGCGCTCTATCCGGCCATCGCCAGGCTGGAGGCGAAAGGGCTGGTGGAGCGGCACGAGGAGGCGGGCGCGGCGGCGGCGCGCCGGCAGGTCCTGACGATCACGGACGACGGCCGCGCCGAGCTGCGCCGGCGGCTGCGCGAGCCCGCCGACCTCGACATCAGCGACCAGACCCGGTTCTTCGCGATCCTGGCGTTCCTGTCGGCGCTGCCCGACCCGGCCGACCAGGCGCGGGTGCTCCGCCGCAGGCTGGCCTTCCTGGAGGCGCCCGCCGGCTTCTTCCGCAAGGACGGCGCGCCGGTCAGGGCCCGGGACGAGCCGGACCCGTACCGGCGCGGCATGATCCTGATCGCCCGCGCCTCAAGCCAGGCCGAGAAGGAGTGGCTCCGCCGCCGGATCGAGGAGCTGAACGTTCCGCGGTAGCCGCGGCTTCACCGGCACGCCCTCTTGGACGGCCGGGACCACGCGGGGCGGCCCACCGCGCGTTCGCGCGGTGGGCCGCCGGGCACGTCTCAGCCGTTCAGAGCAGGCCGCGGCGCTTGAGCAGCGGCTCGATGCCGGGCTCGCGCCCGCGGAAGTTGCGGAAGGCGGCCAGCGGGTCGATGCTGCCGCCCCTGGACAGCAGCTCGCGCCGGAAGTGGTCGCCGTTCGCCCTGGTGAGCCCGCCGTTCTCCTTGAACCACTCCACGCTCTCCGCGTCGAGCACCTCGCTCCAGATGTAGGAGTAGTAGCCCGCGCTGTAGCCGCCGGAGAAGATGTGCGCGAAGTAGTTGGTGCGGTAACGCGGCCGCACCAGCGGGAAGTCGCTCCCGGCCGCCTTCAGCGCCGCCGCCTCGAACGCCTCGGGGTCGGCCACGGTCTCGCCGGGGGCCAGCTTGTGCCAGGCCCAGTCGAGCAGCGTGGCCGCGAGGTATTCGACGGTCTTGAAGCCCTGGTTGAACGTCTCGGCGGCGGTCAGCTTCGCCACCAGCTCCGCCGGCATCGGCTCGCCCGTCTCGTGGTGCCTGGCGTAGTTGGCCAGCACCTCGGGCCAGGTCACCCACATCTCGTTGACCTGCGACGGGTATTCGACGAAGTCGCGCGGCACGCTGGTGCCCGACACGCGCGGGTAGCGCACCTGCGAGAACAGGCCGTGCAGGGCGTGCCCGAACTCGTGGAAGGCGGTGTTCACCTCGTCGTACGTCAGCAGCGTCGGCCCCGAGGCCGGCTTGGTGACGTTGAGGTTGTTCATGACCACCGGCCGCAGCCCGAACAGGAACGACTGGTCGACCAGGTTGTTCATCCACGCGCCGCCGCGCTTGGTGGGCCGGGCGTACGGGTCGAGCACGAACAGGCCCAGCGGGCTGCCGTCCTCGTCGGACACCTCGAACACGGTCACGTCGGGGTGGTAGCCGCCGAGGTCGGGCCGCTCGGCGAAGGTGATCCCGTACAGCTTGGTGGCGGCGAAGAACACGCCGTCGCGGAAGACCCGGTTCAGCTCGAAGTACGGCCGCATCGCGGCGCCGTCGAACTCGTAGCGGGCCTGGCGCACCTTCTCGGAGTAGTACGGCCAGTCCCACGGCTCGATGTCGAACCCGGCCTGCTCCGCCAGCGCCTCGGCCTCCTTGCGGGCGTTGCGCACGGCGGGGCCGACGAGCTGGCCCAGCATCTCCTCGACCGCCTCGACGGTCTTGGCGGTCTGGTCGGCGACCACGTAGGCGGCGTGGCTGGGGAAGCCGAGCAGCGCCGCCCGCTCGGCGCGCAGCGCGGCCATCTTCGCCGCGATCGCGAAGTTGCCGGGGGCGCGGCCGACGCTCAGCTCGTACAGGCGCCGGCGCACCTCGCGGTCGGTGAGCTGGGCCAGGGCGGGCTGGGCGGTGAAGTTCAGCAGCGGCAGGACGTAGGTGCCGTCGTCCTTGCGCAGCGACTCGACCTTGGCCTCGTCGAGCCCGTCGAGGTCCTTCGGGTCGGTCACCACCAGCGCCGACTCCGTGCCGGCCTTGAGCAGGCTCTGCGCGAACTCCGTGGACAGCTTCGACAGCTCCTCGTTGAGCGCGCGCAGCCGGTCCTGCTCGGGCTCGGACAGGTCGGCCCCGGCCCTGATGAAGTCCTCGCGGTATTTCTCCAGCAGCCAGGACTCCTCGGCGTCGGCCGTGGTGACCTGCTTGATCCGGGCCCAGAGCGCCCGGTTGAGCCGGATGGCGTCGCTGTGCCGGGTCAGCTTCGGGGAGATCTCCTTCTCGATCTCCATGAGGCCGTCGGTGGTGTTGGACGCGCTGACGCTGAAGAAGACCGTGGCCGTGCGGTCGAGGATCCGGCCCGACCGCTCGAGCGCGGCGATCGTGTTGTCGAACGTCGGCGGCTCGCTGCTGCTCGCGATCGCGTCGACCTCGGCGAGCTGCTCGGCCATGCCGCGCTCGAACGCCGGAAGGTAGTGCTCCTCGCGGATGTCGGCGAAGGGCGGCAGTTCGTACGGCAGGCCGCTTGGGGCGAAGAACGGATTCTCGGGCAACGCTCGGGCTCCTCCACGTGGTGTTTTGTCCCCTTCAGCTTGGCACGACCGGGCGCGTGGCGGGGGCCGTGGAGAAGCCCTCGGGCAATCGTTTTGGTCTTAGCCCCGGAGCTGGGCTATTCTTTCGGACGTCGCCAAAGCGCAGCTCCGCGAGGAGAGCGCAGCGGTGGGGTATGGTGTAATTGGCAGCACGACTGATTCTGGTTCAGTTAGTCTAGGTTCGAGTCCTGGTACCCCAGCATTGTGCAACGGATGTCTCCGCCGGAGACGTCCGTTTTTCATTTCGCCAGCCGGTCGAGGATGTCCGTGATCCGGCGGTAGGCCCGGGGAGCCGGCGCGTGCGACGTCTTCACGGTGAACACCTCGAATCTGTTGCCCGGCGTCGCCTCGTCCGCCTCCCTGATCATGCGGTCCTGCAGGGCCGGCGGGATCACCCGGTCCAGCGACTGCCTCACGTAGACCCGCCGCACCCGCCCCCAGGCGTCCTTGCGGCCCCGGGCGTCCGCGCTCGACACCTGAAGGCTCTCGTCCGGCAGCGAGGAGTTGAGCATGGCGAGAAACTCCCCGTCGGTGGCCTCGGCCATGAACGCCGCCTTGGCCGCGTCGAGGAACTTCCTGTCGTTCGTGCGCCAGTTGATCCGGATGGCCTTGAGCACCCGCGGATCGCCGACGACGGCCGGCAGGATGGCGCTGCCCAGGCTCGTCCTGCCCTCCGGCGTCTCCAGGTAGTCGGCCGGCGAGCGCAGCTTCGTGCAGCAGTACGCGCCCACGTAGACCAGCCGGTCGATCAGCTCGGGCACCTCGTCGGCCGTCTTGGTGATCGTCGAGCCGCCCAGGCTGCCGCCCACCAGGACGACCGGGCCGTACCGGGAGACGCGGCGCACGACGTTCACCGTGGCCTCGACATAGTCGTCCAGCGTCACCCCGGCCATGGGGGAGGGGATCTCGGCGAGCTTCGCCAGGTCCTGCGGGGCCTGGTAGGCGCGGTGGAACTGCTGCTCCGGGCCGTGGCCCGGCAGGCTCACGCCCACCGTGCGGTGGCCGCGCAGCGCCAGCTCCGCGTCGCCGGTGGCCATGCCGTTCGAGCCGGTCACGAAGACGAACGTGGTCACCTCCTCGCGCCGGCCGGAGGAGCCGTGGGCGAGGGTGGTGGCGGCGGTGGCGGCGGCGGTGGCGGCGGTGGTGGCGGCGGTGGCGGCGGCGGTGGCCCCCGCGCCGGCGGCGGCGAGCCTGAATGCGGTTCTGCGGGTCGGAACGTTCATGTCTCGATGCTCGCCGAGGTCAGGGGCGGGCCACATCGCCCGGGCGGATGGAGGAGCGGTTGATGGCGACCATCCACCGATCGGTTGACGACTCGGTTGGCGATTTGGCCGGCGGCCCGGTTGGCGACGGCCGTCCGGCGAGCGGCCGGCGGCGGCCGCCCGGTGATCGCCGGGCGGTCATCGGACGACCGGTCGGCGGCATGCCAGGCTGGGTGTCATGAGCCGGCTCGACGGGCGTGAGAGGTGGGTCCACACGGCGCTGGCGTACGCGCTGCTGGCCGTCTCCTGCGTCGCGGCCGCCGTCACCGGCCCCGGCGCGGACCCCGGCACGGGCCCCGGCGCGGACCCCGGCACGGGCCCCGGCGCGGACCCCGGCACGGGCCCCGGCACGGGCCCCGGCACGGGCCCCGGCACGGGCCCCGGCGCGGGCGGCCGGTGGGTCGCCGGCGCGCTCTGGCCGGGGTTGCCGTGGCCGCTCCTGGCCGGGGCGGCGGCGCTCTGGCTGGCCGCCGTCCCCTGGCTGCACGCCCGCCGCGACACGCGCCGCGCGCTCGTCGTGGCCCACTATCTCGTGCTGCTGGCCCTGGCCGCGGCGCTGTCGGCCGAGAGCCTGGCCTTCGTCCTGTTCGCCTCCGCCGGCTACCCGCTGGCCATCGCGCTGCTCCCGGGCCGCCTGGTCATGGCCGGCGTCACGCTCACCGCGCTCGTCAACGTGACCACCCAGGCGGGGCCTGACGCCGGGACGACGCTGCTCACGGTCATCGCCGGCGTGGCCCTGCCGCTGGTCGCCGCGGGCTGGTACGTCTCCGCCGAGCACGACAGGCGCCGCCGCCTGGTCGAGCGGCTGCGCGCCGCCATGGACGAGAACGCCGACCTGAACGCCCGGCTCCTCGGCCAGGCCAGGCGGGCGGGCGTGCTCGACGAGCGGCACCGCGTGGCCGGCGAGATCCACGACACGGTCGCGCAGGACCTCGCCGCCCTGATCGGCCAGCTCGACGCCGCCGGCCGCGCCCCGCACGAGGAGGCCCGCCGCCGCCATCTCGCCCGCGCCTCCGAGCTGGCCCGCCGCGGCCTGGCCGAGGCCCGCCGCTCGATCAGCGCGCTGCGGCCCGAGCCCCTGGAGGAGACCGGGCTGCCGGAGGCCGTCACGCGCATGGCCCGGTCGTGGGCCGAGGCGACGGGCGTCGAGCTGCGGGTCGAGGTCACGGGCACGCCCGTCGCGCTGTCCGGGGAGGTGGAGGCCGCCCTGTTCCGCGTCGCCCAGGAAGCCCTGGCGAACGTCGCCAAACACGCCAGTGCCACCAGGACGGCCCTCACCCTCTCGTACACGGACGAACTCCTCCTCCTCGACATCCGTGACGACGGGGTCGGTTTCTCCCCGCAGCGGCCCGCTGACGGCTTCGGCCTGGACGGCATGCGGCAGCGGGTCCGCGGCGTGGGCGGCACCCTGGAGATCGAGTCGGAGCCCGGCACGGGCACGGCCGTCGCCGCCGCCGTCCCCGCCATCCCGCCGGCCGATGAGAGCCTGGAGGAGGAGCCGGCCCGCCCGGCGTCCCACGATCCCGGGCCAGGGGGAAGACCGAGATGAGACACACCGGCGGCGACGGGTCCGGGAAGGGGAGAGCGATGCCACTGCGGGTGCTGATCGCCGACGATCATCCGATCGTGCGCGACGGGCTGCGCGCGGCCCTCGGCGGGGCGGCCGACCTGGAGGTCGTGGGCGAGGCGGCCGACGGGGAGGAGGCCGTGCGCCTGGCGGCCGAGCTCGCGCCCGACGTCGTCCTCATGGACCTGCGCATGCCCGGCCTGGACGGGGTGGACGCCATCCGCCTGCTGCGCGGCACGGGGCCGAGGGTGCTGGTGCTGACCACGTTCGACACCGACGTGCTGCCCGCGCTGGAGGCGGGGGCCGGCGGCTACCTGCTCAAGGACGCGCCGCCGGAGGAGCTCGTCCGCGCCGTGCGCGCCACCCACCGGGGGGAGACCGTGCTCGCCCCGGCCGTGGCGGGCCGCCTGGCCGAGCACCTGCGCAGGCCCGCCAGGGGCCGGCTGAGCAGGCGCGAGCTGGAGGTGCTGCGGCTGGTGGCGGAGGGGGCCACGAACAAGCAGGCGGCGCGGGCGCTGTTCATCAGCGAGGCCAGCGTGAAGACGCACCTGCTGCACATCTACACCAAGCTCGACGTACGCGACCGCGCCGCCGCCGTCGGCGAGGCCTACCGCCGCGGCCTGCTCAACCGGTAGCCGCATCGCTCCGGGTGGCCGCATCGACCCGGTAGCCGCATCGCTCCGAGTGGCCGTATCGCCCCCGGTAACCGCTCGCCCCCGGGGCCGCCGGCGCGGGATCGGGCCGGGAGTTACGGGCCCGATCTGATGGGCTGATAAGCGGTTTGGTGTGGTCTTCGGGGTGCGGTAGAGTTACCTGCGTCGCCGGGGAAGCCCGGCGAAACAGCTTGTGGACAGGGTCCCGTCGTCTAGTGGCCCAGGACGCCGCCCTCTCAAGGCGGTAGCGCCGGTTCGAATCCGGTCGGGACTACCACTGCCACAAGCGCGCGAAGGTCCCGTCGTCTAGTGGCCCAGGACGCCGCCCTCTCAAGGCGGTAGCGCCGGTTCGAATCCGGTCGGGACTACGCCGCCCTCTTCTCACGAAGAGGGCTTTTCGCTTTTCCAGACCGTTGCTTTTCTGCAGCCGTCTCACGGCGCCTTTCTTTTACGGCAGGGGGGGGGCGCCCCCCCCCCCCCCAGACGCCCCGCCCCCCTCCACGGAGACGCTCCTCCCCTTCTCCCCCCGTCCCCGGCCTCTTTTTTTTGCGGGCAGGCGCCGCCCCCCCCCCCCCGCCGTAGACGCCCGGCCTCCATCCAGGGAGACGCTCCTCCCGTTCACGCCCCGCCCGCCGTTACGCGCGCCCTCTTGACCGCCCGCGTGAGAGTCGTCGGCCGAACGACGCTCCCCTCGCAAGCCGCCGGCCGATCGACCATCCCCCCGAGAACGGTCCGCGCGCCTGCGGGGAGCGTGACGGAGCTGGTCCTCCAGCCGCTTCTCCTGCTCCAGATGCTCGAACAGCTCGCGTCGAGTCCCGCCACAGCGCACGTTCGACAACCCGCTCCCACGAGGAACCAGGACGATGCGGTAAGCGATGTAGCCGCCCCCGCTACCCTCCTGGATCACCCAGCCGGGCCAGTCCCTGCGTTCACCCGTCCCTGCTTCGTCAGCGGTGTTGATGGAACGTTCCATTGTCGCCTTTCGCATGTACTGTCAGAAGGCTTCGGGGTGCCGTGCTGGACGGGACCCAGCGGCGGCGGGCATCCGCACGACCGCCACGCTCATGGGGCGTCGTCCGTGGGCGCGGGGGAGCGCTGCAGGCCCCGCCGACTCCGGACAAGGGCCGTCTGCAGGGTGAGTGCGGCGGCCAGGGAGACGGCAGTCGACCGGCGGACCGTACGGTCGACACCGGCCGTCGCCATCTCCAGCGACACCTCCTGCAACAGGCGTGCCGTCCACCACGCCTGCCCGGACGCGTCCGTCTCGCAGGCGATCGCCCACTCGGGATAGGTACGTCGCAGCACCGCCAGTTGGCGAGCCGTCCAGTCCGTGAGGTCCAAGGCGCGCTTCCTGATCTCCAGCAACTCCGTCTCTGAGCGGCAGAGCAGGTCGTACATCTCGGCGTCGGTCAGCGCCATCTCCACCATCCATCGCGGCTGTTGACGGGTTATGTCGGGAATCGCGCGCACCAGCTTTGACCAGGAGGTTCGCGCCGTCCAAGAACTTTCCGCGCTTCGATGAAAAGCGCAGTGCCATAGTGGAAGAGTTCGGGGAGAACAAACCAGAGGGCTGATTGTGGAAGGACCGATTCCACGAATCCCACGAACAAGGAGGCCGCGGATGCCTCGCCGCTCCGACGATGTGGATCCAGCGGCTTCGCCGTGGCATCTGCTCGGCTCCGAGTTGCGGCATTGGCGGGAAGACGTGTGCCGTCTCAGTCAGCAGGAGGCGGCGGCGCATGCGTTGTGCGATCGCGGCGACCTGTCACGGTGGGAGCGTGGTCTCGCCCGAGTTCACCAGGACGTGGTTCGGCGCCTGGATGGGCTATATGGTGCCCAAGGGCGGCTTGAAGCGCTGCGTGCCTTCGCCGCACAGTTCGATCGCCTTCTGCAGAACGTTCCCGAGGCTTCCGTCTCCGATCTCGCGGAGGATGGTGACATGCATCGGCGTGCAGCGATGCAATTGCTCGTCGCGTTGGGCGCGGGCGCGGTCATACCGCCGGGCACCCTGGAGACGCTCTTCTCCGGGATCGATCACGCCTCCCGGGAACTCGACTCCGACGGCTGGGAAGAGGCCGTGTGGGAGCACGGCCTGTCCTACTACATTCAGCAGCCCGGCACTATCACGTGGTCGGTGACGGCCGACCTCGCCGAAGTGTCCCGGCTCCTCCACCGGACATCCTCGCCGCCGGTCCGCGCCGGGCTGCTGCGAGCCGGCGCGCAACTCGCGGTCGTGCTGGGCATGGAGATGAGTGACATCGGCGAGCAGCGCGCAGCACTCCAGTCGTGGAGGATGGCCCGCCGCGCGGCCGACGCGACCGGCGACCGCGGCTTGCGCGTGTGGGTGCGCGGACACGAAGCGAAATATGGGTTCTGGTCCGGACGTCCCGCCCCGGTCATCGCCCGCGTGGCCGATGACGCTCTGGACATCGCCGATGGCAAACCAAGCGTCGGCCTCGCGGCGGCGTTGCGCGCCAAGGCGTTCATCTCCGCCGGACGTGGCGACGCCCCAACCGCCAGGGCAACCCTGGACGCGCTGAAGGACGTGTGCGAGAAACTCCCCGGCGACAGCGACGAGATATCGCCTTTGTGGAGCTTCGGGGAGAGAGCCGCAGCGTGGGCGAGGGCTTACTCGTCCGCCCTCATCGGCGACACGAGAGAAGCGGGCGCGGCGGTGGATGAGGCGATCGCGCTGTGCCCGGCGACGTTCACCGCCGACATCACCCACTACGAGCTGGTGCGCGCTCTGGCGCTGGTCGGCGGTGGCGACCCTTCGGGAGGGCTCGTTCATGCGGTGACGGCCGCGAGGGGGTGGCCGATCAGCACGATGCGGACCTTCACCATCGGGCGCATCCTCGACGCGCTGCCGGAGAACGCCCGGGCTCTGGAACCTGCCCAGGAGTTGCGGGCGTTGACTGTCGCCCCTCGTCCGGAAGGATGATCAGCCGGCTGGGTGACCGCGCGTACGAGAAGCCCCGCCGGCCGTACGGGCCCCCGCCGTGGGCGGTGAGGGCACGTAGGCCGGCGCGGAGATGGCCTCAGCCGGCCGAGCGGGCCTTGAACAGGGCGCGGCGGGCGGCCTTGGCCACCTGCTTGTCCGGGTGGACCTGGGAGATCAGGTCGAGGAGCTCCTCCACGTGGGCGTGGGGGATCTTCCAGATGACCTCCAGGAGGTTGTTGACCATCTCGGGGCCGATGTCGCGCAGGCTGGTGACGAACTCCGAGCGGCCCAGGCCGGCCGAGATCGTCCACATGTCGAGGATCAGCCAGTGCGTGTCGTCCTGCGTCGGCTCGGGCGCGCCCTCCACCCCGAGCTGGCTCAGGTGGGTGGCCGCGTAGGGCCGCAGCGACGGCTGCTTGAGCGCCTCCTGCCAGGCCGGGATCGCCGCCTCGCCCAGCGTGCCGACGACGCTGGCCGCCTGCACCCTGATCAGCGCGTCGCTCTCGTCCTCGGCCGCCGCCTCCAGCAGCTCCTCGGCCGCCTTGGCGGGCTCGCGCAGCCGCATCCAGGCCGCGAACTCGGCGTCGGCCTCGTCCTCCGGCAGCTCCGCGCTCAGCGCGAGCAGCTCGTGGGCGCTCATGGACTCGATCGCGGGCCGGGCGTCCACCTCGATGTCGGCGTCGTCGATCAGGTGGACGACGCCTTCGGTGCCGAGCGGCGTGAGGCGGACGACGTCGTCCTCGACCTCGACCATGCCGTAGCCGGTCAGCCACTCCAGCGCGGAGTCGAGCGGGTCGCCCGCCGCCTCCCAGGCGTCGCCGCCCAGCTCGTCGAGGTCGGCGGCGGCCTCGGCCAGCTCACGCGCCAGCTCGGCGCGCGGGCGCGAGCCGCCGGCCAGCAGCAGCCGGACCAGCAGGCCGCGCGTCAGGCCGGCCAGGGCCATGGTGAGGTCGTCGTCGTCGAGCTCCGGGTCGCCGTAGTCGACCGAGTGCAGCCCGAGCATCCAGGCGTCGAGCACGTCCTCGTCGTCGTCGAACGGCCACTCCGCCGTGTCGTCCTGGACCGCCACCGTGCCGGCCTCGCCCGGCTCGAGGAACTCCAGGTCGACGGCGAGGTTCCAGATGTTCCACAACTGGGGCACGGCCTCGGACACCGGGCCGTCGGTCACGGGCCTGGGCAGGCCCGTGGCGGCCAGCGCCTCCTCGACCTCGGCGTCGGTGAGCAGCGTCTCCTCGCCCACCTTCCGCCCCGACCCCACCCACACGGCCAGATCGCGGGCCTTGGCGATCAGCGGCGCACGCCGTGCCGCCTCGGCCAGCTCGGAGTCGGGCCGGAGCCTGATCGTGTCGAGCTCGGCCAGGTCGTCGGCGAACGGCTCGAAGTCGCCCAGGTCGCCGGTCTCGTCCTCCTCGTCGTCGCCGTCGGACTCGTCGAGCAGCTCCTCCATGAGATCGACGAACTCGTCCTCGACGTCGTCCAGCTCGGCCTGCAGCTCCTCCAGGGAGTCGGAGCCCTTGTTCAGCCGGCCGGTCTGGGAGAGGAACGTCAGGTACGCGTCCACGGCCGGGAGCATCCCGTCGGCGGCTGCGTCGGGATCCTCCACGACCTTGGGCATGCGGTCCAGCAGCAGGTTACGCAGGTCGGCACGCTTCCACGTGCCGAGGTCCTGCGAGAAGGCGAGACGGTGCCACAGCGCCGCAGGCCCCACGAGCTCGGGGTCGCTACCGGGGGCGTTCGCACGCGCCCACATGATGAACTCTTCGAGCAGGGGTCGCAGCTCAGTGGCGGCTACCTCGATGCGATCGGTCACGCACTCAGGCTAGTGCGCCGGGGAGGCAGTCGGCTCCCCAAATACATCCTTTTGCTGATCATGACGTGCGCCGCATGGCCTCGGTGATCCGTTCGGCGGCGGCCATCACGGGCACCGCGTGGAGCCGTCCGGGCGCCCGCGTGAGCCGCTCGATGGGGCCGGAGACGGACACCGCCGCGATCACCTTGCCGCCGCTGCCCCTTATCGGCGCGGAGACGCTGGCCACCCCCTGCTCGCGCTCGCCCACGCTGTGGGCCCAGCCCCGGCGCCGCACGGAGGCGAGCGTGGCGGCGGTGAACTTGGCGCCGCGCAACCCGCGGTGCAGCCGGTCGGGCTCCTCCCAGGCCAGCAGGATCTGCGCCGCGGAGCCTGCCGTCATGGGCAGCGCCGAACCCACCGGAACCGTGTCACGCAGGCCGCTGGCCCGTTCGGCCGCGGCCACGCAGACCCGCTCGTCACCCTGGCGGCGATAGAGTTGCGCACTTTCTCCCGTCAGATCCCTGAGCTGCATCAGCACCGGCGCGGCCACAGCCAGCAGCCGGTCCTCGCCGGCCGCCGTGGACAACTCGGAAAGCCTCGGGCCCAGCACGAACCGGCCCTGTGTGTCACGACTCACAATGCGGTGGTGCTCAAGAGCGACGGCCAGCCGGTGGGCAGTGGGTCGGGCCAGGCCGGTGGCCTGAACGAGCTGAGCCAGAGAAGCGGGTCCCGCTTCCAGGGCGTTGAGTACAAGAACGGCCTTGTCGAGTACTCCGACTCCGCTAGAGTTGTCCATACACCGATACTGCAGTCTCGACATATGAGAAAGCAAGTCGGATGATTCTCAAGGAGGAGATCATGGGCCGCACACTGGCCGAGAAGGTCTGGGAGCAACACGTAGTCCGTCGCGCGGAGGGCGAGCCGGACCTGCTCTATATCGACCTGCACCTCATCCACGAGGTGACCAGCCCGCAGGCGTTCGACGGGCTCCGTCTCGCCGGCCGGAAGGTGCGGCGGCCCGATCTCACCATCGCGACCGAGGACCACAACGTCCCGACCGTGCTCGGCCCGATCGCCGACCCGGTGTCGAAGACGCAGGTCGAGACGTTGCGCAAGAACGCCGCGGAGTTCGGCATCCGGCTGCATCCGATGGGCGACGCCGGTCAGGGCGTCGTGCACATCATCGGCCCGCAGTTCGGCCTGACCCAGCCCGGCATGACGATCGTGTGTGGCGACTCTCACACCTCCACGCACGGCGCGTTCGGCGGCATCGCGTTCGGCATCGGCACCTCCGAGGTCGAGCACGTGCTGGCCACGCAGACGCTGCCCGCCTACCGGCCCAAGACGATGGCCATCGAGGTCTCCGGCGAGCTGCCCGCCGGCGTCACCGCGAAGGACCTGATCCTGGCCATCATCGCCAAGATCGGCACCGGCGGCGGCCAGGGCTACATCGTGGAGTACCGCGGCGAGGCCGTGCGCAAGCTCTCCATGGAGGGCCGCATGACCATCTGCAACATGTCGATCGAGGCAGGCGCCCGGGCCGGCATGATCGCGCCGGACGAGACCACGTTCGCCTACCTCAAGGGCCGCAAGCACGCCCCGCAGGGCGAGGCGTGGGACCAGGCGGTCGCATACTGGAAGACGCTGCGCACCGACGACGACGCCGTGTTCGACAAGGTCGTGGAGATCGACGCCTCGACGCTGACCCCGTTCGTCACGTGGGGCACCAACCCGGGCCAGGGCCTGCCGCTGAGCGAGTCCGTCCCGAGCCCCGAGTCGTTCGACGACCCGGTCGCCCGCTCGGCCGCCGAGCGCGCGCTGGAGTACATGGGGCTGACCGCCGGCACGCCGCTGCGCGAGATCGAGGTCGACACGGTCTTCGTCGGCTCGTGCACCAACGGCCGCATCGAGGACCTGCGCTCGGCCGCCGAGATCCTGCGCGGCCGCCAGGTCAAGACCCGCACGCTCATCGTGCCCGGCTCGATGATGGTCAAGAAACAGGCCGAGGAGGAGGGCCTGCACGAGGTGTTCAAGGCCGCCGGCGCCGAGTGGCGCGAGGCCGGCTGCTCGATGTGCCTGGGCATGAACCCCGACACGCTCAAGCCCGGCGAGCGCAGCGCCTCCACCTCCAACCGCAACTTCGAGGGCCGCCAGGGCAAGGGTGGCCGCACCCACCTGGTGTCGCCGCAGGTCGCCGCCGCGACCGCCGTCACCGGCCGCCTGACCGCGCCCGCCGACCTGTAAGGGAGATCACCGTCATGGAAGCCTTCACCACCCACACCGGTACGGCGGTGCCGCTGCGCCGCAGCAACGTCGACACCGACCAGATCATCCCGGCCGTCTGGCTCAAGCAGGTCAGCCGCACCGGTTTCGAGAAGGGCCTGTTCGCCGCCTGGCGCGAGGACCCGACGTTCGTGCTCAACGACCCCGCCTACGAGGGCGGCTCGATCCTGGTCTCCGGCCCCGACTTCGGCACCGGCTCCTCCCGCGAGCACGCGGTGTGGGCGCTGCAGCAGTACGGGTTCCGCGTCGTGATCGCCGCCCGCTTCGGCGACATCTTCCGCAACAACTCCACCAAGATGGGCCTGCTGCCGGTCGTCCTGCCGGGCGAGAAGGTCGAGGCCCTGCAGGCGGCCGTCGAGGCGGACCCGAAGCTGGAGGTGACCGTCGACCTGGTCGAGCGCCAGGTGCGCTGGGCCGATGAGGCCGTGCCCTTCGAGATCGACGACTACACCCGCTGGCGGCTGATGGAGGGGCTCGACGACATCGGGCTGACCCTGCGTCACGCCGACGACGTGGCCGCGTACGAGAATGGTCGGCAGCCATGGCTGCCGACGACCGTCTAGAAGACGACGAACTGGCGCGGCGGTTGCGCGATGCGCACCGCCGCGTCCGCATGCTGCCCACCGCCGCCAAGGAGCGCCTCGGGCGTCGCTACATCGCCATCTGCGATCTGGCCAAACACGATCCGGAACGGGCCGCCGCCCGCCTCGACGCGTTCCTGGCCTCCCTCGACGCTGCTTTCGACACGCCACGCGAGGGCGAAAACACGCTGGGTGATTGAGTTCCCCCGCGATCCCGCCTACTTTCGAGCGCGTAAGGGGTTTCTACGTCGAAGTCGTGAGCTGGAACCCCGAGCCGTAACTGGGGGAGCGGACTTTCATGAACAAGCGAGAACTCGTCGAGGCCATCACGGATCGGGTGGGCGACAGGAAGACGGCCACGGAGGCCGTCAACGCGGTCATCGACGCGATCCAGAAAGCCGTGGCCGGCGGCGACAAGGTCTCGATCACGGGCTTCGGCGCGTTCGAGATGGTGAACAAGCCCGCCCGCACGGCGAGGAATCCGTCGACCGGCGCCGAGATCAACGTCGCCGAGAGCTGGGCGCCGAAGTTCCGTCCCGGCTCCGATTTCAAGGAGCTCGTGAACGAGGGCGGCAAGAAAATCGGCAAGAGCAAGTAGATCCGGCCGTTCGCCACGCCCGGGCTCCGGCCCGGGCGTGCAGCATGTCCGGAAGTCCCGCGCGCCTGCGGTCACACCTCTCGGAGCCGGTCACGCCTTTCCGCGAGCCGCCCGTGCCCGCCGCGCCGCCCGTGCCCGCCGCGCCGCCCGTGCCCGCCGCGCGTCACGCGTCCGGCAGCGGGAAGGTGGACAGCGTGACGTAGGTGATCTGCCCGCCGGACATCGCGAGATTGACCCGCTGGCCCGTGCGCAGCAGCCGCAGCGGGCCCGCGTCGAAGGCGGGGGCGCCGAACTCCAGCACGCTCCCGTCGTCGAGGAAGACGGTGCCGGAGCGAGTGGTCTCGTCGAAGCTGCGTACCGTCGCCTGCACGCGATCAGAGTAATCGGTTGCCCGCCCGCGAGACGAGCGTTTGTCAGGCGGGCGGGGCGGTGGTGTCGGGCCAGAGTTCGGCGACGACGGCGGCCGTGTGGGCGCCCAGGCCCAGCGCGATGGCGGCGCGCAGGTCGTCGGGGGTGTCCACGTCGCGCCTGACCGAGTCGATCCCCGGCACGCACAGCTCCTTGGCCCCGCCGGCCAGGTGCCTGGCCCGCGACTCCCCGCCGAACCCGGGCGTGAACGGCATGCCGGCGCGTACGCCGTAGAACGTCGTGCCCACGTCGAGCGCGTCGGGCACGAACGCCTGGTCGAACTCGGCCGCCGCCTCCAGCGCCAGCGCCAGCTCGGCGGGCCGCAGGGCGGGCAGGTCGGCCTGGAGCGCGCCCACCGCGTCGCCGGGCGCCACGTCCACGGCGTGCGCGGCCCCCGTGCGCAGGGCGGTGTTCAGCCCCCGGTCGGGGTCGTGCACCACGTCGGCGCCCAGCGCGGCCAGCGGCCCGGCGGCGGCGGGGTCGGCCGTGACCACGATGACCCGCGCGACCGGCGGGCAGGCCAGCGCCGCCGCCACGGTGTCGCAGGCCACGGCCACGGCCAGCCGGGTGCGGTGCGGGCCCGTCGCGGCGGCCAGCCGGGTCTTCGCCGCGACGAGCGTCTTCACGGGAACGACCAGGGACCAGCGGATGCTCATCGAATCACCTTAAGCCTCAAGGGGGCTCTCCTCGGCGGGCGGCCGGTGGTGGAGCCGGAATCCCTATTCTTCAAGGGGGGGACCTGACAGAGGGTCAAGCATCGCGATCCCCCGCCTCGACATCCCGTGCGGCCAACCGGGAGACTGGGTCGCATCCCGTACGTGCTGGAGGAGTCCATGAGCCGCCCCACGCGACCATCGCGTTTTTGGGAGACCTTTGCCGTCGCCGTGGTGAAGCCGCTGTCACGGCTCCTGGTCAAGAAGGACTGGCGCAGGGGCGAGCGCATCCCGCGGACCGGCGGCGTCATCATCGCGACCAACCACCTGTCCTGGGCCGATCCGGTGCTGCTGTCGCACTTTCTCTACAACAACGGCCGCTGGCCGGTGATCCTGGCCAAGTCGGGTCTGTTCAGGGTGCCGTTCCTGGGCCGGGCCGTGACGGGGCTGCTGGCGATCCCGGTCGAGCGGGGCAGCGCCGAGGCGGCCAAGTCGCTGCGCATCTCGGCCCAGCGGCTCAGCGACGGGTGCGCGATCCTGTTCTACCCGGAGGGCACCTGCACGCGCGATCCGGACCTGTGGCCGATGGTCGGCAAGACGGGCGCGGCCAGGCTGGCGCTGGAGAGCGGCGCGCCGGTCATCCCGGTGGCCCATTGGGGCGCACACGAGCTGTTGCCGTACGGTGAGAAGAAGCCCAGGCTGTTTCCGCGCAAGACCTTCCGGGTCAGCGTGGGGCCGCCCGTGGACCTGTCGAAATACGCCGGCAAGTCGCCGCACGCCGACGTGCTTCGCGAGGCGACGGCCGACATCATGGCGGCGATCACCGAACAGCTCGCGGAGCTGCGCGGCGAGAAGGCGCCCGCGACTCCCTACGATCCCGCCGGACGGTGACGAGATGACGAAAGTGGCCGTGTTCGGCACGGGTTCGTGGGGCACCACGTTCGCCATGATCCTGGCGGAGGCGGGCAACGCGGTCACGCTCTGGGGCCGCAGGCCCGAGCTGGTCGAGGCGATCGAGCGCGACCACGTCAACCCCGACTACCTGCCGGGCGTGCCGCTCCCGGCCACGCTGCGGGCCACCACCGACCCCGAGCGGGCGCTGGCGGACGCCGACTTCGTGGTGCTCGCCGTCCCCTCGCAGGTGTTGCGCCCCAACCTGGCCGCCTGGCGCCCGCACATCCCGGCCAAGGCCGTGCTGGTGAGCCTGATGAAGGGCATCGAGCTGGGCACGACCAAGCGCATGAGCGAGGTGATCGGCGAGGTCGCCGAGGTGCCGCGGGAGCGGGTCGCGGTGGTCTCCGGCCCCAACCTGGCCCAGGAGATCGCCCAGCGCCAGCCCGCCGCCACCGTCGTGGCCTGCACCGACGAGTCGGTGGCCGAGCGGCTGCAGGCGATCTGCCACCTGCCGCCGTGGTTCCGCCCCTACACCAACCCCGACGTGGTCGGGGTCGAGCTGGGCGGCGCGGTGAAGAACGTGATCGCCCTGGCCGTGGGCGTCTCCGCGGGCATGGGCATGGGCGACAACGTCAGCGCCATGCTCATCACCCGGGGGCTGGCCGAGATCTCCCGCCTGGGGGCGGCGCTCGGGGCCGACGCGCACACGTTCGCCGGGCTGGCCGGGATGGGCGACCTGGTGGCGACCTGCACGTCCCCGCTGTCGCGCAACCGCACCTTCGGCGAGAACCTGGGCCGGGGCATGACGCTGGCCGAGGTCGTCGCCGCCACCAAGCAGACGGCGGAAGGCGTCAAGTCGTGCGAGTCGGTCCTGGAGCTGGCCAGGAAGCACGACGTGGAGATGCCGATCACCGAGGTCGTCGTCGGCGTCGTGCACGACGGCATGTCGCCGTCGGAGGCGGGCATGCTCCTCATGTCGCGCTCGCCCAAGCCCGAGCGGTACGGCGTGTGACCCCGGCCCGCGCCCCCGGGGCGCCCGCGGTGCGGACCCGGGCCCGGAGCGGCGCGGTCTACGTGTGAGAATGACCTGAATACGGCGTGCTTGGCTCGCTGTGACACGGACACCCCGGTAGATTCGGACACCATGAGCAAGCCACGCGTCGCCGTCGTTTTCGGAGGCCGCAATTCCGAGCACGCCGTGTCCCTGATGGGCGCGGGCAGCGTGCTGGATGCGATCGACAGGACCAAGTACGAGGTGATCCCGATCGGGATCGCCCAGGACGGCAGGTGGGTGCTGGCCGCCGCTGACCAGCGGTTCGCCATCGAGTCCGGCGAGCTCCCCGTCGTCGACACCAGCGGCGCGGCGCTGGCGCTGCCCTCGGGCGGCAGCTCGCTGGTGGCCTACGACCCCGGCAGCATCCCCGTCGAGCTCGGCTCGGTGGACGTGGTGTTCCCGGTGATGCACGGGCCGTTCGCCGAGGACGGGACGATTCAGGGGCTGCTGGAGATGGCCGGGGTGCGCTACGTCGGCTCCGGCGTGCTGGCCAGCGCCGTGGGCATGGACAAGGCCCACATGAAGACCGTCATGGCCGCCGCCGGCCTGCCGACCGGCCCTTACGTCGTCGTGCGTGACCGTGACTGGCGGCTCAACCGCGAGCTGGTGCTCAAGGAGGCCGAGGAGCTCGGCTACCCGGTCTTCGTCAAGCCGGCCAGGGCCGGTTCCTCGCAGGGCATCTCCAAGGCCGGTGACCGGGCCGAGCTGGAGGCGGCCGTGGAGTTCGCCCGGCAGCACGACCCCAAGGTGCTCATCGAGGCCGCGATCGTCGGCCGCGAGATCGAGTGCGCGGTGCTGCAGTCGCCGGGCGACGAGCCGGCGGCCGCGTCGCTGCCCGGCGAGGTGAGGGTCGAGGGCGGGCAGGACTTCTTCGACTTCGAGGCGAAGTACTACCCCGACCAGATGTCGCTGACCGTGCCCGCCGACATCCCGCAGGAGACGGCCGAGGAGCTGCGCGCGATGGCCGTGCGGGCGTTCGAGGCGCTGGAGTGCGAGGGGCTGGCGCGGGTCGACTTCTTCTACACCCCCGACGGCAAGCTGATCTTCAACGAGATCAACACCATGCCGGGGTTCACGTCGCTGTCGGTCGCGCCGCAGCTCTGGGCGGCCTCGGGCCTGCCCTACCCGGCGCTGGTCGACCGGCTCATCCAGCTCGCGCTGTCACGCTCAGCCGGGCTGCGCTGAGCCGCGCGGTCGTGCCGTGGCCTGGGCGATCGGGTCGGACAGGTCGGCGAGCACCTCGGCGGCCACGTGCTCGCCGCCGACCGTGACCTCCACGTAGGCGATGTCGGTCACGGCCGTGAACAGCGCGGGCCGCTCCGGATCGGCGAACCAGCCCACGCCGCGGATCTCCTGGAGCCGGTCGGTGGGCGCCATCCTCGCCGGCCGCGGCACGCCGCAGCGCAGCGCGATGGTGCCCGGCCCCCAGACGGCGACGTACGGCGACTCGGGCGTGGAGTCGCCGCGCTCGTCGCCGTCGAGGGTGGCGGGCAGCAGGGTGGCGAGCTTGTCGCAGGCCGCGACCGCCTCGCCCTGCGGGACGGGCGGATCGACCTGGACGGTGCCGCCGCAACCGGCGAGCGCTAGGAGAACGAGCAGGACGGCGACGGCACGCATGGAACGACTACTACCTTCAGATGTGGACGATCGGACACGTAAGCGTACGCGTGATTCCGCTCACGGCCTGAATCTGCGCGACGACGAGCTTGCCCAGCTCGTCGACGTTGTGGGCCTCCGCGCGCACGATCACATCGTAGGGGCCCGTCACGTCCTCCGCCTGAGTGACCCCGGGGATCCCGGAGATCTCGCGGGCCACGGCGGCGGCCTTGCCGACCTCGGTCTGGATAAGGATGTAGGCCTGCACCATCACGTCCTCCCGGGCGATTCGATCACGCCGAAGGGCCACCGTACCCTGTGTGCATCAGGAGGTGCGTCATCACAGTCGGAGATTTCGGCGAATTCGGTGTGGTAAATCGTATTACTGCTCGTCTTCCCCAGGGCGAGGCGGTGATGCTCGGTCCGGGTGACGACGCCGCGATGATCAGCGCCCCGGACGGCCGGGTCGTCGTCTCGACCGACCTCCTGCTGGAGGGCAGGCACTTCCGCCTCGACTGGTCCGGCGGCTACGACGTGGGCCGCAAGGCCGCCGCCCAGAACCTCGCCGACGTGGCCGCCATGGGGGCGACGCCGACGGCCGTCGTGGTCGGCCTGGGCCTGCCCGCCGACCTGCCCGTGGACTGGCTCGACGCGCTGACGGACGGCTTTCGCGACGAGTGCGCCACGGTCGGCGCGAGCGTGGCCGGGGGCGACGTCACCCGCTGCGACCTGGTGGTCATCGGGGTGACGGCGCTGGGCGACCTGGGCGGGCGGGCTCCCGTGCTGCGCTCGGGGGCCAGGCCGGGGCAGGTGGTGGCGGTCGCGGGGCGGCTGGGCTACTCGGCGGCGGGCTGGGCGCTGCTGGAGTCGGGGGTGCCGGCGGACTCGCCCGCCCTGCGGGAGGCCGTGGCCGGGCATCGCCGGCCGTGCCCGCCGTACCCGATGGGGCCGGTCGCGGCCGGGCTGGGGGCCAGCGCGATGCTGGACGTCAGCGACGGGCTGCTGCAGGACCTCGGCCACATCGCCGCGGCCAGCGGCGTGCGCGTCGAGCTGGACCCGCAGGCGTTCGCCGTGGACGAGCCGGTGGCGGCGGCGGCCAAGGAGCTGGGGGCCGATCCGCTGGAGTGGGTGCTCTCGGGTGGCGAGGATCACGCCCTGGCGGCGGTGTTCCCGGCCGGGGCCCGGCTGCCGGAGGGGTGGCGGGTCGTGGGCCGGGTGGTCGAGGGCGAGGGCGTGCTGGTGTACGGGCGGGAGCTCGGGGCGCGCGGCTGGGATCACTTTCGGTGATTACTTGTCCCGATTTAAGTGAAATTTTCCTAGTTTGGGGTAGCACTAGTGGGAATGCTGTGACAACGGCGTAGCAAAGGTGTTATGAAGATTGGCGGCCACTGTAACCGGAAGAAAGGGCAGCCATGGGCCGCCACGGCACAGGTGGATCCGACGACGGGGACGAACGGGGGAACAGCGCTTTCTGGGGTCCTGACGAGCAGGCCGAGCCGCCGGGCTGGCCGTCGCTGCCGGACCAGCCCGAGGTGACGGGGCAGTGGGCCCCGATGCCGCGGCGTACCGACCCGCCGCCCCCTCGCGGGCCCGAGCCGGAGCCGTTCGAGACCACCGGGGCTTTCGCGCTGCCCAACGACCTCGCCGGACCGCCGGCCAACGACCCTGCGGGTGCCTTCCCGCCGCCGAGAGGACCGAGGGAGGACGAGGCCGGGCCCTTCGAGGTGACCGGCGCCTTCGCCGTGCCGCCGGAGTGGAACCCGAACCGCCAGGGCGACGGCCCGCAGAACGGCCCTGCCACCGGTCCCGCCGGCGGCCCTCCGAGCGATCCTTTCCGCAGCCCCGACCAGACGGCCGTCTTCGGCGGTCCCGCGCAGGGGCGGCCCGGTCCCGGCCCCGGCCAGGGGCAGCCCAGCCCCGGCCAGGGGCAGCCCGGCCAGGGGCAGCCCGGCCCCTTCGACCGGCCGGGGCCCTTCGACGGGCCGGCCGAGCGGACGGCCTTCTTCGACGGCCCCCTTGATGGCCCCCTTGATGGCTCCCTTGATGGCTCCGGGCCCTTCGACGGGCCGGCGGAGCGTACCGCGTTCTTCGACGGCCCCGGCGACCGTCCCGGGCCGTTCGACGGGCCGGACGACCGCCGTGACCCCTTCGGCGACCCGGAGCGTACGGCCAGGTTCGACGCGCCACCCGGCCCCGGCTCCGGCCCCTTTCACGGCGGCCCGCCGGAGCCCGGCGACGTCAAGGTGGCCGGCGAGCCGACCACCGGACCGGCCCCGGCGTGGGCGAGCGCCGAGACGGGCTTCCTCGGCTCCGGCTGGACGGACGACTCCGCCGCCGCGCCGGAGGAGCCCCAGGGCCGCCGCGGGCGCCGCAGGTCCGGCCGTGGCGGCGGTGGCGGCGGCGACGATGCCCTGGCCGCGCCCTCGGGGCCCGGCAAGGGCCGGGTGGCGCTGCTCTCGGTCGCGGCCGTGGCCGTCGTGCTCGGCGGCACCGTGATGGGCGTCAAGCTCATGAGCTCGGGCGACCCGGCCAAGTGCGAGGGCACGACCTGCGCCGCCGTGCAGTCCAGCAGCGGTCGGCCGGCGCCCTCGATCTCCGAGCCCGCCGAGGAGGAGACCGAGCCGGTCTCCGAGGAGGAGCCGGTGGAGGAGGCCGACGAAGAGGAGAGCGAGCCCTCCAAGACGCCGACGCCGACGGTCACGTCCAACGTGCGCACGCCGCCCCGCGCGACCTCCGCCACGCCCACGCCGACCAAGAGCAAGGTCAGGAAGAGCACCAGGCCCGAGGCGGAGCCGCCGGCGGACCGGCCGGCCAGGGAGAGCGCGCCGGAGACGCCGGACGCGACGACGACGCTGGACGAGACCGACCCCAACGTCGCGCCGAACGACGGCACCACTCCCGCCCCGGTCGTGACCACGACGCCCGAGTCCGTCGGCATCAGCGGCGGCTCCGTCAACGTCAAGCAGACGATCCGGCAGCGGGTGGCCAGCTACTCGGCCAAGCTGCAGCTCTCCAACACCTCCGCGCAGACGCTGGCCGCCCCCACGATCTCCGTCCCCGTGGACGGCAAGGTCGTGAAGGTGGACGGCGCCGAGTGGACGCAGGACGGCGACCTGCTGATCATGGACGTGCCGGAGACGCTGGCCGCGGGCGACACCGTCGAGGTCACGTTCACGGCCACGGGCCGCGGCTCCGAGGCCCAGAACTGCGGCCTGGTCGAGGGGGAGTGCGTCGTCACCTGAGGATGACGGCCGGGCGTCGTCACCTGAGGATCACGGCCGGGCGTCGTCACCTGAGGATCACGGCTGGGCGCCGCCTGAAGGTGCGGGTCGCGGCGTCCGATCGCCTGGCCGGGCAGGCCGGACGTCCCCGCCTGGCAGGTGAGGTTGGATGGGGTACATGACGGTTTCGACCCCTCCACGCGTGCTGACGGTCGCCGGCTCAGACTCCGGGGGCGGCGCCGGCATCCAGGCCGACCTCAAGACCATGCTGGCCCTGGGCGTCCACGGCATGAGCGTCATCGCCGCGGTGACGGCCCAGAACTCGCTGGGCGTCCAGGGATACTGGGAGCTGCCGCCCGAGGCCGTACGCGCGCAGCTCGACTCGGTGCTCGGCGACATCGGCGCGCAGGCGGTCAAGACCGGCATGCTGGCCTCGCCCGCGCTCGTGGAGACGGTCGCGGACGTGCTCGGCCGCCATGCCGCCCCGCTGGTCGTCGACCCCGTCGGCGTGTCCAAGCACGGCGACTCGCTGCTCGCGCCCGAGGCCGTCGAGACGCTGCGCACGCGCCTGCTGCCCGTGGCGACCGTGGTGACGCCCAACCTGCCGGAGGTCGAGCAGCTCACCTCCGTCAAGGTCGAGGACGAGAACGGGCTGCGCCGGGCCGCGGAGGCCGTGCTGGCGCTGGGGCCGACGTGGGCGCTGATCAAGGGCGGTCACCTGCCGGGGCCGCCGGTGGACCTGCTCACCGACGGCGACCGCGAATACCGCTTCGCCGCCGAACGCCTCGACAACCGTCACACCCACGGCACCGGCTGCACGCTCGCCTCCGCCGTCGCCGCCCGCCTCGCGCTGGGCGACGACGTGTCGGCGGCGGTGGGCGCGGCGAAGGAGTACGTCACGGGCGCGATCGCCGGGGGCTTCCCGCTGGGCGCCGGCATCGGCCCGGTGGACCACGCCTGGCGCTGGCGCTCCTAGAACGGCTTCGCGAACGGCGGCGCGGGCGTGGCGAAGAACCGCTTGGCGAACGGGGGCGCGGGCGTGGCGAAGAACCGCATCGCGAACAGCGGCGCGGGCATGACAAAGGCCCGCTGCTCCCCTGCGGGAGGCGGGCCTTCGTGTGACGCGCGAGCTAGCGGGTGACCTTGCCCGCCTTGATGCACGAGGTGCACACGTTCAGCTTCTTCGGCGTGCCGCCGACGACCGCGCGGACCGTCTGGATGTTGGGGTTCCAACGACGACGGGTGCGGCGGTGCGAGTGGGAAACGTTGTTGCCGAAGGTCGGCCCCTTGCGGCAGACATCGCAGACGGAAGCCACGGTATCGCTCCTTAAAACAGTCGATGTAGCCCTGTCCGCTGATGCATTCCGGGCGGAGGGCATGCCGGGACAACCGGCCAGCCAGACGAGAATATCTGATCCACGCCGATGGGCGCGAACCGACGCATCTGGACCGGAGCCCGGGCGGCGATATTCTCCTCGACAACGGTAGCGCACCTTGGGAGGTCGGAGGGCACCTATGAAGATCCTCGACCCGCCCGCGGTGCGGCGCTGGGCGCGGCTGGCCGCCGACGCCCTCGGCCGGGCCCGGACGGAGATCGACGCGCTCAACGTCTTCCCGGTCGCCGACGGCGACACCGGCACCAACCTCCACCTGACCATGCTGTCCGCCGCCGAGGCCGTCGAGTCGCTGCCCGACGACGTGGACGCCGCCGTGGTGTGGCAGACGCTGTCGTACGGGGCGCTGGTGGGCGCGCGCGGCAACTCCGGGGTGATCGTCAGCCAGGCGCTGCGCGGGCTGGCGGAGGTGCTGAAGGACGGCCCCGACCTGCGCGCCGGGCTGCTGCGCGCGGCCCTGCTCGCCAGGGAGGCGGTGGCCAGGCCGGTCGAGGGCACGGTGCTGAGCGTGCTGGAGTCGGCGGCGCGGGCCGTGCAGGAGGTGGAGGGCGGCCTGCCCGAGGTGGCGCGGCAGGCGGCGGGAGAGGCGCGCGCGGCGCTGCGCCGTACGCCCGACCAGCTTGAGGTGCTGGCCCGCAGCGGCGTGGTGGACGCCGGCGGCGCCGGGGCGGCGATCGTGCTGGAGACCCTCGCCGCGGTGATCACCGGTGTGCCGGCCGGCCACTACGACGTGCCGGCGCCCACCTCGCGGGTGACGCCGAGGACGGAGGTGGGGGCGGGCTACGAGGTGATGTACCTGCTCGACGCCGGCGACCGGGCGGTGGCGGCGCTGCGTGAGGAGCTCGACGCCATGGGCGACTCGCTGGTCGTGGTCGGCGGCGACGGGCTGTGGAACGTGCACGTCCACGTGCCGGAGGCGGGGCCCGCGGTCGAGGCGGGGGTGCGGGCGGGCAGGCCGCACCGGATCAGGATCACGTACCTGGCGGAGCGCGCCCACAAGGGCTCGGCGGGCAGGGGCGTCGTGGCGGTCGCCGAGGGAGACGGGATCGCGGCGCTGTTCGAGGAGTGCGGTGCGGTCGTGGTGCGCCGCGCGTCCGGCACGCGGCCCGCGCTGCCCGAGATGCTGGCCGCGATCAGGCAGGCGGGCGGCGAGGTCGCGGTGCTGCCCGACGACGACGGCGTGCGGGCGGTGGCCGCGGCGGCGGCGGAGATCGCCCGCGAGGACGGGATGACGGTCAGCGTCCTGCCGACCGAGGCGACCGTGCAGGGGCTGGCCGCGCTGGCCGTGCACGACCCGCTGCGCCGCTTCGACGACGACGTGGTGGCGATGGCGGACGCGGCGGGCCACACGAGGTACGCGCACGTCGCGGTGGCCGACAGGGAGGCGTTCACGAGCGCCGGGATGTGCCGGCCGGGCGACGTGCTGGGCCTGATCGGCGGGGACGTCGCGGTGATCGGCGGCTCGGTCGACGCCGTGGCCGCCATGGTCGTGGACCGGATGCTGGCCGGCGGCGGCGAGCTGGTCACGCTGGTCACGGGCGCCGGAGCGCCGGCGGGCCTGACCGGCCGCCTGGAGGACCACCTGGCGCGTACGCGGCCCGACGTGGACCTGGCCGTCTACGACGGCGAGCAGGCCGGCCACCCGCTCCTGATCGGCGTGGAGTGACCCCGGGGGCGTCGCCAGGGTGATCGCCGCAGCGTGTCGCCGGCCTGATGACCTCCAGGTCTCGCCGGGGTGATGACCCAGGGCGTCGCCGGGGTGGTGCCCCGGGGGCGTCGCCGGGATTCCTGTCGGCCCGGCGCGGTAGAACTTAATGCCGTGAGCCGTTTCGACGAGCCTCTGACGAAGGCGCTCGACCCGAAGACCGCCAAGCTGCTGCACAGCGTGCTCGGCCTGGAGACGGTCGGCGACCTGCTGCGCCACTACCCGCGACGCTACGCCGAGCGCGGCGAGCTGACCTCGTTCGACGCGCTGGAGGTCGACGAGCACGTCACCGTGGTCGGCGAGGTGACCAGGCTGATGCGCAAACCCATGCGCAACCGCGGCGGCACCTGGCTGGAGGTCGAGGTCGTCGACGGCGACCGCAACAGGATCTACCTGTCGTTCTTCGGCAAGGGCTCCCACGTGGCCGAGTCCCGGCTCAAGCCGGGCCGGCGCGGGATGTTCGCCGGGAAGGTGGGGCTGTTCGGGGCGCGCGCCAACCCGCGCTGGCAGCTCGCCCACCCCGAGTTCGAGCTGTTCGAGGAGAGCGAGGCGAGCGCGGAGGAGTTCGCGTCGGTGCCGGTGCCGATCTACCCGGCGGGCAAGGACCTGACGCCGTGGGCGATCAGGCGCGCGATCGGCGTCGTGCTCGACACGCTCGGCCCGCTGGACGATCCGCTGCCCGCCGCCCTGCGGGCCCGCCACGGCCTCCAGGAGCTGGGCGAGGCGCTGGTCTCCATCCACCGGCCGAAGGACTTCGCGGAGGTGGCGCGGGCGCGCGACAGGCTGAAGTTCGACGAGGCGTTCGTGCTGCAGGCCGTGCTGCTGCAGCGGCGGCAGGCCGCCACCGCCTGGCCCGCCAGGCCCAGGCCGCGGCGTCCCGACGGGCTGCTGGCCGACTTCGACGGGCGGCTGCCGTTCTCGCTCACCGAGGGGCAGGCCCAGGTGGGCGAGGAGATCGCCGCCGACCTGGCGCGCGAGCACCCCATGCACCGGCTGCTGCAGGGCGAGGTCGGCGCGGGCAAGACGGTGGTGGCGCTGCGGGCGATGCTCCAGGTGGTCGACGCCGGGGGTCAGGCGGCCCTGCTGGCGCCCACCGAGGTGCTGGCCCAGCAGCACCACCGCTCGATCACCAACATGCTGGGCGACCTGGCGCAGGGCGGCATGTTCGGCGGCACGGCGGTCACGCTGCTGACCGGCTCGATGGGCGCGGCGGCCAGGCGCGCGGCGCTGCTCGACGCGGCGTCCGGCACGGCGGGGATCGTCGTCGGCACCCACGCGCTGCTGCAGGAGCACGTGCAGTTCGCCGACCTGGGGCTGGTCGTGGTGGACGAGCAGCACCGCTTCGGGGTGGAGCAGCGTGACGCGCTGCGCGAGAAGGGGGGCGGGGGCCGGCCGCACGTCCTGGTCATGACCGCCACCCCGATCCCGCGCACGGTGGCCATGACGGTCTTCGGCGACCTGGAGGTCTCGACGCTGTCGCAGCTCCCGTCGGGCCGCGCGCCCATCACCACCCACGTGGTGCCCGCCGCCGAGAAGCCCCACTACCTGGAGCGCACCTGGCAGCGGGTCCGGGAGGAGGTGGCGCTGGGGCGGCAGGCCTACATCGTGTGCCCCCGCATCGGCGACCTGGAGGGCGACGAGGGCGACCTGTCGGCGGCGGCCTCCGACGACGACCGCCGCCCGCCGCTGGCGGTCCTCGACGTGGCCGAGCTGCTGACCCAGGGGCCCTTCCACGACCTGCGGGTCGGCACGCTGCACGGCAAGCTCCCGCCCGAGGAGAAGGACGCCGTCATGCGTTCGTTCACGCGCGGCGAGCTCGACGTGCTGGTGGCCACGACCGTGATCGAGGTCGGCGTCGACGTGCCCAACTCCTCCGTCATGATCATCATGGACGCCGACCGCTTCGGCGTCTCCCAGCTCCACCAGCTCCGCGGCCGGGTCGGCCGGGGCGGACTGCCCGGCCTGTGCCTGCTGGTCTCCGACTTCCCGGAGGGCACCCCCGCCCGGGCCCGCCTCGACGCGGTGGCCGCCACGCTCGACGGGTTCGAGCTGTCGCGGGTCGACCTGGAGCAGCGGCGGGAGGGCGACGTGCTGGGGGCGGCGCAGTCGGGCAAACGCTCCTCGCTGAAGCTGCTGCAACTGCTGCGCGACGAAGACGTGATCGGCACGGCGCGCGACGAGGCGGCGGCGCTCCTGGCGCAGGACCCCGAGCTGACGGGCCACGAGGGCCTGCGGGCCGAGATCGATCGCCTGCTGGCGGACGAGCGCGCCGAATACCTGGAAAAGACCTGATCCCGGCGCCCGGCTTCGCTGAACCGGACGCCTGGTCGGCGGCGCGGGTGTGGCGGTGCCCGCGCAGGGCCGGGGAGGGTGCGCGCGAGATCGCGAGAGCGCGCGGCTGAAGCGAGAAAAGAACCCAGCCGCGGGGACGGCCTCCCCCCGAATGCCGTCCCCGGCTGGGCCCACCCTCGGGTCAGGTGCCGAGGGAACCGGCGTGCGGAAGGGCTCACGATCACGCCGGTCGGCCTTCACGTGGGTCACCTCGAAGGCCGCAGAATCATCATGCGGGCCCGGCCGCCCGATGTGAATCACCCTTGCGCCTTCGAGGCAGACACTTGTCCACTCTTGACCTGCGCGAACATGCGGAACAATGGGTCACATGACGCGGATCATCGCAGGCGTGGCAGGTGGGCGGCGGTTGACGGTGCCGCCGGGGCGCGGGACGAGACCGACCAGCGACAGGGCGAGAGAAGGGATCTTCTTGACGCTCGACTCCCTGTACGGCCTGCGCGGCGCCCGCGTGCTGGACCTCTACGCCGGCTCTGGCGCGATCGGCCTGGAGGCGCTGTCGCGGGGCGCGGCCGAGGCCGTGCTGGTCGAGTCCGACCCCAAGGCGGTCCGGACGATCAAGGACAACGTGCGCTCCCTCGGCCTCGACGGCGCCCGCGTGGTGGCCGACAAGGTGGAGCGGCTGCTGGCGAAGGGCCCGGGCGCGGTGCCGGCCCCCGGCCCGGCGCGCGGTCCGGGTGAGGTGCGAGGTCCAGGTGAGGTGCGAGGTCCGGGCGAGGTACGCGGCCTGGGTGAGGTGCCGGGTTCGGGCGGGGTGCGGGGTTCGGGCGAGGGGCGGGGCCTGGGCGAGGGCTCCGGTGAAGGCCCTCATGACGGTCCTCCCGGCGGCGAGCCGTTCGACATCGTCTTCGCCGATCCGCCGTACGCCGTGTCCGACGACGAGGTGCGGGCGGTGCTGGAGTCGCTCCGGGACCACGGCTGGCTGGTTGATGAGGGATTGGTGGCGTTCGAGAGGGAAAGCAGGGGAAAGCCCCTGATGTGGCCGGAAGGCTACGTTGAGGAGAGGGTCCGTCGATATGGTGAAGCGTCCGTTTGGTACGGTCGCGCCGCCGGGAACCCGTAGACCTGGGAGGCGTCTTGCGCCGCGTAGTCTGCCCGGGGTCGTTCGACCCCATCACCAATGGCCACCTCGACATCATCGGCCGCTCCGCGCGGCTGTACGACGAGGTGACCGTGGCAGTCCTCATCAACGTCGAGAAAAGCAGCCTGTTCACGGTTGACGAACGGATCGAGATCCTGCAGACCGTGACGAAGGAGTTTCCGAACGTCAAAGTGCGGAAATTCCATGGCCTGCTGGTCGATTTCTGCAGGCAGAATGACATCCCCGCCATCGTCAAGGGCATCAGGGTCGTCAGCGACTTCGACTACGAGCTGCAGATGGCGCAGCTCAACTACCGCCTGTCGGGGGTCGAGACGCTGTTCATGCCCACGAACCCCGAATATTCGTTCCTCTCCTCCTCCCGGGTGAAGGAGATCGCCCGGTATGGCGGGGATGTCGCGGGGCTCGTGCCCGATCTCGTGCACAAGCTGCTCATCGAGCGGCTCAGGGGCTGAGCGCGAGCTGCTATCCTTTCATTTCGGCCTTGTACGACGGCGATCGTTTTCGCCATGCCTAGCGAGAGCAGGATGACTCAGCACCTCGACCCCCGCTCCCCGTGGGTGATCTCCACCCATGACCTGGGTAAGCGGCCGGGAACGATGCGGCAGTTGGCCCTGACCCTCCCGGCACCGGCAGACCTCGGCGTCGACATGATCGGTGTCCCCAAAGACGCCGAAGTCGAGCTGGACCTCCGGCTCGAAGCAGTGATGGAAGGCGTGCTCGTCTCGGGCACGGCGCAGGCCCCGCTCGCCGGGGAGTGCGCGCGGTGCCTCGATCCGGTCTCCTCGGAGATCGAGGTCGATCTGCAGGAGCTGTTCTTCTACTCCGACGAGGACGCCTCGGAGGAGGATTCGCTGCTCGACGGCGAGCTGCTCGACCTCGAGCCGACGTTCCGCGACGCGGTGGTGCTCGCACTGCCGCTGAGCCCCGTGTGCGGTGAGGACTGCCCGGGTCTCTGCGCGGAGTGCGGGGTCAAGCTGGCCGAGGCCGGCGAAGACCACCGGCACGAGAAGATCGACGCCCGGTGGGCGTCGTTGCAAGGTCTGATTACCGACAAAGATAACGATCAGGAGAAGTGACGTGGCCGTCCCGAAGCGAAAGATGTCGCGGAGCAACACCCGCGCCCGTCGCTCCCAGTGGAAGACGACTGCTGTCGCCCTGGTGAGCTGCCCGCAGTGCCGTTCGCCCAAGCAGCCGCACATCGCGTGCCCCACCTGCGGCACCTACAACCGTCGTCAGGTCATCGAGCCGTCCGCCTGATCCGCCATCGGGAGAGCCGGCTCCGGCCCGCCGTCACGACGGCGGACCGCGGCACGGGTTTCCCGTCAGCAGTTGACGTGATGCCGACCGGGTGCGATTGTGCCTCGGTCGGCGTTACCGTCTCAGTGCGCGCGGCGGCGGTTCGCCCGCGGTCGTGGTGGACGCCGGGGCTACGTGCTACCCCGACGCCCACCACGTTTTCGGGCATCATGCGCAGCCGGCGCGCCTCGTGAATGATGTCCGAGGAGGAAGCACGTGGGCGCAGGTCCTAAGCCGGTGGCCGTGGAGGTCGCCAGAGACGAGCTGGAGCGGGTCCTGTCGGTCGGCCTGGACCCCGACATTCTCGAGCGGGCGCTGACGCACCGCTCCTACGCGTACGAGAACGGCGGCCTGCCCACCAACGAGCGCCTGGAGTTCCTGGGCGACTCGGTGCTGGGCCTGGTGGTCACCGACACCCTCTACCGCAACCACCCCGACCTGCCGGAAGGTCAGCTCGCCAAGCTGCGGGCCGCGGTGGTCAACATGCGCGCGCTGGCCGACGTGGCCCGCGGCCTCGGCCTGGGCCGGTTCCTGCGGCTCGGCAGGGGCGAGGAGGGCACCGGCGGACGCGACAAGTCGTCCATCCTGGCCGACACCCTTGAAGCGCTGATCGGCGCGATCTACGTCGACAAGGGGCTCGACGAGGCGTTCCGGGTCGTCCACCTGCTGTTCGACCCGCTGATCGTGCGCTCGGCCTCGCTCGGCGCCGGGCTCGACTGGAAGACCTCGCTGCAGGAGCTGACCGCCTCCGAGGCGCTGGGCGTGCCCGAATACCACGTCGAGGAGAGCGGCCCCGACCACGCCAAGTCGTTCACGGCCATGGTGCGGGTCGGCGGCGAGTCCTACGGCTCGGGCACCGGGCGCAGCAAGAAGGAGGCCGAGCAGCAGGCGGCCGAGGCGGCCTGGACCCGCATCAGGGCCCGCCGCGACCAGCGGGAGAGCCAGCCCACGGGCTGACCGCCCCACCCCTGCGGCCCCGCCCGCCACCCCCGGACCCCCGCCGCTCCGGCCCGGCCGGAAGGGAACGGCTCACCGGACCGGCCGCACCGGGCGGGAACAGGCCACCGGACCTGGCTCGACGGACGAAACAGGCCGCCGGAGCCGGTGCGACGCGCGAGAAAGGCCGCTGGAGCGGGCGGGAAGGCGGATGGCGCGGGCCGGTGTTGTCCGCAGGGTGAGATTCGTGTTCCCCCAGCGATGGAGAGGCGGGGTCGGAAGTGCCTGAGCTGCCGGAGGTCGAGGTCGTCAGGCGCGGCCTCGCGCGATGGGTGACCGGACGCGAGATCGCCTCGGCGGAGGTGCTGCACCCCCGCGCGATCAGGCGGCACGCCCCGGGCGCCGACGAGTTCACCGACCGGCTCAAGGGCCGTACGGTGCTGTCGGCGCGGCGGCGCGGCAAGTACCTGTGGCTTCCGCTGTCGGGCGCGGAAGAGGCGCTGCTGGCGCACCTGGGGATGAGCGGCCAGCTCCTCGTCGTCGATCAGGACTCCCCGCCGGAGAAGCACCTGCGGGTCCGCCTGCGGTTCGCGGACGGCGGCCCCGACCTGCGCTTCGTCGACCAGCGCACGTTCGGCCACGTCATGCTGACCCCGCTGGCCGGGGACGTGCCGGAGCCGATCTCCCACATCGCCCCCGACCCGTTCGAGGCGGCGTTCGACGAGGCCGGGTTCACCCGCAGGCTCAGGGCCAGGCGCACCGAGATCAAGCGGGCGCTCCTCGATCAGTCGCTGATCAGCGGCGTCGGCAACATCTACGCCGACGAGGCGCTGTGGATGGCCAGGCTGCACGGCTCCCGTTCCACGGAGACGCTCACCCGGCCCAAGGTGGCCGAGCTGCTCGCCGCCGTCCGCACGGTCATGAGCGCCGCCCTGGAGCAGGGCGGCACGTCCTTCGACAGCCTGTACGTCAACGTCAACGGCGAGAGCGGCTACTTCGAGCGCTCGCTGGAGGCGTACGGCCGCCGTGACCTGCCCTGCTCCCGCTGCGGCACGGCCATCAGGCGCGAGGTGTTCATGAACCGCTCGTCCTACTCCTGCCCGCGATGCCAGCGACGGCCGCGCTGAGCAGCGTGAGCGCGGCGCCGGCCCACATCACGGCGGAGACGGACAGGCCGTCTGTGAGCCGGCCGCCGATGAACGAGCCGAGCGCGATGGAGACGTTGAACGCGCCCACGTAGAGCGCCGTGCCCATCTCGCCGGCGCCCGAGCGCATGATCCACAGTTGCAGGGTCACCCCGACGCCGCCGTAGCCGAGGCCCCAGACCACGAGGGCGGCCAGCGGCGGCAGGCCGACCAGCACGAGGGCCGCCATGGCCACCGCCATGAGCAGGACCAGCACGATCAGCGTGATCTGGGGGTTCCTGGCAGCCCGGGCGCCGGCGGCGAAGTTGCCCAGGACCCCGGCGGCGCCGTACACGAGGAGGGCGGCGCTGACCAGGGCGGGGCCGGCGCCGG
Organism: Nonomuraea candida; assembly: GCF_000725485.1. Taxonomy (GTDB): domain Bacteria; phylum Actinomycetota; class Actinomycetes; order Streptosporangiales; family Streptosporangiaceae; genus Nonomuraea; species Nonomuraea candida. The sequence continues at coordinate 85,871 of NZ_JOAG01000008.1, read as the reverse complement.
CGACCTGCTCCATGAACGGGCGGACGTAGGTGTAGGCCGCGAAGTGGCCCGAGACGGTCAGGGTGGTCAGGACGAGGACGAGCACGACCGGCCCTGAGAGCCACGAGGAGCGCTTGTCCGGCGCGGGGGAGGGCGAAGGACCGGCCTGCGGCTTCAGCGGCGGCAGCGTGGCGGCCAGCAGCGCGACCAGGACCAGGGCCAGCACCGCCGCCGCGACGAACGCGCTGCGCCACCCGGCGAACGACGACACGAACGTCCCCGCCGGCACCCCCAGCACCGACGCCACGGACACCCCGCCCAGGATCACCGAGGTGGCCCGGCCCACCGAGGGCTCGGGCACCAGCCGCACGCCCAGCCCGGCCGCGAACGCCCAGAACCCGCCGATGCTCACCCCGGTCAGCACCCGGGCGGCCAGCATGACCGGATGGCTCGGCGCGAGCGCCGCCGCCAGGTTCGCCACCGCCAGCAGCGCCATCAGCCCGATCAGCAGGACGCGCCGGTCGGTCCGGCGCGCGGTGACGGCCAGCAGGGGCGCGGAGACGGCCGCCACCAGCCCGGGGGCCGACATCGCCATGCCGGCCGTGCCGGGGGAGACGCCGAGGTCGGCGGCCATCGAAGTCAGCAGGCCGACGGGCAGCATCTCGCTGGTCACCACGGTGAACGTGCCCACCCCGACCGAGGCCACGGCGAGCCAGCGCGCCCGTACGGCGCCGGAAACGTCAGTCACAGTCATGACGCCCAGCCTCTTGCCGGCCGCGCACGGGAACAATGACGAACCTCGAAGGCTTGGTTTAGGCAGGCTAAGCGATCGAGAAGGAGGCGGTATGGAGTTCAGGGAGCTGGAGTGCTTCATCGTGCTCAGCGAGGAGTTGCACTTCGCGCGTACGGCGGAGCGCCTCTACCTGTCACCCGGTCGCGTCAGCCAGCTCCTGCGCTCTCTGGAGACGAGGATCGGCGGCCGGCTCCTCGAGCGTACGAGCAGGCGCGTGCGGCTGACGCCGCTCGGCGAGCGGTTCCTGGCCGACCTGAGACCCGCCTACGACGGCCTGGCCGGCGCCGTGACCAATGCCAAGGCGGCGGCCCGCGAGGTGACGGGGGTGCTCAGGGCCGGCTTCCTGGCCACGCCCACCGACGTGGTCACCGGCAGCGTGCGGGCCTTCGAGCGCCGCAACCCCGGCTGCGTGGTCGAGCTGGTCGAGATCCCGCTCTCCGACCCCTTCGGCAAGCTGCGGGCGGGGCAGGTGGACATCGCGTTCACGCTGCTGCCCGTGGACGAGCCCGACCTGGCCACCGGCGGCGCGCTGAACAACGTCTCCCACCGCATCGGCCTGTCCACCCGCCACCCGCTGGCGGGCCGGGCGGTGATCGGCGTGGAGGAGCTGGCCTCGATCCCGCTCATCGGGCTCTGCGGCCCGGCGCCGCGCTTCTGGCACGAGCGGATCGCACCCTCCGTGACCCCTTCCGGACGTCCGATTCCCCTCGCCGGCAGGGTGGCGACCACGCAGGAGGGCTTGACTCAGGTGGCGCTCAACCGGGGCGGAATGCTGTTGTGCACGCCCACGGCGCTCCAGCACCACCGCCCCGAGATCGTCTTCGTGCCCGTCAACGGGCTGCCCGCCTCGATCTTCGGGCTGGCCTGGGTCAAGGCCCGCGAAACGGCCGCCATCAGGGCGTTCAACGAGGCGGCGGAGGCCAGGGCGGGCGTAGTGGAATCCTTGGTGGCGTGAGGGCCCGCGGCGTGACGGCCCGCGGGAACGAGGAGCCCGCCGGCGCGACGGCCCGCGGGGCGAGGACCCGCCGGCCGGGCGCCGGCCGGCGGGTGTGGCGTGAGGAGAAGAGATGCCGGAGAGCGGCGGGGACGCCCGGCTGACCGCGTGGGTGCGGGGCAGGGTCCAGGGTGTGGGTTTTCGCTGGTGGACCCGGGCACGGGCGCTGGAGCTCGGCCTGGTGGGCTGGGCCCGCAACACCGACGACGGCCGCGTCGAGGTGGTCGCGGAGGGGCCGCGCGAGGCGTGCGACAAGCTGCTGGCGCTGCTCAGAGGTTGCGACACGCCGGGCAGGGTCGATGGAGTAGTGGAACGCTGGAGCGAACCCCGAGGTAGTTTGGGGGGTTTCGTGGAGAGGTAGTCGCTTTCGTTAAACGGCCCAAATAGGGTATAGTTAGGTGTCGGGAGTGCCCATCAGTAGGGCGCAGCGGTTCGTTCGACTTGACCGCCCACACTGCCGGTGCGACTCTTGTTAGGTACCACGCGCACCCCTCCCGCGGAATAGAAGTGCGCGAACCAGTCTGGTCACTCAGCGTGGAGGACCCTTTACCATGGCGAAGGCTCTACTCGGCCACGTCGGCGGTCCTGACCCTCGAATGGTCTCGGAGATGCGCCGCCTGCAGCAGCGTATCCGGGATCTCGAGGCAGAACTCATCCGACTTCAGGCCACGAATGACGCTCTTGCGGCGCAAACCCGCGACGAGGCTCTAAGCCGCGTGCAAGAGCGCGAGCCGGCACTCACCTGAGAGTGATCGGAGCGCAAGACCCAGGGACGTCTCGAAGAGGCGTCCCTTGTTATTTGCCCCGAATGCCCAACTCCTGGTCAAGCCGGGCCCTGACCGTCCATGCCCACGTCGGGCGGTGAGGACCAGTAGGCTTTTCCGGAGTCCGTTCAGGGGAGAAGGGGGGTCGCGCTCTTGTACTTGAAGACCCTCACCCTGCGCGGCTTCAAATCCTTCGCCTCCGCGACCGCCCTGCGGTTCGAGCCCGGCATCACCTGCGTGGTCGGCCCCAACGGCTCCGGCAAGTCCAACGTCGTCGACGCCCTGGCCTGGGTCATGGGCGAGCACAGCGCCAAGTCGCTGCGCGGCGGCAAGATGGAGGACGTCATCTTCGCCGGCACCTCCTCCCGCCCGCCGCTCGGGCGCGCCGAGGTGACGCTGACCATCGACAACACCGACGGCGCGCTGCCGATCGACTACACCGAGGTCACGATCAGCCGGCTGATGTTCCGCTCCGGGCAGAGCGAATACGCCATCAACGGCGACACCTGCCGCCTGCTCGACATCCAGGAGCTGCTGTCCGACTCGGGCATCGGGCGCGAGATGCACGTCATCGTGGGGCAGGGCCAGCTCGACGCCGTCCTGCACGCGGGCCCGGAGGATCGGCGGGCGTTCATCGAAGAGGCCGCGGGCGTGCTCAAGCACCGCAAGCGCAAGGAGAAGGCGCTGCGCAAGCTCGACGCGATGCAGGCCAACCTGACCCGCGTCCAGGACCTCGCCACCGAGCTGCGCCGCCAGCTCAAGCCGCTGGGCCGCCAGGCCGAGATCGCCCGCAAGGCCGCCGTCATCCAGGCCGACCTGCGCGACGCCAGGCTCCGCCTGCTGGCCGACGACGTGTGCATCCTGCGGGCCACGCTGGAGCGCGAGGCCGCCGACGAGGCCGCGATCACGGCCCGGCGGCGGCAGGTCGAGGCCGAGCTGGCCGAGGCGCAGCAGCGCGAGGCGGCGCTGGAGGCCGCCGAGGCCGAGACGCAGCCCCGGCTGGCCGCCGCCCAGGAGACCTACTTCCGGCTCTCCTCCCTGCGCGAGCGCATCACCGGCCTCGAACAACTGGCCGCCGAGCGCCACCGGCACGCCCTCGACGCCGCCGCCATCGAGCGCCGCGGCCGCGACCCCGAAGACCTCGAACGCGAGGCGGCCGAGGTGCGCGAGCGGGAGCTGATCCTCAAGGCCGAGCTCGAACAGGCGCAGGAGCTGCTGGAGGAGGCCGTCGAGCGGCGGGCCGAGGCCGAGGCCGCGCTGAGCGCGGAGGAGCGCCGCCTGGCGATGGCCGCCAGGGCCGCCGCCGACCGGCGCGAGGGCCTGGCCAAGCTGCGCGGCCAGGTCGACTCCGTACGCAGCCGCGCCCGCGCCGCCGAGGAGGAGCTCGGGCGGCTCAGGCAGGCCGTGGCCGACGCGGCCGAGCGCGAGCGGCAGGCCAGGGAAGACCTGGAGGCCCAGCGCCTGGAGGAGCCCGCGGCCGATCCCGCGCTCGCCGAAGAGCTGGCCACCGCGCAGGCCGTGGTCGAGGAGGCCAGGGCGGTCGCCGACGAGGCGCGCGCCGCGGCGGAGGAGGCCAAGTCGGCCCTCGACGCGCCGCGCGCGGCGCTGCAGGCCGCCAAGGCGGGCGTGGGCACCGCCCGCGCCGCCGACCAGGAGGCGCAGCGCTCGGTGGCCGCGCTGGCCGCCCGGCGCGACGCCCTGGAGCTGGGCCTGGCCAGGGGCGACGGCGGCGCGGCGCTGCTGGAGGCCGGCCTGGGCGGCGTGCTCGGCCCCCTGGCGGCGTCGATGCAGGTCACGCCCGGCGCCGAGCCGGCGGTGGCCGCCGTGCTGGGCCCGGTGGCCGAGGCCATCGCGGTCAAGAGCCTGGACACCGCGGTCGAGGCGCTCGACCTGCTGCGCGCCCAGGGCTCGGGCCAGGCGACGCTCCTGGTGGCGCTGGGGGGTGACGGCCAGGAGCCGCTCGCCGGGCGCCCGCGCGCGCAGGCCCCCGGCGGCGGCCGGTGGGCCGCCGACCTGGTGACGGTGCCCGAGCACCTGCGTCCCGCCCTCGACCACGTGCTGGCCGGCGTCGTGGTCGTGGACGACCTGGCGAGCGCGCGGTCGGTCGTCGAGCGCGACCCCCGCCTGCGGGCCGTGACGACCGGGGGCGACCTCGTGGCCGCCCACCTGGCCGCGGGCGGCGCTGAGGGCGGCACCTCGGTGCTGCAGGTGCGCGCGGCGCTCGACGAGGCCGTCAGAGACCTGGAGGAGGCCGAGGCCACGGCCGAGGCGAGCGCCGTGGCGCTCGACGCGGCGCTTGAGGCGGAGCAGGCCGCGCAGGCGGCGCTGGAGGCCGCCCAGGCCCAGGTGAGCGAGGCCCAGACCGCCGTCACCACCGCCCAGGCCGGTGTCAGCGCCGCTCAGGGCGCGCTCGACCAGGTCAGGGCCCGCCAGCGGGAGGCCGACCAGCGCAACGCCGCGGCGGCCAGGCGGCTGGCCCAGCTGGAGGCCGCCGCCAACGCGGCCCGCGACGAGGCCGAGCGCCTGGCGGTGAGCGTGACCAGGGCCGAGGAGGCCCGTACCGAAGGGCTGGCGGAGCTGGCGGAGCTGGAGGTCCGGCTGGCCGAGGCCGAATACTCCCAGGAGCTGGAGACCGAGCCCACCACCGACCTGCGCGACGACCTGTCGGGCGCCGTCGAGGCGGCCAGGCAGCGCGAGATGGAGACCCGGCTGCAGGTGCGCACCGCCGAGGAACGCGCCAAGGGCATCGAAGGCCGCGCGGACGGCCTGCTGCGGGCCGCGGCGCGCGAGCGCGAGGAGCGCGCCCAGGCCGCCGCGCGGCGGGCCGCGCGCAGGCGCCAGGCGGCGCTGGCCGAGGCCGTCAGCAAGGGCGCCAGGCAGGTGCTCGCGGCGCTGGCCGACTCCGTCCGGCTGGCCTCCAGGGAGCGTGACGAGGCCGACCTGGCCAGGGTGGCCGTGGACGCCGAGCTCAAGCAGGTGCGGGTGCGCGTGCGCGAGCTGGGCCAGGAGCTCGACAAGCTGGTCAACCGGGTGCACGGCAACGAGATGGCCCGCACCGAGCAGCGGCTGCGGCTGGAGCAGATGGAGCAGCGGGCGCTGGAGGAGTTCGGCGTCGACGCCGAGTCGCTGATCGCCGAATACGGCCCCGAGGCTCCCGTGCCCGGCGAGCCGCCCGTCCCCTACGTGCGCGAGGAGCAGGAGAAGCGCGCCAGGGCCGCCGAGCGGCAGATGAACCAGCTCGGCAAGGTCAACCCGCTGGCGCTGGAGGAGTTCGCGGCCCTGGAGGAGCGGCACGCCTTCCTCAACTCCCAGCTCGAAGACCTGAAGAAGACCAGGCGCGACCTGCTGACCGTGGTCAAGGAGGTCGACGACCGGGTGGAGCAGATGTTCGCCTCCGCCTACGAGGACGTCGCCCGCGAGTTCGAGCAGATCTTCGGCAGGGTGTTCCCCGGCGGCGACGGGCGGCTGGTGCTCACCGAGCCGTCCGACATGCTGACCACCGGCATCGAGGTCGAGGCCAGGCCGCCGGGCAAGAAGGTCAAGCGGCTGTCGCTGCTGTCGGGCGGGGAGCGCTCGCTGACGGCGGTGGCGTTCCTGATCTCGATCTTCAAGGCGCGGCCGTCGCCGTTCTACGTGATGGACGAGGTCGAGGCCGCCCTCGACGACACCAACACGCAGCGGCTGCTGATGTTGTTCGAGGAGCTGAGACAGAGTTCACAGCTCATCGTCATCACCCACAACAAGCGCACGATGGAGATCGCCGACGCGCTCTACGGCGTCTCCATGCGGGGTGACGGCGTGACTCAGGTGGTCAGCCAGCGGCTGCGGGAGCGCGAATCCGCCTGATCGGCACGACCCGGGTGGTGGCCCTGTTGTTCGGACTGGGGCGGACGATCTGGAAAACTGACATCTTGTGGATGGTTACCTCGGCGTCATCGTGATCGTGGCCGTCGTCGCCCTGCTGGCGGCCGGCGGTCTGTTCCTGCTGTTCAGGCCGGGGCGCAAGACGCCCCCGCCGGTCAAGCCGCCAGAGGCTCCCGTGCTTCCCGAGGAGGAGAAGCGGCCCGCCGGCGCGGGCGAGGAGGCGGAAGGCGCGACCACCACGCTTCCGCCGCCGCCGGTCAAGCCCGCCGAGCCGGTCGTCGTCGAGCCCGAGGTCGAGGTTCCGCCGCCGTCCGCGGGCCGGATGGTGCGGCTGCGCTCGCGCCTGGCCCGCTCGCAGAACGCGCTCGGGCGCGGCCTGCTGGAGCTGCTGTCGCGCGACCGCCTCGACGACGAGGTGTGGGACGAGATCGAGGAGAGCCTGATCACGGCCGACGTCGGCGTCGCGCCGACCCGCGCCATGGTCGAGGAGCTGCGCACCAAGGTCAAGGTGCTGGGCAGCCGCACCCAGGAGGAGGTGCGCGCCCTGCTCAGGGAGCAGCTCCTGGCCCAGATCAATCCCGACCTCGACCGCACGCTGCACGTCCGGACGCACGGCGAGCGGCCCGCGGTGGTCCTCGTCGTGGGCGTCAACGGCACCGGCAAGACCACCACCACGGGCAAGCTGGCGCGCTCGCTGATCGGCGACGGCAAGAAGGTGGTGCTCGGCGCGGCCGACACCTTCCGCGCCGCCGCGGCCGACCAGCTCCAGACCTGGGGCGAGCGGGTGGGCGCCGACACGGTGCGCGGCCCCGAGGGCGGCGACCCGGCCTCCGTGGCCTTCGACGCGGTCGCCAGGGGCATCGAGGAGAAGGTCGACGTCGTCATCGTCGACACCGCGGGCCGCCTGCACACCAAGACGGGCCTGATGGACGAGCTGGGCAAGGTCAAGCGGGTCATCGAGAAGAAGGCCACGGTCGACGAGGTGCTGCTGGTCCTCGACGCCACGACGGGCCAGAACGGCATGCGCCAGGCCCAGGTGTTCGCCGAGGTGGTCAACATCACCGGCATCGCGCTGACCAAGCTCGACGGCACCGCCAAGGGCGGCATCGTGATCTCGGTGCAGCGGGAGCTGGGGGTGCCGGTCAAGCTGGTGGGGCTCGGCGAGGGGCCCGACGACCTGGCGCCTTTCGACCCCGAGGTGTTCGTGGACGCGATCCTGGGCGAGTAGTTCCGGCTGCCCCGTAACTTCCTGGCGGAAGAGGTCTTACCGGATGGAATCTTGTTAGGCGACTTTTCAATGTGTTGACATGTACCGGTCATCAAATGATCGTTCGGTCCCACAGAGACGTGAAAGGCCGCCCATGAAGAAGATCGTCGTACACCGCCCAGGCACTGTGAAGCCCACCGCCGCGGCCGCGCCGAGGCACAGCGCCTGATCGCAGGCCCGAAGTCAGAAGCCGGCGTCCCGCCGTGGGGCGCCGGCCACGCCGGACCAGTGAAGAGGCAGCGGTGGACACGATCTTCCTCGACGCGGACCGCCGCATCGGCGGGCCCTACACCATGGCAGCCGCGCTGCTCGACCATCTGGTCCCGCCCGCGCTGGAACGCCGGCCCGCCCTGGTGGCCGCGCACGACATCGAGATCGGGGTCGCCGCGCCGCACCTCCGCGAGGTCGTGGCGGCGGCCTTGCGCGACCTCGACCCCGCCCGCCTGCCGGAACCCGAAGCCGCCCGCCTGCGCGACCTCCAGTCCGCCCGCCTGGGCGACCTCGGACCCGCCCGCCTGGGCGACCTCGGATCCGCCCGCCTGGGCGATCTCGGACCCGCCCGCTTACCGGGCCCCGGGTCCGGCCGCTCGCGGGACGCCGGCTCCGGCCTCCTGCGGCGGTCGGTGGCCGACGGGCTGCCCAGGGAGCAGCGGGTGCTCGTGCCGGGCGCGCGCCGCACCCTGCGGATCGCCAACGGCCTGGCCGAGTTCGTCCGCGACTGCCTGACCCGCCCGCTCACCGTGACCGTGGCCAACCTGGGCGAGGCCGACCCGACCGACGCCGAGCTGGTGACCGTGCTGCGCCGCCGCCTCGACCCCGGCCTGCTGACGATCGTGGAGGGCCCGTCGGCCCCCGGCGCCGGCCCGCTGCGGGCCGACTTCGACCGCTACCGCGACGAGGGCTTCCACCACGCCATGGCCGAGTCGGGCACCGAGGCGCTGCGCGGGCTGGCGTACGAGGACGACCCCGGGCGCTGGCAGCTCCTCCTGCAGCGGGTGGCGGCGTCGCTGGAGGCGATCGGGCGCGAGGACGAGGCCCGCGAGCTGTACGACCGGGCCCGGCGCGAGAGCACCGACCCCAAGCACCGCGCCACCGTCGCGTACGGCACCGCCATGATCCTCGTACGCCACCACGACCCCGCCCGCCGCGACCCCGAGCGGGCCCTGGCCTGGATCAACGAGGCCATCACGATCACCTCCCTGCTGCCCGACCCCAAGGAGCGCGCCTTCCACCTCGGGTTCGACCTCAACGGCAAGGCCCTGGTCGAGCTGCGCAGGGGCCGCCGCGAGGCCGCGCTGGAGCTGGTGGAGCGGGCCATCGGGCTGGCCGAGACGCACCTGCCGGACGAGCACCCGATCCACCGCCTCGTGCTGTACGCCAACCGGGCCCAGCTCCTGTCCCTGGCGGGCAGGAAGGAGGCGGCCCTGGCCGACTACACGCGGGCGATCGAGACCGACCCCGGCTACCCCGACTACTACCTCGACCGCGGCAACCTGCTGCACGAGCTGGGCCGGTCGGCGGAGGCGCTGGCCGACTACGAGACGGTCATGCGGCTCAGCCCGCCCTTCCCGGAGGCGTACTACAACCGCTCGGAGGTGCGCTACGCCGCGGGCGACCTGGAGGGGGCCCGCGCGGACCTGGACCACACGCTGGAGCTGGACCCGGAGTTCGCCCCCGGGTACGTCAACCGCTGCGGGCTGTACGCGGCCATCGGCGACCACGTGCGGGCCAGGCGGGACGCCGAACGGGGGCTGGAGCTGGCGCCGGGGGACCCGCACCTGCTGTGCGTGCTGGGCCAGGTGGAGCTGGCCGAGCAGCACTATCCGGAGTCGCGGATGGCCTTCGACCGGGCGCTGGAGCGCGATCCGGAGCTGGTGGCGGCGTGGGCGGGCCGGGCCGAGCTGGCGTACGAGCGGGGTGACCACGAGGCGGCGCTGGCCGACCTGACCCGCGCGCTGAAGCTGGCGGAGACGGCCGAGCTGCTGTTCAACCGGTCGGTCGTGTACCATGCGGCGGGCCTGACGGCCCAGGCGCGGCAGGACCTGCTCAGGGCCGCCGAGCTGGCCCCCGGGGACGAGGACGTCTGCCAGGCCCTCGACGACACCTGAGACCGCGCGAGGGGCGCCCGGACCGGCCGGGAACGGCGGCGGGAGACAGGCCGGGTGCCGGGGCGCCCGGACCGTCCGGGGACGGTGACGGGAGCCGCGCAAGCGCCCCGAGGAGGTGGCGGGACCGGGATCAGGTGCGGGTGAGGGGGCCGATGGGGACGACCAGCGGGGTGCCGGCCACCGGGTCGGCGATGACCTTGGCGTCCAGCTCGAACACCTCGCGCAGCAGGTCCTCGGTCAGCACCTCGTGCGGTGCGCCCGAGGCGATCACCCGGCCCGCGCGCATGGCGACCAGGCGGTCGGCGTAGCGGGCGGCCAGGTTCAGGTCGTGCAGGACCATGACGACGGTGCGCCCGCCCTCCTGGTGCAGATGCCGGACCAGCTCCAGCACCTCCACCTGGTGCGCCAGGTCCAGGAACGTGGTCGGCTCGTCGAGCAGCAGCAGGTCGGTGCCCTGGGCCAGCGCCATGGAGATCCAGGCCCGCTGCCGCTGCCCGCCGGACAGCTCCTCCAGCGGCCGCTCGGCCAGGTCGGCCAGGCCCGTCATGTCGAGGGCCGCCGCGACCGCGCCCTCGTCGTCGGAGGACCACTGCCGGTACCACGTCTGGTGCGGATGCCGCCCGCGCGCCACCAGGTCGGCCACCGTCAGGCCCTCGGGGGCGGAGGGCGCCTGCGGCAGCACGCCGAGGACCTTGGCCACCTCTCGGGTGGGGAGCCGGTCGATGCGCTTGCCGTCCAGCAGCACCTCGCCGCCCTGCGGCTTGAGCAGCCGGCCGAGGGCGCGCAGCAGCGTGGACTTGCCGCAGCCGTTCGGGCCGATGATGGTGGTCACGGTGCCGGCCTCGACGCCGAGGTCGAGGCCGTCCACGATGACGCGCTCGCCGTACCCGAGCTTGACGCCGGCGGCCCGCAGTCGCACGTTCGCGGCCTGCGGATCGGGCTCGGCGGCCTGCGCTCTCACTTTCGCGACCTCCAGATCAGGTGGATCAGGTACGGCGCGCCCAGCACCGCCGTGACGATGCCGACGGGCAGCTCCAGCGGCGAGAACGCGGTTCTGGCGATCAGGTCGGCGCCCGTGGTGAGCACGCCGCCGACGACGGCCGAGCAGAGCAGCGGCGGCCGGCCCGAGCGGTCGAGCCGCAGCGCGATCTGCGGGGCGGCCAGCGCCACGAACGCGATCGGCCCGGCCGACGCGGTGGCCACGGCGGCCAGCAGCACGGCGGCCAGGATCATCAGGGCGCGGGCCGGGTTCATGCGCACGCCGAGCGCGGTGACCGTGTCGTCGCCGAAGCGCAGGGCGTCGAGCGAGCGGGTGCCGAGCAGGGTCAGCGGCACCAGCACGGCCAGGGCCAGCGCCGTGGGCGTCACGTGCTCCCAGCCGCGCCCGTTGAGCGAGCCGCTGATCCAGACCATGGCCCGGCTGGTGTCGTTGACGTCCCCGACGGTCAGCAGCCAGAACTTCAGGTTGGTGAACACCGCCGCCACCCCGATGCCGACCAGCACCAGGCGGTAGCCGTCCAGGCCGCGCCGCCAGGCCAGGGCGTAGACGACCGTCGCGCCGAGCAGGCCGCCGAGCAGGGCGAGGGCGGGGATGCCGAGGGTGGACAGCAGGCCGCTGGCGCCGCCGTACGCGCTGCCACTGGCGACCACGCCGGCGACCACGGTGACGGAGGCGCCGGTGGTGACGCCGAGGATCTCGGGGCTGGCCAGCGGGTTGCGGGCGATCGACTGGATGATGGCGCCCGACAGCGCGAGCGCGGCGCCGACCAGGGCGCCGGTGAGCGCGCGGGGCAGGCGCAGCTCCATGATGACGAAGTGGGCGGCGCTGCCGGGGTCGAAGGTGCCGGCGACCACCTCGGGCAGCGTCAGCTCGATGTCGCCGATGCGCATGTTCAGGGCCATGAGCAGGGCGAGCAGGACGAGGCCGGTCAGCGTGACGGCGACGCCGCGCGGCCGTACCCGCCAGGACAGGCCGCCGACGCGGAGGGGCAGGGTGGTCATCACAGGCGCACGGGCTTTCTGCGGCGTACGAGGGCGACGAAGAAGGGCGCGCCGAGCAGCGCGAGCACCACGCCCACCTCCAGCTCGCCGGGCGGGGCCACCACGCGGCCGATCACGTCGGCGGCCAGCAGCAGCGCCGCGCCGATCAGCCCCGAGTACGGCAGCAGCCACCGGTGGTCGGTGCCCGACAGCGGGCGGGCCAGGTGCGGCACGATGAGCCCGACGAAGGCCAGCGAGCCGCAGGCGGCCACGGCCGCGCCGGACAGCAGCGTGACGGCGGCCACGCCGATGGTCCTGGTCATGGCGATGTTCTGGCCGAGGCTCCGGGCGACGTCCTCGCCGAGGGAGAGCGCGTTGAGCCCGGGGGCGTTGACCAGCGCGAGCACCAGCCCGGCCAGGACGAACGGCAGCACCTGCCACACCACGTCCCCGCCCCTGGCGGCGATGGAGCCGGCCTGCCAGAAGCGGAAGACGTCCATCGCCTGCTCGTCGAGGAGCACGATGGCCGAGGTCAGGGCGTACAGCAGGGCGCTGACGGCGGTGCCCGCGAGCGCGAGCGTGACCGGGGTGGGCCCGCCCCTGCCGCCGGCCATGCCGAGCGCGAACACGGCCACGCTGGCGACCAGCGCGCCGGCCAGGCCGTACCAGATGTAGACGAGCAGGCTGGAGGCGCCGAGCAGGATGATCGAGGCCACCATCGCGAACGCGGCCCCCTGGGTGACGCCGAGCAGGCCGGGGTCGGCCAGCGGGTTGCGCGTGTGGCCCTGCATGAGCGCGCCGGCCACGCCGAGCGCGATGCCCGCCAGCACGCCCAGCACGGTCCTGGGGACGCGCAGGGAGCGGATGACGATGTCGTTCTCGGTGCCGGTCGGGGCGGTCAGCGCGTGCCAGGCGTCGCCGAGCGGCACGGACTTGGAGCCGATCGTGATGCTCAGCACCACCGCGACCGCCACGGAGGCGAGCAGGACCAGCAGGACGGTGACGCGGCGGTGGCGGATGCCGTGGAGACGCGGGGCGACGGCGGTTGCGCTCACCCATGTCCTCCTCGACGTTGCCCGATCCCGCTGAAGTATGCCAGCTTAGGCAGGGCTAACCTAATTTAGGTTTGCCTTACTTTTTTGGGAAGGAATCTGATGAGACCCTTGCGTGTGCTGGCCGCCGCCCTGCTCATGGCGGGCGTGGCCGCCTGCGGTTCGACCGGTTCGACGGGGACGACCGGGGCGGGCACGGAGGCGGGCGCGGGTGCGGCGGGCGGGGAGACGGCGGGCGCGGCGCCGTTCCGGACCGTCAAGCACGCGATGGGCGAGACCGCCATCCCCGCGCAGCCGAAGCGGGTGGTGGCGCTCGACCAGAGCTTCGTGGACGCGGTGCTGACGCTGGAGACGCCGGTGGTCGGGTACACGACGTACCGGTCGATCGACACCGCGCTGCCCGGCTATCTCGGGACGGTCGCCGAGCGGCACGGCAAGGAGGCCACCCCGGTCGGCACGCTGGAGCAGCCGAGCCTGGAGAAGATCATGGCGCTCAAGCCCGACCTGATCGTCTCGGCCAAGGTGCGCCACGAGGCCCTGTACGCCAAGCTCTCGAAGATCGCGCCGACCGTGTTCAGCGAGACCACCGGGGCCATCTGGAAGGAGAACCTCCGCCTCATGGGCCAGGCCCTGGGCAAGGAGGACCTGGCCGACGCGCGGATCAAGGCGTACGAGCAGCGGGCCGCCACGATCGGCGCGGCGATCAAGGAGAAGGAGGGCGAGCTGCCCACGATCTCCATCGTGCGCTTCGCCGGCGAGCCGACGACCCGGCTGTACGTCGAGAACTCCTACTCGGGCCTGGTCATGAAGGACGTCGGGTTCCCGCGTCCCGAGGGGCAGCCGACCGTGCGGGACACCATCGCGGTCGACGTGAGCCAGGAGCGCATCCTGGACCTGGACGCCGACCACATCTTCGTCGCCACCTACCCGGACCCGGCGTCGGAGGGGCCGAAGGAGAAGTTCGTGAGCAACCCGCTGTGGGGCAAGCTCAAGGGCGACAAGCACGAGGTCAGCGACCTGACGTGGATGAGCGCGGTGGGCATCCAGGGGGCGCACGCGATGCTGGACGACGTGGCGAAGATCTTCGCCGTGGACCCCGCGAAGACGGCCTGACCCCTCTTCCAAGGCGACCCGCGCCGCTCTTTCAGGGCGACCCGCGCCGCTCTTTCAAGGCGACCCCGGGCCGCGCGGCAAGGCCCGGCCCGCCGGAGCGGGCTAGACGGGCAGGAAGGCGCGGAACTCCGCCAGGTGGGGCGCGAGGTCCAGGCCCTGCTCCGCCAGCCAGCGCGGGTCGCCGTACGTGCCCTTGTACCGGTCCCCGCTGTCGCACACCAGGGTCACGATGCTGCCCTGCTCGCCGGCCTGCCGCATCTCGTTGATGAGGTCCACGCAGGCCGCCATGTTGGTGCCCGTCGAGCCCCCGACGTCCAGCCCCGTCACCTCGCGCGTCCAGTGCATGGCCGCGATCGAGCGGGCGTCGGGCACGGCGATCATGCGGTCGATGACCGTGGGCTGGAAGGAGGGCTCCACGCGGGGCCGCCCGATGCCCTCGATGCGCGAGCCGCGCGCGGTGACCGTGGTGTCGCCGGAGATCCAGCTCGGGTAGAAGGCCGAGCCCTCGGGGTCGACCACGGCCAGGCGGGTGGCGTGGCGGCGGTAGCGGATGTAGCGGCCGATGGTGGAGGAGGTGCCGCCGGTGCCGGCCCCGACGACGATCCACGCCGGTTCCGGATGGGGCTCCAGGGACATCTGGGAGAAGATGGACTCGGCGATGTTGTTGTTGCCGCGCCAGTCGGTGGCCCGCTCGGCGTAGGTGAACTGGTCCATGAAGTGGCCGCCGGTCTCGTCGGCCAGACGGTGAGATTCGTCATAGATCGCGCCGGCGTCGTCGACCAGGTGACACTTGCCGCCGTAGAACTCGATGAGGTGGATCTTCTCCGGCGACGTGGACGCGGGCATGACCGCGATGAACGGCAGGCCGAGCAGGCGGGCGAAATAGGCCTCGCTGACGGCCGTGGAGCCGCTGGACGCCTCCACGATCGTGGTGGACGGGCCGATCCAGCCGTTGGCCAGGCCGTACAGGAATAGGGAGCGGGCCAGACGGTGTTTCAGTGAGCCGGTTGGGTGCACCGACTCGTCTTTCAGGTAGAGGTTTACACCCCAGTGCGTGGGCAGCGGAAAGACGTGCAGATGTGTGTCGCAACTTCGGTTGGCGTCGGCCTCGACCTTGCGTATGGCCTCAGCCACCCAGCGGCGTGTGCCCATGTCATGCCGGTCCAGGAAACTCATTCTCATACGCTATCCCATGTGACTCTCGCCACTATTCCTACAGAATTGGGTGGGTAGTGTTATGATAATGAGACTTGTCCGGCCGTGGACGTGACCACGCACGCCGCGAGCAGATGGACGATCAACCCCTTCTGACCAAGACGGAACCCTCTAACGCGCCCCTTAGGCGGGGCTTGCGAGAATGGAACCGCTGTCAGGCGGCTTGTGCCGAATCGGGGGATAGCGCAAGGGGGAATGAAAAATTGATCACTATGACCGATGAGCAGCGTCAGGATTGGTTCGAGCGCGATGTCGTGCCCGTGACGTCGCAGCTTTTCGCCTCCGCCATGCGCCTGACCCGTAACACCGCCGACGCGGAGGACCTGGTGCAGGAGACGGTGGCCAAGGCGTACACGTCCTACCACCAGTTCCGTGAGGGCACCAACCTCAAGGCCTGGCTGCACCGGATCCTCACCAACAACTTCATCAACGACTATCGGAAGAAACAGCGCTCGCCGAAGTTGTCCGCCGCCGAGGACATCGAGGACTGGCAGCTGCACGCGGCAGAGTCGCACAGCTCGACGGGCCTGCGCTCGGCCGAGACCGAGGCGCTCGACCGCCTGCCCGACAGCGTCGTGATGAACGCCCTGCGCTCCCTGCCCGAGGACTTCCGCGTGGCGGTCTACCTGGCCGACGTCGAAGGGTTCGCGTACAAGGAGATCGCCGAGCGCATGGGCACGCCCATCGGCACCGTGATGTCGCGGCTGCACCGTGGCCGCCGCCAGCTCCGGGGGATGCTGGAGGAGTACGCGCGCGAAGAGGGCGCCGTGCGCCTGCCGGCCCAGCGCGCCGCCTAGTGCCCCGGCGACCGGTGCTCCGGCGATCTCATCCTGAGATGAAGGCGGACCCGCAGCAGCCCGTCTTCCCCGCGTAAATCCACCAGATCGCACAACTGCCTGCTGATCCAGAGCCCGTATCCCCTAGGGGATTCGGGCTCTGGTGGTATGTAGCCGGGCAAGGGGTCGTCGAGGGCGCCCCCGGGGTCGGCGATCTCGCAGACCAGCTCGCCGTTCTCGACCCACATGGTGATCGTGCCGTGGCCGGCGCCGTGCTCGACGCTGTTGGCGGCGATCTCGGAGACGCTGATCACCAGCGAGGTGATGAGGTTGCGGTCCATGCCGGCGGCCCTGGCGTAGTCGCCGACGGTCTGGCGCAGCCGTTTGAGCTCCCTGCCGGTGAAGCGGATGGTCTCGGCGCCGGGGCCGGGCTCGGGCAGCGGGGCGCGGTCGCCGTTCAGCACCAGCTCGTGGGGCTCGACGAACCGGCCGCTGGTCACCTCGCCGTCCGCGCCGAGCAGCACGGGATGGTTGACCGGGCCGTAGTCGAGCACGCTCTTGGGGACGTTGCGCACGTCGTAGCAGCACAGCATGGTCGCGGCCGCGGCGCGCAGGGCGGCGTTGAGCACGGAATCGCAGCGGATCAGCTCCCTGATCTCGCGCGCGCTCCGGCCGGCCCAGTCGGCCTCGCCGATCACCAGGGTGCGGCGGCCGCGGGTGTACTCGTGGTAGGCGGCCAGCATCCGGTAGGGGTGGTCGTACCAGGAGTCGGGGGAGCGGAAGTCGACGCGCCCGCAGTCGCGCCCCAGGCGATCGGCCAGCCTGTCCAGCCGGTCCTGGGAGGTGATCACCAGCACGCGCCTGCCCTCGTCCAGCGCGGAGCGCACGCGCGGCACGGCCAGCTCCAGAAAGGACTCCTCAGAGTCGTACGGCACCGCGACGTGCTTCAACGAGCCACCAGGGCGCACGGGCGAAACGTAGCAAGCGCTAGAGGTGCTGCGCAACGGCTATGAGCGCCACCGCGACGAGCGCGCAGGCCACGCCGGCCACCTGCACGCCCCGCAGGCGCTCCCCGAGCACCCGGTTGGCCAGCAGCAGCGTGCTGGCCGGATAGAGCGAGACCAGCACGGCGACGAGGCTGAGCAGGCCGTCCTGCTGGGCCAGAAGATAGAGCACGTTGGCCGCCATGTCGAGCACGCCGGCCGCCACGATGATGTGCAGCGACGCGGGCCCCGGCCGCAGCGCGCGCCGGGCGAGCAGGGCCAGCAGCGCCACCGCGGACACCGACGACAGCCGCGCGCCGACCAGCGGCCACAGGCCGGCCTCGTCGGGGGCCATGGCGAGCAGGATGTAGAAGCCGCCGAAGCCCGCCCCGGCGGCCAGCGCGGTCAGCACCGACGACAGCGAGGAGCGCCCGCCGCCCGGCTTGTCCTGGCTGATGAGCAGCACCGAGCCCAGCGCCAGCGCCACCCCCACCAGCGCCCAGAAGCGCGGCCGCTCGCCCGTGGCCAGCCCGAACGCCACCGGCAGCGCGGCCGAGGTGACCGCGGTCGCCGGCGCGACCACGGACATGACGCCCGTGGCCAGCGACCGGTAGAACAGCACCAGGCCGGCGGCCCCGGACAGGCCCGCGGCCAGCCCCCACGACAGCGCCTCGGCGCCGTAGACGCCGGGCAGCAGCGGCAGCAGGCCGAGCACCAGCGCCAGGCCCGCGATCTGGGAGAGCACGACGACGGAGAACACCTGCGAGCGTCGCGTGGCCAGGCCGCCGAAGAAGTCGGCCGTGCCGTAGACGATCGCGCAGGCCGTCGCCAGGATCACCGTCATTGGAACACCGTCATTGGAACACCGTCACTGTGGAGCCCTCCAGTTCACTCTGTTGCACTATTAGTGCAACACAAAGAGTACAACGTGGTGCAAACTCTTTTCACTACACTGAACTGCCATGGAGGACCCGGAGCTGATCACCCAGGCCATCGCGAACAACGTGCGCGCCCAGCGCGCGCACCGCGGGCTGACCCTCGACGCGCTGGCCGCCAGGTCGGGGGTGAGCAGGGGCATGCTGGTCCAGGTGGAGCAGGGCCGGACCAACCCCAGCGTCTCCACGCTGACCCGGATCGCCTCCGCGCTCGGCGTCACCGTGGCCAGGCTGGTCGAGGTGTCCGACGTGCCGATGGTGCGAGTGGTGGACAAGTCGGACGTGGTGGCCTTCCGCCAGGGCGCGACCGAGGCGCGGCTGCTGGTCGGCGCGGACATGCCGATGATCCTGGAGCTGTGGGACTGGCGGCTGGCGCCCGGCGAGCACCACGACGGCGACGCCCACCCGCCCGGCACCCGCGAGATGCTCACGGTGCTGGAGGGCGAGCTGACGCTGACCGTGTACGGCAAGGGTCACGTGATCGGGAAAGATGATGCCGTGCTCTTCACCGCCGACCGGCCCCACCGCTACGCGAACCGGGGCGAAGGGGATCTCAGGTTCGTGATGGTCGTGGCCGAGCCCCGCCAGACCCATGAGGCCCGCCACCACCAGGACCCGTCCTACCCGTACGACTCGCACGACCACCGGGACTCCGATGACCAATAACCGCGAACACCTCCCGCGTCACCCGGCGGAGTTTCATGATTACTCCATGTCTTGTACGGCTGATGCCCGTTGTTGGGTACATCCCTTGTATGCGGTGACCGCGCCCGGCGAACATCGCGTGGATCACGAAACGTCGGCAGGGGGTGGCGTGTGAGTGAGGCCCGAGCGGCGACGGAGAAACTCCACGCGGAGCTGCACGGTCTGGGCGTCACCAGTGCGTACGAGATGGGCGACGACGAGACCATCTCGGTGTGGATAGGGCTGGTCGTGCGTTATAGGGATGGGTTTTACCGGTGGCAGGAAGGACCGGTGAAACGTCGGCATCTGGGTACGGATCCGGTCGGATGTGCCATGCGCGTGGCGCGCCGTTACCAGGAATTGCAGGCGGATGTCCCACTCTGGTGGGACGACCTGGCCAGGGAGCTGCGGGGGGCACCGGTCCAGGAATATCCGTAGGCCCCCGCATGCGGCGCTTCGGGGGGAAGCATGCGCGTATGGGCCTTGCCGCTGGCTCTTGTCGCCCTGGTCAGTTGCGTCACACAATCGGTGCCGCGCCGTCCGCAGCCGTCCAGGGCGCCGGTCGCCCCGCCCAGACCCGTCGCCGTCGACCCCGTGGTGCTGGCCAAACGGCTGCTGTCGATGCAGCACGGCTGGCCGCGCAGCCGCAAGTTCGACTGCTCGCGCCTCAAGTGCGTGGCCCTGACCTTCGACGACGGCCCGGGGGAGCACACCTGGCGGCTGCTCGACCTGCTGCGCAGCCGCGATGTCAGGGCCACGTTCTTCGTCATCGGGCAGATGGTGGCGGCCGACAAGGGCGGGCGCGTCGTCCGGCGCATCGTGGAGGACGGGCATGAGCTCGGCAACCACTCGTGGAGCCATCCGCCGCTGGCCGAGCTGCCGCCCGAGGCGCTGAAACGGGAGCTCAGGCACACCGCCGACCTCGTGTGGAAGCTGACGGGGGTGCGGATGCGGGTGATGCGGCCGCCGTACGGGTCGACCGACGACCAGGTCGAGGCCGAGACGCGGCGCGAGGGCCTGGCCCAGATCCTGTGGAGCCTCGACACCCTCGACTGGCGCGACCGGGTCGCCGCCACCGTGGCCAAGCGGGCCGGCCGGGCCGAGCCCGGCTCGATCGTGCTGCTGCACGACATCCACCGCAGCACGGTGGACGCGATGCCGGCGGTGCTCGACACGCTCGGCAAGAAGGGCTACACGTTCGTCACGGTGTCGGAGCTGTACGGCCGGACCCCGGCGCCCGGCCGCACGTACACCGCGCGGTGACCAGGAGGAAAGACTGTCGGCGGGGCATGGCACTCTTGTACGCATGGGTTTCACCGGCTTCCCCGACGAAGCGTTCCTCTACTACGAGGGCCTGGAGGCGGACAACTCGAAGGCCTACTTCACCCGGCACAAAGCGCTCTACGAGGAGGCCGTGCGCGCGCCCATGCTCGCGCTCACCGACGAGCTGGCGGCGGAGTTCGGGCAGGCCCACCTCTTCCGGCCCTACCGCGACATGCGCTTCTCCAAGGACAAGACGCCCTACAAGACGCACCAGGGCGCGTTCGTGGAGGCCATGCAGGGCATCGGGCTCTACGTCGAGATCGGTGCGGAGGGGCTGTTCGTGGCGGGCGGCGTCTACTCCACCGCCTCCGACCAGGTGGCCCGCTACCGCGCCGCGGTCGACGAGGACCTGTCGGGCAAGCCGCTGGAGGCGATCGCGCAGGAGCTGACGGCCGCGGGCTACGAGCTGATGGGCGAGCGGCTCAAGACGCGGCCCCGGGGGTTCGACGAGGGCCATCCGCGCATCGGGCTGCTGCGGCACAAGTCGTTGTTCGCCGGGGTGCGCTTCGAGCCGCAGGAGTGGGTGCACACGCCGGAGGTGCGCGGGCGGGTGGAGCGCGCGTGGCGGGCGTTCGGGCCGCTGGTGGCGTGGCTGTGCGAGCACGTGCGCGGGAGCGAGCTGCCCCGCCGCTGAGCTGGGCCGCCCGGCCGGACCGCCTGATCGGACCGCCTGATCGGACCGCCTGGCCGGGCTGCCTGGTCGGGCTGCCCGGCCGGACCGCCTGGTCGGGCTGCCTGGTCGGGGCCGTGACGTGAGGCGTGCCCGGCGGCGGGTCAGCGGGGTGTGGTGGAGGTGACCACGATCTGGTCGCCCTTCAGGATGCGGTCCACCGTCTGTCCAGCCGCCGAGGAGGCCGCCGTGGTGCCCGCGGCCAGCAGCAGCGCCAGCGTCGGCGCCGCCAGGCTCCGGATGCTGCGCAGGTTGCGCACCCGCGCCCACGGCTCGCCGGCCAGGTGCATCATCCGCCACTCCCAGAACAACCCGAGCCCGATGCACACCATCATCACCTGCCCGACCACGATGGCCACCACCTGCGTCTTGTCGAGGGCTCCGATGTCCGGTTCGGCGAGGGTGGACAGGTAGCCCGACAGCTCGGTCAGCAGCGCCGCGGCCGTCAGGTGCAGGGCCTTGGTCATGGGCTGGGTGCCGCGGATGCGCGGGTAGAAGTAGCCGAACAGGAACCCGAAGGCGGGCAGCGTGATCAGATAGCGGCCGTCGAAGACGAAGCTGGTCAGGTCCACGCCCTCCGGCCAGCCGTACACGAGGGCGAAGGGCAGGCTCAGCAGCAGGCTGACGGTGAAGGCGTGCACGCCGTTGTGCCAGGGCGTGCAGCCGGCCGTGGTGGCGAACGCGGTCTCCGGATGCCTCCCGTGCCGGTTCAGCGCCGCCTCCAGCGTGTTGCGCTGCTGGTCGAAGTCGGCCATCGACATGTCGCCCGCGCCGATCCTGGCCTGCCCGAGGCGGTAGAGCTCCTGTTCGGAGACCAGCAGCAGCCGCTTGTGCAGGGCGGCCCGGACGAGCTGCCGGTGCTCCTCCTGGTTGGCCGGCTCGGGCAGCGCCATGCGCGGCCCGGTGAGCAGCCAGCGGGCGGTGCCCCAGGCCACCAGCGAGGTGATGGCGAGCAGGGGCAGCGGCACGTCGATGTCGGCCAGCGTGGTGCTGCCGCCGGGCGTGATGTAGAGCACCATCAGCACGGCGATCATGGTGGACTCCACGACGGGGCTGTCGATCGCGG
This sequence comes from Nonomuraea candida, assembly GCF_000725485.1. Classification (GTDB taxonomy): domain Bacteria; phylum Actinomycetota; class Actinomycetes; order Streptosporangiales; family Streptosporangiaceae; genus Nonomuraea; species Nonomuraea candida. The sequence continues at coordinate 64,305 of NZ_JOAG01000008.1, read as the reverse complement.
CCACCTGCCCGCCGAGCCGCCGCAGCCGCAGCACCAGCATCACGAACCCGAGCAGCAGCAGCCCCAGCACGCCTCGCACGATCGGCGTGAGGGTGAGGCTGCCGATCATCGGCTCGGGCTGCGACACGGCCAGGCTCCACGAGCCCGAGTCCAGCCACTCGGTCGGCCAGCCCTGCACGAGCAGGCTGATCAGCACGGCGCCCACGACGGCCTGGCGGCTCCACTGCTTGGTCGCCACGGCCATCGCGGCGATCGGGATCAGCGCCCAGCTCAGCGCGAGGACCAGCCGGATGCTGTCGGGCGGGTACACCCCGCTCAGCAGCGCCCGCAGCCACAGCGCCAGCGCCAGCAGCCCGATCGCCGCCTCGGCCGACAGGACCACCAGCCGCACGACCACCGGCCGCACGCCCAGGTCCACGCTGAACGCCACCGCCGAGCCGGCCGCCGCCACGGCCGCCACCGCGCCGCCGGCCATCAGGGCCGAGCCGGAGAGCTGCCCGTGCAGCCACGACCAGATGAGCATGCCGAGCCCGATCAGCACGCCGGCCCCGGTCACGATCAGCAGGTCACGGCTGTTCCACGGCGGGCTGGTGGGCAGCACCCGGCCGGCGTGCCGCAGCGCGAGGAGGGGGACGGCGACGAAGAGGATCACGTACGCCACCGCCGACCAGTCCTCGGCGAACAGCGGGATCAGCAGCGCGGGCGCGGCCAGCATCAGCCCGATGAACAGCTCCCTGTTGGCCAGCCGCGCCCACCAGCCCTGGCCCAGCGAGCGCAGCAGGAAGGCGAGCAGCACGATCGCGGTGAGCACGCCGAGCGCGGTGGCCCAGGAGAAGTCGTCGGCCACCACGACGTCGGCGAACCCGTACGAGTCCGGGGCCAGCGTCATGCTCACCGGGTAGGCGCCGACGGTGAACGCCAGCCGGTCCTCCTGCTCCAGCTCCGGCGTGATGCCTTCCAGGCGCAGTACCGTCCACTCGCCGGGCAGCACGGTGACGGCGCGGCCGGTCACGATCAGGGGGAAGGCGTTGGGCTCCTCGAAGCCCAGCTTCAGCAGCGCGTCCATGCGCAGCTGCCGCAGGATCGTCACGGTGAACTGGGCCGTGGTGTGCTCGCTGCTGGAGGTGAGCACCGGCGCCAGGCGCGTGGTGGGCGCCAGCCCGGGGCCGTCCACCTTGAGCGGGCCGAAGGCGGCGTCGGTGACCTGCTGCAGGGTGCCGGGGAAGCCGCCGCCCTGGCGCAGCGCCTCCAGCAGCGGGTCCTTGGGCGCGAGCTGCAGCCGGTGGATGATGGTCACCTTGACCTGGCGCTGCCGGGGGTCGAGCCGTCCTTCAGGGACGGCCTCCAGGTCGCGCTCCTCGGCCCTGGTGACCGTCACCTCGGTGGTGGCCTTGCGGGCCCAGCGCACGTCGGGGTCGGCGCGCGTGGCGGCCGCCACCCACGGGTTGGGCGCCGCGGTGCCCTTGGGCGGCGCGGGCCCTGCTACCGGTCTGGCCGCAATGGTGCACCAAACGATCGCCCCCAACGACACCAGCGCCAGCCCGAACGCGATTGCCATCCGGAGCTTTCCCACAATTTGGATGATTCTCCGGCATGCGGGATTGTTCTATCTCGTGGGGTCACGGTGTGATTACAGCTCTTCCCATGACAACTTTTCTTTACGACGTGACACGGGAGAGTTCATCAATCGCACGTGGCCGGGCCGGGAGGCTTACTGCCCGTACTTACCCGGAAGCCGCGTTAAGCTCGCAAAAAGCGAACAAAACGCGGCCGGGGAAACTTCTGTCAGCCCCGCTTGGCGCGGGCGGCGGCGCGGCCACGGGTGGCGGCGTTCAGCTCGACCTTGCGGATGCGCACGGCGTCGGGAGTGATCTCCACGCATTCGTCCTCGCGGATGAACTCCAGCGCCTGCTCCAGCGACAGGACGCGCGGCGGGATCAGCTTCTCCGTCTCCTCGCTGGTGGAGGAGCGCATGTTGGTGAGCTTCTTCTCCTTGGTGATGTTGACGTCCATGTCGTCGGACCGGGAGTTCTCGCCGATGATCATGCCTTCGTAGACCTCGGTGCCCGGCGAGACGAACAGGACGCCGCGCTCCTGGAGGTTGAGCATGGCGAACGCGGTCACCGGGCCCGACCTGTCGGCCACCAGCGAGCCGTTGTTGCGGGTGCGCAGCTCGCCGAACCACGGCTCGTAGGAGTCGAACACGTGGTGCACCAGGCCGGTGCCGCGCGTCTCGGTGAGGAACTCGGTGCGGAAGCCGATCAGCCCGCGGGCCGGCACCACGAACTCCATCCGGATCCAGCCGGTGCCGTGGTTGGTCATGTGCTCCATGCGGCCCTTGCGCACCGCCAGGAGCTGGGTGACGGCGCCCAGGTATTCCTCCGGGCAGTCGACGGTCAGCCGCTCGACGGGCTCGTGCACCTTGCCGTCGATGGTCTTGGTGACCACCTGGGGCTTGCCGACGGTCAGCTCGTAGCCCTCGCGGCGCATCTGCTCGACCAGGATGGCCAGCGCCAGCTCGCCGCGGCCCTGCACCTCCCAGGCGTCGGGCCGGTCGGTGGGCAGCACGCGCAGCGAGACGTTGCCGACCAGCTCCTTCTCCAGGCGGTCCTTCACCATGCGGGCGGTGACCTTCGAGCCCTTGACCTTGCCGACCAGGGGCGAGGTGTTGGTGCCGATGGTCATCGAGATGGCCGGCTCGTCGACCGTGATCAGCGGCAGCGGGCGCGGGTCGTCGGGGTCGGCCAGCGTCTCACCGATCATGATCTCGGGGATGCCCGCGATGGCGATGATGTCGCCGGGGCCCGCCTCCTCGGCCGGCTTGCGCTCCAGCGCCTCGGTCATGAGCAGCTCGGTGATCTTGACCTTCTGGATCGACCCGTCGGTGCGGCACCAGGCCACCTGCTGGCCCTTGCGGAGGTGCCCCTGGTGGATGCGGCACAGCGCGATCCGGCCCAGGTAGGAGGAGGCGTCGAGGTTGGTGACGTGGGCCTGCAGCGGCGCGCTCGGGTCGTAGGTCGGCGCGGGGATCGTCGACTTGATGATGTCGAACAGCGGCTCGAGGTCCTCGGAGTCGGGCATGCCGCCGTCGGCGGGACGCTCCATGGAGGCCCGGCCGGCCTTGGCGGAGGCGTAGACGATCGGGAAGTCGATCTGCTCCTCGGTGGCGTCGAGGTCCATGAACAGCTCGTAGACCTCGTCGACGACCTCCTTGATGCGGGCGTCGGGGCGGTCGACCTTGTTGATGCACAGGATGACCGGCATCTTGGCGGCCAGCGCCTTGCGCAGCACGAACCGGGTCTGCGGCAGCGGCCCCTCGGAGGCGTCGACCAGCAGCACGACACCGTCGACCATCGACAGCCCGCGCTCGACCTCGCCGCCGAAGTCGGCGTGGCCCGGGGTGTCGATGATGTTGATGGTCATGCCGCCGTGCTGGACCGCGGTGTTCTTGGCGAGAATGGTGATGCCCTTCTCGCGCTCGAGGTCGTTGGAGTCCATGACGCGGTCGTCGACGTCCTGGTTGGCGCGGAATGCCCCGGACTGCCAGAGCATGGCGTCGACCAGCGTGGTCTTGCCATGGTCGACGTGCGCGATGATCGCGATGTTCCGCAGGTCGTCGCGGCTGTTCAAAGGCATGATGACGTCTCGCTCTGTGTCGTGGGGGCGGCCGCGCGAAGTCGCGACCTCATAAGTCTAGTTGATCCCCTCTCATGGCAGGAGCGGGACGGGATGGCGGAGGGCGTACGCGCGGATGTCCGGGGGGTGACCGCCGGTGTACGCGCGGCAACGGGACGGCGGCGGGACGGCGGCGGGACGGCGGCGGGACGGCGGCGCGCACCTACATAGGGGGTTGCACAATTGTGCGCATGGCAAGCGCGGGCGGCTTACCTAGATTGTCGGCATGACCTGGACAGAGCTGGTGATGGCAGCCGCGCCGATGCAGGCCGAACAGCCGGCGGTGAGCGACGTCAGAACCGGTGAGGTGCTGTCCTACGCGGCGTTCGCCAGGCGGGTCACCCGCGCCGCGTCGGGACTACGCGCCCAGGGCCTGCGTTACGGCGACCACGTGCTGGTCAACGTCCCGCTCGGGGCCAACCTGCCCGTGGCGGTGCACGCGGTGGCCTGGGCGGGCGGGGTCGCCGTGCTCGGGGCCCACGGCGTCGCCCGCATGATGATCACCCAGGACCCCTTCGACCCGGCCGCGGCCAAGGTGGACCAGGTCTTCTCCTTCCGTCCCGTGCCGGGCGCCAGGCCGTTCGCCGACCTGCTGGGCGTCGGCTCGCTGGAGTTCGGGCCGCTGGCGGGGCCGGCGCTCACGGTCGACGGCCGGCGGTTGTTCGACAACACCGAGCTGGCGACCGACCTGCGCAGGCTCGCCACCCGGCTGGTGGTCGGCAAGGACGACATCGTGATCAGCGCGGTGAGCGAGCCGTTCCGGGGGCTGCGGGTGATCGATTTAGCGATGACGGCCGGCGCCCACGTCGTGGTCGCCCACGAGCCGAGCGTGGTCGGCTGCCGGGTGCTGGCGCAGGAGCGCCGCGCCACGGTGGTGGTCGCGCCGTACGACCTGGCCAGACGACTGCTCGGCGATCCCATCCTGCGTGTCGTCGATGAAAGGGCGGTCGTGAGCTCGCTTGTCCTGTGAAAAGTGCGACACTGTGGGAGAGTGTGATCCTTCCGCGACGCAGGGTGAGCACATGCCAACTTCCCCCCGGCACAACCTTCCGGCAGAGCCCAACCGGTTCGTGGGCCGCGAGCGCGATCTCGACGACCTGCACGGCCTGTTCGGCGAGACGCGAGTCGTGACGCTGTGCGGGGTGGGCGGCATCGGCAAGACCCGGCTGGCCCTGAGGGTGGCGGCCGGGCTGGTGCCCGCCTACCCCGACGGCGTCTGGCTGGTGGAGCTGGCCAGGTTCGGGCGGCCCGAGCTGGTCGAGCAGGAGATCGCGCGCGTGCTCGGCGTGCGCGAGGAGGCCAGCAGGCCGCTCCTCGACACCGTGACGGCCCGCCTGCGCGACCAGCGCTGCCTGCTGGTGCTGGACAACTGCGAGCACCTGGTCGACAGGTGCGCCGAAGTGGTCGCGGCGCTGGTGGCGGCCTGCCCGTCGTTGCGCGTGCTGGCCACCAGCAGGGAGCCGCTGCGCATCGCCAGCGAGCTGATCTGGCGGGTGCCGCCGCTCGACCTGCCCGACACCGGCCCGCCGCACGCCGCCGAGGCCGAGGCCGCGCCCTACCAGCCGCCCGGCCTGGCGCCCGATCCGGCGTCCTACCCGCCGCCCGGCCTGCGGCCTGACCTGCCGCCCGACCTGGCGGCCGACCTGGGGTCCGACCTGCCGTCCTACGCCCCGTCCCGGACGGCGTCGCCCGGGGTGGCCATGTCCGACGTGGAGTCCGTGCAGCTGTTCATGGACCGGGCGGCCGCGGCGGGCACCAGGCTGGGGCCGGAGAGCCTGGGCGACGTGGTGCGGCTGTGCCGGGCGCTCGACGGGCTGCCCCTGGCTCTGGAGCTGGCCGCGGCCCGCACGAGCCTGCTCAGCCCCGGGCAGATCGCCGACCGCATAGACGACCGGTTCTCGCTGCTCACCACCGGCGGGCGCACCGCCCCCGTGCGGCAGCGCACGCTGCTGGCGGCCGTGGAGTGGAGCTACGACCTGCTCTCGGCCAAGGAGCAGGTGCTGCTGCGCCGGTTGTCGGTGTTCGCCGGCGATTTCGACCTCGACCTGGCCGAGCAGGTCTGCGCCGAGCGGCCCATCGCGGGCGGCGAGATCGTCGACCTGCTCGGCGCCCTGGTGGACAAGTCCCTGGTGCTGTGCGACGAGAGCCGCAGGCGCTACTGGCTGCTGGAGACCATCAAGCGCTACGCCGTCGAGCGGCTCGACCAGGCCGGCGAGCGCGAGGTCCTGCGCGAGCGGCACCTCAACGTGCTCTGCGAGCTGCAGGAGCGCCACTTCACCACCGAGATGGTCGAGCCCGCCACGCCCTGGGCGCGGCGGCTGGAGGCGCTGACCGCCAGCCGCGACCTGGTGGACGACCAGCGGGTGGCGCTCGACTGGGCCGTCGAGTCCGGCAACGTGGGTCTGGGCCTGCGCCTGTGCCGGACCAGCACGGGGCTGCTGCCCATCAGGGGCAACCTGACGGAGATCGTCGGCTGGGTCGAGCGCCTGCTCTCGCTCGACATGACGGGGGTGTCGGCCGACGAGATCGCGCACGCGAAGGCCTACCTCGCCTACGGGCTGGAGGCGCGCGACGAGCTGAGCAGGTCGCTGGAGGCGGCCGAGCAGAGCCTGGCCGGGATGGATCGCGACAACGTGTTCCCGCGCTGCGTCATGCACAGCCTGATGGTCATCGTGCTGCTGCGGATGGGCCGCTCCGACGAGGCGCTGCACCACGCGGAGGAGGGCCTGGCCCTGGCCACCGCCTCGGGCGACACCTGGAACCAGGCGGCCGGGCTGCTCGGGCTGTCGGCGGTGGCGCTGACCAGGGGCCGGCTGCGCGAGGCGCAGCGGCACGGCGAGGAGGCGCTGGCGCGGGCCCGCGAGCACGGCCACCGCTGGCTGATGGCCAGGGCCGCCGCCCAGCTCGGCGCGGTGGCCGAGGCGCGCGGCGACCTGGTGACCGCCCAGGCCCAGTACGAGATGGCCGTGCCGTGGCTGCGCGAGCTGGGCAGCGATCTCGACCTGGCGCGCTGCCTGGCCAGGATCGGCAGGGTGGCGGCGATGCTGCACGAGTTCGGCGCCGCGCGCCGGCGGCTGGCCGACAGCCTCGCGCTGGGCCGGGCCACCGGGCAGCGGCAGGGCGTGGCGCGCTGCCTGGTGGGGCTGTCGGTGCTGGCCGAGTACGAAGGCGACCTGGAGGGCGCGGTGCTGGCGGCCGCGGCGGCGGCGGGCCTGCGCGAGTCGATCGGGCAGCACTCCGCCACGATCAGGATCGAGGAGCTGCTCGGCCGGGCCCGCACCAAGCTGGGGGAGGGGCGCACCACGGCGTTGTGGTCGCGCGGCCGGGCGATGAGCCCCGACGACGCCGCCCGCCACGTGCTGCAGGGCGAGCGGCTGTCGCACAAGACGCCGGTGACGGCCGAGCCCGTGCGGCACTCGCTGCTGACCGCGCGCGAGCGGGAGATCGCCGGGCTGCTCACCCGCGGGCTGTCCAACCGGGGCATCGCCGAGGAGCTGGTGATCAGCCCGGCGACGGTCGCCCGGCACATCGCCAACATCATGGAGAAACTCGGCTACACCTCGCGGGCGCAGATCGCGGTGTGGGCGGCCGAGCACGCCGAGCATCCCAAGGCCCGCACCTAGACCTCCGGGGCGGCGCCGCGGGCCCGCGCCGCCGCCCCGGACGCCTGCGCTCGGGCCCCGAACAGGCCCTCACTCTTCTGCATAGGGATCTGCATATTCCGCCCCATGTGTGCACGAGACGCCCTCCCTACGGTGGGCCCCATGGATGAGCGCATCGTGATGGTGGACTCGGGGACGGGCCTGAGACTCACCGAAGAGCAGCTGGACGAGAGGTCCGCGGTCGCGACCGTCCAGTTGCGGCGCAGAGGAGTGCGCGCTGGGGACACCGTGCTCATCTGCCTGCCCGTCGGGCCCGACCTGCTCGTCTCGACCAACGCGGTGATCGCCGCGGGCGGCGTCGTCTGGCCCCTGCCCGTCGATCTCGACGCCGCCACGCTGCGGGACCGCATCCAGGAGAGCGACGCCCGCGTGATGATCTCCAACGTCCGGCGCGCCCTGGAGGCGGCCGAGGAGTCACGGGTGCGGATCATCATGAGCGTGGCAGACCTGAGCGCTGCACATTCGTATCCGACGAGTCGTTAACTCTGTACGGAAAGTGATCGCATCGGGCCGCGCATAGAGGGAGACTTGGCGCGAAGGTGAGCTTCCCGCGACCGCTGGGGCCTGGACGACATGACCGCGCACGCCTCGCACAACCTCCCCGTGGAGCCCAACCGCTTCATCGGGCGCGCCCGTGACGTGTCGGAGCTGAGCGAGCTGGTCCGCCAGGAGCGCGTGATCACGCTGAGCGGCGTGGGCGGCATCGGCAAGACGCGGCTGGCGCTGCGCGTGGCGGCGCGGGCGCTGCCCCGGTTCGCCGGCGGGGTGTGGCTGGTGGAGCTGGCCAGGGTCGGCAGCCCCGCCCTGGTGGTGCACGAGCTGGCGGAGGTGCTCGGCGTCCGCGAGGAGAGCCCCGGGCGGCTGCTCGACGGCCTGCGCGTGCGCCTGCGTGACGCCGACGCGCTGATCGTGCTGGACAACTGCGAGCACCTGGTCGAGCACTGCGCCGAGCTGGTGTCCGAGCTGATCGCCGAATGCCCGGGGGTGAGGTTCCTGCTCACCAGCAGGGAGCCGCTGCGCATCCGGGGCGAGCTGATCTGGCGGGTGCCGCCCCTGGAGCTGCCCGACGAGCAGCATCCCGACGCCGAGTCCGTGCTGCTGTTCGTGGAGCGCTCGCTCGCGGCGGGGGTGCGCGGGGTGACGGAGCGCATGGACGACGTCGTGCGCCTGTGCCGGGCGCTCGACGGCCTGCCGCTGGCGCTGGAGCTGGCGGCGGCCCGGACGAGCCTGCTCAGCCCCGGCAGCATCGCCGACCGCCTCGGAGACCGGTTCACGCTGCTCACCACCGGCGACCGCACGGCGCCCGGCAGGCAGCGCACGCTGCTGGCCACCATGGAGTGGAGCCACGACCTGCTCACCCCCAAGGAGCGGGTGCTGCTGCGCCGGCTGTCGGTGTTCGCGGGGCTGTTCGACCTGGCGCTGGCCGAGCGGGTCTGCGCCGACGGGGGCATCCTGCGCGGGGCCGAGGTGCTCGACCTGCTCGGCGGCCTGGTGGACAAGTCGCTGGTGCTGCACCAGGGCGGGTCGGGGCGCTACCGGCTGCTGGAGACCATCCGCCAGTACGCCGCCGACCGGCTGGCCGAGGCCGGGGAGGTCGCCCGGCTGCGCGACCGGCACCTGCTGGTGGTCTGCGAGGAGATGGAGCGGTGTCACGAGGGCGGCTCGCCGGCCCGGCGCATGCCCTGGCCCGCGCGGTTCGCGCACGTCACCAGGGGGCGCGGGCTGCTCGACGACTGCCGGGCCGCGATCGACTGGGCGGTGCGCTCGCGTGCTCCGGCGCTCGGGCTGCGCCTGGCCCGCGCGGCGCTGGCGATCCTGGCCGTGCGGGGCGACCTGGGCGAGAGCGTGGGCTGGCACGAGCGGCTGCTGGCGCTCGACGTGTCCGGGGTGCCCGCCGACCTGCTGGCGGTGGCCAAGGGGGCGCTGGCGTACGGGCTGGAGCTGGGCGACGAGCTGGAGCGCGCGCGGGAGCTCATCGTCCAGGGGGTGGAGGAGCAGCGGCGGCACCCCTACACGCCCTGGCTGGGCATCACCTACGGCGTGGCGCTGACCGTGTTCTTCCGCACGGGGCAGAGCGGGCGGGCGCTGCGTTACCTGGCGGAGCTGGAGGCGGCGGCCACCGCGCACGACGACCCGTTCAACCTGGCCACCGCCCGGATCGCGCGGCTCAACCTGGCCCTCTTCCAGGGGCAGCTGCGCCAGGCGCGGCGTCACGGGGAGGAGGCGCTGGCGCTGGCCGGGGAGGTCGACCACCACTGGGCCCGGGCCAGGGCGCTGACCCATCTGGGCGCGGTGGCCGAGGCCGCGGGCGAGCTCGACGCGGCCATGGCGCACCACCGAGAGGCGCTGCCGCTGCTGGAGGGCATGGACAACCGGGTCGAGCTGGCCCGCTGCCACGCGCAGGCCGGCCGGGTGGCCGCCGCGCTGGGCGACCACGCCGCCGCCAGCAGCCACGTGGCCACGGCGCTGGAGCTGAGCAGGCAGGCGGGGCAGCGCAGGGGGATCGTGCGCGCGCTCATGGCCCTCGCGGCGCTGGGGCGGGCCCGCGGCGACCTGGAGGGCGCGGTGCTGGCGTGCGCGGCGGCCGGCGCGCTGCGCGAGTCGATCGGGCAGTACGGCACGCCCGGGCGCGTGCGGGAGCTGCTGGCGCCGGCCCGCGACCGGCTCGGCGAGAGCCGGGTGGCGGTGCTGTGGGCCAAGGGCGCGGAGTGGTCGCCGGAGGAGGCGGCCAGGCGGGTGCTCGACGGCGACGGGTCCGACGTCTCCGTCCTGTCCGGACCCGGCGGAGGGCCAGGAGACGCGGCGGGGACGGCCGCCGGGGGCACGAAGGCGCCCGGAGCCGGGGCGGAGCTCGGGGCGCTGACCGCGCGGGAGCGGGAGGTCGCCGCGCTGCTCACCCGGGGCCTGAGCAACCGGGCCATCGCCGAGGAGCTGGTGATCAGCCCGGCCACCGTGGCCCGGCACATCGCCAACATCATGGTCAAGCTGGGCTTCGAGGCCCGCTCGCAGATCGCGGTCTGGGCGGCCGAGCACGGGACGGACGCGGCCCGACCATAACCTCTATCCCATGTCTTTCGCGCCGAACTTCCCCGTCATGCTCAGGACCGAGGACGGAGTCCGCATCGACGCCGCGCACACCCCGCCCGCCCGCAGGCACGCGGACCCGGAGCTGGGCATCGTGGTGGCGCACGGTTTCACCGGCTCGTGGCGGGAGCGCACCGCGCGCCGCATCGTGCACGTGCTGAGCGGGTACGGCGGGGTGATCGCGTTCGACTTCCGCGGCCACGGGCGCTCCGGCGGCGAGACCACGGTCGGCGACCTGGAGATCCTCGACGTGGAGGCCGCGGTCAGGCACGCCCGCGTGGTCGGCTACTCCAGGATCGCGCTCGTGGGCTTCTCCATGGGGGCGGCGGTGGCCGTACGGCACGCGGGGCTGCGCGGCGGGGTGGACGCGGTGGTGGCGGTCAGCGGCCCCGCGCGCTGGTACTACCGGGGCACCCGGCCGATGCGCCAGGTGCACTGGGCCATCGAGCAGCCGTTCGGCCGGTGGGCGGCCAGGGTGGCCAAGCGCACGCGGATCGCCCGCGGGCAGTGGGACCCGATCCCGATGCCGCCGCACGAGGCCGCCGGGCTCATCGCGCCCACGCCGCTGCTGATCGTGCACGGGGACGCCGACGCGTTCTTCCCGCTGGAGCACGCGCACCAGCTCTACGCCGGCGCGCGGGAGCCGAAGGAGTTGTGGATCGAGCCGGGGTACGGGCACGCGGAGGCCGCCGCGAGCCCCGAGCTCATCCACCGGATCGGCAAATGGCTCTCTTCGCCACCTTCCTAGGGGAAAGACGTCTACCTGGGGCGGATCGCAGGAAACCGCCGGGAGAAAGTCTCCGGGCGCGGCGACGGCCCGCCCGCCGCGCGGGGTCCATACTGCAGGAGTGACCGGGCGGTCGCCCAGGGTGTCGTGACGCCGTGGGCGGGGGTCGCCGGCCGGTGGCACGGCGGGGTGCGCCGCCCAGCGTCGCGGGGGCGCGCTGGGTGGCCGCCCCGCCCTCGGGAAAGACGCCGCGGCGCGCGGCGGAAGGGCCCCGCGTCCGCCGCACAGTGGCCCTGGGCGCGGGACAGGGCCCCGCGCTTCGCGGGGCGGGGCCCAGGGGGTGGCGGGTCAGCCGAGGCGGGCGATGGTCTTGTACTCCAGGTAGCCGTTGAGGCCCTCGGGGCCCAGCTCGCGGCCGATGCCGCTGGCCTTGTAGCCGCCGAAGGGGGCGTTGGACTCCAGCATGAAGCAGTTCACCCCGTACGTCCCCGTACGCACCTGGCGGGCCACCTCCATGCCGTGCTCGGTGTCGGCCGTCCAGACCGTGCCGGCCAGGCCGTAGTCGCTGTCGTTGGCGATGCGTACGGCGTCGGCCTCGTCCTCGTACGGGATCACGGCCAGGACCGGCCCGAAGATCTCCTCGCGGGCGATGCGCATGTCGTTGCTGACCCCAGCGAAGACCGTGGGCGCGACGTACCAGCCCTTGTCGAAGGGCCGGTCGAGGCCGCCTGTCACGACCTTGGCGCCCTCGTCCATGCCGATCTTGATGTATCCCTCCACCCGGTCCTGCTGCCGCTTGGCCACCAGCGGGCCGATGCCGGTCGCGGGGTCGGCGGGGTCGCCGACGGTCTGGGAGTTGACCATGCCCGCGATCGCGTCCACGACCTCGTCGTAGCGGTTGCGCGAGGCCAGGATGCGGGTCTGCGCCACGCACGCCTGGCCGTTGTTCATGAGGGCGGCCATGGACAGGAAGCCCATGCTCGCGGCCAGGTCGGCGTCGTCGAGGATGATCGCCGCGGACTTGCCGCCCAGCTCCAGGCTGACCCGCTTGAGCTGCTCGCCGCAGACGGCGGCGATGCGCCGGCCGGCCGCGGTGGAGCCGGTGAAGGCCACCTTGTCCACGCCGGGGTGGGAGATCAGGTGCTCGCCGACCTCGCGCCCGGCGGCGACGATGTTGAGCACGCCCTTCGGCAGGCCGGCCTCGGCCGCCCACTCGGCCAGCAGGTACGCGTCCAGCGGCGTCTCGGGCGCCGGCTTGAGCACGATCGCGCAGCCGGCCAGCAGCGCGGGCGCGACCTTCGTCATGGTGACGAACTGGGGCACGTTCCACGGCACCACGGCCGCCACCACGCCCACCGGCTCCCTGCGCACCGTGAGCGGGCCGAACAGCCCCGGCCGCTGCTCCTCCTGCTCGAACGTCCTGCCCAGCTCGGCGTAGTACTGCAGCATGCCGAGCGGCTGCGGCGCCTGCGCGAGGTTGGAGAACGTGATCGGCGAGCCCATCTCCTCGGTGATGAGCTGTGCCATCTCGGCCTGGCGCTCGTTGTAGATCGCGGCCAGCCTGCCGATCACCTCGGCCCGCTCGGCGAACGTCATCCGCGGCCACGGGCCGTGGTCGAACGCCTCCCTGGCGGCGGCGACCGCGCGGTTCATGTCCTCGGTCGTGCCGTCGGGCACCCGGCCGACGACCTCCTCGGTGTGCGGGGAGATGACGTCTATCGTGCCGGTGCCGGCCGGGGCCACCCATTCGCCCCCGATGAACAGCTTGTCGTGCTGGCGCATGTCGTGAGCTCCTCGCTTGACCGAATGCTTGCTTGTTCTCGGTACGCCTCAAGGTGACCGAATCATGTTCTGTCCGGCCACGCAAGAGGGACACGGCCCGGGGCGCGGCACGCGGAGGGGGTGCGGCGCGCCGCGCGCCGCACCCCCTCGCGGTGTCAGCGGGAGCCGCCGAGCAGGTGCCGCATCGACCTCTTGACCAGGTCGGTACGCGCGTCCTGATCGGTCACGGTCTCCACGCCGAAGCCGAGATAGACCGTGTCCTCGGTGACGATGCCGCCGCCCTCCTCGAACACCTGGTCCGTGCGGAACCAGTTGTTGACCGAGGCCGAGCTGCCCTCGGGCGGGCCGGCGACGGTCCAGCCGCCCAGGTCGGACTCGAACGACGTCGACTCGGCCACCGTGCCGTCCAGGGTGACGGCGAAGTCGTCGAGGAAGACGCCCGCGCCCTGGGTGGCCCAGTCGCTGATGTAGGAGATGGAGATCTCGACCTGCTTGCCCGCGTACGGGGTCAGGTCGATCTTCCACTGCTGCCAGCCGGCCGAGTTGCCCGAGGCCGCGTGCCAGGCGCCGGAGGTGCCGGTCGGCTCGCAGTTCACCCCCTGGTAGCGCTGGGTGAACGGGTGGATGACGCGCCAGCCGCCGCTGTTCTCGACCAGGCAGCTGTCACCGGTCTCCTGGGTGGTGTGCCCGTTGGCGTCCGGCAGAGTGGTCCAGTCGTCGCGGCCGGCCGTGCGCGCCTCGACCGTCAGGAAGTCCCAGTGGGCCTCGGTGTCGTACGAGGTCCAGAACGACAGGTCGCCGCTCGACCGCCCGGTCAGGTCGATGGTCTTCGTCAGCCGCTTCCACGAGACGTCGGCGATGCCGCTGTAGACGTCCCAGGAGCCGCTGTGCGGGTCGAACGGGCCGCCCGGGCGCTCCCACTTGACCTGCGCGGAGCCGGCGAAGCGGGGGAACCGGTCGGCCGGCAGGATCGCCGAGGTGGCCACGAACGACTGCGTGTGGCTCGGGGCGATCGTGGCGCCGAAGCCCTCGAACGCGCCGCCGCTGCCCCGCAGGGGGAACGGCTGACCGGTGGCCTGGTCGGTGCCGCCGTTGTCGAAGAAGACGTAGGCGCCCAGGTAGTACTGCTGGAAGTCGTTGAACACCGGGATGCACGGCGGGTCGTCGTCGACCGTGCACTCGGGGTTCTCCGGCTGGTCGGGCTCGTAGTAGTAGAGGCCGTTCGTGTTGGCCGCGTACGACGGGTACTTGCCGGCGTGCAGCAGCTTGCCGCCCTCGTTCAGGTAGTCGCGCACGGCCAGCTCGGTGTCCACGCCGCCCTTGGAGGTGGTGCCGGCGACCTGGCCGGGCGACCTGGGGATGATGTCGTCGCCGGTCTCCCAGACCACCGCCTTGTAGTGGCTGAGCACGCCCAGCGGATGCGGGGCCCGGCGGCCGGCCTTGTCCATGTCGTACACGTCCGTGGTGTGGCCGGCGGCCTCCAGGGCGGCGGCGTACTCGTCGGCGTACTTGGCCTCGGCGCCCTCCTGCGCCGGGCTGAGGCCGGTGACGTCCTCGGTGGCCAGCACGAGCACCTCGCCGCCGATGTCGGAGGCGACGGTGTAGGTGAAGTCGGCGCTCTTCCTGCCGATCGAGCTGAACCAGACCTTGACCTTGTCGCCGGGCTTGGTGCCGGTGATCGTGCCGCGCAGGCGGTGGTAGTAGCGGTCGTAGCCCTTGCCGTACCGCTCGCCGCCGCGCCACTCGGAGGTCGGCCTGACCTTCGTACGGCCGCCGTTGACCTGGTAGTTCAGGAAGACGGGGCCGAGCTTGCGCTTGGCGTTGACCTGGACGACCTGGTCCTTGCCGTGGCTGGTGCCGAACGGGTCGAGCTCGAAGTCGGGCGTCCTGTTGCCCAGGTGGCTGACCGGCTCGGCCGGGTCGACCGCGGACCTGGCCACGTCGAGCGCGAAGGGCAGGTTCTTCTCGAACTCGGCCTGCACCAGCGCCTCGTCGTCGGGGAAGACGAAGCCGCAGCCGTCGCAGCCCTCGTTGAGCTCCGGCGTCCACGACAGCGTCCCGTACCTGGCGTGGGCGTGGTCGTTGGTGTCGCCGTTGGTGGTGTAGAGCTCCGCGCCGAGGTCGGGGTCGAAGCCGGGCACCGCCGGCTCGGCGTCGTCGCCCGTGAGCGCCTCGTAGATCGGGTTGTCGGCGGTCGTCGTGGCGATCTGCCAGCCCACCGGGTAGAGCAGCAGCGGGCCGTAGGAGTGGTAGTTGAGCTGCATCTCGAAGCCGACGCGGCGCAGCAGGCCGTCCATGGCCCGGGTCTCCGGCTCGCTGGCCGGGCCGGTGCCGCGGTAGGTCTCGGAGCTGGGGATGCTCGACGAGCCTTCCTCGTCGTAGTGGAAGTTGGTGGGGAAGTTCCGGTTCGGGTCCACGCCGTCGCCGCCGGTGATCCGCCCGTCGCCGTTGTTGTCGCGCAGGTTCTTGCGCCACAGGCGGTTGCCCTCGGTGAAGGTGAAGTCGTAGCCGTCGGGGTTGGCCACCGGCACGAACCACAGCTCGGTCCTGTTGAGCAGGTCGCGCAGCGCGCGCTTGTTCGCGACCACGTGCTTCAGCAGCCGCATGTCCACCTCGGTGGCGATCCACTCGCGGGCGTGCTGGGTGGCGGAGTAGAGGGTCGCGGGCTTGACGCCGTCGGGCAGCAGCCGGGCGCCGGTGGTGACCTTGACGGCCAGGATGTCCTGGCCCTTCAGCGACTTGCCGATCGACTGGAGCTTGACGACGTCCCTGTGGGCGCGCGCGATCTCCCTGAGCTGGTCGGCGATGCCGCCGGGCTGGGAGTACGACTTCCAGACGGTGTAACCCGCCGCCGCCTGGGCCTTGGCGGCCTGGAGCTGGGACTGGCCCTGCGGGTTGCGGACGAGCTCGGGCTTGTGGCCGAGCTTGGCCAGGGCGGCCAGGTCCGCCTGGGCGGCGGTCAGCTCTATGTGCTCCTTGTCGCCCTCGGCCTGCTGCTGGACGACGTCGAAGCCCTTCTCCCTGAGCGCCTGCGCGGTGCCCGGCGGGCTTTCGAGCTGGTACAGCTCGATGCGGTCGGCGGGCGGAAGCGGATTGACGGACGCCTCGGCCGGCACGGCCACGAGGGCCGGGCCTAAGCCGAGGAGGACGGCCGCGGCGAGGATTGTTGATCGAGACACGGTCTGCCCCTTCGCGGAGACGGAATCGACCGCCATCTCAGACCTTTGGAGCGATCTATACAAGGCCCAACTTTTTACCTCCTCCTTAAACAGGTCAAAAGCCTAAAAACACCTCCAAAGGTGCAGCAGTTCCGTCATTCGGATGACAGAGGTCAAGATCATCTTCTATAGTTTCGGTCCGTCTATGAGGGAGGGGACGGGTGTGAGAATCTGGCGGCTCGCCGGTCTCGTCGCCGTACTCTCCGGGCTGCTCGCACTGCCCGCCCCGACGCCGGCCGCGGCCGATCCCTCCCCGGCCGAGCTGCGCAGACTCACCAAGCAGGCGGCGCGGCTCAACGAGCTCTACCGGGGCCAGATCCAGAGCCTGGAGGAGATCAGGATCCAGGCCAAGCGGGCCACCGACAACTCCGGCCACCTCCAGGCCCAGCTCCGGGCCGCCCAGGACGAAGTGAGCCGGATCGCCCAGACCTCCTACATGGTGGGCCCGCTGGACGGCATGCGGCTCATCGCGCCCCAGACCGAGCCGTACAAGATGCTGGGCCAGGCCGCCAACCTGACCTACATGGCCGCCGAGCGGGCCCAGCGGGTGGCCAACATCAAGAAGCTGATCGACAAGTCCAACGAGGCGAAGCTCAACGCCAACGAGAAGGTCGAGAAGCTGCGCAAAGAGATCAAGACCCTGCAGAGCAAGAAGGACGAGATCCAGAAGCTGCTCCAGAAGTACGGCTTCCAGCAGCCCGGCGGCGCCGAGGGCCTGACCCCCCGCATGATCAACGTGCGCGCCGAGATCATGGCCAACTTCCCCATGAAGTACGGCGTCGGCTGCCTGCGCCCCGGCGATCCCGGTGAGCACGGCAAGGGCCGGGCCTGCGACTTCATGATGTCCGGCGGCGGCACCGTGGCCTCGGGCTCCGACGCGGCCAACGGCGACGCGCTGGCCGCGTGGCTGATCAAGAACGGCCCGCGCCTGGGCGTGATGTACATCATCTGGAAGCAGCGCTATTACGACATCCGCTCCGGCGGCGGCTGGGACCCGATGTCAGACCGCGGCGGGGCGACGGCCAACCACTACGACCACGTTCACGTGTCGGTGTTCTGACCGGTGTTCCGACCGGTGTTCCGGCCCGCCAGGAACGCCTTGTACCAGTGGTAGGAGCGCTTCGGCGTGCGCCGCTGGGTGGCGAAGTCCACGTGGACGAGGCCGAAGCGCTGGTGGTAGCCCTCGGCCCACTCGAAGTTGTCCAGCAGCGACCAGACGAAGTAGCCGCGCACGTCCACGCCCTCGGCCATGGCCCGGCGCATGGCGGCGAGGTGGCCGTCGAGGAAGGCGACGCGGGCCTCGTCCTCGACGGTGCCGTCCGGGGCCGGGACGTCCTCCTGGGAGCAGCCGTTCTCGGTGATGAGGATCGGGGGCAGGGCGGCGCCGTACCTCGCCCGGAGGGCCGTGAGCAGCTCGCGCAGGCCGTCGGGGACGACCGGCCAGCCGAAGGCCGTGGTGGGGTGGCCGGTGATGCCCGCGTCCTCGAACGGGAGCACGCCGCCGTCCGCCGGCGCGGCTATGCGGGTGGGGTTGTAGTAGTTGACGCCCAGCGCGTCCAGCGGGGCGGCGATGGTCTCCAGGTCGCCGTCCCGGACGAAGTCCGGCTCGGGGACGTACGCCGACAGGTCCGGATAGCGGCCGAGGAGCACGGGGTCGTTGAACAGCCGGTTGTGCAGGATGTCGTACGCGTCGGCCGCCCGCAGGTCCGCCTCGTCCTGCGACGCGGGCCAGACCGGGGTGCAGTTGTTGGTGAGCGCCACCTGGCCCGCCCCGGCCGCCCTGAGCGCCCCGGCGGCCAGCCCGTGGGCGAGGAGCTGGTGGTGGGCGGCGGGCAGCGCGCCGGTCAGCAGGAGCCTGCCGGGGGCGTGCAGGCCCATGGCGTAGCCGTAGGCCATGTGCACGAACGGCTCGTTCAGCGTGATCCACATCGGCACCCGGTCGGCCAGCCGGGCGGCGACCGTGGCCGCGTAGTCGGCGAACAGGGCGGCGACGTCGCGGTTCAGCCAGCCGCCGCGCTCCTCCAGCGCCTGCGGCAGGTCCCAGTGGAACAGCGTCGGCACCGGGCTGATGCCCGCCTCCAGCAGCGCGTCCACCAGCCGGTCGTAGAAGTCCAGGCCGCGCTCGTTGACCTCGCCGGCGCCCTGCGGCAGCACCCGGGGCCAGGCGATCGAGAAGCGGTAGGCGTTCACGCCGAGCCCCGCCATCAGCGCGACGTCCTCGCGCCAGCGGTGGTAGTGGTCGCAGGCCACGTCCCCGGTGTGACCGTCCTTGACGCGGCCGGGCTCGCGGACGAAGGTGTCCCAGACGGACGGGCCCCTGCCGTCCTCGGCGGTGGCGCCCTCGATCTGGTACGCGGCCGTCGCCGTACCCCAGAAGAACATCCCGGCCTCCCAGCTATGTGAGTTGGGCTCATGTTAACCGAGGTCAAGATCTCTGACCCGGGCCAGGGGGAAATGCGTCAGGATGGGGACATGACCAGTACCTTGCGCCGCCGCCCCGCCCAGCGCCGGAGCGTCGTGCGGGTGGAGCGGATGCTCGACGAGTGCGCGCTCCTGCTCGACGAGGTGGGTTACGAGGCGCTGACCACCAAAGAGGTCGCGCGCCGGGCCGAGGTGCCGATCGGCACCTTCTACCAGTTCTTCCACGACAAGCAGGGGCTGGTGCGCGCGCTGGCGCGGCGCAACCTCGAAGCGTTCCTCCAGCGCATCATCGAGCTGATCCCCACCGTCGAGCTGGCGCACTGGACCGACCTGGTCGACCTGGCCATCGACGAGTTCGTCGACATGAAGCGCACCACGCCGGGCTTCGCGGTGGTCGACTTCGGCGAGGTGCTCGCCGCGCCCGGCGGGCCGGCCGTCGAGGGCAGCGGCCGGGCGCTCGACGAGACGCAGGAGAACAACGTCGTCGTCGCCGAGCGCCTGCGCGCCCTGACGCTGGAGCTGCTCGACGCCCCGGCGGGGCCGGGGCTCGACCGGGCGCTGGTGGTGGCGGTCGAGGCCACCGACGCGGTGCTCAAGCTGGCCTTCCGCGCCGACCCCGGCGGCGACCCCGAGCTGATCGCCGAGTGCAAGCAACTGGTCCGCCGCTACCTGGCCGACCACCTGCCCTGACCCCGGCCCTGCTTTCGGCCCCCGGCCCTGACCCCGGCCCCGGCCCCGGGCCCGACCTAGCCCCCGGCCCCAGACCCCAGGCCCCAGGCCCCTGACGACGCCGCCTCCGGGAGGTTCAGCAGGGGGCGTCCAGGCGGGCGCGCAGCTCGGCGTCCAGCTTGAGCCCGGTCGCGCCGATGGCCTCCTCCAGCTGCTCCATCGTGGAGACCCCCACGATGGGCACGATCCCGTCGGCCATGAGCCAGGCCAGGACGACCTGGTTCGGGGTCGCGCCCAGCTCGCCGGCCACCTCGCGCAGGACCGCCAGCCGCCGGGTCGTGCCCGGGTGGTCGTAGATCTCGGAGATGGGCCGGTCCGGCCGCGTGTACGCGCCGAACATCAGCGTGTTGTACGCCCACAGCGTCATGTCCGGCTCGGCGGCCAGATAGTCGAGCAGCTCGTCCGACACCAGCCGGTGCCCCGACTCGGCGAGCCGGGTGCCCGGCCGCGGCCGCAGGTAGGTGTGCCGGAGCTGCACATAGGTGTAGGGCGTCCAGCCGTGCGCCGCCGAGACGTTCCTGGCCCGCTCCAGCCGCCAGGTGGCCACGTTGCTGGCCCCGAGCGCCCGGGCCCTGCCCGCCCGGACCAGCTCGTCGAACGCCCCCAGGGTCTCCTCCAGCGGGACGGAGCGGTCCTCGATGTGCGCCCAATACACATCGATGTAGTCCGTCCCCAATCTCCGCAGGCTGCCCTCCATCGCGGTGGCGATGGCCGGCGCGGACAGGCCCTCCGCCGAGTCGAGGGTCCGGTCGCCGGGGACGGTGGGCCGGGCGCCGACCTTCGTGCTGATGACCATCTCGTCCCGGTTGCCACGGGCGGCCAGCCACGCGCCGATGGCCAGCTCGCTCTCGTCGCCGGAGCGGCCCTCCACCCAGAACGGGTAGTTGTCGGCCGTGTCGAGCATGGTGCCGCCGGCCTCCTGGAAGCGGTCCAGGATGGCGAAGGTCTCGTCCATGCCGACGGTGGTGCCGAACGGAATCGTGCCGAGTGCGAAATTCATGAGCCAGATGCTGAGACCTGGAGTGCACTCCATGTCAAGCGGTTGACCTGGAGTGCACTCCAGGTGCGATCCTGGGTCGCGTGAGCGTGTACACACCGGCGGAGGTCGTCGAGGAGACCGGCTTCAGCCTCGACACCCTTCGCTACTACGAGAAGATCGGCCTGCTGGAGCGCGTCGACCGGAACGCGGCCGGGCAGCGCAGGTTCAGCCAGGAGGACGTCGGCTGGCTCGGCACGGTCCGCTGCCTGCGCGACACGGGCATGCCCATCGCCACGATGCTGCGCTTCGCCGAGCTGGTCCGCGCCGGCGACCACACCATCCCCGACCGCATCAAGCTGCTGGAGGAGCACGACCGGCAGGTCCGGGCGCAGATCGACAATCTGGCCGAGCGCCAGCGCTACATCCGCAACAAGATCTCCTACTACCGCAGCGTCCTCTAGCCCGGCCTTTGCGGGCCGGTTGCTACACCTCGATCCATGGCCGGATCGAGGGGGAGGTGGCTCGACGTCCCGCTGCGGCGGGTCGCCAGGGTGTGCGCGGCGATGCTGTTCGTGCTGCTCGCGCACATCACGCTGATCCAGGCGTTCGGCTCCCACGCGCTGAACGCCGACCGCAGGAACGAGCGGCCGCTGCTCGACCGGCACGGCCGCCCGCGCGGCGACATCGTCACCTACTACGGCACCCCCGTCGCCACCAGCCGGCCGGTCGGCGCCGGCCCCTACCGCTACCGGCGCGTCTACCCGCACGGCGAGCTGTACGCCGCCGTCACCGGCTACGCCTCGCTGCACCGCGCCACCGGCATCGAGCACGCCCAGGACCCCATCCTGTCGGGCAACGACGCCAAGGTCAGGGTCAGGTCGCTGATCGAGACGGGAAGCACCCGGGGGGCCCACGTCAGGCTGACGGTCAGGGACCGGGTGCAGCGGGCGGCGTACGAGGGGCTGAGGTCGGCCGGGCTGCCCGGGGCGGCGGTGGCCATCGACCCGGCCACGGGCGCGGTGCTGGCGCTGGCGACGTGGCCGACCTTCGACCCGAACGCGCTGGCCACGCTCGACCCGGACCTGCTGGCGCAGACCGCGCGGCGGTTGCGGCAGGCGCCCGCGCAGCCGCTGCTCAACCGGGCGCTCAACCAGGTCTATCCGCCGGGCTCCACGTTCAAGCTGGTCACCGCGGCGGCGGCGCTGGCCTCCGGCGAGTACACGCCGTCGGCGCTGGTGGACGCGCCCGCCCGGCTGCGGCTGCCGGGAGCGCCCGCGTACGTGGAGGGGAACTGCGGGGGCGGGCGGCCGACGCTCGCGTACGCGTTCCAGACCTCCTGTGACACCGCCTTCGCCACCATCGGGCTGCAGCTCGGGCAGGACCTGCTGCGGGACCAGGCGGAGGCGTTCGGCTTCAACGCCGGCAACCTGCGCATCCCGCTGCCCACGACGCCCAGCCGCTACCCGCTGGCCGCGGACCGGCCCCAGACCGCCCTGGCGGCCATCGGGCACCACGACAACCGGGTGACGCCGCTGATGGTGGCCATGTTGTCGGCGGCGGTGGCCAACGACGGGGTGCTGATGCGGCCGCACCTGGTGGCGGAGGTCCGGCTGCCGGACGGATCGGTCATCAACCGGGCCGATCCCGCGCCGTACCGCAGGGCCGTGCCGCCCGAGCTGGCGCGGCACCTGGCGGCGATGATGACCTCGGTGTCGTCGGCGGGGGGCATGGGGGCGGCGATCCCCGGGGTGCGGCCGGTCCCGAAGGCGGCCGCGAGCGAGGAGGGCCCGGGGGCGCCCGCCGTGGTGACCGCCTTCGCGCCGACCCAGGCGCCGGAGGTGGCGGTGGGGGTGGTGCTGGAACGGCCGGGCGAGCGCCCGGACGCGGTCTCCACGATCGCCCGCTCGATCATCGAGGCGGCCCTGAGCTGATGAGAGCGTGGGGATTGGGCGGGCCCGAGCCCTGCGCGACTCGAGCCCGCTGTCACACGCCCGGCGCCCGGCCCCCACCCCTCCGAGAAGGCCCGGCTCCGTCTGGACGTGTGACGTCCCCGATCGATCGGCCGCGGCGACCCCGTCGCGAGGGGCGAGGAACGCGCGGTGCGGTCGATCACATGAAGCAACGGTAGGTGTGCACAGGGCAGCCGCGCATGCGCTGACATGGCCATTCGACGATGTAAGAGCCATGTGTAGAAAGACGGCTCCACCGCCCCCGGACGCGGCCGGCCCATGCGGCGAACTGTGTATGCGGCCTCGGGAGCCCACAGCGGCCCCGCCGCCCCGCCGCCCCGCCGCCGCGTCCGACGGCCCGTCCGCCGCCCCGCCGCCCCGCCGCCCCGTCCGCCGGCCCCCGGCCGGCCCGCGAGTCAGCCCTCGCCGGCCCTTGGGGGACGCCCGGGTTCACCGTCGAATATGCGGAGCTGTTACCGGCGATCCCCTTGACGGGGCGCGGCGGGAAGTGGGTTGATAGCCGTTGTTGACAACGTTGTCAAATCACCTACTTCGGGGGACTTCGAAGGGATGGTGTGGGATGCGACGATGGTTAGCGGCCGTATCGATCACGATGGCGAGCGTGCTGGGCCTGGCTGCCTGCGGAGGCGGTGGAGGAGGCCAGACGGCACAGGCCCCCGCGGCGAGTGGCGATGGGAAACAGCAGGTTGAGGTCTTCTCCTGGTGGACGGGGCCCGGTGAGGCCGACGGCCTGCAGGCGATGCGCAAGATCTTCGAGGACCAGAATCCGAACTACACCTTCTTCGACGCCGCGGTGGCCGGCGGCTCCGGTGACAAGGCCAAGGCGTTGCTGCAGTCGAAGCTCCAGGCGAACACCCCGCCCGACACCTTCCAGGGGCACGCGGGCGCCGAGCTGCAGGGCTACATCAAGGCGGGGCACCTGGAGGACCTGACCCCGCTCTACGACGAGCTGAAGCTCAAGGACGTCTTCCCCGCCCAGCTCGTCGAGCAGATCAGCGTGGACGGCAAGATCTACTCCGTGCCGGTGAACATCCACCGCTCGAACGTCCTGTGGTTCAACCCCTCGGTGCTCAAGGAGGCCGGGGTGGCCGGCGCGCCGAAGACGATCGAGGAGTTCCTCGCGGCCCTGGAGAAGGTCAAGGCCACGGGCAAGATCCCGCTGTCGATCGGGTCCGAGTGGACCGTCACCCACCTGCTGGAGAGCGTGCTGCTCGGCACGCTCGGGGCCGACGCCTACAACGCGCTGTTCAAGCCGGGCGCCGACTGGAACGGCCCGCAGGTGACCACGGCGCTGCAGAACTTCGCCAAGATCATGGAGTACGCGGGCGACCCGCAGGACGACTGGCAGCCCGCGGCCAAGCAGGTGGCCGACGGCCAGGCGGCCTTCACCATCATGGGCGACTGGGCGTACGGCTACTTCCACAACCCGCCGGAGGGCGGGCTGGGCAAGACCTCGAAGACGGACTTCGACTGGGCGCCGTCGCCCGGCACCGAGGGCACCTACCTGTGGCTGTCCGACAGCTTCACGCTGCCCAAGGGCGCCAGGAACCGGGACGGGGCGATGGCCTGGCTGAAGGTCGCGGCCGGCAAGGAGGGCCAGGACGCCTTCAACCCGAAGAAGGGCTCCATCCCCGCCCGCAAGGACGCCGACCAGAGCCTCTACACCGACTACCTGGCCGACGCGCTGAAGGACTGGTCGAGCGACAAGCTCGCCGGCTCCATCCAGCACGGCGTGGCGGTGAACCAGCCGTGGCTGGCGGCGATCAACGAGGCCGTCGGCCTCTACCTCGGCAGCAAGGACGTCAAGGCGCTGCAGCAGGGGCTGGCCGACGCGGCCACCGCCAACGCCCAGTGACTCGTCATACGGGAGGCGGCCGCCGGCCGCCTCCCGGGAGGGAAAGCTTGTGAGGCGGGCACGTACGTGGCTGCCCGGACTGCTCCTCGTCGCGCCGTCGATCGTGCTGATCGGCGTCTTCGTGTACGGCATGCTCGGCTGGAACTTCCGGGTCGCCATGACCGACCAGCACGACGCGGTGTCCGAGGGGAAGTTCGTGGGGCTGCAGAACTTCGTCGACATCTGGGGCCAGCCGCGCTGGCACCTCTCGGTGAACCACGCGATCGTGTTCACGATCGTGTTCGTGCTGGGGGCGCTGCTGCTCGGCTGGCTGCTGGCGTTCCTGATGGAGAAGGGCATCAGGGGCGAGGGCACGTTCCGGGCGATCTACCTGTTCCCGATGGCCATCTCGTTCGTGGCGACCGGCATCGTGTGGCGGTGGCTGATGAACTCGGGCACGCAGGAGCGGGCGGTCGGGCTGAACCGGCTCTTCGACTGGATCGGGCTGCCGCAGTGGCAGTGGTTCAGGGACCCGGACTGGGGGATGGCCGCGATGGCGCTGCCGGCCATCTGGCAGATGTCCGGATATGTCATGGCGCTCTTCCTGGCCGGGTTCCGCGGGGTGCCCGAGGAGCTGCGCGAGGCGGCGCGGGTGGACGGCTGCACCGAGTGGGGCGTCTACCGGCACGTGGTGCTGCCCCTGCTGCGGCCGGTCACGCTGTCGGCGCTGATCATCCTGGGGCACATCTCGCTCAAGGTGTTCGACCTGATCGTCGCCGTGTCGGGCAAGCAGATCATCACGGACGTGCCCGCCGTGTTCATGTGGGTGGCGGTCTTCGACTCGAACGATCCGGCCAAGGGGGCCACGATCGCGTCGTACATCGTGCTCAGTGTGGCGATCTTCGTGATCCCGTACCTCATCTGGTCGGTGCGTAAGGAGCGGCGCTCATGACGGCGGTGGCCGGGCGGCGGGCGGCGGGCTTCACCTGGGTGCGGTTCGGCCTGCTGCTCCTGTTCGTGTTCGTCTTCCTCATCCCGATCTACGTGCTGCTGGTGACCAGCTTCAAGCCGCTCACCGAGGCCGACCCGGGCCAGGCGTGGAACCTGCCGCAGACCTGGACGACCGAGGCGTGGCGGGTGGCCTGGGAGAAGCTCGCGCCCGGCCTGTGGAACAGCGTGCTGCTGGCCGTGCCGGGCTCGCTGCTGTCGTGCGCGCTGGGGTCGATGAACGGCTACGTGCTGTCCAAGTGGCGCTTCCCCGGCGCGGACGTGCTGTTCACGCTGTTCCTGTTCGGGATGTTCATCCCCTACCAGGGCGTGATGATCCCGCTGGTGCAGCTCCTGGTGTCGATCGACGAGCTGGCCGGGCTGCAGGGCGTCTTCTACGGCGGCATCCCCGGGCTGGTGCTGGCGCACGTCGTGTACGGCATCCCGATCTGCACGCTGATCTTCCGCAACTACTACGTGACGATCCCCGACGAGCTGATCGAGGCGTCGCGGGTGGACGGGGCGGGCCTGCTGCGGGCGTACTGGTCGGTGGTGCTGCCGGTCTCCGGGCCCGCCATCGCCGTGGTGATCATCTGGCAGTTCACCTCGCTCTGGAACGACTTCCTGTTCGCCGTCTTCCTGACCGGGCCGCAGAGCTGGCCCACGACCGTGATGCTCAACAACATCGCGGGAGCGCAGGCCACCCCGTACAGCCAGCAGATGGCGGCGGCGATCCTGGCCTCCGTCCCCACGATGCTGATCTACGTGCTGCTGGGCCGGTTCTTCATGCGCGGGCTCATGGCCGGGGCGCTCAAGGGGTAGCGAGGTGGGCGAGTGGCTCGCCGCGCACGTAGCGGGCCACGTCCGCCGCCACGATCTCGGCGGCCTTCATCGCCGTCTCCTTGCTCGCGCCGGCCAGGTGCGGGGTCATGACCAGGTTCGGCGTCGTGAGCAGGCGCGAGCCCGGCGGGATCGGCTCCTCCGGGAAGACGTCCATCGCGGCGCCGAACAGGTGGCCCGAGTCGAGCGCGTCGCACAGCGCGTCGTAGTCCAGCAGCGCGCCCCTGGCGCAGTTGACCAGGACCGAGCCGCGCGGCATGGCCGCGATCTGCGCGGCGCCGATCATGCCGGCGGTCTCCGGGGTGGCGCGGGCGTGCAGGGAGACGAACCGGGAGCGTTCGAGCAGCTCGGGCAGCTCGACCTGGTTCTCCGCCGCCACGTACGGGTCGTGCACGAGCACCTCCGCGCCGAAGCCCGCCAGCATGCGGGCCACCCGGCGGCCGATCGCGCCGTAGCCGACCAGGCCGACCGTGCCGCCCTCCAGCTCCGGCCCGACGTGGTCGTACATGTAGTAGTCGCCCCGCCACACGCCCCCCGCCAGGTCGGCGTGCGTCTGCGGGATGCGGCGGGTGGCGGCCAGCAGCATGGCGAGCGTGTGCTCGGCGGTGGCCACCGCGTTGCGGCCCGGCGCGTACGTCACCGCCACTCCCGCCCGCGCGGCCGCCTCCAGGTTGGCGTTGACCGGGCCGCCCCGGCTCACGCAGAACAGCCGCAGGTCGGGCGAGGCGTCCAGGACGCGCTTGGTCAGCGGCGCCATCTGGGTCACGCACACCTCGACGCCGCGCAGCGCCTCGATCAGCTCCTCTTCCACGTCGGAGGCCTCGTCCACCTCGCCCACCCGGCCGAACGGGGTGACCGGCCACGGCAGCGTCAGCTCACGGACGTCCACCTCTCCCGGGACCGCGCGCCTGAGCGCGTCGATGAGCAGGCGGTTCTGCACGAAGTGGTCGCCTGCGGCGAGGACTCGGATGGTCAACGAACGGCTCCAATCGGGGAGTTGTACTGCAGCAGCGCCACCTGCCCTGCTCTCATGCGCAGCTCGGTCAGCGCGCAGTTGTCCAGGCGCGGGAACAGCCGGCGGTACTCGCCCAGCGGCACGCCGATGAGCCGGCACAGGGCGAGCCTGATGGCGGTGGTGTGCGCGACCACCAGCACGCGGCCGCCGGGGTGCGCGGCCGAGATGTCCCGCAGCGCGGCCACGAAGCGGTCGGCCGCCTCGTGCGGGTCCTCGCCGCCCGGGAGCGGGTGCGCGGCCGGGTCGGCCTCGAACGCGGCGCGGGCCTCGGGGAAGCGGGCCTTCATCTCGGCCGAGGTCAGGCCGTCGCCCTGCCCGAAGTCCAGCTCCCGCAACCGCTCGTCCACCCGCACCACCATCCCGGCCGCCCCGCGCGCGCCGGTTTCGGCCGTGCCGCCCGAGTCCGTGCCGGTCTGGCCGGCCTGGGCGGCGGCGGTCTCGGCGGTGATGCGGGCGCGGCTGAGCGGGGAGGCCCACACGGCCGCCAGGCCCGCTCCGGCGGCCCAGCCGGCCAGCAGGGCGGCCTGTTCCAGGCCGCGCGGGGTCAGCTCGACGTCGGTGAGACCGGCGTAGCGGTTCTCGGCGTGCCAGACGGTCTCGCCGTGGCGGACGAGCACGAGGTCGGTCATCGGGTGGTCCTCTCGCGGGCGTGTGCGGCGGCGGTCGCGTCGAGCCAGCCGCGCCGTTCCAGCTCGGTCACGAACCGCACGTACGGCTCGCGCAGGTCGGCCCCCGACGGCTCGACGACCGCCCGGGTCCTGATCATGCGCGCCGGGTCGCCGCCCGCCAGCACGGCCATGCCCAGGGCGGGCTCGGCGTTCTCGCGCAACGTCACCGGCCGGCCCAGGACGTCGGCCCTGAGCCTGGTCCAGTACGCGCTCCTGGTCGCGCCGCCGGTCAGGATGACCTCGCCGTCCACGGGGGCGCCGAGCAGGTCGAGGTAGTCGAAGCAGAGGCGCTCGACGAAGGCCGCGCCCAGCAGGATCGCCGCGTACCGCTCGACGTCGTCGGCCGGCTCGCCGAGCGTGAAGGACTCGGCGCCGGGCGCGGCGAAGGGAAAGCGCTCCCCCCGCGACACCAGCGGATACGTCACGACCGGCGGCGTGCGACCCGGATCGCGGCGGGCGCCGGAACGGGCGCCGCCAGGATCGGGAAGTGCGATCGCGCCGGGGAGGGCGCCGCCGGAGGCCCCGCCCGGGCGCGGGTCGTAGCGGGAGGCGGCTTGCGCGCTCAGGGCGTCGAGGTCGCGGCCCGGCAGGTCACGGGAGAGCGCCCCCGCGCCCGTGCTGGACGCCCCGCCCGGCAGCCAGGAGCCGTCCGGCCCGCGGTGCGAGTACACCACGCCCAGCGGGTCGTGGATCAGCTCCTTCGTCACGCCCTTGAGCACGAGCGTGGTGCCCAGCACCGAGTTCCAGCTCCCGGGGCTCCGCGCGCCGGCGCCGAGCTGGGCCGCGCAGCCGTCGGTGGTGCCGGCGATCACAGGCGTGCCCGCGGGGATCCCGGTCTCCTCGGCCGCCTCCGGGCAGACCGTGCCGAGCCGGGTCCCGGGCCGTACGACCTCGGGCAGGATTCCGGCGGGCACCCCCAGCGCGTCGAGCACCTCGGCCGGCCAGCGCTCCTCGATCAGGTCCACGCCGGTCTTGAGCGCGTTGCTCAGGTCGGTGGCCACCGGCCGCCCCACCAGCCGCCGGTTGACGAAGTCGCTCTGGTGGGCCAGGCGCGCACCCTCGGAGAGGGGGGTCTCGCGCAGCAGCCACAGCAGCTTGGGCAGCGCCCAGGTGGGCTGCATGCGCCGGTAGCCGAGCCGCTCCCACAGGTGCGCGCCGGCCTCGTTCGCGGCGGAGGCGTCGGCGCGGCGGTCGTCGTACATGAGGGCGGGCGTCAGCGGCCGTCCGGCGGGGTCGGTGAGCAGGAGCGTTCCGGAGGTCGCGTCCACCGCCACGCCCTCGACCCGCTCGCCGGCGGGCAGGTCGCGCAGCGCCAGACGGGTGGCGGCGGCCAGCTCGCGCCACCACTGCCCGGGGTCCTGCTCGTGGCGGGGCCCGTCGCGGTGGCTGGTCAGCGGGCGGCTGCCGGAGCCGAGCACCCGGCCGTCGCCGGCCACGGCCAGCGCGCGCACGCTCTGCGTCCCGAGGTCGATGCCGATCCACACGCTCATGCCCGGCCCCTCATGTCGGCCAGCAGCGGCCAGGCGCCCGCGGTGGTGCCGCGCAGCGCCAGGAAGTCCTCGAAGAGCCGGTCGTAGCGCGCCCGGCGGCCGGGGTCGGGCTCGACGGCCGCGCGCAGCCGCACGTGCCCGGCGGCGGCCGCGGCGACCGACGGCGCGGCGCCGGTGGCGGCCAGCCCCACCAGGTACGCCCCCCGCGCCCCCACCTCGGAGTCGATCGGGCGGCGCACCGGCAGCCCGGTCACGTCGGCGATCAGCCCCAGCCAGGCGGCGCTGGCCGCCCCGCCCCCGCACACCCGCAGCTCCTCCGGCGCGGCCCCGGTGGCGGCCAGGCAGTCCCTGATGACCATCGTGAGCCCTTCGAGCACCGCTCTGGCCACGTGCTCGCGGCCGTGCTCGAACGACATCCCCAGCAGCGCCCCCCTGGCCCGCGGGTCGGAGAACGGCGCCCGCTCGCCGGCGGGCGACAGGTACGGCAGGAACGCCAGCCCGCCGGCCCCCGGCGCGCTCGCCATGGCCAGCTCGCCCAGCTCGTCGGGGGCGGACAGCCCCAGCAGCCGGCACGTCCACTGCACCACCTCGGTGCCCGCGAACGTCGGGAAGGCCCGCAGGTAGCCGCCGGGCAGCGCGATCGTGATGCCGACCGGCTCGCCTTCGAGGCCGGGGGAGCCGACGACGACCTCGGTGCACAGGGTGGTGCCGAGGATGCCGCACGCCTGCCCGGGCTCGACCGCCCCCGCGCCCAGCGCCGTGGCGGCGATGTCGTACGGGGCCATCACCACGGGCGTGCCCGCGGGCAGGCCGAGCGCGGCCCCGGCGAGCGCGGTCAGCCCGGCGACCGGGCAGGGCCGCACCGGCGGGAGCAGCCGTTCGGCCCACTCCAGGCCGAACAGGGCCGCCAGGCCGGGCGAGTACGCCCGCGCCCGCAGGTCCATGAACGGCGCCGAGGCGTCGGACTCGTCGGCCACCAGCTCCCCGGTCATCCGGGAGAAGATCCACCCACCGCAGGTCAGCAGGGCGCGCGAGCGGTCCAGCCGCCCGGGGTCGTGGGCGCGCAGCCAGGTCAGGATCGCGTGCGGCAGCCCGGAGGCGGCCGAGGAGCCGTTGACCTCGAACGCGGCCGCGGCCAGCCCGTCCCTGGTCCACCCGTCCACGGTGGCGGCGGCGCGGGCGTCGTTCCAGAGGATGGCGGGGCCGGTCGGCTCGCCGTCGGCGTCCACCAGCCAGCAGCCGTCGCCCTGGGCGGTGATCGCGACGAAGTCGGCCCCGCCGACCCGGGCGGCGACCTCACGCACGGTGGCGGCGACGGCGTCCCAGACGGCGTGCATGTCCTGCTCGGCGTGGCCGGGCGCGGGCCTGGAGACGACGGTCGCGCGCCGCGCCACGGCCGCCTCCGCGCCGGTGGAGTCGTAGCCGACCGCCTTGATGACCGTGGTGCCCGCGTCCACGCAGATGATCGCCATCAGGCCCTGCCGTGCGAGGTCCTGGACCGGCGCGAGACCGAGTCGACGATCACCGCGAGCAGCAGCACGGCGCCGGTCACCACGAACCGGATCGAGGAGTCCAGGTTGAGCAGCGTCAGGCCGCTGGAGATGGACTGGATCACGATGATGCCGAGCAGCGCGCCGAACGCGGTGCCGCGCCCGCCGAACAGGCTCGTCCCGCCGATCACGGCCGCCGCGATCGCGTTGAGGTTGACGTCGCCCGCGCCGCTGCTCTGGTTGGCCGCCGCCAGCCGGGCCGCGGCCAGGATGCCGCCCACGGCGGCGAACGTCGAGCAGAGCACGAACACGGAGGTGTAGACGGCCCGGACGTTGATGCCGGCCCGGCGCGCGGCCTCCACGTTGCCGCCCACGGCGTAGACCGCGCGGCCCCACTTCGTCCGCGACAGCAGGTAGTGCATGATCAGCACCAGCGCCACGAAGAAGACGAACATCCAGCCCACGCCGCGCGTCTGCCCGAGGTACCAGACCACGAACGCCAGCACGGCCAGCAGCGCCACGCTCCTGAGGGCCAGCACCGGGACGCCGCGCGCCGACAGCCCCGCCCTGCGCCGCTCCCGAGCGTGCAGGTAACCGGTGACGAACAACCCGGCGGCCGCGACCACGGCCAGCGTGTACGACAGCCACGCCGGCACGAAGTCGAGCTGCGCGAAGTTCACCAGCCCCGAGTCGAACGGCAGGTTGATCGAGCCCTTGGTGCCCAGCACGTACAGCTGCAGGCCGAGGAAGGCCAGCAGGCCGGCCAGCGTGATCACGAAGCTGGGCACGCCGAACCGGTTGAAGAGCTGCCCGTAGATCCAGCCGACGGCCGCGCCCATGAGCACCGCCGCCGCGATGGCCAGCCAGACCGGCAGGCCCTCGCCCACGAAGAGCACCGCCAGCACCGCCCCCGACAGGCCGCTGACCGAGCCGACGGACAGGTCGATCTGCCCCACCAGCAGCACGCACACGATGCCGAGCGCGATGACGCCGACGGCGGCCGATTCGAGGGTGAGGTTCACCAGGTTCGCGCTGGACAGGAAGATCGGGTTGAGGATCTGGAACACCGACCAGATGACGATGAGCCCCACGACGACCGGGATGACGCCCAGGTCGCCGCCGCGGGCCCGCTCGACCACGCCGGCCAGCGCGCCGCGCAGGCCCTCGCGGTGGCGCAGCCGCTCGTCCTGACGGTCGGTCGCCACTGTGGTCACGACTGCCCCCTCTGCGCGCGCCGGGCCACCACGTTGTCGGTGGCGCCGGTGATGGCGGCGATGATGTCCTCGGCGCTGACGCTGTCCACGTCGAACACGCCGTTGTTGCGGCCCAGCCGGAGCACCGCCACGGTGTCGGCGACGGCCTTCACGTCCGCCATGTTGTGGCTGATCATGATGACGCCCAGGCCGTTCTCGCGCAGCCGCTCGACCAGGTTGAGCACCTCGGCCGTCTGGGCCACGCCGAGCGCGGCGGTGGGCTCGTCGAGGATGATGACCTTGGGGTCGCCGAGCAGCGACCTGGCGATGGCCACCGTCTGCCGCTGGCCGCCCGACAGCGCCGCGACCGGCACCCGCACGCTGGGGATCTTCGCGGAGAGCTGGCGGAGCAGCTCCCACGAGCGGGTCTCCATGGCCACGTCGTTCAGCCGCAGCGGGCGGATCTCCTGGCCGAGGAAGAGGTTCTGGACGACGTCGAGGTTCTCGCAGAGCGCCAGGTCCTGGAAGACGGTGGCGATGCCGAGGCGGTGGGCGGCGGCCGGGCTGGGGATCTCGACCGCGCGGCCCTCGAACGTGATCGTGCCCGAGTCCGGCGGGTGCACCCCGGAGAGGATCTTGACCAGCGTCGACTTGCCCGCGCCGTTGTCGCCGACCACGGCCACGACCTGGCCGGCGGCCACGTCGAGCTCGATGTCGGTGAGCGCGGCCACCGCGCCGAAGGTCTTGCTGATCCCGCGGAGAGACAGGACGGTCATCACTTGATCCCGAGCTCTTCGCAGCCCTTGGCGTAGTCGCCGGCGCAGACGTCGGCGGCCTTCATGATGCCGCTGTCGAACAGCACTTCCTTGATGTTGTCCTTGGTGACCACCGTGGGGACGAACAGCTCGGACGGCGTCTCGTAGAGCGTGGTCTTGCCCGCGGGCTTCTTGCCCTGCATGAACTCCCACGCCACGTTGGCCGACGCCTCGGCGACGATCTTGATGGGCTTGGAGATGGTGTTGAACTGGTCGCCGGCGATGATGCGCTGCGCGGCGGCCACCTCGGCGTCGTTGCCGGTGACCGGCGGCACCTTCACCCCGGCGGCCTTGAACGCGGCGATCGCGCCGCCGCCGGTGCCGTCGTTGGCCGCGACCACGCCGGCGATCTGCTCCTTGAACTGGGTGATCTGGCCGCTGACCCAGGTCTGGGCCTTCTCAGGCTGCCAGTCGGGGGTGTCGTACTCGGCCAGCAGCTTGAACCCGCTCGGGTCCACCGCGCTGTGGATGCCCTTCTTGATCAGCCCGGCCGCGGCGTCCGTGGGGGAGCCGTTCACCTGGAGGATCCCGCCCTCGGCCTTCTCGGCCTTGAGGTGGTCGACCAGCGACTGGGCGATCAGGGAGCCGATCTTCTCGTTGTCGAACGAGATGTAGTAGTCGGCGGGCGTGGCCGGGATCGGCCGGTCGTAGGCGATGATCGGCACCTGCTGCGACTGCGCGGTCTTGACGATGGTGGCCGCCGCGGCGGAGTCGACCGGGTCGATCACGATGGCCTTGACACCCTGGGCGAGCGCCGAGTTGGCCTGTTGCTGCTGCTTGGCGGCGTCGGAGTCGGCGTTCTGGTAGATGACCTCGCAGGACGGGCAGAGCTGCTTCATCCTGGCCTCGAACAAGGGCTTGTCCTGCAGCTCGTACCTGGTCGAGGCGAGGTCGGGCATGAGGAAGGCGACCTTGGCGCTCTGCAGGTCGCCACCGCCCCCGCCGCCGGCGGCGGGGCTCTCGCCCGAGCCGCACGCGACCAGCATCGAGCCTGCGAGCACTGCCACTGCGGCGAACGCGGAGGTACGCACTTGAGCTCTGTTCACGGGATTGATTCCTCACTTACGCCGGGTTTGAACGCTGCCCCCGACACAGGGGTACGCGTTCACATGAGCGCACACCCTGTGGTGCGGCTCACGTTAGCGCGCGTTCAGAAACTTTGTCCAGCAAAAGTGTTCAGAGCTGGTGAGTGGCGGCGACCAGCCCCTCCGCCGTCGGGGTGTCGGTGACGAGCCGGTTGAAGTAGCCGCCCCGGGCCCCGGCCACGATCGAGAGCACCTTCTCCGCGCCGACCGCGACCGCGATCGTGTGCGGGATGCGGCGCAGCTCCTCGGGCGTCGGGGCGACCAGCCGCTCGCTGCCGGGATAGGTGATGGCGGCCCCGTCGCGGTCGTAGACGCGCATGCACACGTCGCCCACGGCCAGGCGCAGGCTCTCGGCCTCGCGGGGCATCAGGGCGGGCACCATCTGCCTGGTCAGCGGCGGTGAGCCGACGCCCACGACGGCGCACTTGGCGTGCGCCCACAGGTCCATGACCCGGCGCACCGAGGGCTCGTGCTGCAGCGAGTAGTACAGCTCGGGCCCCGGCAGCGCGGGCGCGTAGAGGTAGGCGGGCACCCCGCCGACGCGCTCGGCCAGGATGCGGGTGGTCTCGTTGGTCTGGAACCAGGGCTGCGGCTCCTCCTGGCCGCCCACCGCAGGGGCGATCGTGACCCCCGGATACTGGCCCAGGCCCTCGCGGGCGCACTCGTAGACCGTGGTGCCGGAGGAGACGAGTACGACGTCGCCCGACTCCAGGCCCACCTCGGCCAGCGCGCGCGCCACGCCGGGGGCCAGCCAGGGCCCCAGCGTCGGGCCGTTGACCCTGGGCACCAGGTAGACCCGCTCCAGGCCGAGCGCCCGCGCCACCTCGGCGGCCAGCGGGCCGTCGCCTAGCGTGGCGGGCCGGTGCACCTTGATCTCGACGATGCCCTGCCGGCGGGCCTCGGTGAGCAGCCGGCTCACGGTCGCCCTGCTGACGCCGAGCCGCTGGGCGACGTCACCCTGGGTGGCGTCCTCCATGTAGTACTGCTGGGCCGCCGCGTACATCAGCTCGTGGGGGAATCTGGCCTGCGCCTCTGGTGCGACGTCGGCGGCATTCATGCGCGCTCCTGTGAACAGATTTGCTGAACTGATGCGCAACCACTATAGCTTCGTGCCTTCCGGAGGACAGGCTAGCCGTTGATCAAGGCGTCGCCGAGAGGCGTGCGCCGCGCCCTCCGTCCCACCCGTCCCGTACTCCGGCCCGACCCGCGCTTCCCGGCCCGTCCCCGTCGTCAGGGTGGGGGTGGGAGCTCGGCGGAGCCGCGGGGGATGAGGCGGACCGGGAGCTCGATGTGCTGGGGCGGGCCCGAGTCGCCGCGCAGGCGGCGGAAGAGCAGCTCGGCCGCCACCCGTCCCATCCAGGACGGGTCCTGCGCCACCACGCTCACCCCCGGGTCCAGCAGGTCGGCCAGCTCGAAGTCGTCGAACCCCACCAGCGCGACCCGCCGCCGCGCCAGCGCCCGCAGTGTGGCCACGGTGTAGCGGCCGTTGCCGGTGAACAGCGCCGTCGGCGGATCGTCCAGGGCGAACAGGCGCGCCAGCTCCGCCCGCACCGTCTCGGGGGACGGCGGCCGCATCGACACCAGCCGCTCGTCGAAGAGCCCGCCCAGCTCCGCCCGGTAGCCGCGCAGCCGCTCGGCCGCCGTGAAGATCGCCGGGTCGTCCCCGAGGAAGGCGATCCTGCGGTGCCCGTGGGTCATGAGATGGCGCACCGCCTGCCCGGCCCCGCCGGCGTTGTCGGCGAGCACGGTGTCCACGTCGAGCCCCGCCCCCGGCGGCCGGTCGGCGAAGACCACGGGCGTGCCGGCCGCCAGCTCCCCCCGCAGGTACGTGTGGTCGTCGCCCGCGGGCACCACGATCAGCCCGTCCACCCGGCGCGCGCAGAACGTCTCGACCAGCTCACGCTCCCTGCCCGGCTCCTCCCCGGACGAGCCGCTGAGCAGCAGGCAGCCGTGCTGGATGACGACGTCCTCCACGGCCCTGCTCAGCCCCGCGTAGAACGGGTCCGCCACGTCCTCGATGACCAGCCCGATCGTGGCGGTCCTGCCCCTGCGCAGCACCCGCGCGCTCTCGTTGCGGCTGTAGCCCAGCCGGTCGATGGCCGTGCGCACCCGCTCGGCGGTGGCCGGATGCACCCCGGGCTCGCCGTTCACGACGCGCGAGACGGTCTTGAGCGCCACGCCCGCCGCCGAGGCGACGTCCTTCATCGTCGGTCTCACGTCAGGATCATGTCTCATGAGGGAGGGGTGGACAACGTTGTCAAGGGGCTGTGCGAGAGTGGACCTCTATGTCGCCCCGATCCGCCTTGCTCGTGGCCGGGTTCGCCCTGGCCGCGCTCAACCTGCGCCCCGCCATCGCGGGTGTCTCACCCCTCCTCGACGAGATCATGGGCGATGTGGGCCTCACGCCCGCGGGCGGCGGTGCGATCACCACGGTCATGGTGGTCTGCCTGGGCGTGTTCGGGCCGCTCACGCCGGTGCTCGCGCGGCGCGTCGGGCTCGACCGCACCCTCCTCGCGGGCCTGCTGGTCATCGCGGCCGGCGTCGCCCTGCGCGGCACGGGCGGCGCCTTCACGCTCTATCTCGGCTCGGCGCTGGCCGCCACCGCGATCGCGGTCATGAACGTCTCCATGCCCGGCGTCGTCAAGCAGCACTTCCCGGCCCGGGTCAACGTCATGACCGGCGTCTACGTCTCGTGCGTGGTGGCCGGCGCCGCGGCCTCCTCCGCGCTGGTGATCCCGATCGAGCACGCCACCGGATTCGGCTGGCGCGGCGTGACGGCCCTGCTCGCCGTCCCCGCGCTGCTGGCGGCGCTGCTCTGGCTGCCCCAGGCGCTGCGCGGCCGGGCCGACGGCCAGAGCGGGCCCAGGCCGTTCCGTGCGGTCCTGCGCAGCCGCGTCACCTGGTACGTCACCGCCCTCATGGGCCTGCAGTCGCTGACCTTCTACGTCATGCTGGCCTGGCTCCCGACGATCTACCTGGAGGCCGGCTACCCCGCCGACCAGGCGGGCTACCTGCTCAGCCTGACGAACCTGGTCCAGGTCGGCACCTCGCTGGCGGTGCCCGTGCTGGCCGGCCGGCGCGCCTCGCAGGTGCCGTACGTGGTCGCGGCCGGCGTGCTGACCGTGCTGGGCTACCTGGGCGTGCTGCTGGCCCCCACCACCCTGCCGTGGTTGTGGATGATCGTGCTGGGCGTCGGCCAGGGGGCGTCGTTCGCGCTGGCGCTGCTGATCATCGCGCTGCGCCCGGCCGACCCCGCCGCGGTGACCGCGCTGTCGGCCGTGGCGCAGTCCGTGGGCTACGTGATCGCGGCGCTGGGGCCGCTGCTGTTCGGGTTCCTCAGGCAGGTCTCGGGCGACTGGACGGTGCCGCTGGTGGCGGGCCTGGGGGTGTGCGGGCTGCAGATCCTGGCTGGGTGGCTCGCCGGACGCCCTGCTACTTTAGGTAAGCCTGACCTTTAGATATCCGGGGAGTTCCAGGGTGCTGACCGAGACGCTCCAGCGGGTCGCCGACGCGCGGGGCGGGGTGATCGGGGTGGAGCCCGGCCTCGTCATCGAGCCGGACGAGAGCTGGACGCCGGCCGCGGAGCTGGTGCGGGAGCCGTACACCCTGCTGGGCCGGCTGGTGGACGAGACGGCCGCGCGCTGGAACGCGCCCCGCCACGTCGGGGCCGCGCTGTTCTGGAAGACCTACGGCTACTGGCACACGCTGCCGATGGCGCTCGGCTGGGCGCTGGACGGGCGGGTGCCGGTGATGCGGCCGGCGGACACGTACTTCAAGGTCTCCGACGCCGGGGTGACGATCGCGGCCACCCGCGTGAGCTGGGGCTCCGGCGCCGGCGCGATCGCGGAGTCGCTGGAGGAGTCGCAGCGGCCGATCGTGGCGGCTCTCGGCTCGCTGGCCAAGGTGGGCGAGCGCACGCTGTGGGGCTCCACGGCGGAGGCGATCGCCCACCCGCTGACCTCGATCGTGCCCGGCGACTACATGGGGCTGCTCAAGCAGCTCGGCCGGCCGGTCGACGGGCTGGTCGAGCCCTCCGACGACGGCTACTTCCGCAGGACCTGCTGCCTGTGGATCACCCTGCCGGACGTGGAGCCCTGTGGAAGCTGCTGCGTGCTGAGACCCCAGCGGCCTCAGGCCACGGCGGCCGGGTCGTCCATGGGCCGCAGCTCGTCGGCGTAGCTCACCGAGACGCGGCGCATGACGCCGGTCCCGTCGATCGAGTACTGCCCCAGCCGCCACAGCGGCGGCGAGTAGGCGTGGATCGAGACGCTGCGGTCCACCGCGCCGGTGAGCCGGTGGATGTGGTCGGGCCCGAACGAGAACGACTGCCCCTCCGGCACCACGGTCTCCAGGTGCTCGCCGCCGATGCGCGGGTTGCACTCCTTCAGCGCCCCCCGCACCACGTGCACGGCGCCGGAGGAGATGTCGTGGTCGTGCCAGCCCGTGTCGTCCTCGGGGCGCCAGCACAGCAGCCAGACGTCCACGTACGCGTCGCGGTAGAGCGAGGCGTAGTGCCGCCCGCCGTCGGCGGGGAAGTCCACCTGGTCGCGCCACTCCTGCGGCCGGGCGGCCAGCTCGTTCACCAGGTCGCGCAGCTCGCGTCGGTCGAGAACGCGCTCGGGGAGGCCGGCACAGGTGCCCCCGTCCTGGATCTGGTCAGTGCTCACTCGCGAGTCTCCTTTCCTGTCATCAATCGACGGGGGTTGACGACCCTGATGGCGTGGCCGGCGGCCGCGCCGAGCCCGGGGTCGGGTGCGGTGGCGTAGGGGGCGTCGGAGCCGTTGACCACGACGTCGACGCCCAGCTCGCGGACGATCGCGTCGATCGCGCGCGGGCCGTAGGAGGAGGTCTCCACGAAGAAGTCCCTGTCGATCCGGCCGCGCCCGCCGCCCCTGGTGATCAGGCGCTCGGAGTGCAGCGGCGCCAGCCCCGCGAGCAGCGCGAAGCAGACCCGCAGGCGGGGGTGCCTGGGCCGGACGACGGCGTGGAAGTAGTGCCAGGCCGCGTGCATCTGCTGCACGTACGGCACCAGCGCGGGCCACCACGGCGGCGTGCCCGGCCTGCCCTCCGGCGGCGCCGGCCCGGGGTGCACGAACAGCGGCAGGTCCCGGCCGGTCAGCACCTCCAGCAGCCGGTCGTCGGGCGGGGCCGTGGCCGGGATCTGCAGGCCCACGAGACCCCGGTCGAGGTCGGCGGCCAGCCGGTCGGGGTCGGGCTCGCTGTGGCAGGTGGCCGCCCACGCGCCGAAGGGCGCGCCGAGCGCCAGCGCGCCATCGTGGTAGGCGTCGATCAGCGGCCGGGCCTCCTCCGGCGGCAGGAACTCGATCCCGAGCGGGCTCGACATCGACACCAGGGCCAGCTCCAGGCCGGTGGTGTCGCGGCGCTCGTGGTCGGCGGGATCGACCTCGTACGGCGGCTCGCCGTCGAGGAGCAGCGTCCAGCCGTCGAGGCGGGGCGGGGTGGCGCGGGCGCGCAGGGCGTCGACGAACGCGGGCGTCCACAGGTGCTGGTGCACGTCGACGGCCATCGGCCCGCCCTCCCTTCCGGTATTTCCTACTGATAATACATGTAAACCCGTCACGCTGTGGCGTCTTCGTCGTGAACCGTTTCAGTGATACGGTTCAGTGAATCGCTTCACCTACCCGCTGTCAACGGCGCCCCCGCCCGGTGCCGCCGCCGGCTCGGCGCGTGCCGGCCGAGGCGCGGCGGACGCCGCCGGAAAACGAAGCCGCGGAAGACGAAGCCGCCGGAAGACAAATCCGACAAGCCGTCGGTGGAAATCGGCTTCCGGGCGTCGTACGCAATAGGCTGGCGGAATGCCTCGCAAGAGAGCGACGATCCGTGAGGTGGCCCAGGCCACAGGGCTGTCCCCGGCGGCCGTCTCCTACGCGCTACGCGGCCTGCAGGTGTCGGAGGAGACCATGGAGCGCGTCAGAGCCGCCGCCGCGGAGCTCGGCTACGAGGCCGATCCCATCGCCAGAGCCCTCGCCAGCGGGCGCACCGGCATGATCGGCCTGCTGTGCGGCTCCCTGGAGGACCTCTGGCAGCAGTCCCTGGCGGTCGGCATCAGCCGGGGGCTGCGGGAGAAGGACCGCTACGCGCTGATCCTCGACGCCTTCGGCGACCCGGCCAGGGAGCGGGCGCTGGCCCAGCAGCTACGCGACCAGCGGGTGGACGGGCTGATCGTGCAGGCCATCGACCCGGCCGCGGCGTTCTGGCCCGAGCTGTGCGAGTCGTTGCCGGTGGTCGCCATCGGCGACTCGATCGCGGGCACCGCCGGCGAGGTCGTCTTCGACAACCGGCGCGGGGTGACGCTCGCCCTGGAGCACCTGCGCGACCTGGGCCACCGCCGCGTCGCCGTGCTCACCTCGACCCAGGCCAGCACCCCCGACCGGCCCGCCGACGTGCACGTCATGGCCGAGGCCGAGCGGCTGGGCCTCGACATCGAGGTCGCCACCGCCCCCCACGGCCTGGCGGGCGCCACCGCGGCCGCCCACGAGCTGCTGTCGGGCCGGCGGCCGAGCGCCGTGTTCTGCTTCGCCGACTCCATCGCGTACGGCGTCTACGCGGCCGCGCAGGAACTGGGCCTGTCGATCCCCGGCGACGTGTCGGTCATGGGCTATGACGACCATCCGATGTCGGGGCTGCTCACGCCGGGCCTCACGACCGTCGACTGGGACATCGACGGCATCGTGCGCGCCGCTGTGCGGCTCATCTCGGCGGCCGCCGACGGCGGGGCCCGGCGGCGGCGCGTCATGCAGAAGCCGACGATGAGGGAGCGGGGCTCGGTCGCCCGGTTGACCTGAGCCGCCCGCCGCCCGCATCGGCTTCCCGGTCAGTCCTTGTCGGGGATGAGCAGGCCGAGCACCCAGCTCACCACGGTCACGATGACCGCTCCCCAGAACGCGGCCGGATAGAAGTTGTCCACGTGGAAGGGGATGCCGAGCTGCCCCGCGATCCAGCTCGTCAGGAAGAGCATGGCCGCGTTGATCACGAGCAGGAACAGGCCCAGCGTGAGCACGATGATCGCGCAGCCGAGCGCCTTCACGATGGGCTTGACGATGGCGTTGACGATGCCGAAGATCAGCGCCACGAGCAGCAGGACGCCCCAGTAACGCGCCGAGTTGGTCGGGGCGTCGACGTCGATGCCGTCGATGAACTGGACGGCCACCCACAGGGCCACCGCCGCCGCGACGGTTCTGATGATGAATCTCACGCTGGTTGATCCTCCCACTTGGATGCGGCGCTCGATAGGGGGCGCAGTCACTACGGTTCCCGTCGCCGGCCGCGCGTAGTCGCCGGTTATCGTCCGGCCAACCGGGGGAAGAGGCGTCAGGGGAGGAAGCGAGATGGACGCGAAAGGGCTTGAGACACTACCGGCTGACGAGTTGCACGAGCGAGCGGTGCGTTACGCCGTACGCCACGGGGACCTGGGGTTCCTGTGGGACCTGCTGAAGGTGATCCCGGCCGCCGAGGCCGCCAGCGGCCACGCGAACGAGGCCGCCAACGACCTCAGCAAGCTGTCGGCGCTGCTCAGCGACGCCATGGTGGCGGGCGAGGGCAGGCTGGGCGAGGCGCTGCGCCCGATCTACATCGAATATCTGCGCCGGCATCCCGACGCCTGAGTCCGGGGCGCCGTGCTTCGGCCGGCGAAGAGCGCCGGGGCCGGCGCCCCGGCGCCATGTCCGAAAGGTCGTCCGCGCCGGGGCGGGCCAGAAGGTCGTCCGCGCCGGGGCGGGTCAGACGGCCAGGCGTGACTCCGCGCGGCTGTGGGCGGCGAAGCCCGGCGTGGTGATCTCCTGCCCGTCCGGAGTGACGATCATCGTCTCGTACGGCCCCGTCCTGGCCAGCTCGGCGGCGAAGCGCCGGCCCCGCGGCAGCCCCATCGCGTAGACGGCGGTGGCGTAGGCGTCGGCCGCCCCGAGATCCGGGCCGATCACCGTGACCGAGGCGAGGCCGTGCCGCACCTTCCCGGTGTTCGGATCGACGACGGGCGCGCCGCCCGAGGTGGCGATGCCCAGGTCGTGCGCGAAGACCATCTTGCGCACCCGCCCCGTACGCGGATCGCGCACGTCCACGCGCCAGCGCTCGCCGGGGGCGGCCGAGCCGCGCACCCTGATGTCGCCGCCGGCGGTGATGCGGTGGTCGCCGGCGCCGGCGTTGACCAGGCCGCGTGACAGCCGCTCCAGCGCCCAGCCCTTGATGTAGCCGGACGGGTCGATCACGCCGTTGATGCGTGACTCGAACCAGCCGCCGGTGGCCCGGCCGAGCTCCTCGCAGCGGTGCAGGACCTCGATGAGCTCGGGGACCTGCTCGATCGTCCGGCCGCGGTTGAGCCGGCCGATCTGGCTGCCCTCCTTGCGCGGGCTGAAGGTGTCGTCCACCCACCTCAGCCACGCGAACGCGTCGTCGAGCAGCGGGGTCAGCTCGCGGGCCGGGAGCGCCGTGCGGATGTCCACGCTGACCGGCATGCCCATGACCAGCTCGACCCGGGCGCTGCCGGGGAAGGCGGTCGCGGGCCTGATGTCGTCAGAGGTCATCACGGTCCCGGCACTGTCAGAAGTCGTCACCTTGCCTCCTTGTCCGGTGCTCACGCTGCCACGTGGGGCGTATGGTGAGGCTAAACCTTTTGCCCGGATTTGAAATGAATCTGTGACTTCGGGATGGCAAGGCGTGACAGGGCGCCCGAGACGTACCGCTTGAAGCGGCGCGGCCCGGCCACCACGACCTCGCGCTCGGCGATGTCGGGGATCTGCCGGCTCAGCCCGGAGGCGCTCAGGCGCTCCTTG
Source organism: Nonomuraea candida (assembly GCF_000725485.1). Taxonomy (GTDB): domain Bacteria; phylum Actinomycetota; class Actinomycetes; order Streptosporangiales; family Streptosporangiaceae; genus Nonomuraea; species Nonomuraea candida. The sequence continues at coordinate 21,852 of NZ_JOAG01000008.1, read as the reverse complement.
GCCCGCGGGTCGTGCTCTTCGCCCTCCACGAGGATCAGGCGGTAACGGGACTCCAGCTCGCGCAGCTCGTCGGTGGCCCGGCGGGTGCGGTAGACGGCCACGGTGTCGCCGGCGCCCGCCAGGCGCTCGCGCAGCGAGGCGGCGTCGAGGCCCGTCGCGATCAGCAGCGCCGGCCTGGCCGGGTGGGAGACCCGGTGGCTCCGGAGGGCCATGACGGCGGCCAGCGCGTAGAGCAGCAGGGAGCCGACGCGGTCGGGGCCGCTGACGTGGGTCGTGGAGCTGTACTGATGCGCCACCAGCAGCGCGCCGGCCAGGTAGCCGCCGGCTCTCAGGCGCTGCCTGGCCTGCTCGGTGCGCAGGTGGTCGAGGGCCTTGACGCTGAGGAAGCCGAGCGCCACGAGCAGCGCCGCCACGGCAAGGGCGGCCGGATTCCACGGGTAGCCGTGTGCCGGGCGGATCGCGCCGAACTCGGCCACCGCGACCCCGCTCCAGAACAGGACGGGGCCGTGATGAGCATTCGCCTCGCTAGCCATGACCTCACCATCCTGAACGAACCTTAAAGCTTTCTGAGTAGGGTCTGAAACATGGCTAACGTGCGAGTCGAGCGTACTGAAGAGGGCGGTTTCCGGGCCACCAACGCCCGTGGCGCAGAGGTGCGGATGGGCGGTGGCGACGAGGAAGGGGTGTTCACCCCGGTCGAGCTGCTGCTGGCGGCGGTGGGCGGCTGCAACATCGTGACGGTCGAGCCGCTGACCGCCAAGCGCGGGCACCGGCTCGTGCGGCTGGCGATGACGGTGCAGGCGGACAAGGTCGAGTCGAACCGGCTCGGCCCGGTGACGGTCACCTACGACGTGGAGCTGCCCTCGGAGGCGGCCGACGAGGTGTTCAGGGCGGTGGCCGAGCGGGTGCACGAGAAGTACTGCACGGTGAGCAGGTCCCTGCAGGAGGGGACGGAGGTTCGGTTGGAGCTTCCGTAGGTGGATTAAACAGATATTCGACCCCGTTATGACGCGACCGTTGCATTCGTCTCGGTAGCGTTGTAGCAGGTCAGGAGCACTGCGACTGGCCGTACGACCTTCACCGATGCGGACGCGGAGGGGGACCGCGGTCCGCGAGTGCGGGACCGCCGGCGTTTTTGGGGGAAAGCGCCGGCCTGGACCGCCACCGATCGGGCCGGGCAGCTTTGGGGGAACTGCCCGGCCCGATCCATACGTACCCTCAGACCGGGCCGGGCGGCCTCGAACCGCCCGGCCCGCTCCATGTCCGGCCTCCGGACGGGGGTGGCTCGGGGACCGGACGGTCGATCCGTGTGGGGTGGCTCGGGGACCGGACGGCCCGATCCGTGTGGGGTGGCTCGGAAGCCGGACGGGTCCGATCCGGGCGTACGCTCCGGCCCGCGCATGCGTATCCTCCCGTGACGTGAAGAAAGTTCTCATTGACTGCGATCCCGGCATCGACGACGCGCTCGCCCTGGCCCTGGCCGCCGGCGCGGCCGGCTCACTCGACATCGTGGGCATCACGACCGTCGGCGGCAACGTGGACCTGGAGCTGACCACGGCCAACGCGCTGGCGCTGCGGGAGTTCCTGCGGCTGGACGACGTGGCCGTGACGCCCGGCAGCGGCGGGGCGCTGCTGACGGGCGCGGTCCGGGCCGCCGACGTGCACGGCAGCACCGGGCTCGGCGGCGTGGTGCTGCCCGCGCCGCGCCTGGGGCCGGCGCGGGGCCACGCGGTGGACTTCATCGTGGAGAAGCTGCAAGCCTTCCCCGGCGAGATCACCCTGGTGGCCGTCGGCCCGCTGACGAACGTCGCCCTCGCCGTACGCCACGAGCCGCGCATCGTGGAATGGGCCCGCGAGCTGGTCATCATGGGCGGCTCGTACACGCGGGGCAACACCAACCCGGCGGCCGAGTTCAACATGCTGGCCGACCCCGAGGCGGCCGCGATCGTCTTCGGGGCCGGATGGACGGTCCGGATGCTCGGGCTCGACGTCACGCTCAAGGCCATGGTGACGACCTCGGTGCTGGACCGGATGCGGCCGCTCGGGCGGCTGTCCGAGCTGCTCGTGCCGGCCACCCAGTTCTACGGGAAGGTGACGGACGAGGGCGGGCCGGCCATCCACGACGCGTGCGCGGTGGCGTACGTGCTGGACCCCGGCCTGTTCACCTGCGTGCCGGCCGAGGTGAACGTGGAGACCGCCGGGCAGTACACCCGGGGCATGACCGTCACGGACTTCAGGATCGGCGACCGGCGGCCGAACGCCCTGGTCGCCACGGCCGTGGACGTGCCGAGGTTCTGGGACCTGGTGGTGGGGGCGTACGAGAAGCTGGCGACCCGTCTGGGGTGAGCCGCCCGCCCGGGGTGAGCCGCCCGCCCGGGGTGAGCCGCCCGGCCGCGGAGAGGCGGCCCGCCTGAGGTGGGTCCGCCCGGGCGGGTGGGGCGGCGCGGGCACTGTCCGGCGGCTGATAGAGTTTCTCTTGTCGCGCCGCTAGCTCAGTTGGTCAGAGCAGCTGACTCTTAATCAGCGGGTCCGGGGTTCGAGTCCCTGGCGGCGCACCACCGACCGAAGGGCGCCATCCATCCGGATGGTGCCCTTCGGCGTTCCCGGGGAGAGCTCATCTCCGGGTGCGGGGTGGAGAGTGTTCGTCCGGGGGAGCGGGTTCACGACTCCTGGAGCCGGCGGATCATCGCCTGCTTGGCGGCCGAGAACTCCTCGTCCGTCAGCACGCCCGAGCGGTGCAGCTGGCCCAGCTCCGCCAGCCGGCGCAGCACCGCGTCGTGCACGTCGTCGGAGACCGGCGGGGGCGGCAGCTCGGGCGTCTCGCGCGGCAGGCGGGCGTGCACGGCCGCGGCGACCAGGGCCGTGGCGCCGCCGTACGGCTGGATGCCCCACGAGACGCAGCGCAGGTCCTTCTGCGGCGTCTGGGCCGGGGCCTCGCCCTTGATCCGGAAGCGCAGCGTGCCGTAGCTCATGCCGGACTGCGGCTTCCACTCGACGCCCGCCACGGCGGACAGCGGGAACTCCTGGGGGCCGGCCTTCTCCTTCTCCGTGCTGGCCCACCCGCTCCACTCCAGCCGCACCCGCTCGCCGTCGAAGAACGCCGTGCCGTCGCCCGCCGTGGCCGAGATGGGCACGTCGGGGACGGGCAGCAGGTAGTGCTCGCAGGGGCCGGCGGGCGTCTGGTAGACGAGCAGCGTGTCGCGGATCTCGTCGGCGAAGTATTCGGCCGCGCCCGTGCGGTCCTTCGGCACGGCCAGCCGGTAGGGGTCGGCGGGCGGGCCCAGCGTGCCGGCCACCACGTCGTGCAGGGCGTCGGCCCCCTTGCGCAGCCGCAGGCGCAGATGGCCGCCCTTGCGGGCAGGCTCGAACGTCACGCCGCCGATCGCCTCCAGCGGGACCGTCACCTCGCCGAGCGTGCGGCGCAGCTCGTGCACCTCTTTGCCGCCGCCGGGGACGATACGTAGCATTTCTCCATTGAAGGTCCACGACCCATCGGGGACAGCGATCTCGGCCATATTCTCAGCCTAGGACACACCGCGCGGCGCGATCACGGGCGAAGGAGCGGGATGGAGATCTTCACGAGCTGGCCGTCCTGGGCGCATGCGGAGGCCCCGCTGAGCAGGGCGCTCCCCGGCGCCACCGTGAACGACCTGCGCGAGGCCGTGGCCTTCGCCGGGCGCAGGCACGGGATGCAGCAGCGGCCCACCGGCAGGCCCTACCTGGAGCATCTGCTGGAGGCGCTGGAGGTGGCCGTGTCCGGGGCCGGGGTGAGCGACAGGGACGTGCTGGTCGCCACCGTGCTGCACGACGTGCTGGAGGACACGCCGTGCACCGAGGCCGACCTGGCGCAGCGGTTCGGGCCCGAGGTGGCGGCGCTGGTGCGGTGGGTGACCCGGCCCAGGGGCGGCGCGAAGGCCGACCACCTGGCCTCGCTGGCCAAGGCGCCGCCCCGGGCGGTGCTGGTGAAGCTGGCCGACCGGGTGAGCAACGTGCAGGAGCTGCAGCGCATGCCGTGGCGGTTCCAGCGGCGCTACTACCTGGAGACCGTCTCGTCGATCGTGCCGCTGGCGCAGGCGCACCCGTGGTTCGCGCGGTGGTTCGGCGAGTGGCGGGGGCGGTGGCGGCGCGTGGAGCGCTGGCCGGAGGACTGACCGCCGGCCGGGTGGGGGTCAGCCGCCGATCCTCGCGGTGCGGTTGCGTACGCCCTCGAAGTGGGCGTGGACGGCGGCCACGGCGGCGGCGCGGTCGCCCCTGAGCACGGCCGTGTAGATGTCGCGGTGGCGCCTGGCCACGTCGGCGGGCGGCTCGTCGGGCGTGCCGAGGGCGTCGCGGAGCTGGTAGTAGACGTCCCAGAACGCGCCCAGCAGGCGGCTGACCAGCGGGTTGCCGAGCGGGCGGTAGAGGAGGTCGTGGAAGAGGCGGTCGGTCTCGGGGGAGACCAGCCCGGCCTCGGCCTCGCTCTCCATCCTGGCCATGACGCCGGCCGCCTCGGACAGGTCGGCCGCCGGGCCCAGCTCGATCAGCCGCTGGACGAGGCCGGTCTCCAGGATCTCGCGGATCTCGACCAGGTGGGCCAGGTGGTTGGCGCCGTTCTGGAGCGTGATGCGGCTGTGGAAGGTCAGCTCGTCGACCAGGCCGGCCAGGGACATGCGGCCCACGAACATGCCGAAGCCGTGGCGGATGTCCACGATGCCGACGGCCTGCAGCGCCTTGAGCGCCTCTCTGATCGAGTTGCGGCTGACCTGGAGCTCCTCCATGAGCTCCGACTCGGTGGGCAGGGGATCGCCCGCCACCAGCCCGCGCCTGACGATGAGGTCCTTGACGCCCTCCTGGGCCTCGGTGGCGCGGCTCTGGCGCGCCGGACGCGGGACTGTGGTCATGAAGAATCCTTTCATCTCCGGTAACAATCCGGAAATCTTCCGTTGACCTCATGCCGGGATGGCGTTTAGCGTCCACTTTACGCACTTCGTAGGACATGGGATGTCCCACGTCCTATTTCTCCCAGGAGGTATCCGTGCGCTCTGAGTTCAGCCGCCGCGACTTCCTGCGTCACAGCGGGGCGACGGGGGCGGCGGCGTTCATCGCGGCCACGCTCTCGGCCTGCTCCGGCGGCCCGGCCTCGACAGGCTCGGTCGGCGCCGGGTCCGACAAGGACCTCATCACCGCCGTCATCGGGTACGGCAACGACCAGAGCTGGGATCCGACGCAGACGGCCTCGGCCTTCGCCATGGCCGGCATCAGCCACGTCTATGAGGGACTGCTCGACACCGACCCGATCACGCGCGAGCCGTACCCCGCGCTCGCCACCGCGCTGCCCGCCGACCTGAACGCCACCACCTGGCGGTTCACGCTCAGGAACGGTGCGAAGTGGCACGACGGGCAGCCGGTGACGGCCGACGACGTCGTCTTCACCTTCGAGCGGGTCCTCGACCCCGAGGCCAACGTGCTGATCGGCAACTTCTTCAAGTCCTGGCTGAAGGAGGTGAGGAAGGTGGACGGCGGCAGCGTGGAGCTGGAGCTGAAGTTCCCGTTCCCGGACGCGGCGCCGCGGCTGACCATCGCCAAGATCATGCCGAAGCACGTGTTCGGGCAGCCGGGCGCGTGGGACCAGGCCAAGGGCGGCAAGGCGGTGGGCTCGGGGCCGTACAAACTGGTGGCGCACAACCCGAAGTCCAACACCTCGTTCGAGGCGTTCGACGGCTACAACGGGCCCAGGCCGGCCACGGTCAGGAAGATGAACTGGCTGACCATCGTGGACGCCGCCGCCCGCGTGGCCAAGATCTCCGGCGGCTCCGCGGAGGCGCAGATCGCCGACAACATCCCCTACGCCAACGTCGAGCAGCTCAAGCAGCAGGGGCTGACGGTCGAGGGCGGCAAGGGCATGAACCACATGTTCCTGATGTTCAACACGGCCACGAAACCGTTCGACGACGTACGAGTGCGCCAGGCCCTGCACTACGCCATCGACAAGCGGAAGATGATCGACGTGGCGCTCAAGGGCCACGGCACCGCCTCCAGCTCCTTCCTCAACGAGGGCCACCCCGACCACCGCCGCGCCTCGGTCGTCTACGACCACGACCCCGACAGGGCCAGGGCGCTGCTGAAGGAGGCCGGCGTCGGCGACCTGACCGTCAACCTCATGGCGGTCAACGTGAGCTGGATCGCCGACTGCCTGCCCACCATCGCCTCCTCCTGGGAGGCCGTCGGCGTCAGGACCACGCTGGAGCCGCAGGACACGGCCGCGCTCTTCACCAAGATGGACCAGTTCCAGGAGTACCAGGTCGTCGCGGCGGCCTCGAACCCCAACCAGTTCGGCATGGACGCCGACCTGATCCTGCACTACAACTACGTGCCCGGCGGCCTGTGGATGAAGTACGCCCACTGGGACGGCACCGAGGACGCGGAGAAGCTGTTCGCGATGATGGACGAGGCCGCCAAGGAGACCGACCGGGCCAGGCGCACGGAGCTGATCCACGCCTACCTGGACTTCGTGGCCGAGCAGGCCGTCCTCTACCCGGTCGTGCACAACGAGCTGATGACGGCCTGGGACCCGAAGAAGCTGTCCGGCGTCCGCGCCCAGCCCTACCCGGGCCTCAATCTGCTGCAGGCCAAGAGGTCATGACGCTCGTCGCCCGGATGCTGCTGCGGCGGCTGCTCATCCTGATCCCGATGGTGCTCGGGGTGGTCGCGTTCGTCTTCGTCGTCATGCGCTTCTCCGGCAACAAGCCGGAGTACGCCTACTTCCAGGGCGCGAACCCGACCCCCGAGCAGATCCGCCAGTTCCAGATCGAGAACGGCCTGCTGGACCCGCTGCCCGTGCGTTACCTCCGCTTCGTCGCGGACCTGGCGCAGGGCGACATGGGCACCAGCGTGCTGACGAAGAAGCCGGTCATCGAGTCCGTGACGACCGCCCTGCCGCTCACCCTGCAGCTCACGTTCCTCGGCCTGGCCGTGGCGGTGGTGCTGTCGCTGGTGTTCGGTGTGACGGCGGCGCTGTTCCGCGACCGCTGGCCCGACCAGGTGATCCGCATGGTCTCGCTGGTCGGGGTGGCGGCCCCCGCGTTCTGGCTGGCGCTGCTGATGATCCAGTGGCTGGCCGTCGGGGAGGGGCTGTTCCCGACCGGCGGCTACATCAACCCGGCCGACTCGCTGCCCGGCTGGCTGCGCTCGATGACGCTGCCCGCCCTGTCGTTGTCGCTGCCGATCGCCGCCCAGCTCACCCGCATCATCCGCACGTCGATGGTGGAGGAGCTGGACCGCGACTACGTGCGCACCGCCATCGGCAGCGGCCTGCCGATGATCGTGGTCGTCGGCCGCAACGTGCTGCGCAACGCCCTGATCAACCCGCTGACCGTGCTGGGCCTGCGCATCGGCTACCTGATCGGCGGCACGGTCGTGATCGAGACCATCTACGGGCTGCCCGGCATGGGCCAGCTCATGATCAACGCGGTGCGCGACGGCGACCCGGCCGTGGTGCAGGGCGTGGTGCTGACGATCGCGATCGGCTTCATGGTCGTCAACCTGGTCGTCGACATCCTCTACCTGCTGGTCAACCCCCGCCTCAGGAGCGCGACATGAGACGTGGCCTCACCGAGCGGCTGTCCCGGCCCGGCGTCGGCCTGCGCAGGCTCACGCTGCTGTCGTGGGTGTCGGTCGGCATCATCGCGGTGGTCGTGCTGGCCGCGCTGCTGGCGCCGTGGATCGCGCCGCACTCGCCGTACTTCCAGGTCGTCCCGGATCCCGCGACGGGCGGCGGGCCGTCGGCCGCGCACTGGATGGGGCTCGACAGCGCCAACCGCGACATCCTGTCCCGGCTCCTGTACGGCGCCCGCTGGTCGCTCATCATCGGCCTCGGCGCGACCGGGCTCGCCCTGCTGGCCGGGGCGATCCTGGGCGCGATCGCGGCCACCTCGCGCCGGGCCGTGGACGAGACCCTCATGCGCGTGCTCGACGTCATCATGGCCTTCCCCGGCATCGCGCTGGCCGCGGTGCTCGTGGCGGTGTTCGGCGGCAGCATCCCCGTGCTGGTCATGGCCATGGCCTTCCTCTACATGCCGTCCGTGGCCCGGGTCGTGCGGGCCAACGTGCTGGCGCAGTACGGCGAGGACTACGTGGCCGCGGAGCGCGTCATCGGGGCGCGCACGCCGCACATCGTCATCAGGCACGTCGCGATCAACTGCGCCGCGCCGGTGCTGGTGTTCTGCACGGTCATGGTGGCCGACGCGATCGTGTTCGAGGCGTCGCTGTCGTTCATCGGGGCCGGCGTGCGCCCGCCGAACCCGTCGTGGGGCAGCGTCATCGCCGACGGCAAGAACCTCGTGCTGCTCGGCGGCTGGTGGGCCACGGTCTTCCCCGGCCTGCTGATCCTCGTCACCGTGCTCGCGCTGAACATCCTGTCCGAGGGCATCTCCGACGCCTGGGCCGCCCCGGCGGCGCGCAAGGCGCAGGTGCGCGGGGACGACGACGCGTTCGAGCGGGCCCGGCCGGGCTCCGGCGAGCCGGTCGAGCTGCCGGGGCTGGAGGAGGCCGCGCGCCGGCTGGCCGAGCGGGCCCGCCCGCTGCCGCAGGGCCCGCCGATCCTCGCCGTGGAACGGCTGCGCATCGGCTTCGCCGCGGGCCCGTCCGCCGGCGTCGACATCGTGGACGGCATCGGCTTCGAGGTACGCCCCGGCGAGGTGCTCGGCCTGGTCGGCGAGTCCGGCTGCGGCAAGTCGCTGACCGCGCTGACCATCATGGGCCTGCAGCCCCGCGAGGCCCGCGTCAGCGGCCACGTGCGCTTCGACGGGCGCGAGCTGCTCGCCGAGTCCCGCCGCGCCCGCCGCCGCCTGCTCGGCCACGAGATGGCGATGATCTACCAGGACGCCCTGTCCTCGCTGAACCCCGCCATGACCATCAGGGCCCAGCTCAAGCAGCTCACCCGGCGCGGCGGCCGGCGCAGCCCCGCCGAGCTGCTCGAACTCGTCGGCCTCGACGCCCGCCGCACCCTGTCGGCCTACCCGCACGAGCTGTCGGGCGGGCAGCGGCAGCGGGTGCTGATCGCGATGGCGCTCTCCCGCGACCCCCGGCTGATCGTCGCCGACGAGCCCACCACCGCGCTCGACGTGACCGTGCAGGCCCAGGTCATCGAGCTGCTGCTGCGGCTGCGGGAGGAGCTGGGCTTCGCGCTGATCCTCGTCTCGCACGACCTGGCCCTGGTGGCCGACGTGACCGACCGCGTGGTGGTCATGTACGGCGGCCAGATCGTCGAGACCGGCGTCACCGCCGCCCTGGTCGGCCGGCCCGCCCACCACTACGCCCGCGGCCTGCTCGGCTCGGTGCTGTCGCTGGAGTCGGGGGCCGAACGGCTCACCCAGATCCGCGGCGTGGTGCCCGCGCCGGCCGGCTTCCCGGCCGGCTGCCGGTTCGCCGACCGGTGCCCGATGGCCACGGACGTGTGCCGTACCGAACGGCCGGTGCTGGAGGGGGACGCCGTCCACGCGGTGGCCTGCCACCACCCGGCGCCGACCCCGGCGAGGAGTGAGCAGGGTGCTTGAGCTGAAGGACGTGCACGTGGTGCACAAGGCCCGCTCGGGCGGCCTGTTCTCCCGCGACCGCGTGTACGCGCTCACCGCCGCGGACCTCACCGTCGCCCCCGGCGAGACGGTCGGGATCGTGGGGGAGTCCGGGTGCGGCAAGTCCACGCTGGCCCGGGTGCTCGTCGGGCTGCAGCGGCCGACCTCGGGAAACGTCCTGTTCCGGGGGCGGGACCTGTGGGGGCTGAACGAGGCCGAGCGGCGGGAGCTGGTCGGGTCGAGCGTGGGCATGATCTTCCAGGACCCGTCCACGGCGCTCAACCGCCGCCTGTCCGTCGGCCAGGTGCTGCGCGACCCGCTCGACGTGCACCGGCGCGGCACCCCGGCGCAGCGCGACGCCCGCGTCCGCGAACTGCTCGACCTGGTCGGGCTGCCGGCCGGCGCGGCCGGCGCGCTGCCCGGCCAGCTCTCCGGCGGGCAGCGGCAGCGGGTCGCGGTGGCCAGGGCGCTGGCGCTCGAACCCGACCTGGTCGTCGCCGACGAGCCGACCAGCGCGCTCGACGTGTCGGTGCGGGCGCAGATACTCAACCTGCTGTTGGATCTGAAGGAGCGGCTCGGGCTGGCGCTGGTGTTCGTCTCGCACGACATCCAGACGGTCCGCAGGATGAGCGACCGCGTGGTCACCATGTATCTGGGCCGGATCGTCGAGCGCACGCCGGCGCGCTCGGTGCCGCTGGGCGCGCGGCATCCGTACACGCGGGCGCTGTTCTCCGCCACGCCGGGGCTGATCTCACCCATCAACCCGATCCCGCTGGTCGGCGCGGTGCCGTCGGCCACCAGGCCGCCGAGCGGCTGCCCGTTCCGCACGCGGTGCTGGCGCGCCGACGACCTCTGCGCCGCCGAGCTGCCCGAGGCGACCGTCGAGGGCGACCACCTCTTCCACTGCCACCATCCGGTCGCGGCCGGGGCCACAGACCTTGAACTGATCCAGGAGCGCGCATGACGACTTCCCGACTGTCCGGTGTGATCCCGCCGGTGTGCACCCCCATGACCCCCGAGTACGAGGTGGACACCGCCTCGCTCGTCCGGCTGGTGGAACACCTGATCGACGGGGGCGTGGACGCGCTGTTCGTGCTCGGGTCCTCCTCGGAGGTGGCGTACCTGACGGACGCGCAGCGGCGTACGGTGCTGGACACCGTGACCGGGCACGTGGCCGGGCAGGTGCCGGTGCTGGCAGGGGTGATCGACATGACCACGCCCCGGGTGCTCGAACACGCGCGGGTCGCCGCCGCGGCCGGGGCGGCGGGGCTGGTGGCGACCGCGCCGTTCTACACCCGCACGCATCCGGAGGAGATCCGCACCCACTTCAGGACGCTCGCCGCGCGCACCGGGCTGCCGGTCTACGCCTACGACCTGCCGGTGTCCGTGCACACCAAGCTGAGCGCGGACCTGCTGCTCGGCCTGGCCGCGGAGGGCGCGCTGGCGGGCGTGAAGGACTCCAGCGGCGACGACGGCGGGCTGCGCGCGGTCATCATGGGACGCGAGGCGCCGTTCAGCGTGCTCACCGGGTCGGAGGTGACCGTGGACTCGGCGTTGTGGATGGGCGCCGACGGCGTGGTGCCCGGCCTGGGGAACGTGGACCCGCGCGGCTACGCCGAGCTGTACCGCTGCGCCCGCCTGGGCGACTGGGAGGCGGCCAGGGCGGAGCAGGAGCGGCTGGTCAGGCTCTTCCGGATCGTGCACGTCGGCGGCGGGCGCATGGGCGGCAGCTCGTCGGGGCTCGGGGCGTTCAAGGCCGCCCTGCACCTGCGCGGGATCATCGACTGCCCGGTCACCGCCCTGCCGCAGATCCCGCTCAACGACGACGAGGTCGGCCGGATCGGCAAGCTGCTGGCGGGCGCCGGCCTCCTCTGACCGGCCGCACACCCTCCCGGGGCTCCCACCGGCCGGTGTGCTCCCCGGGCGGGGACGACTTGCGGCCGACTCTCCTGCGTCCGGCTCTCCGCGCTCCCGGCGGGAGAGGCGGACGCAGGGGAGGGCGGTCAGCGGTCGGCGTGGGCCGCCCGCTCGTTCGGCACGCAGTGGGTCATCTTCAGGCCCTGGACGTCGCGGGGGCCGTTCCTGCCCAGCTTGGCCAGCCGCTCGTGGTCCTCGTCGGTCAGGTCCTGGCTCTTCAGCGGCTCCAGCCCGGACACGTCGTCCGGGGTGATGCCCAGCCCCTCGCCGACCCGCAGGCCCAGGTCGTCCTCGACGAGCAGGAAGTGCCAGACCATGCGCTCCTGGATGGCCCGGTCGCACTGCTTGAGCGCGCTGACGAAGTTGTGCACCAGGTCGTCGCGCTCCCAGTCGTCCATCAGCAGGTAACGCTGGCCGGCCTGCTTGTAGTCGTTCGTCCGCGGGATGCGCTTGCGCGTGAGCCGTCCCGTGATGACCGGGCCGACCTCGTCCGGATGCGGGTACTCCGCCTCGCGCAGCCCGTCGCGCAGGGACGGCTCGTAGTTGATGTGCGGGCTCTCGCCGCCCGTGTCGACGAAGTACGTCATCTGCCCGTCGCGCTGGTTCGTCCGGCACGGCGCCTTGGTCTGGTTGACCGGCAGTTGCAGGTAGTTCGGGCCGACCCGGTAGCGCTGCGTGTCGCTGTAGGAGAAGGTCCGGCCGATCAGCATCTTGTCGTCGGAGAAGTCGAGCCCGTCCACCAGCACGCCGGTGCCGAAGGCGGACTGCTCGTTCTCGGCGAACTGGTTCTCCACGTTGCGGTTGAGCACCAGCCGGCCGATGGCCTGCGGCGGGAAGTCGTTCTCCGGCCACACCTTGGTGTCGTCGAGCGGGTCGAAGTCCAGCTCGGGATGCTCGTCGTCGGTCATGATCTGCACGAGCAGCTCCCACTCGGGGTAGTCGCCGCGCTCGATCGCCTCGTAGAGGTCCTTGGTGGCGTGGCCGAGGTCGTGGGCCTGGACGGCGGCCGCGTCCGCCTCGGTCATGCTGCGCACGCCCTGCTTGGGCATCCAGTGATATTTCACCAGATGCGTCTCGCCCTGCGCGTTGACCCACTTGTAGGTGTTCACGCCGAACCCCTGCATGTGCCGGTAGTCGGCGGGGATGCCGCGCGGGCTGAACAGGTTGACCAGCATGTGCATGCTCTCCGGCGTCTGCGACATGAAGTCGAAGATCCGGTTGGGGTCCTGCCGGAACGTGACCGGGTCCGGCTTGAGCGAGTGGATCACATCGGGGAACTTGACGGCGTCCCTGATGAAGAAGACGGCCAGGTTGTTGCCCACCAGGTCCCAGTTGCCGTCCTCGGTGTAGAACTTGATCGCGAAGCCGCGCGGGTCGCGGGCCGTCTCGGCGGAGTCACGGCCGCCGATCACCGTGGAGAAGCGCAGGGCCACGTCGGTGCGCTTGCCCGCCTCCTGGAAGAGCTTGGCCCGGGTGTAGCGGCTGATCGGCTCGTCGCCGAACGTGCCGTACGCCTCGAAGTAGCCGTAGCTGAGCGCGCCTCTGGCGTGCACGACGCGCTCGGGTATGCGTTCCCGGTCGAAGTGGCTGATCTTCTCCAGGAACTGGTAGTTCTCCAGCGTCGCCGGCCCGCGCGGGCCCACCGTGCGCTGGTTCTGGTTGTCGTAGACCGGGTGCCCCTGCCTGTTGGTCAGCACACCGCGCTGGTCGTCAGGCCGGGATCCCATGCCCGCCACGTCTGTCATCGCACCGTTCCTTCCCCCGGACGAGGTCTTCCCCGCCTGCCCTCAAGACCGGCGCGGAAACGGGCAAAGAACGCCCTATGGGCGGCGGCTCCCGAACGGGAAGACCTGCAGTGCGGCCTCCAGCGCCGTGGCCTCCTCCGGAGTGAGGCGTTCGAGGAAGTGGACCAGGGTGGCGGCCTGGTTGCCGCTGGCGGCCAGCGCGTGGCGCATCAGCTCGGCGGTGTAGGCCTCTTTGGTGGAGATCGGCTCGTAGACGTAGGCCCGGCCGACCGGCTCGCGGCGCAGCAGGCCCTTGGTGTGCAGCTTGTCCATCACGGTCATGACCGTGGTGTAGGCGATCTCACGCTCCTTGCGGAGGTCTTCGAGCACGTCACGGACGGACGCGGGCCTGCGGTAGGACCACATCCTGTCCATGATCGTGGATTCGAGATCTCCGAGGGGGCGTCTCATGCACCACATGCTAAGGGTTGCCGCCTCACACCACCCGGCGGCGGCTCACGCCCGCCCGGCGGCGGCCTTCGCCCACCCGGACGGGCCCCGCCGCCGCGGGCCGGTGCGGGCCGGTCAGCGGCTGACGCCGTCCTCGGGGGCGCGCAGGAGGTCGAGGTCGGCGCGGCGGGGGAGGCTCTCCCAGTCGCCCTGGCTGGTGACCGCGAACGCCCCGGCCGCGCACGCCGTGGCCAGCCGCCGCTCCGGCTCCGCGCCGGCCAGCCAGTCGGCCAGCCACCCGGCCGCGAAGGCGTCGCCCGCCCCCACGGAGTCGACCTCGGTCACCCGGTACGGCTCCGCCCGCCGCACGACCCCGCCGGACAGCTCCATCGCCCCCCGCGCCCCGAACTTGAGCAGCACGTGCCGCGGCCCCAGCCCCGCCAGCGCCTTGGCCAGCTCTTCCGCCCCGCCGGCGTCGGCGATCAGCCGCCCCTCGGCCTCGGTGGCGAACAGCACGTCGACCTCGCCGACCGCCTCCCGCAACCACGCCCCGGCCTCCTCGGCCGTCCACAGCGCGCGCCGGTAGTTGACGTCGAGCGAGACCGTCACCCCGGCGGCCCGCGCCACGGCCATCGCGTGCCGCACGGCCTCGCGCGCCTGCCCGGAGAGCGCGGGCGTGATGGCGGAGACGTGCAGCACGCGGGCCGACCTGATCAGCTCGGGGTCGAGGTCGGCGGCGCACAGCCGGGAGCCCGCGCTGTCCTTGCGGTAGTAACGCACGTCGATGAGGTCGGCCGTGCGCCTGCCCTTGATCATCAGCCCGGTCGGCGCGGCGGGGTCGGGGATCGCCCGCACGTGCACGCCCTCGCCCGCGAGCGTGGCCCTGATCAGGTCGCCGAACTCGTCGGCCCCCACCCGGCCCACCCAGGTGGCGGAGTGGCCCAGGCGGGCCACGCCGATGGCCACGTTGGACTCCGCGCCGCCCAGGCCCAGGTCGAAGTCGCGGGCGAAGCGCAGCGGGCCCGTGCGCCTGGCGGCGAACAGCGCCATCGTCTCGCCGAAGGTCACAAGATCGGTCGTCGGCCCGGTCATCGGCTCTGGCCCCCCAGCATTCTCGATATGCGCGCCGCCGCACCGGCCACCAGCGGCCCCAGCTCGCGCACCCGCGCGGCGGTGATCCGCGAGGTGAGGCCGGAGACGGAGATGGCCGCGGTGACGGCGTCGTCGTGGTTGAAGATCGGCGCGGCCACGCAGCGCACCTCGGGCTCGTTCTCGCGGTCGTCGACCGCGTAGCCGCGGCGCCTGATGTGGCCCAGCTCCGCGCGCAGCCGTTCGGGGTCGGTGATCGTGTGCTTGGTCCTGGGCTCCAGGGCCAGCCCGGCCAGGGCCTCCTCGGGCTGCCAGGCCAGGATGGCCTTGCCGACCGCGGTGCAGTGGACGGGGCCGCGGCTGCCGATGCGCGAGGCCATGCGGACGTTGGTCGCGTTCTCCACCTTGTCGATGTAGACGACGTGCGGCGGGTCGTAGACCACCAGGTGGACGGTCTCGCGCACCTCGCTCATCAGCCGGTGCGACTCCTCGGCCGCCACGGCGCGCAGGTCGAGCGTGGCGAGATAGGCCTGCCCGAGCCGGAGCGTGGCGTGGCCCAGCCGGTAGACGCCGGTGGCGCGGTCGCGGTCGAGCAGTTTGGCCTCGACGAGCGGCCCGGCCAGTCGCAGCACCGTGCTCTTGGACAGGCCCACGGCCTCGGCGAGCTGGGTGAGCGTCAGGCCCGGCCGCTCGCGCACGTGGTCGAGCACGGCCAGAGCGCGCCGGAGCGAGGCGGACCTGTTGCGTTCCTGCACGCGCCTCACCATACCGGCGGCGTCTCTCTGCAACATCTCGTTGTGCAGTGCACAACAAGTCGGGTCAAAGCTTCCGCTGCCGCCCCGGCGGTTCCTAGGGTCGCGCTCGGGAGGTAAATAGTGAGGTTTGTTAACTATGTCGCCGCCGGCGTGGCCGTGCTCGCGCTGGCCGCCTGCGCTCCCTCGACCGCCCCGGCCCCGGCCGGCGGGGACGAGAAGACCGGCACGCTGCGCGTGTGGCTCTTCGACGAGCCGAACCGCGCGCCCAAGGAGAAGGTCGTCGGCGAGGCGATCAAGGAGTTCACCGCCGCGCACGCCGGGGTCAAGGTCGAAGTCGCCTACATCCCGACGACCCCCGCCCGGCACGAGAAGTTCAAGGGCGCCTTCAACGACCCGGCCAGCTCCCCCGACGTGGCCGAGTACGGCAACACCGACCTGGCCGAGTACGCCGCCGCCGGCGGCTTCGCCGACCTCGGCCCGCAGCTCGGGAACCAGGACCTGACCCCCGACCTGCTGAAGTCGGCCACCGTGGACGGCAAGCAGTACGGCCTGCCCTGGTTCATCGGCATCCGCGCCCTCTACTACCGCACCGACGTCTTCGACGAGCTGAAGCTGAAGCCGCCCACCTCGCTTGCCGAGCTGACCGAGACCGCCCGCACGATCCGCGAGAAGAAGCCCGACCTGTACGGCATCGCCGTCGGCGGCGAGTACACCTTCGGCGCCCTGCCCTTCGTCTGGGACGCCGGCGGCGACATCACCACCCTCGACTCGCCCGAGGCCCGCAAGGGTGTCAAGGCGTACACGGACCTGCTGACCGACGACATCTGCCCGCCGCAGGCGTGCGTCTCGCTCACCGGCGGCAAGACCGTCGAGCTGTTCGCCGGCGGCAAGGCGGCCATGGCCATCCTGGGCAACTTCAACCGCTCGGCCGTGGACGCGGGCGCGGCGGCCGGCAAGTACGCGGTCGTCCCGCTGCCCGGCTCGGCCCCCGGCTCGATCGCGCCCGCCTTCGCCGGCGGCAACAACCTCGGCGTGCTGAAGAACGCCGCGCACCGCACGCTGGCCGTGGAGTTCGTCAAGCTGCTGGGCGGCAAGGCGTACCAGACCAAGATGTACGAGGCCATGGGCAACCTGCCCACGCTGACCGGCGCGCGGGACGAGCTGGCCGCCAAGGACCCGTTCGTCAAGCCGTTCCTCGACACCGTGGCGGCGGGGACCAGGTTCGTGCCGCTCGACCCCGCCTGGGTGAAGATCGACAACAGCAAGGTCATCCCCACGATGCTGCAGAAGATCGCCACCGGCCGGGCCGGCGTGGACGCGGCCACCGCCGAGGCGGCCGCCGCCGTCAAGACCGCCTTCGGACGCTCGTGACGGCTGGGGTGACGCTCGGCCGCCGGGCCGTGACCCCCGGCCGCCGGGCGGCGACGGCCGGGGGCCGGGCCAGGCCGTGGCTCTACCTGCTGCCGGCGGCGGCCGTGCTGGTGCCGCTGTTCGGCTACCCCGTCTACATGCTGGGGCTGCTGTCGGTCTTCGACTACCGGCAGGCGCAGGTCAGCGGCGGGCAGCCGAGCACGTTCGTGGGGTTCGCGAACTACGCGACGCTGCTGGGCGACGGCCGGTTCTGGGAGGTGCTGCTGCAGACGGTCGGGTTCGCGGCGGCGCTGGTGCTGGCCACGCTGGCGGCCGGGGCGGCGCTGGCGGTGCTGATGACCAGGACCGGGCCGGTGCCCAGGACGTTGTTGTCGCTGGCGGCGCTGGGCGCGTGGGCGGCGCCCGCGATGACCGGCTCGACCGTGTGGATGTTCCTGTTCGACGCCGACCTCGGCCTGGTCAACCAGGTGCTGGGGCTCGACGGGTTCAACTGGTTCTACGACCGGTGGGTGACGTTCGCCGTCGTCGGGGCGACGATCGTGTGGCACTCGTTCCCGCTGGTCATGCTGACGCTCTACGCCGGCATCCAGGCGATCCCGGCCTCGGTGCTGGAGGCGGCGGCGCTCGACGGGGCCTCGGCCTGGCACTCGTTCTGGAAGGTGATCGTGCCGATGCTGCGGCCGCTGGTGACGATCGTGGTCATCCAGTCGGTCATCTGGGACTTCAAGGTGTTCACGCAGATCTACGTGATGACCAACGGCGGCGGCGTGGCCGGGCAGAACACCGTGCTGAACGTCTACGCCTACCAGACCGCCTTCGGCTCCTCCGAGTACGGGCTCGGCTCGGCCATCGCCGTGGTCATGACGCTCGTGCTGCTGGCGTTCACCCTGGTCTACATCCGGGCGCTGCGGCGCGGCGGGGAGGGGCTATGACGGACATCGCGACCCCGCGGGGAGGGGTCATGACGGGCACCGCGACCCGGCGGCGCGGGGTCATGAGGCGGTTCGTGCCGAACACCGTGGCGTGCGTGGTCGCGTTCCTGACCGCGTTCCCGCTCTACTGGATGGTGCTGTCGGCGCTCAAGCCCGACGGCGAGATCCAGTCGCTGGACGTCAAGCCCTGGACGCTGCACCCCACCCTGGACAACTTCGTCAGGGTGCTCACCGGGGAGGGCTTCGGGCGCTACCTGCTCAACAGCGCGGGCGTGGCCCTGAGCGTGGTGGTGCTGTCGGCGGCGGTGGCCTTCCTCGCGGCCGTGGCGGTGACCAGGTTCAGGTTCCGGTTCAGGACGACCGTGCTGATCATGTTCCTGATCGCGCAGATGGTGCCGGTGGAGGCGCTGACGATCCCGCTGTTCTTCGTGGTCCGGGATCTCGGGCTGCTGAACACGCTGGCCTCGCTGGTGCTGGTGCACCTGGCGTTCACGCTGCCGTTCGCGATCTGGATGATGCGCGGGTTCGTCGCCGCCGTGCCCGAGGCGCTGGAGGAGGCGGCCATGATCGACGGGGCCGGGCGGGCGACCGTGCTGTGGCGCATCCTGTTCCCGCTGGTCGCGCCCGGCCTGGTGGCGACCAGCGTGTTCTCCTTCATCACGGCCTGGAACGACTTCATCTTCGCCAGGACCTTCATCATCTCCGCCAAGGACAACCAGACCCTGCCCGCCGCGCTGCTCGTCTTCTTCAAGCCGGACGAGAACGACTGGGGCGGGATCATGGCGGCCTCGACGCTGATGACGATCCCGGTGCTGATCTTCTTCGTGGCCGTGCAGCGGCGGCTGGTGTCAGGACTTGGAGGGGCCGTCAAGGACTGAGATCTCGTGCCGGTCACCCGGGGCCAGGAACTCCAGCAGCCGCCGGCCCTCCGCCTCGACCTCCTCCATGGCCTTGATCGGCTCCCACTGGTGGAGGTTGAGCGTGGAGACGCCCTTGGCCCGGGTGAGCGTCCAGTCGCCGCACGTGTCGCCGTCCACGAGGATCAGGCGGGGCATCACGTTCGTGCCCATGAAGCCGCCGATCGCCGCCGCCCCGGTCCCGGTGATCGTCCTGGAGCGGTCGGCGTAGCCGATGAAGAGGTTGTCGAAGTCGTACATGAGGCGGGGCGGGGCCGGCACGTCCTCGCCGGGGCGGGGCGCGTCCGGCAGGTCGTACAGGGTGCGGCCGGCGTCGTCCCGGAACCTGACCAGGTCCATCGTCTCGACCACCTCGCCCAGCCGGGTCAGCCCCGACCACGCCTGCGCGTCCTGCACCGACGCGGGCCCGAACGCGGCCAGGTAGCGCCGCACCAGCTCGGCCGGCGTCATCGGCGGCGCCTCGAACCCGAGCCAGGACTCCGCGTCGGCGTGGGCGATCGGGCCGCTCCTGCCCCACAGGCCGCGCGGCGGCACCTGCACCAGCGGCACCAGCCAGCGCACGCACTGGCTCAGCGCGTGCGGGTCGTTGCCCGGCCACCGCTCGGCCAGCGCCCGCCCCAGCTCGGCGAAGGTCATCGGCCGTTCCGCCAGCAGCGCCCGCCCCGCCGCGGCCAGCTCGTCGAGGTCCACGCCGGTCAGCCGCCGGACGAACGTCGAGCGCGTCAAGCGTTCGGTCACCACCTGCAGCAGCGGCCGCATGGCCAGGCAGTCGCGGGCGGAGACCAGGTGGATGGTGGAGCGCTGCAGCGCGATGCGCACGAGCTCGCGCGAGAGCAGCAGGTCGGCGGCGTCGGCGGGCCGGAACCCCGCGACGCGGTTCCACAGGCCGGTGTACCAGGTGTGCGGGGTCTGCGCCTGCAGCCCGCCCAGCCGCTCCACGACCTCGATCACGGAGCGGTCGGTGCGGCGCAGCAGATGCTGCCTGTCCAGGGTCGCGCGGTTGAGCGCCCTGCGGCTGATGAGGGGGTCCATGACAGCAAAGGTAGGGGCTGTTGCGGCCGGTCCCGGACCGCGACAGCCCCGGTGACACCGGCGGGACGCCGGCTCGTGGCCCTGCGACGCCCCTGACGCCTGATGGTACGCGCGCTGTTCGTGGGGGGCCATGTGGTGATGAAGGGCTGTCCGCGGCGCTCGGGCGGCGGGGAAGGGGCGTCGATATGATCAACTGACCCATTTCAGAGTCGGGGGAGTGAAATGCCGGAATCACGGCCGAAGACCCTGCTCGCCATGGCGCCCCACGTCGCCGCCCGGCTCCTCACGGGGCCGGTGCGCGAGCGCCTGGTCGCGGTCGCCGACGTCGACCCCGATCTGGTGGCCGCCGACTTCGCCGACCCGGCCGTGGCGGGCGCGCTGGCCGAGGCGGAGGTGCTCTGCACGAGCTGGTGGTGCCCGCCCGTCACCGCCGAGGTGCTGGCCGCCGCGCCCAGGCTGCGCGCGATCGTGCACGCGGCCGGCTCGGTCAAGCACCACGTCACCGAGGCGTGCTGGGAGCGCGGCCTGCTCGTGTCGTCCGCGGCGGCGGCCAACGCCGAGCCCGTCGCCGAGTACACGCTGGCCGCGATCCTCTTCGCCGGCAAGCGGGTGACGGACATCGCCGGGCTCTACCGGGAGCGGCGGGCGCTGCCCGACGTCGAGGGGATCTTCCCCCGGTACGGCAACTACCGGCGCACGGTCGGGATCGTCGGCGCCTCCCGGATCGGCCGGCGGGTGGTCGAGCTGCTGCGGCCGTTCGACCTGGACGTGCTGGTCGCGGACCCGTACCTGAAGGAGGACCTGGGCGTGCCGCACGTCGGGCTGGAGGAGCTGTTCGAGCGCTCCGACGTGGTCAGCGTGCACGCCCCCGCCCTGCCGGAGACCCGCCACCTCGTGAACGCCGCCCGCCTGGCGCGCATGCGCGACGGCGCGACGCTGATCAACACCGCGCGGGGCGCGCTCGTCGACCAGGACGCGCTGGCCGCGGAGCTGTCCTCCGGCCGCCTGTACGCCGTGATCGACGTCACCGAGCCCGACCCGCTGCCCCCGGACTCGCCCCTGTTCGAGCTGCCCAACCTCCTGCTCACCCCGCACATCGCCGGGTCGCTGGGCGGCGAGCTGGCCCGCCTCGCGGACCTGGCCGTGGACGAGCTCGCCAGGTACGCCCGGGGCCTGCCGTTCGCGCACGGCGTCACCGCGGAGGAACTGGCCATCAGCGCGTGATGACTGGGGGCATTCCCTCCCCCTACGCTGCTCAGCATGCACAAACGGGTGATCGACGGCCGTTTCGAGCTCGTGGAGCGGCTCGGCGGCGGGGGCATGGGCCTGGTGTGGCGGGCCTGGGACCTGGCCCTGCACCGCGAGGTCGCGCTCAAGGAGGTACGCCCGCCCGATCCTTCCATCGACGAGCACGACCCGGCCCACGCCCGGGAGCTGCGCGCCCGGGTGCTGCGCGAGGCCCGCGCCCTGGCCCGGCTGAACCATCCGCACGTCGCCACGATCCACCACATCGTGGACCCCGGCGAGCAGGGCTACCCGTGGATCGTCATGGAGCTGGTCACCGGCGGCTCGCTCCAGGACCGCGTCCAGCGCGGCCCCATGCCCCCGCCCGAGGCGGCCCGGCTGGGCAGGGAGGTCCTGTCCGCCCTGCGGGCCGCCCACGAGGTCGGCATCCAGCACCGCGACGTCAAGCCCGCCAACGTCCTGCTGCGCGCCGACGGCCGGTCGGTGCTGACCGACTTCGGCATCGCGGCGATGCGCGAGTCCACGAGCCTGACGGCCACCGGCTCGTTCATCGGCTCGCCGGAGTACATGGCGCCCGAGCGCATCAACGGCGTCGAGGGGGACCCGGCCTCCGACCTGTGGTCGCTGGGCATGATGCTGTACGTCGCGGTGGAGGGCCGCCACCCGCTGCGCAGGAGCACCGCGCTGGCGACGCTGGCGGCGGTGCTCAACCAGGACGTGCCGCCGGCGGAGCGGGCCGGGGTGCTCGGGCCCGTCCTGGGCGCGCTGCTGGTGCGCGACCCGGCGGCCAGGCCGGACGCCGCGACCCTGGACGGGATGCTGGCGGCGGCCGAATCCGGCCACCTGCCCGCCCCGCCCCTGCCCCACCC